>NZ_CP166196.1:2972500-3162500 GCF_052327315.1 Asticcacaulis solisilvae
TTTTTAACGGAAATATACGTTATTTTTAAAGTTTGAAGCGACAGTGGCACCTGAATTGCTGGGGAACCGTTCGCCTGAGGCGTGAATGTCCCAGGTCAGGAGCAGGACATGTCGTTTACCAAAACCCTGGTGCCCTTTGCGTTTCTCGGCCTGGCCGCCGCCACTTCGGCGTCGGCCCAGACGATGACGACCAGCGCCAGCGCCTACGAAACCGGTTACGGCCTGACGCGTAACCAGCTGCAAAATCCGATCGATCCGTCGACACGCGATGCCAACGGCAACCGCGTCCTGGTCGACGGCATGATGGTCACGGGCTCCGACAACAGCGTCTACGCCGCGTCGAAAACATACGGCGCCGGCGATGTCTACTCAGGCGCGGGCGCCATCGGCGGCGCCACCGCCATCGGCAACAATCTTCAGGTCACGGTCAACGGGTCGTACAACACCGTTATCGTCCATTCGACCCAGACCAATAACGGCAATGTCACGGCGACCGCCAACGGCGTCACCGCCACGGGTGCCCAGGGCACCTCTTCCACAGATTCCTCTTTGAACGGACAGGTCAACCTCCAATGACGGCTTCGAACAGCAAACCGCAAACCGCCGGCAAGCGCCTGAAAAAGGCCGCCCTCCTGCTGGCCGGCACCGCCATGATCGCCGTGTCGCTGTCGGGCTGCATGACCACGCCCGGCGTCAATGCCGATGGTCTCTACAAGGACCCGATCGGCACCGCGCCTGTCACCGCCAATGCCACGGCCTATTCCGACGCCCTGGTCTGCCTCGGCGAATATGCCCGCTCGCGCCGCCTGGCCTCGCCGCGCCTCGCCGTCGGCCGGATTTCGGACTATACCGGCAAGGTCTCGCTGGAAGGCGGCCGTGAAATCACCCAGGGCGCTTCGCTCATGGCGATGACCGCCCTGGCCAAGGCCGGCGCCCGCCAGGTCGAGCGCTTCGACACGTCGGTCGGCGAACTGGAACTGAAGTACGCCAACAACAAGCTGATCACCGACGACCAGGTCGCCAATCCGAACCGTCCGGCCGATTACCGCAAGATCATGGCCGGCCAGGTCGCCGGTTCCGACTTCTTCATCGTCGGCGGCATCACCGAACTGAACTACAATATCCGTTCGTCGGGCGTCGACGCCTATGCCGGCGGCACAGCCGACACCAGCCTCAAGGGCATGGCCTACGGCCGCACCTACGTCATGAACGTCGCCCTTGACCTGCGCCTGGTCGATACCCGCACGCTGGAAGTGGTCGACGTGATCTCGTACCAGAAGCAGATCGTCGGCAAGGAAGTGAAGGCCGGCGTCTTCGACATCCTGAACGGCAACATCTTCGATATTTCCGGTGGCCAGGGCGCGCTCGAGCCCATGCAGCTGGCCGTGCGCTCGATGATCGAACGCGCCACGCTGGAATTCATGGCCAACCTGTACGGCGCGACCGGCCCCGAGGTCTGCCTCGACCCGCGCAACGACTTCCTCAACAATCCGAGCACGCTGGGCGTGACCGGGGGCCTGACCCCCGCCTATGACAACCTGGAGAGCAACAATGCTGCAACGCGCGCCGATCCGTCCCGCTGGCAGGCCGTCGATGACGACCGCCGCCGCGGCGCCCGCTCCGACAAGGGCAGCAGCCATACTGACAGCAGCCATACTGACAGCAGCAGCGCTTCCCGCTACTAGCTTCGCGCAGGAAGTCATCACCAGCACGCAGACGCAGACTGGTGATGTCCTGTCGGACCAGGCGCTGAACGTCGTCGAGAACTACGGCCTGACCCAGGTCGAATCGCAATCGACGGGCAACAGCCTGCAAGGCGGCAACCAATCCGTCGGTGCGACCGTCACCGCGACCCAGACCGTGTCGGGCAATGTTACCGCGCGCGCGGCGGTCAACGGCACCAATACCGGCGCCGAAGACCTGTCGCTTGGCACGCCGATGTATGTGACCACGCAGGCCGTCGGCAACTACATGACTCACGTCGCCCAGGACGGCGATGCCGCCGTGACGACGCACCAGACCTCGACCGGCACGGCCGTCTCGGCCTGGACGGACGTCCAGTCGCCCAACAACGCCATCTACCAGAGCGGCGAAGGCGATGCGATCAGCGAAGTCAACCATCAGGCCTACCAGGTGACGAACGGGCGCCTCGATGCGCAGTCGTGGCAGGCGTCAAGCTCGGACTCGCGCGCCGACGTGTCGGCGACGGTGCACTATTCGCCGTCGGACAATCTCTATAGCGCTTCAGCCACCAACAACTACTATGGCGCCTATTCGGACCAGCAGGGCTCGCAGGCTCACGAAGTCCACCAGGACCAGTCGGCCATGACGCATGCCCGCGCCGAAGTCTATGGCGGCAATATGTGGAATGTCGCCGCGCAAGGCACGGCGGTGGCCAACAATACCGAACTGCAGAACGCCGGCGGCTCGATGGACGTGATCAACGACCAGCACCAGGGCGGCAACGTCCAGTCGCAGGCCTATATCTCGGCTTATGAGTACGGCACGGCCGACGTGTCGGCTTCGGGTATCGGCAACCGGCTGGCCGCCGGCAATAACGACGTGACGCTCCACCTCGACAACACCCAGATCTCGGACGGCGGTGTCGATGTGAACGCCACCTTCGAAGGCAATACCGGCTACGATTCGTACATCTCGGCCGAAGCCTACGGCAACCAGGCCCTGGCCTATGCCTGTGCCGAGTGCAAGGCGGACGTGAACGTCAATTCGACCCAGGTCAACAATGGCGACGTCAATGCCACCAGCACGGCGAACGTCACCCAAGGCCGCTCAATCGTGTCGTCCGCCAAGGCGGTCGGCAACAGCGCCACCTATTACGTCTCCGGCGGAAAATAGATTTCGCTACATCTGACAGGAAAAGGGCGTCCTTCACGGGGACGCCCTTTTTACGTCTCATGGTTGACGCTTTGCTGTTATTTTGGTAAACGCCGAAATATGTCATCGAGGGGACTATCATGAAAAAGCTTCTGACCGCGGCCGCCGCCATCCTGGCGCTGAGCCCCGCCCTATCCGCCCATGCCGAGGACGCCGCCGGCGACTGGGCGGGCGTCCTGATGGGGCAACTGCACCTGATCGTCCACATCACCAAGGCGGCGGACGGCAAGCTGTCGGGCATCATGGAAAGCGTCGACCAGGGCGACGTCAAGATCCCGCTCGACACGATAGACGCCATGCCGGACCACCTGAAATTCGGCATTACCGCAATAGGCGGCGGTTATGACGGCAAGTGGGACGAGGCCGGCAAGCAGTGGGCCGGGACCTGGACGCAGAACGGCGGTTCCGCGCCGTTGAACCTGAGCCGCGCAACGGCCGCCGACGCCCCCAAGGCGCCGAAGCGTCCCCAGGAAGAGGCCATTGCCGCCAGTCCCCTGCCCTATCACGACGAAGCCGTGATCATTGCCGGCGGTCCGCAGGTTAGCCTGGCCGGGACGCTCAGCCGCCCGGAAGGCAAGGGACCGTTCCCAGCCGTCGTGCTGATCTCGGGCTCCGGGCCGAACACGCGCGACGAAGCGGTCTTCAATCACAAGGTCTTCCTGGTCCTGGCCGATTACCTGGCGCGCCAGGGCATCGCAGTCCTGCGCTACGACAAGCGCGGCGTCGGCCAGTCGACCGGCGATTACGCCCAGGCGACCACCGCCGAGTTCACGACGGACGCAATTGCCGCAGCGGCCTGGCTGCGCAGCCAACCCGGCATCGACGCCCGCCATGTCGGCCTGCTCGGCCATTCCGAAGGCGGCCTGATCGCGCCGGCGGTGGCGGTCGTAGACCCCAGGACCAGCTTCATCGTCCTGATGGCGGGACCGGGCCTGCCCGGCGACCAGTTGCTGCTAAAGCAACAGGGCCTGATCGCCAGGGCATCCGGCGTACCCGACGCCACGATCGCCCAGAATCTGGCCGTCACGGAACGCGTCTATGCCGCGGTCAAGGGCACGAAAACCGAGGCCGACGCGATCGCCGCCGTCAAGGCCGTGCTCGATCCCGAAGTGGCGAAGGGCACGCTGAGCCGCGAACGCGCCGACGCCAGCATCAAGCAGGTAACGTCGCCCTGGATGCGCGCCTTCCTGGCCAGCGATCCCATACCGGTGCTGCAAAAGGTGCGCGTGCCGGTCCTGGCCATCGGCGGTTCGCTGGACCTGCAGGTGCCGCCGGCCGAAGACCTGGCCGCCATCAAGACGGCGTTGAAAGCCGACAAGGATGTGACGGTGACCGAGCTTCCAGGCCTCAACCACCTGTTCCAGGAAGCGAAGACCGGCTCCCCCGCGGAATACGCCGCAATCGAGCAAACCCTGTCGCCGCTGGCGCTCAAGACCGTGGGCGACTGGATCAAGACGCATGTGAAATAAGCCGGTTGCCACATTACGCCTTCGTAATGTGGCAATTTACGCTTTATTCGGCCGCAAATCTCTGCAACCGTCGCGCCGCAAAATACACGAGCGCCAAACGCTCACGGAGGCCGATCCATGTCGTCGAAAAAATCCTTGCTGCCCGCCCTCGCCGTCCTGGCGCTTGCCTCCACCGCCCTGACGCCGCTCGACGGCCTGGCCAAGGCGGCGGCGCCGAAGGCTCCGGCCCATGCACCGGCCCATGCACCAGCCAAGGCGGCGTTCAAGCCGGTCCTGCCTGATCCGAAGCAACCCGTGCACTTCGCGCAGGACTATTCCGACATCAAGGCCGATCCGAACGTGCGCTTCGGCCGCCTGGCCAACGGCATGACCTACGCCATCCTGAAGAACGCCACGCCTCCGGGCACGGCTTCGTTCCGCCTGCGCATCGGCGGCGGCTCGATGATGGAGACGGAGCAGCAGCGCGGCCTGGCCCACTTCCTCGAGCACATGGCCTTCAACGGCTCGAAGAACGTGCCGGAAGGCGACATGGTCAAGATCCTCGAACGCCACGGCCTGAAGTTCGGTCCTGACACCAACGCCTTCACCAGCTTCGACCAGACGGTCTATGAGCTCGACCTGCCGAAGGTGGCCGATGACGATCTCGACACCGCCCTGTTCCTGCTGCGCGAAACCGCCGGTAACCTGACCCTGGCGCCCGACGCCATCGACCGCGAACGCGGCGTGATCCTGGGTGAAGAGCGCCTGCGCGATTCGCCCGACACGCACCAGTTCAAGAAATGGGCAGCCGCGGCCTTCACCGGCCAGAAATACGCCGAACGCCTGCCGATCGGCCTGATCGATGTCATCAAGAACGCCAAGCAGGACCAGTTCCAGGACTTCTACAACGCCTATTACCGCCCCGAACGCGGCACGGTCATCGCTGTCGGCGACTTCGACGTCGACAAGATGGAAGCGAAGATCAAGGCCAAGTTCGGCGACTGGGCGCCGGCGGGCGCCAAGGACCTTCGCCTCACGGACTTCGGCGCCTACACGAAAAAGCCGGTCCGGAGCGAGGTCTATACCGAAAACGGCCTGCCCGACGGCATTAACCTGACCTGGGCTAAGGCCAAGGACGAGCATTACCAGACAGAGGCCAAGACCGAGACGGACTTCCTCGACCAGATCCGTACGGCCATCCTCAACGACCGCCTGGAGCGCCAGGCCAAAAAACCTGACACGGCATTCTCCGCGGCCTCGCTCTCCCAGTTCGGCACGGAACATACGGCGGACGGGCTGCAACTGTCGATCGAGCCCAAGCCCGGCCAGGACAAGGCCGCCTTCGAACAGGCCTATGCCACGCTGCGTCAGTTCCGGATGTACGGCGCCGACCAGACCGAGCTCGACCGGGTGGTCAAGGATCTCGACGCTACCTACAAGGCCGAGGTCGAAGGCGAAAAGACGCGCAACAACCGCGCCCTGGCGGAATCGCTGGTCGACACGGTCAACAGCGCCGATGTCTTCACCTCACCGACCCAGGACTACGCCTTCTTCAAGGCCATGCATCCGAAGATCACCCTGGCCTCGGTCAACGGCGGCATCAACGCGCTGTTCGACGGCGACGGCCCGCTGATCTGGCACAGCGCCCAGACCGCGGGCGATCTCGACAAGGCGGCCCTCAGCGCGACCTTCGACGCGGTCAACGGCGCCAAGCTGGCAAAGTACGCAAGCCAGGGCAGCAAGGTCTGGCCGTACACGGCCTTCGGAACGCCGTCGGCCGTCGTCAAACGCGACGAACTCAAGGATCTCGGCGTTACCGAACTGACCTATGCCAACGGCGTCAAGGCGATCATCAAGCCGACCAAGTTCAAGGAAAACGAGATCGGCATCATCGTCCAGTTCGCCGGCGGCCAGGCGTCGCTGTCACCCGGCGCCAACCCGCCGGTCTTCGAAGCCCAGGTCGCCGACCTGAGCGAAGGCGGTCTCGGCAAGCTCGACGCCAACGAGCTCAAGGACAGCCTGACCGGCAAGATCGTCCGCATGGACTTCAGCATCAGCGAAGACGCCTCGCAGCTTTCGGGCGCCACGACGCCGACCGACTTCGAGACCCAGATGCAACTGCTCATGGCCTTCACCACCGACGCGGCTTACCGGGCCGACGCGTGGGAACGCCTGAAGTCGTTCGTGCCGAACTACTATACCCAGCTCGGCACCTCGACCAGCGGCGTCTTCCAGTTGCACGGCACGGCGGCCCTGCACAGCGGCGATCCGCGCTTCGGCATCCCGGCCCAGGACGATTTCCTCAAGGTGTCGAACGACCAGGTCAAGGCGCTGATCGAACGCCAGTTGAAGAGCCAGCCGATCGAAATCACCATCGTGGGCGACATCAGCGAGGACAAGGCCGAGGCGGTGATCGCCAAAACCTTCGCGACCCTGGCGCCACGCACGCAGACGGCCGCACCGGCCGACGCCGCCGTGGTCAGGTTCCCGACGGCCAATCTCAGCCAGAGCTTCGAGCACCATGGCCGCGCCGACCAGGACCTGAGCTATGTCGCCTGGCCGACCAACGACTTCTTCGCCGACACGAAGACGGCGCGCGGCCTGGAAATGCTGGCCAATGTCATGCAGTTGCGGCTGATCGACGTGGTGCGCGAAAACAAGGCCCTGAGCTATAGCCCCAATGCCGGCTCCTATGCGTCGGACACCTTTGCCGGCTACGGCTACCTGTCGGCCTCGGCCGAGGTGAAGCCCGACCAGGACCAGACCTTCTATGATGCGCTTTCCGGCATCGTCGCCGACCTCAAGGCCAAGCCGATCAGCGACGACGAACTGCTGCGCGCGCGCAAGCCGGTGCTGGACAAGCTCGACAACGACTGGAAGACCAATGCCTACTGGCTGCGTGTCCTGCCAGGCTCGGCGCGCGATCCGCGCACGGTCGACGCCATCCGCTCGCGCCGCGAGCAGATCAACAGCGTGACCGCAGCCGACATCCAGACCCTGGCGAACACCTATCTCGATATGGCCAAGGCCATGCGCATCCAGATCAAGCCGGCCAAGGACGCCTCGGCGGCGCAATAAGGACCGCCACATCCCGAAACGGAAAGAGCCGGATCATCGATCCGGCTCTTTCCACATGGCCTGTCCGAAAATCCGCTTTCGCTCAGTTGCCCGTCGTCTGGCAGGGATGCGACGCGGACGTGTCATCGCAGAGCATTTCGGAATCGAGATAGTCGCGGATCGCCTTCACCGCCGCGTCGTCGGGCCCGGAATGCATTTCATATTCATAGACATACACCAAAGACTGCCCGACAACAGTCTTCATCACCGAAAACCTGGGGCCGCGGGCCTCCTTGTCCGCATCGCAGCTTAGAAGCCACTCGCTGTAAGGGTAGTTGTTCTGCGTCCCGCTGGACAGCACACGCGCCTCGGACTTGCCGACGCACCCCGTCCTGTAATTGTCCCAAACCCGGTTGTACTGGCTGTCGATCAAGGTCGCCGGCCCGGCCCTGTCGATAAGGACGGATATCTGCGCGTCATACGGAAACTGGCTGTCCGGAGTCCGGGTGAAAAAGGCCACGGCCACGTGCTGCCCGGGTGGAAGCGGAAGGTACTTGAAGCCCTTCGGAATCGCTCCGTGCATTTCATGTTCGCCCTTGTGCGGGGTCTGCGCCCCGGCCGCGAACGCACATGCCAGGAAAGCCACTCCGGCCACTGCAAGTCTGGAACCCCTCATCCGATAACCCCCATTTCATCGTCCTATCGGTTCCTCTGTAGTATGAGCCTCACAGATCGAGAAAGCGAAAATACCGCTTCACCTCATCGCGAATCAAAAACCCCGCCTCGGAGACCGTGGCGGGGTTCAGGTTGTACGCGTACTTTATAGCTTTAAGACTTACTGGACGAACCCGCCGACGCCGCCGTCGAACACCATCACGCTGGACGACTTCGAGGAGGTCGCGACTTCGCGCTTCCTGGCAAAGCTTTCGGTGCGGGTAACGGTCAGCATCTTCGTGCCGACGCCGAAGCGGCGCAGCAGCGAGCGTTCGTTGCACTGGCGGGCGGGGATCTGCGCGCGGCAGGTCATGTTGCCGTGGTCGAACCACAGGGCGTCACCCTTCTGGCAGGTCATGGTCTTGCCGCCGTCGAAATTGACGTGCGACAGGCAGGCCATGTCGACATGACGGCCGCCGGCAGCCGACGAACCATGCTCTTCATGGCTTTCCGAGCTGCTGGACGCATAGCCGTGTGAACCGTTGCGGCCATAGGACGAATGCTCTTCGCGTTCTTCCGACCGGCTGTAGCTGGCACTTTCGCTGACGGCGTGGTCGGAGGCCAAGCCGCCGGCGCCGTCGAGGCAGTCGGCCATGACGACCTGCATGTGCGTGCCGGCGATGCAGCGATAGACCTCGCCGGTATAGGCATTCGCGACGTCGCGATCCGGGAAGACCTGCGAAGCCGGGTGCGGCACGCCGGTGTCGTCGATGCAGCTGGCCTGGATGATCAGGGTGCGGGTGACCGAACGGCTTTCCGAGACGGCTTCATAGCCCTCGTCGCCCGTCACGACCGCCAGGCCGCCGGCCTGCTGGACATACCCCGGGGTCTGCGACCAGTTGCCGTAGCCGCCGCCATAGACGGCCGCGCCGCTCGATGCGCCGGCAAACACGTTGGCGCTGCCCGAGGCGCTGGCCTTCACGTTGACATTGACGTTGACATTGGTGTTGCCGCCACCGCCGCACGAATGGCACGGCATGTTGGGCGGGTTGGGATTGGACGGAGGGGTCGGCGGCGCCGGGGGCGGACAGCCAGTGTTGCAGGCCGCAGCCTCGCCGGCGAAGGCCAGCAGGCCGACGCCCAGGACCAAACCGGCCAGTTTCGATACAAATCCGCGCATTTAACGCTCCTCGATGGCTTTTCGCGCCACTCCAAGCAAGAACCGTACCGCAGCCAAATTGCCTTTTCCTTAAGCGGGTGCACAAAAACGTGACATTCCGCCCTTTGACCAGGCTTTCGGCAGGATTCTTGCGCACTACGCGCCAGAAGGAGACCGAAGTGCCCCATTCCAGCACAGTTTCATTCCTGAGCTATTGGCGCGGGCTGCAATCCAGCCCGGACAAGGCGCCGCCGCGCGCCGCCTTCGACCCTGCCCATCTCAAAGGTCTGATCCCGCAGATGATCATGATCTCGGACGCCGACGCGCACCACCGCTTTCGCCTGTCCGGCGGATTTGTCGTGGCGTTTCACGGCCATGAGCTGAAAGACACCGCCTTTCTGGATCAGTTCCGACAGCCGTTCGTCGATGCGGTATCAACGGCGCTAGTCCTGGCGCGCCGCCGCGAACAGCCGCTGATCCTCAGCCTGTCGGCGCCCTGGCAGGGCCTCGACCTGTCCGGAGACGGCGACACGTCCCATAATGATACGATCCTGTTCGAGATCTGCCTGTGTCCGATGACGAACCGCGACGGCAGCGTCGACCGCTTCGTGGGCATCTACCAGACCCTGTCGGCGGCGCCGCGCAATCCGTACGGCAAGATCGGCAAGTACACCCTGGTGTCGTCGCGCCTTTATGAGCCGCGCCAATCCGCCAAGGCCGGGCACCTGCAACTGGTGGCCGCCGAAGGCAAGAGGATAGCTTGATTTTTTAGCGGTTTGTGCCGCAGTTAGGGTCTCTATTCCAATCGAGCTCGCTCGATTGGCAAAGGCGCCACATTTGCGGTCTTTGGCCGCCGCGCATTTGCTCTCAAGCAGCGAAGCGATAGAGCTTCGCAAGGTGCGCGAGCCATGCGGCGCTTCAGCTACAAAGGCGGAGCTCAAAAATGTCCGATTCCGACAAGGCAAAGAAGAAGGCCGAGGCCGAAGCGCGGCTGGCGGAGCTCCAGATCGCTCTGGTCGACGCGCAGCTGTCGACCCTGAAGACCGGCCGCAAGATCTGCATCGTCTTCGAGGGCCGCGACGCCGCCGGCAAGGACGGAGCGATCCGGCGCCTGACGGAATCGCTGTCCATTCGCTTTACGCGCGTCGTCGCCCTGCCCAAGCCGAACGACCGCGAACACGGCCAGTGGTGGTTTCAGCGCTACGCCGAGCACCTGCCGACCAGCGGCGAATGGGCGATCTTCAACCGCTCCTGGTACAATCGCGCCGGCGTCGAGAAGGTCATGGGCTTTTCGTCACCGGAGGAACAGGAAATCTTCATCCGCGACGTGCCCGATTTCGAGGCCATGCTGGAACGCGGCGGCATCACCCTGATCAAGCTGTGGCTCGACATCTCGCGCGATGAACAAAAGAAACGTCTGGACGAGCGCCGCTCCGATCCGCGCAAGCGCCTGAAGGTCAGCGACCTCGACAAGGTCGCGCAGGATCGCTGGGATGATTATTCGGCGGCGCGCGACGAAATGCTGAAGCGCTCGCACACGGATGCGGCGCCCTGGTTTTGTGTCGCGACCGATTCCAAGACGAAGGCGCGCGAAAATATCATCCGCCACGTCCTGACGATCATCGGCGCGGATTACAGCGTCGAGGTCAAGCCGCCCGAGAAGGACGTCATCTTCTCTTACGACGCGGTGATCAAGGGCAAGAAAACGCTCGAGCCCTGAATGCGGAATTCTTACCCGTCAGTAACGAATTATTGACTCCGTTTTGTCACGATTCGAACCTCTGAGCCGCGCGGACCAAAAGGATCGCGTACCGAACAGAAGGTTCCAGTATGACGTCTCCCGCGCCGGGCAGTGCTGCACGCGCTGCCGCTTCCGCGCCCAAGCGCCCCCCTTCGAAGGCGAATCTCAAGGTCTGCGGCGAATGTACGCTGTGCTGCAAGGTCTATGAGATCGAGGATTTCGAGAAGAAGCCGGGAACGGTCTGCCATCACGTGCGCCCCGAAGGCGGCTGCGGCGTATGGGGGCTGCACCCGAAAATCTGCCAGGAATTCAAGTGCCTGTGGCTGAAGCACGACGACATGAACGGCCTGTGGCGGCCCGATCATGCCGGCTTCGTGCTGCGCCTGGAACCCAACGGCACCACCCTGGCCATCGATGTCGACCATGACCGCCCCGACGCGTGGCGGCGCGAGCCTTACTACAGCCAGATCAAGCTGTGGTCCGAGGTCATGCCGAAGAACGAGGGTCTGGTCCTGGTCTATGCGCCCGAAGGCCTCTATGTCGTCACGCCGATGGAGGACCTGTTCCTCAAGGCGCCCAAGCGCGGCGACATCCTGGAGACCGGCATGGAAGAAACCCTGTTCGGCGTCCGTCCCTTCGCGCGCGTCATCCCCGCGCGCGAAGCCAAGCGCAACCAGGACACCACCTTCCACTTCCACAAGCGCACGGGCTGATTTCAGCCCGGCTTCGGCTTTTCCGTCCGGGCCAGCATGATCTGACCCAGTTCGCGCATCAACGTCGCGCGGCGTTCCGGCGTAAGCCGCCCCGCCACGCCCTTGTCGTCGTCCTGCAGGTGCGCCACGGGATCGCCGTTGCGCCCGAAGACATAGTGATCGAACATCAGCCGCCACACCTCGCGCTGCGAACGCGGCAGGTCGCGCACCGCCATCATGGCGTGAAGCAGCGCGTCATAGGGTGCGGCAATGCCGCTGTCGGTATCGTTCCACCAGTAATTCACCAGGATGTTGAACGGCTCGAGCGAGCGCACATGGTGCCACCAGGCATAGGGAATATAGATGGCGTCGCCGGGTTCGAGATCGGCAAAGCGCGCCGAGGCCAGCGCCTCGCGAAAGCGCGGATGGCGCTCGAAATCCGGGTTTTCCAATGAGGCCAGACTGACCGGAGGGCCGGCCAGGGTCACCTCGAACGGACCGACATAGAGATTTGGCAACTGGTCGGGGGCAAAGGTCGTAAACCGCCGCTTGCCCGCCACCACGACGGCGATGTTGTTCGACAGGTCGTAATGCGTCTGCACGCGCACCGCATTGCCGATCCAGATACGTGGCTCGATATAGTCCGGCATGAAGCCTATGCGGTTTTCGCGCTCGAAGCGCGGCAGGTGTTCGCGCACCGGCGTCGACTGGACATAGATCGACGAGGGCTCGGCGTTGCCGCGCTCGGCCAGGATTCGCCCGACCGTCGGCGACAGCCCGGCCCGGGACCTGGTAAAGTTGAGCGCCTTCAGCGTATCGCCGTAGAAGAACTCGCCACGGATATCGGGCGCGCCTTCCAGCACGTCGACGCCACGGCCGAGATCGTGGCCGCGCAGATACGCCGCGACGGCCTCATCCGACGCCCTGGCGCGCTGAACGGCCGGCCAGCCGGCGCATAGTCCCTTCATCACCGCCGGCTCGTTGCGCGGCACGATGGTCTTGATGAAGGTTTCCAGGCCGACATTCTCGTAGACGGGCGACGGCTGCATCATGCCATTCCTTTTACGGTCGTCTTGAACTGCTGCTTGAACCGCGAAAGGCCTTCCGGCGTCAACCGGGCCAGCGAGCCCTGCGCCGTTTCCGGCAGGTGCGCTACGGGATCGCCATGCGCCTCGAAAACATATGTGTCGAAGATCGTTTTCCACGCCGCGCGCTGGTCTGCGGGCAGCATCCGAATGCTCATAAGCGCCGCCGACAGCCCGACATAGGGCGACGGTACGGCATCCGGCACCCCCGTCCACCAGTAGTTCACCAGCATGTTGAAGTCGCGGTCGGACGAGACGTGGTGCCACCACATGTAGGGGATGAACAGCGCGTCTCCAGGCTCAAGCTCGGCCACCACAGCCGTCTTCAGCGCTTCGGCAAAACGCGGATGGCGCTCCAGATCGGGCTCGTCCAGATCCGCCATCGACACCGGCACGCCCCCCGGCGTCAGGTCGAACGGCCCGGGATAGAGGTTCGGCGTCTGGTCGGGCGGAAACAGCGTAAAGCGCCGGCGCCCGGCCACCAGGCAGGCCAGATTGTAGGACGGATCGAAATGCGTCTGGACACGGACTGAATTGCTCAGCCACACGCGCGGCTCCGCCAGATGGTCGACAAGGCCCAGCGGATTGTCGGCACGGAACCCCGGCAGCGCCCGTTCGGCCGGCAGGGCCTGGAGGTAGACGCTCGGCTGGCCGGGCTGTTCCTGGTGCGCCACCAGCCAGTCGAGCGCCCTGGGCAGGTATTCCGGCAGGGTGCGGAAATTCAATCCCTTGAGGTCGGCCGTATAGAAGAAGCGCCCGTGGTTTTCCGGACTGCCCAGCCCCATGGGCACCTGAACGCCGGCGTCGAAACGCTTGAGGTAACCGGCCAGGCGCGCCGGCGATTCCGCGGCTGCCCGCACGGCCGGCCAGCCGGCGACCTGTCCCTTCAACAGCACGGGACGGCCCCCGCTCGCGATCTCGCGCGCGAAGGTTTCGGCATCGACGGCATCCCGTAACTCCACGGCGGGAAAGGTCATCCGGCCACGGCCTCTGCGTCCATGGCGCAGTTTTCGGCGATGAAACGGCTGTGCAGCGGCATGCGGTCCGCGGTCGCGCGAATGGTGTCGCGAATATCGCCGAGGCGCGTCCGCAATTCCTCATCGCTCAGCACGTGCGCCACGGGATCGTAGCCGCGCGACTTGAGCCCCTGCCCCACCATGACGGCGAACCAGCTGGTGTCGTTGAACAGCTCCTCGTTCTCGCGGAAGATGCGGCCCCGGCTTTCGAACATGGCGATTTTTTCGGCCAGGCGGTCGGGGATGTCCATGGTCCGCACATAATTCCAGAACGGCGTGTCGTCGCGTTCGGTGACCTTGTAGTGCAGGATCAGGAAGTCGCGGATATATTCGTATTCCTGCACCGTCATGGCATTGAAACGCGCGATGTCAGCGGGTTCGAAGCCCTTGTCAGGGAACAGCATCAACAGCTTGGCGAGGCCCGACTGAATCAGGTGGATCGAGGTCGATTCGAGCGGCTCCAGGAAGCCGGAGGCCAGGCCGATCGCCACGACATTCTTCACCCAGAACGACTTGCGGTGCCCGGCCAGGAACCTGACCTGACGCGGCTCGGCCAGAACCCTGCCGTCGAGATTGCCGAGCAGGGTGGCGCGCGCCGTATCGTCGTCGCAGAAGCGCGACGAATAGACATAGCCGTTGCCGATGCGGTGCTGCAGCGGGATGCGCCACTGCCAGCCGGCGTCGCGCGCCGTCGAGCGCGTATAGGGTGTCAGCGTTTCCGCCGATTCGCACGGCGCGGCGAAAGCGCGGTCGCACGGCAGCCAGTGCGACCAGTCGGTGAAACCGGTCTTCAGCGTCTGCTCGATCAACAGGCCGCGCAGGCCCGAGCAGTCGATGAACAGCTCGGCCTCGACGGTGCGGCCATCGGCCAGCACGACGCTTTCGACAAAGCCGTCGGCCGGACGCTGCCTGACCTCGACGATCTTGCCTTCGATGCGCTTGACGCCGTGATCCTCGGCAAAGCCGCGCAGATAGCGGGCATAGAGGCTGGCGTCGAAATGGTAGGCATAGGCGATCCTGGCGGCCGGCGATCCCGGCGGTGCGCCGGCCGGCGGCCGCATGAATTTGTTTTCATAGGCCGCCACCGCCTGGAGATTATAGTCCGAGATGGACGACGAACCGCCCAGGGCCTGGAGGCGCAGCCAGAAGGCGTGAAAGGACACGCCCTGCATGTCGACACCATAAGGGCCGAAGGGATGGAAATAGCTTTCGCCCTTCGCCTTCCAGTCGACGAACTCGATACCCAGCTTGTAGGTGCCGCGCGTATTGCGCACGAAGCTGGTCTCGTCGATGCCGAGCAGGCGGTTGAAGACATTGATCTGGGGGATGGTCGCCTCGCCGACGCCGATGATGCCGATCTCGTCGGACTCGACCAGGACGATCTCGGGCGCATAGTCGGGGCCGAGGATCTTCGACAGGGCGGCGGCGCTCATCCAGCCGGCGGTGCCGCCGCCGATGATGGCGATCTTTTTGATGCGCTGGCTCATTTATTCACACTTTCAGGAATCGTGACCGGGACAGCCCGGCCGTAACGGTCGATAAAGGCGTCGTGAGACGGCATGGCGCCGGCCGCCTGGGCGATGGCTGCGCGGATGCGGCCGAGATTGGCGAGCACGTCGTCGGCCGGAAGCGCGTCGATCAGCGGATCGTGGCCGCGCGGCACCACGCCCTGCCCGTTCAGCACGGCCAGCCAGTTGTCCTCGGCGAACAGGTCCTCGTCGTGCCGGATCAGGCGGCCCTTAGCGGCGAACAGGGCGATCTTGTGCGCCAGCGAATCGGGCACCGCCATGTCGCGGCAATGGCGCCAGAAGTCCGTGTCGTCGCGCTCCGTCAGCTTGTAGTGGGCGATGATGAAGTCGCGGACCTGTTCATACTGTTTGGTCAGGAGCGCGTTGTATTCGTCGCGCTCCGCCGCCTCCCAGCCGGTATCCGGAAACAGCGCGATCAGCTTCGACACCGCGCTCTGGATCAAATGGATCGAGGTCGACTCCAAAGGTTCCAGAAAACCGGAACTCAAGCCCATGGCGATGCAGTTCTTTTCCCAGAAGCGTTCGCGCCGCCCCGTGGTGAAGCGCAAGGGCCGCGGATCGGCCAGGGGCTCGCCGTCAAGTCCGGCCACCAGATGGGACCGCGCCGTATCGTCGTCCATGAAGGCCGAACAATAGACATGGCCGTTGCCGACGCGATGCTGCAACGGAATGCGCCAGCGCCAGCCGGCCAGGTCCGCCGTCGCGCGCGTATAGGGCGTCAGCGGCCCGTTCGGCACCGAGGGCACGGCCAGCGCCCGGTCGCACGGCAGGTATCGGCTCCAGTCCCGGTAGGGCACGCCCAGGGCCTCGCCGATCAGCAGGCCGCGAAAGCCGGTGCAGTCGATGAAAAGCTGGCCGTCGACCGTGCGCTCGCCGTCGAGCGTCAGCGCCGCGATATGCCCCGTGTCCGCGTCGCGCGCCACGTCGACGATCCGGCCTTCGATCCGCGTGACACCCCGGCCTTCGGACAGGCGGCGCAGGTAACCGGCATAAAGCGAGGCGTCGAAATGATAGGCGTATTTCAGCGTGGCGAACACCGGTCCCATCTTCGGTTCCGGCCGCAGGAATCTGTTGGCGTAGGCGGCCGTGGCGCACAGGCTGTAGTCGTCGAGCGGCCCGACGGCGTGCCCGGCCTGCTTCATGGCGAAATAGGCCTGGTGAAACTTGATCCCGCGCAGGTCGATGCCATAGGTGCCGAAGGGATGGATGTAGCGGGTGTCCTTTCGCCCCCAGCCCAGGAACTCGATCCCCAGCTTGAAGGTGCCGGATGTCGCCTTGAGGAATTCGTCCTCGCGCACGCCCAGCGTCTCGTTGAAACCGACGATCGGCGGGATGGTGGCCTCGCCGACGCCGACCGTGCCGATCTCCTCGGATTCGACCAGCACGATTTTGACCGCTCGCGGCAGGGCGGCCGACAACGCCGCTGCCGCCATCCAGCCCGCCGTGCCGCCCCCGGCGATGACGATCTTCGAAACCGGTGCATTCATGCGGCAGCCTCCGACACGGCCTTTTGCACCGCCGCGCGCATCCCGTCCAGCGTCCGGCGAACCATGGCCTCGTCCTGCGACAGGACCAGCGGATCGAAGCGTTCCGGCCGCCAGCCCAGGCCGAAGAACAGGTTGACCCAGTCCTGCTCGCTGAACACGTCCTCGTCGTATTGCACGACATGGCCGCGGCTGCGGAACTGTATCAGGCGGCGCTTCAGGCTTTCCGGCCAGTCTCCATCGGGAGCGTCGACCGCCCGGAAGGCCAGGCCGGCATCGCGCTGGCGGTCCCAGGTGTCGCGCATCAGGCGGTTATACTCCGCCGCCAGGCTGGGATAGAGATTGCGGTCGGGGAACAGCGCCAACAGCCGCGTCAGGCCCGCCTGCAGCCAGTGCAGGCGAGATGCGCCCAGCGGTTCGGACACACCCGCCGCCTGCCCGACAGCGATGATCCTGCCCTGCCAGGCGGCGTCGAGACACCCCGGCTGAAGCGTCAGCGATGGCCCCTCCACCGCCTCGCCGATCACCGCCGTGGCCGTGCGCCGGCCGAGCGGTAAGGTCATGCGGTAACCGCCGGCCCGGCGCGTCACCGTGTTGAGCAGCGACGGCCGCTGCGCCTCTGTCTCCCAGCGGCATTGCAAGGGCGGCCCGGCCGGTCTGAAGCCCTGCGACACGAGACGCCGTGGCCCGGTCGCGTCGAGGATCAGGTCGGCGGCGACCGCCTGGCCGTCGCACGCCAGCCCGGACTCGGTGACCGATATGGCCCGGGCGTCGACGCGCCGGACGCCCTTGTGCAGGCACAGCGACTTCAGCAGGCGCGCATAGCCGGCGAGATCGAGGTTGAGGCCATAGGTATAGGTGGCCCGTACCGACCCGATGGCCTGGGACGGCGGCTGGAAGCGGCCCGACCGCGCGATCTGCACCGCCAGGTTATAGTCGTCGAGGCTGGCCGCCCGCCCCTGCGCCGTCAGCCAGCCGATGTAATGGTGAAAGGCGACGCCGTTGATGCGCGTCCCCGCCTCGCCATAGGGCAGGATGAAGTCGCCGGCCAGGCCGAAGCCTTCCATGCGGCTGCCCATGCAGCGCGCTCCGTCCGCCGCTTCCAGCACCATGCTTTCGGGCAGGCTCAAAAGCGCATGGAAGGCGCGCAAGGGCGCCAGTCCGGCCTCTGCCGCACCGGCAGGCTCATCGCAGCCCGCAACCTCGACGACGGTGATCGCATAGCCCTGACCGTCGAGGGCACGCAGCAGGCAGGCGGCCGACAACCACGCATCGACGCCGCCACCGGCGATCGCTATGGAGCGCAGACGGGTCATGCCGCGCCCTCGCGGACGAAGGGACAGTAGGCTTCAAGGAAGTCGCCGTGCGACGGCATGGCGGCGACCGCAGCATCGACCTCCTGCTGGATGCGGTCGAGCACGCCCGGCAGATGGTCGTCCGGAATGCGGGCGCTCAACGGATCGTAGCCTTCCGGCACGATCCCCTGCCCCAGATAGACCGCGACCCACGAGGGCTCCAGGAAGAAGCCGTCCTTGTGGCCGACGACGACGCCGCGCTGACGGAACAGGTCCATCTTGTATTTCAGCGAGGCCGGTATCTCCATGGTGCGGACATAGGTCCAGAAGTCCGTGTCGCGGCGTTCGGTGGCATGATAGTGCAGGATCAGGAAGTCGCGGACGCTTTCGTATTCGCGCCGCATCAGGCGGTTATACTCGTCGCGATCCTCCTGGCGGACCGGACCGTCGGGCATCATCTCGACCAGATGCGTCACCGCCAGCTGTATAAGATGGATCGAGGTCGATTCCAGCGGCTCCAGGAAGCCGCTCGACAGCCCGATCGATACGACATTGTGCGACCACGACCGGTTGCGCATGCCCGTGACAAATTTCAAAAGCTTGGGCGCCGCCATGGCCGGCCCCTCCAGCCGCGCCATCAACGCGTCGCGTGCTTCGTCCTCGGCGATAAAGCGCGATGAAAAGACATAGCCGTTGCCGACCCGGTGCTGCAGCGGGATACGCCACTGCCAGCCGGCTTCACGCGCCGTGGCGCGTGTGTAGGCGACATTGCCTTCACGCATCTCGCACGGCACTGCCCAGGCGCGGTCGCACGGCAGGTAATGGCTCCAGTCCTCGTAGCCGGTTTTCAGCGTCTGCTCGATCAGCAGCCCACGAAAGCCCGAGCAGTCGATGAACAGGTCGCCTTCCAGCCGCTGGCCGTTTTCCAGCACCACCGCCTCGACATCATTGGTCAGACCATTGCACTCGACATCGATGACCTTGCCTTCCACGCGGGTGACGCCGCGGCGTTCCGATACCGTACGAAGAAAGCGGGCATACAGCCCGGCGTCGAACTGATAGGCGTAGGAATAGGTGGAATTGAGCTCGCTTCCATGCATGTCCGGCATGGCGAACCTGCCGGCCTCAGCCATCTTCACGCCGAGCGAATAGTCGCATATCCGCCCGGCCTGACCGGCCAGATTGGCGCGCCGCCAATGATGGTGGAAACCGACCCCCGCTACCGGCCGCCCATACGCTCCAAAGGGGTGGACATAGGCGGTATCTTTCTCGCGCCAGTCGCAGAATTCGATGCCCAGCTTGAACGTCGCCGCGGTCGCCCGCATGAATTCCATTTCGTCGATGCCGATTTTACTGTTGAAAAATCGGATGTGTGGCACCGTTGCCTCACCGACACCGACGGTGCCGATATCTTCGGATTCAACAAGTACAATCGACAAATTCTTTGTTTTATACAGAGTTGCGAGAGAAACAGCAGTAATCCAACCCGCCGTTCCGCCACCAACTATAATAACGCGCATTGCGCCCGGCCGCTCAGACATCGGCTCCGCGCCCCCTTTTCCGCACCCTGCATTCCGCAGACTTTTATATTTGTCATATCATACGAAGAAATGATGACATTCCAATTTTCTCTTATTTTCATGGGTTTCCGTCAAGCGAAAAAACGTAAAGCGTATTTGTAATATGAATATAGACTTTTATTATACATGATTACAAACCCCATAATACCCGCGCGTAATTTGACAACCCCAGCATCAATTCATATAAATAGGAAATGGTAGCGCTAACAGCTGCCATTCCAGAGAGGAAACCATAAATGAACACTAAGGGGAAAACTCGAGGCCACGCGAATGCCACAGTCCTGACGCTGCTCGCCAGCGCGTCGGCACTGGCGCTTTCGATGTGCGCCTCGACGGATGCATTTGCGCAAGCCAAGTCGGACAAGCCGGCTGCGTCGGATGATTCCGTCGTCGTCACCGCGATCCGCCGCAGCCTGAAGAGCGCCCAGCAGCTCAAGAAGGATTCGGACGTCATCGTCGATTCGGTCACCGCCAGCGACATCGGCGCCCTGCCCGACCGTTCGGTCACCGAAGCGCTGGCCCGCATCCCGGGCGTCGCCATCGACCGCTTCAAGGCCGGTGTCGACCCGGACCACTTTTCGGTCGAAGGCTCGGGCGTCACCGTCCGCGGCCTGAATATGACGCGCTCTGAATTCAACGGCCGCGACTCGTTCTCGGCCAACAACGGCCGCTCGCTGTCGTTCGCCGACGTGCCGTCCGAACTGATGGCCGGCGTCGACGTCTTCAAGAACCCGGACGCCAGCATGGTCGAAGGCGGCATCGCCGGCACGGTCAACCTGCGCACGCGCGTTCCGTTCGACGCCAAGGGCCAGCAATTCTCGATCTCGGCCGAAGATTCGTACGGCGACTTCGCTAAGAAGTGGTCGCCGACCTATTCGGCCCTCTATTCGAACCGCTGGCACACCAGCATCGGCGACGTCGGCTTCCTGATCGACGCCGTCGATTCCAAGCTGTCGACCCGTTCGGACGGCACGCAGATCTCGAACTATGCCTGCCGCACCAACGTCACGACCAATCCGGGCAATGTGGCTGTCACCTCGCCGGCCGTGTCCTGCGGCGGTACCCCGGGCATCTACTATCCGCGCGGCGCCGCCTTCCGCTCGCAGCTCACCGACCGTGAGCGTAAGGGCCTGGCCGTGGCCGCCCAGTGGAAGTCGAACGACGACACCATGCTGGCCACCCTGCAATACCTCCGTTCCGAGGCGACGCAGGCCTGGACCGAACACGCCATGGAAATCGCCACCGACAACGTGGCGGCCAACGGCGACTCGTGGCCGGACTACGGCACCACGGTCGGCGTCGATTCGTCGGGCATCTTCACCGACGGCGTGCTGACGACCAACTCGACCGGCTGGCGCGCCGACCAGGGCGGCGGCGGCGACAAGCGCACGCCGCTCTACGGCCTGCAGTCGAACAACATCTACCGCAACCAGCAGCAGAACTACCTGACCGAAGACACCAGCCTGAACTTCAAGTGGACGCCGAACGAACGCTGGGGCTTCAAGTTCGACCTGCAACACGTCAACTCGACCGTCGACGTGGCCGACAACACGATCTGGGGTTCGACCTACCAGGACGCCACGATCAAGCTGCACGGCGACGACCTGCCGGAATTCAGCTTCTCCATGCCGACCAACCTGTCGCAGACGGGTACGGCCTGTAGCGGCACGAACTGCGGCCTGTACGGCAGCGGCACGCACACCAGCTATGCCGACCCGTACAACAGCTTCTGGCGCTCGGCCATGGACCATTTCGAGCAGTCCGAGGGCAAGGAAGACACGGCGCGCTTCGACGGCGAATACGTGCTGGAGCATAACGACTGGGCCCAGGCGATCGATTTCGGCGTCCGCTGGTCGGAACGCGACCAGACGACGCGCTTCTCGCAGTACAACTGGGGCGCCCTGTCCGAATCGTGGGGCAATGGCGGCCAGGTCTGGATGGACGAAACCCTGACCGGCGGCGGCACCTCGGCGTCGCACATCGCCGACTACACGTTCGACAACTTCATGCGCGGCCAGGTCACCAACCCGGTCGGCACGCAGGGCCGCCTCTACTACAACTCGAATATCAATGCCGACTATCCGGGTTTCGTGAACTTCGCGGAATCGATCGCCAAGACCTGGGTGGGCGCGTCCTACATGACCGGCGGCTGCGGCAATTCGGGTTCCGGCGGCTGGGTCCCGCTCGACAAGCGCTGTAACGCGGTTGCCGGCACGCCGTTCACCCTGTCGGAAATCAATCCGGTCAACGAAACCAACACCGCGGCCTACCTCATGCTCAAGTACAAGCATGACGTGGACGGCGGCGGCCGCCTGTCGGGCAATATCGGCGTGCGCTACACACACACCAAGCGTGAATCGTCGGGCTATGAGGCCTTCCCGGTCAACAACTACTCGACCGACGCGCAATGCGCCGCGGCCGTGCCGCCCGCCAGCACCTTCTGCTCGCTGACGCCCGCCGTCCGCCAGCAGATGCGCGACTGGTCGAACAACGCGCTGACGCCGATCAAGGGTGGCGCGGACTACGACTACCTGCTGCCGAGCTTCAACCTGAAGTACGCGTTCAACCCGAAGGTCCAGGTTCGCCTGGCCCTGACCAAGACCGTGTCGGCCCCCGACATGGGCCTGGTGCGCGCCTACTACAACCTCAGCCTCGACACCACGTCGGCCGCCGGGGTGCAGTACATCAACGCCAACGGCAAGCCGGAAGGCATCGTCACCGTCGGCAATCCGGGCCTGAAGCCGACCCAGTCGACCAATATCGACCTGTCGGCCGAATGGTACTTCGCGCCGGTCGGCTCGCTGACCTTCGCCCTGTTCGACAAGACGCTTACGGACGTGGTGACCAACACCACCGTCCGCAACACCTTCACGAACAACGGTGCCACCTTCGACGTCATTACGACCACGCCGGGCAACTCGTCCGAAAAAGGCAAGGTCAACGGCTTCGAACTGGCCTACCAGCAGACCTACGACTTCCTGCCGTCGCCGTTCAACGGGTTCGGGATCAACGCCAACTACGCGCACATCAACTCGCATGGCGTGTCGCAAAGCACCCTGTCGAACACCGACCCGGACGTCGCCGCCGGCCGCGTCGCCAACATCGACACCTCGAAGCTGCCGCTGCAAGGCCTGTCGAAGGACAATGCCAACCTGACGGTGTTCTACGAAAAGTATGGTGTCTCGGCCCGTCTGGCGTATAACTACCGTTCGGACTTCCTGGTCACGGTCCGTGACGTCATCGTGCCGTATCAGCCGATCATGCAGGCCGGCGGCGGCCAGCTCGACGGCTCGATCTTCTACGACCTGACGCCGCGGGTCAAAATCGGTATCCAGGGCGCCAACCTCAACAACGAGGTCACGCGTACCAAGGCCATTCTCGACCTGAAGGCCAATGGCCAGCCGATCGAGGCCGGCCGCTCGTGGTTCATGAGCGACCGCCGCATCACCTTCATCGTCCGCGCAACCTATTAATTGCCGGACGTGCCTGCGCCCGGAGACCTCCGGGCGCAGGCTTTTTCTCTTTTCGGCCATGCGACATGGCCATGCCGGGGGGCAAGATGAATTACGTGCGTCAAGGCGGATTTTCGCGAAATTTCCTCGAGGACCAGCGCTTCCGGCAGCAGGTGCCGGACGTCGGCGCCCGGTTGCGCGGCGCCAATATACAGGACGCCGCCGCCCATAACCGCAAGATCATCCTTCATGCCATCCGCGCCCGGGGCGCGGTCGGCCGCAAGGAACTGGCCGAGATTACCGGCCTGACGCCGCCGGCCGTCTTCAAGATCGCCAAGGATTTCCTCAACGAACGGCTGCTGATCAGCACCCGCATGCGGGAGGGCGCCAAGGGGCAGCCCGCCGCCGTGCTGACACTCAATGCCGACGCGGCTTTCACCCTCGGGCTCAATATCGACCGCGACCACCTGACCTTCGTCACGCTGGACTTCGCCGGCAATATCCGCACGCGGTCGCATCTGGCGACCCCGTTTCCGACGCCCGAGACGGTGCGCAGCTTCTTCGCCGAATGCGTCGACGGCCTGCGCCAGGACGGCGCGATTCCGATGTCGCGCATCGTCGGCGTCGGCGTCGCCATGCCCGAAGGGCTGGGCACCTCGCCGGCCGGCGATCCGCCGCCCGGACACCGGCAGTGGTCGCAAACGCCGGTGCATACCGTCATCGGCGACCTGGTCTCGACACCGCTGGTCCAGGAAAACGACGCAGCATCGGCCGCCATCGGCGAAATGCTGTTCGGCGCCGGTCTCCAGGCCGACAGTTTCTTCTATCTCTTCATCTGCGTCGGCCTCGGCGGCGGCCTGGTTATCAACCGGCAATATATTCGCGGGTGCCATGGCCGCAGCGGCGAAATCGGCACCCTGCCCCTGTCCAACCCCTTCCGGTCCAGCCGCAGCGACCTGTCGCGCACGCTGGAACATGAGGTATCGATTCCCGGGCTGCTGGAGGCCCTGCGCAAGCATGGCATCGACGCCGCCGACCTCGACGATATCGATCCGTCCGACCCCATGACCGACGAAGCCATCGACGCCTGGATCAACAGCGCCGCCGACCTGCTGTACCTGCCGCTGCTGGGCGTGGTGTCGACCATCGACCCCGAAGCCATCCTGATCGGCGGGCGGCTGCCCTACGGCATTACCGACCGCCTGTGCGAGCAGGTCGCCCGCCGGCTGTCGCTGAACGTCTCGGAAGACTATCCCGATCTGAGGGTCCGCCGGGCCAGCCTGTCGGCGGACGCCGCCGCCGTCGGCGCGGCGGTGCTGGCCTTCAAGGACCTGTGGGAGCGCGGCAGCTGATATATGACCTAAGGCAGTATTTGCCTTAATGCGGTATTTGTCTTAGGGCAGGGTTGCATTCAACAGTCCATCGCTTCAGCAGTCCTGCCGCATGTCCGCACCGTCCGCTCCCCTTCCCGATGCCGCCAAGACCAACTGGGTCGACCGCGTCGCGCCGCAACACATGCGGCCGTGGCTGAAGCTCGGCCGCTTCGACCGGCCGATCGGCATCTGGCTGTTGTTCCTGCCGGGCGCCATGGGCCTTTGCTTCGCCATCGCCCACCCGTTCTTCACCATCGACGCGGTGAACCCGACCCTGTCGCGCATCGACGAAGCCGGGCTGACGCACCACTTTCCGCTCTACAAGCTGATTCTGTTCGCCGTGGGCGCTGCCCTCATGCGCGCGGCCGGCTGCGCCTTCAACGACCTGGTCGACCGCGATATCGACGCCAGGGTCGAACGCACGCGCAATCGCCCGATCGCGTCCGGCCAGATCAAGCCGAAACAGGCCATAGCCTTCATCGTCGCCTGTTCGCTGATCAGCTTCGGTATCCTCATCCAGCTGGGAACCCTGGCCATCATTCTCGGCGTCGTGTCGCTGGGCCTGGTCGCCGCCTATCCCTTCATGAAGCGCATCACCTGGTGGCCGCAGGCCTGGCTGGGCATCACCTTCAACTGGGGCTTCCCGATGGCCGTGGCGTCGGTCAACCACGAAGTGCCGCCCGCGGCCATCGTCTTCTATATCGGCCTGATCTTCTGGACGCTGGGCTACGATACGATCTACGCCATCCAGGACCTGGAAGACGACGCCATGGTCGGCATCAAGTCGAGCACGCGGCGCCTCGGCAAGCACGTATCGACCGGCGTCAGTCTCTTCTACGGCGCAGCGGTTGTGCTGACGGGCCTGGCCGGGCGGATGGCGGGCTTTCCGCCGCTGTTTTTCGGTGGACTTTTGCTGGTGACTTTGCATCTATTCAGCCAGGTTGCGCGCCTGCGACTCGATGACGGTCCGCGCGCGCTCAAACTGTTCAAGGCCAACCGCACCACGGGCTTGCTGTGGGTCATGAGCCTGCTTCTGGTGCACGTACCGATGCACGGATAACGACGGAGGGGATGATGGGGGCCATTCATAAAACCGCGCTCGCCGCCGCCGTTGCGGCCGCCGCGCTGACGCTGAACGCGTGCGACCACAAGCCGAAGCCGCAGGGTGCCGAAACCGGCACACCGTCGGCGGCGCCTCCAGAGCTGACCTTTTCCGACAAGGATGCCGATGCAGCGGTGACGCTGACCCTGCCGGAAGCCGTCAAGGCCTATCCGGAGCTGCACAGCCGCCTGTACAGCGAAGGCAAGAAGGAACTGACCGGCTTCCTCGGCGACGCGCACAAGGACCGCGCCCAGCAGTCGGCCGACGGTATCGAAGTGCCCGCCTATTCCCACACCATCGCGTGGAAGATTTCGGCCGAGACACCCAAGCTGGTGTCGGCCTTCGCCCAGGAAGACGATTTCCGCGGCGGCGCGCACCCCAACAGCACTTTCCAGGCCGTCCTGTGGGACCGGGCGAAAAAGCAACCGGTCGCCGCCTCCAGCCTGTTCGCGCCCGGTGCCGACATGAAGGCCGTCGACGCCTATGTCTGTCATCAGATCGAGGCCGAACGCTCAAAGCGCCTCGGCGAACCGACGACCCAGGCCGGGACCGGCTTCACCTGCCCCACCCTGTCGGCCAGCCGTCTGATTCTGGTTGCCTCGACCGTCAAGGAAAAGGCTGGCGCCGTCGACGCCCTGTTCGCGCCCTACGAGGTCGGCCCCTATGTCGAAGGCCCCTATGAAATCCGCGTGCCGCAGGCCCTGCTCAAGGGCGTCCTCAATCCCGACTATGCCGACCAGTTCGCCGGCGAACCGGTCAAGGACACGGCGCTGCCGGATTTGACGCAATAGGCCGTGCCCGACCACAAGGCTTTTATCGAGGCGCATACGGCGCCCCTGCCCGTGCCTTCGGTTCCGGAGATCCGCCTGTGGCAGGCCCAAGCGGTCACGTCCATCTGGGAAATGACCGAAGCCGATCTTGAACGCGAGCAGTTGCCGCCGCCCTTCTGGGCCTTTCCCTGGGCCGGCGGCCAGGCTTTGGCGCGCTATCTGCTCGACCACCCCGACACCGTGCGCGGCAGGACCGTGGTCGATATCGCCTCGGGCTCGGGCCTGGTCGCCATTGCCGCGGCGCTTGCCGGCGCCGTCCAGGTCACGGCCAACGACATCGATCCCTATTCGGCCGCAGCGATCGCGCTCAATGCAAACCTGAACGGCGTCGATATCGCGATTGAGACCGGTGACCTGCTTTCAGCGGTGCCCCGCCCCGCCGACGTCTACCTGGCGGGCGACATCGCCTACGAAAAAGGCATGAGCGCCGCCATGCTGTCATTTTTTCGCCGTGCTGCCGCGCAAGGCTCGTCCGTCCTGATCGGCGATCCGCACCGCTCCTACTTCCCGGAGGGCTTAAGGCGGATGGCGGATTATGATATCGTCACGGTCGCCGATATCGAGGACAGCGGCATCAAGGCCGCAACCGTTTGGGCGCTGGAACAGGCTAGATGAGCAAGAATCACCACAGCATTGATTATGTTGAGTTTCCAGGCGGCGACCTGAGCGCGACCAAGGCCTTTTACAGCAAGGCGTTCGGCTGGACCTTCATCGACTACGGCCCGGACTATGCCGCCCCGGCCAATGCCGGCCTGGACGGCGGCTTCCAGGCCGATCCCGACGAAGCGCCGGAAAAGCCGCTGGTCATCCTCTACAGCAACGCCCTCGAACAGTCGCTTGCGGCGGTCGAGGCCAACGGCGGAAAAATCACCCGGACGATCTTCGAATTCCCCGGCGGCCGCCGCTTTCACTTCACCGATCCCTCGGGCAACGAGCTGGCCGTATGGTCCGATCAGTAGTCCCCGCCCTTGCCGGCCTGGCGCTTTTCGTGTGCGGCCATGCCCTGGCCGCTGAGAAGATATCCGATGCCGACGCCTTCGCCGAGCTGAAAGCCCGTGCCCAGCGCGGCGACGCCATCTCACAATGGGCCGTTTCCCAGGCCTATAGTTCCGGCCAGTACGGGCTGAAGGCCGACAAGGCCGAGGCCTTCAAATGGGCGTCGAAGGCCGCCGACGGCGGGATCGCCGATGCGGCCTTCAATCTTGCCCATGCCTATGAAAAAGGTGAAGGCACGACAGCCGATCCGGCCCAGGCGGCCGACTGGCTGCAAAAGGCCGCCAATGCCGGCAGTGCTCCGGCGGCGGTCGAACTGGGCGGGCTGTACGAGAAAGGCCAGGGCGGTCTGACGCGCAACGCGGCCCAGGCCGATGCCCTGTACCAGACGGCCTATAATCTGGGCGACCGCGATGTCTGGTCGCACCTGTGCGCATCCGAAACGGCGGGCGACGGCGTCGACTGGACGCGCGCCCCCCTGCATTGCCAGAAGGCCGGCCAGGCCGGTGACGACAGCGCCTGGCTTGTACTGGCCAATGCCTATGCCAGCGGCACCGGCCTCACCGCCGATCCGGCCAAGGCGCTCGACGCCTACCGCGCCGCGGCCAATGGCGGCAGCCTGCCGGCCATGGAAGCGCTGGCGGCGGTCTATCATGACGGAACGCTGGCGCCGAAAGACGAGAACCAGGCTCTGAACTGGCACAGAAACGCCGCCCGCTATGGCTCGATGCCCGCGGTGGCCGCGCTGGCAAGGGCCTATGACAGCGGCGACGGCGTCGAAGCCGATCCGAAGGAAGCCGCCCGCCTCTATGACATTCTGGCGCGCAGCGGCGATACCGACGCCAAAGCCTGGTTTGCGGCCCATCCCAAGGTCCGCCAGGCCGACATCCAGCGCGACATCGTCACGCCCGGCAAGATGCCGTCCGGCCAGATCCTCTACGCGATCGACAGCGACGATCCGCGCTTCCAGACGCTGGACCTTGCCAGCTATTACCAGCAACTGGTCGATACCACCTATCCGCAGCACGCCCTGCAGGAGCACAAGGAAGGCGCGGCCACGGTCGAATGCCGCTTCACGGCGCATGGCGACCTCAACAACTGCATCCTGGTCGAGGAAAGCCCCAGGAGCTACGGCTTCGGTCCGGCGCTGGCGCGCATCGCCGACCGCCTGAGCGATTCGGGCAACAAGGCGCTGTGGGCCGATCGCTATGCCGGCAAGACATTGCGTCTCAGCGCGCGGTGGAAACCTTAGCGTTTACTTGAAATTTGGTCGGAAAGCCTCTGGCGCATAACCAAAATCGCGTGCAGCCGAGGCATGGTCGAACCACAGGTCGCGGTTCATGCGCAACGCCATGTCGAGGTTCTGCTTAAGATCGCGATGCGGCTGCATGGCCTTGAGCAGCCCGAAAACGAACCGCCACAGGCCTTCCGGCACAGCGATGATGGCGGGCCTGCGTCCCATGGCTTCGAACACCCGCGCGACCATGTCGCGATAGGTCAGGCTTTCTCCGCCCGAAAGATTATAGGCGTGCCCCCTGGTCGCGTCCGAACGGAGCGCCTGCAATGCCGCAACGGCGAGGTCGCGCGCGTGAACCGGCTGACGCAGGCCCGAAGCCGGCGGGCAGACAGGAAAGAAACCCAGCTTGCGAATGGTCGAGGCGATGCGGCTGACATTCTCGTCCTGGCCTTCGTCATAGATCAGGGTCGGCCGCAGGATCGTCCAGGCCACATCATTGGCCTCGCAAAAATCAATCGTTGATTTTTCACCGTCGAGCAGTTGCCGCACCACGCCGCGCTCGGCTTCATTGCCCGAGGTTTCCTTGGTGAACAGGCTGGTCGACGAGAAGGCCACCAGGCGCTGCATGCCGAGCGTCTTCAGGTGCCGGAACAGCCGTTCACTGCCGAGCCATACCGGCGTACAAAAGATGACATTGTGAAAGGTCATGCCCGGCTGAAAGGCTTCGGGATCGGCGAAGTCGAGGACCAGCGACTGGTTGGCCAGTTGCTGGCGCGAGGTGAAGCGGACCTCGCCCTTCCATCCTGCGGGTCCGGTCACGGCCTCGCGAAGGCGCCGTCCGACCAGCGAACGGGCGCCAATGACCAGGAGATTGCCTTGATCCGATTCCATGCGCCGAAACGTAGCAGGTCCGGCGCGCGCCACAAGTTGCCTTGGTGCGCAAAGCGTTCTATTCCACGCCCATGACCGCTTACAAATCCCTGCGCGATTTCATCGCCAAGCTGGAAGCCGCCGGTGAGCTCGTCCGCGTGACGACCCCGGTATCGACCCACCTCGAAATGACCGAGATCCAGACCCGGCTGCTGGCGGAAAAAGGTCCGGCCGTGCTCTTCGAAAACGTGCTTCTGCCCGACGGGACGCCGTCATCCATGCCGGTGCTGGTCAATCTGTTCGGCACGGTCAAGCGCGTCGCCATGGGCGTGACCCTGGACGGCAAGGACCGGGTCCTGCCGTCGGATCTTCGCGAAGTGGGTGAACTTCTGGCGTTTCTGCGCCAGCCGGAACCGCCGCGCGGATTTAAGGATGCACTTGAACTTCTGCCCCTGGCCAAGACCGTCATGGGCATGCGTCCGAAGACGGTCAAAAGCGCGCCCGTACAAGAGGTTGTCCTGACGGGTGAAGATATCGATTTAACCAAACTGCCGGTACAGGGCTGCTGGCCGGGAGAGCCCGCGCCGCTGATCACCTGGCCGCTGATCGTGACCAGAGGGCCGTCCGAATCGCGCGAGGACGACTACAATCTCGGCATATATCGCATGCAGGTTCTCGACAAGAACCGGACGATCATGCGCTGGCTGGCGCACCGCGGCGGCGCCCAGCACCACCGCCGCTGGAAGGCCGAAGGCAAGCGCGAGCCCCTGCCAGCCTGTGCCGTCCTCGGCGCCGATCCTGGCCTGATCCTGGCCGCCGTGACGCCCGTGCCCGATACCCTGTCGGAATATCAGTTCGCCGGCCTCCTGCGCGGCCAGAAGGCCGAGCTGGTGCCCGCGAAAACCGTACCCTTGCTGGTGCCGGCCAATGCCGAAATCGTGCTGGAAGGCCATGTCCTGCTCGACGACTACGAGGACGAAGGCCCCTACGGCGATCATACCGGCTATTACAACAGCGTCGAAAAATTCCCGGTCTTCCAGGTGACCGCGGTCACCATGCGCAAAAACCCGATCTACCTGTCGACCTTCACCGGCCGGCCGCCCGACGAGCCGTCGGTGCTGGGCGAAGCGCTCAACGAGGTCTTCATCCCACTTATTCAGCAGCAGTTCCCGGAAATCGTCGACTTCTGGCTGCCGCCCGAAGGATGCTCGTACCGCATCGCCGTCATTTCGATGAAGAAGGCCTATCCCGGCCACGCCAAGCGCGTGATGATGGGCGCGTGGTCGTACCTGCGCCAGTTCATGTACACCAAGTGGATCATCGTGGTGGACGACGACATCAATGCGCGCGACTGGAAGGACGTCATGTGGGCGCTGTCGACGCGAATGGATCCGGCGCGCGACATCACGGTCGTCGAAAACACGCCGATCGACTATCTCGATTTCGCCTCGCCGGAAAGCGGCCTGGGCTCGAAGATCGGGCTGGACGCCACCAACAAATGGCCGCCGGAAACGCACCGCGAATGGGGCGAAAAGCTCTATATGGAGCAGGACGTCATCGACCGCGTATCGCAGAAATGGGCCGAAATGGGCTTACCGGGATCGGGCAAACCCATCTGGTAATTACTGAGCCGCTGCGAGCACGCGATGGCTTTCGCCGTCCAGATAGCCCAGGACCGCGTCCGCCGGCATCGGACGGGCGAACAGATAGCCCTGGATATAGCGCGCCCTGACCGAAACCAGCTTGGCCATCTCGGCCTGGGTTTCCACGCCCTCGATGACGCAGTCGAGGTGCAGGTTGCGGCACAGGTCCACGATCGTCTTGATGATCTTGACCGCCGAACCGTGCTTGACCAGTTGCGTCACGAAGCTGCGGTCGATCTTGATCTTGTCGACCGGAAGCTGGTGGATATAGCTGAAGCTGGAATAGCCCGAACCGAAGTCATCGATGGCGATGCGGCAGCCCAGGCGCTTCAGCACCATCAGCGAATCGCAGGCCTGGGCAAAGTCGGTCAGCATGGCCGTTTCGGTGATCTCGAACTCGATGCGCGCCGGATCGATACCGCTGTTGCGCACCGCCGTACAGATATTGTTGAGCGAGATCGCCGAGCGCAGGTCGCGCGCCGACAGGTTGAACGACACGCGGATGTCTTCCGGCCAGTCGGTAATCTGCTCCAGCGTCTTGTTGAGCAGCCGGAGCGTAATGTCGGTAATCAGGCCCGAGCGCTCGGCGGCCTTGATAAAGATGTCGGGCCTGACGGCGCCCAGCTTGGCGCTGTTCCAGCGCGCCAGGGCCTCGAAACCGACCGTGCGGTTCTCGGTGATATCGACCTGAGGCTGGAAGACGATCGACAGTTCGCGCTCGAGGTCGGACGACCGCAGGGTCTGGTCGACGATGCTGAAGTCGCGCATCTCGGTCTCGTGGCGGGTATTGAAGATGACGGGCGCGCCGCGCAGGTTCTGCTTGGCGAAATAGAGCGCGTAGTCGGAGCGCTCCAGCAGTTGCGAGACGCTGAGGCCGCTTTCGTAACGCACGAAGCCGACCGAGGCTGAAATACTGGCCGCGACCGAGCCCAGCAGGTAGATTTCGCGCAGGATCTCGCACAGCTCCGAACCGAAATGTTCGATGCGCGCGTCGTTGAAATCGCCGTCGAGGATGATGGCGAACTCGTCGCCGCCCATGCGCGCCGGGAAGCCGATCGTCCCGCAGACCTCACGCAGGCGCTGGGCGACGGCGATCAGCAGCTCGTCGCCGACGCTGTGGCCGTAGGTGTCGTTGACCGGCTTGAAGCCGTCGAGATCGATCAGGGCCAGGGCGAAGGGCCGCCCCTGCCCGGCGCCGGCAATGGCGGTGTCGGCCGCGCGGAAGAAGCTGCGGCGGTTGGCCAGCCCCGTCAGGGCGTCGCAATCGGCCAGGGCCTGCGCTTCTTCCGTCAGGATTTCAGCGGTTACGCGGGCCTGGACGGCCTGAAACATGGTGTGACGCACGCCGATGGCGACGGCGACCAGGACCGGGATGACGAGCAGACCGAAGCCCGCGGAGTCGTGCGAGATGACCTGGGCGTGGGCAAGCGCGATCGCCGTGCCCGATACCAGCGCCGCCACGACGGACGGCACGATGACGCGCAAGCGTACGCCCGTCACCGCGAAGACCATGGCCAGGAAGAAGAAATAGAGCAGACGCCCCTGCGAGAAATGCAGAAGCTGGAAGGCGACCGGATTGGCCAGCAGCAGCAGGTTGACCGCCAGCATCACGGAGCACGCCCGCGCCTCCGCCTTCGGCCCCTTCAGGTAGTAGCTGTAAGCGAAGCCGCTCACTGCCATATTGGCGACAGCCAGGGCCAGCAGGACAGCCAGGGCCAATCCGCTTTCCGTGCGAAACCGCCCGACCACAACAAACATGTAATAGATGCCGATGACCAGGCTGTATCGGCGCGCGATCGGCAGCATGATGGCGTTTTCCGCCTCGCGGACCCGGGCAGCGCCGGCGCCGGCAGCCCCCGTATGAAAGCCGAAACGGGCCGTCAGGCTGTGCAGGACTGAGGTCAGGCGGGAGAAGACAGGCGGAACGCGAACCGTCACCGTGGGGCTATCCTTGTGAAGCAAGCCTCGGGAAATACGCTACAACTCGGCGCAAACCATAACGGTAAGGTTTGAAGAAAGCGCTAATCGGTTACCGCAGCGCATACATATTCACGGCCAGCTATTCGGCAGCCTGTATCCTCGGGGCATCCAGGGCCTCGGTGTCGAGATGCGCCAATACCGCCTCGGCCGGCATCGGCCGGGCGAACAGATAGCCCTGGATATAGCGGGCGCGGACCTGGATCAGCTTGGTCAGTTCCGCCTGGGTTTCGACGCCCTCGATGACACAGTCGAGCTCGAGGTTGCGGCACAGGTCGATGATCGTCTTGACGATCTTGATCGCCGAGCGGTGGCGCACCAGTTGCGTTACGAAGGTGCGGTCGATCTTGATCTTGTCGACCGGCAGGCGATGGATATAGCCGAAGCTGGAATAGCCTTCGCCGAAATCGTCGACGGCGATACGGCAACCCAGGGCCTTGAGCACGGTCAGCGCTTGGCATGCCTGGTCGAAGTCGGTCAGCATGGCCGTCTCGGTGATTTCCAGCTCGATGCGGCGCGGATCGACGCCGCTGTCGCGGATGGCGGCGCAGATATTGCCGATCGAGATCGCCGAACGCAGGTCGCGGGCCGACAGGTTGAACGAAACCCGGACAGTCTCGGGCCAGACCGCCATGTGCCTGAGGGTTTTCCGCAAAAGTTTCAGGGTGATGTCGGTGATCAGGCCCGAGCGCTCGGCCGCGCGGATGAAGATATCCGGCGCGACGGGCCCGAGCGTCGCACTATGCCAGCGCGCCAGGGCCTCGAAAGCGACCGTGCGGTTTTCGACGACGTCGACCTGCGGCTGGAAGACGATCGACAGTTCCTGGTCCAGGTCGGCGGTCCGCAGGGCGTGGTCGACCTGGCTGAAGTCGCGCATCTCGGCTTCGTGACGGGCGTTGAAGATAACCGGCGCGCCACGCAGGTTCTGCTTGGCGAAATAAAGGGCGTAATCGGCGCGTTCCAGAAGCTGCGAGACGGTAAAAGCAGCCTCACCGCGCACGAAGCCGACCGACGCCGAAATGGTGGTGGCGACGGGGCCCAGTACATAGGTTTCGCGAAGGGCGTCGCACAGGCGCGCGCCGAAGACCTGGAGGGCGTCGTCATGGCAATCGCCGGTCAGGACGATGGCGAATTCGTCTCCGCCCATGCGCGCGGGAAAGCCGTCCGCGCCGCAAACGCCGCGCAGGCGGTCGGCCACGGTCACCAGCAGGTCGTCCCCGGTGCCATGGCCGTAGGTGTCGTTGACCGGCTTGAAGCCGTCGAGATCGATCAGGGCCAGCGCAAACGGCGCATCTCCGGCCAGCACGGTTTCGGCATGGCGGAAGAAGCTGCGGCGATTCGCCAGTCCGGTCAGGGCGTCGCAGTCGGCCAGGGTCTGGGCCTGCTGGCGATGGCATTCGGTCGTCACCTGGGCGCGCACGACGCGCAACAGCGCGCTCCGCAAAATTCCGCTGATCGACAGGCCGCTGACCAGCGCGGTCGCCGCCACCCAGGCATAGTCGGCGACGTGCGCGGCTTCCCAGCGCCAGGCAAAGACCGTGAACAGGACCATCGAGACCAGGCTGCCGGGCACGGCCACGCGCGCCCGGGCCCCCGACGCGGCGAAGACCGGCAGCAGCAGGGCGAAATAGATCAGCTTGATGCTGTTGTATTGCAGGTGGATGTCGAGCAGCGTGTCGATGACCAGCATCAGGTTGACGCTGTGTCCGGCCAGGTCCAGGCGGCGGATTCGGCGCGTACCGCGGATCAGGTAAAGCATCCAGCCGCAGATCGCCACCGTCAGGAAGGCGCTCAGCGGCAACCAGCCGGGATCGCCGGGCACGCGATAGAAGACGGTCTGGACGGCGAAATAGGCGGCGACGATGACGAGATAGCCCTGGACGACGGGCCTGAGGCTTTCGGCGGTTTCAGCGCGCAGATGAATTCCGCACTCGTCCATCGACGCCAGCGCCTTGCGGCGCTCCACCACACGGTCGAGCGCGGCGCGGATCGCCTTCAGACCGACATGGATACTCGGGAACACCAACGCTTACGCCTTTACTCACACGGCGCCCGGACAGCCGGCGCCGAATACTGATGCTCCAGGATAACGGTGCGGCGTCAACGCAATCCTAAAAGACGTGGTTAAGCCGCTTTTCGGCGCTGCGATGTCTCCGGGCATCGCTGTCAGGAAATTGTCACAGGAGTGACTTGCGGACGCCTGGGGGCGCGCCTATAGATTCACTATGCTGCAAACGCGAAACAAGCCCGAAGCCACGACGCCTTACGAGCGTCTCGAAGCCCTTCTCAAGGCCGCGAAGGCCGCGGGCGCCGACGCCGCCGAAGCGGTCTTTGCCGAAAGCCGGGCCTTGAGCGTCGGCGTCCGCAAGGGCGCGCTGGAAGCTGTAGAGCGCGACGAAACCGCCGACCTGGGCCTGCGCGTCTTCGTCGGCCGCAGGCAAGCCGTGGTTTCGGTTTCCGAGTTTTCGAAAGGAACCCTCGATCGCACTGTCGACCGCGCCGTCGCCATGGCGAAACTGGCGCCCGAAGACCCCTACGCCGAGCTCGCCGACCCGGCGCGGCTGTGGCGCGGCGGCGAAGAAACGGCACTGGACCTTTATGACGGCAGCACGATTGCCGCTGAAGCGTTGCAGGCGCGCGCACTGGCCATTGAAGAGGCCGGGCTGGCGGTCGACACCCGCCTGCAGAGCGATGCCGCCAATACCGGCTACTCGCAGAACTGCTGGCACATGATGACCTCGGCCGGCTTCCGCGGCCAGCATCATACCAGCCTGTTCTTCCAGTCGGGCCGTTTCATCGCCACCGGCGAGGACGGCGCCATGGAGCGCGACGGCGAAGGCCGCTCGACGCGCTACCTCGCCGACCTGCCGCCGCTGGAGGACATCGCCAGGACGGCCGCCGAACGCGCCGTGGCGGCCCTGGGCGCGCGCAAGATCGCCACGCAGAAGGCGCCGGTCGTATTCGACAAGCGCATCGCCAAGTCCCTCATCGGCCAGTTCCTGGGCGCCATTTCCGGCACCGCCATCGCGCGCGGCTCCAGCTTCCTGAAGACAAAGCTGGGCCAGCCGCTCTTTTCATCCTCCGTTTCGATTATCGACGATCCTTTGCGCGTGCGCGGCCTGGGCTCCTGCCTGTTCGACGACGAAGGCGTGGCCGCCGGGCGCACGGCGCTGATCGACAACGGCCGGCTGACCACGTGGCTGCTCAATACCGCATCGGCGAAACAGCTGGGCATGACCTCGACAGGACATGCCTCGCGCGGCCTGGCCAGCCCGCCGGGCGTCGGCGCGCACAATGTCACGCTCACACCGGGGACGCAGTCGTTCGACGACCTGTTGACGGATGCGGGCTCAGGCCTGATCGTCACTTCGATGTTCGGTCCCAGCGTTAATTCCGACACCGGCGACTGGTCCGCCGGCGCCTCGGGCTTCTGGTTCGAAGACGGCGCCGTCGCCTACCCGGTCAACGAAATCACCGTCGCCGGCAACCTGATCGACATGTATGCCCGCCTGATTCCGGGCAGCGACCTGGAAATCCGCGGAACACTCGACACACCCAGCTTCCTGATCGACGGCCTGAGCGTAGGCGGAAAATGATGGCCAGCGCCGGGCACGTCAGCGATCTCGACCTGATTGTGGACAAGGTGCGCCGGGCCGGCGCGCTGGCCCAGCACCTCAAGGCGCACGGCCTGATCACCAGCTTCAAGGCTGACGGTTCGATCGTCACCAACGCCGATACCGAGGTCAATCTCTGGCTCAAGGAGGCCTTGCTCGACGCCCGCCCCGACTATGGCTGGCAAAGTGAGGAATCACCGGACAATACCGAGCGTCTGGATGCGCGGCGAACCTTCGTGCTCGATCCGATCGACGGCACGATGGGCCTGTCGAAGGGCAGCCCCTACTGGACGATCGCCCTGGCCGTCGTCGAAGCCACCCGCCCCGTGGCGGCCGTGGTCTATGCGCCGGACGCCGGTGAGCTTTACGCGGCCGAGGCCGGCAGGGGCGCGCGGCTCAACGATTTGCCCATTCATGTTACCGCGACCAGCCAGCTCGAGTCGGCGGAAGTCGTCGGCGATTCGCGCCTGTTCGGCCGTGATATCTGGCCTGAGCCCTGGCCGCGCCTCAACGTCGTGTCGCGGCCGTCGGTCGCGTACCGCATGTGCGTGGTCGCCGCCGGTCGCGCCGACTTCACCATGGCGCTGACGCCGAAGCGCGACTGGGACGTGGCCGCCGCCAGCCTGATCGCCCAGGAAGCCGGCGCCGTCGTTTCGGATCACTTAGGCAATCCTTATGGTTTCAATGCTAGGGATAGCCTGAAGCCCAGCCTTATCTGCTCGGGCCCGGCGCTGTTTCCGGAGATCATCCGGCGCTGCGCCCACCTGCTGACGCTGGAAAATCCCTGATCGGGCCGCAACCGGTTGCATTCGCAACGACCGCACGGTAAAGCCCGGCCTAAATGTCTGTTACGAGTGAGCTATGAGCGACAAACAACTTCTGCACCTGGTCATCGGCGGCGAACTGGCCGATCTCAACGGGACGACCTTCAAGGACCTGAAGGCGATCGAATTCGTCGGCGCCTACCCGAACAATGCCGAGGCCGTACGCGCCTGGCGTTCCAAGGCACAGTCGACGGTCGACAACGCGCTGATGCGCTATTTCGTCATCCATGCGCACAAGTTGATCGATCCGGATTCGGACGACGGCCACGAGCACTGAGCTGCACCTCCCCGTGCGAAGCATGGGGAGGGCGGGGCCGCCCGTGCCGGACCGTCCCACGAAGCTTTAGCGTAGTGGGATGGTGGTGGGGTTTCTTGCTTTCTTCGAACCAGCTTCGCGGAAAACGTAAGCAAGAAACCCCACCACCACATCTCCTTCTCCCTTGCTCTCGCAAGGGTTCAGTCGTGCGGTCCCCCTCCCCATCGCTTCGCGACAGGGAGGTGCAATATTGGCTATTCCCGCCGCAGAATCTTATCGGTCAGCATCTTGCCCCACCAGCTGGCCTTGAACCGGGCCTTGAGCTTGACGGGGTCATAGTCCGGGCTCTGCACCCAGTCGAGGAAGCTGACGCCTTTCGGCTCGACCTCGGTCAGATAGACTTCGAACATGAAGTCGAGCACGCCGGTATGGCCGGCCTTCATGTGCAGATATTTGAAGCTCAGCTGTTCCTTGGCCTCGGCGATCGGCTGACCGAGATGCAGGTGCGCATAAAGCACGCTCATCATGCCCGCCCGGTCGGCGCCCGACTTGCAATGCAGCATGGCCGGATATTCGATACGGTCGAACAGCGCCTTGGCTTCCAGGATTTCAGCGGCGGTCGGCAGGCTGCGCGAGGTCAGGCCGAACCCTTCCAGCTTCAACCCTAGTCGCTCGCAGGCAAAGGCTTCAAGATAATAGAATGAGCTGGCGCCGCCGCGCAGGTTGATGACGGTCTTGACGCCCTGCTCTTTCCATTTTTTCAGCTGGAACGGCCACGGCTGGTTGGTCCGCAGCATCTTCTCGTCGATCCAGTGGGCATTGGTGAAACCCAGGCGCAGATAGGCGTGGTCGGCCCACAGGAAGTGCATCCGCGTCTTGAAACGGTCCCATTTGGTCGCCGTCGGGAACGGCGGCCGGTTGAATTTCTTTTTGACGAGTTTCATAGGCGGCTCAAAACAATACAGGCGGTCGCCATGCCACAAACCCCGCCCTTTGTGGAGCCCCATTTCGCGGTTGCAGCGAATTGCAATGAGAAATCAGGCGACAGGCTTTCGCAAATCACGCATAAGCCTATATAAAGCCGAACAAAGTTTTCGCCACCGCTCCGATGCCGCTTTCCCCGAAATCCCTCCCCGCCGAACAGAGCAACAAGGCTCTGATGGCGCGCGTCTGGCGGCAATATCTCAAGCCGCGCCAGCCGCAGCTGGGAACCGCGCTGCTGTGCGCCGCCGTGGTGGCCTTGACCACCGTTATCCTGGTCGGTTGGCTGGCCTCGGCGGTCAACCTCCTGTTCCATAGCGCCGGCCAGGATTTCATCACCCGCAACCTGCCGCCCTTCATCAAGTCCAGCCCGCTGCTGTGGGTGCCGCTGATCTTCATCGTGGCGACGCTCATCCGCTTTGCCGCCCAACGCGGCCTGACCGTCACCCTCAACCAGATCGGCAACGAGCTGGTCGGGCAGATCCAGTCGCAGCTGTTCGGCCGCCTGGTCCACGCCGATCTCGGCCGGCTGCAATCGACCCATTCCGGCGGGCATTTGTCGTCGGTGCTGTACGACGCCGACCTGGTGCGCGAAGCCGCGTCGGCCAGCCTGGTGCAATACGTCCAGGCCCTGCTGATCATCATCGGCAGCCTGGCCAACATGGTCGGCATGGACTGGTCGATGACCCTGGCCGTGCTGGTCGTCGCGCCGCTGATCGCGGCCGTCATGGGCCGCTATCTCAAGCTGACGCGCAAGGCGGCGCAAGGCGCCATGGCCGAAACCTCGACCCTGTCGACGGCCATCATGGAAAGCCTGGACGGCATCAAGATCGTCAAGATCAGCAATCGCGAGGCCGATGAAGAAGCGCGCGTCGGCGAGGTCATCGAACGCCGCCAGCGCTTTCTCATAAAGGGCGCCAATGCCCGCTCGATGGCGGCGCCGGCGACCGAAGTCCTGACCGGCCTGTTCCTGGCCGGGCTGATCGCCTACGCGGGATGGCGCGGCGCGGACGGCCACCTGACGGCCGGCGCCCTGCTGTCCTTCCTGCTCGCGCTCGGCACGGCGAGCCAGTCGCTGCGCCAGCTGGCGGGCCTCCAGGGCAATTTCAGCCAGGGCCTGGCCGCCGCCCGCCGCCTGTTCGTCGCCCTCGATGTCGAGCCCGAGATCGTCAGCCGCGCCGATGCCCGCTCCCTGCCCCGCGACTTCAAGGCGATTGCCTTCGACCACGCCGCCTTCGGCTACGATCCGGCGCAACCGGTGCTGAAGGACGTTGATTTCACCGTCCACGCCGGCGAGACCGTGGCCCTTGTGGGGCCGTCGGGTTCCGGCAAGTCGACCCTGCTCAACCTGATTCCGCGCTTTTTCGACCTGACGGCGGGCGATATCCGCTTCGACAGTTTAAGCCACCGCGACATCGCCCTTCAGTGCTTACGCGACCGCATCGCCCTGGTGACACAGGATCCGTTCCTGTTCGACGACACCATCCGCGCCAATATCGCCTATGGCCGTCCCGACGCCAGCGACGCCGAGATCGAGCGCGCCGCCCGTGACGCCGCCGCCCACGACTTCATCATGGACCTGCCGCACGGTTACGCCACGCGGGCCGGCGAGGCCGGATCGCGCCTGTCCGGCGGGCAAAAGCAACGCATCGCCATCGCCCGCGCCTTTCTCAAGGACGCCCCGCTCCTGCTCCTCGACGAAGCGACATCGGCCCTTGACACGCAGTCCGAAATCAAGGTTCAGCAGGCGCTGGAACGGCTGATGACCGGCCGCACCACCTTTGTCGTCGCCCACCGCCTGTCGACGGTCCGCCACGCCGATCACATCCTTGTCCTCGACAGGGGCGAGATCATCGAGCGCGGCACCCACGACAGCCTCATGCGGGCGGGCGGCCTTTATGCCCGCCTGGCCGCCACGCAGTTCGCGGCCCAGCCTCAGGAGGCGTCATGAAGGATATCCTGAACGCCGGCTGGCTGCAGACGCTGATCGGCACCCTGATCGCCTGGTACCTCAAATTCTGCTACGCCACGACGCGCTGGCAGAGCGAAGGCCGCGAAGAGGTCGAAAAGGTCTGGAAGGACAACGGCCCGGTCGTGCTGATGTTCTGGCACGAACGCCTGCATCTGGGACACGCCAGCTGGCCGCTCGGCATAGCGCAGCCGGTGGCCGTGCTGAGTTCGACGTCGAAGTTCGGCGACGTCATCGTCCGCGTCACCGACAGTTTCGGCCGCCACTCGATCCGCGGCTCCTCGGCCAAAAAGTCGAACCTGGCCAAGGACAAGCGCGGCGCCCAGGCGTTTCGCGACATGCTGCGCTGGATTCGCGACGGCAAATGCGCCGCCACCACGCCCGACGGCCCGCGCGGTCCGTCGCGCACCATGACAGACGGCAGCCTGAAATTGTCGCAGATGACCGGCGCGCAACTGGTATGCCTGGGGCAATCGACGCGACGCTATCTTGAATTCAATACCTGGGACCGTATGCGCCTGCCGCTGCCCTTCACACGCGGCGCCATGGTGTGGCGGGTCCTGCCGCCCGTACCGGCGGACCTGGCGCCGGATGTCTTCGAACGGCGCCGCCAGGAGGCCGAGGCAACCCTGAGCGCCGCCACGGACCGGGCCGACGATCTGGTCGGCGCCCCGAAAGGCATTGCCGGCGGCGCCCATACGGGCTGGGAAGACCGCTACGGCGCCAATTCACCGCAAGAGTCCGTGCAATGACGGTGGCGCTCAGCGCCTATGCAGGCCTCGCCCGGCTGTTTCACCGCTTCGCCCCCGGCCTGCTCCAAAAGCGCGTCACCCAGGGCAAGGAAGATCCCGAACGCTTCCCCGAACGGCTTGGCGTCACCGCCGCTGTTCGTTCGCAAGGTCCGCTCGTCTGGTTCCACGGCGTCAGCGTGGGCGAAAGCCTGTCGGCCATTCCCGTCATCCAGCGCCTTATGGCGACGCGCCCCGGCGTCACCGTCCTGATCACCACCGCCACCACGACCTCAGCCGAGATTTTGAGCCGCCGCCTGCCGGCCGGCGTGATCCACCAGTTCGCCCCGATCGATACGCCCCAGGCGGTGACCGCCTTCCTCGACCACTGGCGGCCGGACCTTGCCGTCTTCATCGAGAGCGACATCTGGCCGAACCTCCTGCAAGCCCTGTCCGGCCGGCATGTTCCCCATGTCCTGCTGAGCGCGCGCATTACCGAAAAGACTTTCCGGGGCTGGCGGACCTTCCGGGGCTCGATGCGGCAGTTGCTCGGCGGCTATCGCCTGATCATGGCGCAGGACGACGCATCCGATGAACGCCTGAAGGCGATGGGCGTTACGACCGGACCGCAGGCCAACCTGAAAACCCTTGGCGCACCGCTTGCCGTCGACGCCGAGGCCCTGGCTGCGCTCAAGGCCCTGACCGACGGCCGCCGCGTGATTCTCGCCGCCAGCACGCACTATGGCGAGGACAACCTCGTTACCCGCTCGCTCGAACCGTGGGTGCGCGACGGAGACCTGCTTATCCTCGTGCCGCGCCATCCGATCCGGGCCGCCGATATCCGTCTCGATCTCGAGGCGCTGGGCCTGCATGTGGCGCAACGTTCGCTGAAGGAGCCGATTTCACCATCGGCGCATATCTACCTGGCCGACACGCTGGGGGAATTGGGCCTGTTCTTCAGCCTGGCCGACATCGTCGTCATGGGCGGCAGCTTCCTGACCGGTATCGGCGGGCACAATCCGCTCGAAGCCGCCCGCCTCGGCAAGGCCGTCATCACCGGCCCCGACATCGGCAACTGGGAAGGGATTTTCGCATCGCTGACCACGGCCGGCGGCGCCTGGGAAGTCGCCGGGCCGCGCGAACTGGCCTTCCTGGTCGAACAGTTGCGGGACGCGCCCCTGGCCATAAGGGCCGCCGACGCCGCCGCCCTGGCCGTGTCGCGCGACGAAGCCGGGACACTCGACCGCGTCTGGCGCGCACTGGAGCCGCTATGTCCATAAGGACGCCGAGGTGGTGGTACCGAAAGGACGCCGAAGGTGCGCCATGGTGGCGCCCGGTGCTGAAGCCGCTGGCCGCGATCTGGCTGGCGGTCAATGAGGACAAACGCCGCAAGGCCCGCCCCTATCGCTCCAGCCTGTTCGTCATCAGCGTCGGCAACCTGACCCTGGGCGGTTCGGGCAAGACGCCGATTGCCGCCGAGTTGCTGCGATTATTGTCCGTTCACAAGGTCGCCGGCCTTTCACGCGGCTATGGCGGAGCCCAGGACCATCCGACCCTGGTCGATCCGGATCGGCATACGGCCAGGGAGGTCGGTGACGAGCCTCTGATGCTGGCGCGTCACGGCCCGATGATGGTCGCGCTCGACCGCGCCGAAGGGCTGAAGGCCCTGGAGCGCGACGGCTTCGCCATCGCCGTGGTCGACGATGCCCACCAGAACCTGAAGATCGCCAAGGACCTGCACATCCTGGTGGTCGACGCAGATACGCGCGACGGTGCCTGGCCGTTCGGCGACGGCGGCATTTGTCCCGACGGCCCCTTGCGCGAGCCGCTGTCCGAAGGCATAGCGCGCGCCGATATCGTCGTGTTGTGGATGCCGGACGCCCTGTCGCAGCCCGATTCGAGCCTTTCGGCGCTGTTTGCCGAAAAGCCCGTCTTCGTCGCGCGGCTGACGCCCGAAAGGCTGCCGGAAAAAGGCGCGGTCATCGGTTTGGCCGGCATTGCCAAGCCGTGGAAGTTCGAGGCTACGCTGCGCGACCAGGGTTTCGACGTGCGTGCCTTCGAAGCCTTTGCCGACCACGCGGAAATTCCGGAAGGCCGCCTGCACGCCCTCGCGCTTCAAGCCGAACGCCAGGGCGCACGGCTGATTACCACCGAAAAGGACTGGGTGCGCCTGTCGCCGCACTGGCGGCTGCACGTCGCGCCGCTGCCGATCGCCGCGCGATTCGACGATGAAAGCGGTTTCCTGGAAGCGCTCACAAAAGCTCTACCGCCGGGCGCTTGACAACGATTACACCATGGCTAGGCTCCCCCAAAACTAAAAATCCCAGGGAGAGACCATGTTCAAGCCTCTGCTTCTCGCGACGGCCGCGCTCCTGTTTGCCACACCCTTCGCCGCCCAGGCCAAAAGCGATTTCGCCCCCATCTCCGCCGAAGCCCAGGTCGCCGCCATGCAGCGCGGCGTCAACATCATCGGCTACGATCCCTATTGGCGCGACGGCGGCCAGGGCAATTACAAGGACCAGCATTTCAAGGCGATCCACGACGCCGGCTTTTCGACCGTCCGCGTCGTGCTCTTCACCTTTTCCCACCTGCAGGCCGACGGCACGCTCGATCCCAAGTGGCTGGCCAAGCTCGACTGGGTCGTCGACGAAGCCTTGAAGTACAAGCTCAATGTCATCATCGACGAGCACGATTTCGAGGATTGCTCAAAGGACAAGGACGCCTGCCTGGCGCGCCTGAAAACCGTGTGGGCGCAGTTGTCGGCACGGTACGCCGACCGGCCGAACGCGGTCATGTTCGAGCTGCTCAACGAACCGCACGATGCGCTGAACGGCGCGCCGTGGAACGCCATGATCCCCGAACTGCTGGCGATCGTGCGCAAGGACAATCCCGAGCGAAACGTCGTGGTCGGTCCCACGCACTGGAACAGCCCGCACGATCTCAAGGACCTGGTGCTACCGGACGCGGACCGCCACCTGATCGTCACCGTGCACTATTACGATCCGTTCCGCTTCACCCACCAGGGCGCCAGCTGGGCCCCGCCCGCCATCACCGCCGGCCACGACATTCCCTTCGGCGCGCCTGAAGAGATCGCTCAGATTTCCAAAGACTTCGACGCCGTCGCCGACTGGGGCAAGGCCAACCACCGCCCAATCCTGCTCGGCGAGTTCGGCGCCTACGACAAGGCGCCGATGGACAGCCGGGTGGTCTGGACCAATGCCGTGGCGCGCGCCGCCGAAGCGCACGGCTTCGCCTGGGCCTACTGGCAGTTCTCCAGCGACTTCATCCTGTACGACTTCAAGACGCAGTCCTTCGTCAAGCCGATCCTCAACGCCCTCGTCCCCGAATCGAAAGAATAGACATGAAGCGCCTCGTTTCCCTCATCTCCGCCCTGGCGCTGGCCTGCGCCATCCCGGCCTTCGCCCAGTCGACCTCGATCACGCCGGAAGACCAGGTCAAGGCCATGGGCCCGGGCATCAATGTCGCCGCCGGCTGGGATCCCTACTGGGACGGCAACCCGTCTCCCTTCCGCCTCAGCTATATCAATACGATCAAGGAGGCGGGGTTCCACACCATCCGCATTCCGATCACCACCTTCCGCCATATGGACAAGACCGGCCAGCACCTGGATGCCGCGACTTTCCGCCGCCTCGACGCTATCGTCGACGCCGGCGTCAAGGCGGGGCTGAACGTCATCATCGACGAGCACGACTACGACGACTGCGGCAAGGACGCCGACGCCTGCGCGGCCCTGCTGCCCAATGTCTGGTACGAATTGTCGGCGCACTACAAGGACGCCCCGCCGTCCGTAATGTTCGAGGTCCTGAACGAGCCGCACGGCGCCATCGACGACAAGATCTGGAACGGCTGGATCCCCGACCTGATCAGCATCATCCGCGAGACCAATCCGACCCGCAACATCATTGTCGGCCCGACGCACTGGAACAGCAAGAACGACCTGCCCCTGCTCAAGCTGCCGGACGCGGACCGCCACATCATCGTGACCTTCCACTATTACGACCCGTTCCATTTCACCCACCAGGGCGCGTCCTGGGCCGGACCTGAAGTCGCGGCCTTGCACGACGTCGAGTGGAAAGGCACCAAGGAAGAGCTGGCGCAGCTCGACGCCGATTTCGACCAGGTCGCGGCCTGGGGCAAGGCCAACAACCGCCCGATCTTCCTCGGCGAATACGGCACCTACGGCAAGAACAACCCGCGCCTGGACGAACGCGCCGCCTGGACCCGCGCCGTGTCGAAGGCCGCCGACGCCCGCGGCTTCGCCCGCGCCTTCTGGTATTTCAGCGAAGGTCCCGTGGGCTTCACCGCCTACGACACCGACAAGAACCAGTGGGTCGCGCCGATCAAGAACGCCCTGCTCGGCCAGTAAGCCGGTCGGTCACAAACAAAAAGGGCGGGACGTTCACACGAACGTCCCGCCTTTTCATTTTCACTCCGGCAGCCTTTAAGCCGGAGGCGTAAGTCGGGTAATCGCCGGCGAGCGACGGCTGCAGCCATGATACAGCCGGGCGAAGACTGCGTATTCATCGGCCAGGGGCCGCTGCCTAAAGAGCGCGCCAGCCGATGTCGGAGCGGTAAAACCCGCCGGGCCAGTCGATTTTCGCGATGGCGTCGTAGGCGCGGTCGCGCGCTTCCTGGATGGTCTTGCCGCGCGCGCAGACATTGAGCACGCGTCCGCCGGCGGCGCGTAAGGATCCGTCCTCGCCGCGCGTCGTGCCGGCGTGGAAAACGGTGACGTCATCGCCGAAGTCCTGGTCGGCACCCCATATGACCGAACCCGTCAGCGGGCTGTGGGGATAGCCCTTGGCGGCGAAGACGACGCAGACGGCGGCGTCATTGCGCCACTTCGGCACCGGCTGGTCCTTCAGATTGCCTTTCGCGGCCGCCAGCAGGTAGGGCACGAGATCGCTTTCCAGGCGCAGCATCAGGACCTGGCATTCCGGGTCGCCGAAGCGGGCATTGTATTCGACCAGGCGCGGCTTGCCCGCCTCGACCATCAGGCCGGCATAGAGCACGCCCGTATAAGCATTGCCCTCGGCCTTCATGCCCTTCATGGTCGGCTCGAGAATGTCGCGGCGCGTGATGTCGAGCAGGTCAGGCGTGACGATCGGCGCGGGCGAATAGGTCCCCATGCCGCCGGTGTTCGGGCCGGTGTCGCCGTCGAAGGCACGCTTGTGGTCCTGCGCCCAGCCGAAGACCAGGGCGGTTTCGCCGTCGCACAGGGCGAAGACCGAAGCTTCCTCGCCCGTCATGAATTCCTCGATGACGATATGCTGGCTGGCGTCGCCGTATCGGCCGCCCAACATGGCCTCGACCTCGGCGACGGCGTCCTGGTAGTCGGGCGAAATCGCCACGCCCTTGCCGGCGGCCAGGCCATCGGCCTTGATGACGTAGGGCGGCTGATAGGACTTCAGGAATTCGCGCGCGTCGGGAACATTGTCGAAGGTCTCATAGGCGGCGGTCGGAATAGCGTGGCGTTTGCAGAAATCCTTGGTGAAGGCTTTCGACGATTCCAGCTGGGCCGCGCGCTTCCTGGGCCCGAAACAGGGAATACCCGCAGCCGCGCAGGCATCGGCAATACCTTCGGCCAGGGCGCTTTCAGGGCCGACGACAACCAGGTCCGCCTGGATGTCGCGGGCGATGGCGACCAGGCCTTCGACATCGGTCGCCTTGACCGGCCGGCATTCGCCAAGCGCGTCCATACCGGGATTGCCGGGCGCGATGACAAGACGGTCGCACAGGGGCGATTGTTTGATTTTCCACGCCAGGGCGTGTTCACGGCCGCCCGAACCGATCAGAAGGATGTTCATGGGTGCTCCGCATGTCGCATGCGCCCATGAAGGTCAAGCTTTTTAAGAGGCCAGATCTAAGAAGCAAGCCGGACCGCCAGGTCGCCTTCAAGGTGGCGATGCACCGTGCCGAAGAACTGCGGCAGGTCGATCGGCTTGGTCAGCACATCCGAGAAGCCGAGGCGATGCAGGTCGTCGGGCAGGTTTTCCGCTGCCGCGGTCAGGGCCACGATCGCCGCCGGGCGGTTGTGGCCGCGCCGGGCGGTGATGGCCTGCGTCGCCGATACGCCGTCCAGCACGGGCATCTGGATGTCCATGAAGACGAGGTCGAAGCGTGTCTGGCCGCACATCTCGACGGCTTCGGCGCCGTCGCGCGCCTCATGGACCTCAAGGCCGTAATCCTTGAGCAGCAGGCGGATCAGTTCACGGTTGACGGGATGGTCGTCGACGATCAGCACCTTGCGGTCTTCCAGGAAGACCGCGCGCATGTCGTCACTGACGGCTGGCGCGGGCGCTGCGGCCGCAACCGCGGGAATTTCGAACCACAGGCAATTGCCGTCCACGCCGAGACTGCGGACACCGATGCGGCCCTGCATCAGCCGCACCAGTTCGTGGCTGATGGCCAGGCCCAAACTGGATATTCCGCCCCCCCTTTGGCCGCCCCTGCGGCTGCCTTCCGGCGAGACGAGATGGCTGAACAGGTTGGCGCGCTGCGCCGCCGACAATGCCGGCGCGGAGTCGCGCACCTCGATGCGAAGCCTGCGGGCCGTGCGGCGGCCGGCCAGCTCGGCGCTGACCGTGACCGTGCCCTGCTGGGTCTGCTTGCAGGCATGGGTGACAAGGTTCGACAACAACTGGCGCAGACGCATATCGTCGCACATCAGCCACAGCGCGTCGTCGGGCGTGCACTGCATGCCCAGCGTGATGTGCCGGCTGTCCGTCTGCGATGCCAGCTGCTCGAGGACGTCGCCCAGCAATGCGCGCACGTCGGTCGGCTGCGGTTCCAGGTCGACCTGGTGCGCCTCCAGGCGCGACAGGTCGAGAATATCCATGATCAGGCCGCGCAGGGCCTCGCCGGCGCGGCCGATGCGGCTGGCGTAGTGGCGCGCGTCCTTGGGCAGGTCGTCGAGGCCGTTCAACAGGTCCGTATAGCCCATGATCGAGGTCAGGGGTGTACGGATCTCATGGCCCATGCTGGCCAGGAATTCCGATTTCGACTGCAGCGCGGCTTCGACCGCAGCCTTGGCGGCACGCAGGTCGGCCTTTCGGCGGCGCAGCTCGACTTCCTGCTGCTTCATGACGACCAGGTCGGAGGCCGTTTGCGCGACACGATCCAGGCGCTGCCCGTCCTCGTCGCTGAAATGGCGCAGGTCCATGTCGAAAATGCAGACGGTTCCGCCGCACGGCAGGGCCGCACCGGCATAGAAGCCGAAAGACGTGCCCGCGAAGCACGGATCACGGACGATCCCCGCCCCCAGGGCCAGGAGATCGGCGGGAATATGGGCGTCGGCCGGATAAAGATGATGGCCGCCGTCGGGCAGAACCACGGCGGCAAAGGGCGCGGCAAACAGGTCGGCGGCAAGCGCCGCGATCCGCAGGAGGCCTGCGTCCGTTTCGGCAGCTTCAGAGGTTCTTACGACGCTCATCGGCGTCTCCACCCGTACTTTATGTGTCATGGTACTCGGCTTGGGAACTCTGTCTTTGCACGCTGAACTGGTGTTACCCTAAGGCACGCGCCCTAAATTCCGTTGAACAGACGTGGTGAATCCGCGTTAACGCTTGGCCTGCCGGCGCCGAAGCGGTTAATCTGTAGCCATGCCCGATCTGCTCTCGCCCGAATCGTCTAACGCTGCGCCGTATTCCGTCTCGGAACTGTCGGGCGCGCTGAAGCGGACGATCGAAACCGCCTATGATCACGTCCGCCTGCGCGGCGAGATTTCCAAGGTCACGCGCCATTCGTCGGGCCACGTCTACCTGACACTGAAGGACGACCGCGCGGCGATCGACGGCGTCGTCTGGAAGGGCCAGGTGTCGCGCCTGCAGACCCAGCCCGACTATGGCCTCGAAGTCATCGTCACCGGCCGCATCACCACTTTTCCGGCGTCGTCCAAGTACCAGATCGTCATCGAGCAGATGGAGGTGGCCGGCGTCGGCGCGCTGCTGGCGCAGCTCGAGCGGCTGAAACAGAAACTGCACGCCGAAGGCCTGTTCGCGGCTGAACGCAAGCGCCCCCTGCCCTTCGCGCCCCGCACCATCGGCGTCGTCACGTCTCCGACGGGCGCCGTCATCCGCGACATCCTGCACCGTATCCGCGACCGCTGGCCGTGCCGCGTCGTCGTCTGGCCGGTCGTCGTCCAGGGTGACCAGGCGCCGCCGCAGGTTATCGCCGCGCTGAAAGGCTTCGAACGCGGCGAAGGCGTGCCGCGCCCCGACGTCATCATCGTGGCGCGCGGCGGCGGCAGCGTCGAGGACCTTTGGCCGTTCAACGATGAAGCCCTGGCACGCGCCGTGGCGGGGCTGACCGTCCCCGTCATTTCGGCCGTCGGGCACGAAACCGATACGACGCTGATCGACTATGTCTCCGACCGCCGCGCCCCGACGCCGACCGGGGCCGCCGAAATGGCGACGCCGGTGCTGGGCGAACTGCGCGCCTTTACCGCCGACCTCGAACGCCGCCGCCAGGGCGTGATGAGCCGCCTTCTGGAGGTCCGGCGCGAACGCCTGGCCTTGCTGGCGCGCGCCCTGCCCAAGCCCCAGGACCTGCTCGACGCCGCCCAGCAGCGTCTCGACTATGCCGCCCATCGCTTGACCGGCGGGCTGATGGCTAATCTCAACGCCCACGACAACGCGTTCGGGCGGACGGCGGCACGCTTTCGCCCCGGCCTGCTCGAACGCCCGCAACGCCTGAAGGCCGAGCAGCTGGCGCAGCTGGTGCAGCGGCTTGACCGCGCCGCCGCCCGTAAGCTGGCCCTGACCGAACGGCATGCCCGGCTGCCCGTGCTGGAAACGCGGCTCCGCGAAGCGCTCGGCCGCGCCGCCGCCAAGAAGGGCGAGCGCCTGCCCGAATTCGGCGCGCGGATGACGCAGGCCCTGGCCCGCCTCACGGCGAAAAAAGGCGAACGCCTGCCGGAATTCGACCGGCGCCTGGGTGAGGCCATGACGCGCACCCTCAGCCTGAAGGCCGAGCGCCTGCGCGCCCTCGACCAGGTCCGGGTGTCGCTCAATCCCGACCGGCCGCTCGACCTGGGCTTCGCGCGCGTAAACCGCAAGGACGGCCATCTCGTCACCTCGCCCGATGGCGTGGCCGATGGCGAAATCCTCGAACTGACCTTCAAGGGCGATCGCAGGCTCGATGTGACCGCGGGCCATTCCGCCGCGCCGAAAGCCTTTGCGGCGCCGAAGCCAACCAAACCGGAGCAAGGCAGCCTCTTCTGATCTTGCCAGATATCTTCTGACCTTGATTGCCGCCGCGCTCAAGCCTATGTTCAAGGTATGAACATGCATTCGCCTTCGCCCCTGTTGCCCGGCCAGGCCGTCATTCACTACGGTGACGGCGACTATTCGATCATGCGCCCGGGCAAGTTCGTGATCTGCGCCGTATCGGGCAAGCAGATCCCGCTCGAGGCTCTGAAATACTGGGATCCCCGCACGCAGGAAGCCTATGCCGGCCCTGAGGAAGCGACGGCGCGATGGAAAAGCCGGAAGGCTTAAGCCGCCGCCATCTCCTGGCCCTTTCCGGCGGCGCGTGTGCGTCCGCCGCCCTTCCTGCGTTTTCACAGTCGAAGCTCGATTCCGATCCGCCCTTCGGTCTGACCGGCCGCTTCGTTCAGGGCGGCTACGCCGTGGGCAAAGGCACGCCGGGCGCCGACATCGTCGTCGATGGCACGTCGCGCGGTCCGGTCGGCCCCTCGGGCTGGTTCTATACCGGTTTCGACCGCGATGCCGGGCCGACCTGCCACATCACGCTCAAGACCGACAAGGACCAGCAAAGCGCCGTCGTTTCGGTCCTGCCGGTCACCTACGACATCCAGCGCGTTGAGGGCTTGCCGCAGGATACGGTGACGCCGCAGGACCCCGCCCTGCTCGAACGCATCAAGCGTGAAGCCGCCCTCAAGGCCGAGGCCTTCGCCAGCCGGATCGATTCGGACGCCTATCATCGCGGCTTCGACTGGCCGCTCAACAAGTTCGTCGTCTCCGGCCATTTCGGCAACCAGCGCGTGCTAAACGGCACCCCGGCCAGCCCGCACATGGGCTTCGACATGGCCGCGCCCACCGGCACGCCGATCCATGCGCCGCAGGACGGCCTGGTCGTGCTGGCCGAGCCCGACCTGTTCTACGAAGGCGGCCTGATCCTGATCGACCACGGCCAGGGCCTGATTTCCATGTACCTGCACCAGTCCGAACTGCTGGCAAAAAAAGGCCAGTGGGTGCGGCAAGGCCAGCCGATCGGCCGCGTCGGCGCCAAGGGCCGGGCGACGGGTCCGCACCTGTGCTGGCGCCTGAAATGGAGCGACCGCCACATGGACCCCAGTCTTATGGTTGTTAACCGCACGGCGTAGGTGAAAGCCTTTTCGCACATGCACATTAATTTGCAGCCGGGTGAAATATTCGCTTGAAAGGGCAGGATGTTTCAGAATAACAGGATTACGCGTACCCCGATCATACCCATAAAAAAAGCGCGTACGAACCTATGGCCGATTACAGCACTCTGAAAATTCTGCTGATTGAAGACAACCAGCACATGCGCTCCATCGTGGGCGCGATTCTGAAAGGTTCTGGTATTCGCAACGTGCGCGAGGCGCGCGACGGCGCCGAAGCGCTGGACATGCTGCGCCAATATCCGGCCGATATCGCCCTGGTCGACTACAATATGGACCCGATCGACGGCGTCGAGTTCACCCGGATGCTGCGCAACGCCCCTGACAGCTCGAATCCCTATCTGCCGATCATCATGATCACCGGGCATTCGGAACGTTCGCGCGTCATCCAGGCCCGCGACGCCGGCATCAACGAATTCGTCGTCAAGCCGCTGACGGCGCGCGCCCTGCTCGGCCGGCTCGATTCGGTCATCATGCGCCCGCGCCCCTTCATCCGCTGCAAGTCCTATTTCGGCCCGGACCGCCGCCGTACCACCGACCAGGCCTATGCCGGTCCGTTCCGCCGCAGCACCGACGGCATGCTTTAAAAGCGCTCAGGGGCCGCATGGCTCGCCGCACCGGCGGCTGAGCCACTTCGCCGGTTAATAAAGCTTAACAACACCCTTTGCGCCGGTGAGAAATCGCCTCATAGTATCGTGATGATTCTCTATTCGCGTGCCCGGACCCGTTGATGCGCAAACTCACGCCCTTCCTGCTGATGGCCACCTATGTCCTGCTTTCGAGCAGTCTGGCGGCCGCGCTTTACCGTGGTGCATCCGACGTCGGCACCTGCATCGCCGCCCTTTTCGGCATGCTCGGCGTCTGCGTCGCCTTCCACGTCTTCTTTGGCCAGCGCTTCCTGGAAGCACGCCTGACCAAGGACATCGAACTGGTCCGTGACGCCCATCGCCTGATGGTCGACGCGATCGATTCGACGCAAAAGGACATGATCGAACTGGCCGACCGCGTGCAGAGCCAGAAATCGACCCGCTCCGAGGAACTGACGTCCGAAGTCCGCATGCTCGAAGACCTGGTGCGCAAGCTCGGCGAAAGCATCGAGGACCGCCTGGCCGACTGGCAGGCCGGTCCGGTGATCGCGGCGGCGCCCGCCCCGCGCAACAGCCGCGAAGCCCAGCACATGGCGCTGATCGAAACCATCCGCGAAGCGCTGGTTCAGAACCGCGTCGACCTGTACCTGCAGCCGGTCGTCAGCCTGCCGCAGCGCAAGACCATCTTCTACGAAAGCTTCTCGCGCCTGCGCGACGTGTCGGGCCGCGTCATGATGCCGGCCGAATACCTGTCGGTGGCCGAACCCGAAGGCCTGGTGCCGTCGATCGACAACCTGCTGCTGTTCCGCTGCGTGCAGATCGTGCGCCGCCTGGCCAAGCAGGACCGCCGCATCGGCATCTTCTGTAATATCTCGCTGACCTCGCTGCGCGACGAGACCTTCTTCCCGCAGTTCCTGGAATTCCTCAGCGAAAACCGCGATCTCGGCGGCGCCCTGATCTTCGAGCTGGGCCAGGACGCGTTTGCCACGCGCGGTTCGGTCGAAGCGCGCAACATGGCCAAGCTGGCCGATCTGGGCTTCCGCTTCTCGATCGACAAGGTCACCAGCATCGATTTCGACCTGCAGGACCTGCACCGTTCGGACGTCCGCTTCGTCAAGATCGGCGCCGGCATCCTGCTTGAACAACTGCTCAATATCGAAGGCAAGCCCGCACTGAAGTTCCTGAAGGACATCCATGCCGGCGACTATGCCGCGCTGCTGGCGCGCTACGGCATCGAGGTCATCGCCGAGAAGATCGAGAACGAACGTCAGGTCGTCGACGTGCTCGATATCGAGATCGGCTATGGCCAGGGCCATCTGTTCGGCGAACCGCGCGCCATCAAGGAACAGGTGCTGGCCGAGACCGATCCACCGGCCGGCTTCATCAAGTCGACCCTGCCGCAGGTCCGCCGCCGGGCTTGAGTAATCTCCCCGGGATACACAGATTTCGCAGATCAAGGCGGCGCGGTGCGCCGCTTTTTTCGTCTTTCCCCTCAGGCTTGTCTCGAAACTAATCTGTGCAATCTGTGTAATCTGTGGATTGTCTTTCTTTGCCCTCCCGGCCGCATTAATGCCAAAATCCGCTTTGCACTCTTAGCGGCTTGCTGTTAAAGGCGAAACGACCCATTTTTCACAAACAGGGACACGTCCAGCGGGGCGCCGTCCAGAGCGAGCCGAATGCGCCACTACCTCGAATTCGAGCGTCCGATCGCGGACCTGGAAGCCAAGATCGACGAACTGTCCGCCCTGTCGCAGGGCGGCACCAATCTCGACGACGAAGTGAAGGCCCTGCGCGATCGCGCCCAGCGCCTGCGCAAGGACGTCTACAGCAAGCTGGACCCGTGGCAAAAAACCATGGTGGCGCGCCATCCCGAGCGCCCCCATTTCGTCGACTATGTCAATGCGCTGATCGAAGACTTCGTCGAACTGCGCGGCGACCGCAAGTTCGGCGACGACCAGGCGATCGTCGGCGGCCTCGGCCGGTTTCGCGGCCAGGCAGTCGTTGTCATGGGCCACGAAAAGGGCCACGACACCAATACGCGCCTCAAGCACAATTTCGGCATGGCGCGCCCCGAAGGCTACCGCAAGGCCGTGCGCCTGATGGAAATGGCCGAACAGTTCGGCCTGCCGGTCCTGACCTTCGTCGACACAGCCGGGGCCTATCCCGGCATCGGCGCCGAGGAGCGCGGCCAGGCCGAGGCTATTGCGCGCTCGACCGAAAAAGGCCTCATCCTCAGGACGCCGATGGTGGCGACCGTCACCGGCGAGGGCGGCTCGGGCGGCGCGATTGCGTTGGCCGCGGCCAACCGCGTGCTGATCCTCGAACACTCGATCTATTCGGTCATCTCGCCGGAAGGCGCGGCCTCGATCCTGTGGCGTGACGACAAATCGGGCACGCGCGCCAAGGACGCCGCCGACCAGATGAAGATCACCTCGGCGGACCTGCTCAAGATGGGCATAGTCGACCGCATCGTGCCGGAACCGTCGGGCGGCGCGCACGCCGACAAGGAAGCCATGATCAATATGCTCGGCAACGTGCTGGAAGAAGAGCTCAAGGCGCTCAGCTTCATGACGCCCGACCAGCTGGTCGCCCAGCGCGCCGAACGTTTCTACGCCATCGGGCGCAAGGGACTGGATTGAGTTAACCGGCGATAAGGTATCCGGTTGACTTATCAAGGGCTTATCTTCCGGCCCTGATTTCGCTTTGTTTCCGGACGCCGCTTGAAGGATTTTCCGCCGCATCCATCTTGCGGAGAGCCTGTCATGCGTCGCGCCTTCATCACTGTTATCGCCCTTGCCGCCCTTTCACCCGTTGCAGCCCATGCGGCAGGCCCCGAAGTCGTCGGCGCCCGTATCTCGACGCTCGGCGCCGGGGCGGAATTCGGCTATCGCTTCGCGCCAAACTGGTCGGTCCGCGCCATCGCCAACGGCTATAACCAGGACTATCACACCACGTCGGACAATATCGATTACCGCGGCAAGCTGAAGCTGGGCTCGTTCGGCATCCAGGCCGACTATCATTTGAGCGAGACCAATCCGTTCTACCTGACGGCGGGCTTGTACGCGAACGGCAACAAGATCAATGCCACGGCGACGCCGAACTCGACGACCGATATCGGCGGGGTACCCTTTACACCCCAGCAGATCGGCACCCTGACAGGCCGCGCCAAGTACAAGTCGACCGCGCCCTATCTGGGCCTGGGCTGGCGCTGGAACACCGGCGCGGTGTCGTGGAACCTGGAAGCCGGCGCCTACTTCCAGGGCAAGCCGGACGTCACCCTGACATCGAATGGCACCTATGCCTCAGACCCGCGGTATCAGACGGCCCTTGAGCAGGAACGCCAGGACCTGAAAAAGGACCTCGACGACACCAAGACCTGGCCGGTCGTCGCGTTGGGCGTAGGCTATCATTTCTAGAGCATGATGATTTATCTTCGCTCAAGGCATTCACCGGCCTATGCAGGACCGCTGACCTTCTCGATCGCGACCTGGTGAGGATAGGGGATATCGACTCCGGCCCCATCCAGGGCGCGCTTGACGTCGATCATCCAGCGCGAGCGCGCATTCAGCGCATTGGCCGGCAGCACCCAGATCCACATGCGCACGGTGATGCCGCTGGCGGCGAATTCCTGAAAGCCGGTCCAGACCTCGTGAGTCTGGATATGGTCGGGCTGGGCGCGGGCGACATCGGCCAGCAGCTTCAACGTCGCCTCGAGATCGGCCTCATATCCGATATCGACCTTGAGTTCGAGCTTGAGCGCACCGTTGGTCGAGATATTGCCGATGTCGTTGGAAAATATCTTCGAATTCGGCACATAGACACGGATGTTTTCGACATTGTCGATCTCGGTGTTGAACAGCCCCAGCCGGTGGACGCGGCCGCTGGTATCGCCGATACGCACAGAATCGCCGATGCGATAGGGCTTGGTGAACAAAATCATCAGGCCCGAGGCAACATTGCCGAGCGTTCCCTGCAAGGCCAGGCCGATCGACAGCGACGCGGCGCCCAGTACGGTGACAAAGGACGCCGTCTCGACGCCCAGCCGGTTCATCGCCGCCACGCAGCCGACGGTCAGCAGCATCCAGCGGACCACCTGCGACAGGAATTCGGGCAGGGTGCGATCGGCGTCGGTTTGGGCCATCCGCCGCGCCACCTTGCGCACGGCATTGGCCACCAGCCGCGATATAACGATGGTTATCAGCATGATGACCGCCGCCGTGGCGATGTTGGCCATCAGGTCCGGATGCGTCATGGCGCGCTGCCAGACGGAATGTGAACTGAAGTCGATACCGAAGGCTTTCTGGGTCATGGGACCAGAATACGCGATTCGGGCCCGTCAGGGCGCTTTCGCCGTATCCCGGAAATAACGGCTGGCGGTCTTGCGCCACAAGCCTCCCAGATCGCTCCACGGCACGCGGAAGTAATCGCCGAAACACCCCTCCGCCCTGGGGTCCGTGCCGTCATCCTGGCCATGACGCCCGAAGACCAGGCCCTGGTCGTCCAGCCAGGCGTCGTAATAGGCCGCGCCGTCCGCCGGGATCAGGCAGGCTGTATTGGCCGCACCCGCCAGCGCATAGGGCGACGTCGCCGTAAATCCCGCAGCCAGCGTGCGATAGGCCGTGGATGGCGTGACCTTGCCCGCCTTGTCCACGCTGTAGAGATCGAAGACCGCGTTCAGGTCGAGGCGCTTGCCGGTCGTCAGATCATAGGCGCGATGGCGGTAGAAGCGGGTGCGATGCGGTCCGCCGCAATAGCTTTCGCCCCGGTCGGTCACCTGGAACAGGGTTGCCGACGCATAGGACACGGCCACATCGTATTGCGGCGTGCCCCAGTCGTTGTCATCCAGGGTCTTGCCATAGCGGAAACCGGCGCGCTTGCATTCAAGGTGGCTGACCGTCATCTGGATCAGCCCGCGCCGCAGGCCCGTATTGGTCACGCCCATGGCGCCCCCATCGGGCGCCGAGGCGAGATACGGCGCCTTCAACCCGCTGTCGTCGCTCATCATTCGGTAACTGAGCGGGCCCGCCGCCGTTACGGCGCCGGCGTGGACATGGCGGTCGAGCTTCGGATCGTCATAGGCGTCCACCGGCTGGGCACGCCACAGGGCATGGCTGAGCGCCGAGTCGTCGTCGAGTTCGCCATTGTCGATAAAGTCACGGCTGTCGATGCGGTGAAGCGCGATCTTGCGGTCTCCTTCGGACGGCAGCACGCCGCGCCAGGTACCGGTATAGGCGCCGTCTCCCGCCGGTTTCAGCGTCACATTGGCGTCGATCGGGCACAGCGGCGGCAGGGCATAGCTGAAGGTCTGCTTGCACATCAGCGCTTCGACGCGAAGCGTAATACCGCGCTTCGAATCCTTGCGCACGAACATGCGCTCCATGCGGTTGACATGGAAATAGAGCCGCCCGCCCTTCTCCGTCCGTCCGGTCGCGGGATTGGTATAGGTGACCATCTCGACCATGACGCCGCGGTCGCCGACCTTGCCGCTGTAGATTTCGGCATGGATGGCACGGTCGGCCGCAAAGGTTGCGGGGGCCCACAGGCAGGCAACCAGAAGGATGAAGGCTTGGAAAATCCGCATGGTCCGAAACTGGCAAAAGCCGCGTAAGGCGGCAAGCGGATTCACGTTTTGCGACGCTCGCGGAAGAAGCCTTTCAGCATCACGCTGCTGTCTTCGGCAAGGATGCCCGCCTCGACCTCGGGCCGCCAGTGGCAGGTGGGCTGCGCGAAAAACCGCGGGCCGTGATCGACCGCCCCGCCCTTGGGGTCGTCCGCGCCGTAGATCAGCCGTGAAATCCGGGCGTGACTGATGGCGCCTGCGCACATGGCGCACGGTTCCAGCGTGACATAAAGCCACAAACCGCCAAGTCGATAATTGCCGACGACCTGTCCAGCGGCGCGAATAGCCAGAATTTCGGCATGCGCGCAGGGGTCGTTAAGCTTGATAGGCGAATTTCTTGCGGCTGAAACAACAGTTTTACTTGACGGATCGAAGATTAAGGCGCCAATCGGCACCTCGCCGTCCAGGGCCGCCTCGCGCGCCTGGTCCAACGCCTGCCGCATCCATGTTTCGTCTTCGGAAATCATGACGTTTCCTGAAACGAGCGCGCGCCGGGCGTCAAGCAAAAAGGCATATGCCGAAATTTTAGAGAAAGTTTCCCCGTGAGCGAAGACAGTAACGCTGGAGAGCGTGACACCCCGTCGATGGATGGCGCCAACACCGAGAATGGCGCCGAAAACGCCAAGCCCGCCAAGGATTTCAAAAAGGGCAAGGGCGACAAGAAGCCCGGCAAGGCGCCCAGCAAGAACTCCGGAGAACGCATCGCCAAGGTGCTGGCGCGCGCAGGGTTAGCCTCGCGCCGCGAAGTCGAGCGCCTGATCGGCCTGGGTCAGATCGCCGTCAACGGCCGCATTCTCGACACGCCGGCCGTCCTCGTCTCGCAAACCGACGTCATCACGGTCGACGGCAAGCCGATCGGCAAGGCCGAACCGACGCGCCTGTGGCGCTATCACAAGCCGGTCGGCCTGATGACGACGCACAAGGACCCGCAGGGCCGTCCGACCGTCTTCGAACAACTGCCGCAGCCCCTGCCGCGCGTCATCAGCGTCGGCCGCCTCGATATCAATTCCGAGGGCCTGCTGCTCCTGACCAATGACGGCGAACTGGCGCGCGCGCTGGAAATGCCGTCGACCGCCTGGATCCGCGTCTACCGCGTCCGCGCGCTCGGCAACACGTCCCAGACCGAACTCGACCGCCTCAAGGCCGGCACGACCGTCGAAGGCGTCGTCTACGGCCCGATGGAGGCCACTCTGGACAAACGCCAGGACAAGGCCGACGGCCGCGCCAATATCTGGCTGACCGTCTCGATCACCGAAGGCAAGAACCGCGAAGTCCGCAAGGTGCTGGAATCGATCGGCCTCAAGGTCAACCGCCTGATCCGCCTGGCCTACGGGCCCTTCCTGCTCGGCAATCTCGAATCCGGCGAGGTCGAGGAAGTCGGCCCGCGCGTCATCCGCGAGCAGTTGGCGCACCTGATCGACCCGCGCAACCTGCCGTCCGAAACCGCGACGCAGACGCGCGACGCGCCCCGCGCCCGTTCGACCGCGCCGGCGGAAGGCCGCCGCGGCGGTGGCGACCGCTTCCGCAAGACGGATGCCCGGGAAGAGAAGCCGCGCTTCAAGCGCAATGCCGGCCCGGGCTTCGACGAGAACCGCGAATACAAGGAGCGTGACTTTGACGAGCGTCCGCGCTTCGAAGGCGACGGCGAGGCCCGCGACCGCCGGCCCGCGCCGCGCTTCAAGGCGCGTGAAGGCGGCTACGAGAAAAAGCCTTATGGCGACAAGAAGCCGTGGACACCGCGTCCCGAACGTTCGGGCCCAGGGTCCGACAACGGCGCTCCACGCCGCGAATGGAAGCCGCGTGCGGAAGGCTCTGATCGTGGCGAAGCCCGCGACGACCGTCCGGCCCGCTTCAAGCCCCGGACCGAAGGTGGCAGCCGCGATGGCGCCCCGCGCCGTGAGTGGAAACCGCGTTCGGAAGGCGATGGCAATAGCGAACGTCCCGCGCCGCGCTTCAAGCCGCGGGGCGACGCGGCGCACGGCGACAGGAAGCCGTATGGCGACAAGCCTTATGGTGAGAAGAAGGCTTATGGTGAGAAAAGGGCCTGGACACCCCGTCCGGAGCGCTCGGAAGACGGTGCCCCGCGCCGCGAATGGAAGCCGCGCGCCGAAGGTCAGGATCGCGGCGAAGGCCGTGGCGACCGGCCGGCTCCGCGCTTCAAGCCGCGTGGCGAAGGCGGTTATGACAAGAAGCCTTACGGCGACAAGAAGCCCTGGACACCCCGTGGCGAACGCCCCGCGTCCGCCGACGGTGAAAAGCGTGAGTGGAAGCCACGGGCCGAGGGCGGAGACCGCCCTGCCCGTTTCAAGCCGCGGGACGACAGGAGTGGCGGCGAAAAGCGCGAGTGGAAGCCCCGTCCCGAAGGTCGTCCCGATAGCCGGCGTGACGACCGCGCGCCGCGCCGCGATCTCGACGAGGCCGGCGCCTACGAACGCGCCAAGCGCGAATTCGGTGGCGGCGAAAAGAAGGCCTTCAAGCCACGCGCCGAAGGCGGCGACCGTCCCTTCCGTGGCAAACCGGCCGGAAAGCCGGGTGGCTTTGGCGGTAAGCCCGGCGGCAAGCCTTTTGGCGGCAAGCCAGGTGGCTTCAAGCCGCGCCGCCCGACCGACTCCTGATGCGGATCGTCGGGGGACAGTTCAAGGGCCGGCCGATCGTGACACCGGACGGGCGCAACACGCGCCCGACCTCGGACCGCGCACGTGAGGCCGTCTTCAATGTGCTGGCGCATGCCGAATGGGCGCCCGATCTCGACGGCGCGCGCGTCATGGACGTGTTCGCCGGATCAGGCGCACTGGGGTTCGAAGCCCTGTCACGCGGCGCGGGCTTCTGCCTGTTCGTCGAGACCGACGAAGCGGCCCGCGGCGCCATCCGCGACAATGTCGAATCTTTCGGCCTGTTCGGAAATACGCGCGTCCACCGTCGCGATGCCACCCAACTGGGTGTCCGTCCCGGCGGCCAGGCGGAAGCGTTCGATCTGATTTTCCTTGATCCGCCCTATCGCAAGGGCCTGGGAGAGGCTGCGCTCGACTGTCTCATTAAGGGCAACTGGCTGTCCGAAAACGCCACAATTGTCTTTGAGCGCGCCGCCGACGAGGATGATTTTGCCACAGATGTGTGGGAAATAATCAACACCAAAATCTACGGTGCAGCGCAGGTTTTATTCCTTAAACAAAAAATTTACAATAATTAAGTCATTGAATTAAAAAGAAAAATTTCACATAAAAAGCTGATGCGTGGTAAATTTGGCGCAGATGGCAACTTTTTCTATTGACGGGTCGCCGGTCTTATCCACAATATGTCCTTAACAAGGCGTAAAGATAAGAACGGCATAAGAATTGCCAGTCCAGCCTTGGGTTAAAACTGTTGCAGACCAGGGGTTTAAGTGATGGACAATCAATTCGTACAGCCGACGCGCATGCGTTCCGCCAAGGGCCGCCAGGACGCGCTCAAGGTCCTGCTCGTTGCAGGCCTCAGCGTTCAGGCCTGGGGATTGCTGATGGGTCTCGGCCTTATCATTCTTAATCTGACGCACTGACTTCTATTCGCCTGTGGCTCCGCCGCAGGTTTTTTTGTGCCGTCGGACAAGCCACTATGACGCGTTGATGGGTGGGGCCGCACGGCGGGCGCGACGGGATCGCGCTCGCCGTGAATTCTGAGTTGGCGCTAGCCGCTTCGCTCCATTTTTGCTTTGCGCTCAGTTCGCTGCGCTCACGTGGCGCCGCGCGGGCTGCGCGCCTCAACGGCCCTAGTCGCTTCGCTCCGTTTTTTGTTTTGCGCTCAGTTCGCTGCGCTCACATGGCGCCGCGCGGGCTGCGCGCCTCAACGGCGCTAGTCGCTTCTTCATTTTAGTTTTGCGTTCAGCTCGCTTTCGCTCGCTTGGCGCCACGCAGGCTGCGCGCCTCAACGGCGCTAGTCGCTTCTTCATTTTAGTTTTGCGTTCAGCTCGCTTTCGCTCGCTTGGCGCCACGCAGGCTGCGCGCCTCAACGGCGCTAGTCGCTTCGCTCCATGTGCGGACTCTTAAGCGCCGTGATGGTGGTACCTACCGCCGGCCGAACAGCTTTTCGATGTCCTTGAGCTTCAGCTCGACATAGGTCGGGCGGCCGTGGTTGCACTGGCCGGAATGCGGCGTCGCCTCCATCTGGCGCAGCAGCGCATTCATTTCTTCGGCATTCAGGCGCCGGCCCGAGCGCACGCTGTGGCGGCAGGCATGGTCGCCGCAAATCTCCGCCATCCGCTCTTTCAGCGCCAGCAATTCGCCGTGCTCGGTCAGGTCGTCGACAAGATCGCGCACCAGGCCAGCGATGTCGCAATCGCCCAGCAGCGCCGGAATATCCCGGACCAGAACGCTGGTCGGACCAAAGGCCTCGATGCCCAGCCCCATGGCCTCGAGATCGGACGCCTTGTTCATCAGCCGGACAACCTCTTCGCGCTCCAGGTCGACGATTTCCGGGATCAACAGGCTTTGCCGCGTCACCTGGCCCTCGGCCATGGCGAGTTTCATCTGCTCATAGACCAGGCGCTCATGCGCCGCATGCTGGTCGACGATGACAAGGCCGTCAGCCGTCTGGGCAATGACGTAGGTTTCGTGGATCTGCGCCCGCGCCGCCCCCAGCGGAAACGCGTCGGGCGTCTCAGCGACGGTTTCCGCGTCCACCGGCGCTTCGGATATCAGCGCGTCCGCAATCGACGCGGTCATCGCGTCGGCAAAAGCGCCGGAAGCAAACGGGGCTGGCGCCTCGCTCACGCCCCATTGCCCGTAGCTCTGCGATTGCGGCAGGGGCTCGACGCGCCCCGCCGGCTGGAACGGCTCCGGCGCCATAAAGGGGCGGACGGCGGCCAGTTGCGAAGGCGTCGGCCGGGCAAAGCCGAGCGTCGGCTGCACCGGCTCGACCCGAAATCCCGTCAGGGTCTGGTGCGCCACGGTCGTCGAGGCGCGGTGCCCCGCCGAGGCCAGGGCGTGTTTCAGCGCGCCGATGATCAGGCCGCGCACCAGGTTGGGGTCGCGAAAGCGGACCTCGGTCTTGGCCGGGTGGACGTTGACGTCGAGTTCTTCCGGCGGAATTTCGACGAACAGGGCCGCCAGCGGATGGCGGTCACGCGCCAGGAAATCGGCATAGGCCGCGCGCAAGGCCCCGGCTAGCAGGCGGTCTCGTACCGGCCGGTTGTTGACGAAGAGATACTGATGCAGCGCATTGCCGCGCGAAAAGGTCGGCAGGCCGGCATATCCCGTCAGGCGCACGTCTTCGCGCGCCTGGTCAATCAGCAGGGCGTTTTCCGAAAAATCGGCGCCCAGGATTGCCGCCAGCCGCTTCAGCCGGCCTTCGAACCCAGCGCTCTCACGGTACAGTTTGAGCGACTTCTTACCGTCGAGTTCGAGCGAAAAGCCGACATCCTCGTGCGCCATGGCCTGGCGCTTGACCTCTTCGGCGATCGCCAGGTTTTCAGAGCGCTCGGACTTCATGAATTTCAGCCGCGCCGGCGTGGCGTAGAAGAGGTCCGAAAGCTCGATGCGCGTACCATGGTCGCCGCCGAACGCCGAAGGCCGGAGCGGCGAAATCACCCCGGCATCGACCGTCAACGCCTGGGCGATCCCGCCCCTGGGCTTCGACGTTATGCTCAAGCGCGCCACCGATCCCATCGACGGCAGGGCTTCGCCGCGAAAACCGAGCGTACGGATATGCAGCAGGTCCCAGGTGCCGTCGTCCTGCGGCTTGAGCTTGGACGTGGCGTGGCGTTCGATGGCCAGTTGCAGATCGGCGGCATCCATCCCGCAGCCGTCGTCCTCGATCAGGATGCGCGACAGCCCGCCCATGTCGCAGCGGATGTCGATCTGGCGCGCGCCGGCATCGATGGCGTTTTCGACCAGTTCCTTGACGGCCGACGCCGGGCGTTCGACGACCTCACCGGCGGCGATGCGATTGATGGTATCCTGGGGCAAACGTTGAATGCGAGACATCCGCATAAGATAGTCGGAGTCGCCCGTCTTGTTAAGATTAGCCTCGCCGTTTCGCCAGCGGATGGTGCGTTTCAACGACCTCTCGAAGGCGCTCATTGGCGACGTGGGTATAGACCTGGGTCGTCGAGATATCGGCATGGCCGAGCAGGGTCTGAACGGTCCGGAGATCCGCCCCGCCCTCCAGCAGGTGCGTGGCGAAGGCATGGCGCAAAACGTGCGGCGACACCCGTTTGGGGTCGATGCCGGCATTTACCGCTGCCTCGTCGAGCAACTGCCCGACGCGGCGGCGTGTCAGGTAACCGTCGGCGCCACGCGAGGCAAACAGGTACGGATTGGTCTGGTCCTTCGATTGCAGGAAGCCGCCACGGATATCGAGATAGGCCTTGATCGCGGCGCGCGCCGGCGGATTGAGCGGCACCAGCCGCTCGACGCCCCCCTTGCCCTTGACGATCAGAAAGGCCGGATCGCGCACGACCGCGTCGAGCCTGAGCGATACCAGTTCCGAAATCCGCATGCCCGAGGCATAGGCCATCTCGATCAAGCAGCGGAGGCGGATCGCCTGGCTTATGTCTTTCAGGCCAGCGGCCTCGATCAGGCCCTCGATCTCGTCGCGGCTCAATATCTTGGGCAATGTCACGCCCTTCCTGGCCGCGGCGATCTTTCGCGACGGGTCGGACGCCGAAAGGCCTTCCTGGACACAGAAACGATAGAATTGCCGCACGGCCGAGCGCTTGCGCTGCATCGAGCTCGACTTGAGACCGCGCGCGTCGAGATCGGCGAAATAGCGGGCGATATCCGCTTCGTTCAACCCGGGCAGGCCCTGCGGCGAAACCCCGAGCGTCTCGGCCAGGTCATCAAGGTCGCGGCCATAGGCTTCCAGCGTCGGACGCGCGGCGTTGCGCTCGACGGTCATCATCTGCAGGAACTGGCGGACAGGATCGAAGCCGGACATGAGGCGCCAAAAGGGTGAACATAATGAATCTTCCCTTAACTCTGGCCTTGGCGCCCTAATATCGTGTAAAGTTCGGCCATGACTCGTAACGTCTTTTTGCGAGCGGCGGCGCTCTGACCGATGACGCCTCCGCCTGAACCGGCGCCTCCGGAAACGGCGGCACGCCCGACCTTTACCCTTCCCCGCACCGTGGCGCTCGTCGGATTGATGGGCGTCGGCAAGACGACCATCGGTCGCCGCTTGGCCGACCATTTCCATCTGCCCTTCGTTGACGCCGACGAAGAGATCGAAAAGGCCGCCGGCCGCAGCATAGCCGACATCTTCGCCGAATTCGGCGAGGTCGGTTTCCGCGACGGCGAACAGCGCGTCATCGCCCGGCTTCTAGATGAACCGGCGCGGATCCTCGCCACCGGCGGCGGGGCGTTGACCCATCCGCTGACGCGCGAGCGCCTCAAGGAAAAGGCGATCACGGTGTGGCTGAAGACCGACATCAAGGTGCTGGCGCGCCGGGTCGCCAACAAGCCGCACCGTCCGCTGATCAAGGATCGCGATCCCATCGACGTGCTGAAAGAGCACGTCAAAACCCGATATCCCCTTTATGAGATGGCCGATATCGTTGTCGACACCGGCGACCAGTCGCACGCCCGGGCGCTCGAGCTGGTGCTCGACGCCCTGAAACGCCACCTCGACGGAGAGAGCAAATGACCGACATCCGCCGCATCCCCGTCGCCGGCGAAGGCTTCCGCGCCTACGACGTGGTCGTGGGCCAGGGCCTCCTGGCCGATCCCGTCCACTGGATCGCCCCCTTCCTGACCAACCGCCGCCTCGTCGTCGTCACCGACAGCCATGTCGGTCCGCTGCATGCCGAAAGCCTGACCGCGCCGTTCGCCGCCGCAGGCTACCGGACGGACGTTATCACCGTCCCGGCGGGCGAACAGTCGAAGTCGTTCGATTGCCTCAAGGTCGTCCTCGACGCCCTGCTCGATCTCGGCCTCGATCGTAAGGACGTCGTCATCGCGCTGGGCGGTGGCGTCATCGGCGACCTTACCGGGTTTGCGTGCGCCATCTATATGCGCGGCATCGACTTCATCCAGGTCCCGACGACGGTCCTGGCGCAGGTCGATTCCAGCGTCGGCGGCAAGACGGCGATCGATCATGAAAAAGGAAAGAATCTCATCGGGGCCTTCTGGCAACCGCGCCTGGTGCTGTGCGATCTCGACGTCCTGAAGACCCTGCCCGAGCGAGAAATCCGTTGCGGATATGCAGAAATCATCAAGTACGGCCTGCTGGGCGACCGTGCCTTCTTCGACTGGCTGGAAGCCAACGACACCGCCGTTATTTCGCTTGAACCGGAAGCGTTGCAGTACGCCATTTCGCGTTCCGTGGAAATGAAAGCGGAGATCGTCGCCGCTGATGAGCGCGAAGGCGGCAAGCGCGCCCTGCTCAATCTGGGCCATACCTTCGGTCACGCGCTCGAGGCCGAGGTCGGCTTCGGCGATGTCCTGCTGCATGGCGAAGCCGTCGCCATCGGCACCGCCCAGGCCTTTCGCTATTCGGCCGCCTCGGGCCTCTGTTCGGGCGAAGACCGCGACCGGGCCGTCGCCGCCATCTCACATGCCGGCCTGCCGACGCGCATGGCCGACATCAGGAACGAAGCTTTCGACGCCGACCGCCTGGTCCACCACATGGCCGGCGACAAGAAGGCCGAAGGCGGCACCCTGACCTTCATTCTGGTCAAAACCATCGGTGACGCCTACGTCGCCAAGAAGGTCGATGCGCGATCGATCCGCGATTTCCTCGTAACCGATGGCGCAGTCATCACGGAGACAGTCTGATGTTAGGCGGGCATTTTTGCCGCTCAATCGCCGCTAGGCTCGCCGCATCAGCGGCGGCGGGCAGTCGCCCTTGCCAAACGCCGGACGGCGTTTGGAATACCCCAACACAGGTGCTCACATGTTAGGCGCTGCACTGCTGGCCCTCGTCCCGATCCTGATCGTCATCCTGGGCATCTCGGCCCTGTTCAGCGCCGGTGAAACCGCGCTGACCGCCGCTTCACGCGGCCGCCTGCACCAGATGGAACGCGACGGCGACCGGGCCGCCAAGCGCGCAAACCGCCTGTTGACCGATCAGGAAAAGATGATCGGCGCCATTCTGCTGATGCAGAACGTGCTGAACATCGGCGCATCGGCGGTCGCCACCATCTCGATCGACAAGGTCATTCCGGGGCCATGGGGCGCGGCCATCTCGACCGCCATCATGACCGTCCTGGTGCTGGTCTTCGCCGAAGTCCTGCCCAAGACCCTGGCCATTACCAAGCCGGAAGACGTGGCGCGCTTCATGTCGCGCCCGGTCCTGTGGGTCGTCATCTTCCTCGGCCCGATCATCACGACCGTGCAGTGGTTCGTGCGCGGGACGCTGCGCCTGTTCGGCGTCAGGCTGTCGATGGAGATCGACGTGCTGGCGGCGCACGAGGAAATCCGCGGCGCCGTCGAATACCACCACGAGGAAGGCGCCGTCGAAAGCGGCGACCGCAACATGTTCCGCGGCGTGCTCGATCTTTCCGAGCTCGATGTCAGCCAGGTCATGGTCCACCGCAAGCAGATCGAGCTGATCGACGCGGACCTTCCGCCGCCCCAGATCATCGAGACGGCGCTCAGTTTCAGCCATACCCGCGTCCCGCTGTATCGCGACAATCCCGAAAATATTATCGGCGTCCTGCATGCCCGCGACCTGATGAGCGCGATGGCGCGTGCCGGCGGCGATCCGTCCAAGGTCGATGTGGCGTCGATCACGCGCGAACCGTGGTTTATCCCCGACACCACCAACCTGAAGGACCAGCTGGCCGCCTTCCTGCGCCAGAAGATGCACTTCGCCCTCGTCGTCGACGAATATGGCGCGCTCCAGGGCCTGGTCACGCTGGAAGACATCCTGGAAGAAATCGTCGGGGAGATCGACGACGAACACGACGCTGTCTTTACCGCCATCCGCAAGCAGTCGGACGGCTCAATCCACGTCGACGGCGATATGCCGATCCGCGACCTCAACCGCGCCATGGACTGGGAACTGCCCGACGACCACGCCGTCACCGTGGCCGGCCTGGTCATCCACGAAGCCCGCACCATTCCGGAACCCGGACAGACCTTCATCTTCTATAACCGGAAGTTCCAGATCATGCGCAAACAGCGCAACCAGATCACGGCGATCAAGATCACGCCCCTGCCCAAACCGGCCGACGAAGACGAGTTCTGACCCAAAGGCCGACCGATAAAAGAATGCCCGCCTGAGCCCCCTCAGGCGGGCATTCTTTTTGTCGTCCGTTCTTTGTGGTCACAGCCAACAAAAAGCCCTCCGGCTGCACTGCCGGAGGGCTTTCCTGTTCCAATGTCCGGCGCTTACTCGGCCGGCGTCTCCTCGCGCTCGGCCCGCAGGGCCGGCGAGATCATCTTGCCGAAGAAGTTCGACATCTTGTCGATCAGCACGTAGATGACCGGCACGATCAGCAGCGACAGCAGGGTCGAGGTGATCAGGCCGCCGATCACGGCCACGGCCATCGGCTGGCGGAAGCTGTCGTTGCCGACGGCGACCGGGAGCATGCCGGCACCCATGGCGACCGTCGTCATGACGATCGGACGAGCCCGCTTGCGCGCCGCCTCGACCAGGGCCGCCGTGCGCTCCATACCGCCCTTGATCGACACCATTGCGTACTCAACCAGCAGAATCGAGTTCTTGGCGGCGATACCGGTCAGCATGATCAGGCCGATCAGGGACGGCATCGAGATGCTCATGTGACAGGCGATCAGCGCGATGAAGGCACCACCGTAGCACAGGGGCAAGGCCAGCAGGATGGTCAACGGGTGGCTGAACGATCCGAACAGCAGGACCAGCACGACGTACATCAGGCCGATACCCGTCAGGATGGCGATCATGAAGTTCGGGATCATTTCCAGGAAGTCTTCGGTGTTCGGGTTGACCGCGATGCGGACGCCCGGAACCTGGCCAGCCTTGATCTTCTTCATGATCGGCAGATCGTTGATCGCTTTGTCGGCCACGCCGTTCGGCACACCGTTCAGGTCCGCCGACACCGTCGCCGACCGCGTACGGTCGATACGGTTGATCTGGATCGGACCGGCGCCGAACTGGATGTCGGCCACGGCGGTCAGCGGCACCGAAGTCCCATACTTGGTCGGCACCATCAGGGTCGACAGGTTATCGACGTTCGAGCGCGCATCCGATTTCAGCAGGACACGGATCGGGATCTGGCGGTCGCCGTCATTGTACTTGGCCAGGATCTGGTCGATGTCGCCCATGGTGGCGACGCGCGCCGCCGAGCTGATCGATGCCGTCGAAACCCCCATCAACGCCGCCTGGTCGGGCTTGGGCGTGATCTCGATTTCCGGGCGCGTCAGGTTGTCGGCCGAGCTGACGTTCGACAATTCCTTGAGGCCGGCCATTTCGCGCTGAAGCTCCACGGCCGTCTGCATCAGCAGGTCGCCATTGTCGGAGACCAGGATGTAGGCCACGCCGGTGCCGCCCCCGCCCTGCTGGCCGAAGCTGGCCCGCACGCCGGGATAGGTCTTGAGCGTCTTCGAGAATTCCTGCTCGAACTGCGCCTGGCTGATCTTGCGCGGCGGCGGCGCGAACGGATGGAACTGCGTCTTGCCGTCCGGTCCCTTGACGATCCAGTCGGCGCTCTTCGGAACGAGGTTCACCGTGATGGTCGAGGTTTCCATGTTGGACACGGAATAGATGCTCTTGACCTCAGGATGCGTCTTGAGGTCGGCGGCGATCTTCTGAACCACGGCGTCGCTCTCGTCGAGCGTCGATCCGGGCGGCAGGGTCACGTTCATCACCGACATCGACACGTCGCTGGCCGGGATGTTATCCGACGGGATGGTCACGACCAGCACGACCGAACCGACAAGGAACAGGATGCCGAAGATGACGACCAGCAGCTTGTGGCGCAGGCAGAAGCGCAGCAGGTTTTGGTAACCGTCCATCCAGAACGGCTTGTCCTCGTGCCGGCCCTTGTCGCGCATCAGGTAGGCGCCCATGAGCGGCGTAAGCGTCCGCGCCACGACCAGCGAGAAGAAGACGCTGACGCACGATGCGATGGCGAAGCTCTTGAAGAACTGGCCGACGATACCCGGCATGAAGCCTGTCGGCGCGAAGACGGCGATAAGGGTCGCGGTCGTCGCCACGACGGCCAGGCCGATTTCGTCGGCAGCCTCGATGGCGGCTTCATACGGCTTCTTGCCTTCGCGCATGTGGCGGACGATGTTCTCGATTTCCACGATGGCGTCGTCGACCAGGATACCGATGGTCAGTGACAGGGCCAGCAGCGTCACGACGTTGAACGACTGGTTCAGGACGTTCATGACGAAGAAGGTCGGCAGCAGCGACATCGGCATGGCCATGGCCGAGACGAAGGTCGCGCGGCCGTCGCGCAGGAACATCCACACCACGAACACGGCCAGGATGGCGCCGATGACCAGGGCCTCCATCGACGAGTCGTAGGAGCGCTTCACGTCGTCGACCGACGAAGCCACCTGTTCTATGCGGATATGCGGATTATCGGCCTTCAGCTTGTCGATGACGGCGCGGACGCCCGTGGCAACCTTCCATTCCGATGTGCCGCGGGTACGCTGGACATTGAAGCCCACGACTTCGGCGCCGTCGTAGCGCGCACGGGTGCGCGGCTCCGACCAGGTGTCGATGACGTTGCCGAGATCGCCCAGGCGGACGCTCGAGCCGTTGGCCAGGGTGATGCGCGTATCGGCCAGTTGCCCGATGCTGGTCGCCCCGCCGATGGTCCGGATGTTCTGTTCCGACGTGCCCGAATTGAAGCGGCCGCCCGGCATGTTTACGTTGAATGACCGAAGCTGGCCGGAAATATCGGCAGCGGTGACCCCCTGCGCCGCCAGCTTGGCGGGATCGAGTTCGATGCGGATTTCGCGGGCAACGCCGCCGTCGCGGTTGAGCTGCGACACGCCCTTGACCGACAGCACGCGCTTGGCGACGTCGTTGTCGACATACCAGCTGAGCTGTTCCGGCGTCATATTGTCGGCGCGGATGATATAGCTCAGCAGCGCCTGGCCCTGGGCATTATCGACGCGCGACACGATCGGGTCGGTGATATCCGACGGCAGGTTGCCGCGGATACCGGCCACGGCGTTGCGTACGTCGTTCGTATCCTTTTCCAGGTCGGTATCGAGCTGGAAGGTGATGACCGTCGTCGACGCGCCTTCATTGACGTAGGACTGCGTATGGCGCACGCCGCCCAGCCCCGCGACCGAGTCCTCGACGATGCGCGTGACCTGGTTCTGCAATTCGGTCGGCGCCGCGCCCGAACGGACGACCGTGACGACCACGATCGGGAAGTCGATGTCCGGCCAGTTGTTGATGCGCAGCGACTGGAAGCCCATGACGCCGCAGATCGTCATCACCAGGAAGAAGACCAGGGTCGGGATGGGATTGCGGATCGACCACGACGAAATCTGGAAGCCGCCGCCGCCGGCGGAGGCACGCGCGGCCTGTTCGTAGGCCGAAGAATGAGTGTCCTCTGACGACATTACTTCTCTCCGCCGGCCTGGGCAGCGCCACTGAGCTTCACGGTATCGCCGTCATTGAGGAAGCCGGCGCCCGTGGTGACCACGCGGTCGCCCGCCACCACGCCGTCCTTGAGGATGACGCTGTTGCCGACGTGATCGCCCAGGGTCACCTTATGGAAGTGCGCGCGGCCGTCGGAACCGACGACGTAGACGCCCGGCGTATTGGCGCTGTAGATCACGGCACCCGGAGGCGCCGTCAGGACCGTCTGGTTGCCGGCTTCGATACGGCCCTGGCCGAACATGCCCGGACGCAGGCCCGAGGACCACGGCACGGAGATGCGGGCAAAACCCAGTCGGGTCGACGGATCGACCTGCGGCGTGACGATGCGGACGCTGCCTGCGACGGTGCCGGTGGATTCGCTGGTGACGCTGGCCGGCATGCCGGCGGTAATGTGGTGCAGGTCGCCTTCGACAACCTGCATGTTCAGTTCGACGCGGCCGTCGCGCACGATATGGAACAGCTCGGCGCCCTGCTGGACGATCTGGCCAAGCACGGCCTTGCGTTGCGTGACGATGCCCGAAACCGGCGCGCGCACCGTGGCGAGCGACAGCTGGGTCTGGGCCGTAGCCAGGGCGGCAGCCGTCGTCTGTTCGGTCGCTTCGGCCTGGTCGAGGGCGGCCGCCGACAGGTAGCCCTTGTCGTAGAGTTCCTTGGCGCGCTTGTAGGCGCGTTCCGCCTGGGTGGCCGAGGCCTGGGCCTGCTTGAGCTGGGCCTGCAGCAGGACATCGTCCATCTTGAGCAGGGGCTGGCCCTGCTTGACGCTCTGGCCTTCGTCGGCCAGCAGGGCCACGGCCGTCAGGCCGCCGGTTTCGGCGCCCACCGGCACGTCCTGCCAGGCGCTGACCGTACCGGAGCCGACGATGGCGACCGGCGCCGTCGTTTCGGTGACCACGGCATAGTTTACCGTTACCGCATGCGACGGCGGCGTCGGTGCATCCTTCTTCTTGGCGTCCTTGCCCGAGCAAGCGCCCAGCGCGAGGAGGCCGCAGCCAAGGCCAGCCGCCAGCAGGCGCCATTTCATGCGCGCATTCATCCCCAAAACCATGCCTCTATATCCCCGATTATCTCATATCCGGTGTACGGGCAGGCCGACGGTGCCGTCAACGCAACCCGCATTACAAATTGTCCACGTTCCGGCGGAAAGCGTGGCTTTCATGCATCTCATGCGCGCCATTCTGTCCCACAGGCCTTAATTTGCCACTAAACTGGGAATGGCGGTAGATCAGCACGCGAAAAACGCGAATCCGTGACAACATACAGCGTCACGGACTCCCGCAAGGTACACCTAATGACAGCGCTCGCAAAAAGGTGTCAGTAGTTATTTTGCATCCTTGAGCGCGGCCGCCAGTTCCGCGGCCCTCGCGTCCTTCAGGACGCCACAGTCGCGCATGTTTTCCAGCATGCGGTCGAACGACAGCTCACCGCGGCCGGCAGCCTTGACCTTGGCGCGCATGATGGTGTCGATCTCGTCGGCCTTGGCCACGGAACAGTAGTCGCCCGGCAGCGACGCCAGGCGTCCGGCCGAGAAGATGCCGAGGCCGTTGGAGAAGCTCTCGTAATTGCCCTTCAGCCAGTCATAGGCCATGTCCCGCGTGGCGTGGCTGGCGAACAGGCCGGCCAGCAGGGTCATCTTGTCCGGATTGCGCAGGCGCTTGTCGTTGAACTGGGCGATCACCCAGGTCGCGACTTCGGGCGTGGCGCCCGCCGTCACGGCGCGCAGGGCCTTGGGACGGAAGGTTTCGTCCTGCGACGCCAGCATGCGGCTGTACATATCCTGGGCGGCGGCCAGTCCGCCGTCCTCGACGCGGGCATTGAGCGCCGCCGACGCGAACGCCTGGTCGAGCGCCGAAGCATCGCCGCCGAGATAGGCGTCGGCCGCCGTCTTCAGCCTGGCGCGAACGTCGTCGTCGTGCGCTTCGCCCGATACCAGGGCGACCAGCGACTGGCGCAGCTTCTGGCGATCCGGCGAATCCGAAGCGTGGGCGCCGGCCTTCGGGTCGAAGCCGATGGCGTCGAGGCGCGGCTTGTAGGTCGTCTCCATCAGGCGGCGGTAATCACTGAGGCTGTCGTCGCCGATCAAGCCCTTACGGCGCAGGGCCTGCAGGCGCTCGCCACCATCGACCGCGACGTTCGAATCCGGGTTGGCGGCCATGGACTTCGCCGAGGCGATCAGTTGGCTGGCGTGGCCCTTGCCGGCCAGGAACTGCGCCCACAGGCTGTCGCTGGCCGCCAGGCCTTCGCCGGCGCCAAGCGTCGGCCCCGCCTTGATGACGGCATCCCAATCGGCGTCGTCGAGCGTAAAGCGGTAATAGCCCGTGCCGCCGGCATTGGGCAGGATGACGCCCTGGCCCGGTGCGGGCACGGCCTGCGTCGTCTTGTCCATCAGGGTGCAGGTGCGGGTTTCGCCGTGACGGATGCACAGGGGAATGGTCCAGGTCTGCGCCGCCTGGGTCGTGCCAAGCCGCGTATAGCGCGACTGCGTGGCGACCAGGGTATCGCCCTGGTGGCGGATATCGACCACCGGCAGGCCCTGCTGGTTGACGAAGCTCTTCATCGCCGTCAGCACGCGCGGATCCTTGGCCGCGTCAGCCAGGGCGCCGAAAAACTGGTCGGAATTGGCGTTGCCGTAAGGGTGACGCGACATGTGCAGGCGCACGCCGTCGCGGAACCTGGTGTCGCCCAGGTAGGCGGCGACCATGGCCACGACCTGGCCACCCTTGCCGTAGGTGATGCTGTCGAAGGCAGCGTCGATTTGGCTGTTGCTGGTGATCGGCTGGTGGATCGGGCGGCCGACCTTGAGCGCGTCGGTGCCCATGGCGGCAAAGGCTTCGTCGACGGCGCCGACGCCGATATTGAGATCGGGACGCCATTCGTTGCCGATACGGTAGCCCATCCAGTTGGCGAAGCTTTCGTTGAGCCAGATATCGTCCCACCAGGCCGGCGTCACATAGTCGCCGAACCACTGGTGCGACAGCTCGTGCGACACGACCATGCCGAATTCCTGCTTCTGGACGGTCGAGGCGCCCTTATCCAGCATGATGATGTCGTCGCCATAGACGTCGGCGCCGGCGTTTTCCATGGCACCCGGCATGACCGGCGAAGCGATCTGGTCAAGCTTGGGATACGGGAACGGCATGTTGAAATAGGCTTCGAGGTGCGCCACGATCGACGGCGTTTCCTTGAGCGCGAAGTCAAGCTTGTCCTTGTTGGGTTGAGTGGCGATGACGCGGATCGGCAGAGGGTATTTGCGTTGCGGCGTCGGCGGCGCCACGCCTTCGGCCACCGCAAAGGGCCCGACGACCATGGCGACCAGATAGGTCGGCAGCGGCTTGGTGGGCGCGAAGACGTGGGTGACCAGGCCGCCGGACGCGTCCTTGTGCGACACTTCGGGCGCATTCGACGCCGTAACGAAGCCCGGCTTCGTCGTCAGCGTCACCTTGAACGGCGTCTTGAAGCCAGGCTCGTCGAACGACGGAAAGGCGGCGCGCGCGTCGATCGATTCGAACTGCGTCCAGGCGTACCACTGGTTATCGACCTTGATGTGATAAAGGCCGGCCGGATTGTCGCCGAAAGGCGCGTCATAGTCGAACGTCAACGTCACCTTGCCGGCCTTGAGCGGCCTGGCGAAGGTGATCTGCGCCACGCCCAGCGGATCAAGCTGCTTCCAGGTGACGGCGATCGTCTTGCCGTCCTGGATGGCGACCGCCCTTGTGACGTTCAGGTCGCGGCCGTGCATGAACAGCGATTTTTGCCCGGCCTTCAGCGTGATGTCGACTTCACTGTGGCCGGAAAAGCGATCCTTTTCCGGGATGACGGTCAGGTCGAGACGGTAGGCGACCGGACGCGCCGCGTCGGGCAGCTTGCCGTCCGGAAAGGCGGGCGTCTGGGCTAAAGCCAGGCTGGAAAAGGCAAGTCCGGGCAGCGTCAGGGCCGAGGCGGCCAGCAGGAGAGCGCGCATAAAACGTATCCTTGGAAACAACCGATGCAGAGCGCTAACACAGGCCATGCATGAACGAAAATTAATAAACGGACAGGTTTCTATTTCAACCAACGCCCCCGGGGTCATAATGCGCCGTTTATGGCCCGGCTGACCATCCCCTCTTCGGGTCGTCTTGCCCGGAAAAGACGGGCGCGATAGGTTCGCCGGCAGCACAAGGAGACGCATATGCGCTGGGAAGACGGACGGGAAAGCGGAGTCGAAGACAGACGCGGACTGGGGCCGGCGCATTTCATCGGCGGCGGCGGGATCGGGGCCATTGTCCTTGCGGCGATCGGCTACTTCGTCTTCGGCATCGATCCGCGCACGACGATGACCGTGACGCAGAGCCTGCAACAGCAGCAATCGCCGCAACAGCACGTCGCCAACGGCGCCTGCCCGCAGGGTGACGAGACCTGCCGCTTCGCCGATGTCATCCATACCTCGGCTGACGATACTTGGACCGCCATCTTCAAAAGCCAGGGTGAAACCTACAGGCCGTCGCATATCGTGCTGTACAGCGGCGGCACCGGCACGGCCTGCGGCACCGGCCAGTCGGCCATGGGGCCCTTCTATTGCCCGGAGGACGAGACCGTCTATCTCGACCTCGACTTCTTCAACACCATGGACCAGCAGTTGGGCGCCAAGGGCGACTTCGCCCGCGCCTACGTCATCGCCCACGAGGTCGGCCACCACGTACAAAAGCTTCTCGGCACCAGCGACAAGGTGGCGGCCATGGAGGATCGCGGCGGCAGCCACGGCGCCAACAGCGCCTCGGTCCGCCTGGAACTGCAGGCCGACTGCTATGCCGGCGTGTGGGCCAAGCAGTCGAACACGAAGATGAACTGGCTGGAATCGGGCGACCTGGAAGAGGCGATCAACGCCGCCTCATCGGTCGGCGACGATACCCTGCAAAAGGAAACGCAGGGCACGGTGGTCCCGGACAGCTTCACGCATGGCACGTCGGCACAACGCATGAAATGGTTCCGCGCCGGCTACGGCAGCGGCGATCCCGGCAGCTGCGATACGTTTAGCGGCAGGATTTAAGCTTCAGGAAGGGCCGAGCTGAGCGGCGCCGCCGTGTCCTTGAGTGCGTCGGCGGCACTGCGCGCCATATGCGCCGCGCCCTTGGGCGACATCAGGGCCGCGGTTTTCATGCTGGCGTGGGTGACCCCGGCCAGCCGCGCCACGGCCATCTGGCGATAATTGTCGAAACCCTGGACCATGCACGCGCCGGCCGAAGCCTTGGCGGCGGCACTGAGGGCCGACAGATAGTCCTTGAGCTGTTCCTCGTCGCGCTTCTGGCCGTCGTACTCGATGCAGACACCCGACAGGCCGCACTTGTTGAGCGTGGAAATGACCTTGCGGTCGGCGCTGACCGAACCGACGACCGTCATGCAGAACGGCTTGATCATCGACACGATTTCGAGCACGCGGTGCGGCGGGACGCCGTCGAGGCCACGGACTTCGAACAGGACTTTCATGCCCATTTCGACCGACGCCTTCTGGACTTCGGTGGTGATCCGGGTCCGGGCGCGCGCCGAGGCAAAGGTCGAGAACGCCGCCGGCACGACCATCAGCATCTTGCGCTGTTCCGGCGTCTTGATGCGCATCAGCTTCAGGCCCTGGTCGATATTCACCAGGTCGATCTGTTCACGCAGGTTCCAGTCGAGATTGGCCAGGGCCTTGCGGTCGAGCAGCGTATTGTCGAGGTGCTCCATGACCATGGATTCGAGACGGTGACCGATCATCACCATCTTCTTCATCTCGAAAAGCGGCTCGGCGGCGCTGGCCACCTTGAGGTTGCGGCCGGCATAGGTCACGGTCGCGGCGACGATCACCGGGCGGATCGGCGCGGCGCCGACGCCGGAATTGCCCGGGCCTTTGCCGGCGGCCTCTTCGCCGCTGCCCGCGACGCGGGCCTTGACCGGCCCCTGCTCGTCCTCTTGCGGGCCGAACCAGGTATTGAGGTCGATCTTGCTGAGGCGGAAGCTGTCGACGCCGTCGATCGTGACTTCGTAAAGCGGAATATCGACCGACGACATGTCGCCGACGAAGAAGCCGCACAGGTCGCGCCAGATATCGGCGATGGCCAGCGCGCCCTTGCGCGATCCGACCGCCGGCATCAGCGCCATCCAGGCGTCGTCATTGATCTTGAGGCACCAGTTGGGTTCCTCGAACCCGCGCTCGAAGGTCGTCTTCAGGTGCTCGAAAACATAGTCCGCCTTGGCTTCCCACTTGGAGCCGAGGCGCACGATAAGGGTATCCAGCTTGAGCAGGAAGGCGCGGCCGGTGATATCGACCTTGGTCTCGCGCAGACGGTCGACGATGACGTTGGCGTCATCGCGGTTAAGCGGCAGCGTTTCGCTGCCGTCGGGGCTCACGGCGAACGCCGGGGCTTCATCCGGGGAAGCGGACGCGGCTTGGGCACTATCCCAACTTCCACGGGCGGCCGGTTCGGAATCGGACATGCGCTGACCTGTCGGACCTTCTACTCTCTACGGAAGGGTAGCCTATGCACTTTCGATTGAGACAAGATTAACGCATGTGTCAAAAACGCCAGAATGATGTTTTTCGAGGCTTTCAGCATCGTTAAGCAAGTGTTCACCACGTCACGTCAGAGTTGAATCTGAAGAGCCGATTCGGCTTAGCTTGTCTGGAGAACAGGCCTGTGCTGGCGTTGAAAATCGTACATCCGAATACTGAAGACCAGACGTCTTCCAGCGGGAGTATGCATGCTCTGACAGCCGCCCTTCCCGCCCCGACTTCGGATTTTCGCGCCAACCATCCGCTCTATGTCGTGCGCACCGAAGCCGCGCCACTGCCCCTGGAAGGCCTTCCGCCCACGCCTATCCGCACGGAACAGGACCTGGTCGTCCAGCTGGCGCGCATGCCGATCGACATTTCGGCGCCGCTGCTCAAGGCCCGCCTGTCCATGCTGGATACCCAGGCCTTGCTGGCGCTGGTCGCCGCCACGGGGGAAGCGCACCACAAGCTGATCGCCGGCCGTCCAGGTCTCGACTGGCGCGTCATTCGCGCCCTGATCCGCTCCAATTCCGACGAGGTTCTGCTGACCCTCGCCGAAAACCACAGGCTCGAATTCGACGCCGAAGACCAGGCCGCTCTGGCGCGCCTGTCGGAAAGCCGGATCATGCTGCGCGCGGCGATCCTGGCCAATCCCCGCCTGTCGCTGGCCCACAACACCGTCAAACTCAACCTTGAAGACGGCCTTACCCACCGCAATTTGCGGCTGGTCAGACTGCTGCGCGCCGGCGACACGGTCAGGTTCATGGTCGGCGCCGCGAATGCGATCGGCTGCGAAGCCACGGCCCTGCAACGCTTTTTGACGGGCGCGTCAGCCACGCCCCTGGCCATGACCTGCCGCGCGCTCGATATCGACCGCGCCGTTTTCCTGAGCCTCCTGCCCCACTGGCAGGCGGCGAACGATGGCGAGCCGAACTGCAACGCGGCCCATCGCCCGCTGGTCCTGTCGGTCTTTTCGCTGCCGGCCAACGATGCCCGCCGCAAGCTGATGGCGGCGCTACCCGCTTAGATTGGCGCCTGTTTCTTTTGCTTTTTTAAACCCGTCTGCGATAAAGAGGCCGAAACCTCCGGAGACCGCATGTCGCTGCGCCTCGACTTTACCGCATCAGAGCGTCCCGAAGCGCAGGCCGCCTGCGCCCGGCTGAAGGCCATCTACGGCTCGGCAGCCAAGCCCGACGTCGTGGTGGCGCTGGGAGGCGACGGCTTCCTGCTGCAGACCGTCCACCGCTGCCTGCGCGACCAGATCCCCATCTTCGGCATGAACCGGGGCAGCGTCGGTTTTTTGCTTAACGACTATGCCGAAGACAATCTGATGGACCGCATTCTGAAAAGCGAGAGCACGCTGATCAGCCCGCTCAGCATGCGCGCCATCCGCCGCGACGGCAGCGTGCACGAAGCCCTGGCCTTCAACGAGGTCTCGCTGCTGCGGCAGACCCACCAGGGCGCCAAGCTCAGAATCCATATAGACGGCACCGTCCGCATGGACGAACTGATCTGCGATGGCGCGCTGGTCGCGACGCCGGCCGGCTCGACCGCCTATAACCTGTCGGCGCACGGCCCGATCATCCCGCTGACCGCCAAGGCGCTGGCGCTTACGCCCATCAGCGCCTTCCGCCCCCGGCGCTGGCGCGGCGCCATCCTGCCGCACAGCGCCCAGGTTCGCATCGAGGCCCTGGAGATCGACAAACGCCCGATCAGCGCCACGGCCGACACCACCGAAATCCGCGATGTCACGGCCGTCGATATCCGCGAGGCCGAAGACCTGAAGGCGACGCTTCTGTTCGATGCCGGCAACGGCTACGACGAGCGCGTGCTCACCGAGCAGTTCGCGTCTTAGCAGCCGCTCAAGCGCCGCGGGGGCTCGCGCAAACGTGCGCGGCGCGCAGTCGCGCTTGCCGAAGTCTGCGACTTCGGAATTTTCATTTTGGTGTCCGCTCAAGCGCCGCGGGGGCGCCTCGCATCAACTCGGGCGGCCGGTCTGCCTTGCCAATCCGCTACGCGGCTTGGAAATCCGAGTTTCATTTGATCCTGCCTCGTCCGCGTTAACTCAGTTTATATAAAAAACCATATTCACATTAGCTCTTCTTAAACCCGCATCGGATAGGGTTAAGCCAAAGCCGCACCGTAAGAGCGTCCAGGAGTGCTTATGCCGATCGAGAAAGCCCAGATTATCCAGGTCCCCAACACCTTGCGCGCCAAGGTTGGCGGTCGTCTTGGGGCTATCGACGCCGAAGCCATTGCCAAGGCCGAAGCCGCCCTTGCCGACCTGTCGTCGCAGTTCGGCGACTGGCTGCTGGAAGAAGTCAAGAAGCTGGAAGATGTCCAGGCCCAGATCAAGGACGAAGGCTATACGACGGAGAACAGCGAGCAACTGTTCTACCGCGCCCACGACCTCAAGGGCCTCGGCACCACCTACGGTTATCCGCTGATCACGCGCCTTGCCGGTTCGCTGTGCAAGATGCTCGACGAAGAAGACAAGCGCATGCTGGCCCCGCGCAAGCTGGTCGACGCCCACCTCGACGCCATTCGCGCCGCCGTCCGCGACCAGATCAAGACCGACGATAACCCGACCGGCAAGATCCTGTGCGAAACCCTTGAATCGCGCGTCAAGGAACACCTGGACGCCATCGGCAAGTCCGGCAACTGACTTTCCCGACAAGACAAAGAAAAAGCCGCCCGAAAGAGCGGCTTTTTTGCTATGCGGCCTCGGCCAGCGTCATCGGCAATTCGCCCCAGCGACGCCCGCGCGAGTCGCGGTCGAGGCGTTCGTAGAGATAGATCAGGTCCTCACGCGGCGCGAACGGCACCTGGGTCAGGAAGCGCTCGATCAGCTTCTCCTGGAAGGACACCGGCTCCAGGAAGCCCGCCTCGGCCATCAGGCCGCGCCACGTATCCATCGCGATACGGAAGGTCTGGAACATCCGGGCCGGCAGGCCGGCGCGGTCATAGATGGCGCGCAGGCCCAGCGGGCCGGCGTCGTGCACCATCAACCAGGTGCGTTCATGCGGCACGTTCGACAATTCCGCCAGGGCGTGTTCGAAGAAGGCGATATGGCCGCGTGCCAGGGCCCGCAGGATCAGGGACGGCGTCAGGCGGTTGTTGGCAATCAGGTGACGCACCAGGCCTTGAGGATCGTGGCTGGCGCCCGAGGCGTCCGCCATGTCGAGCGTGGCCCGTTCCTGGGCCGCGGCGACGATTTCAACGGCGGTTTCCGGCTTGATGGCGTGACGCGTAATCAGTTGTTGCCGCAGGGCACTGCTTACCAGGTGGACCAGGCGCTCGCTGACCGCCACCGGCAGGGCGTGGCGGTTGACCAGGACGCTGTGCAGCACTTCCGAACGCTCGAACCGGTCTACGACCTTGCCCAGACCGTTTTCCGAGAACCGCGCATTGTCGTTGGCGCAGGCCACGACGACCGCCTCCTCGACGGCGCTTTCGGCGATGACATTGGTTACGGTCTCGGACAGCTCGGCGCGCTTGGCGACGGCCACCTGGCGCACAGGGCCGCCCGAGCGGATGATCTCGGCCAGGTCCTTGTCGGAAAAAAGCGGCGAATGGGTCAGCAAGGGGACGGCCACGGTCGTCACGTCCTGCGCCAGCTGCATGGCGACGTCATGCGGCAGCAGTTCCGAGGTGCGCAGCGTCACGGCCAGGGCCCGGCGCACCAGTTCGGCGGCGTCCTGCGCCAGCATGCGGATGATTTCCTGGGCGGCGACGCGGTCGCCATCGCCCAGTTCGGCCCGTTCCATCACCCGGCAGATCTTGTGCGTCGCCACGGCGCGGTCGTCGGCGTTGGTGCTGCGGACCAGGCGCTTGATGTCGTCCTGGGACAGCGGAGACCGGGCCTGGGCGGCCGTGTCGGACATAAAGGATTCGGTCATTGGAAACCTTGATTCTCTGGCTTTGCCGCAGTGTCGCGCTTTTATGCTAACGAACCGTTTACCATGAGCCGGTCGTCCACCGTAACCTGGCGGCAATCTCTGCGTGTTACGGTAATGACATGACGTCCGCGCCCCCCTCCCCCTCGTCCGTCCAGGACACCGTCCTTCTAGACCACGGCCTGAGGGCGCAGGCGCGCATGTTCCCCTACATGCTGGGATTTTTCGGCATCGGCCTCCCGCTCTTCCTGTGGGCGGCGCGCGCCGGCGTATCGCCCTGGCTGATGACGCTATATCTGCTCGTTGTTTCGGTCGCATGGCCCGTCTTCATGACCATGCGCGGCCAGGCCGAGGCGCGCGCCGGCTTCGATACCGCCGACGCCCTGCGCGGCCGCCTGTGGCGGCAGGGCCTGGGCGGCGGCGTATGGACGCTGGTTCTGCTGATGATCAGCCTGACCGCGCCGTCGGGCGGCGCGACCGCCGACATGCTGGTCACCGTCTGCGCCGGCGCCGCCATCGGCATCGTCTTCTTTTCCGCGCCGGTCCTGCTCTACCTGCTGATCCTCGGCCCCCTGGCCGTGGCCGGCCCCATGTACGCCTTCCACGCCCTGCACGAAAGCGACAGCGTGACGCGGCTGATGAGCGGCGGCCTGGTCCTGGCCCTGGCCATGGGCTTCATCCTGAACCGCCACATGCGCGACCACTACCGCCTTCAGCACGAAGCGCTTCAGGCCGCCCGCGCCCGCGAAGACATGACCGCCGGCAGGGTCGCCCTGATGGAGACCCTGTCGCGCGAGGTCAAGACCGGGCTGAGCGGCGTCGCGCAGGCCCTTTCGCTCGGCCTGGCGCACCTTGCCCGGGCGCCCGCCCCGCGCCAGCAGGTCGAGACGGCGCTCGACGAGATCGAGCGCCTGCAATCCATCCTGGTCACCACGCTCGACAACGACGAGGCCGAGGCCGGCCAGATCGCCATCGAGCGTACGCCGCTCGACCTCGCCCTGATCTGCGAACAGGCCGTGGCCGACTTCGCCGAGCTGGCGCGCAGCCGCGACCTTGCCTTCACGCTTAGCCTGGCCGAACAGCCCACAGGCGCCGCCGTCGCCGACGCCCGCCGCGTCGAACAGATACTCGGCCACCTGCTGGACAACGCCATCCAGTACACCCCCTCCGGCCGTGTCGAGCTCAAGCTGCTGCCGGCCGCTGACGGCCTTATGCGTATCGAGGTCGTCGATTCCGGCCCGGGCCTCAGCGCAGCCGAGCTGGCGCGCGCCTTCCGGCCGCACACGCGCATCGCCCGCACCTCGTCGGGCGCACCGGGCGCCGGCCTGGGTTTAAGCCTGTCGAAATCGCTGGCAGAGCTGATGGGCGGCGGCATGGGCGCGGAATCGACACTGGATGTCGGCTCGAAATTCTGGGTCGACCTGCCGTTCGACGCGACCGCCGTCCCGCCGGCCCGTCCGAAAATCGAAACCGGCGCGCCGGAGCCCGACCATGCCGCTTCCTTACGCGTCCTGCTGTTGGCCAACAACGCGCTGCGGGCCGCCGAACTGCGCGACCAGCTGGAGGGCCTCGGCCACCGCTGCATGACCTCGACGACGCGCGACCGCGCCCTGTCCCTGGCCCGCAAGGGCGGCGTCGATGCCTGCGTGATCAGTACGGGCGCATTCGAGAACCTGGACGACGACGGCAACCGCCAGACGCTTTCGGCTTTCCTCGACTCCCTGCGTGCCACGCAGGCCGAGGCCCGCATGAATATCGTCGCCCTGCTGCCGGCCGGCGACCAGGCGGAAACGCTTCAGGACATGGGGGTGAAACCCGTGCTTCTGCCGCAGGGCCGCGACGGACTGGCCCGTGCGCTTATCGCCCAGGATTAGGCGGCTTCGGCGTCATCGTCATAGCGCGCCCTGGGCTGGCGCGCGCCCAGCGCCACCACCGCCATCAGCGCCGCCCCAAGGGCCGTTTCCTGGCCCTTGATGGCGAAGTAGCGCGGCTCCCAGTGCGGCTTGAACTTCTCCTTGTAGGCGCGCAGGCCCTGGAAGTTATAGACCTCGCCGCCCAGCTGGTAGATGACCGAGGCTATCTTGTGCCAGGTGCTGGACAGCGGCTTGGCCTCGAGCCCGGCCAGCGGCGCTAGGCCCAGGCTGAAGTGGGCATAGCCGTGGTCGCGCGACCAGGCGATCAGGCGCAGGAACAGGTATTCCATGACGCTGGGCGGAGACGCCGGATCGTAGCGCATCAGGTCGAGCGTCAGGACGGCCTTGTCCTGGGTCGGCCACAGGTTGGCGAAGGCCATGATCTTCCCGTCCACCCGCACCACGGCGACCGGCGTCAGGCGCATATATTCCGGCTTGAAACAGCCCAGCGAATAGCGCTTTTCCTTGGCGTTCTTGCTTTTCAGCCAGGCGTCCGACACCGCCTTGAGCTCGGGCATGTGCGCGTCGACAGCGTCGGGCGCAATCACGTCGAACGCCGCGCCCAACCCTTCGAACCGTTTAAGCGTCTGGCGAAAGCCATAGCCCTTCTTGCCGGCTAGGTCGAAGGTCGCGACATCGACCAGCGCTTCCTCGCCGATCTTGAAAGGCCTGAGGCCCAGGTCGATCATCAGCGGCAGCAGCTTCGGCCCGACCTGATAGACGCTCAGGCGCGCATTCCCCAGGGACGCCATTTCCTTGAGCGTCCAGAACAGGGGTTCGGCTGCCGACGGCTCGCCCACCGGCTCGCCCATCACCACCCACTGCTTGCCCGAAATGCCGTACATCAGGAACGCGGTGCGCGCCTCGTTCCACAGGATATGCTTGTCGCGCAGCAGGGCCAGCCAGGCTTGGGGATTCGACGCCGTCGAGACGACCTCCTTCACCTGGTCCATGTCCTCGTCGTCAGGCATGGGCGGGACGCGGTTGGCGATACCGAACAGGCGATACAGCCCGACCAGGCCGACCGTCGCGCCCATGACCACCAGCCCGCGCAGGAAGCGCGGCACCGCGGCACGGTAGCCGAAGTCGATCCACATCGAATGCGCGTAGGGTACGCGGCTGTAGAAGTCGAAACCCAGCCAGACGATCACCGCCAGGGTCGCCAGGATCAGACCGGCCCACAGGGGATTGATCGACAGGCTCATCAACTGCGAACGACGGTTGAACACGCCCTTGCACGGAATCAGCAGCAGAGCGCACAGCCCAAGCCCGATGGCCGGCAAAACCGCCAGTTCGCGAGTCAGCGAGAAGACCGCCGCCAGGCAGAACAACGAAATGGCCATGTACCAGGCCGAATCGATGCGCTCCCACAGCCCTCGCGCCAGAAAGAGCATCAGCACGCCCACGACGATGCCGGCGATGTGCGAGATTTCGACCACTTCGAGCGGCAGCCAGCGGCGGACCAGCGGCATGACTTCACGGTCGATCGGCGTCAGCACGGCGATCAGCAGCATGACCCCGGCCGTGAACATGGCGACCGCGAACAGGCGCGGAATTGCCTTCGTCACCGAATCGAAAAGAATGCGTTGAACGCTGGAGTTTGACGTCATGGGCCCGGGCTCAGGACAGGACGCACGGCATCCCGTCTGTGAAGCGCGGGATTATACCTGTCCTGAGGCGGTTGAACAGGGGGCTAGCCAGCCCTTTGGCACCACGAATCGCGCACATCGAGTTGACCGCATAGCGCCCTGGCCTGCGCCTCGCTTTTCACGGGCCCGACCTTGAGGCGGAACAGGGTCTGCCCCGCCGGCGTCACGACCTTCTCGAACTCCGGCTTCATGCCGCCCAGCGCGGCATGGTGGCCGCGCATGTCCTGCCAGGCGCTTTTTGCCGCCGTCAGGGAGCGAAAGGAACCGACCTGGACACGGCGGACATCGGCGTCGGCAACCGCAGTCCGCGTTTCCGCCTTCGGCGCGGGGATATCGGCACGCTGCACCTCGGCCTTTTCGGGGGCGGCCGGCACAAGGATCCTAGGCGCCGCGGCGACGACGGCGGCCATGGCGGACCTGGCAGCCTCGGCCACCGGAATGTCGGGCAGGTCGCGGGCGGCGGCGGTCTGCGCGGAACCGTCGTCGAAGGCGACGTCCTTCAGGCGCTCGTCCAGCGGCTGTTCGCTGTCCGGGCGCGGCATATGCAGCGGATCGACCACGTCGATCTTCATCTTCGGCGCCTGCGGCGTGCTGGAAAACAGGCCATGGTCGGCAGGCTTGGCGCCGTCCGCATGGCTGCGGTCGAGCAGGCCGCCCGAATTGACGGTCAGGTCCTTCGCCGTCTGGACGGCCAGGTCGAGGTCTTTCTTGTCGAGATGGCGATCGGCCGCGGTCGCGCGGTCCCCCGGATCGTTGGCGTCGACCTTGATATTATGGATTTCGGCCAGCACGCGATCCATCGGGTGATCGTCGCACCCACCAAGGGCGACGGTTAAGGCCAGTGCGCTGCACACAATTATGACTTTACGAATGGGCATGGATTCGGTCATAGAGACGATGGTGCCATAACGCTTTTAAGTCGGCGTTAGGAACCTTGGTTAAAGCGCGTTTGCCATGACGGGCGCCCCGCCCGCGCCAGGCAATTGCACGACGACTTTTTCGGACTTCTCATATGCCGGACGCCCAATCCCCTGCACATCTCCTGACTGTTCGTACGCTTTCCGAGCTGCGCCGTGAAATGGCCAAGCTTCGGAAAGGCAAAGGAAAAGTCGGATTCGTACCCACCATGGGGGCGTTGCACGAAGGACATCTCACTCTCGTGAGGCATGCCCGTTCTGTATCCGATGTGGTGGCGGTATCGATCTTCGTCAACCCCCTCCAGTTCGCGCCGACCGAAGACCTGGACCGCTACCCGCGCCAGGAGGCCGCCGACCTGGCGCTGTTGCAGGAAGCGGGTTGCGACATCGTCTACCTGCCGACGCCGGACGTGCTGTACCCCAAGGGCTTTGTAAGCCGCATCGAGATGGCTGGCCCGGCTCTGGGCCTCGAAAGCGATTTCCGCCCGCAATTCTTCTCGGGCGTGGCGACCGTCGTGTCCAAGCTGTTCAACCAGGTCCGTCCCGATATAGCCGTCTTCGGCGAGAAGGACTTCCAGCAACTGGCCGTGATCCGGGCCATGGTGCGCGATTTCGACATGGACATCGATATCGTCGGCTATCCGACCGTACGCGAGAAAGACGGCCTGGCGCTGTCGTCGCGCAACGCCTATCTCAGCGCCGAGGAGCGCGTCGTCGCGCCCAAGCTGAAGGCCGCGCTGGACCGCATCCGCGGCGTGGCGAAGGACGGCGGCGATACGAACCGCGCCATTGCCGAAGCCGGCGACGACCTGATCGACACCGGCTTCGACAAGATCGACTATATCGCCCTGCGCGACGCCGACACGCTGGGTGAGATTACGCCGGATACCAAGGCGGCCCGCCTGCTGGCCGCCGTGTGGCTTGGCACGACGCGTCTCATTGATAATATTGCCGTCTAACTACCAAACACCAGCCTCTTTCAGCGCCCGCGCCATCTCAGGCGGCAGGTCGTGCTCGCCTTCGACGATGTCGCGCGGCGCGTCGGCGGCCTTAAGATAGCGCCAGCCCTGGAACGGCCGCCGCGGCTGGGCCTCGGTGGCGATATGTTTCGTATTCAGTCCGATCTTCCAGTGCGGATTTTCCTTGTCGTCGACCAGGTCGAACGACACGATCTCGCGCCGGCACAGGATGACGCCCTTGATCACCCAGTAGAGCGAGCCGCCGTCCAGCAGCTCTTCGCACCGCGTCGGGCGGTTGCGCGTGTGGATATAGGAGATGGCGCCGCGCGCCTTTTCCCAGTTCAACAGATCGTCGAGGCTGTCGGCACCGACGCATAGCTTGACGATATGGATATCTCCCACGGAGGTCCTTTCTGGTTAACAGCTTGGAAGCCATTTCGGCGCATCTCTATATAGGGAGGCGACGCCGTCTTACAGCATCGCTAAAAAAAGAGACCGATAAAACATATCGTTTCCGTATAGTCCGGAGGCAATATGGTACAGTGTGAAGCGCATGACGGAAGACAAGAGGCATAAGGCGAACCCGACGCTGCAGGCGGCGCTGGAAAGCCTGTTCGGCACCTCGCTCGGCGAAGGCGCCAGCGTGATTTCCCTGCCCGGCGGATCGCGCCTGTTCAGCACGGGCGACGAGTCCGATCACCTGTACCTGCTGCGCTCGGGCCGTCTCGGCGTGTTCCGCCACGACGAGGACCACGACGAGCTGAGCCTGATCGGCATCATCCGCCCGGGCGAACCGGTCGGCGAAATGTCCCTGATCGCCGGCACGCCGCATACGGCCACGGTCGTCGCATTGCGCGACTCCGACCTGCTGGCCATGCCGCGCGAAGACTTCTTCCGCGCTATCGATACCCACCCTGACCTCTTGATGGCCCTGTCGCGCAAGATGATCGAGCGTGCCCGCCGCGACGTGCCCGCCGTCATGCCGAATGTCTTTGCCTTCTTCGCCCTGTGCGAAGCGCCGATCCACCCTATGGTCGAGCGTATCGCCACCCAGATCCGCGCCCTCGGCTACAAGGTGACGGTTCTCGACAAGGGCTTCCACGGCACGACGCCCGAGGCCTTTTCGCGCATCGAGGCCGAGAACGACTATGTGCTGCACGTCGCCGAAAAGCATGAAAGCCATTGGCGGCTGTTGAGCGCACGCCAGGTCGACCAGGTGTTCCTGGTGGCCGACGGCACCGAAAAGCCCGACCTGTGGCAGACGGAGGGCGAAAAGTCGCTGCTGCACCGGGCACCGGACCTGATCCTGGCCTACGACAACCGCAACGACCGCGGCAGGATCGCCGGCCGCACGCGCTCATGGCTCGACGCCATCAAGCCGACGCGCTGGTTCCATATCGGCCGCGAGGATGTGGCCGACATGGCGCGCATCGGCCGCGTCGTCTGCGGCCATAGCGTCGGCGTCGTCTTTTCCGGCGGCGGAGCGCGGGCCTTCGCCCAGATCGGCGCCTTGCTGGCGCTTCGAGAGGCGCACATCCCGATCGACTTCGTCTGCGGTTCGTCGATGGGCGCGATCCTGGCCTCGACCATCGCCCTGGAATGGGACAATGACGAGATCGACGTGCGTCTTCGCGACGCCTTCGTAGACACCTCGCCGCTCGACGACATCACCCTGCCCTTCATCGCCATGACGTCGGGCAAGAAGGTCGACGAGCGCCTGCAGAAGCATTTCGGCGAGGTCATGATCGAAGACATGCCCCTGCCCTTCTTCTGCCTGTCGTCGAACCTGACCAGCGGCGTGCTCAAGGTCCACAAATCGGGCCTGCTGCGCCAGGCGCTCAGGGCCTCGATCTCGCTGCCGGGCGTCATGCCGCCGGTCGTCGAGGACAATCAGGTCCTGGTCGATGGCGCCGTCATGCGCTCCTTCCCGGCGACCATGATGCGCAATACGCATCTCGGCACCGTTATCGGCGTCGATGTCACGCGGGCACGCGGTCTCGACCCCCGCGCCTTGTCGAACAAGCATTTCGGCAGCTGGATGGCGCACGGCGAATGGCGGCGCGGCCCGCCGATCGTCTCGGTGATGATGCGCTCGGCCACCATCACCACGGCAGCGGATCTCGCGCAGTCGCGCGCCGCCACCGACCTGCTGATCATCCCCGAGCCCGACGGCGTCGAAATCCGTGACTGGAAAGCGTACGACCGCGCGGTCGAGAACGGCTACCAGACCACGGTCGAAACCCTGGCCCAGCTCGAGTCGCCGGTCACCACCCTGCGCAAGATGGGCCGCAGCGTCCATCCGAACATCCCGGCCTTTACGCCCGACGACACCACCTATGTCGACGAAGCCTCGAAGCCGCCCGCCAAGGTCGTGAAGCCCGCGCCGAAAACCGCCGGAAAATAAAAAAAGGGAGAAGGACCAAGATCCTTCTCCCTTTTTTTGTCCGTAGCGTCCGGAGCCTAGTCCTTCAGGCCGCCCAGGCGCTTCAGGATCAGCCAGACCGAAACGCAGACGAAGAATATGCCCGCGGCGGCCATGACCACCGAATACCACATCAGGTCGGTCTGATTGCCGTTGCGCAGAACCGTCTGGTCGAAGGCGCCCCGCCAGTAAAGGGCAGCCGCGACACCCAGCAGGACCAGGCCGAAACAGCTGCAGATAAACCACCACGCCGTCGACACGAACATACGCCAGACGGAGGGATGATCGTCTTCCTCGTCATCTTCGTTCGACAGGGCGACACGATCGCCGTCGAAAGTCCATTCGTCGTCCGAAAAACCGTCCGCGGCCGGCGCGGCCGCAGCCTGCATGAAGGTCGTCTGTTCCGGCGCGGCGGGACGGTCGCCAGGCAGCGGGCGATTCAGTTGCTCGCGCCAGTGCGGAACCTGTGAGGCCGCCTCGGGCGCGGCATTGGCGAACGGCGCCTGCGACGGCGCGGTCGGATTGACCGGCGCGGGGCGCGGCACCTCGACCAGCACGTCGTGGGCCGTCTCGGTCTTCTGGATCGGCCGGGCGTACGGGTTAAGCGCGGTCACGGTCGGCGGCGGCATGGTCGACGGCGACTGGACGGGCTGGAACGGCGTGAAGCTGGCGCCGCCGGTGAATTCCGGCTCCTCGTCCTCTTCCGGTTCGGGCACGGACAAGCGGGCAGGCTCCGGCGCCACCGGCGTCAGCACGGGCTGGGCAGGTTGCGGTTGAGGCGCCGGTTCAGGCGCGCGCATCGGCGGCGGCGAAGCGAGCGGCTTACCCAGGGCACCGCTGCCGTAGGGCGAATAGAGACGCATCAGGGCGGCGGCGGCTTCGGCCTTGCGCGCCTTCTCGGCATCGGCGTCCCCGGAGGGCTTGGCAGCGGCCGCGGCGGCCTGGAGCTGACGCTCGCGTTCCTGGCGTTCGCGCTCCTGGCGCGCCTGTTCCAGGCGGACCTGTTCGGCGCGGGCGCGCTCGGCGGCTTCGGCTTCGCGGCGCGTCCACTCTTCCTGCTCACGGCGGGCGGCTTCCTGACGCTCGCGTTCCACGCGCTCCTGCTCAAGACGGGCAGCTTCAAGGCGGGCGGCTTCGGCACGCGCCGCTTCAGCGCGTTCCGCTTCTATACGATAAGCTTCAATGCGAGCCTGTTCGGCACGCTCCTCTTCGAGACGCGCCTGCTCAAGACGTTCTTGCTCAAGACGTTCTTGCTCAAGGCGTTCTTGTTCAAGACGGGCCTGCTCGCGCTGAACGGCTTCCTGATGGTCTTGCTCGAGACGGGCTTGTTCCAGACGCGCGGCTTCGAGGCGGGCGGCTTCGAGGCGGGCGGCCTCAAGACGCTCGCGATCCGCGCGCTCCTGATCGAGACGGGCCAGTTCGGCCCGCATCTGGGCTTCGCGCTCGGCACGGTCACGCTCCAGGCGCTCCCGGTCGAGGCGCTCGCGTTCAAGGCGTTCCGTTTCGAGACGCAGCAGCTCCTGGCGCTGCAATTCCTGAAGGCGCTCCTCCTCGCGGCGGCGCAGGTCTTCGCGCAGACGGGCTTCTTCAGCCATACGGGCGGCGGCCATGGCCTCGGCCTGACGACGCGCCTCCTCCTGCAAACGCTCTTCCTGGGCACGCTGCTCTGCGAGGCGCTGCTCTTCCTGGGCACGGAACAGGGCTGCCTGGACCTCCGGGCTCATGGCCGGCGTCGGATCGTAGTCGTAGGCGGTCGGGGCCTGTTCGACGACGCCTGGCACGGACGGCGACACGTCGGCCATCAGCTGAATCGTCGGCTTGGGAGCAGCGTCCTGCGGACGCGGCGCGAAGCTGTTGAGGTCGATGACCTGACGTTCGGCGGGCGGCGGCGCGACGGTGGCGGCGGGCACCGGCTGGGGCGTCGCGGAAATTTCGAAGGACGGCGTGTAAGGCGCCGTATGGACCGGCGCGGCTTCGGCCGGCGCCTCGGGCTGGCCCAGCGGGCGGGCCGACAGGATGCCGCCGGGCGCGGGAGCCTCGATCTCGGAGGCGTGGGCCGGCGCCTCGAAGGCGTCTTCCACAGGGCGCACCAGCAGCGACGGCGCATTGCCAGTCACGTCTTCCGGCGTCAGGAACAGGTTCTTTTCGGCGGCACGGCGGCGGATCAGCGGTGCCAGCACGTAGGTCTGGCCGTTGAATTCGGCCGAGCGCCAGCTGTCCATGGCCAGGGCGGCCTCGGTCATCTTGCCTTCGTTGATGCGCTTCAGCACGGTCGAGGCAGCAAAATTGTCGACGCCGATATTGAAGCAGAACGACACCAGCGCGTCGAACTGGTTCTGGTTCTGCGGCGCCAGGACAAGGTTGTTGATGGCGTCGACGATCGGCAGCAGGTCGAAACGCAGCAGGGCGTCGGCGTCTTCCTGGGTGACGGTCGCACCGTCACGCGCCGAAAACGTATGGCCGTAACCGAGAGTCCAGCGCCCGTCGGGCAGGCGCGCCGCCGTGGTGCGCAGCCCCTCGAAACTCTTGATCAGTTCGACTCCTGCGCGGGAGACCTTCAAACGCGCTCTCATCCCTATTCCCGACCCAATCCGGCTTTTCTGGCCTTTGGCATGGAAAGCGGCTGTCTACGCGCCCCTCCCTGCCCCAAAACAGTACGCCGGACGACCCGGCGGTTAATACCTAGCAAACCACATACCAAGACGGACTTACAAGATATTTATGGAGCTATTGCGGCAAGTTACGCAGCCCCCGTCACGTATGCAGGTGAAGGATGACCACCGCCAGGCCCAGGAAGCTGAAGAAGCCCACGCAATCCGTCACGGTCGTCACGAAAACCGTCGCCGACGCCGCCGGATCATAGCCCATCCTGTCGAGCGCCAGCGGAATCAGAATCCCCGCCAGCGACGCCGCGAACAGGTTGATGATCATGGCCAGGCCGATGATCAGGCCCAGTTTCAGCGCCAGGTCCGTGCCCATGTCATGCTGGAAGACGCTCATCCACAGGGCCGTCACCGCCCCCATGACGATGGCGAAGGCGATGCCGTTGAGCACGCCGGCCGCCAGCTCGCGCCACACCGTGCGCAAGAGGTTCGCCGCATTCAGTTCGCGGGTCGCCAGCGCCCGCACCGCGACCGTCAGGGTCTGGGTGCCGGCATTGCCGCCCATCGACGCCACGATGGGATTGAGCACAGCCAGGGCCACCAGCTGCCCGATGGCGCCTTCGAAGTTCGAAATGACGCCGGACGCGAGCACCGCCGTGCCGAGATTGATCAAAAGCCACCAGAAGCGCGACTTGGCGATGCCGAAGGTCGAGGCGTCGCGGCCGGAATCCGAGACCCCGGCCAGGGCCAGCATGTCTTCCTGGCTTTCTTCCTGGATGATGTTGACGATGTCGTCGACCGTGATCTGGCCGACCAGCCGGCCCGACTGGTCGATGACCGGCGCCGAGATAAGGTGGTACTTCTCGAAGATGTAGGCGACCTCTTCCTGGTCCTGATCGACCGTGATTTCGGTGACCGGCTCCATCAGAGACGACAGCAGCGCGTCGCGCTTGGAGCGCATCAGCAGCGACACCGGCAGGGCGCCGACCGGGCGATGGCTGGGGTCGATGACGTAGACGTCGAAGAACAGCTCGGGCAGGTCCTCGCCGTTCTCGCGCATATGGTCGATGGTCTGGCCGACATTCCAGAAGCTGGGCGCGGCCATGACTTCGCGCTGCATCAGGCGGCCGGCGGTCTCTTCCTCGAAGGTCAGCGAGGTGACGAACTGTTCGCGCTCGGCCTCGGGCATGGCGGCCAGGACGGCCTTCTGCTGGTGCTCCTCCAGGTCCTCGAAGACAGCGGTGGCGTCGTCCGATTCGAGCTCCTGCAGCACTTCGGCTATGTCCTGGGTGTGCAGGGTTTCGATGATCTCCTCGCGGATGTCGTCGTCGAGTTCGGGCAGGATATCCGGCAGGGCATCGCCCGGGATCCACGGGATGACTTCCTCGCGGTAGTCCTCGGACAGGAAGCCCAGGAGATCGGCGACGTCGGCCGGATGCAGGGCGTCGAGCAGGTCGCGCAGGCGCATGCCGTCGCCGCGGTCGGCGGCGTCGATGACCAGCGAGATATATTGCGGATTAAGGGCGTAGTCGTCCTTGAGGGCGAAGTCCTCGATCTCTTCGGGCGTCACCAGGTTGGCGCCTTCGACCTCGTCGTCGCGCCAATCGCGGTTTTTGGTGTCAATGTCGGGATCGGATTTCTTCTGAGCGGTTTCGGACTTCTGGCTCATGGCCCAGGCCTCCCTATCCGTGGCGTAGCACGCCGCTCAAATTATGCGGGAGATATCGGGGCGCCCCACACGCCGGGAGTCCAGATGCGCCCTCTGGTAAAAGGGCCGATGGTGCGGTCGAGAAGACTCGAACTTCCACGTCTTGCGACACAGCGACCTCAACGCTGCGCGTCTACCAATTCCGCCACGACCGCACGTCATCCGGAGAGGCGCGGGCATAGCAACCCTGAACGCGTTTGTGAAGCCTTTTATCGGAAAATATCGGCGCGAATGTGGATTATTATTCGGGTTTGCGCCACCCGGCGGTCAGTTCCCCAGCGCCATGAAGTCGTAGACATTGGCCTGGCGGGTGACGACGATCGAAATCTTCTCTTCGAAGATCTGGATTTCACCGCGGGCGACAGGGTGGTTGTTGGCCAGTATCCACACTTCGTCGTGCTCGCGCGCATCCAGCGGAATAACGGCGCCGCGGCCCATGCGCAGAAGCTGCTGCATCGGAAGTACCGAACGGCCGAGAAGCACCGAAATTTCGACGGGAACCGCCCCGACCTGGGAAATGGTCACTCAACAACCCCTGCTAGGTTTCATGCCTGCGCGTCCCCATATCGGGCGCAGCGATATTCGGCACTTGCGCCGAAAAGCATTTCACCACAATGACAAGTCATGCTTGATGAGACGTTAAAGAACGCTTCTTTTTTCCTTAATGACGGCGGCCCCTTGCCCGAATGGGTCGTGGCGGACAGGCTTGTCGCCTACCCCGACGCCGTCGCCTTCATGGAAGAGCGCGCCACTGCGATCGCCGAAGGCCGCGCCCGCGAATGCGTGTGGCTGGTCGAGCATCCCCCCCTGTATACCGCCGGCGTTTCCGCCAGGGATGCGGACCTGATCGCGCCCGACCGCTTTCCGGTCTTCCGCAGCGCGCGCGGCGGGCAATACACCTACCACGGCCCCGGCCAACGGGTAGTCTACGTCATGCTGGACCTCAACCGCCGGCAAAAGGACGTGCGGCTGTTCGTCGAGGCGCTGGAACACTGGGTCATCGGCACGCTCTGGCGCTTCAACGTCGAGGGCGAAATCCGCACCGGCCGCGTCGGCGTCTGGGTCGAGCGCAAGGACAAGGGGCCCTTGCCGTCTCCGGCCAGACAAACTTATCCCGAAGACAAGATCGCGGCCATCGGTATCAAGCTCAGGCGCTGGGTCAGCTTCCACGGCATCAGCCTGAACGTCGAACCCGACCTGAGCCATTTCGGCGGCATCGTGCCGTGCGGCATCACCGAGCACGGCGTCACCAGCCTGCTCGATCTCGGCCTGCCGGTGACGATGGACGATGTCGACTATGCCCTGCGGATGAGTTTCGAAACGATCTTCGGACCGGTGGAGGCCGTTTAGGCTGTCTCGCGCGGTTTCAGGCGAAAGAGCGTACGTCCGTAACGGTTGTCGCCGCGCTCCGGTTTTTAGCTTTGCTCGCGCGGTTTCAGGCGAAAGAGCGTACGTCCGTAACGGTTGTCGCCGCGCTCGCCGGGCATCACGCCCAGGTCGATAACCGCCCATATCAGGACCAGGACCGCGATAAAGTCGAAGAAGCCGGTCGGCGCCGGCCAGACCATGATCACCGCCAGCAGGATGACCGCCGACCACCAGCCCGAGCGCCCGCGGTCGTGCAGGCGTTTTGACAGCACGCACGCCCCCATGCCGAGCAGGATGGGATAGACGATCCAGCCCGTGACGAACTGCAGCGCGCCTTTTACCGCCGAGTCATACAGGCAGAGCAGCAGAAGCAGGACAGCGCCGCCGATCAGGAAATGCAGTTGCCGTATCCGCCCTACCGCGGAAAAGAACAGGTTGCCCCAGTCGATCTTGCCAGTCATGCCGGGACTGTCGCCATGCGGGCGCCTCCAAGTCAAGGCCTATTCCCGCATGACGGCCTTACTGCGTGAGGCGGATTTTCTTGATCGACTTCATGATGTTGCCCAGCGCGCCGCTCAGCTGATCGGCATTGGACAGGTTGTAATAGTAGCCCGTCTGCGAGGCACAGGTCTGCAGCATGCTGGAATTGCCGTCCTCAAGCCGCACTGTGAAGATGGTGATGCCGAGGTTTTTGGCGTTGGTGCAGGCCAGGGCCGTGCGCGCATCGATCTGGCTGGCCGTGGTCGTCCAACGGTTTTGCGTGTTCAGGCCGTCGGTCAGCAGGATCATGTACTTGGTGACCGTGGCGTCGGTGAAGGCCGCGCCGTTGGTGAAGGGGGCGGTCGGCGACAGCACTTCCATGCCCCACTGGATGCCGATGGTGATGTTGGTATTGCCGGCCGGCGTCATCTTCTGCGCATAGGCCCGGGCCGCCGTGATGTCGGTCGTGAGGTCCATGATCGGCAACAGCGAGTTGGTGGCGCATTTCGAAGCCGGATACAGCGTGCTGGTATTGCTGCTCGAAGGAGCATCGGACTGCACGTCGTAGGGCTGGGTACGGTCGATGACGCAACCCGACCAGTTCTGCGTGCCCACCCCCAGCAGGTCCGAATTGGCCGTGATGGTATTGTTGTCCTTGTAGACCGTCGTCGCACCCGAGCTGTAGCCGCCGGCCGTCGGGTAGGAATAGGTGATCGTGCCGGAATATTGCGTATAGTAGCTGTAGCCAGCGGAAGACGGGGTCATGGCGCTGGCCGAGCTGGTGTAGTAGCCCTGCAAGGACGAATTGCCGGCCTGGCTGGCCGTGCTGCTGCCGACGCTGTAGGCCGCGACGCGATAATAGGTCAGGTACCTGTAATTGTTGTAGCAATTATAATAGCAGTTGCTGCCATAGCTCGGATTGCTGAACCAGGTGCTGGTGTAGACGTAGTAATATCCATTCTGCACCCGGGTGTAGCTGATCGCATTGCTGGCGCAGCTTGCGCCCGCCGTGGAATTGTAGCTTGAGGTTATGCTGGAGCACAGGGACGACGCATTGCTGGTCACAGCGCTGCACTGGCCGGTCGTCAAGTTGGAACAGGTATAGCTCTGGGTGACGGTTGTGAAGCTGCCGGTGTAACCACTCATGCCCGCCACGTCGCTCAGCGCGACCTGGGTATCGAACGGAATAAGCGCAACCTTGGTGTGGCCCGAACTGCCGGTCGAATCGGACAACGACGCCAGGACGCTGTCGAGGTCGGCCTTCAGCGAGGTCATCTTGTTGTCCTGCGCCATCGACCCGGTGTTATCGAGCACGAAGGCAATTTCCGCGGCGTTCATGGTGACGCCGGCCTTGGCGGTGACGCTCAGCGGAATGGTCTGGATGCCGACCAGGCCGATCAGATAGGTCTTCACGGTCGCCGTGGCCGAATAGACCATGGTCTGGACATTGCCGTCGGTCGCGACGGTCAGTTGGCCGGACGCGTTGTCGTCGCTCAGGGTCGAATTCTGGACATTGGCGGAAAAGGCATTGTTGGCGGCTGTCTGCTGGTTCGCGAGCTGCCCTGTGGAATCGAGCGCGGCCGCGATGGCGGCAGCGTCTGCAGCATCCTGAAGCCTGACCCGGGCGGCCACGGCATTGCTGAAGTCCACGCCGCCGCCGACGGCGGCGGCCAGAGGCAGCATCGCCAGGGCGGTCGTCGCCGTTATGTTGCCGCGGACGGCATCCCGGAAGCGTTTTAAGAGGTTGCGCAGCAACACCATGTAGTCACCCCAACAAGCCCGCCCCCGAGCCTTTCCCGCCAAGGTGGCCGCCGGTCCGGCGTAGGGAAATGCGACAAGGCAAAATCGTACAACCGGCGGGACTGCCGGTCACACTTATCGGGCTGAGGTTATGGGTAATCGCTTACAATTGCCTGAAAAGAATGGGTAAACGGGCCGCTAACCCTGAATACCCAAGGCGTCGCGCAGGGCCGCCATGTCGTCGGCCAGGGGCGCCGAAAGGGTTTTCCGCCCGCCCGCCGGGTGCGGGAAGGTCAGGGTCAGGGCATGCAGCATCAGGCGCGGGACGCGGTGGCCTTCCAGTGTCAGCGCCCCGCCGTAACGGACATCGCCGGCGATCGGGCAGCCGAGATGCTGAAGATGGACGCGGATCTGATGCATGCGGCCGGTATGCGGGCTGCAACGGACAAGCGCCGCGTCGCCCGCGCGGCTAAGCACCTCGAAGCGCGTCTCGGCCGCCAGCGCGTCGGGGTGGTCGTCGTCGCAGACGCGGGACCAAGCTTCCCGGCCGATCTCCTCTCGGCGCAGCGCCGCCTGCACGGTAAGGGTATCGGGCAGAACAGCCGCGTTCGCCACGATCGCCAGATAGGTCTTGGCAAATTCGCGGCGGATCATCGCCTTGCCCAGGAACGACGCCACCGGCGTCGTCTTCGCCACCAGCAGAATGCCCGAAGTGTCGCGGTCGAGGCGGTGAACAAGCTTCGGCCGCTTGCCGTTGGATTTGGCGAAAGCCCACATCATGTCGTCGAGATTATGGCCGTCGCCGCGTCCGCCCTGAGACGACAGGCCCGACGGCTTGTTGAAACCCATGATGTCGGCGTCCTCAAAGATCACCATGGACTTAACCCAGGCGATCTCTTCGTCCGACAGCTTTTGCGGCAACTTCGAAGCCGGAATGAACTTAGGCACCTGCCTGGGGCGCGGCTTCTGCGATTGCAGCGCCTTCAGATGCTGGGGAGAATGCTTGGCCATGGGCCTCCCCTACCGGGCGCGCCCCGTCGCGTCAATGCGTGGCCGGTCAGCCAAAGGCCCGGGCGGTTTCGTCCGCGCCAGCGCGCGACGGCTTGAGGAACAGGTAGAGCAGGATGAAGTAGCCGAAGACGAGCAGGAGCAGGACCAGCCAGCCGCTGGTATTGACGTCGTGCAGCCGGCGCACGGCCATGCTGAGACAGGCGATGGCGACATATGCGCCGGCGAGCATCATCGGTACAATGGCAATCAGGGCGACTCCGAGGTCCCAGCGGATACCGGCATTCAGCAGGTACCAACCGAGCGCGAACAGAAGAACCAGACTGGCGAACGCCCCGGCCGCGATGAAGATCGCAAAGCTCCAGAAATCCATCCGGTTCGAGCGGCCTGTGAAATCCAGGCTGCGCGCAAATCCCGACACGACCGCCTGCATCGGGGTTCTCGTCTCCGACGGCGGGCCGAAGCGGTTCGCCTCCAAGTCGGGCTTGCTCAGGAAAGGCCAGGCGGCAGCGAAAACGACGCCCGCCGCGATCAGCGCCAGAACGGCCAGCACCGGTACAAAAAACAGAATCATATCCCCTCCCCCATTTACAGCTTAGCGCCGCTTCTGCGCGCGCAACTGCGCCCAGTGTTCCAGCCGCTGGCGCACCTTGCCTTCGTGCCCCTCGCCTTTCGGCGTATACAAGGCGGGACGCGCCATGCCGTCCGGAAAATAGGTCTGCCCCGAAAAGCCGTCGGGATCGTCGGGATCGTAGATATAGCCCGCGCCGTAGCCGATGTCCTTCATCAGCTTTGTCGGCGCGTTCAGAATGACCGCCGGCGGGTCGAGATGCCCGGTTTCGCGCGCCAGCTGCTGCGCCTGCTTGAAGGCCGTATAGACCGCGTTCGACTTGGGCGCCGAGGCCATGTGCACGACGGCCTGGGCCAGGGCCAGTTCGCCCTCGGGCGAGCCAAGGGTCTCATAGGCGTCGCGCGCCGCCTGGCAGAGCAGGAGCGACATGGGATCGGCATTGCCGATGTCTTCCGATGCCATGCGGATCATGCGCCGGGCGATGAACAGCGGGTCATCGCCGCCGTTCAGCATCCGCGCCAGCCAGTACAGCGCCGCGTCGGGATCGGAGCCGCGCACCGATTTATGCAGAGCCGAGATCAGGTTGTAGTGGCCTTCACGATCCTTGTCGTGGTTCGGCCGGCGCTTCTGCAGATGGCTCAGCAAATCGTCGGTGTCGAGCTTGTCCTGGAAGCCCATATGGTCGAGCGATTCCACCAGGCTCAGCAGGTAGCGGCCATCGCCGCCGCTGAGCGCCTTCAGCGTCTCATAAGCGTTTTTGGTCAGCGGCAGGGGATGGCCGATATGGTCTTCGGCGCGGACGATCAGCTTGTCCATGGCCGCGTCGTCGAGCTTCTTCAGCACAAAGACCTGGGCACGCGACAGGAGAGCGCCGTTGAGCTCGAACGACGGGTTTTCCGTCGTCGCGCCGATCAGCGTCACGACGCCCGCCTCGACATAGGGCAGGAAGCTGTCCTGCTGGGCGCGGTTGAAACGATGGATTTCGTCGACGAACAGGACGGTGCGCGCGCCCATGCGATGTCGCTGGGCCGCAGCCTCAAAGACCTTCTTCAGGTCGGCGACCCCGGAAAAGACAGCGGAAATCTGCTGGAATTCGTAGCCGGCGGCTTCCGCCAGCAAACGCGCGATCGTCGTCTTGCCGACGCCCGGCGGCCCCCACAGGATCAGCGACGGCAGGAATCCCCGCGCGATCAGCCGCGCGATGGCGCCGTCCGCGCCCAGCAGGTGGTCCTGGCCGACGACCTCGTCGACCGACTTCGGCCGCAGGCGGTCGGCCAGCGGCTTCGCGCCCTCGTCCACCTTGGGCAGGGGATCGCGCAACAGGGGTTCTGTATTGCCGAAAAGGTCGGCCATGGGAGGAGACGCCATGAAACAAATATAGAACGAAACGTTCCGGTTTCAATAGCTTACAGCAATGGCCGATTCAGCGACGATTTATTTGCTCGCGCAGCAGGCGGCTGATCCTATCTGCCGTCGCCCAGCTTGGTGGTGTGGCCTTCCTTGCCCTTCAGCGCCGCCTGGGCATTGGCTGACAGGCTGATGGTGAAGGCCGGGCCATGCTTGCCGGTATCCGCGCCACCGGAAGCGGTCGGCGGCGGGCTATGGTGCGTTTGCACGACATAGGGCAGTTTGGCGGTATTCGACACAGGCGCGGACACGGGTGAGCTCACGGCTGGACTCCTTCGAAATTTCCCGAAGTATAGACCTGGCCGTTTAATCCGCTGCTAAATAAGAGGGTTAGCGCCTGTTCAGCCTGTTCCTTAAGAGAATTGCGCCGTGATCATCTGGTCACCGCGCTGGATAGTGACGCGCCAGGTGCGCGCCCCGGCCTTGACGATGGCGTCCAGGTCGGCCGTCGTGGCGATAGCCTTGCCGTTGACCTGGCGGATGATGTCGCCCGGCAAAAGCCCCACGCCCGCCGCGTAGGTCTGGGCCGACTCGATGGACGAAATCATCACGCCCTTCGGTGCATCGAAGGGGTCGATACCCAGCTCATCGGCCACCGCCGGCGACAGGTTGACCACATGCGCGCCCGAGAACGGGTTCTGGCCCCGCAGCGTCCGCTCGTCACGCACGGGCGTTGCCGACGGCGCCGTGGCCTTGACCTTGATATCCAGCGTCTTCCCCCCACGCAGCACTTTGAGGTCGGCGGTCTGGTCCAGCTGCATCAGGTTGACCTGATAGCGCATACCGGCGGAATCGTTGACGGGCTGGCCGTCGATGCTGAGAATGACGTCGCCGGCCCGGACGCCGGCCGCAGCCGCCGGACCGCCCTGGTAAACATCTGAGACCAGCACGCCCTGCGGCCGGTCCATGCCCAGCGATTTGGCGATATCCCCGGTCACCGTGTCGGCGCGCGCTCCCAGCCAGGGCCGCTGCACATGGCTCTGGCCACCGACCGCGCTGGCGACGACGCGGGACACCAGGGCCGAGGGAATGGCGAAGCCGACACCCGAGGACTGGCCCGAGCCCGAGAGGATCATCGAATTGATGCCGATCAGCTTGCCGTCCATATCGACCAGCGCGCCGCCCGAATTGCCCGGATTGATCGGCGCGTCGGTCTGGATGTAGGAGCCGTCACCGCTATTGCCAACCTGGGTACGGTTGAGCGCCGACACGATGCCGTTGGTCACGGTCTGGCCGACGCCGAACGGATTGCCGATAGCCAGGACAAGGTCGCCGACCTCGACATTGCGGTCGTCTTCCATCTGCAGCGTCGGGAAGGTTTCGCCCGGCTTGGTCTGCAACTGCAGCACTGCCAGATCGGTGCGCGGATCAGCCAGGATGACCTTGGCGGGGTACTGCCGGCGGTCGTTGAGCACGACCATGAATTCCTGCCCGCCCTCGATGACATGGTTGTTGGTCACCACGATGCCGTTCGCCCGGACAATAACGCCCGACCCCAGGCTTTCCTGGGCGCGCGGCTGACCGCCGAACATCTGCCAGAAGGGATCGACGGCCTGGCGCGTCATGCCGCGCGCATAGACATTGACCACGGCCGGCGCCACCGCCTTGACCACGGGCGAGAACGACATGCGCATGCCCACGGCCGAGTCCGGCACCTTGCGTCCCACGCCCGACGGCGTCTGACCGAAACCGGCGCCGGAAAACCTCTGCTGTTCCTGCGAATGGCTGGGCGAACAGGCCGCCAGCATGGCGGCTACGGACAGGCCTGCAAGCAGGCGGGAAGACAAGGCGCGCAGGTTCATTTCGGACGGTCCCCGGTTAAAGCGGATATGTCCGATCATGTAGAAAGCAATACGGCGGTATCAAGGCTGGCGACGGTGCCCTTTGCGCCACAATCAGGCTGCGCCGGGTTCCGACACGGGAACGGTCCTCGTCCTCTGACGGACACCGAACGCCAGGACCAGGGCCAGCAGCACGATCACACCCGACACGCAGAAGGCCGAACCGCTGAAATCGCGCGACACCTCCGGACGCGTCACCGCCGACAGCACTGTGCCGAATACCAGCGGGGCCAGCATATTGGCCATGGACGACAGGGCCGAGTTAGCCCCCTGCAGAGTCCCCTGCTCGTTAGGCGGTACATTGCCGCTCATCAGCGACTGGATATTGGGCGCCGCCAGGCCGCCGAATGCGCCGATCGGCATGAAGATGACGAAGCTCCACCAGGTCGGCGCCAGGCCGTAGCCGAGAAAGGCCACCGCCGCGCAGGTCAGGCCGATGAACATGGTGCGGCGTTCCCCGATACGCTTGACGATGATGCCGGTCAGGCCGGCCTGGACGACCGCCGCCATCACGCCGACCGCCGACAGGCACAGGCTGACCTCGCGCATGCCCCAGTTGAAGCGATAGCCGGCGTAGAGCACGAAGGTCGTCGGATAAACGTTCTGCGAGAACATCATCAGCAGGTACATGCTGGCCAGGCGCAGGACCTGGCCCGAGCGCGCCAGGAACTTTACCGCGCCCACCGGATTGGCGGCGTGGAAGCTGAACGGCTTACGGCGGTCGGCGGGCAGCGATTCGGGCAAAACGAACAGACCGTAGAGGAAGTTGGCCAGGCTCAGCGCCGCGGCAAAGAACAGCGGCAGGTGCGGATTCTGGTGGCCCAGGAAGGCACTGACCGCCGGGCCGACGATGAAGCCGATGCCGAAGGCGGCGCCCATCGTGCCGAACACCTTGGCCCGGCCTTCCGGCGGCGTCACGTCGCTCATATAGGCATAGGCGGTCGAGATGCTGGCGGCGGTGATGCCGCTGATGACGCGTCCGATCAGCAGCCACCACAGGTTCGGCGCCACCGCCATCAGCAGGTAATCGACACCCGTGCCGAAGTTCGACGCCAGGATCACCGGGCGCCGGCCGATGCTGTCGGACAGCCCGCCCTGGATGGGCGAGAAGATGAACTGGGCAAAGCCCCAGGCGAGGCCGAAAATGCCGGTCCACATGCCGGCCGCCGACACCGAGCCGCCGACAAAGCTTTTGATCAGCTGTGGCAGCACCGGAATCATGATGCCGATCGACAGCATGTCCAGAAAAACGGTGACAAGGACAAATGCGGCGGCGGCCTGCCGTCGCGGCGCTGGACTGGACATGAAAGGCGGTTCCCCGGTTTTGCGCCCTCCTTATCGGAAAACGCCGGGCAACGCCATGTGTTGTTTCAGGGCCGAAGCGCCGGTTTAACCGGTGCGATCGTCCCGTCATTCGGCTCAGGCTTGAGATGCAGAAGGGTCATTTCGGCGTCGTAGACATCGACATTGTCGAAGGGCTTCAGCTTCGCGCCTTGCCGGATATTGGGCCCGCCGGCGACGAAGATAGCGTTCATGTCGCTATAGGCGGGGTCGTAGCCGTGGTTGCCAAGGTTCTTGTCGATCCTGAGCCCCGCGACCTGCCAGCCGAGTTCGGGAATACAGACGATTTCCGTCACACGCGGATTCTTGCCGTACCGGTAATGCGCCGGAATGTCGCGGCGATGATAGCACTGCATATGGTCGAAATGCGTCTTCGTCAGTGTATCGAAGAGCGCTTCCGATCCCGGCATCGGCCGGATCAGGCCCAATGAGCCCCAATAGATCATGTCGTAGCGCGGATCGGCCTTGGCGTCGGCCGGCAGGCCGCCGCGGCCGATCAGGTCCGACACGATATAGACCCGGTCCGGCGAGACGCTGGTCAGGCCGTGATCCGATACGACGATGATATTGGCGACGATGCCGCGCGCCTTGAGACCGGAGACCAGGCGCCCCACCGCCGCGTCGGCTTCGGCGATGGCCGCGTCAATCTCCGGCGAATCGGGACCGTACTTATGGCCGGTGACGTCGACCTCATCGAGATACAGCAGCGACAAGCCCGGGCGCTGCTCCGGCGGCAGGTCCATCCAGGCCAGAAGCTTGTCGACCCGGTCGTTGCTGGTGGCGGTCTTGTCGTAGTCGAGGAACAAGGCCGGCCGGGTATGGTCGATTTCGGCCTGGGTACCCGGCCAGAAGATGGCTCCGGACCGGATACCGTTCTGCTCGGCACTGACCCAGACCGGTTTGGCTTCCTGCCACCAGAAGCCGTCGGCCGCCTTGGCCTTGGTGAAGTGCGCCGCGTCCGCGTCCTTCGGATCGGCCGGATGGCTGGCGTCGTACATGTAGTTCGCCACCATGCCATGGTGGTCGGGACGCTTTCCCGTCACCAGCGTATAGTGATTGGGAAAGGTCAGGCTGGGGAAGGATGGGTGGATGACGGCATGCGTCCCCGCATCGCTGAGCGCCTTCAGATTGGGCGTCAGCCCCCTGTCGTAGAAGTCGGCCCGGAAAGCGTCGATCGACACGATGATCAGCGGGGCGGGCGCCTTTGCTTCGGCGCATGCCCCGTACATCGACAGCACGCAGGATATGACGAAAAGAACGAATAACCGGAAAGATGTCATGGCAAGGCACGCGAGCTGGTAACAGGGGCAACGGACTGTTGAGGCCCCCTGCCCCGGCCGTCAAGCGGCCGCCCGTGAATTGTTCGTGACAAAAAAGAAGCCGCCCGCGGTCGGCGGACGGCTCCCGATGCTCAAATGCGAAGCTGCACCTCAGTCACTGGTGCGGATACGGTCCAGAAGCGGCTCGGAAAACACGATGGCTCCGTCGGCCGCATCGGCGGCTTCAAGCGTCAGGTCATCACTCAATACGAGCCCGTCGAATACGTCACGGGCGTCGTCGGCCACGCGGCTACCATAGTCGTCTGTGATCATGATGCCCTCCAATTGAGATTGACTGCGGAAAAGTTGGACGGCAGCCTGCTGCTCGAAAACAGGCCCCCGCATTTCGACCTTAACCGCGTTCGCCGCATAAGCGAAATAACAGTGTCATGACGGCCGATCACAGGCCCGTTAACTGAACATTTACCCGAGCAAAGCCCGCAAAACAAAAGGCCTCCAGTTTCCCGGAGGCCTTCGTAAATTCTATGTAAATGCGAAGAAGGAACTATTCTTCGTCGCCGGCCACTTCGAACACCGGGCCCGAATCCTTGCCCTTGGCGGTTTCGTCGCGATCGACGAATTCGATGACAGCCATCGGGGCGTTGTCGCCGTGACGGTAACCGGCCTTCAGGATGCGGATATAGCCGCCGTTGCGGTCGGCATAGCGCTTGGCCAGGACGTCGAACAGCTTGGCGACCTGCGGCACGTCGCGGACGCGCGAAATGGCGATGCGGCGGTCGTGCAGCGTGCCCGACTTGGCGAGCGTGACCAGCTTTTCGACGAAGGGGCGCAGTTCCTTGGCCTTCGGCAGGGTGGTGACGATCTGTTCGTGCTTGATCAGCGAGGCCGACATGTTGGCGAACATGGCGATGCGGTGGGCGGTCGTACGACCGAGTTTGCGATAGCCGGAGCCGTGACGCATGACTTTTCTCCATAAGACCGCGTGGCGCTGACGGCGAGTGCGCGGCCCCAAAAACGAGCCCGGAAACAAAGGTCAGCCGGCCGATCGGCCCCTGCCCGTTCCGGACGTCCGTACCCGGTTGGATACGGAGGTTACCGGGACAAGGTCTTGGTCTTTCCCGGTAAGCGATTGGGCAAATTGCCCTCTCATAAAAAGGCAAGGCCGGAAGCTCTCGCTTCCGGCCTTGGATATCGTAGACCTTTAACGGTCTTAGATCTGGTCTTCGAACTTCTTGGCCAGGTCCTCGACATTCTCGGGCGGCCAGTTCGGGATGTCCATGCCGAGCGACAGGTTCATCGACGCCAGGACTTCCTTGATTTCGTTCAGCGACTTGCGGCCGAAGTTCGGCGTCCGGAGCATTTCCGATTCCGTCTTCTGGATCAGGTCGCCGATATAGACGATGTTGTCGTTCTTCAGGCAGTTCGCCGAACGGACGCTGAGTTCCAGTTCGTCGACCTTCTTGAGCAGGGCCGGGTTGAACGGCAGCTCGGGCTTGCCTTCTTCCACGACGGGAGCCTTGGGCTCTTCGAAGGTGATGAAGATCTGCAGCTGGTCTTGCAGGATGCGGGCGGCGAAAGCCACCGCATCGACCGGCGTCACCGCGGCGTTGGTTTCAACGTCGAGGATCAGCTTGTCGTAGTCGAGCGACTGGCCCTGACGGGTCGGCTCGACACGGTAGGCGACCTTCTTGACCGGCGAATAGAGCGCGTCAACGGCGATCAGGCCGATGGGCGCGTCTTCCGGGCGCAGACGGTCGGCCGGGACGTAGCCCTTGCCGGTCTGGACGGTGAATTCCATGCGCACCGATGCCCCCTCGTCCAGCGTGCAGATCACGTGGTCGGGGTTCAGCACTTCGATGTCGGCCGGGACGTCGATCTGGCCGGCCGTCACCGGACCAGCGCCCGTGGCGCGGAGCACCATGCGCTTCGGGCCCTCGGCATGCATGCGCAGGGCCAGTTGCTTGATGTTCAGGATGATGTCGACGACGTCTTCGCGAACGCCTTCGATGGAGGAGAATTCGTGCACCACGCCGTCGATCTGGACCGAGGTCACAGCGGCGCCTTGCAGCGACGAGAGAAGTACGCGACGCAGCGCGTTGCCGAGCGTGACACCGAAGCCGCGTTCCAGCGGTTCGGCGATCAGACGCATTTTGCGTGAGGGGTCAGACCCCGCTTCGACTTGTGGCTTCTCAGGACGAATAAGCTGTTGCCAGTTTCTTTCGATCATTTACGTCCCTCAAGACAGGAAAGGCCGCCCCGGCAAAGCCAGGGCGACGACAAAATAGGGAGTATACTTTTAAACGCGACGGCGCTTCGGCGGGCGGCAGCCGTTGTGCGGGATCGGCGTCACGTCACGAATGGTCGTGATGGTGAAACCAACCGCCTGCAGGGCGCGCAGAGCCGATTCACGGCCCGAACCCGGACCGGCGACGCTGACTTCCAGCGTCTTCACACCGTGCTCGATGGCCTTGCGGCCAGCGTCTTCGGCGGCAACCTGGGCGGCGTAAGGGGTCGACTTACGCGAACCCTTGAAGCCCATCATGCCGGCCGACGACCACGACACGGCATTGCCTTGCGCGTCGGTGATGGTGATCATCGTGTTGTTGAACGAGGCGTTGACGTGAGCGACGCCCGAGGTGATGTTCTTGCGTTCGCGCTTTTTAACGCGTGAAGGTTCCTTGGCCATAGGCTACCCTTACTTCTTCTTGCCGGCGATCGGCTTCGCCGGGCCTTTGCGCGTACGCGCATTGGTGTGCGTGCGCTGACCGCGCACAGGCAGGCCCTTACGGTGACGCAGGCCGCGGTAGCAGGCCAGGTCCATCAGGCGCTTGATGTTCATGGAAACTTCGCGACGCAGGTCGCCTTCGACCGTGTAGTCGCGGTCGATGGTTTCGCGGATCTGCAGCACTTCGGCGTCCGAAAGCTGATTGACGCGGCGGGCGTCTTCGATGCCGACCTTCTTGACAATCTCTTCGGCATTCTTCGGACCGATGCCGTGAATGTATTGGAGCGCGATGATGACGCGCTTGTTGGTCGGTATGTTGACGCCAGCGATACGGGCCACGAGGTGATCTCCTGCAACACGCCCGGCTTCGCGAGCGTATTCATAAAACGAAAGATGACACGTATGCGTCCCAGCCTTGCCGTACCCGGCCTGGCCAAGGGCTCATACGCGTGTTTTCGCGGAAGCTGCCCCTTATAGAAGGGTTTCGGCTCCCGTCAATGGTCTAGTTCACAAAAAATGCAAGCAGAATGTCTCCTACTCACATCTTTTTTAACTTTTGTCCGCTCAAAGCGCCAAGGGCGTTTCCCCAAGGTGATTCAGCGTCAACAGACCATCAGTCTCCTGATGACCTGAAACTGTTTACGCCAGCGCGCCTTCGATGCGCGTGGCGACGTCCTCGACCGGGCCCATGCCGTCCACTTCGCGCAGCTTGCCCTGCGCGGCGTAGTAAGGCAGCAGCGGCGCCGTCTGGGCGTTGTAGACCGCCAGGCGCTCCTTGTAGGTCTCGGGATTGTCGTCGGCCCGGCCCTGGTCCTGGAACCGCTTTTCGATACGCTCGACCAACGCCTTCTCGTCCACCTTCAGGCGGACGACGCGGTCGATCAGGCTGGAGCGCGAACCGAGCAGCTTGTCCAGCGCCTCGGCCTGGGCGAGCGTCCGAGGAAAGCCGTCGAAGATCGCGCCACCCGCTGCTTCGGCCCGCGCCAGATTGGCCGTGATCAGGTCGATGACGATCTCGTCCGACACCAGGATGCCGGCCGCGAGGATATCCTTCACCTTCTTGCCCAGATCAGAGCCCGACGCGATTTCCGCGCGGAGCATGTCGCCGGTCGACAGCTGAACCATGCCGCGACGCTCGACGAGAAGCTTGGCCTGCGTGCCCTTGCCGGCAGCCGGCGGTCCGAACAGAACGATGTTCATTTTCTCTCCCCTTACCGGCCCGCGCCACGACGGGCCGGGACAGTCGCCTTGGCGCCCGTCTTGAGTTTCGACTTCTTGATCAGGCCGTCATACTGGTGCGCCAGAAGGTGCGATTGAATCTGCGCCACGGTGTCCATGGTCACGGTCACGACGATCAGGATCGACGTGCCGCCGAAATAGAAGCTGTTGCCCAGGTTGGCGATCAGGGCTTCCGGCAGAAGGCAGACGATCGTGATGTAGGCCGCGCCGATGACGGTGATGCGGGTCAGCACGTAGTCGAGATATTCCGCCGTACGCTTGCCCGGCCGGATGCCCGGCAGGAAGCCGCCGTACTTGCGCAGGTTCTCGGCCGTCTCGTCCGGATTGAAGACCAGCGACGTATAGAGGAACGAGAAGAAGATGATCATGACGGCATAGAGCGTCATGAAGACCGGGTTGCCGTGCTGCAGGACGCCCGTCAGCGACGGCAGCCATTGCAGGAAGGACGGCATCTTTTCCGGGTTCTTGCCCACGAAGGTCAGGATCGAGGTCGGCATCAGCAGCAGCGACGACGCAAAGATCGGGGGGATGACGCCCGAAGTGTTGACCTTCAGCGGCATGAACGAGCTTTCGCCGCCCATGATGCGGTTGCCGACCTGGCGCTTCGGATACTGCACCAGCAGACGGCGCTGGGCGCGTTCCATGAAGACGATGAACACGACGGCGCCGATCAGCACAGCCAGGATGACGACCAGGACGAACGAATTGATCTGGTTTTCGCGGGTCTGGACCAGCAGGTTGCCAAGCGTGCGCGGCAATACCGCGACGATGCCGGCGAAAATGATCATCGACGAGCCGTTGCCGATACCACGCGCGGTGATCTGCTCACCCAGCCACATCAGGAACAGGGTGCCGCCCGTCAGGGTGACCATCGAGGAAATGAGGAAGAACGGCCCGGGATGAAGGGCCAGGCCGCCATTCTGCATAGCCGCGGCGATGCCGAACGACTGAATGAGGCCGAGGAAAACGGTCAGGTAGCGGGTATACTGGTTAAGCTGCTTGCGGCCGGCTTCGCCGCCTTCCTTGCGCAGCTTTTCCCACGGCGCGTAGACCGATCCCATCAGCTGGATGATGATCGACGCCGAGATATACGGCATCAGGTTCAGGGCGAAGACGGCCATGCGCTGCACGGCGCCGCCCGAGAACATGTTCATCATGCCGAGCATGCCCTGGGACTGCCCCGAGAAGGCCTGCGCGAACGCGGTCATATTGATGCCCGGCAGCGGCACATAGGTGCCCAGGCGATAAACAATCAATGCGCCGAGCGTAAACAGCAGGCGTTTGTGCAGATCCGTCGCCTTCGAAAAGGCGTTGAAATTCAGGTTCGCGGCAAGTTGCTCGGCTGCGGATGCCATAAATACCCTCGACTTCGGGCCCGGTGGCGGGCCTTGTGCTTATATCCCAACGATGCGGGTGGCGTGGCGGGAGGAGCGAATCCTTTGAGCCCCTGCCCCGCTCACCCGCACCATATGGGGTAGCGTTACGAAAACGTCAATCTCCGCGCTTACGCGGAGGCTTCGGTCTTCGCCGGACGGGTTTGGGTCAGCGAGCCGCCGGCGGCTTCGACGGCCTTGGCGGCCGAGGCGGTGGCCGAATAGACGGTCAGGGTCAGCTTGGCCTTCAGTTCACCTTCGCCGAGCAGACGCACGCCGTCGAGCTCGCGACGGATGACACCGGCCTTGACCAGAGCAGCCGCATCGATCGGCGACTTGGCGTCGAGCTTGCCGGCGTCGACGGCGTCCTGCAGGCGCCACAGGTTCACTTCGGCGAACTTGAGAGCAAACGGGTTGTTGAAGCCGCGCTTGGGCATGCGCATGTACAGCGGCATCTGGCCGCCTTCGAAGCCGAGCAGCGACACGCCGGTACGCGACTTCTGGCCCTTCACACCACGCCCCGAGGTCTTGCCCTTGCCCGAACCCGGGCCACGGCCGACGCGCATGCGGTTCTTGGTCGAGCCTTCGTTATCGCGGATTTCATTCAGCTTCGTCATTTTGCCTGTCCTTTTCGGTTGCGCGGGCCTGATGGCCCACTCGGCGTTGATTTTCGAGCCCCCGCTAATACCGGGGAATGCAAATTTTGCAAGCAGAGTCTTGCTAAAACCTGCGGTCATGAAGAATGACCTTCGGTTTTAGCTTGCTTTTTTTCAGCTCAGACGCCGCATGGCTCGCGCAAACGTGCGGCGGGCGGTCGCCCTTGCCAACGGCACAACAGTGCCGTTGGAATAAATACCAAAGGGGGCACTGCGAAAGCAGGCCCCCTCAGGGATAGTGTTCCGTCAAAAGACGAAATCAGTCGACGATGACGACCATGTGCTGGACCTTGGCGATCATGCCGCGGACCGACGGGGTGTCTTCGAGTTCCGACACGCGGCCGAGCTTGTTGAGGCCGAGGCCCGCGAGCGTCGCGCGCTGGTCCTTGGTGCGGCGGATCGGGGATCCGGTTTGCTTTACCTTGATCGTGGCCACGACTTAGCTCTCCACTGCGTCCGGCGCCGAGGCACCGTCGTTACGGCGGGCCAGCAGGTCACCGACCTTCTTGCCGCGCTTCGAAGCGATCTGGCGGGGCGACGACTGGACCTTCAGAGCTTCGAAGGTCGCGCGCACCATGTTGTAGGGGTTCGACGAGCCGAGCGACTTGGCGACGACGTCCGAGACGCCGAGGGTTTCAAGAACGGCACGCATCGGACCGCCGGCGATGACGCCCGTGCCCGGAGGGGCCGCGCGCATTTGAATCTTGCCAGCGCCCCAGCGGCCGTAGCCGTCGTGGTGCAGCGTGCGCGATTCACGCAGCGGAACGCGGATCATCGACTTCTTGGCTTCTTCGGTCGCCTTGCGGATGGCTTCCGGCACTTCGCGCGCCTTGCCGTGACCGTAGCCGACGCGGCCCTTCTGGTCACCGACGACCATCAGAGCAGCGAAGGAGAAGCGACGGCCGCCCTTGACGGTGGCGGCGACGCGGTTGATGGCGACGAGCTTTTCTACGAACTCCGAGGGTTCCTCGGTGCGATCGCGGCGCTCGGAACGATTTTCGCTGGGACGAGCCATGAGAGTTCCTTAGAAATTGAGGCCGGCTTCACGCGCGGCTTCCGCCAGCGCCTTGACGCGACCGTGATAGATGTAGCCGCCGCGATCGAAGACGACGTCCTTGACGCCCTTTTCGATAGCGCGCTGCGCGACCAGCTTGCCGACTTCAGACGCGGAAGCCTGGTTCGAGCCCTGCTTCTTGTCGCCTTCCAGCGACGAAGCCTGAACGATCGTCACGCCGTTGGCGTCGTCGATGATCTGGGCATAGATGTTCTTGTCCGAACGGAAGACCGACAGACGCGGGCGGCCATTCGACAGCTTCTTGAGGCGCGTGCGGTTGCGTTGCGCCCGGCGAGCCAATTGTTCACGAGGAGACAGAGCCATGGCTTACTTCTTCTTGCCTTCCTTGCGGCGGACCTTTTCGCCGGCATATTTGACGCCCTTGCCCTTATAGGGTTCAGGCGGACGAATCTTGCGGATCTTGGCGGCCATTTCACCGACTTGTTGCTTGTCGATGCCCGAGATCTTGATTTCGGTCTGCTTCGGCGTTTCGAACTTGATGCCCGCCGGCGGAACGATATCGACATCGTGGCTGAAGCCGAGCTGCAGCGACAGCGTCGTGCCCTTCATGGCGGCGCGGTAACCGACGCCGACCATTTCCAGGGTCGTTTCGTAGCCTTCGGTGACGCCCTTGACCATGTTGGCGATCAGGGTGCGCGACAGGCCCCACATGGCGCGGTGGCGCTGGGTGTCGCCACGCGGCGTGATGTGGATGACGTTGCCTTCCTGGCGGACTTCGATTTCCTCGACGACCTTCCAGGCGAGCTGGCCCTTGGGACCCTTTACAGCCACGTCCTGGCCGCTGAGCGTGACGTTCACGCCTGCGGGCAGGGAAATGGCCTTCTTGCCGATACGAGACATAATATACCTTTGCCTTAAGTGCCCGACTGCCGCGTTAGTAAACGCGGCAGAGGACTTCGCCGCCGACGTTGTTTTCGCGGGCTGCGGTGTCAGACATGACGCCCTTGGGCGTCGACAGGATCGAGATCCCCAGGCCGTTCTTGATCGGCTTGAGGTCCTTGATCGACGAATAGACGCGGCGGCCCGGCTTGGACACGCGGGCGATTTCCGCGATGACCGGCTGGCCGTCGAAGTACTTCAGTTCGATTTCGAACTGCGGGAATTCACCCGGCACTTCCAGGACTTCGTAGCCACGGATGTAGCCCTCGTCCTTGAGGACGTCGAGCACGCGGGCGCGCAGCTTCGACGCGGGGGTCAGCACCTTCGAGCGCTGGCGCATGGCCGCATTCTTGATGCGGGCGATCATATCGCTGAGAGGATCATTAACGAACATATTGGTCCCCTTCCCTTACCAGCTGGCCTTGGTCAGACCGGGGATCTGACCTTCGTTGCCGAGCTTGCGCAGCGAAATACGGCTCATCTTGAGCTTGCGGTAGAAGGCGCGCGGGCGACCGGTGATTTCGCAGCGGTTGCGGATGCGCGTCGGGTTCGAGTTGCGCGGCAGCTTGGCCAGCTTCAGGCGCGCTTCGAAGCGCTCCTCAAGCGGCAGGCTTTCGTCGTTGGCGGTCGCCTTGAGGGCTTCGCGCTTGGCGGCGTATTGCGCGACCAGCTTCTTGACCATCTCGTTGCGATTGACAGCGGATTTCTTTGCCATTGGTTCTCTCTCCCCGCCCTTACGAAACGAACGGGAACTGGAAGTGCTTCAGAAGCGCCTTGGCTTCCTTGTCACTCGTGGCCGTGGTGCAGACAACGATGTCCATGCCCCACATCTGATCGATCTGGTCGTAGTTGATTTCCGGGAACACGATGTGTTCCTTCAGGCCCATGGCATAGTTGCCACGGCCGTCGAAGGAGTTACCGTTCAGACCGCGGAAGTCCTTCACGCGCGGCAGCGCGATCGTGATCAGGCGGTCCAGGAATTCGTACATACGTTCCTTGCGCAGCGTTACCTTGGCGCCGACGACCATGCCTTCGCGCAGCTTGAAGCCGGCGATCGACTTGCGGGCGCGGGTCGGAGCGGGCTTCTGGCCGGTGATGGCCGCCAGGTCCTTGATCGCCGCCTGAACCTTCTTGGAGTCCGCGGTGGCTTCGCCGATACCCATGTTCACGACGATCTTGTCGAGCTTGGGGACCTGCATTTCGTTCGTGTAGCCGAACTCTTCCTTCATGGCGGCCCGGATCTTTTCCAGGTAAACCGACTTGAGGCGCGGCGAATAAACTTCAGTATCAGCCATTGATGACGTCTCCGGTCGTCTTGGCAACGCGCACCTTCTTGTCGCCTTCGACCTTGAAACCGACGCGGGTCGGCTTGCCGTTGGCGTCGACGAGAGCGACGTTGGAAACGTGCAGCGACGCTTCCTTGTTGACGATGCCGCCGTTCGGGTTGGTTTGCGACGGGCGGGTATGGCGCTGGACCATGTTGATGCCTTGGACGACCACACGGCCTTCGGTCGGCAGGACCTTCAGGATGGTGCCGCGACGGCCCTTGTCCTTGCCGGTCAGAACGACAACGCTGTCGCCCTTCTTAATCTTTGCGGCCATCAGATCACCTCCGGAGCCAGGGAAATAATCTTCATGTGGTTCTTGGCGCGGAGTTCGCGCGGAACCGGTCCGAAGATACGGGTGCCGATCGGCTCGGAAGACTTGTTGACGATGACGGCAGCGTTGGTGTCGAAACGGATGACCGAGCCGTCCTTACGCTGAATGTCCTTGGACGTGCGGACCACGATGGCGCGCAGGACGTCGCCCTTCTTGACGCGGCCACGCGGAATGGCTTCCTTGACCGACACGACGATCAGGTCGCCCACCGAGGCGTAGCGGCGCTTGGAGCCGCCCAACACCTTGATGCACATGACCCGGCGGGCGCCGGAATTGTCGGCGACGTCCAGGTTAGTTTGCATCTGAATCATGACTAAACTTTCCTAGTTCGGGTTACTGATCGCGCGGGAGGACTTCCCACGTCTTGAGCTTCGACTTGGGCGCGCATTCGATGATACGAATGGCTTCGCCGGTCTTGTACGAGTTGTTCTCGTCGTGAGCATGGTAACGCTTCGACTTACGCACCGTCTTCTTCAGAACGGGGTGCAGGATCGTACGTTCCACCTTCACAACAACGGTCTTGTCGCCCTTATCGGAAACAACCAGACCTTCGAGAATGCGCTTGGGCATGGTCTATTCCTCTCAGGCCGTCTTCGCGGCGGCCTTTTGAGCCGTCAGCAGAGACTGGATACGGGCGACGTCCTTGCGGATTTCGTTCACGCGATGGGTCTTTTCGAGTTGACCCGTCGCCTTTTGGAAACGCAGGTTGAATTGCTCCTTCTTGAGCGACAGAAGCTGCTCGTGCAGCTGGTCCGACGTCTTGGAGCGCAATTCGGCGATCTTCGTCATGGCAATTACTCCGCGGCCTGGGCGATGCCGGCGTCGATACGAGTAACGACGCGGGTAGCCACCGGCAGCTTGGCAGCGCCCAGACGCAGCGCTTCACGCGCGATGTCGTCCGGCACGCCGTCGATTTCAAACAGGATACGGCCCGGGGCGACGCGCGCCGCCCAGTAGTCGACCGCGCCCTTGCCCGAACCCATCCGGACTTCGGCCGGCTTGCCCGTCACGGGCAGGTCCGGGAAGATACGGATCCACACGCGGCCTTGACGCTTCATCTGACGCGTAATGGCCCGGCGGCAGGCTTCGATCTGGCGCGCCGTCAGGCGTTCCGGCTCAGTCGTCTTCAGGCCGTAGGAGCCGAAGTTCAGCGTGTAACCGCCCTTGGCATTGCCGTGGATGCGGCCCTTGAAGGCCTTGCGGTACTTGGTACGCTTAGGAAGCATCATGGCTTAGGCCTCCTTCTGGTTGCGGTCGCGGCGCGGGCCGCGGTTACGGTCGCCACGGTCCGAACGCTCGGGGCGCTCGCTCGACGACGGGCCCGAAGCTTCCTGGCTCCAGCGCTTGTCCTGGGCCATCGGATCGTGCTCAAGGACTTCGCCCTTGAAGATCCACACCTTGACACCGATGATGCCGTAGGTGGTCAGAGCTTCGGCGAAGCCCATGTCGATGTCGGCGCGCAGGGTGTGCAGCGGCACGCGGCCTTCGCGGTACCATTCCATCCGGGCGATTTCGGCGCCGCCGAGGCGACCCGACAGGTTCATCCGGATGCCCTTGGCGCCAAGGCGCATGGCCGACTGGATCGAACGCTTCATGGCGCGGCGGAACGCGACGCGGCGTTCCAGCTGCTGAGCGATCGACTCGGCGACCAGCTGGGCGTCGACTTCCGGCTTGCGGACTTCGACCAGGTTGAGGAAGACTTCGCCGTCGGTCAGGACGGAGATGTCCTTGCGCAGCTTGTCGATGTCGGCGCCCTTCTTACCGATCACGACGCCCGGACGGGCGGCGTAGATGGTGATGCGGCACTTCTTGTGCGGGCGCTCGATGATGATGCGCGAAACGCCGGCGGCGTTCAGCTTCTGCTTCAGTTCCTTACGGATCTTCAGGTCCTGGTGCAGCAGTTTGGCGTACTCGGTGCGCGCGGCGAACCAGCGCGAATCCCAGGTACGGTTGATGCCGAGGCGAAGGCCGACGGGGTTGGCTTTCTGACCCATTATGCAGCCTCCTGGCCGAGTTCACGAACGACGATCGTCAGTTCGGAGAAGGGTTTCATGATGCGCGACGAACGGCCGCGGGCACGCGAGGCGAAGCGCTTCATGACGATGCCCTTGCCCACGAAAGCCTCGGCGACAACCAGGTTGTCGATGTCGAGGTTGTGGTTGTTCTCGGCGTTCGAGATCGCCGAATAGAGCGCCTTGCGGACGTCCTTGGCGATACGCTTGCGCGAGAATTCCAGCTCGTTCAGGGCGCGCTGCACCTTGAGGCCGCGGATCGATTGCGCGACGAGGTTCAGCTTCTGCGGCGAGATACGCACCGAAACCAGCTTGGCGCGGGCTTCGTTCGCTTCGACGCGGCGCGGATTCTTGGTCTGCGACATGACTACCTCTTCTTCGCCTTCTTGTCGGCGGCGTGGCCGGGGAAGTTGCGCGTCGGCGAGAACTCACCGAGCTTCATGCCCACCATGTCCTCGTTGATGAGGACCGGCACATGCTTTTGGCCATTGTAAACGCCCATCGTCAGACCGACGAATTGCGGCATGATGACCGAACGACGCGACCAGGTCTTGATGACCTCTTTGCGACCCGACGATTGCGCGGTTTCCGCCTTCTTCAGAAGGTGGCCATCCACGAAGGGTCCTTTCCATACGGAGCGAGCCATGGTTTAGCGAGCCTTCTTAACGTGACGCGAACGGATGATGTACTTGTCCGTCGCCTTGTTGGTACGAGTCTTGCGGCCCTTGGTGGGGACACCCCACGGCGTGACCGGGTTACGGCCGCCCGAGGTCTTGCCTTCACCACCACCGTGCGGGTGGTCGACCGGGTTCATGGCAACACCACGAACGTGCGGACGGAAGCCGAGGTGACGCGAACGACCAGCCTTACCCAGGTTGGTGTTCATGTGGTCCTGGTTCGAAACCGCACCGACCGTGGCCATGCAGGTGTCGAGGACCATGCGCAGCTCGCCCGAGCCGAGACGGATCTGGGCGTAGCCGGCGTCGCGGCCGACCAGCTGGGCGTAGGCGCCAGCCGAACGGGCCAGCTGACCGCCCTTAAGCGGCTTCAGCTCGACATTGTGGATGATCGTGCCGATCGGCAGGCTGCGCAGGGGCGCCGCGTTGCCGGGCTTCACGTCGACCTTTTCCGAAGCGATCACGGTGTCGCCGGCCTTCAGGCGCTGCGGCGCCAGGATGTAGGCCTTTTCACCGTCCTGATACGTGATCAGCGCGATGAAAGCCGAACGGTTCGGGTCGTATTCCAGACGCTCGACCGTCGCCGGCACGTCGAACTTGCGACGCTTGAAGTCGATGATGCGATAGAGCTTCTTGGCTCCGCCGCCGCGGAAGCGGACGGCGACGCGGCCCTGAGCGCCACGACCGCCGCTCTTGGTCAAACCTTCGACCAGCGACTTTTCGGGACGGCCCTTGTGGAGTTCCGAACGGTCGACCAAAACCAGCTGACGGCGGCCTGGCGAAGTCGGATTGAATGTCTTTAATGCCATTGGATCACGCCTTCCTTACAGACCGGTCGTCACGTCGATCGACTGACCTTCGGCCAGCGTCACGATCGCTTTCTTGACGTCGTTGCGACGGCCCATGATGCCCTTGAAACGCTTGGTCTTGCCCTTGGTGACAATGGTGTTCACCTTGGTGACCTTGACGTTGTAGATGGCTTCAACGGCGGAAGCGACTTCGTCCTTGGTGGAGTCGAGCGCCACCTTGAAGACGACCTTGTTCTGTTCCGACAGAATGGTCGACTTTTCGGTGATGTGCGGCGCCAGCAGGACGTCGAAATTGCGGATGGTAGCAGCCATTATCTTCAAGCCTCCACAGCGAAGCGGGCTTCGATGGCTTCGACCGCCGCCTTCGTCAGGACCAGCTTTTCGCGGCGCAGGATGTCATAGACATTCAGGCCCGCGGTCGGCAGGACGTCGATGTTCGGGATGTTGCGCGAAGCGAGGGCGAAGTTGGCGTCGACTTCCGGGCCGGTGATGAACAGGGCGTTCTTCAGACCGAGCTTTTCGAAGGAAGCCTTCAGCGCCGACGTCTTCGGGGCGTCGAGGACGGCCTGGTCGAGAATGACCAGCGAGCCCGACTTGACCTTGGACGACAGGGCGTGACGCAGACCCAGCGCACGAACCTTCTTTTGCAGGTCGAAACCGTGCGAACGCACGACCGGACCGAAGGCACGCGAGCCGCCGACGAATTGCGGGGCACGGCGCGAACCGTGACGAGCGCCGCCGGAGCCCTTTTGCTTATACATCTTCTTGCCAGTGCGCGAATTTTCATTGCGCGTCTGGACCTTGTGCGTACCGGCGCGGCGCTTGGCCAGCTGCCAGTTGACGACGCGCGACAGGATGTCGGTGCGGATGTCGGCGATCCCGAAAACGAGATCGGACACATCTACCGAACCGGCAGCCGAGGCGTCGAGTTTGATGACGTCGAGTTTCATGATTATTCCGCGCCCTCTTCAGCAGGGGCCTCTTCAACGGCCGGAGCCGGTGCAGGAGCATTCGTGGACTTGATGGCGCCCGGGAACTTCAGGCCCTCGGGAGCCGCCTTCTTCACGGCGTCACGGATCTTGACGTACGAGCCTTCCGCACCCGGGACAGCGCCGCGGATGAAGACAAGGCCACGCTCGGCGTCGATGCGGACGACCTGCAGGTTCAGGGTGGTGACGGTTTCGACACCGTAGTGACCGGCCATCTTCTTGCCCGGGAAGGTACGGCCCGGATCCTGGCGGTTACCGGTCGAACCGTGCGAACGGTGCGAGACCGAGACGCCGTGGGTGGCGCGAAGACCGCCGAAGTTCCAGCGCTTCATGGCGCCGGCAAAACCCTTACCGATCGTGATGCCCTGGATGTCCACGCGCTGGCCTTCGACGAAGTGATCGGCGGTGAACTCCGCACCGACGTCGATCAGGGCGTCTTCGGACACGCGGAACTCGGTCAGGATCGCCTTGGGCTCGACCTGAGCCTTGGCGAAACGGACGCGCTCGGCGTTCGAGGTATTCTTGGCCTTCTTGGTACCGGCGCCGAGTTGCAGCGCGGAATAGCCGTCGCGGGCCTTGGTGCGCTGAGCGACGACGGCGCAGCCGTCGAGCGAAAGCACGGTTACCGGCACGTGGGAGCCATCGGCGTCGAAGTAGCGGGTCATGCCCAGCTTCTTGGCGATCAGGCCTGTGCGTTGAGATTGACTCATCGTGCGCCCCTTAGATCTTGATCTCGACGTCGACGCCGGCCGACAGGTCGAGCTTCATCAGCGCGTCCACGGTCTGCGGGGTCGGATCGACGATGTCGAGCACGCGCTTATGCGTACGGATTTCAAACTGTTCGCGCGACTTCTTGTCGACGTGCGGCGAGCGGTTCACGGTGAAGCGCTCGATCAGCGTGGGCAAGGGGATCGGGCCCCGGACAGTGGCACCGGTTCTCTTGGCCGTATTGACGATTTCGCGCGTGGAATGATCCAGGACGCGGTGATCGAAGGCCTTGAGCCTGATGCGGATATTCTGACGATCCATATCGCTCGTTTTCCTCAAAGGGTGCGCAAACGCGTCCAGTGAACCATTTCAAAGACCAGCCCATCGGGTTACCCCTCAGGACGCGTAATCCGCAAAAACAAAGCCCAACACCAGTTTTCACTGGCGCGGGCCGCTGATCAATCCGTCCAAATCCTTATAGATAAGGGCGCCGGACGGCTTGGGTAAATGCTTGCAGATCGCGTCTGGCACCTTGCGGCGCCACAGCCGATCCAACAGAGGTCGCGTATCTACCTGCGTGACTCGCAAAGGTCAAGGGCTGAATCGCCGAAAGCCAAAGAAAATAAGCCCGCGATAAACTACGGGCCATACGCATAATTCTATAAAACCGGAATTATACTGCCGTGGCCCGGCTGTGCGGTTTTTAAGGCGTTAAAAGGATTATCGCGCCGATCGGGCGGTGCTCCGGCGCACCATAAAGCGCTGGCCTAGGCTGACAAGGGCCCTGCCCCACCCCGCGGCGCTGGTTTCGGTCGCGCGGATCAGGCTGACGCGGCGATGGAGCGAAAGACGCAGGGCGGCGATTCGACAGCGAGTCATCGGCAAGGCGTCGATGGCGACATCTGCTGCGCGGCGCATCAGCGCGACCTTGGGCTCGAAAACGGCCTCGACGCATTCACCCTGATCGACGGTCAGCGGGGCCTTGTAGTCCTCGCCCCCCGTGCCGAAGTCGACGCGCCTGAGGCCAAGCTCGGCAGCAGCCTTGATGATAGCGACCGCCAGCAGAATGCCGACGGAGTAGCGGTAATAGGCAGGATCGTAGGACGGGAACCAGAGATGGACCTCCCCGCCCCCCATCAAGCCGATCTCGGCGGCGACGATCTTGCCGTCATGGCGGAAGACGCCGACGCGCAGGCCGTAGCCATCAGTGTCGTCGGCCGCCAGGGCGTCGAGCATGGTGCGCGTCCAGCCGCAGCCGAAGACGTCGTGCATGCCGCTTTCGCGGTATTGTTCGCGCTTGCGGCTCAACACCCAGTCCATGACCTCGGGCGTGACACGCTCCCAGGTAAAGGCGAAACCGCCGAAATCCTTTTCGACATTGCGCTGACAGCGGCCGATATTCTTGAAGAACTTGTGGTGCTCGTGGTCTTGCGCATCCCACCAGGCATCGTAGCCCCGACGGATGTCCGCCACGCGGCGGCGCAAGGCCACGCCATCGGTTTTAGGCGCCGGACCGATCCAGCCCTGGAATTCGAGACGGCGGGCGCCGGTGGCGCGCAGCAGGGCGTCAAAGTCGATGACCGCGCCGGGGGCCGCGATCAGGCCGTGATAGTCGCTGAGCGGCGCGCCGAGCGGCTGCATGACGCGCGACCGGAGCTGATAGGGGAAATAGGCGACAATCTCGTCGCCATCGCGGATGCGGGCAATGCCGGCGCACGGCACCGCCGTGGCGATCGCCCTGACGTAGCGCACATCGAAATAGGGCCCCGTCAGGTCGTCCCGCCCCGCGACAAGCGCCGTCCAACGGGCTTCGTCGGCTGGCGTAAGCTCATGAGGGCACAGGCAATCTATAGTCTGAGACATGTCGCGGTCCGGATGGTGGTAACCTACCTTAGCGCGACACGGTGAAAATCGGCCTAAACGGGATGGTTAATCACCTGGCCCTTTGAACGGCTGATAGACGGCCTTGAAGACATCGAGGGCTTCGCAGGCTTCGCTGTGCGCGACCAGGGCTGGCCATTGCGACCAGTCGATCGCCGTCTTGTGCGCCTCGATGGCGTGGCGGACCGAGGCGCCGAGCGCGATATCGGCGTGGGTCAGCGCCGAGCCCAGGAGCCACGGCGTTTTGGCTTCGGTGCGGATGGCGTTCAGGCGGTCGAGTACAGCGCCGATCTGGGTCTGGAGACGCGGCAACCAGATGTCCGAGGTCTTTTCGTGCAGGACCTTTTCGTAGAACATGGCGACAGCCTTGTCGGAGAAGCCGGTGGCCAGCGCGATATAATAGAGTGCCTTCTGGCGGTCGGGCCCGGATCTGGCGATCAACGCCTTGTCGTCGGCCTGCTCATCGATCCAGTCGACGATGTAGGCGCTGTCGATGATCACGCTGCCGTCGTCGAGGACAAGGGTCGGCACGCGGCGCAGTGGATTGAACGGCGCGATCAGGTCGCCCTCGCCGAAGGTCGACCACGGACGGTGCTCGAACGTCATGCCGTAAAGCGTCATGGCGATGGCGACGCGGCGGACAAAGGGCGAATCGTACTGGCCGATCAGGATCATGGGGACCTCCGTTATCAGGAGTTTAGCGTCAGAGGTTCGGGACGCCAGTCGGATTTCCGCCGGAAATGGGTGATCTGACGCCAAACGGCATCTTCCTTTAGCTTCGCGCGGGGGCAAGAAACGCGCTCGAACTCTCCTCCCTACGCGCAGCGTGGGGAGGGGGACCCCGAAGGGGTGGAGGGGTATCTTGCTTTTCTGGCGGCCGGGGCTTTGTGGGTCGGCGTAAATTGTGGCCTCTTCCTTTAGCTCCGCCTCCCTTCGGGCGGCTACGCCCCCTCCACCACTTCGTGGTCCCCCTCCCCATCTGGCGATGGGGAGGAGCGTTCGCGCTCTTTTTTCCTCCCGCATCCACAGCAAAAAGCCCTCCCGGTTTTCACCGGAAGGGCTCTGGTAGTCTTAGTCAGATGCGTCAGGCACCCTGTCCCCGTCCAAGCTCGCAACGTGTCGAACGTCCGGGTCCAGGGGCCGTGCCGCTGGTTACTCGACGATCTTGGCGACGACGCCGGCGCCGACGGTGCGGCCGCCTTCACGGATAGCGAAGCGGAGCTTTTCTTCCATGGCGATCGGGGTGATCAGTTCGACGTCCAGCTCGGCGTTATCGCCCGGCATGATCATTTCCACGCCTTCGCGCAGACGGATGATGCCCGTCACGTCGGTCGTACGGAAGTAGAACTGCGGACGGTAGTTGGTGAAGAACGGGGTGTGACGGCCGCCTTCTTCCTTGGTCAGGATGTAGGCTTCGGCCACGAACTTGGTGTGCGGGGTGATCGAGCCGGGCTTGCAGAGGACCTGGCCGCGCTCGACGTCTTCACGCTTGGTGCCGCGCAGCAGCACGCCCACGTTGTCGCCGGCTTCACCTTGATCCAGCAGCTTGCGGAACATTTCGACGCCCGTGCAGGTCGTCTTTTGAACCGGGCGGATGCCGACGATTTCGACTTCTTCACCCACCTTGACCACGCCGCGTTCGACACGGCCGGTCACGACGGTGCCGCGGCCCGAGATCGAGAACACGTCTTCGACCGGCATCAGGAACGGCAGGTCGATCGGACGCTGCGGTTGCGGGATGTAGGCGTCGACCTGCGTCATCAGCTCGAGGATACGGTCTTCGCCGATGGCGGCGTCGCGGCCTTCGACGGCGGCCAGGGCCGAGCCCTTGACGATGGGGATATCGTCGCCCGGGAACTGGTACGACGACAGGAGTTCACGAACTTCCATCTCGACGAGTTCGAGCAGTTCTTCGTCGTCGACCATGTCGACCTTGTTCATGAACACGACCAGGGCCGGAACGCCGACCTGGCGGGCCAGCAGGATGTGTTCGCGCGTTTGCGGCATCGGGCCGTCAGCGGCCGAAACCACCAGGATACCGCCGTCCATCTGGGCGGCGCCGGTGATCATATTCTTCACGTAGTCGGCGTGACCCGGGCAGTCGACGTGCGCGTAGTGGCGGTTCTGCGTCTCATATTCGACGTGCGCCGTGTTGATCGTGATGCCGCGGGCCTTTTCTTCCGGAGCCGCGTCGATTTCGTCGTACTTCTTCGCCGTCGCGCCGCCGGTCTTCGCCAGGACCATCGTGATCGCCGCCGTCAGCGTCGTCTTGCCGTGGTCAACGTGGCCGATCGTGCCGATGTTGCAGTGAGGCTTATTACGGTTGAATTTTTCCTTGGCCATATCTCATTTCCGCAGTGCGCGGACCTTCAGTCGGTTAGGGGTTTCTAAAAAGTGTGCGGCCCGTAGCACACTCTGCGCCACGGGCCAAGCGGGTTTGTTTAGGCGTACTTCTTGATCACTTCGTCGGCGACGTGCTGCGGCACGGGCTCGTAGTGATCGTAGACCATGGTGAACTGCGCGCGGCCTTGCGACATGCCGCGCAGGGTGTTCACGTAGCCGAACATGTTGGCCAGCGGCACGAAGGCGTCAACGACGATGGCGTTGCCGCGCATGTCCTGGCCCTGGATCATGCCACGGCGGCCGTTGAGGTCGCCGATGACCGAACCGAGGTATTCTTCCGGCGTGACGACTTCGACCTTCATGATCGGCTCGAGCAGCTTCGGGCCGCCCTTTTCACGCAGTTCCTTGAAGGCGGCGCGCGAAGCGATTTCGAAGGCAAGGACCGAGGAGTCGACGTCGTGGTACGCGCCGTCGATCAGGGTCGCCTTGAAGTCGATCAGCGGGAAGCCGGCCAGCAGGCCGTTTTCCTTGGCCGATTCCAGGCCCTTGGTGACGCCCGGGATGTATTCCTTGGGGACGGCGCCGCCGACGATGGCCGATTCGAACACGAAGCCCGTGCCGGGCTCGCCCGGTTCGAACACCAGCTTGATGCGGGCGAACTGGCCGGTACCGCCGGTCTGCTTCTTGTGCGTGTAGTCGATTTCCGCCTTGCGGGTGATCGATTCACGGTAGGCGACCTGCGGCGCGCCGATATTGGCTTCGACCTTGTAGGTACGCTTCAGGATGTCGATCTTGATGTCGAGGTGCAGTTCGCCCATGCCCTTGAGGATCGTCTGGCCCGACTCGTGGTCGGTCGAAACGGTGAAGGACGGATCTTCGGCGGCCAGCTTCGACAGGGCGACGCCCAGCTTTTCCTGGTCGGCCTTCGACTTGGGCTCGACGGCGATTTCGATAACCGGCGCCGGGAATTCCATGCGCTCGAGGATGACCGGCGACTTCAGCGGATCGCAGAGCGTGTCGCCCGTGCGGGTGTCCTTGAGGCCTGCCAGGGCGACGATGTCGCCGGCATAGGCTTCCTTGATGTCTTCGCGGTTGTTCGAGTGCATGAGCAGCATGCGGCCGACGCGCTCACGCTTGTCGCGGGTCGAGTTCAGCAGGCCCATGCCGGTTTCGAGCTTGCCCGAATAGATGCGGCAGAAGGTCAGCGAACCGACGAACGGGTCGTCCATGATCTTGAACGCCAGGACCGACAGGGGATCTTCGTCGGAAGCGTGACGAACGACTTCTTCTTCGGTCTTGTAGTCGATGCCCTTGGTCGGCGGGATATCGCCCGGAGCCGGCAGGTAGTCGACGACGGCGTCGAGGAGCGTCTGGACGCCCTTGTTCTTGAAGGCCGAACCGCAGAGGATCGGGAAGAAGGAGGAGTTGAGCACGGCCTTGCGGATGCACTTCTTCAGCACTTCTTCCGAGGGCTCATTGCCTTCCAGGTAGGCTTCCATGGCTTCGTCGTCGAGTTCGACGGCGTTGTCGATCAGGTACTGACGGGCTTCATTGGCCTTGTCGACCAGGTCGGCGGGGATTTCTTCGTCGCGGTAGTTGGCGCCCAGGGCATCGTTATCCCAGACAACGGCCTTCATACGGACGATGTCGACCAGGCCGGTCAGCGAGGTTTCAGCGCCGATCGGGAACTGGATCGGCACGGCCTTGGCGCCGAGGCGGTCGCGGATCGACTGGACCGACTTGTCGAAGTCGGCGCCCAGCTTGTCCATCTTGTTGACGAAGACGATACGCGGAACCTTGTACTTGTCGGCCTGGCGCCAGACGGTCTCGGTCTGCGGCTCGACGCCGGCGTTACCGTCGAGAACGGCGACAGCGCCGTCCAGCACGCGGAGCGAACGTTCGACTTCGATGGTGAAGTCCACGTGGCCCGGGGTGTCGATGATGTTCAGGCGCTTGCCCTGCCAGAAGGCGGTCGTCGCAGCCGAGGTAATGGTGATACCGCGTTCCTGCTCCTGCTCCATCCAGTCCATGGTGGCGGCGCCGTCGTGGACTTCGCCGATCTTGTGGCTCTTGCCCGTGTAGTACAGGATGCGCTCGGTCGTGGTCGTCTTGCCGGCATCGATGTGGGCCATGATGCCAAAATTGCGATAGTCTTCAATCTTGTGAGTGCGGGGCATTGGAAAGCCTCAAAAACTTGGATGGTTGGTCGCTCCGGCGCGTCGCACAAGAGCCAAAAGGTCTAGCTTATTTGCAATAGCGCGGGCGGTTTAGCTCAAACCGCCCGCGCTTAAAAGCAATATTTTGCGCACGCGAAGCAGGTTTCCCCGCCCCGCCCGTTCGCCTTACCAGCGGTAGTGCGAGAAGGCGCGGTTGGCTTCGGCCATCTTGTGCGTGTCTTCACGCTTCTTGACAGCGGTGCCGCGGTTGTTGGCGGCATCGAGCAGCTCGGCGGCCAGCTTTTCGGTCATGGTGTTTTCGCCGCGCTTGCGGGCAGCGTTGACGAGCCAGCGGATGGCCAGGGCGCGACGGCGCTCCGGACGGACTTCGACCGGGACCTGGTAGGTCGCACCACCGACGCGGCGCGAACGGACTTCGATCGACGGAGCGACATTGTCGAGGGCGGCGTGGAAGGTTTCGATCGCGGTTGCGTCTTTCTTCTTCGCGACCAGGATGTCGAAAGCACCATAGATGATGTTTTCGGCAACGGCCTTTTTGCCTTCGTACATGACGTAGTTCATGAACTTGGTGACGACCAGATCACCGAACTTGGGGTCCGGAAGGACGTCGCGCTTCTCTGCGCGGTGACGACGTGACATGTGGGATTCCTTATTTTGTGCTGCCGCTTCGCTGCTTTAGCACAGTGTTCCTTACTTCGGACGCTTCGCGCCGTAGTGCGAACGGCGTTGCTTACGGTTCTTCACGCCTTGCGTATCGAGCACGCCGCGCAGGATGTGGTAACGGACGCCCGGAAGGTCCTTGACGCGGCCGCCGCGGATCAGGACCACCGAGTGTTCCTGCAGGTTGTGGCCTTCACCCGGGATGTAGCACACGGCTTCGATCTGCGAGGTCAGACGGACCTTGGCGACCTTACGCAGAGCCGAGTTCGGCTTCTTCGGGGTCGTCGTATAGACGCGGGTGCAAACGCCGCGGCGCTGCGGGCAGCCCTTCAGGGCCGGGACCTTGTTACGGACCGGCTTGGGGTGGCGCGGCTTGCGGATAAGCTGATTGATTGTAGGCATCGTAAGCGATGGCTTTCTTAAGATTGAGCCTGTGCCGTTTGGCCGGAGGGCTCGGTTTCGATAGACAGTTTTGAGGCCCGAACAGGACAAACACAAAAGCCGCAACCTGCGCTATGGAGGTTACGGCGGGCACTCAGGCCCTTGCGATTGTCCGGATCGGGACGGTCTGAAGACAGGCCACCTCGAAATTGGTGCGCGGGCTATATAGGACGTTAAGACGGCGGTCAAGCGCTTTGGGCCGCAAGCGCCTATTTCGTTCCTGCCAGGGCCGTGGCGGACTTGGGCGGGAGTGCCACCGCCGCATAGCCGTCGGCTGTCACCACCTGCGCCTTGTCTGACAGGTTGATGGCCACAAGGACCTTATCGTCGCCGCGCGAGCGGGTGAAGACAAGGGTCGGATCGCCGGCCTTCGACAACAGCCTGAAATCGCCCGAACCCAGGACCGGATGCGCACGGCGCATATTATAAAGCGTGGTGTACCAGCCGAGCAGCGAGTCCTTGTCCCCCTGTTCAGCGGCGACGTTCATGGCGGCGAAATTGATCGCCGGATCGCGATAAGGCTTTGCAGTCGAGAACCCGGCTGAAGGTCCCTTCCCGTCCCAGCTCATGGGTGAGCGCAGGCCGGGATCGTTGTAGGTCCCGCCATTGCTCATGCCGATCTCCTCGCCGTAATAGGAGAAGGGCGTCGCCGACGCCAGGATCGAGATCGCGGCCGCGACCTTGTAGTTGTCGACGCCGTTTACTCCGAACTGGTTGATCAGCCGGTCGCCGACATAGGCGTCGTGGCTTTGCAGGGCCAGCGGCATGGCGTCGCGCATCGGCGACTGGAGCTGTTTGACGACGGCCTCGGAAACCACGCCCTTTTTCGCACTTTCGATGATGACCTGTTGCGTGCCGTAGGCGAAGGCGTGACCACAGGCATCGATGTACAATTCCGGCTTTTCCGAAACCTCGCAAATCATGTAGCGGTTGTCATAGCTGTCCAGCGTGGCTTTGAGTTGGGCGACAATTCCGGGATTTTTGGAATTGTTGAAGTAGGCCGTGGGACCGTCCTCGATCAGCATGGTGACGGCGTCGAGCCGGAAGCCGTCGACCCCCTTGTTCATCCAGAAGCGCATCGTGTCCTGCAGATACTGGACGACGCGCGGGTTTTTGAGATTGAAGTCCGGCATCCGGTCATCGAAGACACCGTAATAATAGCCATCGCCGTTCTTGACCTTGCGCCACGGGCCCCACTGGAAACCCGGCCATTTCGGATCCTGGTCGGCGAAGACGTACCAGTCGCGGTACGGGCTAGATTTCGACGACGACGCATCGACGAACAGCGGGTTGGTCGATGCCGAATGATTGACGACGAAGTCGAGAATGACGCCGATGCCGCGCTTATGGGCCTCCTTCACGAAGGTCTCGAAGTCGGCCATGGTGCCGTATTCGGGGTTGACGGCGCGATAGTCGGCGACGGCATAGCCGTGGTCGTGATCGCCCGAAGGCATCATCGGCATCAGCCAGATGCCGGTCACGCCGAGACTTTTCAGATAGTCGAGGCGGGAGGTCAGGCCCTTGAAGTCGCCGACGCCGTCCCCGTCGCTGTCCTGGTAAGACCGGACGAAGATCTCCATGAAGGCAACGTTTTTGTTCCAGCCGGCCGGCAGGTCGCTCTGTTTATGCGTTACGGGAATTGCGGAAACGTCGATGCCGGCATGAGCCGAGCCAGCCAACATCAGCGCCATCACCGCCGCCAAACCGAACGTCTTCATGTTCCTGCTCCCTGTATTTTCGCGACAGGGTGCCACGGTGCGAAAGCCTTGTCCGCCAGAATACGTATTCGTTATGCGCTCAGACACCGCGCGGGCGCGCGGCCGCACGCCAGCTCGCCATGATCACAAAGTGATCCTGGCGCATTGAACTACCTGTAATGGATGCGTATGCCGTGCCAGGCCGGTTCAAAGGTCAGGACCTTGCCACCCTTGTGCGTCACCAGAAGCTCGCTTTCCGACGCCCAGCGCGCCTGGACGCGGGCCGCGCCGTCGAAACTGACGACCGTGTGGCCGGCGCCGCCGTTGGCATGCATCATGATACGCTGGCGTTGCGCCCCGCCGAAGCACGACACGGTTGCGACATCGACGTCGTACGTGCCTTGCGGCGCGCCGACCGTGCTGTCGACTTCGCTCGAACACAGGGGCGCGGCGGCCCGGTCGAACATCGACCAGGTCGCGACCGTAAGCGCGATCACCAGGCAGCCGCCGGCCAGGCCGGCGTACCAGTACCAGTGATGGTGCTCCTTGGGATGGACATAGCCATGCGGCACGTGATGGGGCTCAATGGCCTCATGCGGCACGGGAGGGTGGTCGGCAGGCACGGGCGTCGTCATGACAAAACCTTTTGAACCCAGACAGGTCGATTTTGCGCTTCACGAATTTCCGAATGATTAAGAGCGGATGACCCTTTTGGCCGGAGCCTTTCGCGGCGTCGCGCCTTTGCGCGGCCGCTTTTCGTGGATGTCCTCGATCTCTTCCTTCGCCTCCGCGGCGACGCGCGTGAACTCTTGCTGGACTTCCTTCAGTTCTTCCTCGCTCATCTCATCCATATTGATCAGGGAGGTTTCCGCGGTCTCAACGGCGCGGATCAGTTCGTCGAGCTTGAGCTGAATGACCTTGGCGTCGCGATTCTGAGAGTTCTGGATCAGGAAGACCATCAGGAAGGTGACGATGGTGGTGCCGGTGTTGATGACCAGTTGCCAGGTGTCGGAATAGTGGAAGACCGGTCCCGTCACCGCCCAGACCACGATGATGCCGAAGGCCAGGACGAAGGCGCTGGGACTTCCGGTCCAGCTGGATGTCGCCTGAGCGAAGGTGCTGAACCACTTTTTCTTGTGTTCGCCGCTGCCGGCGTCGTTCGTTGCTGCATGTGCCATGGCCCGACCATGCCAGCGCAGCCCCTAAGAAGAAAATCCAGCGCGGTTTCACACTCCGTAAATTTCCGCTCAAACCCCAGCCGCATGGCATTCTTACGTTTCGGAAAAGGCTTGTCATTCCATCGTTATGGCGCTTTCGCCATCATCTATCCGACAAGCGAAGAACGCTCTCCACAAAGCAGGAGTCCCCGATGGATATCTACAGCTACATTCAGCGCGATCACCGCAAGGTTGCGGAACTGATGGACGACCTTCTGGCCATCAACCTGTCGGCGGTGCAGCTGAACATCTTCGACCGGATCAAGACGGAACTGGAATTGCACGCGGCGTCCGAAGAACAGACCTTTTACGCCGCCCTGGAAGAGGCAAGCCGGAAGGCAAGCGTCGAAGACCGCGTAGTCCACGCCCGGGCCGATCACGACGAAATCCGCGGCTTGCTGATGTACCTTTCGACGGAATCGATTGCCGCTCCGCTCTGGATGGAAAAGTTCGGCGAGCTCAAGCACGCGGTCGAGCACCATGTCAGGGAAGAGGAAGGCGAGATATTCACCAAGGCGCGCAAGCTGCTGTCGCCGGAACAGGCCCGGCAGCTGGGGCGCGACATGGACCGCGTCAAGCGCACCCTGCATTCGCCGCAGACCGAGGAAGCGGCCGGTCTCAGGCTTTAAAAAGCCCCCCAAAAGCCGCCCGGGGCATAGGCGGCTTTTTCTATTTCGGCGTAACGGCGCCGGGGCCGTGTTTCGCCTCGTCCTCGGCGGACGCCGGGACCGGCTGCCACAACGACCCGTTCATCCGGACAGTGTTCGCCGTAACCTCGGCATTGGCGATGAACGAGGCCTTGGCGACATTGTCGAAGGTGCAGTTGCGGACGTCGATGGCCGTGATGAGGTCGTCCTTGTAACCGGCGATATCGAAGGCGCGCGTGGCCTTTTTGCAGACCACGTTCTCAAAGCGAACCTTGCCTATGCGCGGATTATACCCCCCGCCCCTGCCTTCACCATAGTCGAGCGTGACCTGCAGGATGTCCTGCGCGACCTGGTCGACCGTCACGTCGCGGAAGACGACGTTCTCGATATAGCCGCCACGATAGGAATTGGACTTGATCCGGAGCGCGCGGTCGAGGTTGGGGCTGCCCATATGGCAGTCGCGGACATAGATGTTGCGGATGCCGCCCGAGGCTTCCGACCCCAGCGACACGCCGCCGTGGCCGCCGATCATCTGGCAGTTGCGGATGATGATATTTTCCGACGCCACGCCGACGCGGCGGCCGTCGTGGTTGCGGCCGCTCTTGATGGCGATGCAGTCGTCGCCGGTGTTGAAGGTGACGTTTTCGATCAGCACGTCGGCGCACGATTCCGGATCGCAGCCGTCGTTATTGGGGCCGGTGGAATCGATGCGGACACCGCGCACCGTGATGTTGCGGCTGAGCACCGGGTGAATCTCCCACATGGGCGAACCGACAATCGTAATGTCCTCGATCAGGATATTCCTGCAACGGTAAGGCTGGATGAAGTTCGGCCGCAGCTTCCAGTCGCCGCCGAAGATGCGCTTTTCCGGCGGAATGCCCTGCGCCGCCATCTTGCCGAGCGTGTCGACCGCGTTGCCGAACCTGGGATCGCGGGCATGCGACGCCCAGTCCCACCAGTGCGTCTTGTCGGCCTGGCCGTCGAGCTTGCCCTTGCCGGTTATGGCCAGATCGCTTTCACCGAAAGCATAGATGAAGGGCGAATAGTTCATGCACTCGACGCCTTCGAAGCGCGTCAGCACCAGCGGATAATCGGCCGGATTCTGCGAAAAAGCCAGGGTCGCTCCCTCGGCAAGGTGCAGATCGACCTTCGACTTCAATACGATCGGGCCCGTGGGCCAGCGCCCTTCCGGCACCATGACGCGACCACCGCCAGCAGCATTACAGGCGGCGATGGCGTCCGCGATCGCCTTCGTGGTCTTGCCCTGGTCGTCGGCCGACGCGCCATGGTCGCGGATGTTGAATTCACGCTTCGGGAAGACCGGCGCCTTGATACGCTTCAGGATGGTGAGTGCCGGCGCCCAGCTGTCGGCAGCGCCACTCCGGCTGCGAGCCAACGCACCCATGGGCAAAAACGACAGGGCGGCGGTCCCGCCCAACAGTGCGCGGCGTGACAATGACATCGGCATAGAGACTCCCTTTGTATTCGTTTTCAGGGAGCCTAACCGCATATGACACCGGTGCCAATGGGCTTATTTGAGGATCTTGCGCAGCCCCCAGTACAGCCCGCCGGAAATCGCCAGCGCCGGCAGGGTCGCCCCCAGGGCCGGGAGGTACCGGACAATGGCGTAATAGGCGGCGACGCCCAGCGCCCAGCACGCCAAAGCGTACCCGTTCACCGGCATGATACGCCCCGCGACCTGGCGGCGGCGGACCAGGAAATGGTCGGCCAGCAACACGCCGTACAGCGGCGCGAAGACCGAGCCGATCATGTAGAGAAAGGTCACGAACTGGCCCATCGGCACGAACAGGGCCAGCCCCGTGCACAGGATACCGAAGCCGATGGTCAGGCTGCGGACCTTGAGGCGAATGACCGTCGCCGCCGAAGTCGCGGCGGAAAAGATATCGGCGAACACATTGTCGGTCTCGTCGATCAGGATCATCAGCAGGGCCAGGCCGCCGCCGGTGGCGGCCAGCGCCGACAGCAGCAGGTCCTGGCCGTTTGCCGCCACCAGCGCGAAGGCCGCCCCCAGTGCATAGAACCAGACATTGGCCAGGAAATAGCCGGCGGCGCTGCCACGGAACATGTCTCGCGGCCTGCCGAAACGGCTGTAGTCGGCGATCAGCGGCAGCCACGACAAGGGCATGGCGGCAACGATATCGATGCCCGCGCCGAGCGACCCGCTGCCGGTGCTCCTGGCGGTAAAAAGGGCGCCGAGGTCGTGCCGCGACAACAGCGCGAAGGTCATCCAGGCCGCGCCCAGCAGGACCAGCCACAGGCCGAAGCGGCGCAGGATCCGGCGCACGAAGCTCAACGGCCCCATGACCGCCAGCGCCGTCGCGGCGATACCGAAGACGATCGTCCAGACGACTGGCGCGCTGACCTGAAAGGTGGACTTCGTCAGGGCGTCGGCGGCGTCGCGCATGGCGGCGATTTCGAAAATGCCCCATCCCACCAGTTGGACCACATTGAGCACCGCGGGTACGGCCGCACCGTGCTTGCCGAGCGTCGGCCTGAGCGCGGCGATGGTGGCCAGCCCGGTATCGGCGCCGACCACGCCCGCCAGGGCCAGCAGGACAGCACCGAGCAAGCTGCCGATAACGATGGCCAGAAGCGCACCGGTGAACGACAGGCCCGGCACCAGTCCCGCGCCGGCCTGAAGCACCAGGAGACCGATACCCAGGCTGAACCACAATGAAAAAGCGTCGCGCGTCTTCAGGCTGCGCGCGCCTTCCGGCACGGGCAGGAGCGGATCGTAGGCGTCGGTCTCGAGGTCAGCCATTTAGAAAACCACCACGGAACGGATGCTTTCGCCGGCGTGCATCAGGTCGAAGGCCTTGTTGATGTCTTCCAGGGCGAAGGTGTGGGTGATCATGGGATCGATCTCGATCTTGCCGTCCATGTACCAGTCGACGATCTTCGGCACGTCGGTACGGCCCCGCGCGCCACCGAAGGCCGAGCCTTTCCAGACGCGGCCCGTCACCAGCTGGAAGGGACGCGTGCGGATTTCAGCGCCCGACGGGGCTACGCCGATGATGATGCTTTCGCCCCAGCCGCGATGGCAGGCTTCCAGCGCGGTGCGCATGACGTCGACATTGCCCGTGCAGTCGAAGGTATAGTCCGCGCCGCCGCCGGTAATCTCGACCAGATGCGCCACCAGGTCGCCGGTGACGGTCTTCGGATTGACGAAGTGCGTCATACCGAAGCGCTTGCCCCATTCAGCCTTGGACTCGTTGATGTCGACGCCGACGATCTTGTCCGCCCCGACCATCTTCAGGCCCTGGATGACGTTAAGGCCGATGCCGCCCAGGCCGAAGACGACCGCGTTGGCGCCCGGTTCGACGCCCGCCGTATTGACGACGGCGCCGACGCCGGTGGTCACGCCGCAGCCGATGTAGCAGGTCTTCTCGAAGGGCGCGTCGTCGCGGATTTTCGCCAGCGCGATCTCGGGCAGCACCGTGAAGTTCGAAAAGGTCGAGCAGCCCATATAGTGATGGATCGCCTGGCCCTTGTAGGAGAAGCGCGACGTGCCGTCGGGCATCAGGCCCTTGCCCTGGGTCCCGCGGATCGCCGTGCACAGGTTGGTCTTGCGCGACAGGCACGACTTACACTGGCGGCATTCAGGCGTGTACAGCGGGATGACATGGTCGCCGGGCTTCAACGACGTCACGCCCGGGCCGACTTCGCGCACGATGCCCGCGCCTTCATGGCCCAGGATCGACGGGAACAGGCCTTCGCTGTCCAGCCCGTCCAGCGTATAGGCGTCGGTATGGCAGATGCCGGTGGCCTTGATCTCGACCAGGACCTCAAAGGCCTTGGGCCCTTCGAGATCGACCTCGACGATTTCCAGCGGCTTCTTGGCTTCGAACGCAACAGCGGCACGGGTCTTCATGAGAGTCTCCTTGGTTGGAATGGCGTCTTGTGCAAAGCTTTGGCAGGTTTGACAACGGCAACCGAAATTTTTTCGAAAAATTTTTCGGGCGATTGTCGATTTCGCGAAGGACGGTTCGACGTGATGACAGAGCCGCCGCCGCGAAGGCACGGCCACAACCCGCAAAGGAGTGTTTCGATGAAAGTCATGGTTATTGTGAAGGCCACCGCCGAGTCCGAAGCCGGCATCATGCCCAGCCCGGAACTGATGAACGCCATGGGCGCGTTCAACGAAGAACTGGTCAAGGCCGGCATCATGCTGGCGGGCGAGGGCCTGAAACCGTCGTCGAAGGGCGCGCGCGTCCATTTCGACGGCGCATCACGCACCGTCATCGACGGCCCGTTCGCCGAGACCAAGGAACTGGCGGCCGGCTTCTGGCTGTGGCAGGTGCGCAGCCTCGATGAAGCGATCGAATGGGTCAAGCGCTGCCCGAATCCTATGCCGGGCGCCAGCGACATCGAAATCCGCCCGCTCTATGAAGAAGCCGATTTCGCGGAATGGGACCCGCAGTGCGAATGGCGTGAAAAGGAAGCGAAGCTGCGCCAGCAGATCGAGGCTGGCCAGGCGGGCTGAGACAGGTGACGGAGGGCGTTCCCCTCCGTCCCTACCTTACCTTGGCCTCGACGCCGGCGTGCTCGACCGCCCCGATGATGACGCGGATGAAGCCGGTTACGAAGACAGCCGGAGGCGCCAGCAGGGAGAACGGAATCCGCAGGAAAAAAACAAAGATGATGACGGCCAGCGGCAAGGCGCCCAGCATCTACCAGACGCCGCCCCAGACCTTCTTCATGGCCCGGCGCTTCCCGAGTTGGATCAAGTCTTCCTTGAGGCTGCGGCCGACGCTCCGCGCCGTGGGCTCGTCGAGATTCGCGTCCAGCGCGGCGTTGATTGCCGCCTGCACGCTCAGACCCCGGTTCAGGCTGTCAACCATGTGCGCCTTGACGATATCGCGTGTCGTCGCCGCCGGTTCGAAGATTTCAGACATCAAAAAACCCCCTCTCGCATCGGCCACCTGTGCCGCGACCGTCCCTGAAAGGTGAATGACGCAGATGGCCGTGATCGTCAACCTGGGCTAGGCTGCGCGTGTGACCTCGCAGATCAGCCGAACCATAGACGCCATTTGGAAAATGGAGGCCGCCCGCATCATCGGCGGGCTGGCGCGAAGGGTACGTGATGTCGGCCTGGCCGAGGACCTGGCGCAGGACGCCCTGGTTGCCGCACTGGAGCAGTGGCCGGCCAGGGGGATACCGCCAAATCCCGGCGCCTGGCTGATGGCGGCGGCGAAGAACAAGGCGATCGACCGGCTGCGCCGCGACGCGAATTTTCGCAGGAAACTCGACGCGATCGGCCATGAGCTCGACATCACGGGTGAAGCGATACAGATCGAAGACGCGTCCGAGGCCGTCGCCGACGACGTCCTGCGCCTGATCTTCGTCGCCTGCCACCCGATCCTGGCCCACGAGGCGCAGATCGCCCTGACCTTGCGCATCGTGTGCGGCCTTACGACCGAAGAGATCGCCCGCGCACAGATGGCCCCTGAGACGACGGTCCAGCAGCGCATCGTCCGCGCCAAGCGCAAGCTTTCGGACGCCGGCGTCCGCTTCCAGGACATCCTGCCCGAGGATTTCACCGCCCGGCTCCAGGCCGTGCTTCAGGTCGTCTACCTCATCTATAACGAAGGTTATGCCGCGTCGGGCGGCGAGGACTATCTGCGCCTGTCGCTGTGCGACGAAGGCCTGCGGCTGGGACGTATCCTGGCGCACCAGGCGCCCGGGGAGTCCGAGGTCCATGCCCTGCTGGCCCTGATGGAGTTGCAGGCGTCGCGGGCCCGGGCCCGCACAGACGCCGAAGGCACGCCTGTTTCCCTGCCCGACCAGAACCGCAGCCACTGGGACCACCTGCAGATCGCGCGGGGTCTGAAGGCATTGGAAAAGGCGCGCGATCTTGGCAGCGCCTTGGGTGGTCCGCCGGGCGTCTATTATGTCCAGGCCGCCATCGCCGCCTGTCATGCGCGCGCAATCGAAGCCGCGGCGACCGACTGGCCACAGATTTCGGCGCTCTACAGCCTGCTGTTCGAAATGACCGGCTCGCCGGTGGTGCGCCTGAACCACGCCATGGCTGCCGGCATGGCCTATGGCCCAGAGGCCGGCCTGGACCTCCTCGAGCCGCTGAGGAGCGAGCCCGCCTTGAAGGCCTATCATCCCCTGTGGGCGGCGCGCGGCGACCTGCTTGAACGCGCTGGCCGTTACAACGAGGCGCGCGCGGCCTTCGAGACCGCCGCCGCCATGACTCGCAACGCTCCCGAACGCAGAGCGCTCCTGAAACGGGCCGAAGCACTGAACAAAAACTGACAAACAAGACAGCTATAAGCTTCAGGCGCGACGTGACTCGCCAAATCGACCAGTTATTGCAATTAGCTATCATAAATAGTAAATCTTGCGTACCGGCAGTGTGCGTTTCGACCAATCCCCACCCGTGAGAGACCGATGAAGACGTGGATTTTAGCCGCTGCCTGCCTCCTGCTGTCCGTAAACACCGCCAACGCGGCGTCCAGGGGCGGCAATCTGCTTGTCGCCAACGAGGTCTGCCCGGCCTATCAGTCAATCGCCAAGAAGACCAACCCCGGCAATGTGAAAACGAAGCTGGGCCAGGCCTATACCATCGTAGCCGACAACAAGGAGCCGCCGACCTGGCTTCAGATCGATATCGACGGCGCGAAACCGCCACTGCGCTGGGTATCGGTGCAGTGCGCCGCGCCGGGCACCGATCCGGCGCCTGAGCCTGTCTCACAACCGCCCGTCCCCACGCCGCCACCCGCCGGCACCACCCCCGTCCCTCCGGTCGGCCTGGGAAAGGCAACCCATCTGCTGGCCCTGAGCTGGGAACCGGCCTTCTGCGAAACGCACTCCGGCAAGACCGAGTGCCGCGGGGAAACGCGCCAGAGCCCGGAGGCGCGGCAACTCAGCCTGCACGGCCTGTGGCCACAGCCCGACGGCAATTTCTATTGTCACGCCGATCCACAGCAGGTGACGCTCGACAAGGGCAGTCATTTCGACCAGCTGGCGGCGCCGGACATCACCCCGGCGACGCATGACCGGCTGGCCGCGGTCATGCCCGGAACGCAATCCGCGCTCGAACGTCACGAATGGATCAAGCACGGCACCTGTTTCGGAACCTCGGCCGACGTCTATTTCAACCGCGCCGCCGACCTGACGGAGCAGGTCAACGCCTCGGCGGTCGGCCAATTGATCGCCGCCCACGCCGGGCAGACCGTCCAGATCAGCGACCTGGTTTCGGCGTTTTCGCAGGCATTCGGCGCGGATGCCCGCAACGCCATCGTCATCAAGTGCGCCTCGGGCGAACTCTCGGAGATCGACGTCTATCTCGCCGGCGACGTCACCGGCAGCGCGCCGGTCGCCAACCTGCTGGCGAGGGCGGAAGGCACCACGACCTGCAAGTCAGCACGCCTGCCGGTACCGAAGACTTAAAATATACTGACAAAATTTGGCAGCATAAGCAATTAGATTGGAACCGTCCAACCTAGGAGGTTCCGATGACATCCCCCAGCTACGCCCTGCTCGCCGTCACCGATCCGCGCCAAAGCATCAAGATTTACAACCGGTTGCTGGGCCTGGAGCCTGTCGAATTGTCCGACACCTTCGCCCTCTACGTCCTGCCGACCGGCTGGAAGCTGGGCCTATGGAAGAAGGACGGCATGGAGCCCACGCCGCTGGCGTCCGGCGGCAGCGAACTTGCCTTCAACCTGCCCGATCGCAGCGATGTCGACTGGCTTCACGTGGAATGGAGCGGCCTCGGTCTCGTTATCGTGCAATCTCCCACCGAGCTCGATTTCGGCTATACTTTCGTCGCGGCCGATTCCGACGGTCATCGTCTGCGCGCGTTCGCGCTCAGCGAGTCCCCAACCTGATTTTGGGGGCTTGACCAAAACTCCGGCTACGGTTAGCGCTAACACTAATTGTATGACAACGCTATCAGGCATGGCTTGGACAAGCGTGGCACTGGAGGGAAGAATGCAGACACCGAAATTGAAACGCCGCCTCTGTGCGGCACTGGCCGGCTTTGCGTCCGCGCTGGCGATCGCCACGGCGGCGCACGCCGGACCGATCGCCACGCTCGACCGCAACGGCGCCTGGGTCAGCGTCGAGGCCTATGGCCCGAACGTCGTCCACGTCACCATCGCCGCCGACAAGGCCGAAGCCTTGAAGGCGGCGGGTTACGGCATCATCACCGCCAATGCCGACAATGCGGCTTTCAGGCAAACCTCGGGCAATGACGGCGATACCTTCACCTCGAACGCGCTGACCCTGCACGTCAACGCCGCCCCGCCGCCGCACGTCCCGAGCCAGGGCGAAAAGTACTTCGCGCCGTCGCTGGCCCCGGTCGGCTTGCAGGTCAAGAACGCGCATGGCGACACCGTCGTCAACATGACGGGCTGGGAAATGTCGCCGCACGAAGTCGCCGGCGAGCAGACCTACCAGGTCGGCGCCTCGTTCGCCGTGTCGCCGGACGAACACTATTACGGCCTCGGCCAGAACCAGGAATCGACCAGCGGCATCGACCTGCGCGGCCGCGTCATCGACTGCCAGCACTGGTACGACGCGCCGGGCGGCGAAACCGTCTGCGTGCCCTTCCTGGTCTCCTCCAAGGGCTACGGCATCATCTGGGACAACCCGTCCGACACGCACTTCATCGGCGCCATCAACGGCCGCACCGCCTTCCAGTCCAAGGTCGGCGAGCGCGTCAGCTTCTTCATCGTCACCGGCGACAATCCTGAACAAATCTATTCGGCCTATGCCCGGGTCACCGGCAAGACGCCGATCCCGCCCAAGGCCGCCTTCGGCCTGATCCAGTCCAAGGCGCGTTACGACAGCCAGGCCGAAGTCCTGCGCGTCGCCAACACCTACCGCCAGAAGCAGTATCCGCTCGACGTCATGGTCGTCGACTGGTTCTACTGGACGCGCATGGGCCAGATGGACATCGACCCCAGCCAGTTCCCCGATCCCGACGCGATGAACAAGCAGCTCCACGACATGGGGATGCAGTCGATCATCTCGATCTGGCCGCGCTATGAAACCTCGGGCCGCTATTTCAACGAGCTCGACGCCAAGGGTTTCTTCCTCAAGGACAAGGACGGCAAGACCGTCGACGGCCTGCCCTTCCGTTCGGACCGCACCGGCGCCCTGATCGACGCCACCAACCCCGAAGCGCGCAAGTGGTACTGGGAGCACGCCCGCGACAATATCCTGTCGCACGGCTTCGACTATCCGTGGCTGGACGAGACCGAGCCGGACCTGGTGCCGGACGGCAGCTTCTATTCGATCGGCTCGGGCGACCGCTACCACAACGTCTTCCCGCTACTCCACGTCGAAGGCGTGGCGCAAGGCATGCGCGACTGGAAGCCCAACAGGCGCGTGCTGATCCTGTCGCGTGCCGCCTACCTCGGTTCGCAGCGCACCGGCGCGCTCTTCTGGTCGTCGGACATCAATCCGAGCTGGGAGGCGCTGCAGCGCCAGATTCCGACCGGCCTCAACATGACGGCTTCGGGCATCGCCTACTGGGGCAACGATATCGGCGGCTGGCAATGGCTGCCGCAGACAACCAGCGCAACCAAGACGCCGCTGCTCGATCCCGCCGGCGCCGAGGCGACCGTCGGCCAGAACCGGGATTATCCGGAACTGTTCACCCGCTGGTTCGAATACGGCACATTCCTGCCGACCCTGCGTATCCACGGCGACCGCAAGCACACGGAAATCTGGGAATTCGGCCACGCGGCCGAGCCGATCCTGGCGAAGTACGACCGCCTGCGCTACGCCCTGATCCCCTACCTCTACAGCCAGGCCAAGTCGACCTACGACACGGGCGCGCCCTTCATGCGTCCGCTGTGGATGGACTTCCCGAACGACCCGAACGTCGCGAACCTCGGCACGCAATACATGTTCGGCCCGGCCTTCCTGGTCGCGCCGGTCACCGAGCAGGCCCAGACGGAAAAGAACGTCTACCTGCCGGCCGGCAGTGACTGGTACAACTTCTGGACCAACGAGAAGCTGTCCGGTGGCCGCTGGGTCAAGGTGGCCGCGCCCGTCGACCAGATTCCGGTCTTCGTCCGGGCTGGCTCGATCGTGCCGTTGGGGTCCGACATCCAGTCGACCGCATCGAAGCAATCGATCGCCGAGATCCGCGTCTATCCGGGCAAGGACGCCGACTTTACCCTCTATGACGACGACGGCACGTCGTACGACTACGAAAAGGGCAAGGGCACGGTGACCAAGCTCCATTGGAGCGATGCTTCGGGCGCGCTGACGGTTCCGACCGGTGACAAGGCCTTCGCCAAGACCGCCCCGGGCCTGGTCAAGGTCGCGGGCAAGTAAATGCGGTTGACCGCACTTGTGCTCGGACTGGCTTTGATGGTCATGCCGGGCCTCCAAGCCCGCGCTGAAACGACAACTCCGCCGGTGCACGTCACCGGCGGAGCCATTTCGGGCGTTGAAAAAGACGGCGTACGGTCATTCCTCGGCGTGCCGTTTGCCGCGCCGCCGCTCGGAAACCTGCGCTGGCGTTCACCGCAGCCCGTCGTGGCGTGGAAAGGCGTCAAACCAGCCACGGCCTTCTCGCCGGCCTGCGCCCCCAATGCCGACTGGCTGCCCAACGCCAAGAGCGAAGACTGCCTCTACCTCAATGTCTGGGCACCGGAAAAAGCGAAAAAGCTGCCGGTCATCGTGTGGATCCACGGCGGCGCCATGGATAGCGGCACTGCCGCCGTGCCGGTACAGAACGGCGCCAATCTGGCCAAACGCGGCGTCATCGTCGTCACCATCAACTACCGCCTCGGCATTTTCGGCTTCTTCTCTCATCCCGAACTGAGCAAGGAATCGCCACAGCACGTCTCAGGCAACCAGGGCATTCTCGACCAGATTGCAGCCCTGCGCTGGGTCAAGGCCAATGCCGAGGCCTTTGGCGGCGATCCAGATCGCGTGACGATCATGGGCTGCTCGTCCGGCGGGGAATCCGTCGCCGTGCTGGTCGCCTCGCCCCTGGCCAAGGGCCTGTTCCAGCGCGCCATCGCCGAAAGCGGCAATGACGCCATGCCGATCAACCCGGAAGACGACCACCGCTTCAACGACAAGGCGACCGCCGAGGCCAATGGCGTCGCTTTCACAAAGGCCGTCGGGGCGGAACACGTCGCCGACCTGCGCCGGATGAGCCTTGCCGACCTGAAGAAGCAGTCGTGGCTGCCGCGCGTCTATGTCGATGGCTATGTGCTGCGATCGGACATGACCACGACCTACCGCAACCACCGGCAAAACGACGTGCCGCTGCTGGTCGGCTGGGCCGCCGAAGAGGGCAAGGATTTGATCGGCTTCTACCTCGATCCGGCGCAATCGACGGCCGCGAAGCGCGTTGATCAGATGACGCAACTGCTGGGCTACCGACCGTCCGACGCCATGGCCGCCGCCTATCCCGGCGGAACGGACACGCAGGCCGCCGCTTCGGTCACTCAGTTCGTCAACGACTGGTGGGGCTGGCGCATGCAGCACTGGGCGGCGGTGCAAGCGCGCTACGGCCGCTCGAAGTCGTATGTCTATTACTTCGCGCATCGCCCGACCGAGCCATCGACGCCTTGCACCTGGGCCTGCGGCGCGGGGCATGGCGTCGAAGTCCAGTACCTGTTCGACAACCTGGCCGTCGATCCGCGCGCCTGGTCCGCCGAAGACCAGCAACTGGCAAACAGGCTGGCCGATACGGTGGTACAGTTCGCCCGGACGGGTCGTCCCACCGGAACCGGCCTGCCCGCCTGGCCGGTATTCGACGGATCGAACGCATCGATCCTGCCGATCGCCAGTGACGTAGAGATTAAGGCGCACCCCCTGCCCGATTTCTCGCTGTTTCCGCCGCTGCCAACCAAATAACAGCGATTGCCAAAGCGTCATTCCGGCCTGATAAACAGACGGAATGACGCTCAATCGCCGCCTCTTTCTATCCGCCGTTGCGGCCTCTTTGCTGCCGCCTTCGATCGCCCGCGCGCTCGACATTCCGGCCGACCGCCGCACCGGCAGCGTCATGGACGTCGAGCACGTCGTCATCCTGACCCAGGAAAATCGCGCTTTCGACCACTATTTCGGTACGCTTCGCGGCGTACGCGGGTTCGGCGACCGCTTCGCCGTGCCGTCGCCCAGCGGCACCGTCTTCGTGCAGCCGGACGAGCGCGACGCCACCCGCAAACTGGCGCCGTTCCGCCTCGACACGACGAAATCGTTCAACGAGATGCGCGTCGCCGGCACGCCGCATACCTTCCCCGACGCGCAAGCCGCGTGGGACAATGGCCGGATGGCGAACTGGCCGGCCGCCAAGCACAACCGCGCCATGGGCTATTTCACGCGCGAGGATATTCCCTTCCAGTTCGCCCTGGCCGAGGCCTTTACGCTGTGCGACGCCTATCACGCCGCCTTGCATGCCGGCACCAATCCCAACCGCGTCTTCCTGTGGACGGGGACGAATGACCCATCGGGCGCGGGCCACGGCCCCGTAATCGACAACGGCTACGACCACCTGTCGGCCGATCCCGCGGGTCACGGCGGCTACAGTTTCGTGACCTACCCAGAGCGCCTGTCGGCTGCCGGCGTCAGCTGGCAGATCTACCAGGACATGAAGGACAACTTCACCGACAACCCCCTGGCCGGTTTCCGCGCCTATCGCGACGCCGACAAGGCAAACAGTGATCTGGCGCAACGGTCGGTACGCACGCGCGGTCTCGATAAACTGAAAGAAGACGTACAGACCGGCAGCCTGCCGCAGGTGTCATGGATCATAGCGACCGCCGAAGGGTCCGAACACCCGATCCCGTCGAGCCCGGCCCAAGGCGCGGACTATACGGCGCGCGTGCTCGATGCGTTGACGTCGAATCCGAAGGTGTGGGCGCGCACTGTCCTGCTGGTCAATTTCGACGAAAACGACGGCTTTTTCGACCACGTGCCTCCACCTGCCCCGCCGACGGACGCCTCGGCCGGACAGGTCGATACGACGAACGAATACCGTCTCGAGAAGGACCCATATCATGGCCGGCCCTACGGTCTGGGGCCGCGCGTGCCGATGTATGTGGTGTCACCGTGGTCGAAGGGCGGCTTTGTCAACAGCCAGGTCTTCGACCACACTTCGGTCCTGCGCTTCCTGGAGACACGCTTCGGCGTGAAGGAGCCCAATATCAGCGCCTGGCGCCGCGCCGTCAGCGGCGACCTGATGAGCTGTTTCGACTTCAGCCGCGCCGAACCCGAAGCCGTCACCCTGCTGCAGACGGCCGACACCGCCAGACGCGCCCGCAAGATCCTGTTGCCGGCCATGCCGAAGACGCCGGAGACGCTGACGGCGCCTGTCCAGGAAACGGGCATCCGTCCGGCGCGCGCCCTGCCCTATGATATCGCCGTAGACGTCATTGGCGGCCGGCTCGATATGCGCAACCAAAGCCCGGATACAGCGGTGGTGCTGCACGTCTACTGTCCGGCCAGGCTGTCCGACGCGCCGTTGCGCTATACCTTGAAAGCCGGCGGATCGGAAAGCCTGCCCGTCGACGGCGACCTGTTCCTGCTAGGGCCGAACGGCTTTCATCGCCGTATCATCGCGCCCAGGACTCTGCCATTGGACGCGGCGTTCGACGGCAGAACGCTGCACCTGACCGCGCACGATGCCGTCGCGCTTCGGCTCGCCGACGAAGCCTATGGCGGCACAGCACAGACTCTTGTCTTGAAGCCCGGCGAGACGATGAAGATCGCGCCCGACCTTTCGGCCAGCTATAACTGGTACGATTTCAGCGTGACGGGTGACGGCTTTGCCCTGCGCTTTGCCGGGCACGTCGAGGATGGCCAGCCTTCGTTCAGCGACCCGGCCTTCGGGGGCGCGGCGCCGCTGAAGATATGGAATCCATTATGAATGTACCTCCCCGTGCGAAGCATGGGGAGGGGGACCGCCCGAAGCTTTAGCGTAGGGTGGTGGTGGGGTTTCTTGCTTACTTTTCAAAACACTGGTGTTTCCAAGTAAGCAAGAAACCCCACCACCACATCTCCTTCACCAATGCTGACGCATTGGCGCAGTCGTGCGGTCCCCCTCCCCATCGCTTCGCGACAGGGAGGTATAAAAATCAGCTCACCGCGTGTTCGCCGAACAGGTGCTTCAGCCCATGCGGCTGCGAACGCCAGTATTGCGGCGGTGCCTCGACCTGGGCGCCCAGTTCCGCCGCGGCATGCCACGGCCAGCGCGGATCGTAAAGAATGCCACGCGCCAGGGCGACGCAATCGGCCTTGCCTTCGGCAATGATCGCCTCGGCCTGATGCGCATCAGTGATCAATCCGACGGCAAAGGTGGTAACACCCGTCGCCTTGATACGCTCGGCGAACGGCACCTGGTAGCCCGGCCCGACCGAAATCTTCTGGTGCTCGGACAGGCCGCCTGACGAGGCATCGATCCAGTCGACGCCGCGCGCCTTCAGCGCTTCGACGAAGACGACCGTCTGTTCGACATCCCAGCCGCCTTCGACCCAGTCGCTCGCGGACACGCGCACCCCCACCGGCTTATGCGCCGGAAAGGCCGCGCGCACGGCGTCGAACACTTCGAGCGGAAAGCGCATACGGTTCTCCAGACTCCCGCCATAGGCGTCAGTACGGTGGTTGGATAGCGGCGACAGGAATTCGTGCAGCAGATAGCCATGGGCCGCGTGGACCTCGATGGCGTCGATACCCAACCTTTCAGCACGCTTTGCCGCCGCGACAAAGGCGCCGCGCACCCGCGCCAGCCCCGCCGCGTCGAGCGCGACCGGCGCCGCATCGCCATCATGGAACGGAATGGCTGAAGGTGCGTGCGTGCGCCACCCGCCTCCCGGGGCGCCAGGCGCGATCTGCCGCCCGCCGTCCCATGGCACACGCGTCGAGGCCTTGCGCCCGGCATGCGCCAATTGCACTGCCACCGGAATGTGCGAATAGCGCCGAACCGCCGCCATGACGCGCGCCAATGCCGCCTCGGTTTCGTCGTTCCACAACCCAAGATCGGCCGGCGTGATGCGTCCGTCGGCCTCGACCGCCGTCGCTTCGATGCACAGCAGCCCCGCCCCCGACAGCGCCAGATGCCCCAGGTGCACCATATGCCAGTCGGTCGCCTTGCCGTCCTCGGCCGAGTATTGGCACATGGGCGAGATCACGATCCGGTTCGGCAATTTCAGATCACGCAGCGAAATCGGGGAAAACAAGGCGCTCATGGTTGCTCCGTTGAACATATGGGTCTCGTCTATTTGGGAAGGCCGGCACCTGCCCTCCAGTCCCGACCGCGAAAAGATATCGAAGAACCGCACCTCTTGACGCACCTGCACAATACGCGCATATAGACCGATACTCATCGAGACCAGCCGAGGGACAGGCCCGACGACGCTGGGGCAACCGCCGAACCTTCGGCATGGTGCCAACTCCTGCGGGTTCATTTCCCGGCAGATGAGACAGAGACGCTCCCGCGTAGCGCGCCCGCGTCCCCGTCTGGTCCGATGACTCTCAATTGATTCCGTGACCGGACACACCATGAACGCCCAAAGCTTTGATCCGTCCTTAAGCACCACGCCCGACCTGATCGGGCACGACATCCTGGCCGTCATACCCGCGGACTTCCGTCTGGACAGCGGCCAGCAGCTGGAGCAGACCGAAGTCATCGCCCGCGTCTACGGCCCGAAAAACGGCCCCGTCGTGGTGGTGGCGGGCGGCATTTCGGCCGGCCGCGTCCTCTTCGCCAAGGAAGACGCTACCGAGACCGCCCCCGGCTGGTGGGAAGGCGTGGCAGGGCCGAACGAAGCGCTGGACCTCAATACCTACCGTGTCATGAGCATTGAATTCGCACCACGCCTGCCGGCGTCGCGTGTCTACACCATCACGACGCACGACCAGGCGCGGCTGGTCCGCCTGCTGCTCGACCAGCTGGGCGCGGAAACCATTTACGCCTTTATCGGCGCGTCCTACGGCGCCATGATCGCGCTGGCCTTCGCCGAGCTTTACCCGGATGCGGTCGAACGCCTCTGTATCATCTCGGCGGCGCACCGCGCCCACCCGATGGCCACCGCCTTCCGGGGTCTGCAGCGCCGTCTGCTGCGCTTCGGCCAGGATAATGGCCGCCCGCAGGAAGGCATTTCGCTGGCGCGTCAGCTGGCGATGACGACCTACCGTTCGTCCGAGGAATTCTCGCAGCGTTTCGATGGTCCGGCACCGGCCGAAGCCGGTGAAAACTATACGGTCTGCGGCTATCTGCGCTCGCGCGGCGACGCCTATTCGGCCACCGACGTCAACCGCTGGATATCGATGTCCGACAGCCTGGACCGCCACCGCGTGGACCCGGCAAAGATCAAGGCAAAAGTCTTCCTGGCCGCCGTGCCGACCGACCGTCTTGTGCCCTACGAAGACATGCAGCATCTGCACGAGCAACTGGCCGACAGCGTCTTCATCGACCTCCCCTCGCTCTACGGCCACGACGCCTTCCTCAAGGAAATCCCGCTCGTCTCCGAAATCGTCCGCACCGCTTTGAAATAAGAGACTATGACCAAGGACTATCTGAAAGACGCCAGCCTCGCCACGCGAGTCATCAATATCGGCATCGACTCGGACCCGGCGCACGGCGCCGTCATGCCGCCGATCTACCTGTCGTCGAACTACACGTTCGAAGGCTTCGGCAAGAAGCGGACCTACGACTATGCGCGTTCGGGCAATCCGACGCGTTCGGTGATCGCGGACGTCATCGCCGACCTGGAAGGCGGCGCCGGCGCGGTGATGACCGTGTCGGGCCTGGCCGCGCTCGACCTGCTTTGGCAGGACCTCAACGCCTTCCATCCGGGCTGCAAGCGCGTCGTCGTGCCGCACGACTGCTATGGCGGCACGCAACGCCTGCTGAACGCCCGCACCAAACAGGGCCTGATCGAGGTCGTCTATGTCGACCAGAACGACGATGCCGCCATGGCTGAGGCGCTGTCGGTCCCGACCGCGCTGCTGTTGCTCGAGACCCCGTCCAATCCGCTGATGCGCCTGGTCGATCTCGAAAAGCGCATCGCCGAAGGCCACGCCGCCGGCGCCAAGGTCGCCGTCGACAACACCTTCCTGTCGCCCGCCCTGCAGAATCCGGTCAAGTTCGGCGCCGACTTCGTCGTTCATTCGACGACCAAATATATCAACGGCCACAGCGACGTGGTCGGCGGCGCCCTGGTGTGCACAACCGAGGAAGACGTCACCGCCTATCGTTGGTGGGCCAACTGCGTCGGCTCGACCGCGCCAGCCTTCGATTCCTACATGACACTGCGCGGCGTGCGCACCCTGTTCGTCCGCATCCGCCAGCAGCAGCAGAGCGCGCAGGCGGTGGCCGAATGGCTTGAAAAGCACCCGGCGGTTTCGGCGGTCTACTACCCCGGCCTTCCCGCCCACCCGCAGCATGAGCTGGCAAAAAAGCAGCAACTCGGCTTCGGCGCCATGATGAGCTTCGAGCTCAAGGGCGGGCTCGACGCGGTCAAAACCGTGCTCGACGCCATCGATCTGTTCAGCCTGGCCGAAAGCCTGGGCGGGATCGAAAGCCTGATCGTCCATCCGGCGTCGATGACGCACGCCGCCATGTCGCCAGAAGCGCAGGCCACGGCCGGCATCACCGGTGGCCTGCTGCGCGTGTCGGTCGGCCTCGAAGACGCCGACGACCTGATCAAGGCGCTGGAGCGGGCGTTTAACCATTTGTAACTTGCGGTCGGCGGCGGTACGGAACACTGTTCTCGAAACGGAGAGGACCATGATCCGGACTGCCGCCATTGTCGCCGGCCTGCTGATAGCCTCTTCGGCCCAGGCCCATGCCGCGCATGAGATCGTCAAGGCCGAACAGGCTTTCGACGCCTATACGGCCGTCCACGGCTTTACCCACGGCTTCCACGAATGGTCGGCCGAGGACGGCGTCTCGATCGGTCCCAAGGGGCCGCGTCCCATCCATAAATTGCTGAGCGACGCCATCGCCAAGGATCCGTCGGAAAGCGACGCGCCGTCGAAGCTGCGCTGGTGGCCCCTGCGCGCGGCGGCTTCCGCGTCCGGCGATCTTGGCTGGGATCTCGGCGGCTGGAAGAACGGCGACGACGCGGACGGCGGCTGGTACTTAACCGTCTGGGCCAAGCAGGCCGACGGCAATTGGCGCTGGATGGTCGATACCGGCGCCGGCAAGGCGCCGCTGACGCAGGTGCCGCCGGCAAGCGCGGTGATCACCGACGCCGTAACCACGGCCAAAAGCAAGACCGCGACCGCCGATATCGAGGCCGCCGATACCGCGCTCGACGCAGGCCTGGCCTCAGCATCACCCGCCGCCTACGCAAAAGCCCTGGCGGCCGACGCTATCATGGGCGGCGCGGACGGCGTTCCGGCGACCACGGCCGACGCCCGCACCACCGCCGTCACCAAACGCCCCGCCGGTGTTTGGCAACGCGACCTCATCAAGGTCTCGGCCGCCGGCGACCTTGGCTATACCTGGGGCCACGTTGTAGACCAGGGCACCTATCTCAGGGTCTGGCGCAACGACGGCAAGGCCGGCTGGCACATCGTCGCCGACATCTTCCAGCCTGCCGCGAAATAAGCTTGCTCCGTTAGCCCGGGCCGCTAAAACAGCGGCCAGCGGGACGCCAGATCCCGGTCAATGCCGATTCCTTCGATTGACGCAGAGAGCGAGCCTTTATGACTTACCAAGCCCTGGACACCCGTTACGCCTCCATGCCCTATCGCCGCTGCGGCCGCTCGGGGCTGAAACTGCCGGCGATCTCGCTCGGCCTGTGGCAGAACTTCGGCGACATCAACGCGCTCGATACGCAACGCGCCTTGCTGCGCCGCGCCTTCGATTCGGGCGTCACCCATTTCGACCTGGCCAATAATTACGGCCCGCCCTTCGGCTCGGCCGAGATCAATTTCGGCCGCATCTTTGCCGAGGACTTCAAGCCCTATCGCGACGAACTGATCATCTCGACCAAGGCGGGCTGGGACATGTGGGCCGGGCCCTATGGCGGCATGAACGGCTCGAAGAAGCACCTGATCGCCTCGTTCGACCAGAGCCTCAAGCGCATGGGCCTCGATTATGTCGATCTTTTCTATTCGCACCGCCCCGATCCCTTCACCCCGCTGGAAGAGACGATGGGTGCGCTGGCCCAGCTCTATCGCCAGGGCAAGGCGCTCTATGTCGGCATTTCGAACTACAATTCCGAACTGACGAAGCATTGCGCCGCCATTCTCAAGTCCGAGGGCGTGCCGCTGACGATCAGCCAGCCCAATTACAGCCTGCTCGACCGCTGGATCGAGCCCGATCTCCTGGCGACCAATGCCGAAGCCGGCGCGGGCACCATCGTCTTCTCGCCGCTGGCCCAGGGCTTCCTGTCGAACAAGTACCTGACAAAAGACGGCGCCCTGCCGGACGATTCGCGCGCCGCGCGCCTGGAATGGGTACGCAACGGCCTGACGCCGGAGACCTTGGGCCGCATCGAAGCGCTCAATGAGGTGGCCAAGGGCCGAGGCCAGAGCCTGGCGCAGATGGCCCTGGCCTGGACGCTGCGCGACGACCGCGTCACCTCGACCCTGATCGGTGCGCGCACCGTCGAACAGCTGGAAGACAGCCTCGGCGCCCTGCTGAACCTGTCGTTTACCGCCGGCGAACTCGACACGCTCGACCAGATCACGCGCGGCGACCCGGAAATCTTCGCGGCCCCGGCCAAGGCCAGCGGCGCCGACCTGCGCGACAATCCCGATTACCGGGCGTAAGCGCCTCTTCATTAAAAGACAAAGGGCGTCCGGTTCATGACCGGACGCCCTTTTTGTTTGTGCCTTCGCACGCTTAGGCGCGGACGAGATTGACGTTGATATTGCCGCGCGTCGCGTTCGAATACGGACAGACGACGTGCGCTGCGGCGATCAGACGATCGGCGACATCGGCGTCAAGGCCCGGCAGCGAAATCTTCAGAGTCACTTCGATACCGAAACCGTTCGGAATCTGGCCGATACCGACGCTCGACTCGATCGAGGCATCCGCCGGCACGGCGATCTTGTCGCGGCCGCCGACGAACTTCAGCGCGCCGATAAAGCAGGCGGCGTAACCGGCCGCGAACAGCTGCTCCGGATTGGTGCCGTCACCGCCGGCGCCGCCCAGTTCCTTCGGCGTCGACAGCTTGACATTGAGACGGCCGTCGTTCGACGCAGCGGCGCCTTCGCGGCCGCCGGTGGCACGGGCGTGCGCGACATAGACGGGGGTGATCGAGGGGGCATTTTCGTAGGCCATGACGTCAGCTCCTTTGCTGCATTTTTGATAGCGCACATTTATATTGTGCACAATATATTGTCAAGTGCATTGTGCACTATATAATTCACATCATGGCCGACGATCCCACACCCGCACACCTGCGCCTTGAAAACCAGCTCTGTTTCGCGGTCTATTCCGCCGCGCACGCTTTTGCTCAGGCATACAAGCAGTGGCTCGAACCCATGGGGCTGACCTATCCGCAGTACCTTGTCATGCTGCTGCTGTGGGAAAAGGACGGCCGTTCGGTCAACGAGCTGGGCCAGCCGCTGATGCTCGATTCCGGCACGCTGACGCCGCTGCTGAAGCGCATGGAAAAGGCGGGCTTCGTGACGCGCGCCCGCGACGAACGCGACGAACGTGTCACTCGCATTTTCCTGACCGAGGACGGCCGGGCTTTACGCGCCAGGGCCGAGGCGATCCCGCCCGCCCTGCTCTGCGCCACCAATTTGTCGATAGACGACGCCTCCGTAACGCGCGAGCAGATGAAGGACCTGTCGCTGCGACTGCGCGCAGGTTAAGCCAGTTGCAATTTTTTCGGATCGGCGCATCTTCCTGATCTACGAGCTCGGGGGACCTAATGAAATCACACGCCAATCTCGTTCTTATCATGGCGCTGGCGGCTCTGCCGGCCTGCAGCAAGCCCGCGACGATTACCGAGGACAAATACGCCGACGAAAAGGTCAATGTCGATCTTGTCGCCCCTCCGCCACCGCCGGCCGCCACCGGAGCGGCCGCGCCCGCCAGTCCCGAAGCCATGAGCGGTGCGCCGCAACTGGCGTACGACTATACCTACGGATTCCAGGCTTCCGCCAAGGGGATCGAAGCCTTGCGGCAATCCGACCAGGCGGCGTGCGCGCAAGCCGGGCCTGCGGAATGCCAGATGCTGGCCTCGACCTCCGACAGTAACCGCGATGCCGACGTCATCAACAAAAGCCTGGAATTGCGCGTGTCGCCAGCGTGGCTGAAACACTGGCAAGGCGGCCTCGAGGCATCGGTATCAAAGGCCCACGCGCGGATCACCCAGGACAGCGTAAGTTCCGAGGACCTGTCGCTGCAGATCGTCGACGTCAGCGCGCGCCTCAAGAACAAGCTGGCCCTGCGCGACCGGTTGCAGGAGATCATCCGCACCAGCAACGGTAAAATTGCCGATCTGGTCGAGGCCGAAAACCAGTTGTCGCAGGTTCAATCGGATATCGACTCGACGCAATCGCAGCTGGCCGTCATGCAAAAGCGCGTTGCCACCGTCCATCTGAGCCTGAACTATCACAGCGAGGCGGCTGCGACCTCCGGCAGCGTGTTCGCCCCCGTTTCCGCAGCCTGGAATGGCGTACTGCGCAATATGTTGCTGATGGTATCGGTCCTGATTACCGTCGCGGCCTTCCTGGTTCCGATCGCCATTATCGCCGTGCCGGTGGCCTGGTGGTTCCTGAAAAGGCGCAAGGCGAAGGCTCCCGTCAAAGACTGAGCTGGCTGCGCGCCACGGTCAGCGCCTGACCGCGCAAAAGCACGCGGTCGCCATGCACCTCGGCCTGGATCTCGGCGCCGCGGCGCGGATGCGCCTGGTAGAAGTCGATCACCGGCTTGTTCAGTTGCAAGGCGTACAACGGCCCCAGCATGCAGTGCATCGAGCCCGTCGCCGGGTCTTCGTCTATGCCCATGTCGGGCGCGAACAGGCGGCTGACGGCATCGTAGGGCCTGCCCGGGTCGGCGGGCGCCGTCGCCACCAGATGCCGGTCGTCATAGACCGATCCCATATAGGCTGGTAGCGCCCGCAGGTCGGGTTTCAGGTTCCGCACCTCGGCCTCGGTTTTGAATTGGGCAATCAGGGCCGGCCCACCCCACACTGCCATGGGCTCAAGACCGGTGGCCTGCTCAATCCCGTCCGGTATCGCCAGCCGTTGCGGCATATAGCCCGGGAAATCCATCTCATACCGTGTTGCCAGGCGCCGGACGTGCAACGGCCCCGAAAGGGTGTCGAAGGTCAGCACGTCCGCATCATTGCCGAGTTCGACGAACAAGGCATGCGCCGACGCCAGCGTCGCATGTCCGCACAACCGGACCTCCATGGCCGGCGTAAACCAGCGCAGGCCGAAGCGCGCCGGGTCGTCCGTTTTCATCAGGTACGCCGTTTCGGCCTGGTTGTTCTCCATGGCCAGATTCTGCATGAAGGCGTCATCCGGCCACGTCTCGAAAGGCTCGACCACGCAGGCGGGATTACCCTTGAACGGCTGGCTGGCGAAGGCGTCGATCAGGAACTGGCGCATGAGGAAGGCTCCGTGAATACAGCTCCTTCCTCTGTTCGCGCCTGCGGTTCAAGCGAATTCAGTGCACAGTGACCTTGCCCGCGCCGCTCATGTGAACGAGATGCTTGCCGACGCCGGGAATGTCCATTTCCATGTCGCCGGCGGCCATGTTCGACGGACAGGCGCCCATCCAGTTGGCAGTCATTTCGACATCGCTGTCCGACTTGCCCATGACAGGCGGCGACGTGGTGCTTTTGATCGATTGCTTGAAGGACGTATCGCTGATCGTCGTCAGTTCGATATGGCTGTTGATCGTCCGCCCGCCGGTTTCGCAGACCTGGTCGATGACCGCCCCGGTAGCTGTCGGCGTGACATCGTGCTTGCTGCACTTCACGTCGTTCGCGCCCATCTGACCGGCGGCCTTCATCCACTTTTCGGCGACGGTTTCATCGACGCAGACGCTGTTCTTGACCGACTTCATCTTCGTGTCGGGCATGTCGATCGTCATCTCCCAAAGACCGGGCTTCTTCGCCATCGGGCTTTTGAACGCGCCGACGGTCATGGCGGGCGCGGCGTGGGTCGCGGCGGGCGTGGCCGCAGCAGCGGAACCTTGCACGGCGGGCTTACTGCACGCCGAAAGCATAATCAAAGCAACAGATAAACAGACGTTTCTACGCAAATACCGCATACCGACCTCCTGCTTTACAGTTGTCAAACGGACTATTTGGTTACGACCGTACTCGCTCCCTGGGCCATTCCGGCCGGACAGTCGCCGACGCGTTTGCCATCGGCGGTCGCATGAACATCACCATGGCCGGCAAAAGCCGGCTCGTAAAGCGTTTCCATCTCCTGATGGAAGGTGTCCTGTCCCATTTCGATTTCGATGTGACCGGTCACCGTCGTGCCGTTCTTCGCGCACACGGACTCGATATGCGCCGAACGGCCGTCGATTTTGAGTTCATGCTTGCGGCAATCGAGCGTCTCCGGGCTGGCCGGCAATTCCGCCAGGGTTTCCGCCAGGACCTTGCCCACGCAGATCCGGCGGGTTTCGCGGAAGCCCATCTCGTCGCGGCGATAGGTAACCTCCCACAGCCCCGTCCTCAGGGCGATAGAGTCAACTGGCGCCACGGCGGAATGGGACATCGCCTTGAGCTGCGCGTCGGCTTCGGCCTGCAGGGAACTGGCTTCGGCGTCGCTGATTTCCGCGGCGGGGCTTTCACCCACGGCAGGCGCGGCCTGATGCGGCTTGGAGCAGCCGGCCAGGAGCAGAATGCCCAGCGAAAACGACAGGATACGACGCATAATCTCCCTCCAGTCGTTGTCTTAGAACATGCTGCAAAAAAACGGAAACCGGTTTTTGCCCAAAGCGTCCGACCGGTGCGAGACCCTAGCGCAGATTTCCGTAAAGGCGAAATGCGTCACTCGGCTGCGGGTCTTTCCGGCAGTTGCCAGTCGATCGGCGGATAGCCTTTGGATTCGAGGAACCGGTTGGCCTTTGAAAAAGGCTGACTGCCGAAAAAGCCGTTGTGGGCCGACAGGGGCGACGGATGCACCGACCTGATCACCAGGTGGCGCGAAGTGTCGACAAAGGCCGCCTTCTTTTGCGCGTAGGAGCCCCAAAGGATGAACACGACCGGGTGCGGCTGGTCGTTGACAGCACGGATGACGGCGTCGGTGAACTGCTCCCAGCCCTTGCCTTGGTGGATATTGGCCTGCCCCATCTCGACCGTCAGCACGGCATTGAGGAGCAACACCCCCTGCTTCGCCCAGTGCTCCAGGAAACCATGACGCGGCGGCGCAAGGCCCAGGTCGCTTTGCAGTTCCTTGTAGATATTGACCAGGGACGGCGGGATTTTCACGCCCGGCTTGACCGAGAAAGACAGGCCATGCGCCTGGCCCTCGCCGTGGTAAGGATCCTGCCCCAGGATGACCACGCGCACCTTGTCGAGCGGCGTCAGGTCGAGGGCCCGGAAATATTCACTGCCCTTCGGAAAGATATGCGCCCCCGACGCCCGGCGATCCTGGAGGAAGGCCTTGAGCTGCGTCATGTACGTTTTGGAGAACTCCGGCGCCAACGCCTTCTTCCAGCTCTCGTCGAGCTTGACATCGAGCTTTTCGGCGGGCGCGGTGGCGGCGTCGGTCATGGCAGGTCTCCGGAATTCCCGCAGCAGTCTCGCCGCGACTCACAACAGGCGTCAATACGAGGCCGCGCGGCATTTTCGATGCAGATGAAACATTGTAACCCGAAGGCAAGCGTGTATTGTCACCGCATTAACGTTTCAGGGACGCCGACATGACCCGAATCCGCCTGGCCGCGATGGCCGCCCTCCTCCCGCTCGTCCTGGCCGCAACGGCCGGCGCGCAGACCGTGACCCCGATGACTCCCGACGTCGTCAAGAGCTACGACAAGGTCCGTCCCGACGCCAACTTCATCCGCCGCGAAGTCATGATCCCCATGCGCGACGGCACCAAGCTCTATACCGTCATCGTCATGAAGAAGGGCACGAAGAACGGTCCGATCCTGCTGTCGCGCACGCCTTACGACGCCAAGAGCTCGGTAGCGCGTGTCGCCAGCCAGGACATCGATGAAATTGTGCCGGCCATGGATATCGAATTCGTCGACGACGGCTATGTCCGCGTCTACCAGGACATCCGCGGCCTGCACAATTCCGAGGGCGAGTTCATCATGAACCGCCCCATTCGTGGACCGCTGAACAAGACCGATATCGACGAAGCCACGGACGCCTACGACACGATCGACTGGCTGGTGAAGAACGTCCCCGAATCGAACGGCAAGGTCGGCATCATCGGCTCGTCGTACCTGGGCTTTACCTCGCTGATGGCCGAGATCGATCCGCATCCGGCCCTCAAGGCGTCGGTGCCGCAAAGCCCGATGGTCGATGGCTGGATGGGGGACGACTGGTTCCATAACGGCGCATACCGCCAACCCAGCTTCGACTACGTCGTCGAACAGAGCACGGGCAAGGCCGAGGCCGGCGGCACGGCGACCGGCGTCGGCGACGACTATACACGCTATCTCGAAGCCGGATCGGCCGGCGATTTCGCGCGCAAATGGGGCTACGACACCTATCCCTTTTCGCAGAAGCTGATGCAGAACCCGGCCTATACGGACTTCTGGTCGCTGCAGGCCGTCGACAAGTGGCTGGCGGCGCGGCCGTTGACCGTTCCGACCATGCTGGTCGTCGGCCAGTGGGACCAGGAGGATTCCTACGGCGCCCCCGCCGTCTATCGCGCCTGGGAGCCCAAGGACACGAAGAACGACAAGCTGTCCCTGGTCATCGGGCCGTGGCGCCACTCGGGCGTCAACCACTACGGCTATAATCTCGGCGCATTGAGCTTCACCGGCGACACCGCGCGCGAATTCCGCGTCAAATACCTGAAACCGTTCTTCGATCACTATCTGAAGGACGCGCCCGATCCCCATACGCCACCCGTCCTGACCTATGCGACCGGCGAAAACCACTGGGAGGTCTCGCAGAAATGGCCGGCCGGCAATCCCGCCAAGCTGTACCTTGGCGATGGGTTTAAACTTTCGTTCCAACAGCCTGTTGCCAACGGTCACGACGATTACCTGTCCGATCCGTCCAAGCCCGTCCCCTTCATCCCGCGCCCGATCAACATGGCCGACGCCTTCCAATGGAAGCCGTGGCTGGTCCACGACCAGCGCTTCGTGTCGGACCGCACAGACGTCCTAGTCTACCAGACGGAGGTCCTCGACAAGCCCGTGCACATCATGGGTGCCCCGCTGGTCGATCTGTTCGCCGCCACATCGGGCACGGACAGCGATTGGGTCGTCAAGCTGATCGATGTCTATCCCAACACGTCGAGTGAAGGCGCGGCGCAGGGCTCGACAGTCGCCGAAATGGCCGGCTTTGAACTGCCGGTCGGTATCGAAATCTTCCGCGGCCGTTACGTCCACGGTTTCGACAAGCCGCAGGCGCTGACGCCGGGCAAAGTCGAGGAATACAAGTGGTCATTGCCCAATGTCGACCACGTCTTCCTGCCTGGACACAAGATCATGGTCCAGGTGCAGTCGAGCCTGTTCCCGCTCTACGACCGCAACCCTCAGACCTTCGTGCCGAACATCTTCAACGCCAGGCCTTCGGACTACAAGGCGGCGACGGAGAGCGTATACCACGGTGGCAAGGCGGCCTCGGCCGTCATTCTGCCGATCGTAGATCAATAATTGATTTTAAGGTGAAATTTTAGGAAAATTTCGCCGAATCAGGGAATTAGCAAGGCAGCGGATCGAGAGGATTCACCGCCCCGCTTTTCGCCCGATGCACGAAAATCAATGTTGATATTTCGCCTTCTCGGCTTCGCGTTCAGCGTTCCACGCCTTCAGCAACGCCGCCCTCCGCTTGGGGTAGCGATGCTCGGTCGGCGTCCAGCGGACGATCCGATCGGTACGAAAATGACGGAAGGCCTCGCGCATCTCGCACCAGCCGATCAGCAGCCGCACGTGGTCGAAGAAGCCAAGCGCGATAGGCCACACGGTGCGTTCGGTCGTCACGCCTTTCAGGTCGATATAATGCATGGCGACACGCGCCTCGCGCCGGATGGCCATGCGCACGTCGCCCAGATCGATCGAATGCTTTTCCAGCGGCGGCCAGGCCGGCGCCACGATCAGGCCAGTGGCTTCGAGGTCCTCGCTGAGATCCTTGGGCAGAACAGCCGAGATCTTGGTCAGGGCGTTTTGCGCCGCTTCCGCCAGCCGCGAGTCGGCGCGGTCGACGACCCAGCGCGTGCCCAGAACCAGCGCTTCCAGCTCCTCCTGCGACAACATCAGCGGCGGCAGCATATAGCCCGGCCGCAGCACGTAGCCGACGCCGGGCTCGCCCTCGATATGCGCGCCCTGCGCCTGCAGCGCGGCGATATCGCGGTAAAGCGTCCTTAGAGAGATATCGAGCTCGCGCGCCAGTTCGGCGCCCGCCACGGGATAGCGGTGACGGCGGAGGAGTTGCAGAAGATCGAGCAGGCGTGTGGCGCGGGACATGAAGGCCTCGGGGACAGGAATTCCGGTACGCTTACTCATGCTGACACTTGTGTCTCACCCTAATGCCAAAATTTGACAGTATAAAACAAAAATTTTCGAACTGTTGACATCCCAGCCCGCAACATACATACCGGTTGGTATGAATATGCAGGTCCCCCGCAAGAACCCGGTCGAAACCCGTCAGCGCCTGCTTGATGCTGCGTTCACCGAGATCTACGCCTCGGGCTATCAGGGCAGCGATATCAACAGCATCATCGCCCGTGCCGGGGTGACGAAAGGCGCGCTCTATCACCATTTCGGCGGCAAGACCGACATCGCCAATGCCGTCATCGACACCCTGCTGGACGGCATCACCACCGAAAAATGGCTGGCGCCGCTGGATGACGTCGATGATCCCGTCGATGCCCTGATCGAGATCGTCGAAGGCACCCTGCTGACCGAAATGGCGGTCAATGGTGGCTGCCCGCTCAACAATCTGGCGCAGGAAATGTCGGGTGTGAACGAAGATATCCGGCTGCGCCTGCGCCGCGTCTTCCAGATGTGGATCGGCGGTGTCGCCGACGCGCTGCGCCTCGGCCAGGCCAATGGCAAGGTCCGCCGCGACATCGACGCCCGCGAAACCGCGACCTTCATGATCGCCACCTACGAAGGCTACATCTCGCTGGCCAAGAATGCCCGCGACCCCAGCCTGCTGTCAGCCGGTGTCAGACAGGTCGTCAAGTATCTCGAAACGCTACGCCCCTAAGGAGAATCCCAATGGACAGTGCCGCTGCGCCTACACCGAATGTCGCCTCGCGTGAAGACTGGCTGACGGCGCGGACCGCGCTGCTCGAACGCGAAGACGCCCTGCTGCGTGAGATCGATGCCCTGACCGAAGCGCGCCGGCGCCTGCCCTGGGTCAAGGTCGACAAGCTCTATGTTTTCGACACGCCGGAAGGCCCGAAGACGCTTTCCGACCTGTTTGAAGGCCGCAGCCAGCTCCTGGTCCAGCACTTCATGTTCGGCCCGGACTGGGAAGAAGGCTGTGTCGGCTGCTCGTTCGGCGCCGACCATATGCACGGCATCTGGGTTCATCTCGAAAACCACGACGTCAAGTTCGTTGCCGTGTCGCGCGCACCGATGGAAAAGGTCGCCCCCTTCAAGCAGCGCATGGGTTGGGAATTCGACTGGGTGTCGTCGAGCGGCAGCGATTTCAACTACGACTACCATGTCTCCTTCACCGAAGAGCAGAAGGCCGCCAACCGGGTCACCTACAATTTCAAGGAAGACGCCTACGCGATCGACGAACTGCCGGGCCTGTCGGTCTTCGTCAAGGACAAGTCGGGGCAGGTCTATCACACCTATTCCTGCTATGCGCGCGGCACAGAAATTCCGTCCGGCGTCATGGGGCTGCTCGATATCACGCCCAATGGCCGCAACCAGAAAGCCGACATGGAATGGGTGCGCCACCACGACAAGTACGACGCCGAACCCAAGAAAGGCGAGTGCGGCTGCGGGTAGGCTCGCCATTCCGTGAGTTGACGCGCGCGGAAATTTGCTTCCACATGCCTGTCGATCCTTGACTCATATAGTTTCAATGGATACGAATTGAGTCAAGCGGCGACACAGCCGTATCTACAGGTTTTGCGGGCCTGCCCGCTTCTCGGGAGCCACCCTTGTCCTTCCCTTCCCCCGGCCAAAAATTCCGCGACGCGCTGGCCGCCGAGCGCCCCTTGCAGGTCATCGGCGCCATCAACGCCAATCATGCATTATTGGCCAAACGTGCCGGTTATAACGCCATCTATCTGTCGGGTGGCGGCGTCGCCGCCGGTTCGCTGGGCATGCCAGACCTAGGTATCAACACGCTCGACGATGTTCTTACGGACGTAAGACGCATTACGGATGTTTGCGACGTACCGCTGATGGTCGATATCGACACGGGCTTCGGCCCGTCGGCCTTCAATATCGAACGCACCATCAGGTCGCTGATCAAATTCGGCGCCGCGGCCTGCCATATCGAGGACCAGGTCGGCGCCAAGCGCTGCGGCCACCGCCCGGGCAAGGAGATCGTCTCGACCGAGGAAATGGTCGACCGCGTCAAGGCCGCCGCCGACGCGAAAACCGACCCGCACTTCTTCCTGATCGCCCGCACCGACGCCATCGCCACCTTCGGCGTCGATGCGGCGATCGAACGCGCCATCAAATGCGTCGAAGCCGGCGCCGACGGTATCTTCGCCGAGGCCGCCTACGATCTCGACACCTACCGGAAATTCGTCGACGCGGTGAAGGCACCGGTGCTGGCCAATATCACCGAGTTCGGCAAGACGCCGCTGTTCACGCGCGACGAACTGGCGACCGCAGGAGTGGCCATGGTCCTCTATCCGCTGTCGGCCTTCCGCGCCATGAACAAGGCGGCGGAAAACGTCTACCAGGCCATTCGCCGCGACGGGCACCAGAAGAACGTGCTCGACACCATGCAGACGCGCGAAGAGCTCTACGACCGCATCGGCTATTACGCGTTCGAGGAAAAACTCGACGCGCTATTCAATTCAAAAAAATGAACAGGGAACGGCAACATGGATACGCCAGGAGATGTGCCCGGCTTTAAGCCGAAGAAGTCCGTGGCCCTGTCGGGAACGGTGGCCGGCAATACCGCATTGTGCACAGTCGGCCGCACTGGCAACGATCTGGCCTATCGCGGCTATGACATTCTTGACCTCGCCGCCACGTCGGAATTCGAGGAAATCGCCTACCTGCTGATCCACGGCCGCCTGCCCAACCGCGGCGAATTGACCGCCTATAAAACCAAGCTCAAGGCGCTGCGCGGCCTGCCGGTCGCCGTCATCGAGGCGCTGGAAAGCCTGCCGGCCTCGGCGCACCCGATGGACGTCATGCGTACCGGCGTCTCCTTCCTCGGCTGCGTCCTGCCCGAGCGCGAAGACCATAATCACCCCGGCGCGCGCGACATCGCCGACCGGCTGCTGGCCTGCCTTGGGTCGATGCTGCTCTACTGGTACCACTTCAGCCATAACGGCCGGCGTATCGACACCGAGACCGACGACGAAAGCATCGGGGGGCACTTCCTGCACCTGTTGCACGGCCATGCCCCGTCGGCGTCATGGGTGCGCGCCATGCACACTTCGCTGATCCTCTATGCCGAGCACGAGTTCAACGCCTCGACCTTCGCGGCGCGCGTCATCGCCGGCACGGGCTCGGACTTCTATTCGTGCATCGCCGGCGCCATCGGGGCGCTGCGCGGGCCCAAGCACGGCGGCGCCAACGAAGTCGCCTTCGACATCCAGAAGCGCTACGACAATCCCGACGAGGCCGAGGCCGATATCCGCCGCCGCGTCGATGCCAAGGAAGTCATCATCGGCTTCGGTCACCCGGTCTATACGGTCAGCGATCCGCGCAACAAGGCGATCAAGGAGGTGGCGCGTACGCTCAGCGCCGAGCAGTCGAACATGAAGATGTTCGCCATCGCCGAGCGGCTGGAAAGCGTCATGTGGGACGTCAAGCACATGTTCCCGAACCTCGATTGGTTCAGCGCCGTCAGCTACCACATGATGGGCGTGCCGACCGAGATGTTCACGCCGCTCTTCGTCATCTCGCGCACCTCGGGCTGGTCGGCGCATATAGTCGAACAGCGCCAGGACGGCAAGATCATCCGGCCGAATGCCAACTATGTCGGGCCGGAGGATCGGCCTTTCGTGCCTTTGGACCAACGTCCGTAAGTTTAAGGAGGTCCACAGATTACACAGATTATTCCGAGCGTGTGGCTGCGGCTTGAAGATTGGTCATGGATGACACGGATACGCCGTTTCGCGGCGACACGGATGGCCTGAGTAACGGGCACTGTCCGAGGCCAGATGAGACCGGAAGGATGCGCTTCGCGCCTTTATCCGTGTCGGGCGCGAAGCGTCATCCATGCTATCCGTGGCAAAAATCTAATCTGTGCAATCTGTGTAATCTGTGGACCTCTTCCTTTTAGAGAGAAGCTCATGTCCGCCCATATTTCCAACGTCCGTCCCGAACCCGACAGCGTCCTGGTCGACATCGCCGACTACGTCCTGAACTATAAGATCGCCTCGGACCTGGCCTATCAGACAGCGCGCAACTGCCTGATCGATACGCTGGGCTGCGGGCTGGAAGCGCTCGACTATCCCGCCTGCACCAAGCTTCTGGGCCCCATCGTCCCGGGTACGGTCGTGCCGAACGGCGCCAAGGTCCCCGGCACGCAATTCCAGCTCGACCCCATCCAGGCCGCCTTCAATATCGGCGCCATGATCCGCTGGCTCGATTTCAACGACACCTGGCTGGCCGCCGAATGGGGCCATCCGTCGGACAATCTCGGCGGTATCCTGGCCGTCGCCGACTGGCTGTCGCGCAACGCGGTCGCCAAGGGCAAGAAGCCGCTGACCATGCGTGATGTCCTGACGGCCATGATCAAGGCGCACGAGATCCAGGGCTGCATCGCGCTCGAAAACAGCTTCAACCGCGTCGGCCTCGACCACGTGGTTTTAGTGAAGGTCGCCTCGACGGCGGTGGTCGCCGAGATGCTGGGCCTGACGCGCGACGAGATCATCGACGCCGTATCGCTGGCCTGGGTCGATGGTCAAAGCCTTCGCACCTACCGCCATTCGCCCAATACCGGCTCGCGCAAGTCGTGGGCCGCCGGCGACGCCACGGCGCGCGCCGTGCACCTAGCGTTGATGGTACAGAAGGGCGAGATGGGTTACCCCTCAGTGCTGACCGCCAAGACCTGGGGTTTCTACGACGTGCTGTTCAAAGGCCAGCCGTTCAAGTTCCAGCGCCCCTACGGCAGCTACGTCATGGAAAACGTGCTGTTCAAGATCAGCTTCCCGGCCGAATTCCACAGCCAGACCGCGGTCGAGGCCGCCATGACGTTGCACGGCAAACTGGCCGCCATGGGCAAGACGGCCGCCGATATCAAGTCGGTGACCATCCGCACGCACGAAGCCTGCGTCCGCATTATCGACAAGAAGGGGCCGCTCAACAATCCGGCCGACCGCGACCACTGCATCCAGTACATGGTCGCCGTGCCGCTGATCTTCGGCCGGCTGACGGCTGCGGACTATGAGGATATCGTCGCCAACGATCCGCGCATCGACGCCTTGCGCGACAAGATCACCTGCGTCGAGGAGCCCGAATTCACCCGCGACTATCACGATCCGGACAAGCGTTCGATCGCCAACGCCATGACGATCGAATTGAACGACGGCACGAAGCTCGACGAACTGCGCGTCGATTATCCGATCGGCCATCGCCTGCGCCGCAAGGACGGCATCCCCCTGCTCGAAGCCAAATTCCGTGAAAACCTGAAGCGCCGCTTTCCGAAAAAGCAGCAAGACCGTATCTGGGCGGTCAGCCTCAATCAGCACGCCCTTGAGGCCATGCCCGTCCACGAATACGTCGATCTTTACGTTATCTAACGCAGAGGCATGGCGAAGACCTGGGTCCAGTAGGCGCGATAAACGCCCGGCACACCGTTGACCGGCGCGTCGTCGTCCTGTTCGTAGACGGCGATGCCTGTCTCGCGGAAGGCGCAGGTCAGGATATTGGCGCGGTGGCCCGGACTGTTCATCCAGGCGTCGACTGCGTCGTCGGCGTCCTCGGTATCGGCGACGATATTTTCGCCGACCATCTGGTAGATATAGCCGGTATCTTTGACGCGCTTGCCCGGCGTCGTACCATCGGGTTCTGTGTGATTGAAAAAGTGCTGGGTCGCCATGTCGCGGCTTTCGCGTTCAGCCGCCATCGTCAGTTGGTCGCTGATCTTGAGCGGGCCGCAGCCGTGGGCCGCGCGCTCGGCATTGACCCGTTGCAGCACCCGGCCGGCGCCGTCAATCGGTTGAGCCGACGCCACCACCGGCACGGCTATCAGGGCCAGTAGCGCCCAAGTGATAATACGCATGATTGTCCCCTAGCCATAAGGGAAACGCCATCTCACCGGCTCGGGGAGGACGATGCGCGCAATGTATTAACGGAGGGCCAAGGCCAAAGGTTAATGCTTTTCAACCACTTTATTGGCTACAGCCGTCGGTCTCCAGACAATCGTGCCGTCCTGAAGCCGGCTATAGGGCTCAGTCAGGACCAGGCCACCCGCAGCATTGACATAGAACGGCATTCGCCGGTCGGCGATCGGCTGTGAGGCCATGCGGCCACGACAATCGGGCAGGCCGTTCGTCTTCAGGCCGGTCCATACCAGCCATTCGCCTTCCTTGGCCTTGCCTTCCACGTGCCAACGACCGGTGAGCTTTTCCTGGCCGCTCTCGACGGTCAAAGCGCTGTCGGCACGCAAGGTCCAGTGATCGACGCAGGCCGGCTGGCCGGTTCCGTCGCCCTTCCCCCATTCCAGATCATAGCTGCCGGCTATCTTGTCGGGCGCCGCCAGCGAAGCATTCGCCATTGCACAGCCTGCCAGCACGACAGCAGCAAAAATCGATTTCGACAGCTTTGCGGACATGCGCCCCCCCGATCAGAGCGGTATCTAGCTCGTGCCTACGCCCATATGTCAAGCACCGCGGCGGATGCGCTCCATCATGTACGAAAAGTCCTGACCCGCGTGCCCCTGCGCACACAGGGCGTCGTAAAGCGCGTGCGCCTTGGCGCCGAGCGGTGTGTCGGCCGAGGTCATTTCGGCCGCCTGCATGGCCAGGGTCAGGTCCTTCAGCATCAGGGCCGCGGCAAAGCCCGGCTGATAGTCGCGATTGGCCGGCGACGACGGCACGGGGCCCGGCACCGGGCAGTAGCTGGTCAGCGACCAGTTCTGCCCCGACGCCTTCGACGCGATGTCGAAAAAGACCTGATGGCCCAGCCCCAATTTTTCGGCCAGACCGAAGGCTTCGCACGTGCCAATCATGGTTATGGCCAAGAGCATATTGTTGCAGATCTTGGCTGCCTGCCCGGCGCCGGCGACACCGGCATGGATCACTGCCTTGCCCATGGCCGACAGGATGGCTTCGGCGCGCTTGAATGCGTCGTCGCTGCCACCAACCATAAAGGTCAGCGTACCGCCATTGGCCGCCGCCACGCCGCCCGATACAGGTGCATCGACCATGGCGAAGCCTTTGCCGGCAGCGTCGGTCTCGACCGCGCGCGCCGTATCGACATCGATCGTCGAACAGTCGATCAGCAATGCCGTCGGCGGTGCCAGCGAGAAAACCTCGGCGTAGACAGCTCGGACGTGCTGGCCGGCGGGCAGCATGGTCACCACCGCTGCAGCGTCGCGGCAGGCTTCGGTAAGGCTTCCAGCTTTCGTTGCGCCCGCCAATACCGCGCGTTCGACCGCTTCGGCGTTGAGGTCGAAGGCGCGGACACCGTGCCCGGCCTTGACCAGATTGGCGGCCATGCCCGAGCCCATATTGCCGAGACCGATAAAGGCGATGTCCATGGCCGTGTCTCCTTAGTGCAGTTGCAGGTCGAGCTTGCCCAGCGACTCGAACATCAACTCGATGGCGGCGGAGAGCGTCTGGCCCGCCGCCTCCCCGACCCAATCCGCCCATTGCGGCTGGTTGTCCTTGTCCTCGATGACCGCCCGCACGCCTTCGGAAAAATCGCGCGTGCGCGTGATGCGGCAGGCCAGCCGGTATTCCATGATCATGACGTCGTCGAACGACGTCATCTTGCGGCCTTCGCGCAACTGCCTGAGCGCGACCGCCAGCGACTGCGGCGAGCGTTTGGTCAGGATGGCGGCCTGTTCGTGTGCCCAAGGGTCGGTGTCGGGGTTGAGCGCGATCGAGATCGCCGTCACCGTGTCCTTGTCGAAGCAGCGATCGATCGCCGCAACGTGCGATGCATAGGCCGGTTGCGGCGCTGGTCTGTCGTACTTCGCCAGCACGGCGTCGATATCGCCGCCCGCCAGCAGTTCGGCCTTCAGGTCGTCGATCACCGGCACATAATGGGTGGCGATACCAGCCGCTTTCACGTCGCTACCGCGCAGTTGCGCTCCCGTCAGCGCCAGCCACGTACCGAGCTCGCCGTCAAGCCTGGGCAGGAACCAGCCGCCGCCGACGTCGGGAAACAGGCCGATGCCCGTTTCCGGCATGGCGAAGATCGTCCTGTCGGTGGCGATGCGGTGCGAACCGTGGACCGAAATCCCCACTCCGCCGCCCATGGTGATACCGTCCATCAGGGCGATATAGGGCTTGGGGTAATGCTTGATCTGCGCATTCAGCGTGTATTCGACGCGGAAGAAATCGGCTGCCGCGACGCCGTCTCCCCGGCCGCTTTCGGCGACCTTGCGAATATCGCCGCCTGCGCAGAAGCCGCGCGTGCCTTCCATGTGATCGACCACCACCGCCCGCACCGCCGGGTCGTGTTCCCATGCCGTCAAAGCACCGGCCATGCCAGCGCACATCTCGGTCGTCAGGGCGTGCAACGCCTTCGGACGGTTGAGCGTAATCCGCCCGACGCCGTTTTCGATGCGGGTAATGACCTCGTCCGTCATGCGGTCTCCATATGGCGGGCGATGATGACGCGCATGATCTCGTTGGTGCCTTCCAGTATCTGATGGACGCGCAGGTCGCGCACGATACGTTCGACACCGTAGTCGTGCAGATAGCCGTAGCCGCCGTGGATCTGCAGGGCGTCGTTGGCCACCTTGGACCCCGTATCGGTGACGAAGCGCTTGGCCATGGCGCACCATTTGCCGGCGTCCGGCGCGGCGGTATCAAGCCGCGTCGCCGCGTCGTAAAGCAGCGAGCGTGCCGCCTGAAGCTCGGTTTCCATGTCAGCCAGCTTGAATTGCGTCGCCTGGAACTGGTTGAGGTGTTTGCCGAACTGGCTACGCTCGCCAGCATAGGCCTGTGCGCGATCGAGCGCGTCCTGAGCGCCGCCCAGGCTGCACGCCGCGATATTGAGCCGGCCGCCGTCGAGGCCCTTCATGGCGAACTTGAAGCCCTCGCCTTCGGCGCCCAGACGGTTTTCAGCGGGCACGCGAACATTGTCGAACATGACCTGTCGCGTCGGCTGGGCGTTCCAGCCCATCTTCTTCTCATTGGCGCCGAACGACAGGCCGGGTGCATCCTTCGATACGATAAAGGTCGAAACGCCTTTGGCACCGTCCTCGCCCGTGCGCGCCATGACGACATAGACGTCGGATACGCCCGCGCCCGAGATGAACTGCTTTGAGCCATTGAGCACATAGGCGTCGCCGTCACGCACCGCTCGCGTCTTCATGGCGGCGGCGTCGGACCCCGAGCCCGGCTCGGTCAGGCAGTAGCTGGCGATTTTCTCCATCGTGACAAGCTGCGATACCCACTGCGCGCGCTGATCCGTCGAGCCGAAGCTGTCGATCATCCAGGTGCACATATTGTGGATCGACAAAAACGCTGCCGTCGCGATGCAGCCGCGCGACAGCTGTTCGAAGATCAGCACGGCATCCAGTCGCGACAAGCCGGAACCACCATGGTCTTCCTTCGTGTAGATGGCCGCGAAGCCCAGGGCGGCGGCTTCGCGCATCACGTCGACGGGAAAGTGCTTGGTCTCGTCCCATTCGCCGGCGTGGGGCCGTAACTTGTCGTAGGCAAAGCGGTGCGCCGCTTCCCTGATCATCGCCTGGTCTTCGCTGAGCAGCATGTTATCTCATCGTCGGAATGATAAACGCTTGGTCGCCAATATCACCATCCGGCCAACGCTGGGTGACCGTCTTGACCTTGGTGTAGAAGCGCACGCCGTCTTCGCCGTACTGGTTCATGTCGCCGAAGGCCGAGCGCTTCCAACCGCCGAAGCTGTGATAGGCCACCGGCACGGGGATCGGCACATTGATCCCGACCATGCCGACATTGACCTTGGCGGCGAATTCGCGCGCCGCCAGACCGTTGCGCGTGAAGATCGCGACGCCGTTGCCGTAGGCGTGGTCGGACGGCAGGCTGGCTGCGTCTTCCAGCGTCTCGGCGCGAACAACCTGCAGCACAGGGCCGAAGATTTCGTCCTGATAGGTCTTCATCGACGGTTTTACGCGATCGAATAGGGTTGGGCCGATGAAATAGCCGTCCTCATGGCCTTGCAATTTCAGCCCGCGGCCGTCGAGCAGAAGCTCGGCGCCCTCATCGACGCCCATCTGGATATAGGATTCGACCTTCGCCTTGTGCGCCGCCGACACCACCGGCCCGTAGTGCGCGTCGGCATCGGTCGAAACGCCTACCTTCAAAGAACGAGCCGCGTCGATCATACGTTCGACAAAGGCGTCGGCCGTCTTGGCGCCGACCGGCACCGCTACCGGCAAGGCCATGCAACGCTCACCTGCCGAACCATAGGCCGCACCGACAATGTCCTTCACCACCTGGTCCAGATCGGCGTCAGGCATGATGATGCCGTGGTTCTTGGCGCCGCCCATGGCCTGGACGCGTTTCCCGTAAAGTGCACCCGTTTGATAAACATAGTGCGCGATATCCGACGAGCCGACGAAGCTGACCGCCTTGATATCCGGGTGCTTCAACAGCGCGTCGACGGCCTCGCGGTCGCCGTGGACGACCTGAAGCACGCCTTCCGGCAGGCCGGCTTCCAAGGCCAGTTCGGCCAGGCGCACAGGCACCGACGGGTCCTTTTCCGACGGCTTGAGGATAAAGGCGTTGCCGCAGGCCAGCGCCACCGCAGACATCCACAGCGGGATCATGGCGGGGAAGTTGAACGGCGTAATGCCGGCGACAACGCCGAGCGGCTGGCGCATCGAATAGACGTCGATCCCCGGCCCTGCCCCTTCGGTATAGTCGCCCTTGAGCAGATGCGGGATGCCGCAGGCGAATTCGACGACTTCCAAACCGCGCTGAATATCGCCTTTCGCGTCGGCGACGACCTTGCCGTGCTCGGACGACAGGAGCAGCGCCAGTTCGTCCATATTGGCCTCGATCAGGCCTTTGAAGGCGAACATGACGCGTGCCCGGCGCTGCGGGTTCATCTGCGCCCAGCCGATTTGGGCCTTGACCGCCTGGGCCACGGCCGCATCGACCTCGGCGGTGGACGCAAGGGCGACGCGCGCCTGGACCTTGCCCGTATTAGGATCGTAGACGTTACCGAAGCGGCCGGACGCGCCCGGCACCGCACGGCCGTTCAGGAAGTGATGGATATCGCGCATGTCGGGGCTCCCTTAAATCCGGGAGAGCGTCTTTTCCCCTCCCACGGCGGGCACGTGAGTCCGCGCGGCCGAGAGTTTATCGCGCGCCATGGTATCGGCAACCTCGTTTGTGATCACGTTGTCGCGGGCCGCGCGCTTAAAGATGGCGTCGAGGCGGTCGCCGATGGCGTCGACCCTGGCCGTCACCACCGCCGCGTCGTTATCACCCGACAGTTCGCCCTGCACCATGATGATGCCGCCGGCATTGATGACGTAGTCGGGAGCATACAGGATACCGCGTTCGGCCAACAGGCGGCCGGAGTCCACGGTGGCCAGCTGATTGTTGGCCGCGCCCGCCACGATACCCGCGCGGATATAACGCGCGGCATATTCGGTGATGGTGGCGCCCAAGGCGCAAGGCGCGACGATATCGACGGGCTGTGTCAGGATATCGTCGACCGAGACGCCGACGGCGCCGAAGCGCTGTTGCGCCTCGGACACCCGCGCCGGGTTGATGTCGGCCACAACCAGGTTGGCACCCAGGTTGAACAGCTCCTCGCAAAGATACATGCCGACATGGCCCAATCCCTGGACGGCGACGCTGAGGCCGGCCAGTTCGCGACGGTTGAGCTTTGCCCTTACCGCCGCTTCGATACCGACCCGCACGCCGCGCGCCGTATAGGGTGACGGGTCTCCACCCGACTTGCCCGCGCCGGCGCTTAAGCCACCGACGTGTTTCGTGGTCGTGGCGACGATTTCCATATCGGCCACCGATACGCCGACGTCCTCGGCGGTGATGTATTGTCCGTTCAGCCCGTCGACCGCACGGCCGAACGCCTTCATGACGGCTTCGCGCTTTTCCGCCAGCACCGGCCCCAGGATCACCGCCTTGCCGCCACCCATGGGCAGGTTGGCCATGGCGTTCTTGTAGGACATCCCGCGCGACAGCCTGAGCGCATCCGAAAGCGCCGCGCCGGGCGTCTCATAGGTCCACAAGCGGCAGCCGCCGGCGGCCGCGCCCAGCGCCGTCGAATGAACGGCGATGATGGCTTTCAGGCCGCTTTCGGCGTCCTCCACCATCATTACTTTTTCGTGGCCGTCGTAGTCGGGATGGTCAAACATGCACTTTATCCTTTGGAGTCTTCACCGGCTCTTGTTGGCCGGCCGTGGCATTATCGGGAGAAATCGGGGCGTCGAACTGCGCCAGCAGTTCGGTACGGTGGGCATCGACCTTGGCAAGGTTCCCGGCCTTGACATGGCCGAAGCCGCGGATGTCTTCGGGCAGGCGTGCCAAAGCGACAGCAATATCGCGCTTGTCGGCGGTCAGTTCGGCGGAAAGACGGGCGATCAGCTCGAAATAGTCGGCCACCAGTTTGCGCTCGGTACGGCGCTCATCGCTGTAGCCGAAGACGTCGAAGGCCGTGCCGCGCAGGGTCTTGAAACGTTGCAGGACGTTGAAGAGCTTGAAGACCCAAGGGCCGAACTTGCGCTTCTTCGGGTTGCCCTGCGCGTCCTTTTCGCCAAGCAGCGGCGGCGCCAGAAAGACCGAAACCTTGTCGGGATTTTCGAACTGCTCGGCCAGGGCCTGGCGGAATTCCGGGCGCATATAGAGTCGCGCCACCTCGTATTCGTCCTTATAGGCCATCAGCTTGAAGGCGTTGCGCGCCACCGCTTCACCAAACACGCCGTCGGCGCGGCGCGCCAAATCTACCAAGTCGGCATAGCGCCGCGCATAGGCCGCGTTCTGATAGTCGGTCAAGTCGTCGATACGCGCTGCGACAAAGGCGTCGAGATCGAAGGGTGCTTCGACTTTCTCAGGTGCTTGTAAACGGCTGGCGACGAAGGCGCGGCCCAAGGAAAACGCCATCAGGTTGGCCCTGACCTCGGCGCCATTCAGCGTAATGGCGCGCTCGACCGCCGCACACGACAGCGGCACCAGGCCCGACTGCCAGGCAGCGCCCAACATGACCATCAGCGCATAGACGGCATCACCGAGGAAGCGCCGCGCCAGGCCAGCGGCATCGATCAGGCTCAACGTCTCGACCGCGCCCTTGACGCGCCGTGTCATGCTCAGCACGTCGAACACGGTGTGGGTCGAATCGAGGGTGAATTCAGCCGTCGGCGTCAATGTGCTGTTGAGCCACCCCACCGTGCGTTCCTTCGACAGCAAAGGCAGGCTCGACTTGCCGTGCGCGGTCACCATGTCGGCGGCGATCAGGGCGTCGGCTTCGCCCAACGGAATACGGCCGCCGGGCAGCGGATGGCCCTTTTTCGCCAGACGGATATGGGCATCGACCGCGCCGCCGCGCTGGGCCAGACCGATCTGGTCGACGCAGACGACCTCAGCTTCGTCGATATGCGCGGCCATGCCCAGCATGGCGCTAAGGGACGTGACGCCCAGCCCGCCGATGCCGGTCAGCAGGATATTGTACGGCCGCTCGCTCAAAACCGGTGGTGTGATGTCCGGCAGATCGGCGATCAGATGCGTGATGTCGCCGGCCTTGGCCTTCTTCAGCTGCGCGCCGTCAAGCGACACAAAGCTGGGGCAGAAGCCCTTGACGCACGACGTATCGATATTGCACGCCGACTGATCGATCTCGCGCTTGCGACCCAGTTCGGTATCCTTGGGGCCGACGGCGATGCAGTTCGATTTCACCGAACAGTCGCCGCAACCTTCGCAGACGGCGCTGTTGATGAAGATGCGCTCTTTCTTCTGCGGCGCCAGGCCACGCTTACGCCGGCGGCGCAGTTCGGTGGCGCACATCTGGTCGTAGATCAGGACGGTCGTGCCACGGATAGCCTTCAGTTCGGCCTCGGCGACCTCGAGGTCGTCGCGATGATAGAAGCTGACGCGCGGCGGCATGTTCGGGTGCCCGCGCCAGCGGTCGGGATGATCCGACACCAGCACGATATGCTTGACGCCTTCGGCAGCGACCTGCTGTGCCACGGTCACCGGATGCAACACGCCGTCGACGTGCTGGCCGCCCGTCATGGCGACGGCGTCGTTATACAGGATCTTGTAAGTGATGTTGACGTGGGCGGCGACCGCCTGGCGGATGGCCAGCAGACCCGAATGGAAATAGGTGCCGTCGCCCAGATTGGCGAAGATGTGCGCTTCGTCGGTGAACGGCGCCTGGCCGACCCAGGTCACGCCTTCGCCGCCCATATGCGTGCAGATTTCGGAATGCCGGTCGGGCATGAACTGCACCATGTAGTGGCAGCCGATGCCGGCGGTGGCGCGCGAGCCTTCCGGCACCGTCGTGGATGTATTGTGCGGGCAGCCGGCGCAGTAGAAGGGCTTGCGCTGGTGCAAGGTCGTGACGCCGTCACGCGCCGTCGCTCGCGTTTTCGCCTGTTCGACGATGGCCTTGCGGTATTCCGTCCGGGCGAATTCCGGCAGGACTTCGAACAGCGAAATGGCAACGTGCGCCGTGTCGAGGTCCATGGTGTCGCGGATCAGCGGCGCGCCCCAGCGATCGACCTTGCCCAGGACGGGCGGACGGCGACCGTCCGGCAACGTATAGAGCGCGTCCCGAAGCTGAGGCTCGATCAGGGCGCGGCGCTCCTCCACGACCAGGACGGTTTCCAGCCCGTCGGCAAAAGCCTTGGCCGCCACGGGATCGAGCGGCCACACCATGCCGACCTTCCATAGCCGCAAGCCGATATGATGCGCCTCGGTGTCGTCGACCTCGAGCAGACGCAAGGCATCAAGGACATGCAGGTAGCCCTTGCCGCTGGCAGCGACACCCAGACGCGCGCGCGGCGTGTCGATCACTACCGGATCGAAGCCGTTCAGACGGGCAAAGGCCTGCGCCGCCGGGAGGCGATGATGGCGATGGCGGATTTCCTTGGCTTCCGGCGTGTCGTTCAGACGGATGTTCAGGCCGCCTTCGGGCAACTGATAATCGGGAATACGCACGTTATAACGCGCCGGATCTAGGTGCACGGAGGTCGAGGCGTCCATCAGGTCGGCGATCGTCTTGATGCCGATCCAGCAGCCGGAATAGCGCGACATCTGGATTCCTTTGGCGCCGAAATCGATGACCTCGTCGATCGTCGCGGGCGACAGGACCGGCATTTCAGCGTCGGCAAAGGCGAATTCCGACTGGTTGGGCAGGGTCGAGGACTTGCAGCTGTGGTCGTCGCCGGCCAGGGCCAGGACACCGCCCAAGGCCGATGTGCCGGCGAAATTGGCGTGCTTGAAAACGTCGCCCGTGCGATCGACGCCAGGCCCCTTACCGTACCACAGGCCGAAGACGCCGTCCTTGCGGTGGCCCTGGAACAACGGCACGTGCTGCGTGCCCCAGACGGCCGTGGCGCCGAGGTCTTCGTTGATGCCGCGCTGGACCAGGATGTCGTGTTCGTTCAACAGGTCCTTGGCCTGTTCGAGTTGCATGTCGTAGGTGCCGAGCGGGGAGCCACGATAGCCCGAAATAAAGCCCGCCGTATTCAAGCCGGCGGCGCGATCGATCGTCCGGATCAGCATGGGCAGCCGTACCAGGGCCTGGACGCCCGTCATAAAGGCCCGGCCGGTTTCCAGCGCATACTTGTCCGCGAGGGTGACCTCAGACCGCATGGCATGTCCTGTAGGTTATCGTTTTAATTACCGATGAGACTAACTCCGTAGCGCGCGAATGTGCTTCCGAGTTGCGCCGGGTAAGCGCTGGTCATCGGATAGATTTTCTGCAATAATTGGAATGGATAGATAAAAGTTTTGCTGCGGAGCAAAATAAAGAATGCCCAAGGGGAAAAACGCCCAAACCCTGGATGAGATCGACAAGCGAATCCTGCGTTGTCTGCGCGAGGACGCGCACCTGACGACGCAGGAAATCGCCGATCGCGTCGGCCTGTCGCAGACGCCGTGCTGGTCGCGCATCAAGCGGCTGGAAGAGTCGGGCGTCATCGCCGGCTACGTCGCCCTGCTCGATCCGGAAAAGGTCGGTCGGCCCTTGTCGGTTATCATCGAGATCAATCTCGACCAGCACGACGACGAAAAGATCGAGACCTTCTCACGCCACCTGGCGCAGTTGCCGGAGGTCACCGACGCCTATCTCACCACCGGCGAATACGACTACGTGATCATCGCCGCGGTCGAGGACACCGAGGATTATGAGCAGTTCCTGCGCAAACGGCTGCTGAAATTTCCGGGCATCCGTCACGCCCGCTCGACCTTTTGCCTCAGGCGCCTGAAGCGCGACGCGTCGCCGAGTGTATAAGGAAGTGATCCACAGATTACACAGATTGCACAGATTAGATTTTTGCCACGGATGACACGGATGGGCGCTTCACGCCTACACGGATAAGAAAGCGCGAAGCGCATCTTCCTTCCATCGATCCTCGGAGGGCGCCACCGGCTCGGAACATCCGTGTCGTCCGCGGCCAATCTTTACGACCAAACCCCAACCTCGGATTAATCTGTGCAATCTGTGCAATCTGTGGATCACTTCCCCTGCAATATCGCCACGCGTTCTTCCGGCGTCATCAACCGCCACTGACCTTCCGGCAGGTCGCCGATCATGACCGGCCCGATACGGTCGCGATAGAGGTCGATGACGCGCAGTTCGCACATGTCGCACATGCGGCGAATCTGGCGGTTACGGCCTTCTTTCAGCACAAAAGTCAGCGACTGTTCCCCCGTCTGCATCACCTTGGCAGGACGAAGCTGGCGGCCGTCGAGTTCCAGGCCGTGACGCAACCATTTCAGCTTCTCCTCGAAGATCGGCCCGCGCACCACGACGTGATATTCCTTCTCGAGGTCGCTTTCCGGCCCGATGATAGCCTTGGCCAGCACACCGTCCTCCGAAAGGATCAGCAACCCGTGCGAATCCTTGTCGAGGCGACCGATCGGCGCCAGCTTGGAATGGTTGTCGGGATAGACGTCCGCCGGGCCAAAGACGTTGGCGCGGCGGATCATACGTACGGCCGGCGTTTCACCAGGTTCGGGCTGGCCCGACACGATGCCGACCGGCTTGTTATAGACGATGGTCATGCGCGCATCGAGTTGCGCCGCCCCGCCCTGGTGCAACGACAGGGTCTGGCCGGGCTGGATCTTTCGGCCCGCGTCGGTAAAGCGCTCGCCGTCGATCTGCACCAGCCCTTGCTCGATCAGGGCGTCCGCTTCGCGCCGCGAGCAGATACCGCTCTGCGCCATCCACTTGTTGACGCGGACCGGCTCGGTTCCGTCATAAATCCTGTCCGCCATCGGCCGGTCCTTATCCAAAGATCGTGCAAATAGCCAAATTCGCCCAAATACGCTAGGCCTTGGGACATGGACCGTCACGATCTCTATCTCGACTGGCTGAAAACCCGCACCGAGACGCCCGCCGAAATCATGGCGGGGCTCAGAACGGGCTACGAAGAGGTGCGTCTCGATACCGGCGGCATGGAGGCCGTGCCGACCGATCGCCTGGCCGCCGGCGGTTACGATGAAGAGCGCGCCATCTACCAGACGGAGGCCTTCGGCGCCGGCGTGCCTGGGGTTGAAGCGCGCACCATCCATCTCGGCTTCGATATCTTCGCGCCCGCCGATACGCCGGTTTTCGCACCGTTGGACAGCACCGTGCACAGCTTCCAGGACAACGCCGCGCGGCTCGACTACGGCCCGACCATTTTACTTGAACACGTTCTGACGGAAGACCTGACGCTTTGGTCGCTTTACGGCCATCTCAGCCGCGACAGTCTTTCCGGTCTGCGGCACGGCCAGGCTATCGCCGGGGGCAAGGAGATTGCGCGCCTGGGCTCGGACGCCGTCAATGGCGGCTGGCTGCCGCACCTGCATTTTCAGCTGATCCTCGATATCGGCGACGCGCGCGGCGACTTTCCCGGCGTCTTCCGCAAAAGCGAGCGCGAACGCTGGCGTCGGGTCTGCCCCGATCCGCGTGCGTTTCTCCAAATCGCGTGACATTGGTATTACCAGTCTCCTATAATATGCCTACCGGGGCTAATAGAGAGGGAATTCCATGTCCACTGTGCGTATCCTGTTTGCGTCGTTAGCCCTGGCGGCCCTGCCGCTGACGGCCTGTGCCGATGCCGTTTCCGACGGGCAGAAGGTTTTCGGCGCCCAATGCGCTCTTTGTCACGACGCCGGCCCCAACAAGGCCCAGCTCCAGGGACCGCCCCTGTTCGGCGTGGTCGGTCGTAACGTGGGCTCCGTCCCGGGTTTTGCCTATACCGATCCCCTCAAGGCCGCCAATGCCCGCGGCGAAAAGTGGGATGAAGCCCGGCTCGACAAATTCCTGACCGATCCGCAAAGCGTCATGCCCGGCACGGCCATGCCGGTCAGCGTGCCCGAGGCCAGCGATCGCAAGGTTCTTATCGCCTACTTGTCGAGCCTGAACGGAAGCGCTTCCAAGGCAGGGGAAAAATCAACGGGCAGCCCCGTATCGACCGTCGGCGACTGGCGGCAGGACGCACCTGGCGCAAAGCACCGTGTCACCGTTGCCAGCCTGCCTGATCCCTTTGCCACCCCATCGGCATCGAACGGCCCCGGCGTCGTTGACGCCGACAAGGCCGCCCCCAAGGTGCCGGCAGGGTTCAAGGTCTCGGTCTTCGCTGACCACCTCAATCGTCCACGCCAGATCCGCATTGCCCCGACCGGCGACCTTTTCGTCGCCGAAGCCGGCAAGAACCGCGTTGTCGTTTTCCACAACGCCAACGGCAAGCTGAGCACCACACCGGAAAACTTCGTATCTGATATCCAGGATCCGTTCGGCCTCGCCTTCTACCCGGCGGTCAAGCCGCAGTTCGTCTATATCGGCAGCCCGACCACCGTCATCCGCGTGCCCTTTATCGGCGGCGCCAAGGAAACCGTCATCGCCAACCTGGCGCCGGGCGGCGGCCACACCAGCCGCGACCTGATCTTTTCGCCCGACGGCAAGTACCTCTATGCCTCGGTCGGATCGGCCAGCAATGTGGGCGAGAACCTGAGCGACCAGCCTTCGGGCTGGGCGGCCGCCCATACCCTCGGCGAGGCCTGGGGCGCCGAAACCGGCCGCGCCATGGTTCTTCGCTTCGATCCCAATGGCCAGAACCGGCATGTCGTGGCCACCGGCATCCGTAATTGCGTGACCCTGGGCATCGGTTCGGACGGTGCGATCTTCTGCGCGGTCAATGAGCGCGACGGCCTGGGAGAAGACCTGGTGCCCGATTATTTCAGCCATGTCGAGGACGGCCATTATTACGGCTGGCCCTGGTATTATCTCGGCAATCACGCCGATCCGCGCCAGAAGGACAAGCGCCCCGATCTGGCCGGCAAGGCGACCGTGCCCGACCTTTTGATCGCATCGCACTCCGCGCCGCTGGGCTTCACCTTCTACCATGCGCCCAAGGGCGCGGCGCATCCCTTCCCCGCCGCCTATGACGGTAATGCCTTCATTGCCCTGCATGGGTCGTGGAACCGCGCGAAGCGTACGGGCTCGAAAGTCGTGCGCGTCATCATGAAGAACGGCCGTCCGACGGGTGAGTACGAAGACTTCATGACCGGCCTGGTCATCGACGACGGCCGCGTCTCAGGCCGCCCCGTCGGGGTCGCGGTCGGCCCGGACGGTGCGCTCTATGTCAGCGACGACGCTGGCGGCAAGATCTGGAAGATCGAGAAGGAGTAATCAGGCTTTCAGGCCGGCGTTGAGCGCGACCTGAGCCAGCTTGCGGATTTCGGCCTCGCTCAGTCCCTCAAGCGAGGCCGTTTTCGTACCCGGCGTGACGCGGCCGTCGGCCATATGCAGCACGCGGTCAGCGAGGGCAGCGACCTCGGCGGCATCGTGCGTCACGTACAGGATCGGCACCCGTGCGCCGATCTGTTTGATCAGCGGCAGGATATCGGCCTTGGCGGTGCCGTCGAGGCTCGACAAAGGCTCGTCCATCAACAGCAAGACGGGCCTGGCGGCGATTGCCCGCGCAAGGGCCACGCGCTGGCGCTCCCCACCGGATAAGGTCCCGACGCGGCGCGACAGCAATGCCTTAAGACCCGGCAGGTCCGGCACGTCACCGCCGCCGCGCTTGCGACCATAGTCGATATTTTCCGTGACGCTTAAGTGCGCAAACAGGCTGGCTTCCTGGAAGACGTAGCCTGCTCGGCGCTTATGCACGGCCACGAAATGGCGCCCGTCCTGCCATTGAGTGTCGCCGATGCGGACATGGCCGCTCAGGCGTTGCAGCCCCGCAATGGCGCGCAGTAGCGTCGTCTTGCCCGATCCGGACGCCCCCCAGATGGCGGTAATACCCGACGCTGGCACATCGAACGCAGCATCGATCGTGAAACGGCCGGCGGCGCCTTTGAGCGCGATATCGATCGTCATCGCGCGCCCCCTTCCGCCAGACCCAGCCGGCGGTCGACCACCAGCAGGCCAAGCAGGACGACAAAGGCAAAGATCATCAGCCCGCCCGCCAACTGATGCGCACCGGCCCAGTCGAGTTGTTCGACCATCTGGAAGATGCGGATCGACACGACCTCGGTCTTGCCGGGGATGGCGCCGCCGATCATCAATACGACACCGAATTCCCCGACCGTATGCGCGAAGACCAGCAGCGCCGCTGTCAGAAAGCCCTTTCGCGCCAAAGGCAGGGCTACGGTGAAGAAACAGTCGACGGGCCCCGCCCCGAGCGTCGCGGCGACTTCGAGCGGGCGATTGCCCAGGGTTTCGAAGGCATTGCGGATCGGCTGCACCGCAAACGGCAGCGAATACACGACCGAGCCGATGACCAACCCCGCGAATGTAAAATTGAGTGTGCGGATACCCAAAGGATGCAGCCACGCCATCAGCGGGCTTTGCGGTCCCATGACGACCAGCAGGTAAAAACCGAGCACGGTCGGCGGCAGGACGATCGGCAGCGCGACGACTGCCGTCAGGGCGTCCTTTAAGAGGTTACGCCGGCGCGACAGCCACCACGCCAGAGGCGTCGCCAGCACCAGCAGGCACAAGGTCGTCACCGCCGCCAGCGTCACCGTCACCCTGATTGCGGTTATGATGTCGGCACTGCTGTCCATCTAGTCGATCCGGTAGCCATAGGATTTGATTATGGAGACCGCTTCGGGCGACTTCAGATAGTCAAGCCAGGCGCGTGCCGCCGGATCGTTTTCCCCGGCCTTTAACAGGATCGCCTGCTGATCGATCGGCGTATAGTTTTCCTGCGGCACGACCCAGCGTGAGCCCTTACCGTCCTTGATCACCTGAGACAGGGCGACGAAGCCGAGTTCGGCCGACCGCGTGCTGACAAAGGTGTAGGCCGCGGCGATCGAATTGCCCTTCACGATTTTCGGCGTCAGCGTGTCGTAGACTCCCAGCTTTTTCATCGCCTCGACCGCGGCCACCCCATACGGAGCCGCTGCCGGGTCCGCGATCGCGATGTGCCTGAAGGTGTCCCGCGTAAGAACCTTGCCCTTGGTATCGACGAAGTTGCCCATGTCGCTCCACAGGACCAGCGTGCCGTAGGCGTAGACAAAGCGCGTGTTCTGGACGCCGAAGCCGTCGGCCTCGAGTTTGGCAGGCCGTTCGGCATCGGCCGACAGGAAGACTTCGAACGGCGCGCCCTGCTCGATCTGGCTCAGAAAGGCCCCCGACGGGCCGAAGCTCAGGGTCACGGTGTTGCCGGTCTTCTTCTGGAACGCCGTTGCCAGGTCCCTGGCCGCATCGGTGAAGTTGGCGGCGACCGCCACCTGGACGTTGCCGGCCGCAGCCGATCCGGCCGCCACAAATCCCGCCAGAACCAGCGCCCCGAGGGCACCCCATACGGATTTAGCGATCATCCCGTCCTCCCGCTTCCAATTGTCTATGACATGCCCGCCACGGCTTCACAACGGCGGCGAAAGCGACTATTTGCCATTCCGACAAGGAGTTGCCCTATGGCCATAGCCCAGAGTGAATTGCAGGCGCGGATCGAAGCCGCCTTCCCCGGCGCCGACGTCCACATCGACGACCTGGCCGGCGACGGCGACCACTACAAGGCGCGCATCGTCTCCGAAGCCTTCCGCGGCCTGCCGCGCGTCAAGCAGCACCAGCTTGTCAACCGCGCCCTGGCGGACCTGCTGGCGGGCCCCCTCCATGCCCTGGCACTGGAAACGAAGGCGCCGGATTAAGGTATCTGAAGGTCAGCGACAACCGGCGTTTCCTGGGGATCACCAGACCACCCACCTTGTCGTTCAACCGCCCGACAATGCCGTGTGTCCAGTCCTCACGCACTTCGTCACGCATGACGACCAGGCTCAACGGCTGAAGATACTGGCAGCGCGCTGCCCTGCCGGGACGCGCGAATTCCATCATGACGCCCGAAACCAGGCTGATGATCGCCACCGACCTGATGCGTTCGATATCTCGGTCCTTGTGGGCGCCGATCCCTTGTCCCGGCGTATATTCGTTGACCAGGGCCCGGTCCGGTTCACCTTCGAAATAACCATCCGCGTGCAGCCTTTGGGCCAGGGGCTTGAGCCAGTCCGGCATAGGCTCGGAGCGATAACCGTCGTCGCCCAGCGGCGTGTCGTCATAGGTCCAGCCGTACCACTGCCGCCGGCGCTGCAATTCCAGCGACCATGGCCTCTTGTCGATCTCCGCGACCATGGCCGCTTCCTCGTCCGCGCCGATATAGCCGGGACGGTACAGCAGTCCCGGGATCGATTCGAGGTCGAACAACGAGCCGCTCTCTATGATCGGCAGGGCTTTGCGTGCATGGCGCATGTGGTTTCTCCACGACAGCGATTAGAACATATAGTGAACAAAATAATGCCGCCTGACAAGAGGCCGATGGCTTATCCGAGCCGTTAACTTCTTTATAGTGGCGCCATGATTCCAGCCGCCCCCTCCCCGTGGACCGAGCGCCGCAGCGAAAGCAGCACGCCCCGCGCGACCGACGCCCGCGATCCGTTCGACATCGATTATGCGCGCATCATCCATTCCGCCTCGTTCCGCCGCCTGCAGGGCAAGACGCAGATACTCAATCTCGGTGATGGCGATTTCTACCGTACGCGCCTGACGCATTCGCTGGAGGTCGGGCAGATCGCCGGCGGCCTGGTCAAGCATCTGTCGACCTACGCGGCAGACCATCCGGCGGCAGCGCATCTGCCCCCTCTGCCGCTGATCCAGGCCCTGGGTTTCGCCCACGATCTCGGCCACCCGCCGTTCGGTCACGGCGGCGAGGTCGCGCTGAACTACTGCATGCGCGACCACGGCGGCTTCGAAGGCAACGGCCAGACGCTGCGGCTTGTGACGCGGCTGGAGAACTTTTCGCGCGAGCACGGCTCGAACCTGACGCGCCGCACGCTTCTGGGTTTGCTGAAATATCCTGTAGCCTATAGCGCCGTCGCCAATTCCGAATGTTCGCCGCGTCTCGACCCGCGCCCCACGGCACTGAAAATTATCGACCGCCATCGCTCCAAGCCACCGAAATGCTATCTTGATAGCGAGGCCGACGCCGTCGAATGGCTTTTGGCGCCGCTGTCGGCGGCCGACCGTACACGGTTCCAGACGATCGAGCCCAAGGCCGGCAAGCATGGCAAATCGCAGCACAAGTCGCTCGATTGCAGCCTGATGGACATAGCCGACGACATCGCCTATGGCGTCCACGACCTCGAAGACGCCCTGTCGCTGGGCCTGATCCGCGAAGCCGATTTCCGCGAAGTCGTGCCGGAATCCGCCTGCGCTGCCTTCTGCGATTTCCGCCTCAGGCACTATGGCGACAAGGTCGGCAACGATCCCTACAACGACCTGGTCGGCAATCTGTTCGGCCCCGGCCAGCGCCGCAAGATGATCATCAACATCATCGTCAACCATTTGATTTCGGCGATCGCCTTCGTTGAAAATTCCGATTTTACAGAACCGTTGTTGCGGTATCGCGCCATTCTGCCCGATGGCCACGGCGTATTTCTGAAAGCGCTGAAAGATTTCGTCTGGAAAAAGGTCATTCGTTGCGCCCAGGTCCAGCAAATGGAATTCAAGGGCCAGACCATGGTGGTGGCTGTGTTCGAGGTCTTCGCCAGCGATCCGGAAGCCTATCTCCCAACTGACGCATTTCAACGCTATAAGGCAGCGGGTGAAGACACGCGCATCATCTGCGATCATATTGCCGGCATGACCGACGCCCACCTGATGCGGACCTATGAGCGTTTGTTCAGCCCGCGCATGGGCTCCGTGTTCGATAAATTATAAGAGGAAATATCATGGCCGATACGCTGTACGACATTCCGCTCCGCCGCATCGACGGCAACCACGCCACTTTGGCCGACTATCGCGGCGAGGTGCTGCTGATCGTCAACGTTGCGTCGAAATGCGGGCTGACGCCGCAATATACCGGCCTCGAGGCGCTCTACCGCGACAAGCACGGAAAAGGTTTCGAAGTCCTGGGCTTCCCGGCCAACAACTTCATGGGCCAGGAGCCCGGCAGCGAAGCCGAGATCGCGGATTTCTGTTCGCTGACCTACAACGTCACCTTCCCGATGTTCGCCAAGATCAGCGTGGCCGGCGCGGTCAAGCACCCGCTGTACGACCTGCTGACGCGCGAAAAGCCGGATGCGACGGGTGAAGGTCCGATGCGTGAGAACCTGGTCAAGGCCGGCATTCCGCTGACGCCGCCGGGCGAAATCCTATGGAATTTTGAAAAGTTCCTGGTTAGCCGTGAAGGCCATATCGTCGAACGTTTTGCCCCGGATATAAAGGCCGACGATCCGCGTGTGATCGAAGCGGTCGATCGCGAACTGTCTAAGTAGAGAGCTCCCCATGAAAAACATCGTCGTTCTGGTCGGCAGCCTGCGCAAGGACTCGATCAACAAGACATATACCCATGCGCTGGAAAAGCTGGCTACCGGCCAGTTCGCCTTCCACTATGCCGATATGGACCTGCCGCTCTACAATGATGATCTTTGGCAGTCGCCGCCGGCCAAGGTGGTGGCGCTGAAGGAAGCCATCGCCAAGGCCGACGGCATCCTGATCGTGTCTCCGGAATATAACCGCTCGATCCCGGCCGTCACCAAGAACGCCATCGACTGGGCGTCGCGTCCTTACGGTCAGAATGCCTGGAAGGGCAAGGCCGTCGCCATCACAGGCGCTTCGACCGGCAGCCAGGGCACGGCGGTGATGCAGTCGCAACTGCGCAGTTCGCTGGTCATCCTCGGCACGGCGGTGCTTGGCGATCCGGAGGTCTATATCACCTTCAAGCCGGAAATGCTCGACGCCGACGGCGCCTTCGCCAACGAAGGCACTGTCAAGTTCCTCAAGGGCTTCCTCGACAATTTCGACGCCTGGATCGACCGGGTTAAGTAACTAAAGCCCGTTGCGGTAGGTCGTCTTGCCGCTGCCGAAGCTGGCCGTCAGGACCTGGTTGCGCATCTGCGGATCGAACGAGATGTGCACCCAGGTGCCTTCCTGGATCAACTGGTCGAACTTGACGCCCGCCGCGACGATCTTCTGGCAAATCTGTAATGGCGTGCCGTAGCTGCGGCACACGAAATCGACGGCGCGGCCGTTGATATGGGCGCTGTGCGGCGAACCGCCGATCGCGGTGTTGAGTTTGGGGCTGCGATAGCCGCTCAGCACCTGGACAGGCCCTTTCAGCAGATCGCGGACCTGATCCATCTTCGTGGCGGTATCATGCAAGGCCGTCACGACATCCGCCGGCGGCGTATTGTCGATATGCAACCGTACGGCCGTATCCGACTGCGTCAACTCCTCCAGCGTGAAATAGCGGCTGAAAGCTCCGGCCGGAGTCGGAGGGGACAGCGGAGGCGGAGGCGGTGGCGGTGGAGGCGGCAGGGGATTGACGACCTGCGTCACTTCAGGCGCGAAGAGGCTGGACGGCCATAACCCCTTGGCCTCGGTCAGCAGCGCCTTGCGGCCGTCGAGCCCGTTCAGCCCGCCATTGACCAGCCTGGTGACACCATTGATATCGTCGGCATCGGCCCTGGCATTGATATTGGTGGTCTTCCAGAAGGCGGCGGCTGCTTGCGCGGCATAGGTCGGCTGCTCCAGAAGTTCCGGCTTGTCGACCAGCGGCTGACCGATCAGGGTGGCGTAACGCGTATAGTTGGCGCGGCCGGTGATCATCAGGAAGCCGCGGCCGATATATTTGTAGCCGTCGCCCGGCTGGGTATTGCCGAGGTCGGCGCGGTTGCCGTAGACGGCGTTGGCGATCGCTTCCTTGCCTTGCGCCACAAGGGCCTGCGCCTGCTCCAGCGTCTTGACCCGGTTCGGGAAGACCTTGAGCAGGGTTTCGGCCTTGTAGTTCAAGTTCTCGACCAGGGCGCGGAAACCCGCGCTTTCATAGGCCAGCTGCGCCATGAAATGCGCAATGCGCAGCGGCGTGTTGAGGTCCGCCATGCCAAGCACGGCGTCGAGCGCCGGGGCATAATCCTGTGCGCGTTGCGGCAGGATTTTGGGTGAGAGCGCCGTCAGGCGTTCGGGCGTGATGGTGGCCATGATCCCCGCCTACGGATCGCGCGGGCGGCTGTTGGGATCGAGCGTATGCACCAGGTCGCCGCTGGCGGCCGTGTCCGCGCCGACCGAGCTGAAGTTCGGCAGGAAGGCGGTCTTCGTACCGCCCCCCCCACCGCCGTTGCCGTCGGGCGGACCGGCCAGGGCCGCAGCGATGGCGCTGAGCCCCGCCATGTCGCTCGAGCCCTTGTCGCCCGGCTTCATGGTCGAACGCACCATCATCAGCTTGGACAGGATATCGAACCAGAACGGCGCGCCCAGCGTCACGGCGAACGCCGTCATCAGCCAGCCCCCGATCAGCGAAAGCGTGCCGGCGGCATTGAACAAGGCATTGCTGGCCGGGTCCTGGTCGTTGGTCTCATAGGCCTTGACCGTATCCTGCCAGACCTGACCGACATGGCCGAACCAGATCGAAATCCACTCAACCGGATCCTTGGCCTTGATATTCATGCTGCGCAGCTGATTGAGATGTTCGGCCTCGGCGGCGCTGACCTGCGGCGCGGCCGGAAACAGGCGGTGCATGGCGGTAATGGTCTGCGAATTCCAGCCGAGCGGCAGACCCAGCTTTTCCAGCGGGTCGGTCTTGCTGAGAAGCCCCGGAATATCACCGCCGGTGACCAGGGTCGCGGCCGGCGGCGCCTTGTCGAGCTGGTTGGCGGGCGGCGTTACGGCCGATGGCACAGTGGACGTGCTGGTGGTCGTCACCGGCACGGGAATATTCGCCGGAGCCGGAACGCTGGACGCCACCGGAGGCGTAGCGGGCGCGGCATCGACGGACGCCGCCGCGTCCTGCGCGACCGGACGTGTCGTGGTCAGGCTGTCGATCGCCGACGGCTTGCCGTTGTAATAGGCCTCGGCCTGGGCTTCCAGCGTCTTGCGCAGCGACGGGCTGCGGTACAGGCTGTCGGCGATGACGACCGTGTTGACGTTCAGCACCACGCACGCAATCAGGCTGATCCAGAACAGGATGGTCTGGGTCTCGCGCCGGTACCAGCCCGACACGCGGTCCATGGTGGCGTTGAACCAGCTTTCAAGAAACTGGCGCGCCTTGTCGACGTCGCCGCCGGAATTGTTGACGGCGAACTGGATCATCTTCGCCAGGCGGCGATTATCCAGGTTTTCAGCGGCGGCCAGGATGGTGTTGATATCCAGTGTGCCGGAACTTGTCTGCCCGCCGGCTTCCGCCAGCAGGTCCAGCACGACATAGGCGAAATGGCCTGACGGGATATAGGACGGCAACCCCCTGCCCCCCAGCGGCTTGCGCTTGGGTGGAATGGTATAGCGGCCGCGATAGAGCGACATGATCAGCGGGTGATCGTAGAAGCCTTTCAGCATGTCGTAGCCGCCGATGGCGGCCTTGCCCTTGGAACCGCCGACCGGCGGATGGTCGCACAGGAGCTCGATCAAACCGTTTTCGAGATGGCGCGAACGCGCGCGCACAAAGCCTTCGAAGGCTTCACGGCCGATGGTCGCCAGAATGCTCATGAACAGGTAGACGAAGACAAGCCCCGCCGCCACGTCGATCGACTCTGGTAGGAACGAACCCACGTGATACCCCCGAGGGACGCTTCAATCCCAATCGCCTGAACACGGCGGATACTCCAGCGCCCACGCGACCTTAACAAATATTAACCGTAATTCAAGGCGGAGCGGCATTGCCGCCTTATGAAAGCGGCAGGGTGTGGCTTTCGGATAACCGCCTGGAGCGCAATCCGATAAGGTGGCTATCACTTTTCGGATAAATTGCGTGGTCAAACAAAAACTCAGAGCGTGATTGCATCTGCGATGCTCCGATCTCGTGCATCTAAAGTCGACAGTGACACCCCAATGCTCGCAAAACTGCTCATCCGGGCGTATCCTTATGGCGGCCGGCTGCGTATGGATGAACATGAATTCTCACATCGAACTTCCGGCCGACCTTAATTCCGTCGGCCTTTTCACGCCTCGGCAGGCCGCTTTCATAGAAACTCTCCGCGACCTGCGTCCGCAATTGCACCGCTACTGCGCCCGCATGACGGGCTCGGTTCTCGACGGCGAAGACGTGATGCAGGAAGCGGTATTCGAAGCCTACCGTAAACTGGACGTCTACGACGAAAGCCGTGCGCTTATGCCCTGGCTGATGCGAATCGCCCATAATCGCTGCATCGATTTTCTGCGCCGGCGCAAGGTGCGGCAGGATGCCGAGGCCATCGCCGCTGATCCCGGCGTTGTGGCCCCCGTCGAGACCTCCGGCCGCGAGGTCGATCGCGCTGTCGAGCGTCTGATCATTCACCTTCCCCCCAAGGAGCGCGCTTGCGTGCTTCTCAAGGACGTCTTCGACTATTCGCTCGAAGACATTGCGGTCCTGGTCGACTCGACCGTCGGCGGCGTCAAGGCTGCGCTTGGCCGTGGCCGTGCCAAGTTGGAGAGCTTGCCCGTGGCTCCTCCCGCTGGCGCGGTCGTCAACGCAGAAACACTGGAATTGCTCAACCTTTACATTGATCGCTTCAATCGGCGCGATTGGGACGGCGTGCGCGCACTGACCAGCGCAGACGCGCGCCTGCGCGTAACGGACTGCTTCGCGGGGCGGCTGGCCGATTCCCCCTATTTTGTCGAATATGGCCGTCCGATCATTCCGTGGCGCATGGCGCTGGGCGCGGTCGACGGCGAAACCGTTATCATCATTCTGCGCGACGATACTGCCCAAGCCATTCCCTTCTCGGTGATCCGGCTGGAGGTGAGCGGTGGCTGCGTCGTGGGCATTACAGACTATATCAAGTGCGCCTGGGTTCTTGAACCGGCCGCCAGCGTCACAGTCGGCACGGCATAGGCTGCGCGTATCCTTATCCGGTCGGCGGCCGTATTGGACATACATGCGCCACCACGGCCCAGACCAAAGGAAATACCTTCATGCCGATCAAAACCTACTCGGGCCGCTGCCATTGCGGCGCCGTCGCCTTTGAGGCCGACGTCGACCTGTCCCAAGGCACGATAAAATGCAACTGCTCGAGTTGCACCAAGGCGCGATCGTGGCTTGTCTTCACGCCGGGCGATCGGTTCCGGCTTGTATCCGGCGCCGAGTCCCAGGCGAATTACGCCTGGATCCCGCCGGGACGCACGGAATCGAAAGTCGAATTTCACTTCTGCCGGGTCTGCGGCATCCGCACCCCCGGCCGCGGAGACATGGCGACCATGGGCGGCGTCTTCTATGCGGTGCAGGTCGCTCTGCTCGACGACCTCGACCCCGACGAACTGGCGGCCGCCCCCATTCATTATCTCGATGGCCGCAACGACCACTTCGACCGGGCGCCGGCCGATATCCGGCTTCTTTGACGCTGCAAATTGACGGTGCGTGCCGTGGATATTGGCGTATGCCCGCACGCCTTTGCCTGGGTTTGAGCCTACCGTCCTTGTAGATCACCGGATCCATGGCGTTTAAACGCAAACAGCCGCCCTTTATGGGCGGCTGTTTTGTGTTGTGGTCGATGGTTGCGGGGGCCAGATTTGAACTGACGACCTTCAGGTTATGAGCCTGACGAGCTACCGGGCTGCTCCACCCCGCGTCACCAATATGCGGGCCTTGCCCGCTTTGCGGACTGAAGCTTCCGGAGAAACGATAGCCCTTAAACGACAAAGACCGGCTGCGTTTTTGACGCTGTCCGGTCTTGGTACTGATTGTAATGAAGGGCTGTATCACACTGTGCTTGGTAGACCTGGCGACGACCTACTCTCCCGCGCCTTAAGACGAAGTACCATTGGCCCAGGAAGGCTTAACGACCGAGTTCGGAATGGGATCGGGTGGGGACCTTCCGGCATAGCCACCAGGTCAACCAAGCACAGTGTGGAGAAGACATTGTTTTAAAGGGAATGCGTTTTGTAGAGGAACGATCAAGCCGATCGGATTATTAGTACCGGTTAGCTTCACCCCTCGCGGGGCTTCCACATCCGGCCTATCAACGTGGTAGTCTTCCACGATCCTCAGCGAGACCTTGTTTTGAGGTGGGTTTCCCGCTTAGATGCTTTCAGCGGTTATCCCGTCCATACTTAGCTACCCTGCTGCGCGGCTGGCGCCACGACAGGTCCACCAGAGGTATGTCCATCCCGGTCCTCTCGTACTAGGGACAGATCCTCTCAAGTCTCGAACACCCACGGCAGATAGGGACCAAACTGTCTCACGACGTTCTGAACCCAGCTCACGTACCACTTTAAATGGCGAACAGCCATACCCTTGGGACCTGCTCCAGCCCCAGGATGTGATGAGCCGACATCGAGGTGCCAAACTTTGCCGTCGATATGGACTCTTGGGCAAAATCAGCCTGTTATCCCTAGAGTACCTTTTATCCGTTGAGCGATGGCCCGTCCACGAAGGACCACCGGATCACTATGGCCGACTTTCGTCTCTGCTCGACTTGTCAGTCTCGCAGTCAGGCGGGCTTATGCCATTGCACTCGTCGAGCGATTTCCGACCGCTCTGAGCCCACCATCGCGCGCCTCCGTTACACTTTGGGAGGCGACCGCCCCAGTCAAACTACCCACCACGCCATGTCCCGGACCCGGATAGACGGATCTCGGTTAGACGTCAGCAGCAATAAGGGTGGTATTTCAAGGATGGCTCCACCGAGACTGGCGCCCCGGTTTCATAGCCTCCCACCTATCCTACACATGTTGCTGCTAACGCCAAGGCGAAGCTATAGTAAAGGTTCATAGGGTCTTTCCGTCTGACCGCGGGAACCCCGCATCTTCACGGGGAATTCAATTTCGCTGAGCCTATGCTGGAGACAGTGGGGAAGTCGTTACGCCATTCGTGCAGGTCGGAACTTACCCGACAAGGAATTTCGCTACCTTAGGACCGTTATAGTTACGGCCGCCGTTTACCGGGGCTTCAATTCGCAGCTTGCACCACTCCTTTTAACCTTCCGGCACCGGGCAGGCGTCAGACCCTATAC
>NZ_CP166196.1:3167500-4138339 GCF_052327315.1 Asticcacaulis solisilvae
AGGGCGTGCAGGACCGAGAAGACGACCGTATTGGCGACAATGCCCCAGACAATGCCATGGCGGGAACTGACGACCTGCATGAGATAGCCGCGGGTTGCCACCTCCTCGGCGCCGCCCTGGACCATGAAACCGCCCAGCAGCACTATTACGGGCGCGAACGCCGCCAGGCCGGGCTGCCCCCAGAAGCCGGCACTTTCCATACGATAGCCGCCCAGCGCCCAGATCGTGCCGACCACCGCGACCAGGAATCCGCCGCCGATCGCCAGACCACGCAGGTATCGCAAGAGCGCCGGCCCGGAAAAGCCGATCGTCGCCGGCCCCCGGCGCTCGAAAGCCCACAGCCACAGAAAGAAGACGCCATATATGAAGATGAAGCCATAGAGCTGATAGGCATCCGCGCGCCAGTCGACGCCGGTCTGCAACGGGATGTGCAAGACCAGGGCGCAGATCGCCACCGGAAAGGTCGCCAGGACAATGAAGACGACGGTCAGCGGTATCGCGGCTGCCGTCCAGGTTCTGCGATGCCGGACGTCACGCGGGGCATAGAGTTCGAAGCCAGACATTACGTCCTCCTCCAGCTTAAGCCCGAAAAGCGGGATCAGTGATCGACGATTTCGTCGTCGTCGCGCGACGGCCGCACGGCCTTGAGACGCTCACCGCCCTTCGGAAAGCGCATCTGCGACAATAGCAGACCCGCAGCCGCCAGCGTAAACAGCAGGCTTCCGTCGGGGCCTATACCGCCGCCGCTCAGCCAGGACGGCGCATCGCCATTGGTCGAGAGCGCCAGCAGGCCCGGCGTTACGCTGAGATGGCCGCCGTCGATATTCAGCCCAAGCGCCCAGCCCATGGCCAGGTTCCAGCCGGCGTGCAGCCCGGCGGCCGTCCACAGGCTGCCTGTGCGGATGGCGATCAGGCTCAAGGCCGCGCTCATCAATGCCAGATTGATAGCCGCGATCAGCGATTCCGGCGACGACAGGGCATTGAGGCCCGCCTGGATGACCAGGGCGGCGGCGACGTTGAAGATAACCGCTATCCCCCTGCCCCATCGCGCCGCCACGGTATCGAGCATCCAGCCGCGATACAGCGCCTCGGTCGCGGTCGCCTGGATGGCCGTGCCGACAAAGCTCAATACCGTGGCGATCACCCATGTCGAGGTGAAGTGACCGGTCCAGGCGCCCGGGCCATCGATCTGATAGGCGCCGGCAAGCACGCCGGCCGCCGCCACGGCAAAGACAAGGAGCGCGCCGATACCGGCGCCGCGCAGGAACGGGCCGCGGCTGCGGCCATAAAGGCCGATGCCGGCAACGCTGCCGCGCTCGTAATAGCGCAGCCACAGCCACAAAACGCCTGCAACAGGCAAGGACGCGAACAACGCCGCGATATTGTCGGTCCACCGGCCGTTGCCCATGGTGACCATGAACCCCAGCGGCTGGGCGATCTGGCCCGACAACCAGACGCCGGCATAGACGAACAGCCAGACCAGCGGAATGGTCAGCGGCGGCCAGGTTCGCCTGTATGCATTCGATGGATAGATGCCGTCGCCAGCCATGCCTTCCCCTTTGTACCGCAACAGTTTCCATAGTCGGCCGGCGCTGGCAAGAGCACACGGGCTTGACCGGAGGCGAATACAGCCATAATTTTTACGCATGATGACGACACGCGCCCTCCAGCAACAGCAAAGCCGCAAGCCTGCGGCTACGGGGCTGCGTGCGCGAAAGGCATGGCGAGAGTAGGCACATCCCTCTTTCGCTCTTTTCCGCAACCCCGCCCGGCCGGCGGGGTTTTTCCTTGCCGACGGGCCTCTTTTTACCGGAGCCCTCAATGACCACCGACATCGATATCGAACGCATCGCCCATGGCGTGATCGAACGACGCCTGCCCAAGGCCGAATGGACGCATGAAGCGCATTTCGCTGCCGCGCTATGGCTGTTGCGTCATCGCCGCGACGTGCCCGCGATCATGCCGGGCTTGATCCGCGCCTATAACGAGTCCGTCGGCACGATGAACACCGACACCACCGGCTATCACGAGACCATTACCCAGGCGTCTCTGCGCGCGGCGCGACATATATTGGATGACTTCGATGCCGATGCGCCGCTGCCCGTCGTGCTGAGCGCACTGATGGCGTCGGACTTCGGACGGTCGGACTGGCTGCTCAGCTACTGGACGCGCGAGCGGCTGTTTACGCCCGAAGCGCGGCGCGGCTGGGTGGAGCCGGATCGTCGACCCTTGCCATTTTAATCGAGAAGGCTGTGCACGATCTCATGCCAGCGCTCGACAGATATTCCGTTGCTTTGATCTATCGCTAACGGGTGGTCGTCCTGCGTTACACGAAAGAGCGGGACTAGGCCCGGTTCCCGCTGCGTCACCGAAAGGGGCAAGTTTTCCGTGTTCTCGTAAATCGGGATTCGCGAAGACAACCAGCCGAAATAAGGTGGGTCATTCACTCGATCTACATCTGTCCAGCGGTCACATACGCGCAGAAAACTCTTCTCACTCAGAGACGTCCAGACCGCGAAACACAGATCTTCTGTGTAGTCGATAATTGGAATGACAACGTGGCCGCGTTGGAAAAAGTGCTTTTCATCGATGACGCATTGGTCCTTCGTCAAGTCAACACGTTCGGCGAACTGATCCTCAGGTACAAAAAAGCGCCACGGTGCTTCGGCGCCGAAGCACGTCGGCAAATCATTGTGAACTGTCCCGCAAATACGGCAAGTCCAGTCCATGCTACAAATCTCCCCCCTCGTCCTTCATCTGCGCCATCTTGGCCAGGACGCGGCCGCGCCCCTTGGTCAGCGCCGTGACGACGCCGCGCCAGGTGCGGATTTCCTGTTCGGTCATCTGCGCGCGGTTCAGAACGACGCGAAGGTTGCGCACCATCGACTCCTTCTTTTCCGGCGGAAAGAAGAAGCCGGCCTTTTCGAGCTCGTCCTCAAGGTGGCCGTAAAGACCGTGCAGGAATTTCAGGTCGGCCGGCACGTCCATATTCTGCGTAAAGGCGGCCTTCGGCGCGTCCATGACCTGCAGCCGCCATTCGTAGAGCACGATATTGACCGCCTGAGCCAGGTTCAGCGAATGAAAGTGCGGATCGACGGGAATGGTTACGATGGCGTGGCTGAGCGCGATATCCGACGTCTCCAGCCCCGCACGCTCGGCGCCGAACAGAAGCCCGGTCGGCAGATGCTGCTGGGCGGACACATAGGCATCGGCGGCGCACTGGCGCGGCGTGATGACCGGCAATTGCGTCTCACGCGGGCGCGCCGTCGTGGCATAGACAGTCTTCAGGTCGGCGACGGCTTCCGCCACCGTCGGAAAGACCCTGGCGCCGTCGAGCGGCCAGTTGGCGCCCGATGAGGTCGCCCAGGCGCGGTCCTGCGGCCAACCGTCGCGCGGCGCAACCAGACGCAGTTCCTGCAGGCCGAAGTTGGCCATGACGCGGGCGACCGAGCCGATATTGTCGGCCAGTTGCGGGCGGTCGAGGATAACGCACGGCAAGGTCAGATTGGGATCGAGCGGGGGCGTGGCACGGGCTTCTTTCATAGGGCGGCTTATAAGAGCGCTTTTTCGCCATGAATAGTGAAGTTTTCACTTGACCATTTCATCGCAAAAGAATACTGAAGTTAAAACTTCACTTTCGGAGAAACCGCAATGACCACCGTCCACGCCACTTTCAAAATCGAAAAGACCTACCCTCACCCCGTCGCCAGGGTATTCGCCGCCTTTGCCGATACCGCCACCAAGCAGCGCTGGTACGGGCATCGCGGCCCGCAGGACGGCGCGGCCTACGACAACGACTTCCGCGTCGGAGGGCTGGAGCATTCCCGTTCGGTCATGGGCGATCAGACGCCCTTTCCCGGCGCCATTCTGTCGAGTCAGGCCCTCTATCTCGACATCATCGAGAACCGCCGCATCGTGACGGGCTCGAACATGATGATGAACGGCAAGCCCTTTTCCGGGTCGTTGCTGACCTTCGAGTTCGAGGAAGATGGCGAAGGCACGCGTCTGGTCTGTACGCATAACGGCGCGTTTTTCGAAAATTCCGACGGGCCGGACATGCGTGAGCATGGCTGGAACACCCTGCTCGACCGGCTGGGAGACACGCTTTGAACGAACTCGACGCCGCGCGCGTCTTCCAGGCGCTGGGAGACGCGACGCGGCGCGACATGGTCGAGCGGCTGACCGAGGCGCCGATGTCGGTGTCGGCCCTGGCTGCGCCCTATGACATGACGTTGACGGCTGTCGGCCAGCACCTGGCGATCCTTGAGGCTGCCGGACTGGTCACCACGGAAAAGCAGGGCCGCGTGCGCGTTTGCAAGGCGGATGCGCGCGGCCTTGCCGTTTTACAGGCCTGGCTGTCCGACCGGCGCTCGCCCATGGAGCAAAGGCTCGATCGCCTGGGCGACATCCTGGGCGAGGACTGACGTCAGAAGACGGCTTCGACGCCTTGATAGATCCTCGCTTTGGCCTGCCAGCCGGCGATGCGCGAATAGATGACCAGGGCAAAGGTCTGCTGGACGGCAATTACAAGCAGCATGGCCGCGGCCAGTCCCTTGGACGGCGTGCCGGAATCCATACGGCTGACTGTCACGGCCACGGTCATCAGAATGTCCAGGATCACCAATCCCCACCAGACCGAAGTGATCACCGGCCGGCCGAGCTTCACGCCGCCGACGGGTTGGCGGTTGGCATTGTAGAGCTCGGACACCACGATATACGGTTGAACCAGACTGGCAAACGGAACGAAGAACCATCCCACCGCCCAGCCCGGTGAAATGGACGGTTTCGGTGTCGAGATGGCGTGGGTGTTCTTGCTGATCCTGTAGATCCAGAAGCTCTGGACGATCAGCACGCCCCACGGCCAGACATTCACGCTGGCCAGGATCGCCTGATAGGTTTCGAAAATGCCCGGCGGCAGGATAAGCTGCTGCGACATCGAATAGACGATGGCCATTCCGACAATAAGCGCCGTCACAACCTGATAGGCCAGAGCGCCCTGCAGCAAAATCGTCAGAATGGGCGCGCGTTTGAAATCAGATGCCTTCGTCGCCATGAATTGTCCCCCTTGATCCCGCCCCGACTATCGCCGCGATGGTCTTCCCTGGCAACCGGAAACTCGCCTATTTGCGCTCGCCCTCAATTCGTCTATAGGGGGCGCGTTCGCGGCGGGTCGTTCCCTGTGCGTCTTCCCGCCAGCGCTGGCTTTTGAAGAGGATTTCCCTATGGCCAAAATCAAGGTGGCAAACCCGGTCGTCGACATCGACGGCGACGAAATGACCCGCATCATCTGGCAACTGATCAAGGACAAGCTGATCCATCCCTATCTCGACATCGATCTCCAGTATTTCGACCTAGGTATGGAACACCGCGACGCCACCGACGACCAGGTGACGATCGATGCGGCCAACGCCATCAAGGCCTGCGGCGTCGGCGTCAAGTGCGCCACCATCACGCCGGACGAAGCCCGCGTGAAGGAATTCAATCTCAAGAAGATGTGGAAGTCACCGAACGGCACCATCCGCAACATCCTGGGCGGCGTCGTGTTCCGTGAGCCGATCATCTGCAAGAATGTCCCGCGCCTGGTTCCCGGCTGGACCCAGCCGATCGTCGTCGGCCGTCACGCCTTCGGCGACCAGTACAAGGCCACCGACTTCCTGATCCCCGGCAAGGGCCGCCTGACGATCAAGTTCGAAGGCGAAGACGGCCAGGTCATCGAGCACGAAGTGTTCCAGTTCCCGGGTTCGGGCGTCGCCATGGGCATGTACAACCTCGACGAATCGATCCGCGACTTCGCGCACGCTTCGTTCGCCTACGGCCTGGCGCGCAACTATCCGGTCTACCTGTCGACCAAGAACACGATCCTCAAGGCCTATGACGGCCGCTTCAAGGACATCTTCGCCGAAGTCTTCGAGGCCGAATACGCCGACAAGTTCAAGGCCGCCGGCCTGGTCTACGAACACCGCCTGATCGACGACATGGTCGCCTCGGCGCTGAAGTGGTCGGGCGGCTTCGTCTGGGCCTGCAAGAACTACGACGGCGACGTCCAGTCGGACACGGTCGCGCAAGGCTACGGCTCGCTCGGCCTGATGACCTCGGCGCTCGTCACGCCGGACGGCAAGATCATGGAAGCCGAAGCGGCGCACGGCACCGTCACGCGCCACTACCGCCAGCACCAGAAGGGCGAAGCGACCTCGACCAACTCGATCGCCTCGATCTTCGCCTGGACTCAAGGCCTGAAGCACCGCGCCAAGCTCGACGACAATGCCGAGCTGCTGCGCTTTGCCGAAACGCTTGAAAAGGTCTGCGTCGACACCGTCGAAGCCGGCTTCATGACCAAGGACCTGGCCCTGCTGGTCGGCGACAAGCAAAGCTGGCTGACGACCGAAGGCTTCCTGGACAAGGTTTCGGAAAACCTGACCAAGGCTATGGCTTCGTAAGCCCGCGTTTTTCGTAATTCCAACGGCAATAATGATTGCCGTTGACAAGCGCGACTGCGCGCCCGAGGCTATGCGCTCAAGGAGCGAAGCGTTAGCGCTTCGCTATGGGCGAGGAGCCATGCGGCGCTTGAGCTGAAAAATAAGAAAAGCCGCCGGCATTCCCGGCGGCTTTTTTATTGTGGTAACGGCCTCTTTATGCCGCAGTATCCATAGCCGCATCGCCTCTGCGGCGCCGCAACCTTAGTTTCCAGTCTCATTTCGAAACCGGGCGATAGATCATGCGACTGTTCCGCTGCGACAATTGCGGCAATGCCATCCATTTCGAGAACCGGTCCTGCCTGAGTTGCGGCTTCCGGCTGGGCTTTGCGCCGGACGCGCTCAGCATGCACGCGGTCAAGCCATGCGACGACGGCATGCGCTGGTCGCGCGTCGAAAACCCCGGGTACAAGTACCGTTTCTGTCCGAACGCCGCCTGGGACATCTGCAACTGGCTGATTCCGGATCATGAGCCGGAAGAGTATTGCATCGCCTGCCGCTATAACCGGTGGGTGCCGGATCCGGAAACCGCCGACGGCCTCAGGCGCTGGCGTGTCATTTCCGATGCCCAGCGCCATCTCTTCTATTCGTTCCTGCGTTGGGATTTGCCGCGCCCGACGCGGAAAGACGACCCCGAAGGCGGATTGCTGTTCGACCTCAAGGACGACGAAATCCTGCCCGACGGCACCACCAAGCCCGTGCTGATCGGTCATAATGAAGGCGAGATCGTCATTCGCACCGCCGAAGCCGACGATCCGACGCGCGAACAGCAGCGCGACATGATGAACGAGCCCTATCGCACGGTCCTCGGCCACTTCCGCCACGAGACCGGCCATTTCATCTGGAACAAGATGGTCCGCGACGCCGGCAAGACCGGCAGCTTTCGCGCTGTCTTCGGCGACGAAAGCCAGGATTATGGCCAGGCGTTGCAGCATCATTACGAGCAGGGGCCACCGCCGGGCTGGGGATCATCCTACATCAGTTATTACGCCACGACTCATCCGTGGGAGGACTTCGCCGAATGCTTCGCCCACGTTTTACACATTGTGGATTCGCTTGAAACCGCTCACATTTTCGGTTTTGCCCTGGCGCCGCGCAGTCACGGCGAAATGGCGGCACAGGTCAATTTTGATCCATACACTGTCCAGGATTTCGACCGAATCGCCGAGGTATGGATTCCGTTGTCTCTTGCGTTAAACGCCATCCACCACTCGATGGGCGAACGCGACCTCTATCCTTTCATCCTGACGCCGGCGATCCAGGCCAAGCTGAAATATGTCCATAGCCTGATTACCGGACAAATCTGACGCGCTTGACGGCACGCCGTCGAGCGGTCAGCTTGTGACAAAGCCCGAAAAGGGACGGATCAAGGGAGAAGGCGGCGTGGCGATGAAATCGATTACGGCAACTGCGATTCTGTGGATGTTGGCGGGCACGGCGTCAGCCGATACGCGCCTCGATATGGCGATCGGCGGCCAGACCCTGGCGGAATCGACAGGCGCGCACACCGAATGGCGCTATCAATGGCCCGCCATCTATTTCGAGAGCCGCTTCAAGGGGCCGGAGGTCACGCTTGATCTCGACGATTCCAGCAATACCTTCAACGTGCTGATCGACGGCAAGATGTTCATGCAACTGGATCGACCCGGGACGCGGCGGATAACCCTCAACGATCTCGGCGCCGGCAGCCATACGATTCGCCTCGAGAAGCGCTCCGAGACCCAGTACGCCACCGGCGCCTTCCGCGGCTTCTTCGTGCCGGCGAAGGCCGACGCCCTGCCCGCCCCGGCCTATCCCCGTGAAATCGAGGTCATCGGCGATTCGGCCACCGTCGGCTACGGCAATACCTCGGCCTTCACGAAATGCTCGGTGGAAGACATCTTCGCGACGACAGACAGCCAGCAGGGCCCTGTCGTGCTCTCGGCGAAGCATTTCGGCGCCGCCTATCGTATCAACGCCTTCTCAGGACTGGGCATGGTCCGTAATTACGACGGCCATGAGCATCCGAAATACCATATGCCCATGCTCTATCCCCGCGCCGTGTTTGACGACGCGCGCGCCGATTCGTCGCCCTGGGCGCCGCAAATCATCGCCGTCGCCATCGGCGGCAACGATTTCTCGACCGACCTGCATGCCGACGAGCCGTGGAAGACGCGCGCCGATCTGCTGAAGGACTATACCGAGACCTATGTCCGCTTCGTCAAAACGGTGCGGCAGAAGAACCCCAAGGCCTTCCTGCTGATCGTCGGACCGTCGCCCGACCGTAAGGAATATGCCGACGCGGTCATTGGCGTGTTCGATGCGCTGAAGGCCTCCGGCGAAACGCGGATCGACCACCTTACCCTGCCGAAGACCGACAATATGGGCTGCAACAGCCATCCCAATACGCACGACGATGCAAAGGTCGCCCAGATGTATATCGACTACATCGAATCGCATCCGGATCTTTGGCAAAGGCACTAGACTTCAAAGCCACAGATCACGAAGTTTGTTATCGGCGGGGCGACAAGCGCCGTTAACCATGATAAGACACCCGCCAAGGTTCATTCCGGGGGTTGATCGTGTCACGGATATTCGGCGTCATTCTCGTCATCGTTCTGCTGGCCGCAGCCGGTCTGTTCTATGCGTCGCCGATGATCGCCTTCTATGACATCCGCAGCGCCGCCAAGAGCGAGGACATCCAGTCGCTGTCCAAGCTGATCGACTTTGATGCCACACGCACCAGCGTGAAAACCCAGCTCGACGCCGGCGACCAGGGCGTTGCCGCCCCTGCCCCATCGCCGCTGACCGATCCGGTCGGCGCCACCGGCAACGCCGTGAAAAACCTCGGCACATCCATCGGCAAGGCGTGGAACGACCTGACGCATCCGCAACCAGCCGCCAAACCCGCGCCGCCGCTGACGGCTGACGATTACCTCAAGCCACGCGCCCTGCTGGCCCTGACCTATGGCGCGGGCAAGGATGCCGCCACCGTAGATCCTGACAAATTCACCGCCAAGCCGCCTGCGCCCAAGGTTGCCTTCTTCAGCCTGGAGCATACGCGCCTGACGGTAAAGGATGCGGATCGCGGCACGACGACCTTTACGTTCGAGCGCCATGGCCTGATTCACTGGCAGCTGGTCCATATCGGCTTCCCGAAGCCCGGCGAAATAGAGGCCGAAAAGGCCGCCGCCGCCGCGTCGTCCGCCTCGGCATCGGCCGCGGCCCAATAAGACTTTGCCCGCTGCATTCGGCGGTATAATAACCGCTTCATGTTAGACACTCTCGTCCGCGTCCTTGTCTTCTTCGGTTTTATCGGCCTGGGCGTCGCCCTGGTCCGCTTCAAACGCCTGAACGCGCAAGGGCTCGATGGCTTGAGTGCCTACTTCTACTGGCTGGGCTTTCCCGCCTGGCTGATGGTCAGCTTTTCCAGGCTTTCGCGATTCGACGGCCAGACGGCGATGACGCTGCTGGTCTATATCGCCGCCATGCTGACCGGCGCGCTTGTCATTGCGCTAATCGTTCGTCTGTGCCGCCAGCCCCAGGCCAATGCGGTCGGCGCCGGCATGGCCAGCCTGATCAACAATTCCGCCTTCCTGGGTATTCCGATCGCGCTCAGCCTGTTCGGCCCGGAAGCCGGCCGAATCGGGCCTTTGGTCGTCGCCGCGGATTTCCTGGTGTTGTTCAGCACGGCGTGCGCAGCCCTGGCCAAGGCGTCCGGCCAGACCTTTTTAAAAGCCATGCTCAATACGGCGCGCAATCCAACCGTGATCGGCGCTTTGACCGGCGTCGTCCTGATGATTCTGGGCCTGCGGTTTCCGCCCCCGGTCGAAAACGCGCTCGACCTGCTTGGCCGTTCAGGTCCGCCCGTAGCCCTGGTTGCCCTGGGCGGCATGCTGGGCCTGATGGAGCCGCGCTTCCTGATTCGCGCCGATATCACCAGCGGGCTCGCCATCGTCGGCAAGATTTTGCTGGCACCCGCGTTGGTGGCGATCGCGCTCGGCTTCCTGCATCTGGCGCCGGAAACCTACAAGGTCTGTGTCTTCCTGAGCGCCACGCCAACCGCCGTCAGCGTCTTCATCCAGACCAAAATGTATGGCACCTGGTTCGAAGGCGCGGCCAAGACGGTTGCGCAGGGCACAACGCTCAGCGTGTTGACCCTGTCGGCCCTGGCCGTCATCCTGACGCATCTGACGTAAAAAAGGCGCCGGGGTTACCGGCGCCTTGTCTTTTAAGCCTGGAGCGCCTGGCGGACCGCATCGAGCCCGGCTTCGGCCTTGGTATCATCCGGCGCGCCGCCCTGCGCGAAGTCCGGCTTGCCGCCGGCACCCTGCCCGCCCATGGCGATCACCGCGGCCCGGGCCAGTTCAGCGGCGTTGAAACGCCCGGTCAGGTCGGGCGTCACCGCGACGGTAACCGCCGCCTTGCCGTCGAGCTTGCCGACCAGGGCGACGATGCCGCTGCCGACCTGCTTCTTGAAATCTTCGGCGAGCGGACGCAGGTCCTTGCCGCCGACACCGTCCAACACGCGCGCCATGACCTTGACACCGTTGATGTCTTCGGGACCGGCAGCCGCACCGCCGCCACCGCCGACGGCCAGGGCGCGCTTGGCTTCGGACAGCTCCTTTTCCAGGCGCTTGCGGTCGTTGATCAGCGCTTCGACGCGGGCTTCGACCTGCGCCACCGGCACCTTGAACTGCGCCGCCAGGGTTTCGGCGACATTGGCCTCATCCAGCAGGTACTGACGCGCCGCCTCGCCGGTCAGCGCCTCGATACGGCGGATGCCGGTACCCAGCCCGCCTTCGGACACGATCTTGAACAGGGCGATATCGCCGGTGCGCGCCACGTGGGTGCCGCCGCACAGTTCGACCGAGTAACGTTCTTCGCCATGCAGACCTTGGCCCAGCGTCAGGACACGCACTTCGTCGCCGTACTTTTCGCCGAACAGGGCAATGGCGCCAGCGTCGATGGCCGCTTGGGGCGCCATTGATTCGGTGCGCGCCTCAGCATTCTGGCGAATGACGGCATTCACTTCCGCTTCGATGCGCGCGATTTCATCAGCCGACAGCGGGCCGCCGTGGCTGAAGTCGAAGCGCATGCGTTCGGCATCGACCAGTTGGCCTTTCTGCGCCACATGCGGGCCAAGCACATTGCGCAGCGCGGCGTGCACCAGGTGCGCCGCCGAATGGTTCGAGCGCGTCGTGGTGCGCTTGCCGGCATCGACCTGAAGTTCGGCCTTGTCGCCGACGCGCACGCGGCCTTCGGTCAGTTCGACGCGATGGACGTACAACTCGCCGGCCTGCTTTTGCGTATCGAGGATCCGGCCCTTGCCATGGGCGAAATCGACTGTGCCGGTATCGCCGGCCTGGCCGCCGCTTTCAGCATAGAAGGGCGTCTTGTCGAAGACGATTTCGACCGTATCGCCGGCTTCGGCGTCTTCGACGCTTGCGCCGTCGCGCACCATGACCTTGACATGGCCTTGCGCCGACAAATGATCGTAGCCGACGAATTCCGAAGCGCCGACAGCGTCACGGATCGAGAACCATTCGGCAGCCGCGGCCTTTTCGCCGGAGCCCGCCCAGTTCTGCTTACCCATCGCCTTCTGCTCTTCCATGGCAGCGTCATAGGCGGGCACATCGACGCTCAGTCCCTTGCCGCGCACTGCGTCCTGAGTCAGATCAAGCGGGAAGCCGTAGGTGTCGTAGAGTTTAAACGCCGTCCTGCCGTCAAGAACGTCACCCGACTTGAGATCACGCGTCGCTTCGTCGAGCAGTGTCATGCCGCGGCCGAGCGTGGTGCGGAAGCGCTCTTCCTCCTGGCGCAGCGTCTCGACGATCGTAGCCTCGGCGCGCTTTAGCTCGCCATAGTGGTCGCCCATTTCAGCAACCAGGGCCGGCACCAGGCGGTGCATCAACGGTTCCTTCGCACCCAGCAGGTAGGCGTGACGCATGGCGCGGCGCATGATACGGCGCAGGACATAGCCCCGGCCCAGGTTCGACGGCGTCACGCCGTCGGCGATCAGGAAGCTGGTCGAACGCAGATGGTCGGCGATGACGCGGTGCGACGGCAGGGCGTCGCCTTCGGCGGCCACACCGGTCGCTTCGACACTGGCGCCGATCAACGCCTTGAACAGGTCGATGTCGTAATTGTTGTGCACGCCCTGCAGCACGGCGGCGACGCGTTCCAGGCCCATGCCGGTATCGATCGACGGCTTCGGCAGGTTGAGGCGCGTGCCGTCTTCCTGCTGGTCGAACTGCATGAAGACCAGGTTCCAGATTTCGACGAAGCGATCGCCGTCCTCTTCGGGGGCGCCCGGAGGGCCGCCCCAGATATGGTCGCCGTGGTCGTAGAAGATTTCGGTGCACGGGCCGCACGGGCCGGTATCGCCCATCGACCAGAAGTTATCGCTGCCGGCAATGCGGGCGATCTTGGATTCCGGCAGGCCGGCGATCTTCTTCCACAGACCGAAGGCTTCGTCGTCGTCGACATAGACCGTCGCCATCAGGCGGTTCTTGTCGAGGCCGTAGGTCTCGGTGATCAGCTTCCAGGCAAATTCGATCGCGTCGGCCTTGAAATAGTCGCCGAACGAGAAGTTGCCGAGCATTTCGAAGAAGGTGTGGTGGCGAGCCGTATAGCCGACATTGTCGAGGTCGTTGTGCTTGCCACCGGCGCGCACGACCTTCTGCGAGGTGGTGGCGCGCTTGTACGGGCGTGTTTCAGCGCCGGTGAAGACGTTCTTGAATTGCACCATGCCGGCATTGGTGAACATCAGCGTCGGATCGTTCTGCGGAACGAGCGGCGACGAAGACACCACCTCATGGCCTTCGGCCGCAAAGTAATCGAGGAAGGTCTGACGTATCTGGTTCAACGACGGCATGGTGGACTGACCGCTCCGGCAAGTGTGACCGGACATGCAATTCCGGCAAAAGTGACATGCCTATATAGCCATGATGGCTCAAGCGCAAAGCTCTTTGCGCAAGCCAGTCCATTTGCTCCATCCGTAGAACAAAAAAGCGCCCCCTGTTGCCAGGGAGCGCTTTATCAGACCGAACGGTAAAGGGTTTGGGCACTACCGCCCGGCCCGAATTCCTTATCCGATGCCTTACAAGGACTCGTCGCCCTCGTTGGCGTCGGCTTCCGGCGTGCCCAGCAGTTCTTCCGACAAGGCGACCGACTTGTTGCGGATACCCTTTTCGATCTCGGCGCACATGTCCGGATTGGCCTTGAGGAAGTCGCGTGCATTGTCGCGGCCCTGGCCGATACGCGTCGAGTTGAACGAGTACCAGGAGCCCGACTTTTCGACGAGGCCGGCCTTGACGCCGAGATCGATGATTTCACCGATCTTCGAAATGCCATGGCCGTACAGGATGTCGAATTCGACTTCGCGGAACGGCGGGGCGATCTTGTTCTTGACGACCTTGACCTTAACGTTGTTGCCGATGACTTCGTCACGCACCTTGATCGAGCCGGTGCGGCGGATGTCGAGGCGAACCGAGGCGTAGAATTTCAGCGCGTTGCCGCCCGTCGTTGTTTCCGGCGAGCCGTACATGACGCCGATCTTCATGCGGATCTGGTTGATGAAGATGACGATGCACTTCGACTTGGAGATCGAACCCGTCAGCTTGCGCAGGGCTTGCGACATCAAACGCGCCTGAAGACCCGGCAGGCTGTCACCCATGTCGCCTTCGATTTCGGCACGCGGAGTCAACGCGGCCACCGAGTCGACGACGACGATATCGACGGCGCCCGAACGGACCAGCGTATCGGTGATTTCCAGCGCCTGTTCGCCGTTGTCCGGCTGCGAGACCAGCAGGTCGTCGAGATTGACGCCCAGCTTCTGCGCATAGACCGGGTCGAGCGCGTGTTCGGCGTCGACGAAGGCCGCGGTGCCTCCCGCCTTCTGGATTTCAGCGACCGTATGCAGGGCCAGGGTCGTCTTGCCCGACGATTCCGGACCGTAGATTTCAATGACGCGGCCCTTGGGCAGGCCGCCGATGCCCAGCGCCATGTCTAGGCCCAGCGAGCCGGTCGAAATCGACTCGATCTGCTCGACGACGCCATTGGCGCCCAGTTTCATCACCGAGCCCTTGCCGAAGGCGCGATCGATCTGCGCCAGAGCGGCTTCGAGCGCGCGTTGCTTTTCCGTTTCGTTCTTACCCACGAGTTTCAACATTGCCTGAGACATAAAACCAAACCTTCCTATGTCAGATTCCCTCGCCCGAGGGCCAGTTCGTTCTGCGATGTGTCTTCAATTTATCGACAAAACCTGTGTACTCTTTTTGTTCCATGTTCGCAAGATGTTCTCATTAAATATTTCACCGGCCGGAACGCCGCGAAAGCGCCCAGCACCATCCTTTTGAATTTTCGTGGCTTTTCATTTTGACACAGTGCGCGACAAACTGTGACTTGCGGGATATACCCGCTATATAGTCCTTATCGGCATCGAAAGGACGGCGCATGATATCCCGAGCACGCCTGATCGGCAGCCTGACCCGCATCGAAAGCCGGATCAACCGCCCCCTTGTCTTCGCAGCGGCTGTCGTCGCGGTGATGGCCCTGACCGCGCTGTTCGGCATCCTGTTCGGCTATATCAGCGTCGATTCGTGGTACTACATGCTGCTGGCCCAGACCTTCCGGCACGGCCAGGGCTTCCGCCTGCACGGCGAATACCTGGCCGTATATCCAGCCGGATATCCGATGATTCTGGGGCTGACCGCGCCCAATACCGATTTTTCCACCCTGGTCGTCAGCAGCAAGATCGCCAACCTGCTCCTGCTGTCCGGCAGCTTTTTCATGCTGTGGAAGGCATCGAAGAATCCTTTGATGGCGGCCGTCTGCGTGCTCAATCCCGTCGTCCTGCTGATCGGGCTCTATACCTGGTCGGAAAACCTGCTCTTTTTCTGCTTTTCCGGCGCGCTTTTCGCCATAACGCGGCTGTCGGCGCGCAACGACTGGAAGAATCACGTCCTGCTCGGCGTCTTTTTGGTGCTGGGCTGCCTCGCGCGATATGTCTTCGCGCCCTTTGCCCTTATCCTGTGGCTGTCGACCTGGATCGCCTTCGACCGCAAGACCGCCATCCGCGCCCTGCCGGCCTTTGCCGTTACCGGCCTGCTGTTCGTCGCCTATCACGAGTTCAACCGCGAAACGACGGGCTTCGGCACCGGCATGCCACGCGTGCCGGCGCCGGAAAGCTTCTACCTGATCTGCGCCGATTTCGTGCAGGCCTTTGCCGGTATCGCCATATGGGTTGTGGCCGCCCTCGTCATCCTGATCGTCCTCGGCTGGCGGCAGATACGTTTTTCGCCGCCCGACCGGAAAGACTCCGCCGCCACCTTCCTGTTGCTGGCCGGCGCTGGCTTCCTGGCGCTGGCCTTCATACTGCGCGCCCGCACCCTGTTCGACCCCTTCGGCACGCGCACCATCGGGTACGGTATTTCGCTGATGGCCGCGGGCCTGGCCGGTCTTTACGTCCACCTGAAACGCAACCGTGCCCTGCCCGTCGCCGCCATCCTGGTTTCCGGCGTCTTTTCAGCCGTCTATGCCGACGGCACCGCCATTCCCGACTCGATCACACGCCTGATGCGCCATGACTACGCATTGCCGGCGGCCGGCGTCACGGCTATGCGCTCCAGGGCGCCGGCCGCCGACATGATGGTCTTCTTCCAGTTGCCGCCCCCCGACGGCCGAATGGGGGTCATGGATACGGTCGAAGAGATCAATTACGGGCCGCAGACCCCCGTGCTCAGCCCACACGGAGGCCCGGACCTCCAGCCGCAGTCTGCCGCCGACTTCATCCGCCAGGTCATGCCGTTCGCCCATAAGCGTTGCTATTTCGACTTCTCGGGCTTTGCCGACGCCTCGGAGGTAAAGGACTATATCGGCGCCCAGACCCTGGTCGATCAGAGCTTCTCGCTGATCCCCGGCAAGACGCGGAGCCGCTACGTCGACAACTATGCCCCCAGCGTCCGGGCCTATATCACCGCCATCGCCCAGCCCGGAAAGATCGTGCCGTGCGCCGATATCCTGGCCCTGCCACAGACCCAGGCGGCGTTGACCGCCGCGCCCGGCAGGTGAGCCCCATTGCCGTTGTAATCGTTCTCGCCTAGTGTCGGCGGCATAAGCGGCAAAGACCGTGGGGAAAAGGACGCGTGCGCGCGCCTGAGGGAGAACGAGCATATGACACCGGTCCTCAACGACCCGAACTGGGCGCTGTTCTGCGTCGCAGCCGCGGTTATCGTCCTTATCGTGCTGATCGCCTGGCTGAAGATCCAGCCGCTGATCGCCTTCGTCGTCGTGTCGATCGGCGCCGCCCTGGCCCTGCACATGCCGCTCGACGGCGTCATGAAGTCGATCGAAAAAGGCGTCGGCGACATGACCGGGTCGCTGGCCATATTGCTGGCGCTGGGCGCCATGTTCGGCAAGCTGATCGCCGACTCCGGCGCGGCGCAGCGCATCGCCAGGTCGTTGATTTCCCTGTTCGGCGCCAACCGGATGAGCATTGCCCTGACACTGACCGGCTTTATCGTCGGCATCCCGCTGTTCTACAATGTCGGCTTCGTGCTGCTGGTGCCGCTGATCTTTTCGCTGATGCGCCAGTCCGGCAAACCCCTGGTATGGCTGGCCATTCCCTTGATGTGCGGCCTTTCGATCGCCCACGGTTTCCTGCCGCCGCATCCCTCGCCCACGGCTATCGTGCCTATGTTCCACGCCGATCTCGGCCTGACCCTGATCTACGGCCTGATCGTCGGGATACCGACGCTTCTGGTCGCAGGCCCGCTGTTCGCCATGACCGTCAAGGGCATCAAGGCCAATCCGCCGGAACTGTTCGTCGCCGTGCAGAAGTCCGATGCCGAACTGCCAGGCGCCTTCAACAGCTTCCTGACGGCGCTGCTGCCGGTCATCCTGCTGGCCGGCACGACCATCGTCACCATGTCGGGTTGGGTGCCCAAGCCCTATGCCCCGCTGATGGCCTTCCTCAGCAATCCCAGCATTGTCATGCTGGCGGCGCTGATCATCGCGTGCGTGACACTGGGCCTGGCGCGCGGCGCCAATTTCCGCGGCCTGATGGAAAACTCAGGCTCCGCCCTGAGAGAAATTGCCCCCATACTGCTGATCATCGCCGGTGCCGGCGCACTGAAACAGGTGCTGGTCGATTCCGGCGTCAGCGCGCTGCTCGGCACCATGCTGGCGGTCCTGCCCGTGCCGCCGCTGGTGCTGGGCTGGATGATGGCCGGCATTATCCGCGTCTCGCTGGGTTCGGCCACCGTCGCCGGCCTGACGGCGGCAGGTCTGGTGGCGCCGCTGGTCGCCGCCACGGGCGTCAACCCGAACCTCATGGTCCTGGCGATCGGCGCCGGCAGCCTGATGTTCAGCCACGTCAACGATTCCGGCTTCTGGATGTTCAAGGAATATTTCGGCCTGTCGATCAAGGACACCCTGCGGTCATGGACCCTGATGGAGGGTCTGGTCGGCATCTTCGGCCTGATCTTCGTTCTGATCCTGTCGCACTTCGTATAACAAAAGGGCCGCAACGCGATTATCCGTTGCGGCCCGTAACGCGTGCGTCTTCCCGCCTATTTCTTCGGCTTGAGCGATCCGTAATAGGCGTCGTCGAGGACGTTTCTGGCGCCCTTGCCCGACTCCGTCCCGCCGACAATGTTCGAATTCATGAACAGGATGCCGATGACGCCCGGCCCATAGACAGCGACCGAGGTGCTGATCTGGTCGCAATTATTGCCGTTGGAATCGCAGTTTGCACTCCAGCCGCCATTCTTCTCCGACTCGAGATAGCCGCCCGGCCCGGAATTGAAGGGTGTATCGAAGCCCAGTTGCGCCGTTTTCATCGTCTGGAACAGGTCCTTGGTCGGCGTCTTGGCCAGGATCTTGCCGTCGCCAGCATTGAGGCTCTTCATCACCTTGGCCATGTCCTCGACCGTCAGATACCAGCCGGCGGCGCCGCAGATCGAGATATTGTCGCCGAAGTCGTAGCCCGGACGATTGACCGGATTGAGATAGGCGTAGGCATAGATGGCGTTGCCGCCAGGCGGGGAACAGCTGACATTCGCCGCACCGACCGGATCGAAGACTTTCTGCTGCACCAGCTTGACGTATTCCTGCGCCAGGATCGGCCCCTTGATCAGCGGCAGGGCGACAGGCTCCTGCAGCCCCGCCAGTTTCGGCAGGATCAGGCGCAGGATGGCGAAGTTATAGTTGCTGTAGCAGAAGGTATGGTCCTTGGGATTGATCGGGTTGGCTACGTTTTTCGCCTTGGCGTTCTGGCAGGTCTGTCCCCCGTTCGGATCGACCGACTGGGTATAGAAGCTCTGCAGCGCGCCATAGGTCTGGTCGATATTGCCGTAGTCCTTGATGCCGCTGGTCTGCGACAGCAACTGGCGGAAGGTGATCGCCTTGACCGTGCTGCCAGGGTTCCATTCGGACGGCAGGAACGGACCGATCGGCGTATTCAGCCCCTTCGGCAGCATGGCCCGCTTTTCATCGAGCAAGCGGACGGTCGCGATGGCGGTCACCAGCTTGCTGACGCTGGCCACCGTGATCTTGGTCGAAGGCTCGAAGATATAGTCGGCGTCGTTGGCTTTGGTGCGCGCCTTGCCGCCACTGCCGAATTTGGCGTCGCGCCCGACGAAGTAGGCATAGCCGACCACATTGCCGGACAGCGATTTGTCGATCGCCTTGGCGAAATCGCAGGCCACGATGCATTGCGTAGCGTCGCAGATCGGCAGGCTGGGCTGGTCGAAGCCATTGGCCTCTTTCAGCAGGGCCTCCTTGTGCTCGCCGATCGGCGTCTCGGCCTGCGGCCCGCGCCAGTCCATGACGACATGGAATTCGACGCCGCAATGCTGGTCATAGTCGCGATACCATTGCGCATACTGCGCATCCTCCGGCGTCTGCGAGGTCGGCGGCATCAGGATGGCGTTCATGTGCACGCTGACGGTCTGCGATGCGCCGGGCGCCAGGGCCGGAATCGCCACCTTCTGGCTGTCCTGGCGCATCAGCTGGTTCTGGTCGTTGAGCCCCAGCCACATAGGGTCGGTCTTGACCTTGCCGGGATTGCTGACGCGCAGGGTCACGGTGCCGCCGGCGAAATGCAGCTGCGTCCCCTGCACCACGCCGATCTTTTCGTCATAATTGGTGATGACGGCGGTCGGGAAGACGGCCGACGGGCCGAAGGTCACGGGCTTGGGCGGCGGCCCGGCCGGTGTTTCGGTGATGGTGACCGTGGCGGGCGCGCCGAGGGCGGCATTGCCGGCATTATGCGGCTGGATGGAGATGACGAAGGTCAGGGTCTTGGCCGTCGACGCCTTGAGGAAGGTATTGGCGGCGATCGAAAACCGCGTGAGATGGCCGACTGCCGGCGCCGGGGTGACCTCGCCGCTGGCCAGCACCGTACCGGGCGCGGCCTGGTCGACCACCTGCCAGTGCGCGCCTGTCGCCGCGGCCTGGTCGTTGGTCCATTGCAGGGTCAGGGCCTGCGGGGCCTCGACCGTCAGGGTCTGGGGGAAGGACTGGAATTCGCCGCTGCCCTGGACGAAAACAAGGGAAGGAAAGGCCTGGGCCGCCGCGGCGCCCAGGCCGCAGACAAGCACGATAAAAAGCGCCGCAAGGCGTGAAATGCGCGTCATGGGAAATCCTTTGCGTTCTGCCCGGATCAAATTCGTAAGAAAACGCGTACGCACGATGATTGACAGGCCCGCCGTCGCGGCCGGTCCAATGCAATGAAGTCGCAGGGAAAAAGCACCGGACGCACGCTTTCGCGGCCGGCATACGCCCCCGTATGCTGACGCAGGGTAAGTCTTAAATCACGACTTTGTCAATCGTGCCGCGAAGAAAGCATCCATCACGTGCACGGGGTACCGTATCAGATCATGTTTCGGGCGTGGTACACCTGTTCCAGCACCGAAAGCGGCACCGAACCGGCGGTCAGGCCGGCATCGTGGAAAGCCTTGATGTCGAACGCGCCCTTCTGTTTGGCCTTGGCGGCGTCGCGCAGGCGCAGCCAGGTCAGCTTGCCGACCATATAGCCCAGCGCCTGTCCCGGCCAGACGCAGTAACGTTCGACCTCAGCCGCGGCCGCGCTTTCGCTGTCGCCGGTGGCGTCCATCATATAGGTGATGGCCTGTTCGCGGCTCCAGCCGAGATAATGGATGCCGGTATCGACGACCAGGCGGACGGCGCGGAACAGCGCGTCGTGCAGATAGCCGATGCGGCCGGCCGGATCGTTATCGTACAGCCCCATCTCACCCGCCAGCTGTTCAGCATAGAGCGCCCAGCCTTCGATATAGGCGTTGAAGCCCTGGATCTTGCGGATGGTCGGCAGTTGCGCCTCGTTCTGGATCGTACCCTGCAGGTGGTGCCCTGGAATGGCCTCGTGATAGGTAAGGGTCGGCAGGGTCCAGCTCGGGGTATTGGCCGTGTCGCGCAGGTTGATATTGTAGACGCCCGGCCGAGAACCGTCGATCGAGCCCGGCTGATAATAGCCGCCCGGCGCGCCGGCTTCGGTTTCGGCCGGAATGCGGCGGATGGTCACCCTGGCCTTGGGCAGCACGCCGAAATACTGAGGCAACCGGGCCTGGACGACCGCCACCTTGGCGTTGAGGTCGCTCAGCAGCTTGGCCTTGCCCTCGTCGGTATTGGGATAGATGTATTTCGGGTCGACATACATGGCGTTCATGCGCGCCCCGACGGCCCCCTGGGTCAGGCCGAGCTGGCGCAGACGGCGGTCGATTTCGTCCGACAGCTTGCCGACCAGGTCGAGCCCCAGCAGGTGGATTTCGCGCGGTGCGTTGTCGGTCGACGTGCCAAGCTTGGCGCACAGCCCGTAATAGGCATCGCCGTTCGGCAGGTTGCGCACGCTGGCATCGTGCTTCGCATTGGGCAGCGTACCCGTCAAAAGGTCGATCTGGCGCGTCAGGGCGTCCTTGACCGGCCCGTTGACCCTGGCCGCCGCATCGTCCTTCCACGTGCCGGCGATACCGGCCGCCGTGGTGCGGCGATCGAGCGAATTGATCAGCGTATTGTTGGCCGGATCGCCGTCACGCAACGCCGTAAGCTGTTTCAATGCCGCATTGATCACGAAGTCGGGCGGCACGACGCCGCGGCCGAGATCGAGCCGGAAACGTTCGGCCTCCTGATCGAGCGCGCGGGCAAAACCGTCCAGGCGCGTAAGATAGGCCTCGGCGTCGCCACGCGTCTTGATGGTGTGCTGGCTGTCGAGAAGATCCGGAACGTACTGGTAGGCGCCCGACAGCTGGCTGATGACGTAGGGCGACGCGAAACCCCACGAATAGGCGCCGTAGTCGCCGTAGGCGAAGCCCTGCGCCAGTTGCAGCTGGGTGGCGTAATCCCAGCGCACGCTGTCGTACTGGATGCGGTCATTGGCCGACAGCTGGTCGCGGTCGACGGTGTTCAGCGCCTGTACGGCGCGGCTGAGGCGGGAAATATTGCTGGCCTTGGAGGCTTCGGACCGGTCCTCGATCCGCGACTTCGCCGAAGCATATTCGCCCTTGTCGAAACCGAGCCCCGTCACGACGGTCGGCTGGGCCAGGAACTGTTCCTTGAGGATCTGGTCGAAGGCCGTGGTGAGCGCGGCCGTGGCCTCAGGTGAAGACACTTCGGGTACCGGCGGGGGCGGCGGTTCGCGGGGCGTTTCGACGACGTGGCGCGGTTCGGGCTTGCCGTGCTTGCCTTTCTTGCCCTTGGGCTCGGGCTTACCCTTCTTGCCCTTGGTCGATTTCGAGGACGCGCCCTTCTTGGCGGCCGCCTTCTTGGGCTTGGCCTTGGCGATAGCATCGGTCGCCGCCGTGCCGATCAAAGCCCCTAAAGCGCCCAGAATATACCGGCGATCCACCATTATCGTACCTCACGCGACGTCAAAACGACGATCAAGCTAGAGCAAGATCGATACCAAACACAAGCTTTGCAACCGCTTTTATCAATCCGTCGCATAGCGGCATTAGTGTGACGCCGCTGTGATCTGAGTTGGGCCTTAGGGGGCGAGCGTGATTTCGCGTTTTTTCGTACTGCAAGTGACGTGGCTGCTGACGGTCGCCGCCGGCGTGGCCGGTTGGCTTTGGTCGCCGCTCGCGTGGTGGGCGCTGGCCGTCCTGGGGCCGCTTAGCCTGGTGGGCCTGCTCGACATGCTGCAAACCCAGCATTCGATCCTGCGCAACTATCCGATCATCGGGCATTTCCGTTTCTGGCTCGAGGCCATCCGCCCGGAAATCCGCCAGTACATGATCGAGGACGACCGCGACCCGGTACCGTTCTCACGCGAACAGCGCGCCCTGGTCTATCGCCGCGCCAAGGGCGCGCCCGATCAGTTGCCCTTCGGCACGATCCGCGACGTCAACGCCGTGGGTTACGGCTGGATCTCGCACTCCATGGCGCCGGTGCACAATACCGACCACGATTTCCGCATCGATATCGGCGGACCGCAATGTCTGAAGCCATACCGCGCCTCGGTGCTCAACATCTCGGGCACCAGCTTCGGATCGGTCAGCGGCAACGCCATCCAGGCCTTCAACCGGGGCGCAAAACTCGGCAATTTCGCGCACAATACCGGCGAAGGCTCGATCAGCAAGTATCACCGCAAAGGCGGCGGCGATATCATCTGGCAGATCGCTTCGGGCTATTTCGGTTGCCGCACCAGGGACGGCAAGTTCGACCCCGAGCTGTTCGCCAGGACCGCCCGGACCGACCAGGTCAAGATGATAGAGATCAAGCTCAGCCAGGGCGCCAAGGCCGGCCACGGCGGCGTGCTGCCCAAGGCCAAGATCACGGCCGAGATCGCGCGCACGCGCCTGATCGACCGCACGCGCGACTGCATTTCCCCGGCGCGCCATCCGGAATTCTCGACGCCGCTGGAACTGATGGGCTTTATCACGCGCCTGCGCGACCTGTCGGGCGGCAAGCCGGTCGGCCTGAAAATGTGCGTCGGCCACCGCTTCGAATTCCTGGCCCTGATAAAGGCCATGCTCGACACGGGCGTGACGCCCGACTTCATCGTCGTCGACGGAGGCGAAGGCGGCACGGGCGCTGCGCCCGTCGAGCTGTCGAACCATGTCGGCCTGCCGCTGGTCGAAGGCCTGAGCTTCGTGCACAACGCCCTGACCGGCGCCGGCCTGCGCCAGAAAATTCGGCTGGGCGCCTCGGGCAAGATCGTATCGGCCTTCGACTTCTGCCGCATCCACGCACTGGGGGCCGACTACGTCATGGCGGCCCGCGCCTTCATGTTCGCCGTCGGCTGCGTTCAGGCACGGGCCTGCCACACCAACCACTGCCCGTCAGGCGTGGCGACGCAGGACAAGGGCCGCGCCCGCGCACTGGTTGTCTCGGACAAGATGAAGCGCGTCCATACCTATCACCGCAACACCATGCGGGCCCTGGCCGAAATGCTGGGTGCGGCGGGACTGAAACATCCGTCCGAAATCCGGCCCTGGCACCTGCATATCCGCGCAGCCAATGGCGAGGTGGTGCGCGGCGACGTCGCCTATCGCCACCTGGAACCCGGCGCCCTGCTGTGGGGAGAGGTCGAGGACCGGTTGAAGCGCGAATGGGACCGCGCCAATCCGGCCAGCTTCACGCCAAATTTTTGACTATTCTCCGGCCCCGCAGCACTTCTTGAACTTCTTGCCCGATCCGCACGTGCATGGATCGTTGCGGCCGACCGACGTCACCGTGCGCGGTTGCAAGGCGCCTGAGGTTTCCAGCTTGGCGTCATAGAGCGCGTAAACGCATTCCGTGATCAGGTCGGGGGCGGCTGCGGCCAGTTCGGCCATATTCTCTTCGCCCATGTCCTCGGCGACGTCCGGATCTTCCATGGCGACGCCGATCAGCGCGACCAGCATGCGAAACGCTTCCCCGGCTTCGGTTTCCGCCGCCACGAGGGATTCGAATCCTTCGGAAAATTCCCCGACCGCCGCGCCGAAGCCCTGGGCCCACGGCTGCCAGATGACTTCGTCGTCCGCCTCGTCGTCGGGCGCCATATAGACCGGGCTGTAGGCGCCCGAGCGCAGCTCGAAGCCGACGCCGTTATAATGGTCGGCGATAAGCTTGGCCAATTCGATATCGGCGGCCGAATCGCCTTGGTAGGTTTCGTCCTTGCCCCAGCCGAAGACGATCGGCAGCCATTTCCCGGCCGGCGCCTCCTGAGGCAGCAGCCAGAGCGCGGCCAGAAAGCCGTCGAGCTCGGCGATCAGGATGCCGTCGTGTTCGACAAGCGCGCGTTCGAGGCGAGCGACGCGAACATCGGGATCGGTAGTTTCGTCGTAAGGTGAGGTCATGGCGTTTCTTTAGCCCTTTTTCCACGGCAGGTGAAGCCCGCCGGTATGCGGAACTGTGTCTGCCCACCCCCAGATGGCCGTGTCGTTCTAACCAGCCACTCAGGAGACCGGTTCATGGTTGATAATGTCGAAATCCTCGCCAGCTATTCCACTCTCAGAAGCTATGCGGGGACACCCAATGTCGTCGCCATCAGCGCAAAGGGCATAGCGGGCACGTTTTACCGAGATACCGCCGACACCACGTCCAGCGACAATGGCGGCACGGTGATCGTTGCGGGTACCGTCCGCTGGAAGCGCATTTTCAACGGCGCCTACGATGTGCGCTGGTGGGGCGCAGCCTGCGACGGCAGCACCGACGATTACACGGCACTGGTCAACTGCATCGACGCCGTCGACGCGCTTGGCGGCGGCAAGATCTTCATCCCGGGCACGCTGCGCCATACGCAGAAGCTGATCATCGGCAATGGCGCCGGCACCACGCAGTCGACCAAGCATCACCGCATCACCTTCACGGGCCTGGGCTCGGGCCTCGGCGCCGACTTCACCAATGTCGAAAACAACGGCCCGTCGCGCCTGCTCTACGATCCGGCGTCGGTCGTCTCGGACTATGCCTGGGAATTCCGCGGCCCGCTGCACAACCTATTCTTCGAAGCCATCGACTTCGACTGCAATCTCAAGAGCTATGGCCAGAACTGGATTCACGTCTGTGTCGGCGGCACGGCGAATTGCACCATCCGCAATTACCTGACCGTCGCGCTGAACGGCACGACGCGATCCGACTTCGGCTCCGGCTATGTCTACGGTTCGGCCAGCGTCGTGCACGACCATCTGGTCATTTCCCGCGCCAACGATTTCAACTGTACCGGCGTCACCCTGACCTCCGGCGTCACCGGCGATCCTTCGGGTAAGCCGGACTGCGCGCGCTGGGTGTTCCGCGAATGTGAAATCAGCTATGGCGGCGGTGCTGGCTATCACGGTTTCCAGTTCATCGGCGCCGACAACTGCCAGATCTATGGCGGTCTGTGCAACCCGATGTTCCAGTCGCTGACCAATCGCGGCGCCTGGGCCACGGCGACCAGCTATGCCGTCAACGACAAGGTGCTGGTGAACGGCGCCTTCTACAAGTGCCTGACCGCCCACCTTTCGGGGACCTTCGCGACCGATCTGTCGGCCGGCAAGTGGCAGATCCTTGGCTACGACGTCTACCTCTCGCCCTGGCCCGGTACGCCCTCCTTCCCGAAGGAAATCTGGGTTGCCGGCACGGGCATGACGCGGGGCGCCATGGCCGGCAGCGGCTGGACGGGCACCGCCACCTTCAGCCCGTTCCAGACAGACGACGGCGCGCCTGTTCCCGCCTTTGCCGGTGCGGTGGTGCAGACCCATTCCGGCCTCCGCTACCAAGACGGCGTTCGCCTCTATTCGGCGAACGTAGCGGCGCCTTATGAAACCGCTTCGGATACGTCGGTGACGAGCAGCAGCTATGCCGACCTCGGCAGCTACGCCGTCACGATCACGTCCCCCAAGGCCGGATTCGTCGACGCACAGTTCACCGGTCTGGCCTCGATGTTCGGCACCGGCGGAACCGGCTCGGTCCTGCTGTCCATCGACGGCGCCGACGACCTGAACAGCGAACAGCGCCTGGTTCCGGACGGCAACTTCCACGGCGTCTCGGCAAGCTGGCGTTTCAGCGTCGCGGCCGGCTCGCACACCGTCAAGGTCCGGGCAAAGGGCGACGGCACCAACGCCCTGCACGTCGCCAAAGGCAGTCTGAACGCTACGGCCTGGGCTTAAGAATACCGGTCCGCCTCGTCCCGGGGCGGGCCACATTCCCTTATCTCAAAAGAAAACGGCCCCGTTTCCGGGGCCGTTTGCATTTATGCATCTTCCTTGACGCGCTTCTTGCGGAAGCTCGGGTTCAGCTCGCGCTTGCGCAGGCGGATCGACTTCGGCGTCACTTCCACCAGCTCATCGTCCTCGATGTAGGCGATCGCCTGCTCCAGGGTCGGGCGGCGCGGCGGCGTCAGGCGGACGGCCTCGTCCTTGCCCGAGGCGCGGACGTTGGTCAGTTGCTTGGCCTTCATCGGGTTGACGTCCAGATCGTCCGAACGCGAGTTTTCGCCGATGATCATGCCCATATAGGTCTTTTCGCCGGCGCCGACGAACATGGTGCCGCGCTCTTCCAGGTTCCACAGGGCGTAGGCCGCCGTTTCACCGTCCGAGTTCGAGATCAGCACGCCCTTGCGCTGCTGGTCGATGGCGCCCTTGTAGCCTTCATAGTGCGAGAAGACGCGGTTCAGCACGCCCGAACCGCGCGTGTCGGTCAGGAATTCGCCCTGGTAGCCGATCAGCGAACGCGACGGCGATTTCAGCGTGATGCGCGTCTTGCCGGCGCCCGACGGGCCCATGTCCTTCAGCTCGGCCTTACGCGCCGACAGCTTTTCGATGACGACGCCGGTATATTCGTCGTCGACGTCGATCACGACGTCTTCGATCGGCTCCAGGCGCTCGCCGGTTTCCGGATCGTTCTTGAACACCACGCGCGGACGCGAGATGGCGACTTCGAAGCCTTCGCGGCGCATGTTTTCGATCAACACGCCCAGTTGCAGTTCGCCGCGGCCGGCGACTTCGAAGGCGTCCTTTTCGGCCGTTTCGGTGACGCGGATGGCGACGTTCGATTCGGCTTCTTTCTGCAGGCGCGCGGCGATGACGCGCGACTGGACCTTGTCGCCTTCGCGGCCGGCCAGCGGGCTGTCATTGACCGACACGGTCATGGAGATGGTCGGCGGGTCGATCGGCTGGGCGGGCAGCGCGTCGGTCAGCGACATGTCGCACAGGGTGTCGGCGACGGTCGCCTTCGACAGGCCGGCGATGGCGACGATATCGCCGGCTTCGGCGCCCTCGTCGATCGGCTGGCGCTTCAGGCCGCGGAAGGCCAGGACCTTGGTGATGCGGCCGCGCTCGATTTCATTGCCGTTGCGGTCCAGCGCCTTGATGGCCAGGCCGGGGACGGCCTTGCCAGAGGCGATGCGGCCGGTCAGGATGCGGCCCAGGAACGGATCGCTTTCGATCAGCACCGACAGCATCTGGAAGGGCTCGGCGGTCTTTTGTTGCGCGGCGGGCGGCGGCACGTGGTCGACGATCAGGTCGAACAGCGGCGCCAGGGTTTCCGACGGCGTGTTCATGTCCATCGTCGCCCAGCCGTTCTTGCCCGAAGCGTAGATGTGCGGGAAGTCGAGCTGTTCGTCCGTCGCGCCCATGGCGGCGAACAGGTCGAAGGCTTCGTTGTGCACGCGGTCCGGGTCGGCGTGCGGACGGTCGACCTTGTTGATGCAGAGGATGGGGCGCAGGCCCAGCTTCAGCGCCTTGCCCAGCACGAACTTGGTCTGCGGCATGACGCCTTCTTCGGCGTCGATCAGGATGACGCAGCCATCGACCATACCGAGGATGCGTTCGACTTCGCCGCCGAAGTCGGCGTGGCCCGGGGTGTCGATGATGTTGATGCGGGTTTCGCCGGCCTTGCCGTTCCACAGGACGCTGGTGCACTTGGCCAGGATGGTGATGCCGCGCTCGCGTTCCTGGTCGTTGGAGTCCATGGCGCGTTCGACCGTCGCTTCGTTAGCGCGGAAAACGCCCGACTGGGCCAGGAGGGCGTCGACAAGGGTGGTCTTCCCGTGGTCGACGTGAGCGATGATGGCGATGTTACGCAGGTTCATGAAAGCCTTTGCATACAACAAAAGCCTCTCATCCGTGAGAGGCTTGGAGACGGATAGGGATGTCGATTTTGGGCGCTATATACCCGAATCCGCTCGCAATTGCCAGAGGAGGGAGTGGATTATTTTCGCGGGTGCGAGACAATTCTATATAACACCCTCATACAGGCTATTGCTAATCCTAGGCCTAAGTGTCCCTTGGGTATCGTGAACGGCGCATTCTATAATCAGCGAAATTAAAACTATCACGGATAAACGACTGAAAACCAGACGTAGAGAGCACCAACATTAAAGTTCCAAATATAAAAATTAACTCTGGATACATTTTTTCCAAATGGTATCCCTGCCGCAGCTGATCATAAATCCAGTATATTCCACCGGATATTATGAATAGTATGCTATATATTCTTAACATTCTTTCAGGAAAAGTTAACCTGCCCTGCGACGGGTTCATAAATACCTTAGGAGGAAAGTTATATTTTTTTTCAGATAAATTTACCGTCTGCTCAAACTTCGCCAAGTTGTTCCATACCCTTATAATTGCCATAAAATATAAAGTAGAATTTACAGCAGACCAAAAAGATTCACTGCCAAATTCATCCAAAATCTCTATATCAAAAGGGATTATCCCCAATGTGGAAAATTCATCTGCGTACCGAGATCTATCGACAACGTCTTCATATACCTTTATATTTCTTCCCTTGTTGATTATCGTGTATATTACACGCGCATATTTTCTCGAATGAAGAAATCTCACCAAATTCACATTGGTTTGGCGACCAACGTCATCGTCTTCCGCAACTGACAAAACGATATCGGCGACATAGCATGTCGCAGCCACCAAACTATCCATTCCAGCGCGATTGTCTAAGAATATATAATCGTATTCCCCCTGAAGGGAATTAACAAGTTCAGATACCTGCCGCCTACAAAATTGTTCATTACTCAAATTTTCATCATCGTAATCTAATGGCGCACCGATGTTATCGACAGCCGGAAGAACATCACACTCAAAGAAGCGTTGAATTAAATACTTTCCACTATCCGTCGGCAATGGCCTCTTATCCTGACTGCTTTTTTCAAATACACCCATCAAATCAGACGTCGTGTATTTACCCCGTGATTTGTCAGGTTTACCGAAACCAAACAATAGAACCGTTAATCCTCGTACAAATATATCCATATCAATTAGTAGTACACGGCTTCCTTCACGCGCAACCGCACGTCCAAGAACAGCCGTCAACAGGCTTTTCCCCGCTCCCCCTTTGCCGCTCACAACACTTATTACTTTTGTCATTTCGACTTCCTGCCGCGCGCACCTGCCCCAACATACGGGCTAGACATTTCTTTCCATATAGTTCCGCCGATTAAAACCAAAAAACCGACCGCAAATGAAACTAAAAGGGTAAGTGGCATCCGAGCAGACAATTGTGAAAAAGTCAGCTCATGTTTCAGTATATCGCAATTCACCAGGCAAAATATTACCGCAGTATATCCTAAACCGATCGATACATGAAACATATAGTGAGAATTTTGAACAACCTTCTTCCGATAATCAAATATTATAAAAGAAATTCCATAACCAAGAAACGACGAAAGAGCTATGCATATTACAGCCTGGGGCGACGTCGCCACTAATGCCCAAAATTTTTTTTGTGCTTCGTTTGGCATTCGACTCTCATTTAGAAGTTTGAATATTTAAGCTCAAAACTCAGATCATCCTTATGAAATTTTTATTTTTGATAACCGGAAAGCGGGCGAATCGCAACCGAGAAGTTTACCCAAAAGGCGCCATCTGAAGCTCAGCCAGAAGGGGGCCAATGAACATTAACGACTACCTGATCAGCCACGACGGAATGGACTGGGCAAGCTTCTCGCGGAGTGGCTGCCGCCCTTGCCGCCGGAATATACAGTCTGGATGATGAACCGCTTTGGCGACCTCATCGTCGTATTTGGGTGCGGCTCGATTCATTAAATCGATGTCAGCGCCAACGAACTGCGCCGAATCGCCGACGGCCAGGACAATTTCTACATCAGGACCGATCAGGGCAACAATGCCGATGACCGGCTGATGATTCTGCTGGTTGATGCCTGTATGGCCGCCGGAATGCCCCCCCTTGCAATGCGACAGCTCTAAGATAAAGCCCGTGCTCAGCGGCCAATACGACGTCGACAATATCGCCCCGCTCGATATCGACGTGAATTATGCGTTTCTGGCAGACATTCACCTGCAAATCAAAGACCTGCCGGACGGCGCGAAGATCAATTTTGGTGAGTTACGACGAACGCGCCCTCAAATCCCGATCGTGATGTCCTTATTATAATCCTGGCGCAGGCCGGCTTCGCGCGCGGCCTGGAGGCTCAGGATCTTGAGCAGGCGTGGGGCGTCGGGATTGGTCTTCATCGGGCGGCCGTCGATGTCGTACTGCCAGTCGCCGACATTGAACGCGGCCGCGTTGTTGCGGTCTCGCGAGACCTGCACGGGTTGTTCTTGGCCCTCGATCAGGACCCAGGCCGATTCATATAGACGCATACGCAGAAACCTTACTCGAAAAGGGGATTTCTCGTATTTGGCGAGAGCGGGGCGTCGGGGTCAAGCCACATTGATGTGAGAAGGCAATACGGCTGTGGATGGTATGGATGGCATGGTTTTTGAGCCAGCCTGCGTCTCTTTCTGATACCAAACTTGCGCGTTCGCAGGCACGCGCTTGGTACTGACGCTAAAGGCCTGGCTGCACCGTCGCACCCCGCCCACCGCCTTCGGCGGTCCCCGCTCCCCGCTCCCCGCTCCGCAGCAGGGGCATCGCATATGGCATTCCAAGTGGGCGCATTACTTTTTCCTTCTCCCCTTGAATAGGGGAGAAGGTGGCCCGAAGGGTCGGATGAGGGGTAAATCCGGCATCTTGCGCGCGCGTATCTGCTGACGGTTTCCCCCTCACCCTACCCTCTCCCCTAAAAAGGGGAGAGGAAGAATAAAACGAACCCCGCAAATTCCATATGCGATAGCCCTGGCTCCGCAGGGAGGGCCAAGATTCGCCGCTAAATCAAACACCGTCCAGCGGCGAAGCCGTGGAAGAGTGAGGTTAGTGAGGCACCACCTGGATCAGGGCCAGGCGGCGTTCCAGATCGGCCATGTCGTCGGCGCCGAGAGTCGGGCGCGCGGCCATTTCCAGCACGGCCGTGAACACTTCCTTCGGCGCGTGCAGCTTCATGCCGGCCAAGAGGTTCAGACGCTCGTCGCGGTTGGCCGCCGGGATCATCAGCCGCATGAACATGATCTTCTTTTCCGGCGGAATCGAGCCGACGATGGCGCCTTCGATGCCACGGATTTCACCGTCATCGAACAGCGACCACAAAAGCGGCGCCGTCACAGTCTCTTCTTCCAGCATGTGCTCGAAATCCTCGGCGATAAAGCGCGAATAGCCGAGGTAAAGCCGCCGGCCGATCGCCGCACGATGATGCGCCTCGGCCATTTCGAGCTCAGCCAGCAAGGCTTCCAGCACCGCGAACTGGGCGCGGTGGCTGACGTGCTGCTCGTCCAGTACCAACGTGCCCCCCGGCGCCCTGGCCTCCAGCGCCCCGTGGATGTGGGCCTCCTCATGGGCGATGTGGCCGGCGCCCATGGCCAGAAGGCCGCGCAGCTCTTCGACCAGGCCGCGGACATTGCCGTGGACGAAATCGAACTGGCCCAGACGGACCAGCATCTGGCATTGCGCCATGCGCAGCGCCTTGTGCACCAGACCGTAAAGGTCATGACGGCCGTTGAGGTCGGCGATCACCGGGCTATTATCAATATGGACGGATTGGGTATCGGGCACGCGTGCACTCTCCTTGTTATGTGTCTCTGTTGGACGAGTGCTCTAATCTCAGTTGCAAAACCCTGCATCCTAAATGGTTGCTAAGGCCCCGCCCCTATTCCTAAAAACCTCCTAAGCGGCTAGATTACCGGCGACTCCCCGGGGGATTTCCTTGACTGCCGCAATGACACCGCAACTGGCCGAGCACTTTGCCGGACCGCTGATGCCGATCCTGGCCGTGCGCGACGACCGCTTCCGCGCGGCGATCGCGCGCGCCATCGGCGTCAATCTCGATGCGGACAGCGGGCACCTCGATATCTTCGTGGCCTCGGCCCTGTGGCTGGACTTCATGCGCGCGCTGAAACCCGGCGCGATCGTCGCCGTGACGGCCACGCATCCGGGGACCTATGTCAGCTATCAGGTCAAGGGCCCGGTCGAGACGATCGATCGCGCCGAAGACTGCGACGTGGCGCGCGGCCGGCTGCACATCGACCGCATGCTGGGCCTGCTCAATACGCTGGGCTCGACACGCCAGCAACTGTCGCACATGTATACGGTCGACGGCCTGGTGCGCGTACGCATGCGCATTACCGAGGTCTTCGAACAGACGCCCGGCCCCGCCGCCGGCGCCCGTATAGGCGCCCCGGCATGATCCGGCTCAGCGACCTGCGCGATGCCTTCGAAGGCATCATCCCGTCCGTCGTGGGCACGGTCGATGCGCAAGGCATCCCCAATGTCAGCTACCTGTCGCACGTCTACTATGTCGACGACAGCCACGTTGCCATGTCGAACCAGTATTTCTCGAAGACCATCGCCAATGTGCGCAGCCAGGGCGTGGCGACCGTCCTGGTGCTCGACGCGCGCACCGGCCAGCAATACATGCTCGACCTCAGCTTCAAGGAAGCGCTCGACTCGGGCCCGATCTTCGAGCGCATGGACAACCAGCTCGACGTCATCAGCGAACTGCACGGCTTCGGCGCCCTGATGAAGCTCAAGACCGCCGACATTTACCAGGTGACGGACTGCCGTCCGGTCGACCCGGCGACGACACTGGAACCGCCTCCGCCGCCACGTCCGCGCTGCGACCGGATGGGCCGCGCCGCCAGTCTGGGTGCGGCCATTTCGGCGCTGGACGACGCCGACGCCATCCTCGACGCCACGCTCGATGGTCTGCGCGATATGGGCTTCGGCCATCTGATGGTCCTGCTGCCCGATGCCGACGGCAGGGCACTCAGCACCATCGCCAGCCGCGGATATGACCGGCGCGGCGCCGGCGCGGAAATCGTCGTCGGCGACGGGCTGATCGGGCGCGTAGCGACGTCGCGCCGGCCGATCCGTATCGCCGACATGCGCTCGGCCGTGCGCTATGCCGCATCGGCCGGCGGCGAAGGGCGTTCGATCCCCCTGCCTGGCCTTGAGCACCCGCAATGCCAGATGGCCGTACCCATGCTGGCGCGCGGACAGTTGCGCGGCGTGGTGTTCGCCGAATCCGAAACCTCTTTCGCCTTCGACCACGATGACGAACAAGCCCTGTCGGTGGTGGCCGGGCAACTGGCCTCGGCTTTAATGCTGGCGGAACTGGCGCCCGAAGCCAGCCCTGCGGGTGGTGGCGCGGCGTGTCCGGACCGTGCGGACAGCGGCCGGCGGTTCCGGTTCCGCTATTTCATGCACGACGACAGCGTCTTCATCGACGACGACTATGTCATCAAGGGCGTCGCCGGGCGGCTGCTCTATCACTTCGTGCGCTGCCACGCCGACAGCGGGCGCTGCGAATTCGCCAACCGCGAAATCCGCCGCGAGACCGCGCTGAAACTGCCCGACCTCAAGGACAATCTGGAGACGCGCCTTATCCTGCTGCGCCAGCGTCTGGAGGACAAGCAGGGGCCCGTGCGCCTGGTGCGGCCCGAACGCGGGCAGTTGCGGCTGCTGGTCGACGGAAAGCCCGAGATCGAGGTCGTTGAGAGTGTCTGAACATCCGCTCGACCGGCCGGTGTGGAGCGCACTGAACGGCGGCTGGAAGGCCGTATCGTGGGGCGACGCGCAAGCGCGGCAGCTCGATCCGGATTACGGACCGTTTGCCGCGTCGCACGATCGCTCGCCGGACGCCCTGACGGCCTTGGCCGCGTTTACGCCCGGCCCCGACGGTTTGTGGGTCGTCGAGGACGAGGATTTTCCCCTGCCGTCCGGGATGACGGTCGTGAAAAGCGCCCTGTGCCATCAGATGTGGGCGCAAGCGATGACGCCCGGCGGCAAGGCCCTGGACGTCATGCCGCTCAGCGACGGTGACGCGGCGGAAATGCTGGCCCTGGCGCTATTGACCAAACCCGGGCCGTTTGCGGCGCGGACGCATGCATTCGGCAACTTCATCGGCGTGAAGATCGACGGACGCCTGGCCGCCATGGCCGGCGAGCGTATGCGCATGGACGGCTTCGCCGAGGTCAGCGGGGTGTGTACGCATCCCGATTTCCGCGGGCGGGGTTTGGCGTCGAACCTGTTGCGAATGGTGGCGGAGCGGATTTTGAAACGCGGCGAGGTGCCGTTTCTGCACACCTACGCGGACAACGCCGTGGCGATTGCCATGTATGAAGGGCTCGGTTTCCAGTTTCGGAAAGAGCTGATGTTGCGGGTTTTGGTGCAGGAATAGGTTCCGCTTCTCCTCCCCATGCGAAGCATGGGGAGGAGATTCTTTCCACCTTACTTCAAATACTTATCGAACCACCCGACCGTCCGCGTCGTCACGTCCCTGGCGTGTTCCGGCGCGCGGATGCCGTGGCCTTCGCCTTCGTAGACAACCAGCGACACCGGCACGCCCATCGCCTTGAGCCCGTGCCAGAATTCCAGCGACTGCGCCGCTGGACATTCGACATCGCGTTCGCCGACATAGATGAAGGTCGGGGTGTGTGCGTCCTTGATATAGCGGATCGGCGAAAGCTTGTCGTAGATAGCCGGGTCGTCATAGAAGGACGCGCCGAAGAAGGGGATCATCCACTGGTCGATGCCGTTTTCGCCGTAATAGCTCGACCAGTTGGCAATTCCCGCACCCGCCACCGCCGCCTTGAAGCGCTGCGAATGCGTCACCGTCCACATGGTCATCAGCCCCCCGTAGGAATGCCCCATGATGCCGAGACGCTTGTCATCGACCGGCGCGATCTTCTCGACAGCATCGATGCCGGTAAGGATGTCACGCAAGTCGCCTCCGCCGAAATCCCGGCGGTTGGACAACACGAAGGCCTCGCCCTGGCCATAGGAACCGCGCGGATTGGGCTGGAAGACGAAATAGCCGGCCTTGACCAGGTCGACCGCCGTACCGCCGGTAGTAAAGCGCGCCGTCACCGCCGACGACGGGCCGCCGTGCACGATCGTCACCATGGGATAGGTCTTGCCGGGCTCGGTCTTCGGGCCCATCAGCCAGCCCTGGACCGTAAAGCCCTCATTGCTCCAGGCGACGCTTTTGGCGACATATTCCGGTTTCAGGGCGTCATTGTCGTGGGTGATGGCGACCGGCGCCGACAACGGACCGCGCACGATATGCGCCGCCGCGTCGAACGATTCCTCGACCGCCGCCATGGTCTTGCCCGATGCGTCGGCCGCGAAACGCGCGTCTCCGGCGCTCATCGATATTTCGGCGTGGCTCAGCGGCGTCACGCCCCTGATGTCGACATGCGCCAGGCCGACCTCGCCCCCGGTGACAAGCGAGGCCAAAAGACCGCCCCTTGTGCTGACCAGACTGGTGAAGGTTCCTTTGTAGCCGGGGGTCAGGTTGATGGGCTTGCCGCCGTTGAACGGCACCGCGAAGACATCGCCGCCCGATATCGGAAAATCGCTCATCAGCCCGCCGATGATATAGACGATCTTGCCGTCCGGACTCATGCGCGGATAGTTCATCTGCATGTCCGGCGCGGCGATGACGCGGCTCTCACCCGACAGCGTGAAGCTTTCCAGCCTGGCCGTCCACCAGTTGTTGTCGCCGTCGCCCTTGGCCGCCGTGGCCACAAAGCCCTGTCCGTCCGGCGTCCAGTCGTATTCATAGACCCAGGTGTCGCCGGGCGAGACCATCTTCAGCGCGCCGCCGGCCGCCGGAACGACGGCGATGCGCTGCTCGTCGATCCCTTCGGCGATACCGATTTCGCCGACCTGTTTCGCCCCGGCCTGCGTCGCGCCGACCAGCTTGTGCGGATTTTCGACGGCGAGCACGGCGATCGACTTGCCGTCGGACGACCAGCGCACGGCATCGAGCGTCCCTTTCAGCGTGGCCAGCAGCCGGACATTGCCGCCTTCGACGACATAGACGCTTTGCATGCCGGCCTTGTCGTCGGCCGCCACCACCGCCAGCGCCCTGCCGTCGGGCGACCATGCCGCATCGCCGTAATGGCAGGTGGCGCAGGGATCGGAGGTGGCGACGATCGCGCCCTGGGCATTGCGGATCGTCACCACCGGATGGCTGCTGCCGTTCACCAGTTCAAAGGTCGAGGTCCGGCTGCCGTCGGGCGACAGGGTCAGGGCCTCATAGCGATGGATGCCGGCGGGGGCGGTTTGCAAAGCGGCCGCCAGGGCGGCAACGGCGATCAGGCTCAAGGACGGTCTCCATCGACAGGTTGCCAACCGTTTTGAGAGGGCGCGCAACCTGTTGCAAGCGAAATCGTTTTTGCAGCGCCGAAGCGGCTACTTGATCGTTATTTGATCTGGGACGCCCGCCCCATCTGACGGTCCGCCCACAGGATGAAGCTCTTCATATTCGGCGCGTCGGTGTGGCCACCGTCGTGCTGCCGCCAGGCCAACTGGCCGTCGAGCAGGCCGTTCAACACCGGCGGCATCTTCACGGTCTTGTAGTCATTGCCGACGCCGAGGTCCTTCGCGCCCAGCAGCGTCCATACCCGGCCGGCCGCGACGGTGGCCATATAGCTGCCCTGCTGGTCCAGCCACCTGGCGTCGCCCTTTTCCGGCACGCCGTACGAGATGAAGGTCGGGCGCGGCGCCGCCAGGGCGATCAGTTCGTGCGAATCCACGGGCAGGTCGCCCGGGGTCTTCGGACCGCCGTATTTCAGGAAGTTCCCGGCCATCCAGTGATATTCGCCGGTGCCCGTCAGGCTTTCGACCGCCTCGCCGAAGTTGCGGCGATGCGGCTTGGCGCCGCCCTCGCCCGACGACCCGACCAGCACGAAGGCGAAGCGCTGGTCGAAGTCCATGGTGACCAGCGCCGCCTTGCCGTACCGCGACACGCCTTCGATGCCGACATGCTTCGCATCGACCTCGGGTCGGGTCGCAAGATAGTCGAGCACGCGGCTGGCACCCCAACCCCAGGCCCGAAGCGCGCCCCAGTCGTCGGGCTTGCGCGGCTGGCCCTCGTTGACCAGGCCGATAATGCCGCGCGTCAGGCCGGCGCCGTTGTCCGCCTGGACGCTGGTCGGGTCCATGACCGCCACACCCCAACCGTCAGCCAGCAGTTGCTGGATGCGCTCGTCCGGGCCGCTGCCGGGCGGCGGCGGGAACGGCGCGGCGACCACCAGGTCGTAGGCCGGATGCGAGGCGAAGACGTCCGCCAGGCCGGGATCGCGCGCGACCAGCTCGGCCTTCAGCGCCGCATTGATGCGCGCCATGTCGGCGGGCTGGGGCTGCATCGGTGCGGGAAACCTGGGCGGCCCCCAGTTGAACATGATCAGCACGGGCACGGGCTTTTTCGCCGCGTCGGCCGGCAGGATCAGCATCATGTCGATATTGACGTCGATCAGCGGATAGGCCGAATTGTCGACGTGACCGACCAGCTTCGTCACCATGACCGGCTTGAAGTTGACGAACTCCATTTCGCTGGCGGCGACCGCCCAGGTCACCTTGGGCGTGTCGGCCGGCTGGCGGCCAATGACCTCGCGTTCGAAATCCTCGACGATCTCGGGCCGGCGCAGCTTCCACCAGTCGTCGGCGGTGGTAACCTTGCGGCCGTTCTTCAGTGTCAGGATATCCGGCCAGTCGGGATAAGGATTGGCCTTGGCCTCATCGGTATTGGCGGCGTTCGGCGCACTCTCGTCGCCGCTCGGCCCCGGCCGCAGCGAAGTAATATGCAGTTGGTCCATCATGTTCTGATGGTCCTGTTCGGCCGTGAAGGTCACCGGCGGCTTCGGCGCCTGCGCAAGCGATGGTAGCGCTATCATTCCGAAGCCTAGGGCCAGCGCGAAAAGGCTCGTTCTCATGGTCGTTTCCTGTGGTTTTGGCCAGACCCTACCACCGTAGTGGTCTGTCCAAAAGACCAAACTGCAAGGCGAAGGTTTTATCGGTTTTTTGCCGAACGGCGGCCGCAAACCTCAGGCGTCCGCCGTTTTTCGCGCGCATAGTCGCTGCCGGTTCCGGAGGCTCCGTCATGCGCAAACGTCTCATATCCTATCTCTTCCCCATCACCGCTGCCGTTCTCAGCGTGGCCGTCGCCGCCTGCAACAAGCAGGGCGAACACCTGACGTCCAACGGCACAGAGCTGTCGTCGGAGTTCGCTTCCGAAAATGCGCCGATGCAAGCGTCGGAAAGCGCCGGCCTGCCGTCGGTTGACCTGCCCGGCGTCAACAGCGCGTCGGCATCGCGCTAGGCCGGCGACACCGGATCTGAAACGCCCGAGAGCCCGGCCCTCAGCCGGTCGCGATCAAGCTCGCCCTCCGACCGCGCGATTACGACGCAGGCGACGGCATTGCCGACGAAGTTGGTCAGCGCCCGGCACTCGCTCATGAACTTGTCGATGCCCAGCACGATGGCCATACCCGGCACTAGGGCGGGGTTGACCACGGCCAGGGTCGCGCCCAGCGTGATGAAGCCGGCGCCGGTGACGCCGCTGGCGCCCTTCGAGGTCAGCATGGCGACGACGAGCAGCATAAGTTGCTGTTCAAGAGTCAGGTGAATACCCATGGCCTCGGAGATGAACAGGCTGGCCAGCGTCATGTAGATATTGGTGCCGTCGAGATTGAAGCTGTAGCCTGTCGGGATGACCAGGCCGACGACCTGCCGCGAGCAGCCCAGCCGCTCCATCTTTTCCATCAGGCTGGCCAGCGCACTTTCCGACGACGAGGTGCCGAGGATGATCAGCAGTTCATCCTTAATGAAGGCGACCAGGCGCAGGATCGAGAACCCGGCCAGCGCCGCGATAATGCCCAGCACGACGACAATGAAAATAGCCGAGGTGGCGTAGAAGGTCGCGACCAGCGCCAGCAGGTTGCCCAGGACGCTGGGGCCATACTTGCCCAGGGTAAACGCCATCGCCGCGCCGGCGCCGATGGGCGCAGCACGCATGATCATGTTGACGATGTCGAAGATAACGCGCGAGCCTTCCTCGACCAGCGTACGGATGTGGGCTGCGCGATCGCCCAACCGCATCAGCGCGAAGCCGCTCAGGACCGCGACCACCAGGACCTGCAGGATATTGCCTTCGGCCAGGCCCGACAGGAAGGTCGCCGGGATCAGCTTCAGCAGGAAGTCGCTGACGGTCTCGTGCGTATCGGGCGAGACGAATTTGGCGATCTTCGAGGCGTCGCCGTGCAGGTTCAGGCCTTCGCCCGGATGGACCAGGTTGCCGATGATCAGCCCCAGCGCCAGGGCCAGGGTCGATACCACCTCGAAATAGACGATGGCTTTCAGACCTACGCGTCCGACCTGGCGCGCCGCATTCATATGGCCGATGCCGGTGGTGACCGTACAGAAGATCAGCACGCCGATCATCATCTTCAGCAGGTTGACGAAGGCGTCGCCGATAGCCTTCATCCATGGCTGCGAACCGATCAGCGGCCAGATAAGGCCTATAGCCGCTCCAAGGGCGATTCCGATCAGAACCTGGACGTACAGGTGGGCGTAGAAGGGCTTTTTCGTCATTGCGCCGGCTTTCCGATGACGACATCGAGGTCGCTCAAGCCCGCAATCATCACCGAAAGAGCGTCGCCGGGCTGTACCGGCCCTACGCCTTCCGGCGTGCCGGTGAATATCAGGTCGCCGGCTTCCAGCGCGTAAAAGCGCGAGATATAGGCGATCACATCGACGACCGGCCAGATCATGTCCCACAGGTCGCCGGACTGTTTAAGCATGCCGTTCTGCGTGAGCGTGATCCCGCCCAGCGTCATGTCGGGCGCATCGGCGGCGGGATGGATCAGGCCGATCGGCGCCGACTGCTCGACATTCTTGGCGATGTCCCAGGGCCGCCCCTTTTTCTTGGCTTCGGCCTGGAGGTCGCGCCGCGTCATATCCAGCCCGCAGGCATAGCCGTAGATATGCGTTTCGGCATCGGCCGGATCGATATTACGCCCGCCCTTGCCGATGGCCACCACCAGTTCCGCTTCGAACTGATAGTCGGCGGTTTCGGGCGGCATGGCGATTTCACCGCCCTGCACGACGGTCTCGCCCCATTTCGTGAAGAAGAAGGGCGGCTCGCGGTCTGGGTCGTGGCCCATTTCGCGCGCATGGGCGGCATAGTTGCGGCCGATGCAGAAGACACGCCTGACAGGGAAACCTTCGCCGCGCGAGGTGACGGCGACGACCGGAGCCTGGGGTTCGAACACTCGCTTCATTGCACGCCTCCTGACAGCGGGCGGCAGTATGCACGCGGCGCGGATTCCGGCAATGGGCTCGACCCCGCCTTCACAACCGTTTACAACCGGCGGATGGAAACGCGCGCCCTGACCCCGGCTGAACGCGCCGCCTTGCCGCAAGGCCTGGTGGCCGCCCTGCCCGACGGCATTGTCCTGGTCAATGCGCATCATCCCCTGTCGCACCTGTCGCGCATCTTCCGCGGTTTTGCCGTCATCCTAGTGCGCCACAAGACCATCTACTGGCCGGGGCTTATCGGCGACATGTCATCCGACCCGGCGCACCTGAGCCTGCTGGCGCACGAGCTGATGCACGTGTTGCAATACCAGGCGGGCATGACGGTCTGGCGCTATGTTCTGCGCGACGTCATCGGAAATCTCGGCGGCTACACATATAAGCTCGAGACCGGCAAGCCGTTCGACGCCTATGCCTACGAACAGCAGGCGGCCATGGTCGAGGACTGGGTGCTGCTGTCGAACGGCCTGCCGCAGCGCTATGGCGCCTTCGGCACGACGCGAAAGGCCCTGGCGGAGTTCGTCCCGGTGCTGAACCTATGACCGACAATGACCCCGACCTGTGGCGCGACGCCCTGCCCCGCCTCAAACCCGATGGCAGCAAGTACGACCGCGGCCACGCCATCGTTTTCGGCGGCCCGGTCCATTCGACCGGCGCCGCCCGCATGGCGGCGCGGGCGGCCCTGCGCATCGGGGCGGGCCTGGTGTCGGTCGCCTGTTCTCCGGCCAGCCTGACGGTCTATGCGGCAACGCTCCAAGCCGTCATGACCAAGCCCGTCAAGGACGCCGGCGCCTTTGCCGCGCTCATTGCCGATCCGCGCATCAATGCCGTGCTGATCGGTCCGGCCGCCGGCGTCAACAGCCACACCCGCGCGTGCGTGTTGAAGGCGCTGGAAGCAAAAAAAGCCTGCGTGCTCGATGCCGACGCCCTGACCGTGTTCAAGGACGATGCAAAGGCCTTGTTTTCGGCGATCGTTTCGCCGGTGGTGCTGACACCGCACGAAGGCGAGTTCGCCCGTATCTTCTGGACCGTTGGCGACCGCGAAGCCGACGCCGTGCGTGCCGCCAGGAGCAGCGGCGCCGTGGTGCTTTTGAAAGGCCGCGACACGGTCATCGCCGCGCCGGACGGGCGGGTGATCATTAACCGCGACGCGCCGCCGCAACTGGCGACCGCCGGCAGCGGCGATGTGCTGGCCGGCCTGATCACCGGCCTGCTGGCACAAGGGATGGATGCCTTCCATGCCGCAGCCGCTGCGGCCTGGATGCACGCCGAAGCGGCGCGCCACTTCGGTCCCGGTCTGATCGCCGAGGATTTGGAGACGCAGATTCCGGCGGTGCTGACAGCGCTCGCTCAGCGCTGATAGACGCGGACGTAATCGACCTCCATGTGCGCCGGCAGGGCGTCGTCATCGATCCCCTTCTGCCCCGCCCAGCCGCCGCCCATGGCGACATTGAGCAGCAGGTATTCCGGCGTGTCGAAGGGCCAGGTTTCCGCCGTGGCGTTGTCGGGCTTGCGATAGGTGTGATAGGCACGGCCGTCGACCATGAAGGTCACGGCGTCCTGCGTCCATTCGACCTGGTAGTCGTGGAAGGCCGTGCAGGGTTCGGAAATCGTCGTCTTGTCGCCGCTCGGCGTATGGTGCGCCACCGAATCTGGCGTGTGCGCGGTGCCGTAGACGGTCGAGGGATCGAAGCTCAACTGCTCCATGATGTCGATCTCGCCGCCCTTCGGCCAGTTCGGTCCGACCAGCCAGATCGCCGGCCAGCCGCCGCGATTGCACGGCAGCTTGGCGCGGATTTCAAAGAAACCATAGGTCCACTGGGCCTTGCCGTCGGTGATCAGCCGCGCCGAGCTGTATTTCTGCCCGCCGAAATCGGGCAAGGCCGACAGGTCTTCGCGCCGCACCTCGATGACCAGATGGCCGTTTTCGATGCGCGCGTTTTCGGGCCGGTTGCCGGAATAGTACTGCGCCTCGTTGTTCCACCAGCCGTCCTTGTTACGCCAGGTATCGTAGCGCCATTTGGCCGCGTCGGGCCGGGTGCCTGCGTCGAACTCATCCGACCAGACCAGGTGATAGCCGGCGGGCGCTTTCGCATCAGCGCCTGCTGAGAATGCCGCTAGCATTGCCGCCAAGGACAGGATCGCGCTTTTCATGGTCCGCTCCAAACAAAAAGGCCCGCCGTAAGCTAGGTACAGCGGGCCTCCATTGTAAAGCGTGATGTGTTCAGATCGGGCAGACCGCGCCCGTGCCCTTCAGGCCGCAATAGCCGTCCGGATTCTTTTCAAGATAGCCCTGGTGGTAGCCCTCCGCGAAATAGAAGGGCGTCAGCGCATCCGGCCTGGTCGTGTCCGACGGCAGGAAGACCTCGGTGGTGATCGCGCCCTTGCCGAGCGCCTTCATTTCCGTAGCGAACGCGTCGCGCGACAGCATGGCTGCGTCGTACTGCGTCCCGGTCGACGGGATGATGGCCGAGCGGTACTGCGTGCCGATATCGTTGCCCTGGCGGAACCCTTGAGTCGGATCGTGGTTTTCCCAGAAGACCTTCAGCAGATGCTGGAAGCCGACGACCTTGGGGTCATAGACGACCAGCACGCCTTCGGTATGCCCGGTCTGGCCGGTGCAAACCTCCTTGTAGGTCGGGTTCTCGGTATAGCCGCCGATATAGCCGGCGGCGGTGGTGAAAACGCCCGGCAGTTTCCAGAACAGGCGTTCCACGCCCCAGAAGCAGCCCATGGCGAAGACGACGCTTTCGCTGCCTTCGGGATATGGCCCCTTGAGCGGGGTTCCGAGCACGGCGTGGGTGGTTTCGGTGGGGATGGCTTCGCCGCGGCCCTTGAGGGCACGGGCTTCGTCGATCATCTGGGTTTTGAGGCCGAACATGGCGGAATACCTTTCGTTGCGCGGGTTACTACGCGCCTTCGGGTCATATGGTTACAAAAAATCCCTGGGAAAGGGCAAGTTGCACTTGCTCTTTGCGCCCCGAACGATATAAACGCCGCCTTTCCAGCGGACAGGTGACCGAGTGGTTGAAGGTGCCCGTCCTTTTGGCTTGCCAAAAGGACAAACGCAAACAGGCGTGCACTGCCACAGGCTTTGTCGGTGGGAATGAGTATGGACAGGTGACCGAGTGGTTGAAGGTGCACGCCTGGAACGCGTGTGTAGGGGCAACTCTACCGAGGGTTCGAATCCCTCTCTGTCCGCCATCATTCAAAAGGCCCGCATTGATTATGCGGGCTTTTTTGTTTTTGTCCGAAAGTTAGCGCAATTGCCCTTTTGAATATTGTTTTCTTTTTTCTTGTCGGGCCGGCCGATTGAAACCAGAACAACAAACGCCATACCTGCCGGGAGACGTCCATGATCGCCCTTATCCTCACCGCCCTTGTCATCGCCATCCACATCTACATCGTCATCCTGGAAATGGCGCTGTGGACCACGCCCACGGGCCGCCGCGCCTTCGGGCTGGCCGAGGACTTCGCCAGACAGACCAAAACCCTGGCCGCCAACCAGGGCCTGTATAACGGCTTCCTGGCGGCAGGCCTGGCCTACGGCCTCTGGCGCGGCACGGACGGCCGCGAGTTCGTCATCTTCTTCCTTGGCTGTGTTATCATCGCTGGGCTGTTCGGCGCGGCGACCGCCAGCAGGAAAATCCTGTTCATCCAGGCCCTACCCGCAGCCGCAGCCTTGACGGCCTTTTTACTGAACAAATAGCCCATCCGTCCGGCGAACATTTTCGGCCACAAAAATTGCTGCAATGCGTCATATTCAGGTCATCACTGACAGCTAGTGTGCCGCCCCACGCTTGAGCCCTTGCCGCATAAGGTATAGGTTCAATTTCCACGGGGGTTCGGGAGTACGCGATGCTGACTTTGCTTCATACGAAATTCGGTATCGGCCCTCATCGCTGGCAGGCCTTCGGTGAGGAAAAGCTGTTCGATCCGGAAAATCCATCGGTTCAGACCGCGGTCAAGATCCGCAGGCGCTGCGCCTGCGGCACCATGCTGACGACCATGGAAACGACCGGTTTCACAACGGCGGCAAAAGCGACGGCTACACAGATTTTGTAAACGCTCTGCTGCTACCCTGTGCTCAGGCAGGGAAGAGTACCATGAGTATGCCGTACCGTATGAACGTGTTTGTCGACGACGATCGCAAGGTAATGGTCCTGCGCGTCATCGGCCCCATGCCCGGTTTCGAATACGCCGAACGCCTGTTCGAAGCCTACGACACCGTTCCCGACGCGTGGAATTATGCGCGATTGATGGACTTCCGCCGCTTCGAGGGCGAACTCGGTTTCAAGGAAATCGACGCCATTGCCGACCGCTGGAAGGCAATGACGGACGGTATCGATTATCACGGCAAGGTCGCCGTGGTCTCGACCGATCCGCTCGACGCCGTGCGCGTGCCCGCGGTATCACCGCAGTTCCCCAAGGAAACCGTCTGCCATTTCAGCGATTTCCATGAGGCGATGGACTGGCTGACCGCCGGCGGCGGCGAAGCGCAGGCCCTGGCCGGCTGACAGCCATCCGTACCTGTGTTACCGTGCCGACAGGAGCCTTGACCATGGACCAGCCCGACCCCGTACCCGTTCCGGCCGAAACACCGTCAGAACCCCTGACCCTGGCCGAAGCCGCCAACGATCTCGCCTTTCGCTTCGAGGCCCTGACCATGCGCGCGCCGTTCGCCACCATGGGCCTGTGCCTGCTGGCCGGCATCGGTGTCGGCCTGCTGGTGACGCGCAGGCGCTGATCGACATCCATAGCCCGGGTTGACAACCCGCTCCGGCGGGCGGATTACTTATTGCAAAAATAAGTAATACAGGGGAAGGCGCCATGCCTAAAGTCAATCTTACGGCCGTCATCATTGCGTCCCTGGCGGGGCTGCTGTTCGGCTTCGACACCGCCGTGATTTCCGGTGTCACCAACGACCTCAAACACGTCTTCGCGCTCGATCCGCAGGGTCTGGGCCAGGCCGTCGCAGTCGCCCTGGTCGGCACCTTCGTCGGCGCGTTTTTCGGCGGGAGGCTGGGCGATGCGATCGGCGGCCGGGACGCGCTGCGGGTGATCGGCGCCATGTACATCCTCTCGTCGCTCGGCTGCGCCATGTCGCCGAACTTCATCGGCTTCGTGGTCTTCCGTTTCGTTCTGGGCCTGGCGGTCGGGGCGTCGTCCGTGCTGGCGCCGGTCTATATGTCCGAAATCGTGCCGGCGGAACGGCGCGGACAACTGGTCGGCCTGTTCCAGTTCAACATCGTCTTCGGCATCCTGCTGGCCTATGTCAGCAACTTCGCCGTGGCCAGCCTGATGTCGGGCGACAGCGTCTGGCGCTGGAAGCTGGGCCTGGCGTCGCTGCCTGCCCTGGTCTTCTTCGTCCTGCTCTACGCCATTCCGCAAAGCGCGCGCTGGCTGGTCGCCAAGGGCCGCCGAGCCGACGCAGCCGAAAGCCTGAAGCGCCTCGGCGTCACGGAGACCGACGGCATGATCGCGGAATTCGCGGCCGGCGACCTGGGCGGCGGCAAGCTGTCCCTGAAGCAGCACGGCAAGCCGATCCTGTTCGCCATCCTGCTGGCCATGTTCAACCAGCTCTCCGGCATCAACGCCATCCTCTACTACCTCAACGACATCTTCGCGGCGGCGGGCTTCGACCGCGTGTCGTCCGACATGCAGGCCATGGCGGTAGGCCTCGCCAACCTGGTCGCGACCGTGATCGGCATGAGCTTCATCGACCGCATCGGACGCAAGCGCCTGCTCATCATCGGCGGCATCGGCGTGACGGCGGCGCTGGCCGGCGTCTCGGTCATCATGGCCACCGGCCAGGGCCAGGCCCTGCTGCTGTGGATGCTGCTGCTGTTCATCGTCTCCTTCGCCTTCTCGCAGGGCGCGGTCATCTGGGTCTACCTGTCGGAAATATTCCCGACGCCCGTGCGCAGCCGCGGCCAGTCGCTGGGCAGCGCCACGCACTGGATCATGAACGCCATCATATCGGCCGTCTTCCCCGTGGTGGCGGCCCAGACCAAGGCCCTGCCCTTCGTCGTCTTCGGTATTTGCACACTGGCATCGGTGCTGATCATCGGCCGCTTCTTCCCCGAGACCAAAGGTGTCGAACTGGAGGCCATGGAGGCCCGCATCGGGCATTGATGATCACCAGAAAGTCCGTTGACAAAAACACCAAACGGGCGACTGTCCGTGCGCCAATTCTTTAAAAGGAGCGCACATGGCCAGGGTATCGGGACTGTCAGGCAATGAAATCTATTGCATGGCGCTGAAGGGGTATACGGCGGGCGAACTGGTCGTCGGCAACAGCGTCAATTCCATGGGTTTCCTCGGCAGCCTCGGCGCCGGGCTCAACAACATCCTCGGCGGCGAAATCCCACAGGTGACCCAGGCCATCCAGGACGGCCGCATGCACGCCTTTTCGCGCATGGCCAAGGAAGCGCAAACGCACGGGGCGTCGGGCGTGGCCGGCGTGTCGGGCGACCTGCGCGGCCTTTCCGGAAACACGGAATTCCTGTTCGTCGGCAGTTGCGTCTTCTCGAAGTCGGGCGGCGGGAACTTCTTCACCTCGGCGGGCGACGCCCAGGAACTCTATTGCCATATGGATGCGGGCTATACGCCGATCCACCATGTCTTCGGCAATATCGCCTATTCGATGGGCGTCGGCGGCGGGCTGCTGGGCGCGCTCAAGCAGCTGGCGCGTGGTGAAATTTCCGAATATTCGGATGTGTTCAACAAGACGCGCCACAAGGCGCTGGAACGCATCACGGCGGCGGCGCGCAACGACGGCGCCAATGCCGTGCTCGGCATCCGCACCACTGTCCTGCCGTGGATGGGCACGCACGAAATGGTCATGACCGGCACGGCCATGCACCATCCCGGCCTGCCGGCCGGCGACGTGGTGACCAGCGACCTGACGGGCGAAGAGCTGTGGTCGATGGCCAGCCTCGGCTATGCTCCGGTGAAGCTGCTCATGTCGACCTCGATCTATTCGCTGGGCGTGGTCGGCGGCATCTTCTCGGCGCTGAAATCGCTGGCCCGCGGCGAGATCTCGGAACTGACGACGCTGGTGCACGATGCGCGCGAGCACTGCATCGACCGCCTGAAGCGCGAAGCCGACGGGCTGGGCGCCGAAGAAGTCGTCGGCGTGAAGACCTACATCATCGAGATCGGCCAGGGCCTGATCGAGTTCATGGCCATCGGCACCGCGGTGCGCAAGGTCACCGGCATGGGCACCGCCACGCAGATGCTGCCCGCCCAGGCCATTGTCCGCGACAAGGACACCTGGGTCGACGGCGATACGGGCTTCAGCCTGCTGCGCAACACCGACAGTTGATCGCTGCCCGACAAGACCTACATAGCCGGTATGACCATTTCCCCCCTGCTTGAGGAAATCCGGGCGTGCCGGCTGTGCGAGGCGCACCTGCCGCTCGGGCCGCGTCCCGTGTTGCGCGCCGCCTCACCCGAGGCCCGCGTGCTGATCGTCGGCCAGGCGCCCGGCACCAAGGTCCATGCGTCCGGCATTCCGTGGGACGACGCGTCGGGCAAACGCTTGCGCGACTGGATGGGCGTCGAGCCCGATGCCTTCTACGACGAGACGAAATTCGCCATCGTGCCCATGGGTTTCTGCTATCCGGGGCGCGGCAAGGGTGGCGACAATCCGCCCCGGCCCGAATGCGCGCCGCTGTGGCACGTCCGGGTGCGCGAGCACCTGCCTAATATCAGGCTGACGCTGCTGATCGGCAGTTACGCCCACGCCTGGTATCTGAAGGACAAACGCAAGGCGACGCTTGGCGAGACGGTCCGGGCATGGCACGACTATACCGGCCAGGGCTTCCTGCCGCTGGTGCATCCGTCGCCGCGCAACCAGATGTGGCTGCGGCGAAATTCGTGGTTCGAGGATGAGATCGTGCCGTATTTACGCGAACGCATCGCCGCCGCGGGACTTGCCTGATGTGCGGCCAGTTCGAAGCCTCGATCCGCGCCAGGCAGATGCTGGCCGAAATCGATGAAAGCCAGATCGTCGACCTGTCCGACGTCGTCAAGCCGACCCTGGCCGCGCCGATCCTGATCGCCAATCCCGAAACCGGAAAGCCCGAAGTGGCGCCGATGCGCTTCGGCCTGGTGCCACACTGGTATCGCAAGGCTTTCAAGGACTGGAAGGCCACGACCTTCAACGCCCGCATCGAGGAGGCTGACGAAAAGCCGGCCTTCAAGGGCGCCTTCCGCTATCGCCGCGCCATCGTGCCGGCGGAAGCCTTCTACGAATGGTCGGGACCGAAAACCGCGCGGACGAAGTGGCGCTTCACACGCGCCGACAACGCGCCGCTGGGCTTTGCCGGCCTGTGGGACGAGGCGGACTGCCTGGAAGGCGGCATGTTCAGCTTCGCCATCCTGACGCGGCCTGCCGGGGAGCAGATGTCGGCGATCCATGATCGCGAGCCTATCGTCCTTGCGCGCGACACCTGGTCGGACTGGATCAGGCTCAAGCCGGTCGACCTGACGGCGCCCGCCCCGCTGCGGCTCGCCAATTTGGATGCGCCGCAGTCGCTGTTTTAGCTATAAAGGCGAAACGCCGACCTCCGGAAGGTGACCCGGTAGATCATCTATGACCGGACAGCTTGCCTCCATCATGCGACGACAAAGTGCCGAATTCAGGCTCTCATCATCGACATGTAGCAAGACCTGGTTGGAAATATTGAAAATACAATATCCCGCTTCAAGCTCCGGAGCTTTCAAGAGAACCCATCCAGCCTGAGCCCTATTCCAGAGGTAGGCATAGCTTTCCGTTTGGGAATCTATCAATTTTTCACCACACTCATTCCCCGAAAAACTCTTTCTGGGACTGTTCAAGCTCTTCGACATAGCGTCGATTGATGTACTTCTCCGACACGAAGCCCAGCAGCTTGTGGTATTCGTCGACCACGGCCAGGTCGTCGACGCTGAAATGGTCGAAGACGCGCAGGATGGCCGCGATATCCATGTCCGGCCGGACGTAGACCTCGGTCTGCTTGGCCAGTTGCGACAGCGGCGTATCGGGATCGAGCGTGTCGACATAGGCCTCGGCGGTCTGGACGATGCCGCGATAGTCGCCGCGGTCGTCGACCAGCAGCACGCGGCTGGTCGAGCCGAGCGCCACCTTGTCGCGCAGCTGGGTGACGCTGTCATGGTCGTGAAGGGTGGCGTGGTTCTTGCGCATCAGCGTGCTAGCCGTCAGCGCCCGCATCCAGCCGATGTCGCGCGCCGTGCGGACGGCTTCGCCGCGCAGGTGCAGCCGCCAGGTCGAAAATGAATAGCCGAATTTTTCGCGCACAATGGCGCTGGAGGTCAGGGCCGCCGTCACCACCGCCGCCGTAAGGGCAAAGTCGTGGGTGACTTCCAGGACCATCAACGACATGGTCATCGGCCCGCCGACCACGGCCACGGCCAGGGCCGCCATGCCGACCAGGGCGGCATTGGTGACATCGAGTCCGGCGCCGGGATCGACCAGGTTGACCACCTGGGCGAAGACCGCACCGATCAGCGATCCGAGGAAGAGCGACGCGAAGAACAGGCCGCCGCGGAAATTGAAGGCCAGGGACAGGACCGAAGCACAGACCTTGAGCGCGAATACGCCGAGCAGGGTTACGATCAAGGCCTGCTGACCGAGATAGAGCTGCATGGCGCCGTGGCCCGACGACAGGACCTGCGGCGCGGCATAGGCCATGGGCATCAGGCAGACCCCGCCGATCAGCGGCCGCCAGACATCGCCGATCGGCAGCTTGCGCACCGCGGCTTCCGCTGACGCGACCAGGCGGATGATCAGGATGCCGACCAGCGCGCACAGCACGCCCAGGATGGCATAAAGCAGGTAGCCGCTGAGCGCGATGTCGCGCCCGATGGTCGAGGCGATAACGAAGGGCTCGTTATGCATCAGGGTGGCCGCGACCACCGCCGCCAGCGACGCCGCTGCCACCGGCGCCAGGGTCGCCGGCGTATAGCCGCCCAGCACGATTTCGAAGGCATAGAAGCTGCCGGCCAGGGGCGCGCCGAACGCCGCTCCGATAGCCGATCCGGCCCCGGCGCCGACCAGGGTGCGTAACGACGCCCGCTTCAGGTCCAGCCATTGGCCGATCTTGGACGCCACGCCGCCGCCCATCTGGGCATAGGCCGCCTCGAGCCCGACCGAAGCGCCGAAGCCGTTGGAAATCAGGGTTTGCAGGCTGACCATGATGCTGTCGCGCAAGGGGATGCGGCCGCCGTGCAGCGCATTGGCCTCGACGGCGTCGACGGGGGCGCGCGACCGGCGCGGAAACGCAAAGCGCACGAAGCCCAGGATGGCCCCGCCTATCGGCAGGGCGACCAGCCGCCACGGATCGACATTCAGCAGGCCCGACAGGCGCAGGTCCGGTGAAAAGCCATAGAGCAGGACCTGCATGCCGTGCGAAATATGGCCGGCGACCGCCGCCATCGTACCGGCGATCAGCCCGATCCCGGCGGCCAGGATGATAAAGGCGATCTGGCTCGACTGGATTTCCCGGCGCAGCCACGCAACCGTGCGGAGCGCCGGGCGGCGGACCGACTTTCCGATATTGGCATCGCTCTGGAACGGCATGACGGCACCGGTTGGGTTGTTGCAAGCCTAATCCGCGTCGACCGCAAAAGAAAGCTGGTTTGCCACAATACAGGCCAGACGCTACAGTATGGTTACCAAGATGCTTATCGGGGGTCCGTCATGCTGAAAGCCGCACTCGTCGCCATCGCCTTCGTTCCCGCAGCCGCACTGGCGGCGCCGCCGGAAACCATCGCGCCGCACAAGATCATCAGCGCCGTCGAAGGCGATTTCAACGGCGACGGCAGCCTGGACCGCGCCGTGCTGATGGACAATGGCGACACCGACGCCGACCTGGTCATCTATTTCAACGACGGCAATGGTGGCTTCAAGCCGGCGGGCAGCGCGGCGGCCATCGCCTTCAATGGCGGCCTGGCGGGCAATTCGCCCGACCTGCGCCTCAGCAAGAGCGGGGCGCTCCAGGTCCACTCGGAAAACATGGCCATCGGCCGCAGCCACTGGGAACGGACGCTTACGCTCAGCTATCGCGGCGGGCAGTTCGTGGTATCCGGCATAACGGCATCGGATTTCGATACACTCGACCCCGGGGCCGGCGGCGCTTGCGATATCAATCTGCTGACCGGCAAGGGCACGTCAGGCCGCAAAAAGGTCACTGTGAAGGGCGGCGCGGTCCCGCTCAGCCAGTGGACCGAAGACAAGATTCCGGCCGCCTGCCAATAATTACCTGAGCAGGCGTTCCGCCGCGGCCTTGGCGGCCTCGAACGCCTCGGTGTCGCGGCGCAGTTGCGAGGTCAGGACCGCGCCCTGCAACAACAGCGCGACCATGGCGCCGGTGCCTTCGGGGTCGTCATAGCCCGCAAGACGGCAGAGCTCGACGAAGCGCGCCTTGACATAGTCGACCGACCGGCGTCCGGCGGCTTCGATGCCGGGATGGCGGTCCTTGTATTCCTCGGCCGCCTTCATCGCCAGGCAGCCGGCAAAAGCGGTGCAATTCATCAGGTCGCGGCGTACGTCGAACACCGCCAGGATGCGCCCGCGCGGATCGTCGGTCCTGGCCAGGGCCGGATCGAAAATCACCGTCTCGACATTGCCGGCATAGCGGTCCAGCACCGCCTCGATCAGCTCTTCCTTGGACGCGAAGTACTTGTAGAGCGTCCGCTTCGATATGCCGCTGTCGGCCAGCACGGTGTCCACGCCGGTGGCGTGGAAGCCGCCGCAATAGAAGAGGCGTTCGGCCCGGTCGAGAATCTCCTGCTTTTTCAGCGCCTGGGTGTCGGTCGTCATGTGCGTACTCTTACTCTCTAATGCAGCGTTCGCAAACAGGCCGTGCGCCGCGCAGACCGTAAGGCAGCGTCTGCAAAAAATATATGGGGTCGCCCCTTGAAGATGTAAACAGGTCTGTTTACCTACACTTTGTAAACAGATCGGTTTACACCGCCGCGACCGCGACGGATAAAAATCCAAGGAGCCCACCATGTCTGTCCTTTCCGGCAAAACTGTCCTCGTCACCGGCGCCAACCGCGGTATCGGCCTGGCCACCGTCCGCCGCCTGCTGGCCACCGGCGTCACGAAGATCTACGCCGCCGCGCGCCGCACCGACGCCCTCCCCGACTTCGGCGATGCCCGCGTCCATCCGCTGCAACTCGACATCCGCGACACGGCAAGCATCGCCGCCGCCGCCGCCCAGGCCGGCGATGTCGATGTGCTGATCAACAATGCCGGCACCGCCACCTTCAACGACTTCCTGACCAGCCCCATCGACAGCATCGCGTCGGACCTCGACACCAACTATTACGGCACGCTCAACGTCGTACGCGCCTTTGCGCCGAAGTTCATCGCGCGGGGCAAGGGCACCATCGCCAACGTAGTCAGCGTCGTCGGCCTGACATCGGCCCCCATCTTCCCGGGCTATTCGGCGTCGAAGGCCGCGCTGCATTCCCTGACCCAGACCCTGCGCTTCCAGCTCAAGCCGTCGGGTGTATCGGTGCTCGGCATCTATCCGGGCCCGATCGACACCGACATGGCCAAGGACCTGACCTTCGACAAGGCGTCGCCGGAATCGACCGCAGACCTGATCGTCAAGGGCATCGAAGCCGGCGACACCTACATCTTCCCGGATCCCGCCTCGCAGTGGATCGGTTCCCTGTGGGAAAAGGATGGCCGCGCGCTCGACACGGCCCTGGCCCAGTCCGAAACCGCCGAAGTCGAACCGGCTTAATTTCAGCTCAAGGGTCGCATGGCTCGCGCAAACGTGCGCGGCAGGCAGCCGCCCGCTGGCAACGGCAATCGAGTGACCTCGATTGCCGTTGTTGTTACTTCAGCGTCGCCATGATCTGAGGCAACGGCGTCTTTGGTACGTGACCGATGATGCCTTCAAGCCGCCGGTCCTTCAGGGCATGCGCCACGTCCCACAGGTACAGCATCTCCAGCGTGGCCCTGAGCGAAGGGCCGAAAAGCGCCGCCACATAGAACAGCGGACGGGGGAAAGTCCCAAGCCGGGCGCCCGCGACCTCGGCAATCTGCCGCATCGACGCATTGTGGTTTTCGAAGTGGAAGACCTCCAAATTGCCGAGACGATCCTCTTCCTCCGCCAGCCGAACGACGGTTTCGGCGAAGTCGGGCAGATAGGCCCAGGCATGGACGATATCGGTGCGGCCGGGCGCCGTCAGCCGGCCCTTCTTCAGGTTCTTGGCCACCACCATCGACATCCAGCTGTTGTCCCCGCCGATAAAGTCGCCGGCCCGGACGATGGCGACCTTCAGGCGGCCTGACCGGGCGCGTTCCGCCAGCATGGCTTCAATGGCGACCCGATTCTGCCCCTTGACCGTCGACGGCTTTGCCCTCGTTTCCGGCCAGAGCTCCGCCGGCATGGTGCGGCCGAAATTATAGACATTGCCCGGGAAGATCATGCGCGCGCCCAGGGTTTCGGCGAGATCGGCCGCCGCCCGATGCAGCGGCAGACCCAGCTTCCGCCACTGGTGATAGGGCGCATTCAGGCCGTTGAACACGATATCGACCGGACCGGTAGCTCTGGCGACGGCGGCGGCGTCGAACAAATCGGCCGTGACAGGAACGACGCCTTGCGGAAGGTCTCCGGTCCTTGCCTTGCGGACCAGCGCCAGGACGCGCCAGCCGTGGTCGAGAAAAGCCAGTGTCATGGCCTTGCCGGCGCTGCCCATGGCGCCGAGGATAAGAACGGTCTTCATCACACGGCCTCCGCGGTGCGGCATTGCGCGGCCCGGGCAGCCTTGCCCTTGAGGCCGAGATGCGTGGCGCCGAAGCCGTCGGCATATTTCAGCCCGTAGCCGAGCGTACGGTCAAAGCCGATATGGGCCATCCAGATCAGGCCGATATCGAGCGCCAGCGGGCTTTGCCCGAAGACACCCCAGGCCAGGCACGCCAACGGCGCCGCATACCAGTGGCCCAGATTGTAAAGGGCGGCGCCCGCCTTGCGGCCCGCCATATAGCCCAGCATGGACAGGTCGGGCGCCAGGAACAGGGCGGCGAACAACCACCAGTTCCCACCGGTATGGGCATAGGCCGCACAGGCGGCGATCAGGACAAAAAGGCCTTCAAGGCGAAGGAGCGCCTTGGGCGCCCCGGTTACGGTACCGGACATGATGCAATCTCCGTTTCATTGCGTGGTTGACGATCGAATATTGCATCATTTATTTTTGCATGTTTATTGGCGAAATAATCATAACAGGCATTCAAAAATGAATAGCATCGATTGGACCTTGCTGCGTTCCTTCCTGGCCGTCGTCGAGACGGGATCGCTGTCCGCCGCCGCCACGCGCATCGCGACCACCCAGCCGACGCTCAGCCGCCATGTCCGCGAACTCGAAACCGCGCTTGGCGTCACGCTGTTCACCCGATCCGTGCGCGGACTGGAACCCACCGAGGCCGCGCTAGGCCTTATCGAGGATGCCCGAGCCATGGGTGCGGCCGCCGAAGCCCTGGCGCTGAAGGCACAGGGACGATCGCAACAACTCACCGGTACGGTGCGCATCACGGCGTCGGTCGTCGTCGCCAACCTGCTGCTGCCGTCGATTCTGGCGAGCTTGCGCGAGGCCGAACCCCACATCCAGGTGGAGATCGTCGCCTCGGACATGGCACAGAACCTCCTGCGCCGCGACGCCGACATAGCGCTGCGCATGTTCGATCCGACGCAGAACGCCCTGATCGCGCGCAAGCTCGGCGAAACGCCGCTCGGCCTGTTCGGCGCGAAATCCTATATCGCACGACGCGGCAGGCCCGAATCCCTGGCCGACCTGCTGAATCACGACGTCATCGGCTTCGACCGCAGCGATCTTATCCTCAAGGGCTATGCCTTCCACGGCTTCCCGGTGACACGCGAACAGTTCCCGGTGCGCTGCGACGACCAGATGGTTATCTGGAACCTGTTGCTGGCGGGCGCCGGCCTCGGCTTCGCCCAGACCCTGCTGGCCGGACGGCGGCCGGAGCTGGAACAGATCGACATCGGCATGTTCGTGCCGCCCCTGCCCGTCTGGCTGGTCATGCATGAAGAGGTGCGCAGCAACGCCCGCATCCGGCGCGTCGCGGATTTCCTGACGTCCGCTCTCACCGAAATCCTGCATAAGCCCTGAAAAGATCTGAATGTTGCCAACGTAGCAACATGATGCGTGATTGCAACGTTAATCAACATGTTGAAAAAACAGCTTTCTTTTCTCGAGAACGCAGGTATGGCTTGGTAAAAACAAGCGTCCGGGGACGATACTCAATGAATGCGAATGTTTTTCTTGGCCGTAGGGGCGTCTGGGCCTTCGGCCTGGGCTGCGTGGCCGTAACCATCGGTGTGCTGCTCCATATTCCCATGTTCTGGATGGGCAAGGACATAGGCTTCAAACTGGCCGGCATGCCCATGGATCCAGGCATGATCTTCGGCATGTTCCTGATCGTCGCCGGTATCGGCGTCGCTGCCTACGGCCTGCTGCCCCAGAAGGTAACGCAGCAGATCCAGAACGCTTCGCGCATTTCGGTCCACGCGCCCGAAGACGCGCCGTTGAGCTTGGCGCACTGGGGGCTGATGGCCGTGCTGGTGGTGGCGCTCATCATCGACGTCATGAAACCCGCGGCGCTCGGCTTCGTCATGCCCGGCATGGTCAAGGAATACGCCGTCCCCAAGTCCCAGGCGGCACTGGTGCCCTTCTTCGCGCTGGTCGGCACGGTTACGGGGTCGATCCTGTGGGGCATCATCGCCGACATCTATGGACGCAAGGCGTCGATCCTCTTGTCGGCCGTCGTCTTTGTCGGCACGTCGATCTGCGGCGCCATGCCCTCGCTGCCGTGGAATATCGGCATGTGCTTCCTGATGGGCGCCGGGGCCGGCGGCATGCTGCCGGTCACCTATGCGCTGCTGGCGGAAACCATGCCGTCGAAGCACCGCGGCTGGGCGCTGGTCCTGGTCGGCGGCCTCGGCGCCGTCGGAGGCTACTTCGCGGCCAGCGGATTCTCGGCGCTGCTGGTTCCGACCTTCTCATGGCGCATCCTCTGGCTGCTCAATCTTCCGACGGGGTTGATCCTTATCCTGATGGGCGGCCTGATTCCGGAATCGGCCAAGTTCCTGCTGTCGCGCGGCCGCCGCGAGGAAGCGCTGAAGATGATGGCGCGCTTCGGCACCAGAAGCCACACGCTCGGCGAAGGCGAGGAGGACACGGATGATGTCTTCAGCCACGGGCATCATGACGGACCGCAGCCGAAACTCTGGACCGCCGGCCTGGTCGGCAAAACGGCTGCGCTGTCGATTGCCGCCATCAGCTGGGGCCTGATCAATTTCGGCCTGCTTCTCTGGTTGCCGAACGCCCTTGTCGAACAGGGATACGACATGGGCACGTCGTCGAAACTGCTGGCGGAATCGTCGCTGATCGCCTTCCCGACCGTCTTCCTGTGCGCCCTGATGTACAGCCGCTGGAGCACCAAGTGGGCGCTGGCGACCCTGGTCACCGTGACCCTGGCCGGTCTCCTGTGGGTGCTGCTGCTGGAAACGAAGCTGGGCGGCAGCCCGGTCTTCCCGGTGGCGCTGCTGATCGTCGGCTCGAACGGCCTGCTGGCCATCCTCCTGCCCTACGCGTCCGAATGCTATCCGCTCAAGGTGCGCGGCCGGGCGACCGGGTGGGTCGCGGCCTGCACCAAGGCCGGCGGCGTCCTGGCCCAGTCGCTCAGCATTACGGCGCTGGTGCCGCCGCTCGGCGTCGCGGCATTGATGATCATGGCGCCGATCGCGGTCGCGCTTTTCCTGATCGTCAGGTTCGGCACCGAGACGCGCGGGCTCGACCTGCGCGACCTCGAAAAACGAAAAGAGGCGGCCTGAGCCGCCTACCCGTAAAATCAAAAAGGCCGGTCGTCCTGACCGGCCTTTTTCGTTTAGTCTATCCGCTTCTTGCCGACGAAGACCAGCGCGTAGGTGCGCACGAAGTCGTAGTAGTCGCGGAACAGGTCGATGAAGAACAGGTAGCCATGGCGGTACGGCGTATCGACGCCAATCGGCAGGGTCTGGTCGGCCTCGCCTTTCCAGGTGCCGAACAGATGGTCCCATATGGGCGCGATGGCGAAATGGCCGACACCGTTCGACTTGTAGTCCAGGATATGGTGCAGGCGGTGGTGGTTGGGCGACTGAATGACCCAGCGGCCGAACCAGCCCCAGTTCGAATCGATCCCGGAATGGATGAACAGGCCGATCGTCATAACGATCAGGTTTACCGTGATCATGGCCGGCACCGGCGCGCCCATTATGGCCATCGGTACATTGATGATGAAGGTGCCGGTAAAGGCCGCCGGATGCGAACGCAGCGAGGTGATGACGCAGAAGTCGCGCGTCGAATGGTGATAGCGGTGCAGCGGCCAGAAGAAGTAGGTGTGGTCCAGCCGGTGCGTCCAGTAGTCGAAGAAGGTGTAGATCCAGAAGCAGACGAAGACCTGGGCAAAGGCCGGCAGCAGCGACAGGCCGAACTCGCCGCCGAAAGCATAGACCAGGCGGTCGTGGATCCACACGCCGACCGCCGCCGACAGGCCGAAGGTCAGAACCTTGCCGAGGACGGGAACGAGCGGCGTCTGGCCGGCGAACAGATAGGCCAGGTCCATGCGGATGCTGTCGTTGCGGTCGAACAGGATGCGGCGGACCGAGCTCTTGCCCCAGCCGACGGCGACCGCCTCGACGAAGAAGGCGAACGGCAGGATGCCGAGAAGCAGCAGAAGCGAATCGTGAATCTTTTGCGGGATATCATGCGCGGTGACGGTGCGTCCCGCGACATGGATCGAAAACTCGGCCGGAATCGAAGGCGCCACCCAGGCCCAGAGCGAACCGAGCCCCCACAGATAGGCGCCGAACACCAGGGCCGCCATGGCCCAGATCACCGGCCTGTGGGCCTTGCGCATAGGCTCTCGTGAAAACGTCTCGCTGCGGGCCATCGGCTGTTCGAGCATGAGCTTTTTGCGTCCTGTTTCGTGCCAAAGCGGCGTTTTTCCGCTCTCAGGCGAGTTCCGGTGCAAAAAATACGCCAGAACGGCCTTGCCAATCGTAAACACATGCCGTGACTATGGATTCCGATAGGAGCCTCCCCATGCCCGACACGCTTTCCGTCTCAGCCCTCGATGCCTTCGTCACCGGCCTGCCCAAGGCGGAGCTGCATCTTCATATCGAAGGCTCGCTGGAACCCGAGCTGATGTTCGCGCTGGGGCAACGCAACAAGGTCGACCTGCCCTTCGCCACCGTCGAGGCGGTGCGCGCCGCCTACGCCTTCTCGAACCTGCAGGACTTCCTCGACATCTACTACCAGGGCGCCGATGTCCTGCGCGAGGAGGAGGATTTCTACGACCTGGCCATGGCCTATGTCCGCCGCGCCGCCGCCGACACCGTGCGCCATACGGAAATCTTCTTCGATCCGCAGACCCATACCGATCGTGGCATTCCCTATGACGTCGTGATCAAGGGGCTCTTGCGCGCACAGGCCGACGCCAAGGCGATGGGCCTGTCGGTGTCGATCATCCATTCCTTCCTGCGCCACCTTTCGGAGGATGCGGCGTTCGACAGCCTGAAGATGGCCGAGCCCTATATCGACAAGCTGCTCGGTGTCGGGCTCGATTCGTCCGAGGTCGGCCATCCGCCGGAAAAATTCGCCCGCGTCTTCGCCCGCGCCCGCGACATGGGTCTTAAACTGACCTGCCATGCCGGCGAGGAAGGCCCGCCCGAATATGTCTGGCAGGCGCTCGATATCCTGAAGATCGACCGTATCGACCACGGGAACCGGGCGCTGGAAGATCCGAAGCTGGTCGAACGCGTCGTGAAGGACGGCCTGACCCTGACCGTCTGCCCGTTGTCGAACCACAAGCTGTGCGTTGTCGACGACCTGAAGGATCACCCGATACCGCGCATGCTGGACCTCGGGCTGAACGCGACGGTCAATTCCGACGATCCGGCCTATTTCGGCGGCTATGTGAACGACAATTTCCTGGCCTTGACCCGGCGCGGGCTGATCGGCCGCGACGCCTGCCTGACGCTGGCCCGCAACAGCATTACCGGGTCCTTTCTGGGGGATGCCGAAAAGGCGGTCTTATTGGCTGAAATCGAGGCGTACCCCTCTGCGCGGTGACGGCGGCGCTTTTTTCGCCGGAGCCTTCTTGCCGGATAGCCGTCCGTCGAGCCACTGGCCGAACAGCGCACTCAAGGCCGTGACGATCAAACCGCCGACCATCAGGGCGCCGGCCAGGATAACGCTTTGCAGGTCGGCGAGCTCGCGCAACCGCACCATCAGCACGACGGCGCTGACCACCAGCGCCAACAGGGCCTTGGCGACATAGCCGCGATGGCTGGTCAGGCAGGCAAAGATCGAGGTGAAAAGGTAGAAGCTCCAGAAATAGAACTGGATGCCGACGAGGTAGGCCGCGGCCTCGATCAGCTTCAGGGCGTATAGCCCCATCGATCCGCCCATGAAGGCGCGCGCCATATAGACGGCCTCGTCGAGCGACGACACAAGCTGGCTGTTCATCCCGGCGGTGAAGGCGCCGAGGCTGCGGAAGCTGTCGGGATCGGTCGGCAGGACGAACTTGGCGGCGACCAGCAGCAGCGACAGGCCCAGCCATTCGACCGCCTTTTCGACAATCCACGCCAGGAACCGCCGGAACGTCATTCAGCCCTCAAACCCTGTAGCGATAGTGACCCAGCAGCGGATAGCGCAGCAGGTCGTCATCCTGGCGCGTACTGAAGCCACAATTCTGGATAACCATCAAGCGCCCCGATATGGGCGAAATCACGTCGCTGACCACGGCGATGTGGGTGCCGCCGCCCGGCCGGTTGGTGATCAGATCGCCGGGCTGATAGGCCTTCGGGTCCTGGCTCATCGGCAGGACCTTGCCGAAGCGCGAGAAGAAGACCATCAGGTTGGGCACGCGGCGGTGGTCTATATTGGGATCGGGCCCCTTCAGGCCCCAGCGTTTCGGGTACAGGTCGAAATGGGCCGCCATGTCTTCGTGCACCAGCGCCTGGAGGTCGATGCCGATCGCGCGGTAGGCGCGAATGACCACGTCGGCGCAGACACCGCGCGACAAAGGCACATCGCCATTGGGATAGCCGATCTTGGTATATTTGCTGTCGTAGAGGACGAACGATTCGGTCTGACGGTGGGCGGCTTCGATCAAGGCCTTCGCCAGGCCCGTGGTCGCGACGACCTCGTCCTTTTTCACACAGGCGCTCAATCCCAGGGCCGGAAGTGCGGCCAGAAACAGGCGACGGTCCACGGCGATCCCCACTGTTCGACCAAAGGGATAGCACATCGCCAAGACGCCGTATCGATGAAAAAAAAGCCGCGGAAACCGCGGCCTTCTGGATTTACTTGGTGGAACGCTCCATGCCCTTACCGACAGCCGTAATGTCCTGGCCGACACCCTGAATGGTGTGGCAGGCGGCAAGGAGGGGCAGAAGGGCGATCATCGACAGGATGGCAATGCATTTCATGAAATCACTCCTCTCACTGAGCGACTGTCATAAACACGCTTTTTCACCGCTTGCCAAGATCGCCCCTGCTGGCTGCCTAGTGGGTGGCAGCGTCCGAGACGCCATGGCCCACGGCACTGATGTCCTTGCCCGCACCCTGGACGGTGTGGCAGGCGGAAATGACCGGCAGAAGGGCAATGAGCGAAACAATGACGAGGCGTTTCATGACTAGATCCTTTTCGTGTCAGCGACCTGGTTATCGTGCCGTCCGTTGCATAGAAATACGATGATGTTCACGGCCATTCACATTAAAAGCGCGAAAGCCGTTACATTTACCAAGCGACGCATTATGACGGCGCAATGACCCAGTCTTTTCCTCTGTCGGTCGCCGTGATCGGCGCCGGCCCAGCCGGTCTTATGGCGGCCGAGCGCCTGGCCGCTTCGGGCGCGCGCGTCGATGTCTACGACCGCATGCCGTCGACCTTGCGTAAGTTTCTGATGGCGGGCCGGGGCGGACTGAACCTCACCCATTCCGAGCCGTTCGAGCGCTTCGTGGCCCGCTACGGCAAGCGCGCGGGCAATTTGCGTCCGGCACTGGAGGCTTTCTCCGCAGACGCCTTGAGGAAATGGGCGGACGGTTTGGAGGCCGAAACCTTCGTCGGTTCCAGCGGGCGCGTGTTTCCGAAAGCGATGAAGGCCTCGCCGCTGGCCCGCGCCTGGCTTAAGCGGCTCGAAGCCTTAAGCGTGCGCGTCCATCTGCGCCACGACTGGACAGGCTGGACCGGCGGCGCCCTGGCCTTCGACACGCCGGACGGTGCGGTCGAAGCCAGTCCGGATATCACCATCCTCGCACTCGGCGGCGCCAGTTGGCCGAAGCTCGGCAGTACCGGTGGCTGGGGCGATATCCTCGCCGGGCGGGGAGTCGAGATCGCTCCCTTCCGTGCCGCCAATGCCGGCTTCCAGGTCGCCTGGAGCGCGCACTTCATGGACCGTTTCGCCGGCCAACCGCTGAAGACCATCGCGCTGATCTTTGGTGGCCGCACGGTGCGCGGAGAAATCATGCTGACGCGCTATGGCGTCGAAGGCGGCGCCGTCTACGCCCTGTCCGGGTCTTTGCGCGACGCCATTGCCCGCGACGGCCACGCCGATCTGGTGATCGACCTCAAGCCCGATATGACGGCCGGCCAGCTGGCGTCGAAGCTAGGCCGCGCTTCGCCGAAAGATTCGCTCAGCAACCGCTTGAGGAAGGCCTTAAGCCTGCCGCCCGCGGCCATCGGCCTGGTGCACGAAACGCACGCCGCCGACGTCAAGGCCGTGACCGTCCGGCTTGAGGCCATGCAGGGGCTGGAACGTGCCATCTCATCGGCGGGCGGCATCCGCTTCGAGGATTTATCAGCCGGTTTCGAGTTGAAGGCGCTTCCGGGTGTATATGCCATCGGGGAAATGCTCGATTGGGAAGCCCCCACCGGCGGTTATCTGCTACAGGCGTGTTTTTCCACCGCCGTCGCTGCCGCCGACAGTATTCTTGGCCGAAAAACAGGCGTATCCTGACCCTATCTTTTGTGGCGTAAAAGTCGTATCCACGGAAACAACATCCGCAGAACGGTGATGTCATGCCAGACTCAAGCCCCGCCCCTTCCGCCCTCTTCAGCTTCGACTGGGACAGCCTCGACAGCGAGAAATACCTGTCCGACGCGGAAATATGCATACGGCTGTTGCGTGACAATCCGCTCGACGACCAGACGCGCGCCGTCGTGCGCGCCGAAGCCGAATCGTTGGTCCGCGCCACGCGCAAGGCGGCGCAGCGCCAGGGTGTCGTCGAAAGCTTCCTCAAGGAATTCTCGCTGGGAACGCGCGAAGGCCTGGCGCTGATGTGCCTGGCCGAGGCCCTGCTGCGCACGCCCGACGAGGCGACGCGCGACCAGCTGATCGCCGAAAAGATCGCGCCGGCCGACTGGGCTTCGCACCTCGGCCATTCCGACAACTGGTTCGTCAACGCCTCGACCTGGGGCCTGATGCTGACCGGCCGCATCATCGACGTCGAGGACACCGCCAAGAAGGACCTCAAGGGCTACCTCCACGGCCTGACACAAAGGGTCGGCGAACCCGTCATCCGCGCCGCCGTGGCGCAAGCCATCCGCATCATGGGCGAGCAGTTCGTCCTGGGCCGCACGATCGAGGACGCGTTGAAGCGCGCGAAGAAGGACGGTTATCTGTGCTCGTTCGACATGCTGGGCGAAGGTGCGCGCACCGAGGCCGATGCCGAGCGCTATACGCAAGCCTATGCCTGCGCCATCGCAACACTCGCAAAAGTCACGACCGGCGGCCCGGAAGCGGACCACGGCATCTCGGTCAAGCTGTCGGCGCTCTATTCGCGCTATGAGGCGGTGAAGACACAAGACGTCTTCGATCACCTCTATCCGCGCTTGAAGCGTCTGGCGGTCCAGGCGGCCAAGGCCAATATCAACTTTACGCTCGACGCCGAGGAAACCGACCGCCTCGCGCTCAGCCTCAAGGTCCTCGACCAGTTGTGCCGCGAGCCCGAGCTCGGCGACTGGAAGGGCCTCGGCCTCGCCGTCCAGGCCTATCAGAAGCGCTGCCCGTCGGTCATCGCCGCCCTCAAGACCCTGGCGCAGACAACCGGCCGCCGCCTGATGGTCCGCCTGGTCAAGGGCGCCTACTGGGACACCGAGATCAAGCGCGCCCAGGTCATGGGCCGCGACGACTATCCGGTGCACACCACCAAGGCCGCGACCGACCTCAGCTACCTGGTCTGCGCCGCCGCGCTGATCGATGCTGCCCCGCACATCTATGCGCAATTCGCCACGCACAACGCCCACAGCCTGGCGGCCGTCCGCCGCATGGCCAAGGCGAAGAATGTCGTCGTCGAATTTCAGCGGCTGCATGGCATGGGCGAGCAACTGTACGCCGAAGCTTCCGAACAATTCGAAGCGTTTCCGCTGCGCGCCTACGCCCCCGTCGGCGGCCACGAAGACCTTTTACCCTATCTTGTCAGGCGTTTGCTGGAAAACGGCGCCAATTCCAGTTTCGTCAATGCGTTGCTGGACGAGGCCATCGACCCGAAAGACGTCATTTCCGATCCTGTCGAAAAAGTCCGCGTGCATCCCTTCCGTCATGCCCGCCTGCCCTTGCCCCGCGACATGTATGGCGACCGGCTGAACAGCCTCGGCCCAGACATCAGCATCGCTTCCGTGCGCGAACGCCTGGCGAAGGCGATCGCCAGGCTCGACGCGGAACCCAAGGAAGCCAACGCCCTGATTGGCGCCAGGCCGCACTCGACCTATGCCGCCCACGTCTATGCACCGGCAGCCCTCAACCGCATCGTCGGCGAGGTCCACGACGCCGACCCCGTCATGATCGCCGAAGCCGTCCAGCGCGCCCAGGCTGCGCAACCGGCGTGGAATGATGTGGGCGGCGACGGCCGCGCCAAGGTCCTGGAGGCCATGGCCGATGCCCTGGAAGGCAAGCACGACGCTCTGTGCGCCGTGCTGGTGCGCGAAGCCGGCAAGTCATGGCTCGACGCCATCGCCGAGGTGCGTGAAGCCGCCGACTTCTGCCGCTATTACGCAAAGCTGGCGCGCGAGCAGTTCAGCGGTCCGCTGACGCTCACCGGACCGGTCGGAGAGCGCAATTCGCATTCGCTTCACGGCCGCGGTGTCTTCGTCTGCATCAGCCCGTGGAATTTCCCGCTGGCCATCTTCACCGGCCAGATCGCGGCGGCGCTGGCCGCCGGCAATGCTGTCCTGGCCAAGCCGGCCGAACAGACCCCGCTGATTGCGCACAAGGCGGTCAAGATCTTCTATGGGGCGGGCCTGCATCCCGACCTGCTGGCGCTCCTGCCCGGCGACGGCGCGAAAATCGGCGCGGCGCTTGTGGCGCATCCCGGCATAGCCGGAGTCGCCTTCACCGGCGGCACAGATACGGCGCGCGCCATCAACCGGACGCTGGCGGACAAGGACGGCCCGATCGTTCCGTTCATCGCCGAGACCGGCGGACTGAACGGCATGTTCGTCGACACCACGGCGCTCAAGGAACAGGTGGTCGATGACGTCATTGTCTCGGCCTTCGGATCGGCCGGCCAGCGTTGCAGCGCGCTGCGCCTGCTCTTCGTGCCGAACGAACTGGCCGACGCCTATATCGAGGCACTGAAGGGGGCCATGGACCAGCTCCGTATCGGCGACCCAGCGCAGTTCGATATCGACACCGGCCCGGTTATCGACGCCGACGCCCTGTCGCTGCTCAATCTTCACCTCAAGACGCTGGAAGAGAACGGCCAGGTCTTGCACCGCACGCCCCTGCCCGCCGCCCTCAACGGCCATTTCTTCGCGCCGACCCTGGCCGAGATTTCCGGTCCCCAGGAACTGGAACGCGAGGTCTTCGGTCCGATCCTGCACATCGTGCGTTACGATTCTCAAAATCCGGAATCGATGACAAAGGCCCTGGCGGACCGTGGCTACGGCCTGACGCTCGGCATCCATTCGCGCCTCGAAGCCTTTGCCGAAGCGATCATGCACGCCGTGCCGGCTGGCAATGTCTATGTCAATCGCACGGTCACCGGCGCGGTCGTCGGCGTCCAGCCCTTCGGCGGCGAAGGCCTGTCGGGCACGGGCCCCAAGGCCGGCGGCCCGCTGGCCCTGACGCGCTTCGCATCGGAACGCGCCCTGTCGGTCAACATCACCGCCCAGGGCGGCGACCCGGCGCTGCTCAATCTTTAGCGATAACGCGCCTGTCACAACAAAGTGGTACGTCGAGATTAGGCGTGCTTATGCCTGCCGCCATGATTTCTGATATGACAGTATCGGATTCCTGCGATAAAAGGCATACTACACCGGTTTAGTTTGCTTTAGCGTTCTGAAAGCGCCGGTGGCCGATCGCGAGGGTACAAACCCAGGATCAGACGAAACAGTACCAACTAATCGCCTCTTCCCACGCGTCAGGCCTCCATGACCTCATCCGCTTCCCCTGCCCGGGCCCCTGCGCCCGCCGGCTTCAAACCGCCGCGAACGACCCTGCACACGACTCGTGTCCTGCCGGGCTTCAAATCGTCGCTGTCCCTGACCATTACCTATCTGTCGCTGATCGTGCTGATCCCCCTGGCCGCGCTGGTGGCGCGTCCGTGGGAACACGGCCTGCAGGGCTTCCTCTTCGTCTTGACCGACCCACGCGTCATCGCCTCACTGAAGCTGACCTTCGGCGTCGCGGCGGCTGCGGCGGTGCTCAACCTGTTCGTCGGCCTGATCATTGCCTGGGTGCTGACGCGCTACACCTTCCCGGGCCGCCGCCTGCTCGACGCCCTGGTCGACCTGCCCTTCGCCCTGCCGACCGCCGTCGCCGGCATTGCGCTTTGCACGCTCTATGCTCCGAACGGTTGGATCGGCGCCCTGTTCGCTCCGCTTGGGGTGAAGATCGCCTATACGCCGCTCGGCATTTTCGTTGCCCTGGTCTTCGTCGGCCTGCCCTTCGTCGTGCGCAGCGTCCAGCCCGTGCTGGCCGAGTTCGACGCCGAGGTCGAGGAGGCTGCGCAGACCCTGGGCGCCTCGCCTTTGCAGACCGCCTTCCGCGTTATCTTTCCGGCGCTCGGCCCGGCGCTGCTCTCGGGCTTCTCGCTGGCCCTGGCGCGCGCCGTGGGTGAATACGGCTCGGTCATCTTCATCGCCGGCAACATGCCGTACGTGTCCGAAATCACACCGCTTCTGATCGTTATCAAGTTGCAGGAATTCGATTATGCCGGCGCAGCCTCGGTCGCCCTGATCATGCTCGGCCTGTCGTTCGCTGTCCTGATCCTGCTCAATGCCGTCCAGCTTTGGCTGTCGCGCCGGGGAGCCCGCTGATGAGAGCCCGTCCCGCCGAAAACCCGAAAACCGCCGCAGGCCTCGGCCTGACCGCGTCGGCCGTCCTGTGGATGGGGCTGATCATCGTCCTGCCGCTGGTCGTCGTCCTGACGGAAGCCTTCAAGGGCGGCCTGCAACCCTATCTCGCCGCGCTCGACGATCCCGATACCATAGCCGCCATCCAGCTGACCCTGCTGGTCGCCGCCATCTCGGTTCCGCTCAACGCCGTCTTCGGCATCGCGGCAGCCTGGTGCATCACGCGCTTCGAATTCAAAGGCAAGGGCCTGCTGCTCACCATCCTCGACCTGCCCTTCACCATCTCGCCGGTCATCTGCGGCCTGGTGTGGATCCTGCTGTTCGGGGCCAACGGCTGGTTCGGCGGCTGGCTGCGCGACCACGACGTGAAGATCGTTTTCGCCCTGCCCGGCATGGTGCTGGCGACCGTCCTGGTCACCCTGCCCTTCGTGGCGCGCGAGCTGATCCCGCTGATGACCGACCAGGGCACGGATGAGGAAGTCGCCGCCGTGACCCTGGGCGCGCGCGGCTGGGACGTCTTCTTTCGCGTCACCCTGCCGAACATCAAGTGGGCCCTGCTATATGGCGTCCTGCTGTGCACCGCCCGCGCCATGGGCGAATTCGGCGCCGTCTCGGTCGTGTCCGGCCATATCCGCGGCCTGACCAACACCCTGCCGCTGCAGATCGAAATCCTCTACAACCAGTACGAAACGATCGCGGCCTTCGCCTGCGCCTCGATCCTCACCGGCCTGGCCATCATTACGCTCATCCTCAAGACAGTGCTCGAGTGGCGGTTCGCCGGCGAGCTCGCCGCTCACCGCAGACACTGATGCAGCTCAAACGCCGCATGGCTCCTCGCCCTCAAAGCGTTGTCCTAACGCTTCGCTCATTGAGGACAGTCTCGGGCGCGCAGTCGCGCTTGCGAACGGCGAGTAAGTCAAAGGCAATCGCCGTTGGAATAAGAAAATGTCCCTGATCGTCAATAACATCACCAAACGCTTCACCAACTTCGCGGCGCTCCACGAAGTGTCGTTCGAAGCCCGCCCGCGTGAATTCCTTGCCCTGCTCGGGCCGTCTGGCTCCGGCAAGACGACCCTGCTGCGCCTGCTGGCCGGGCTCGACACGCCGGATTCCGGCTCGATTACCTTCGAAGGCGAAGACTTCCTCAACCTCAATGCGCGCGACCGCCGCATCGGCATGGTCTTCCAGTCCTACGCCCTGTTCCGCCACATGACCGTGGCCGACAATATCGCCTTTGGCCTCAATGTCCGCCCGGCCAACGAGCGGCCATCCAAGGCCGAGATCAGGGCCAAGGTCGAAAGCCTCCTGGAACTGGTCCAGCTCCAGGACTTCGGCAAGCGTTACCCCAGCCAGTTGTCGGGCGGCCAACGCCAGCGCGTCGCCCTGGCCCGCGCCCTGGCCATCTCGCCGCGCCTGCTGCTGCTCGACGAACCCTTCGGCGCGCTCGACGCCCTGGTGCGCAAGGACCTGCGCCGCTGGCTGCGCCGCATCCACGACGAAACCGGCGTCACCACCGTCTTCGTCACCCATGATCAGGAAGAGGCGCTGGACCTCGCCGACCGCGTGGTGGTGCTGAAGGACGGCGAGATCGAACAGATCGGCGAGCCGCTGGAACTGTACCGCCAGCCGAAGACGGCGTTCGTCTTCGACTTCCTGGGGCACGCCAACCAGGCCCAGGGCAAGCTGTCGGGCGGCAACGTGCAGTTCGACGGCTTCAGCGTTCCGGCCGTATCGACGGCGGCGGACGGCGCCGTCACCGCACGATTCCGACCGTTCGAAAGCCACGTATCGAAAACCGGTCCGGGCTTTCCGGGCAAGGTCCTGTCCGTCCTGCCGGCGGGTTCCAGCCTGCGCCTCGAAGTCCGGCTCAGCGACGGGACGGTCTACGAAACCCAGCACGCGCACGATTCGGAAGCCGCAACTTTACGTACCGGCGACGACGTCGTTGTCCTGCCGACCAGGGTCTATGTATTCTGACACAGTGTATCGGCCAGCGATCGAAGCTGTTGCGCCGCATCCGCTTCGATCGGCTCGCCGTGCGATACGATCACCCGCCTCAGGCCGGGTTCGTCCGCCCAGCTAAGCAATTGATCGCGCAGACCGTCCTTGTCCTTCAGGGTCATCGATACCGGCAACGGGATATGCGGCTCGTTTCCTGCGAAGCGCATGGCGCGCAAAACCAGCCCGGCCCCTTCCGGCATGTTGCCGATAATGTCGTTGACGATCAGGGTGGTCCCCGCTGGCCTGCGCACCACCAGCGCTGCTTCATGGCCCGACATGCCGCGCACCGTAACGAAGCTGACCGCCGGATCGCCGAAATCGACATCGGTCGCATCGACAGGCACGGCCTCGTCCGCAGCGTCGCGGGCACCCGTTGGCGCGATTACCTTGATATCCGGATAGCGATCCTTCCAGATGCGCGCATCAAGGCGATGATGGTCTCCCGGCACGATCAGAAAAGCCGGGCGGCCTGCGTCCTCCAGCACCTTCATCTGTGTTTCGTCGAGCGCAATGGCGCTGTAGATCACCAGGGCGCGGCTGTTCAGGCGGACCACCGTCATCCGCCGCTCGAGCGGTGTCAGTGGCATATGCAGATCGCCGGTAACGGTCCATATGCCGTCGTCGATTTCCGTAAGACGGCCATGCGGCATGACAGTCCATTTTTCCAGTATCTTGGTCATGAAGGCCTCCGTTCAGGTGAAGCCTAACGGCCCGGCTGCAAAATTTCGATGCGCGGCAAGGCACCCGTTTGGGCCAGAAATTAGCCATTCTAATGCCTTCATCGAATATATACCGATTTAGTGCAGTTTAATCACCATTGACGTGATCGCCATTAAACCATATCAATTAGGTGTAGTTTACGGCAACGGGAGAGGCAACACGTGCTATCCATGAAGGCCAAGTATGCGTTGAAGGCGCTCATCCACATGGCTCAGACCGAGGCCGCGACGCTGCCGTCCAAGCAGATCGCCGAGGCCGAGAACATACCGCAGAAGTTCCTGGACAATATTCTCCAGGAGCTGCGTCAGAACGGCATCGTCGATTCGAAACGCGGTATCTTCGGCGGGTATTACCTGGCCAGGGACCCGAAGGATATTTTCCTGGGCGACATCATCCGCATTATCGACGGCCCTCTTGCGCCCATTCGCTGCGCGTCGCTCACCGCCTACCAGAAGTGCGACGACTGCGTGGACGAAACCGCCTGTCACCTGCGCCGCCTGATGCTCGACGTGCGTAACGCCATGTCGGCCATTCTGGACGGCCGATGTCTGGCCGATCTCGTAGCCGCCCCGGACCTTCTCCGGACCGCCTAAAAGTTCCGCGTAATTCCAGGTTTCACTGCTTTTTCAAGACGAGGATCACATGAGTGTATCGTCCGCCGCCCCCGTGCGCCCGCAATCCGACGCCCAACTGTTCCCGGCCCAGCTGACCGAGGTCGAGCGTCACATCCTGCAAAGCCTCCAGCAGATCCGCTTCGGCACGCTCGAGATCGTCATTCACGACTCGCGCGTCGTCCAGATCGAAAAGAGCGAAAAGGTCCGCTTCGACGTCAAGGGCAAGCCCCTGGCCGACGCGCTTTCGTAAGACTACCTGCACCAACCCTAACCAAAAAAACAACAGCTATTCCGGACTGCTAAGCAGGCCGGCAAGGCCGACCGGCCGCCCGAGCTTTATGCGAGGAGCCATGCGGCGCTTGAGCTACATAAAAAGTCCCCCACCGGACAGCCGGAGGTGACGCACGCCATAACCAGGAGCAAATCCGTGCGTTTCTTAAAAACCTCCATCAGCCTGGCTGCGCTCGCCGCCGGCCTTATCGTCACCCCTGCCTTCGCGCAGGACCAAAGCACCGACGCAGCCCCGCTGACCGTCGAACAAAAGATCGACAAGCTTCAGGAAGAACTCGATACCCTGAAGCGCCAGCGCGATCTCGACCAGGAACTGGCCGCCGGCGCCGCCGCCAAGACGCCCGTCGCCACGCTCGACAAGAAGGGCCTGGGCTTTACCTCGTCCGACGGCAAATACGCCCTGAACTTCAACTTCCAGGCCAATGTCGACGCCCACAGCTTCGGCAATGACGGCGGAACCCTGCGCGACGAAGTCGTCGACCGCCTGCTGCGTCCGACCTTCTCCGGCCGCGCCGGCAATGCGTCCTTCCGCCTGACCGCGGAACTGGGCGGTTCGTCCTCCGCCGCGTCGTCGATCGTCGACGGCTATGTCGAATACAAGGCCTCCGATCTCCTCCAGTTCCGCGCCGGCAAGTTCAAGTCGCCGATCGGCCTGGAGCGCCTGCAAGCCGACGCCGACGTCATCTGGACCGAGCGCGGCCATTCGACCAACCTGGTTCCCAACCGCGACCTCGGCTACCAGCTGTTCGGCACCGCGCTGTCCGGCAGCCTCGAATACCAGGTCGGCCTGTTCGACGGCGCGGCTGACGGCGTCAACCTGAACAACGACCTCGACAACAAGAAGGACGTCGCCTACCGCGTCTTCGCATCGCCGTTCGCCCAGACCGACCTCGTCTGGCTGCAAGGCTTCGGTATCGGCTATGCCGGCACCGACGGCGAACACCTCGGCAGCACGGCCAACACCCAGCTTCCGACCTTCAAGAGCCCGGGCCAGCAGACCTTCTTCAGTTACGCGACCGGCGCCTTCTCGAACGGCAAGCTGACGCGCAGCAACCCGCAGGCCTGGTTCTATCTCAACAATTTCGGCGTCCTGGCCGACTATATCGAGGAACAACAGGACGTGAAGCTGGGCGCGATCACGGGCCGCCTCAAGAACAAGGCGCTCGACGTGTCGGGGTCGTGGGTGCTGACCGGTGAAAACGTCGGCTACAAGGGCGGCGTCAAGCCGGCTCATGACTTCAATATCGACGGCTCCGGCTGGGGCGCGCTCGAACTGACCGCGCGCTACGGCTACACCGATGTCGATGACAAGGCCTTCACGCTCGGCCTGGCCTCGATCAATTCGTCGGCTTCCAAGGCCACTTCGACCGGTCTGGGCGTGGCCTGGTACTGGAGCGAAAACCTGAAGCTGATCGCCGACTGGGACACCACCAAGTTCGTCGGCGGCGCGGCCGCCGGCGCCAACCGCAAGACCGAGGACTTCGCCTCGGGCCGCATCCAGTTCCGCTACTGATCGAAAACTTATTTCCAACCGGGCACCCTTACTGCGGTGCCCGGAAACCAAGGACATCTTCCATGCAACGCAGACATATCCTGGCGGGTCTCGCCGTCTCTCTCAGCCTGCTTTCGGTGGCTCCGGCCTTTGCAGCGCCGAAGCCCGCCGAGCTCCTCAACGTCTCCTACGACCCCACCCGCGAACTCTACCAACAGTACAACACCGCCTTCGCCAAGTACTGGAAGGGCAAGACCGGCCAGGACGTGACGATCCGCCAGTCGCACAACGGTTCCGGGGCCTCGGCGCGCTCGGTCATCGACGGCGTCGACGCCGACGTCGTGACCCTGGCGCTCGCCGCCGACATCGACTCGATCTCGTCCAAGGCCGGCTTGCTGCCCGCCAACTGGCAATCGCGCCTGCCCAACTATTCGACGCCCTACACCTCGACCATCGTTTTCCTGGTCAAGAAGGGCAATCCCAAGGGTATCAAGGACTGGGACGACCTGATCAAGCCGGGCGTGTCGGTCATCACGCCGAACCCGAAGACCTCGGGCGGCGCGCGCTGGAACTACCTGGCGGCCTACGCCTACGGCAAGAAGCGCTGGGGCACGGACGACAAGGCCAGGGAATATCTCAAGAACCTCTATGCCCACGTGCCGGTGCTCGATACGGGCGCGCGCGGCTCGACCGTCACCTTCGTCGAGCGCGGCGTCGGCGACGTATTGATCGCCTGGGAAAACGAAGCCTTCCTGGCGACCAACAAGCTCGGCAAGGGCCAGTTCGAAATCGTCGTGCCGTCGGTGTCGATCGTCGCCGAACCGCCGGTCGCCGTCGTCGACAAGGTGGCGCTGAAGAAGGGTAACCTGGCCATTGCCAAGGAATACCTCAACTACCTCTACAGCCCCGAAGGCCAGGACATCATCGCCCAAAACTACTACCGCCCGATCGACAAGACGGTCGCCGCGAAGTACGCCTCGCGCTTCCCGAACATTCCGACCCTGGTCACCATTCGCGACTTCGGCGGCTGGACCAAGGTCCAGAAGGAACAGTTCGATTACGGCGGTGTCTTCGACCAGATTTCGAAGAAATAAGGTCCGGAGCGCCCCGCCGTTTTTTTGTTGTGCTAACGCTTCGCTCTAACAGCACGGCGGCGTCTTCGACCAGATTTCGAAGACGTAGTCCTTCTTCGTTTTCTCCCCCAGAGCCGGAGAGCATTCCCCTCCCCGATGCCTCAAACTGCGGCAGGTCATGAACCTGCCGCTTTTTTGTTGGCATTACGACGCATAAGGCGGTTTCGGGGGCGGCGGGCGACCATGGACAGACGGCAACTTCTTACAGGCCTCACGGCCCTCGCGCTGCTTCCCGTGACGGCGCGTGCCCAGACGGTGTCGCGGCGCCCCGCGCCAGCCGATCGCCGGTTCATCAGCCCCGCTATCGACGCCTGCATCGACGAGATGAAGCGCGTCATCAAAGACCCGGAACTGGCGCAGCTGTTCGAAAACTGTTTTCCCAATACGCTGGATACGACCGTCACCACAGGCACGGTCGACGGCAAGCCCGATACGTTCGTCATCACCGGCGACATCGACGCCATGTGGCTGCGCGATTCGTCGGCCCAGGTCTGGCCCTACCTGCCGTTCGCGGCGAAGGACAACGCGCTGCGCACCCTCTTCCAGGGCGTCATCCAGCGCCAGGCGCGCTCTATCCTGATCGACCCGTACGCCAACGCCTTCATGCGCGATCCGGAGGCCTCGACCAACCTTGTCTGGTCCTTGCACGACAAGACCGACATGAGGCCGGGCGTCGCCGAGCGCAAATGGGAGATCGACAGCCTGTGCTGGCCGGTGCGGCTGGCGCACGGCTACTGGCAGGCGACCGGCGACGCGACTCCGTTCGACGAGACCTGGCGGCAGGCCATGCGCCTCGTGCCAGTCACCTTCCGCCAGCAGCAGCGCAAGGACAATGACGGACCCTACCACTTCCAGCGCGCCGCCGAAAATCCGGTCGATACCTTGCCGCTGAACGGCTTCGGCGCCCCTTCGAAGAAGGTCGGGCTGATCCATTCCGGCTTCCGCCCATCCGACGATTCGTGCGTGCTGCCCTTCCTGGTCCCGTCCAACCACTTCGCCGTCACAAGTCTCAGGCAACTGGCGGAAATGGCCGGGCCGCTGGGCTTGGGCGACGGCTTCGCGCTCGACTGCAAGGCGCTGGCCGACGAAGTCACGGCCGCTCTGATGGTGTGGGGCCGCACGCACCTGCCGACCGGCGAGACCGTCTGGGCCTATGAGGTCGATGGCTACGGCAATGCCATATTCATGGACGACGCCAATACGCCGGGCTTGCTGGGCCTGCCCTATCTCGGCGCCTGCGGGAAGACCGACCCGCTTTATGTCGCGACGCGCAAGGCGGTGTGGAGCGCGGCCAATCCGTACTTCTTCTCAGGCAAGGCGGCTTCAGGCATCGGTGGCCCGCATATCGGCCGCGGCATGGTATGGCCCATGTCGCTGATGATGTACGCCCTGACCGCCACCCGCGACGACGACATCCGGATGAGCCTGAATACGCTGAAGGCGACGCACGCCGGCACGGGTTTCATGCACGAGGCCTTCAACACCGACGATCCCGCCAAATATACCCGGCCGTGGTTTGCCTGGGCCAACACCCTGTTCGGCGAACTGATCCTCGACATCTACAGGCGCAAACCCGCTTTATTGGCCTAAGGCTTCACGATAGCGCCGGCTGCCCGCGATCTCGCGGCCGTCGCTCAGCGTCACCGTGACATCGCCCGAATGCGTCGTCTCGATCGCACGGACATGGCTGCGATTGAGCAAGCGCGAGCGATGAATGCGGACGAAGTCGGCCGTTCCCAGCCGCGCCTCGTACTCGGCCAGCGTACCCCGCACCAGCAGAGCCGCCGGACGCCCGGCCACGTGGATTTCGACATAGTTGCCAGCCGCCTCGACCCACAGGATTTCGCCCGGTTCGAAATAAAGGATCCGGCCGTCGGCCCGCACCTCAAGGCGCTCCCGCGCTTTTGGTGCCTCCTGCGAGGCCGCCAGCCGGTCGGCAACCCAGAAAATACCGATATAGATGCCGTAGGACAGGCAGTCCTTGCGGCCTTCGTAAAGCAGTTCCAGCGGCAGATGCCCGCGTCCGAAATCGTAATGCATGCCGGCAAGCCCGTAACCGAGATGACGGACGACAACCATGCCGGCGATGTGCAGCAGGGAAAAAGCCACGACGATCGGCACCTGCAGCGCCAGGAATGGCACCAGCCCCAGCCGCGACGGGCTATAGCGGCGATAGAGGATAAAAATGACGGGACACAGGGCGAACAGCGCGACGATGCTGCTCACCTCCCACAATATGGGTTCCCAAAAATGGAGCGACGCTCCGTTGCTCGAATTTTCGATCAGGACCGAGGTGGCGTTGATAAAGCAGATGATCAGGGTCAGCACGATGATGAAAGCGTAGACCTTCGCAAAGGACGCCCCGCTCGTCCCTGAAACGCCGCCGTGTGTCCCGGTGATGCCGCCGCCCGTCCCCATTCGTCCCACCTGCCCGGCCGCTCGTGTCAGGCCGATGGCGGGCAGAATAGCGCGATGTTAGCCCCTGGACCACTCATTTCAGGAGCCTTTTCATGACCCGGCGCTACGACCTCGACTGGCTGCGTATCATCGCTTTCGGCCTGCTCATCTTCTACCACACCGGCATGTTTTACGTGACCTGGGGGTGGCACGTGAAGAGCGACCATGCCGGCCACGCCATAGAGCCGCTGATGCGCATCACCAATCCCTGGCGATTGGACCTGCTGTTCTTCATCTCCGGCGTGGCGATCCGCTTCATGGCGGACAAGACCACCGCCTGGCGGCTGGGCATGTCGCGCTTCAACCGCCTGTTCTGGCCGATCGTCTTCGGCATGGCGGTGATCGTGGCGCCGCAAAGCTTCTACCAGGTGCGCGAACAATACGGTTTTACCGGCGACTATCTCGCCTTCTACGGCAAGTACCTGACGCACTATCAAGGCTGGTGCAACGCCTATGGCTGCCTGTCCGTTCCGACCTGGAACCACCTCTGGTACGTCGTCTACCTGCTGGCCTACAGCCTGGTCTTCGCCGTCCTGTGGCCGGTGCTGAAACGCATTCCCATGGGCTGGGCCACGCGCCTGCCGGCCTGGCTTTACATCACCATCCCGTTCGGCTGGTACCTCTTCGGCGACTACCTGCTCGATCCCCTGTTCCCGCAAACCCATGCCTTTGTCGGCGACTGGTACGTGCACTACGACTCCGCCGGCTTCTTCGCCATGGGCGTTCTGGTCGCGCGCTTCGACCGCTTTTTCGAAATCGCCCGGAAAATTCGCCACGCCAGCCTGATCGTCGGCATCGGCAGCTATCTGGCGCTCGAACTGCTGCGCAAGCTGTGGGCCGCCGGGCAAATCACCCCATTCGTGGGCGAATTGATCGGCAACCCCATCGAGACGGCCCAGGCGATATTCATGATGCTGGCCCTGATCGGCTATGCCCGCCATCACCTCAGCCATGCCGATGGTCCGCTGCGCCGGACGCTGACCGAAGCCATTTTTCCGTTCTACATCGTTCACCAGACGATCATCGTCGTGGCGGCCTACAACCTCAACCTCTTGCATCTGCCGGTCGCGGTCGAGGCGCCGCTGCTGATCGCCATCACCGTCGTGGGCTGCTGGCTGACCTATGTCGTCGTGCGGCGAATTCCCGTCCTTCGCCCCCTCTTCGGCATGCCAGCGAAACCCGCGGTTGCCACCACTCGCCCCGGCATTTTGAGAGAATCGGAAAGTGGCTTACACTCCTGAAATATAGGGTAAAATCAGGTGTCCAGTGTCCGCTTCTCCCCATCCGCTCGTCCTTCGGGGCCGCCAGGCGTTTCAGGCCCGCGATTTCACGGCGGCGCTGAGCCTTTGCGGTATGCGGCTAAAGGAAGCGCCCGACGATCTCGACGCCCTGGAACTGAAGGCCGTCATCCAGCAATCGCGCGGCGACATGAAGGGCGCGGAGGACACCATGCGGCACGCGCTGGCGCTCGATCCGGCCAGCGCCTGGGCGGCCCACGACCTGACCCAGATGCTGCATGTCCAGGGCCAGACCAAGGCGGCCGAAATGGCGGCCCGCCACGCCCTGATCGCCCTGCCCGAGGATCCGCAGTCCCACCTGCAGCTGGCCGTCATCCTTGCGGAATATGACGACCTGCCGGCGGCCGAATACCACAATCGCCAGGCGCTGGAACTGGCCGGGCCTCACCCGCAGATCCTGGTGAACCTGGCTTTGTGCCTGTACAATCAGGGCCGGCTCGACGAGGCCGAAAGTCTCTTCCTTCAGGCCTGCCGCGTCGCCGAACAGCCGCCCGGCGCCCGCGCCATGGCCATGGCCCACCTGTCGCGCGTCTATGAGGCCAGGCGCGACATGGTCAATGCCTGGCTATGGCTCGACCGCGCCGAACAGACCGGCAAGCCTGCCGGCCAGGATTTCGCGCTGCTACGCGCCCTGTACCTGTCCAACACCGACAAGCCGAAGGAGGCGCTTGAACTGATCGACCGCGCCGGATCGCGCATCAGCCCCGCCGCCCTGCTCGACAAGGGCCGGTTGCTCGACCGGCTTGGCCGCTACGAGGAAGCCTGGGCCGCCATGGTGACCGCCAAGGCCAAACTGGCCCAGGAGGGCAAGCTCGCTTACGACGCTCCGAAAATCGCCGCCGAATTCGAAACCCTGCGCGCCGCCTTCACCGCGAAAAGCCTGGCGCGCCTGCCCCGGGCCGGAACGCGCACTGACGTGCCGCAACCGGTTTTCATCCTGGGGTTTCCGCGCTCGGGCACGACGATGATCGAGCAGATGCTGTCCAGCCACGACCATGTGGCGCCCGGCGGCGAACTGCCGTTCGTCCACGAATGGCAGGCCCTGTCGACGCGGCTGCTGCCGGGAACGGAACCCTATCCGCAACGCCTTGCCGAGGCCCAGGCCGCCGACTTCCATCACATTCCGACCGTGTTACGCGACTACTATCTCGGCCGCGCCGAAATTTACGGCGTCATGGGGGAAGGCCGCCGGCTTTTCACCGACAAGATGCCGCTCAACGACGCCCACCTCCCGCTGATCCGCCTGGCTTTTCCGCACGCGCCCGTCATCCGCATGCTGCGCCATCCGCTGGATGTCGCGATCTCGATCCTGTCGCATAACCTGACGCATGGCATGAACAGCGGCTTCGCCATGGAAACGATCGTGACGCACATGATCGCTCAGCACGGCCTCGATGCACATTACGACACTATTGTCGAACAGCCGCCGCTGGTCGTCCGTTATGAGGACTTCGTCGCTCACCAGGAGGCTGAAACGCGGCGCGTGCTCGACTATTGCGGGCTGGGTTTCGACGAGGCCTGCCTGCGGTTCCACGAGAACCGGCGCCACGCGCCGACTCCGTCCTATTCGCAAGTCTCGAAGCCCCTAAACGACCGCTCGATCGGCCGCTGGCGCAACTATGCCCGCCAACTGGCGCCGTGGATGGACCGCATCGCGCCGGTCGTCGAAGCCCTGGGCTATACCCTGGACCTCTGATCCAAAAAAAACGGCCGGTCCAGAAGACCGGCCGCAAGGGATATCCAACCGCCGCAGCCCTGGAGAACACCCGGCGGAAGAGGGATATAAACCGCCGAAGGAAATGACTGCGAAGGCAGGAGGGTTCGCCGGGCGGGGAGCGCCCGGCGAGGAGGAAGGCTGATCAGTACTTCAGGCGGACGCCCACGAACCAGGACTGGCCGTTGTCGTAATAGGCGCGCGGGATGCTGGGATTGCCCACGAAGTAGTACAGCTTCTGGTGGGTGAGGTTCTGCGCATCCAGGGTCAGGGCGATATTGCTGCTGAGGTTGTAGCTGAACGAGCCGTCGAGCGTGCCGTAGTTGTCCTGCCACATCGCCGTGCCGCGGTCGGTGCCCGACTTGAACTTCGAGCGGTAGTTATAAGCGAGACGCGCGCTGACCAGGCTGTTTTCGAAGTAGCCCGTCAGGTTGTAGGTCCACTTCGAATTGCCGTCCATCGGGCCGCCGTCGCTGCCCTTGCCGTTGGCGTAGGTGGCGTTGGCGATGAAACCGAAGCCTTCGCCGATCGGCTGCTGCAGGCTGACTTCGTAGCCGTCGACATTACCCTTGCCACCGTTGGCCGGTCCCTGCATCTGGAACGAGGCGCCAGTCGGGTTCTGCTGGTCGACGAAGGTCGCCGAGAAGACGTTGGTCGTGATGTAGTTCGAGAAGTCGATCTTGAACGCGGTGAACGAGACCATGGCCTGCGGCGCGTAGTAGTATTCGACGCCGAGGTTGTACTGCCACGCCTTGTACGGATCGAGGTCCGGGTTGCCCCCGGCGGTGCCGGTGTGGTTGGCGTCGTTCAGCGAATAGGCGCCGGCCAGCTGGGCGTAACCCGGGCGCGTCATGACTTCGGCGGCGGCGGCGCGGATGATCACGTCGCTGTTGACCTTGTAGGTCAGGTTCGCGCTGGGCAGGAAGTCCCAGTAATCGTGCGCCGAGTCGATTTCCGCATAGGCGCCGAAGACGCTGGGCGTGGTCGACGTGCCGGCCGCGACATTGGTGGTGTACTGGATCGACGTCGTCTTGGTGTGGACCGCGCGGACGCCGATATTGCCCTTCCAGCTGTCGCCGCCCAGGTGCGTCATCGCATAGTAGGCGTCGGTCGTTTCATGGACCGCGAAGCTGGCCGGAGCGTAGAAGCCGAACACGCGGCCGCCGTTATGCGTGTCTTCGTAGTTGAAGATCGAGCTGGCGCTGCCGAAGGTGTAGCCCGGGATGTTGCCCACGTCCTGCCCGTAGTCGCCCGGGGTGGATTCGCCGGCATAGACCGTGCCCAGATTGATGCCGCCGGTCTGGCTGTAGACGCCGTTGCCGCCCCACGAATAGGCGATGAAGTCCATGTCGCGGCGGTGATCGGTGTAGCGGGCGCCGAACTTGACGTCCTTGAAGATGCTGTTGTCGAGGAGGTAGGTAAAGTCGACCTTGGCGTAGGTTTCCTTGTCCGGCGACTTGACGTTGGCGCCCCACGACCAGTTGAACTTGTTCGACAGGTAGGCCGAAGAGGTCTTGTCGGTCGGCAGGTCCGGGTAGGCCACGGTGCTGGTCGGGTTGCCCAGCTTGAACGAAGCGCCCGTATTGTCCCAATAGGTTTCCCAGGCCGCCGAGTCGTCCGTCACGCCTTCACCGGCTGTGTAGCCGAGCTGGCCGGTAATCGTCAGCTTGTCGGTGGCGTGCCACTTCATGTCGACATTGATGTCGTACGAGTCGGAGTGCGCCTTGCGGACGATGTCATCCTGGACCAGCGAGCCGAAAGCCTGGCCTGCGGCATGCGATTCAGCAGAAGCAGCCTGGACCTGGGCCTTCGTCCAGGTGCCCGAAGTCAGGTAGGTCGTGCCGTCAACATCCTGCGTGGTATAGTTGCTGGGCAGATAGGTGGTGCTGAAATAGCCGCCGCCCTGCGCCGCACCGGCCAGCTTCGAACCCCAGAACATGTAGTTGTGGTTGTTGTTGTCGGCCTGGAGGTGCGTATAGAGGCCCGACACGTCGAATTCGAGGCGATCGGACGCCTTCCACTGGACATTGAGGTTGACGCCTTCACGGGTGCGCTTCTGCGTGAAGTATTCCGAACCGATCAGCGACGGCATGTAGACCGTCTTGCCGGTGCCGGCGAAGTTGCTGATGCCGGTGTAGCCCAGGACTTCCTGGCCGTCGCGGCGGAATTCGCGCGCCTCGTAATAGGCGCCGACCAGGACACCCAGGGTGCGCGCGTCGTTGCGCCAGGAATACATGCCCGACACGTTCGGGGTCGTCTTTCCCGGCAGCGAGGCGTAGAGCGCCTGGGCCGAGGCGGCGAAGGTGTTCGGCTTCAGATCCAGCGGGTTGCGGACGTGCACGTCGACCGTGCCGCCCATGCCGCCTTCGGACAGGTCGGCCGACGACGACTTGATGATTTCAATGGTGCCGACCACTTCCGACGGCAGCATGGTGTAGTTGAACGAACGGCCGCCGGCCTGCTGGTCCTGCACGAACCAGTCGCCGGTCGCCATGTTGTGGCCGTCCATCAGGGTCAGGTTCAGGTTCGGGTCGGTGCCGCGGATCGAGATGTGCTCGTTTTCACCGAAGCCGCCGGCCGCGGCCGAACCGGTGACGACGTTGACGCCCGTGGCGCGCGACAGCGAGTCGGCGACGTTCTTGTCCGGGAACTTGCCGACATCTTCGGCCGTGATGACTTCTTCGACGCTGTCGGCGTCGCGCTTCTGCTTCAGCGACGATTGCAGCGACTTGCGGATGCCGGTGACGATGACCGTATCCGAGGACGCCGGCGCGGTGGACGCCTGGGCGTGGACGGCGGCGACGCCGGCCGTCATTGACAGGCCCATGGCAAGACTGGCCACGGCGCTCGTCATCATGATGTGACGCTTGAATTGCATGTGTTGTGTTTCCCTTTTCGGCGGCCTTGCGGCGAAGGCCGGCCCCAAAACCGATGTCTGCCGCGTTTGTCCGGACAGGTCATAGATACCAAAACAACGCCACAAAGTACCAATGCCAGACCTGTCTCTGGCCGCGAAGTTAGTTTTGGTTTCAAATTTGTGTCAACAGGAATCTGATTGGTCTCAATTTGGCCCGCACTTCTGTTGCGTTTCTGTGACAAAAATACCGCTGCGGAATCCACCACCCCATTAATAAAGACGCGGGAAAGCCTAAGGGCTTATAGGATTTGCAGGAATCCGGATTTCGGTGTTAGATTCTTTTGTGAACCGGTTGCATTTCGGAATGAGATCAGCCATACCACTTATAAGAATTGGTACTATAAGAGCTAGGGAGCCGTAAATGCCAGGACCTTCCACGACATCGTCGACGACACAGAAAACGCCGCAGAAGACGCCTTGGGGCGCCGTGCTGTTGTTCTGCCTGCTGTTCGCCATATTCGGCTTCGTGACCTGGCTGAACGGCCCGCTGATCACCTTCTCGAAACTCGCCTTCTCCCTGAGCGATGTCGAAGCCTTCCTGGTGCCGTCGGTCTTCTATCTCTCGTACTTCTTCCTGGCCCTGCCCTCGGCCTTCATCCTGAAGAAGACCGGCATGAAGGGCGGCATGGCCCTGGGCCTTTTGGTCATGGCCGTGGGCGCCGCCTGCTTCGGGCAGTTCGCCTCGATGCGCATGTTCCCGCCGACGCTGGTGTCGCTGTTCCTGATCGGCGCCGGCCTGTCGCTGCTGCAGACCGCGTCCAATCCCTATATATCGGTCCTCGGCCCCATCGAATCGGGCGCCCAGCGCATCGCGCTGCTCGGCATCTTCAACAAGCTGGCCGGCGCCTGCGCACCGTTCGTCATTGGCGCGCTGATCCTGAAGGGCATCGGCGAGATGCAGGCCAAGGTCGATGCCGCCGCCAACACCGCCGCTCGCGAAGCCATCCTCAACGGCCTGGCCGAACGCATCCATATTCCATACCTGGCCATGGGCGCCTTCCTGGCCGTCATCGCGGTCTTCGTCTACAAGTCGCCCCTGCCCAATATCGGCGACGACGCCAACCCCGGCAGCGGCAAGAGCTTCGCCCAGGCTATCCCGCAGATGCTGTTCGGCTTCCTGGCCATCTTCTTCTATGTCGGCGTCGAGGTCATGGCGGGTGACGCGGTCGGCACCTATGGCCGCATGTTCGACCTGCCGGTCAGCCAGACCATCTTCTTCACCAGCTTCACCATGGTCACCATGTTGGTCGGCTATGTCTGCGGCCTGATCGCCATCCCGCGCTTCATCAGCCAGGAACGCTACCTGGTTCTCTCGGCGGTGCTCGGCATCCTGCTCAGCATCGGCGCCTTCCTGACCAAGGGCTACACCTCGGTCGCCTTCGTCTGGGCCCTGGGCTTCGCCAACGCCATGATGTGGCCGGCCATCTTCCCGCTCGGTATCCGCGGCCTTGGCAAGCATACCGAAATGGGCGCGGCCTTCCTGGTCATGGGTATCATCGGCGGCGCGGTCATCCCGCAGCTGTTCGCCCACCTGAAGGAAACCTTCAACTTCCAGCTCGTCTTCGTCACCCTGATGGTGCCGTCCTACGCCTATATCCTGCTGTTCGGCGCCTTTGCCGGCCGCGGCCGGCCCAAGGCGGAGCTTGCCGCCGAAAAAGCAGCCGCCGGCACCATCGCATCCGATTTCTAATACCCCGCAGCGGATTTCGCCTATGTCCCCCGTGCTTATTGCCGATAAAGCGCCCTCCCTCTTCGCCGGTGTCGACGGCGGCGGTACCCGCTGCCGCGTGCGGCTCCGCGACGCCTCGGGCGCCCTGCTCGGCGAAGGCGAAGGCGGCCCGGCCAATATCCGCCTCGGCCTCAACCTTGTCTGGGCGAATATCCTGAGCGCGCTCGACAAGGCCCTGTCCCAGGCCGGCCGCGCCAGCACCTCGTGGGACGAGATCAGCATCGGCCTGGGCCTGGCCGGCATCGCCGACGCCAGCGACGTCGACCGGACCCTTCGCGCCGGACCGCGTTTCGCCCGTGCCGACGCCTCGACCGACGCCCATACCGCCTGCCTCGGCGCCTTCTCAGGCCGGGACGGCGGCCTGCTGATCGCCGGCACGGGCAGCGCCGGCTATGCCTGGGTCGGTGGCAAGGGCTATCCGCTCGGCGGCTGGGGCTTCGAGGTCTGCGACGACGGTTCGGCCGCCAGCCTCGGCCGCGAGGCCATCCGCGCCGCCCTGCATGGCTGGGACGGGCTGGCGCCGGTCAGCGAATTCACCCGCGCCGTCATCAATCATTTCGGCGGCCATCCGGCAGACATCGTCCACTGGGTCACCACGGCCAAGCCGCGCGACTTCGGCCAGCTGGCACCGCTGACCATGCAGTTCGCCGAGGAAGGCGATGCCGTCGCCGTGTCGCTGGTCGAGCAATCGGCAACCGATCTCGGCCGCTATATCGCCCGCCTGCACGAGATGGGCGCGGAAAAGGTCTGCCTGGTCGGCGGCATGGCGGAACCGCTCGGTCCGTGGCTCAGCCCGTGGACGCACACCATTCTGGCCAAGCCCGAGGCCGACGCCGTCGAAGGCGCCATCCTCATGGCGCACGGCGGGGAAAACGGCATCGGCAACGGCTTTGCGTCCGCGCGGGAGACAGTGTGATGTCAGCCTCCGCACACCGTCGTGACGGGATAGTCTTCGAGGTCGTTACCGATACCATTGACGGCGTGCGCGCCGCTGTGGCCGGCGGCGCCGACCGGATCGAACTGGTCTCGGCGCTGGCGGTCGGCGGCGTCACCCCCTCCCCCGGCTTCATGCGCCAGGCCGCGCGCTGCGGCGTGCCCGTCCGCGCCATGGTCCGCCCGCGCCCCGGCGACTTCTGCTACGACAGCGGCGAGCTCGACATCATGCGCCACGATATCGAGGCGGCGCGCGCCGCCGGCATGGCCGGTGTCGTCTTCGGCGCCAACCTGCCTTCGGGCGAACTCGATCTCCATGCGCTGGGCCGGCTATGCGCCCATGCTTCGGCTCTGGGCCTGGAAACGGCGCTTCATCGCAGCTTCGACCTGGCGCCCGACGCCCTGGAAGCGCTCGACGCCGCCATCAGCCTCGGCATTGCCACCGTCCTGACCTCGGGCGGTGCGGCGACAGCGCGCGAAGGCACGGTGTCCTTGCGCCGCCTCGTCACCTACGCCGCCGGCCGCGTCGAAGTCCTGGCCGGCGTCGGCATCACGGCCGCCAACGTCGCCGATATCGTCGTGTTGGGTGGCGTCGCCAGCGTGCACGCCTCCTGCGCCACGGCGCCCGAAGTCACGGAAGGTCTTGTCGGACGATTGCGCACTCACCAGATGCTTACAGATGCGAACGCTGTTACGGCTGTCCGGTATATACTCGATTCGATAAATAGCCGTCGCGGCGCACAGGACGAAGATCCGGCGCCGAACGATGGGGGAGACAAGCATCATGTCATTTGCTGAAAGCGTCGGCCGGCTGGCCAAGGAAGACCCGGCACCGCTCTACCTGCAACTGCAACGCGTTCTTCGCGACGCGATCCAGAACCGCCAGCTGTTGCAGGACGACGCCATTCCGGCCGAACGCGACCTGGCTGAGGATTTCGACGTGTCGCGCATAACCGTGCGCAAGGCGATCGACGGCCTGGTCACCGAAGGCCTGCTGATGCGCCGCCGTGGCGCCGGCACCTTTGTCGCCAGCCGCGTCGAAAAGAGCTTCTCGAAGCTGTCCTCCTTCTCGGAAGACATGATGTCGCGCGGCCGCAAGCCGCATTCCGAATGGGTGTCCAAGTCGCTGGGCGCCGTGACGCCGGAAGAAGCCCTGTCGCTGGGCCTGTCGCCCGGTGCGCCGGTCTTCCGCTTCCAGCGGATCCGCTACGCCGACGGCCAGACCATGGCGCTGGAGCAGTCGGCCATTCCCGGCTATTGCCTGCCGTCGCTCGACGTGGTCACCACCTCGCTCTACCAGGCGCTGGAAAAGACGGGCCACCGTCCGGTCCGCGCCCTGCAGCGCCTGCGTGCCGTCAATTTCACGCCGGAACAGGCCGACCGCCTTATGGTCAAGCCGGGCGACGCCGGCCTGTTCATCGAACGCCGCGGTTTCCTGGCCGACGGCCGCACCGCCGAATTCACCCAGTCCTGGTACCGCGGCGACGCCTATGACGTTGTCGCCGAGCTCAACGACATCAGCTGATGTCCAAAAAAGTTTAGGAAGATTCCAATGCCCGCCTCTCAGACCGTTATCGCCCCGCCCGAACAGACGCTGATGTTTTCCGAAAGCGCCGAAGGCGGTGATGCGGTCCGCCGTTTTCTCGACCACAATGGCGAGACGCTGAAGCGCCTCGGTGCGTGGCTTCGCGCCAACCCGCCGCGTTCGGTGACAACGTGCGCCCGCGGTTCGTCGGACCACGCCGCGACCTATGGCAAGTATCTGATCGAGACCCTGGTCGGCGTTCCCACCAGTTCGGCGGCGCTTTCGGTATCGTCGATCTATGCCGCACCCGTGGTGGCCGGCGATTCCCTGTGCATCGCCATCTCGCAGTCCGGCCGTTCGCCGGACTTGCTGACCGCCGTCAAGGCGCACAAGGATTCGGGCGCCCACGTCGTGGTCCTGGTCAATGACGAAACCAGTCCCCTGGCGGCACTGGCCGACACGCTTCTGCCGCTCAAGGCCGGCCCGGAAAAGTCGGTCGCCGCCACCAAGTCCTATATCACGTCGCTGGCCGCGCTCGCAGCCATCACCGCGCACTGGGCGGAGGACGCCGAACTGGTCGCCTCGCTGGACGCCCTGCCGCAACAGCTGAAAACCGCCTTCGCCCGCGACTGGTCGGCGGCCCTGTCCGTGCTCAAAGGCGCGCGTAACCTGTTCGTCATCGGACGCGGATATGGCTTTGCGGTCGCCCAGGAAGCGGCGCTCAAGCTCAAGGAGACCTGCGCCCTGCACGCGGAAGCCTTCTCCTCCGCCGAGGTGCGCCACGGCCCCATGGCCATCGTCGACGACGGCTTCCCGATCCTGGCCTTCGCGACCTCGGACACGGCCGGCGACGGCGTGCGCGACGTCGCGGCCGAGTTCGTATCGCGCGGCGCCGCCGTGCTGCTGGCGGCGCCAGAAACGTTTTTTGCGGCGCTCGACGGCGCGGTCCATCTGCCGGCGGACACGGCATCCCCCGCCCTTGAACCGCTGTTGCTAATCCAGAGCTTCTACAAGCTGGCCAACAGCCTGTCGCTGGCGCGCGGCCTCGATCCCGACAGCCCGCCGCACCTCAACAAGGTAACGCAAACCCTCTAGAGCCTGGCCCTGTGACCCAAATGATTACCTTCACCAATGCCCGCATCGTCACGCCGGACGGCGTCGTCAACGGCTCGCTGGTCTGCGACCAGGGCCGGATCGTGCGTGTCGCCGACGGCAAGGCCAAGCCGGAGGGCCAGGTCGTCGATGCCGAGGGCGGTTATCTGCTGCCGGGTTTCATCGATACCCAGGTCAATGGCGGCGGCGGCGTCCTGTTCAACGACGAAACCACGGTCGACGGCATTGCAGCCATCGGCAAGGCGCACCGGACCTATGGCACCACTGGCTATCTACCGACCCTGATCAGCGATGAGCTTGAGGTCATCGATGCCGCCATGCGCGCCGTCGAGGCGGCCATCGAGCAGGGCGTACCGGGCGTCCTGGGCATTCATATCGAAGGCCCGTTCATCAGCAAGGACCGCAAGGGCATTCATAATCCCGAGCTGTTCCGTACGCTCGACGCCGAGTCGAAGGCGTTGCTGAAAAGCCTGAAGCGCGGCAAGACGCTTGTGACCCTGGCGCCGGAACGCTGCACGCCCGACGACATCCGCGAATTGGCCGAAGCCGGCGTGATTATCGCCGCCGGCCACACCAACGCCACCTATGCGCAAATGGTCGAAGGGCTGGATGCCGGCGTGACCGGCTTCACGCATCTGTTCAACGCCATGTCGCCCATGCTGCACCGCGCCCCGGGCGTGGTCGGCGCCGCGCTCGAAAGCCGGACGGCCTGGTGCGGGCTGATCATGGACGGCCACCATGTCGACTGGCCGGTGCTGCGCGTGGCCCTGCATACGCGCCCGGCAGATCGCTACATGCTGGTCACCGACGCCATGCCGACCGTGGGCTCGAAGACCAAGACCTTCACGCTGAACGGCCAGGCGATCCACGTCGAAAACGGTGTCTGCGTCGGTCCCGACGGCACGCTGGCGGGCTCGGACCTTGATATGGCGACCGCGGTCAAATATTGCGTGGAGCATGCGCACGCCTCGATCGGCGACGCCGCCATCATGGCCGCGCACGCGCCGGCGGCCTTCCTGGGCCTGCAAGCCGAGCGCGGCTCGCTGGTCGCGGGCCAGCGCGCCGACATCGTCTGGCTGGACGACGGTCTCAATATCAAGGGAACGTTTATCGGCGCGGGCACGGAAACCACCGCCCTGCCACTAAGTGCCTGACCCACAATTCCAACGGCGGCGGAATACCGCAGCTATTACGCGATGATATCCGGGCGGATCTTGTCTTCGATGGTCGAGATCTTGTCCCGGACCGCCAGCTTCTTGCGCTTCAGGCGCGCAATCAGGATCTGGTCGGGCATGGGCACGGCTTCGAGCGCGTGAATCGATTCGTCGAGGTCCTTGTGCTCCTGGCGCAGGACCGCCGCCTGGGTGCGCAGCGCGACCACCTCGGCGCTGATCGGCAGTTCGCGGACCGTGGGTTCCAGATCGTCGGCCTGGGCCGCGTCGGGAACCAGGTTCAACAGCGGCTCGCCGTCGCTGCGTTGCGCGACCCGTCTTTCCACATCCCCCTGAGCCACATCCTTGTCGGTCTTCACCAGATGAAGGCCTTCACCGCGCAATGTCCGGATGTTGCTGTCGTCGTGCATGGAAAGACGACTCCTTCGGGGCTAAAGGGCTGATCGGGAAAGACAAAGACGGCCGAAGCCGCCCTTAGGATCGTCCTATTATAGCGCAAAATTTCCCCTACCGGAAGGCTTTGCGCACGCCGTCAGACGCTTTCCTGCAAAAGCTCGCCGAGGCGGGCCAGAACCTCCACGGGAACACGGCCGCCCCAGGCCGCCGAAACCGTCAGTAGAGCCGGCAGGACGGGCCTCCCCGCCACGCGGCCGGGCGTCAAGGCCTCCAGCCCGGCCATCAGCGCCTGTTCCGCCGCCAGTTCGGTCGCCTTGACGCGTTCGCGCAGCGGCAGGCGGGCGTTGTCGTCGTCACGGCTGACCGGGGTCTTCAACCGCCGCCGGACCGCGCGCAGGGGCTCGATGATCTCAAGCCAGCTTCGCGCCTGCGCGGCGGCTTCCACGGCGACCTGACTGGACGTCTCCCCGCTCCAGGCCGCCCACAGCAACAAGGGCACGCACTGGCCGTGGGCGTCCTGCAGGCGCAGGCAGGCTTCCGCCACGCCGGGCCGTTCATAGACGGCGATCGCCCAGTCCCAGAAGTCAGTCATCTTGACCCAGGCCGATGTCCTCGCCCCATCGCGTCATGCCCGTGTCGATGTCGAAGAGGTCAAGTGCGCGCGCCACGGACTGGTCGATCACGTCGTCGAGACTTTGCGGCCGGGTGTAGAAGGCCGGCATGGGCGGGGCGACGACAGCGCCCATCTCGGTCACCGCCGCCAGGGTGCGCAGATGGCCGAGATGCAGCGGGCTTTCGCGCACCATCAGCACCAGCCGACGCCGCTCCTTCAGACACACGTCGGCGGCGCGGCTGATCAGCGACGAGGTCACACCGGTGGCGATCTCGCTCAGCGACTTGATCGAGCACGGCGCGACCAGCATGCCCAGCGTCCTGAACGAGCCTGACGCGATGGCCGCTCCGATGTCGGCGGGTTTGTAGACGACGTCGGCCAGGGCGTGGACGTCGGCCAGCGAGCGGTCGGTTTCGGCGCTCAGCGACAGGCCGGCGGCCTTCGATACGACCAGATGCGACTCGATGCCGGCGGTCCGCAGACGCTCAAGCGCGCGGATACCGTATATGGCGCCCGAAGCGCCGCTGATGGCCACGATTAAACGCGGCTTTACTGAATTTTTATCACTCATGATCGTTCCGGGAACGGACAAAATATCTTAACGGCAAGGCAACCAAAAATCTCCCGTTTCCGTGATCCTGATGAAACGGAATGTGACTCCACATTCTCCCCTTACGGGTGTTCCATAGGTCTGCCGGGCGCAGTGCCCGGGAGAGAACCGGAGATATCCGATATGACCATTGAAGCGAGAGTTCGCGAACTCGACCAACGTCATCAATCCCTCAAAACGCTCATCGCCCGCGAGGAACGCGCGCCGTCCGTAGACTCTCTATACTTAAGCGAGCTCAAGCGAAAGAAGCTTAAGCTCAAGGAAGAAATCGAAAGGATCAAGTCGGTCATGCGACAGGAAGTCTGCGAGCCGACGCTGCAGTGACATTCAGCGGATTTAATCCGATGGCCGGCGCCTGAACGGAGCGCCGTCGGGTTCAAAAAACCCCCGGAAGCTGGGCTTCCGGGGGTTTTTTCATCCCATCTTGACCGTGCGGATCGAGAACTGCGACACCAGCTTGGACACGCCGGGCATGGTCGACAAGACATCGCGGTGGACGTCCTCATAGGACAGGCTTTCGCGCAGGACGATCTTGAGCAGATAATCGGCTTCACCCGACATCAGGTGGCATTCCTCGATCGCCGCGCACTGGACGGCGGCGCGCTCGAATTTTTCGAAGGTCTCGCGGCGCTGGTCCTGAAGCGTCACGTGGACGAAGACCGTGCCCTGCTTGCCCTGGACGTTTTCGGCGATGACGGCGCGGTAGCCGGTAATGACACCCTTCTGCTCCAGGATCTTGACGCGGCGGTGCGCCGCCGAGGGCGACAGGCCGACCGCCTCACCCAGCTCCGCCGAGGTGGCGCGCGCATTGGTGCGCAGGGTCCGGATCAGTTCGCGGTCGAAAGAGTCCAGATCGGAAAATTTATCGCTGTTCGGCATATTTTGAAAATATATCCAACGCAGCGCCGTGGCAATGCCATACTTTTCGAAAATTTACCGCAGATAGTGGGATATAATTGATTTCAAATGCAACCGGCCGCCGGTTGGGCGAGCCCGTATATCCTGCAAGGAGTACCGCCATGAAGATCAGCGTGCCCAGGGAAATCAAGAACCACGAATACCGCGTCGGCCTTGTCCCGCATTCCGTCGCCGAGCTGACGCATCGCGGCCATGAGGTCTTCGTCGAAAGCCGGGCCGGTGCCGAAATCGGCTTTTCAGACGACGACTATATCGCCGCCGGCGCGAAAATCCTCGCTACCGCCGAAGAGACGTTTGCGGCCGGCGACCTGATCGTAAAGGTCAAGGAGCCGCAACTGCACGAATGCGCGCGATTGAAGCCCAACCAGACCCTCTTCACCTATCTCCATCTCGCCGCCGATAAGCCGCAGGCCGAAGCCTTGATGGCGTCGGGCGCGACGTGCATCGCTTATGAGACCGTCACCGAACCGCAGGGCGGCCTGCCCCTGCTGCGCCCCATGTCCGAAGTCGCGGGCCGTATCTCGGTCCATGTCGGTGCCACCTACCTGCACAAGGCCTTCGGCGGCCGTGGTGTCCTGCTCGGCGGCGTGCCGGGTGTTGCGCCCGGGAAGGTCGTCATCCTGGGTGGCGGCGTCGCCGGTATCAATGCCGCGCAGATGGCTGTCGGCCTGCACGCCGACGTCACCGTGTTCGACGTCAATCCGCACCGCCTGATCGAGATCGACACCGCGTACGGCGGCCGCGTCAAGACCGCCTATTCGTCGAAGGGCGCCATTGCCGACGCCCTTAAGGACGCCGACCTGGTCATCGGCTCCGTGCTGATCCCCGGCGCCGCCGCGCCCAAGCTGGTGACGCGCGACATGCTGAAGACGATGAAACCCGGAACAGTCCTGGTCGACATCGCCATCGACCAGGGCGGCTGCTTCGAAACAAGCCACGCGACCACGCACCAGGAGCCGATCTATCTGGTCGACGGCATCGTCCATTATTGCGTCGCCAACATGCCGGGCGCCGTTGCGCGCACCTCGACGCTCGCACTCAACAACGCCACCCTGCCCTACGTCGTGAAGATGGCGACCATGGGTGTGTCGGCGGCCCTGGCCGCCGATCCGCATCTGCGCGCCGGACTCAATGTCTGTGCCGGCAAGATCACCTACAAGGCCGTCGCCGAGGCCCTGCATCTCGCCTTCGCAGCGTAGTCCGCCCCGATTACGCTGCGACCGAAGCCGCCCGGGCGCCCCCTTCCCGGGCGGCTTTTTCGATCTGTTATGTTATTATCTTCCAACAGGTTGATTTCGCTAAATTTCTTTGTCCCTCTATCGCGCTGCGGCAAAAAAGCTTAAATCGGCGTCATGGCGCACGAAAAGCACGATCACCGGCATGATCACAAACATGACCATGGGCACGACCATGCTCATGACCATGGGCATCACCATCATAATCACGGCCACGGGCATGATCATGGTCACAGCCATGGACACGGGCATCACGGCCACCACCATCACGCCCCGACTGACTTCGGTGCGCGATTCCTGATCGCAGCCGCGGTCAATGCCGCCTTTATCGTCGCCGAAGTCTTCTACGGTTTCCGCGCCAACTCGCTGGCCCTGCTGGCCGACGCCGGCCATAATTTCTCGGACGCCATCGGCCTCCTCATGGCGTGGGGCGCCTGGGCGCTGGCCAAGGCCGCGCCGAAGCCCGCCTTTACCTACGGCTATCGTGGCGCCTCGATCATGGCGGCCCTGTTCAACGCCATCCTGCTGCTGATCGCCATCGGCGGCATCGTCTTCGAAGCCATCGACCGCTTTACGCACCTTCAGGCGGTGCAGGGTACCACCGTCATGTGGGTCGCTGCCGCCGGCATCGCCGTCAACGGCTTTACCGCCATGCTGTTCGCGCAAGGCCAAAGCGACCTCAATATCAAGGCGGCTTTCGCCCACCTGGCCGCCGACGCCGTAGTGTCCGCGGGCGTGGTTATCGCCGGTCTTGTCATGACGTGGACGCACTGGCTGTGGCTTGACCCGGCGCTCAGCCTCATCGTGTCCGCCGTCATCGTCTGGGGCACCTGGGGGCTCCTGCGCGATTCCAGCCGCCTGGCGCTGCAAGGCGTTCCGGCGGGCATCGACCACGAGGGCGTCAAGGCCTACCTATGCGCCCAGCCGGGCGTCGACGGCCTGCACGACCTGCATATCTGGGGCATGAGCACCACCGAAGTCGCCATGACGGCGCACCTTGTCATGCCCGCCGGCCATCCCGGCGACGGCTTCCTGCATGCGTTGACCGAAACGCTGGAAAGCCGCTTCAAGATCGGCCACGCCACGATCCAGATCGAACTCGGCGACGGTCCGCAGCCGTGCGAATTGATTCCGGACAGCGTCGTCTAAAATCCCTTTCCGTTACTTTACGTTCACGTAAAGTGATTGGCGGCTACGCGCAGGCACGCGTATAAGGGCGCGATACCCCCCTATTTTCGCGTGCCGCCCATGACCCTCAGCGATCTCAAAAAGCACTATCCGACCCTGGCCGAGCGCTATGCCGACCTGGTCGTGCATATTGTCGGCCTGGCCCTGGCCCTGTTCGCGGGCGGCGTCGCCCTGGGCCTTGCCATCCACTACGGGCTGGCGGGCCGCATCGCCTCGGTCATCGTCTATGCGCTGGGTTTCGCCGCCATGCTGTCGTTTTCCATGGCGTACAATTTCGCGCGCCCGCGCTGGCAACCCTTCCTGCGTCGCCTCGACCACGCCGGCATCTTCCTGATGATCGCAGCCTCCTATACGCCCTTCACCACCCAGGCGCTGACCGGCGGCTGGGCCTATGGCATGAGCATAGCGGTATGGAGCCTTGCCGGCATCGGCATCCTGGCCAAGCTGCTCCTGCCCGGCCTCGGCAAATGGTTCTGGGTGCCACTCTATCTGGTCCTCGGCTGGCTGATCGTCATCGCCATCAAGCCGATGCTCAACGACGTTCACCCCGCCGCCATGATCCTGCTAGCCGCCGGCGGTGTCGTCTATTCGATCGGCACCATCTTCTACATGATGAAGCGGCTGAAATTCCGCCGCGCCATCTGGCACGGGCACGTCCTGGCCGGCGCCTTTACGCACTACGCGGCGGTTCTGGTCGGGGTGGTCCTGGTGGCCGCCAAATAGGCTGTTTCCCTTTACTTTTAGCGGCCTACGCTATATCGCCTGCGCCATGTCCAATACCCCCGCCACCGAGGCCGCGCGCCGCCGGACCTTCGCCATCATCTCCCACCCCGACGCCGGGAAAACGACGCTGACCGAGCACCTGCTGCTCGCCGGCGGATCGATCCGCGCCGCAGGCCAGGTGCGCGCCCGCGGTGAAAACCGCCGTACGCGCTCGGACTGGATGAAGATCGAACGCGAACGCGGCATCTCGGTGTCGTCCTCGGTCATGACCTTCGAGTACGGCGACCTACTGTTCAACCTGCTCGACACGCCGGGCCACGAAGACTTTTCGGAAGACACCTACCGCACGCTGACCGCCGCCGACGCCGCCGTCATGGTGCTCGACGCCGCCAAGGGCATCGAGCCGCAGACGCTGAAGCTGTTCGAGGTGTGCCGCCTGCGCGACATCCCCATCCTGACCTTTATCAACAAGATGGACCGCGAGGCCGAGGATCCCCTGGCCCTGCTCGACGAGGTCGCGTCGAAACTGCAACTCGATCCGTCGCCGCTCTACTGGCCGGCCGGTTCGGGCAATCGCTTCAAGGGCATGGTCGAGATCAAGACCGGCCTGTTCTATCCCTATACGCGCCGCGAGTCGGGCGCCGAATACGACCAGGGCCACGACGCCCCCGTTCCGCTGGCCGAGACCGTCGCCAAGGGCTATCTCGACGAAGCCGAGTTGGCGGAACTGCGCGACACAGCCGAACTGATCGAGGGCGGGTTCAAGGAATTCGAGACCGACAGCTTCCTGGAGGGCCACATGACGCCGGTCATGTTCGGCTCGGCGCTGCGCCACTACGGCGTCAACCAGCTTCTGCAGGCGCTCGGCACCTTTGCCCCGGCGCCCAAGGCCGTCCGCGCCGAAAAGGCCGGCACCGAGACCGCGGTCGCACCGGCCGAGAAGGAAGTCACGGGCTTCGTCTTCAAGATCCAGGCGAACATGGACCCCAACCACCGCGACCGCATCGCCATGCTGAAGCTGTGTTCGGGCAAGTTCGAACGCGGCATGAAGCTGAAGGTGCAGAACACCGGCAAGCAGCTGTCGGTCAATGCGCCGATCATGTTCTTCGCCTCGGACCGCGAACTGGCCGAGGAAGCCTATGGCGGCGACGTCATCGGCATCCCCAACCACGGCGTCCTGCGGGTCGGCGACAGCCTGTCGGAATCGGGCACGATCCGCTTCCAGGGCCTGCCCAACTTCGCGCCGGAAATCCTGCAACGCGTCCGCGTCAAGGACCCGCTCAAGGCCAAGCACCTCAAGAAGGCGCTGGAAAGCCTGGCCGAAGAAGGCGTGACGCAGCTGTTCCGCCCGTCGATCGGGGCCGATTTCATCGTCGGCGCCGTCGGCCAGTTGCAGTTCGAAGTCATGGCCGACCGCCTGTCGAACGAATACGGCCTGGATGTGATCTTCGAAGCCTCGCCGTTTTCCGAAGCGCGCTGGCTGATCGGCGATCCCGTAAAGATCGAGGACTTCGCCGGCAAGTATCGTTCGGCTATGGGCGCCGACCTCGACGAAGCCCCGGTCTTCCTCGGCAAGTCGGCGTGGGAGATCAACTACGTCGCCGAACGCTTCCCCGACGTTCAGTTCCAGCGCACGAAAGAGCGGGGCTAAGGTTGAAACAGCGGTAGGCACGGCCCATCTGGGAAGGACCTGAACAAGGAGCCTCCCATGAGCACAGCCGCCGCTTCCGGAACCTTCGCCCTCGGCGATATCACCATCAACCGCCTGGGCTTCGGCGCCATGCGCATAACCGGCTCGGGCGTGTGGGGACCGCCCGCCGATCGCGACGAAGCGATCCGCGTGCTGAAACGCCTGCCGGAATTGGGCGTCAACTTCATCGACACCGCCAATTCATACGGTCCCGACGTCTCGGAAGCGCTGATCCGTGACGCGCTCCATCCCTATGAAGGCCTGGTCATCGCCACCAAGGCCGGCTTGGAACGCAGCGGTCCGAATATCTGGACGATGAACGGCCGGCCTGACGCTCTTGTCCGGGAAGCGAAGCGCAGCCTCGACAAACTGGGCGTCGAACAGATCGATCTCTGGCAGCTCCACCGCATCGATCCGAAGGTGCCGCGCGACGAACAGTTCGCCGCGGTAAAACAATTGTTAGACGATGGTGTTATCCGTTATGCCGGCCTGTCCGAAGTCTCGGTCGAAGAGATCAAGGCCGCGCAGAAAGTCTTTCCGGTTCATACGGTTCAGAACCGTTATAACCTGGTGGACCGTGGGTCCGAAGCGGTGCTTGATTACTGCGAACAGCAGGGTATCGGCTTTATTCCCTGGTATCCGCTGGCCGCGGGCGACCTGGCAAAGCCCGGTTCGATCCTCGATCAAATCGCCCATAAGCATAATGCCGAGCCCGGCCAGATCGCGTTAGCCTGGGTGTTGAAACGGTCGAAAGTCATGCTTCCGATCCCGGGCACGTCGAAGGTCAAGCACCTGGAAGACAATGTCGCGGCGGCCGAGATCGTGCTGTCGGACGAGGATTTCACCGCGCTGGATAAGGCGGCGCGCGCTTTAGCATAAGGCAACATTTCTCCTCCCCATCTTTGATGGGGAGGGAGACCCCGAAGCGGTGGAGGGGGCGAAGCTAAAGAAAGATACCCCTCCACCGCTTCGGGGTCCCCCTCCCCATGCTTCGCATAGGGAGGAGAAATACGGCTTACTCGTCCTCGAACGGTTCCCAGTCGCTGCGGTCCTCATTCAGGTCCCATGCGGCGAAATCGAGCGCATCCTCGACATCGGGCAGGGCCAGTTCGGAGATCGTCTGGCCGCGGATCGACACGCCGGCATTGTGCGTCGACTCCGGGTCGCCCGTGACCAACGGATGCCAGCGCGGCAAGGGCTTGCCTTCGTGCAGACGGCGGTAGGCGCAGCTCGGTGGCATCCATTCCAACGCCTCGATATTGTGCGGCGTCAGCTTGATGCAGTCCGGCACGTATTTTTTGCGGTTTTCGTAATCGGAACAACGGCACAGTTCGCTGTCGAACAGCTTGCAGTGGACGCGCGTCGGAATGACCTCAAGCGTCTCCTCGTCCTCGAACCGCACCAGGCAACACAGGCCGCAACCGTCGCATAGCGACTCCCATTCCTGGGCGTTCATCTGCTCAAGCGTTTTGGTTTCCCAGAAAGGTGCACTGCTCATGCGGCCCATATAGGCCGCCTGAGCGCAAAATGCACTAGTCGCGTCGATGCGGAACGTCGTGGGCAATTGCCGCCTGCGTTGCCTTCAGCGCTTCTTCATCGCTGAACGGCTTCGCGCCCGTATCGTCCTGCTGCACCGTCTTGTCGTCGGTGCCCTCCGGCGGGAAGGAATCGTTGTCGTCGTCTTCGGCCAGCCTTTCGGCGTGGCTCGCCACCTTGACTTCGCATTCGTCCGATTTGCTGTCGTTCGTCATGGCCGCCTCCTGTGCCACCATTTAACGCCCAGGCGTGTAAAGGCGCCATCAGAATTCCTTTGAATTTCCCACCTTCATTGCCTACATGGCCCACATGAACGCCCGCGCTCCCCTCCTCGCCCTCAAAGACGTCAAGCTGATGGACGGCCTGACGCCGTTGTTCGACGGCGTCGACATCGCCCTCGAACCGCGCGTCCGCGCCTGCCTGGTCGGCCGCAACGGCACCGGCAAGTCGACCCTGATGCGCATGATGTCGGGCCTGATCGAGCCGGATTCCGGCGAGCGCTTCGTGACGCAAGGCCTGCGCTTCGCCTTCGTGCTGCAAGAGCCCGAACCCAAGGGCGATACCCTGCTCGACTGGGCGACGTCCGGCGGCGCGGAAAGCCATATGGCGGAATCCGAACTGTGGGCCTTCGGCGTCGATCCATCGACCGGCACGACGTCGCTGTCGGGCGGCGAAAAGCGCCGCGCCGCGCTGGCCAAGGCGTTCGCCGAAGATCCCGACCTGATCTTCCTCGACGAACCGACCAACCACCTCGACATCTTCGCCATCGAGACCCTGGAAGACCGCCTGCGCAGCTTCCGCGGCAGCGCCCTGATCGTGTCGCACGACCGGACCTTCCTGGAACGCGTCACCCAGCGTTGCTACTGGCTGTACGACCGCCGCATCCTGCGCCTCGACGCCAGCTATGCCGGCTTCGACGAATGGGCCGCCAAGGTCGAAGCCGAGACGGCCGAATCCCTGCGCCGTCTGGAAAAGGCGATCGAGCGCGAAACCTATACCTTCTACCGTTCGATCACCGCGCAGCGCACACGCAACGAAGGCCGGGCAGCCCGCCTGCGCGCCATGCGGACCGATCACGCCGAGCGCATGCGCGCCATGGACAAGCCGATGGAAATGGCCATCGACAGCGGCAATATGTCCGGCCGACTGGTCGCCCAGTTGCGCGGCGTCGACAAGGCCTTCGGCGACAAGGTCCTGCTTAAGAACTTCTCGACGCGCATCATGCGCGGCGACCGGCTGGCCATCGTTGGACCGAACGGCGCCGGCAAGTCGACCCTGGTCAAGCTGCTGATCGGGCAGATTCCCGCCGACGCGGGTGAAATCAAGCTGGGCACCAATCTCGACGTCGCCTATCTCGACCAGGGGCGCGACGCTCTGAAGGGCGACGAGACCCTGTGGGACGTGCTGGCCAATTCCGGTTCGGATTCGATCATGGTGCGCGGCCAGCCACGCCACGTCGCCGCCTACGCCAAGGACTTCCTGTTCCGCGAAAAGCAGTTGCGCCAGCCGGTCAAGACCCTGTCGGGCGGGGAGCGCAACCGCCTGCAACTGGCGCGCGCCCTGGCGAAAGCCACAAACCTGCTCGTGCTCGACGAACCGACCAACGACCTCGATATCGACACGCTCGACCTGCTCGAAGACCTGCTGGCCGACTACGACGGCACGCTGATCCTGGTGTCGCACGACCGCGACTTTATCGACCGCCTGGCGACCTCGACGCTTGCGCTCAACGGCAACGGCCGCGCCGCCGAAACCCCCGGCGGCTGGCAGGATTTCATCCGCCAGAATACCGACTTCTTTGCCGAGATTTCGCAAAAGGAAGCGCAAAAGATCAAGGCGGATACCAAGCCCGCCCAACCCCAGCCCAAGTCTGCGCCGAAGAAGCTGAGCTACAAGGACCAGAAAAGGCTCGAAGACCTGAACGGCCTGATGCCGAAATGGTCGGCCGAGATCAAGCAACTGGAAACGGTGCTCGAGGACGCGACGCTCTACAGCCGCGATCCCAAACGCTTCGACGCCACGATGAAAAAGCTCGATTCCTTACGCGCCGAACTCGAAGCCGGTGAAATGGAATGGCTTGAGCTTGAGGAAAAGCGCGAGAGCCTGGCGGGCTAACCCTCCGCCTCACGGCCGCCTTATCATCCATATTGATGATGCGGCAGGCTTTGCCGTGGCCGTAAAACCCGGAATGCGAGACGCCCTGCAACAGGGCTCGCATTTGGGAGGGCAGCCTGTGAATTTATCGAAACGTTTTGCCGTTGTGGCCGTCTGCGTCATCGGCCTGGGACAGGCAAGCCTTGCGCACGCCGAACTCAGCGCGGCCGACGCCGACCGCTATCTGACCGCGCGGACGGATATTGCCCGCCTGAAGGACGAATCGACCCGGGCCTTTCAGGACGCCCAGGCCAGGTACAACGCCGGCGACGTCGCCGGCGCCTGCACGGATTTGCAGAGCTCCGCGGACAAGCTGGCGCAGATGGCCGCTGCCGAAGACGTCATCATCAGCCTGTCGGGCGACAATGCCGGCTCGGCGCAACTCCACAAGGACGAACAGGCCAGTCAGATCAAGGCGAGAGAGACGGTCCTGGCCACCATGGCCCGGATCTGTTCCGGAACGCCTGCCACGGGCACAGTCCCGCAATGACCGCCGCACGAACCGGGGAGACCACCGTTTTGAAAAAGATGTTCGCCATTCTCGCCGCCTGCGGCGCCTTGATCGCCATGCCGGCCGCCGCCGACAGCCCCGCCGATGTGCTTTCGCTTATCACGGACGCCAATGCCTTGATGAAGAGGGGCGTCGAGTCGCTGGACGAGGCCGAGACGCATTGGCGGCTCGGCAACACCTCACAGACCTGCGACTCGCTGGAGCAGGCGCACTCGGCCTTCACCCGGGCCTATGGCGAAGAACAGCAGGTCAAGTCCGACCTGGAAAGCGGGGACGTCCTCAGCGGCGAGGACGCCCGGTCAGTCCGCGAATGGGTCGACGAATTCGAATCCTATATCCCGCAGATTTCGGACAAGATGAAACGGTTCGGCGCGAATTGCTGATTTCGCCGGCGCCTATCGCTGGATACTTACCCCCGTCAGAAGGGCGACGATTTCGGCCTGACGTGTCGTGCCGGTCTTTTCCATCACCTGGCGCAGCTGGGTCCGCACCGTCGTCAGGGCGACACCGCCCTGCTCGGCTATCTCCTCCAGGCTTTCGCCGGCGGCGAGGCTGCGGGCCACACGCGCTTCGGACGGCGTCAGGTCGAACAAGGACCGCAGAAGTTCGACGGGCGGCGCTGTCCTGGCCGCGACGGGTGTCAGGACGACAAGCGCGTAGCTGCGCGCGAAAATGTCGTGCGCCGAGCGGCTGATCGGGACAATGTGCGCGACCATGGCCGGTCGCCCGTCAGGGTCGCGGACGGGAAAGGAATGGACGAGGCCGGCGCCATGGATTTGCAGCGCGTCGAGCGTGCGCGACAGCATTGCCTCCGCCTGCGGATCGGTCAGCGCGATCCTGTCGCCGGCGCGCCATGTGGCGTAGTCCGCCAGGTCGTCGACCAGGCCGTTGGCCGCGATGACGGCGCCGCCGGCATCGACAAGGAGCGTCGGCAAGCCCAGCAGGTTCAGCGTATCGTTGGCGCCCGCCGCGCGTTGCAGGCCCAGGCGCGCCGCCACGAAGGCCGCGCGCGCCAGATGTGGGCGCAGGGCATTCAGCCTGTCGACATAGGGCTTTTCGATCGGGCCGCGATCATAGGCGCGTTCGACGCTGAAGACGATATTGTCGCCCGTCGGCATCGGCAGGCCTGTTCCCGCCGACCAGCCCAGGCCCGCCGGGCGGAAGAAGTCGCGGTAGATCGGATTGGCGTCGATCTGCTCCTCGGTCCAGAAATCGTGCTCGACGTGAAAGGCCGGATGCTGGCTGCCGAACAGGCACAGCCTGCGACTGCACCGCCTGAACCAGCCGTCGGCGACATAGGCCTGGAAAATATCCTCCAACCCTTCCGACGAGGTCCAGTTCAGCACCTTGTCCCGCGCGGAAAACAGCAATCCGCCCCGGGAATCGGCGATACCGGCCAGTTCGTCGAGCACGCCTGGCCAGAGTTCCGGTACGAACGAGCATTCGTAGATGCGGTCGATCAGGTCGGCGTCCATGACAGCTCTGGAGCGAAGGGTGAATAGCGGCCGGCGAAATACTTACCCTTTGGACCGGAGCGGTCAATGGAAGCCTGCATGCGCGCCGTCCGGGAGTTGATCGTCCGCCAAGAACGCAACCGGCGGAAAGTGGTGCCGCGCAACGGACTATTAGGCGCTTATTAAACCGATTGCCTTAGTTTGGGCCAAAACAGTCCCTTTCCGCCGGTGTCATAATGCCATTTCGTCTTTGCCGTAGCCTCTGCGTGACGCTTGCGTCACTCAGCCTGCCCGGCATCGCGGTGGCCGACACCGGCTACCTCAACTGGCAGCACAAGAGCGACACGCAAACCCACGCGCCGACGGTGACCAGCGGCGGCCAGGACTATGCCGTGCCGCCGTCGCCCTACGGCCAGGTCGGCGATCCGTTCGCCCGCACGCTCAGCTGGTCCGGCAAGGGCCGCACCCAGGCGCCGCAACAACAACCGCAGCCCGAGCCACGCCCCGTCGCCGCCGATATCGCGCCGCAACGCACGCCTGTCCAGCGCCCGGCCGAGCCGCCGCGTCAGCAGATGGCCAATATCGAACCGCTGCCCGTGCCGCAACACCCCATTCCGCCGGTCACCGCGCCCGTTCCGGTACCGCAGCCCCGTCCCGTGACCGTGCCGGAAGCCGCGCTCAAGCCTGCCGTCAAGGCGCCGGCACAAGCCACGGCTCCGCAAAAGCCGGCTGCGCAGGCGCCTGCCGTCGCGGCCGCCAAACCCGCCCCCGTACAACCGGCTCCGACCCAGCCCGCGCCTGCGACGCAGACCGCATCGGCCGGCTACCAAGTGCCGGCGACCAGCAAGTACGCCGCCCGTATCGCGTCCGCCCGCGCCGCGGCCGACAGGCAGGAAGCCAATGCAACGCCGTCTACGGCCGACGCCAAAAAATCGGCCGTCAAACCGACCGACAAGAAAACCGATGCCAAGGCCACCGTGCCCGAACCTACGCCGCAGATGGCGACGGAAGAGACCGACCACGTCTTCATCCCGGGCGAGCAGTACAAGAATGCCTCGGACGCCCCGCGCCTCTACAGCCTGCACCGGGCCTACGGACTGACGCCCGATCCGATCACGGTCGACCACAATGCGACCGGCGCCATCCTGGATACGGCCGACCTCGACAAGGTCGAGGCCCAGGAAGACAAGGCGGCCGACGACAAGACCCCGGACGCAACGTCCAAAACCGACGACTCTTCTACCGCCAAAACGGCGGACGCCACCAAGGCGGACACCCGAAAGGTGACCCAATGAGTTCCTCCCTCATCAGCCTGATCGAACTGGCCAAGGAGCCGTCGAGCGAGAAACGCCGTGAACTGCTGCGTGAAGTGACCAGCATCTTCATGACGCATCCCGAGGAAATCGCGGAAGCCGAAATGGCGCTCTACGATTCGGTGATGAGCCAGCTGTCGTCCGACATGGAATCGATCGTCCGCGCCGAAATCGCCAACCAGATCGCCTCGGCCCGCGTGGCGCCGCTCGGCCTGCTGCGCCGCCTGGCCAGCGACGAGATCGAAGTCGCCGAACCCATCCTGACCCGGTCCAAGGCGCTGACCGAAAGCGACCTGATGCACGTCGTCGAAACCAAGGGCCAGGAGCACCTGCGCGCCGTGTCGCGCCGCGAGGACGTGCCGGAAAGCGTGTCGGGCGTGATCGTGCGCCGCGGCGACGACGATACACTGCATACCCTGTTGTCGAACGAAGGCGCCCGCCTGTCGCGCGCCAGCAATGAAGAGGTCGTGCAGCGCGCCCAGGCCAACCCGGCCCTGCACGAGGTCGTCGTCAACCGCAAGGACCTGCCCGCGGACCTGATGAACGACATGTATTTCGTCGTGGAATCGAAGCTGCGGGAACGCATCATCGCCGAAAACGCCAAGCTGGACCCCACCCTGGTCGAACAGGCCATTTCGAAGAGCCGCGACAAGGTTGCCGTCGCCTATGGCAGCTTCCCGGACGATTACGAGCAAATCTCCAAGGATGTCGGCCTGCTGCGCCAGAACAACAAGCTGACGCCGCAACTGCTGGCCAAGTACATGCGGGACCCGAACCCGACCTACTTCCTGTGCGCCCTGTCGCAGATGGCGGAAATCGACTTCCTGACCGCCAAGCACCTGTGCGAGAAAAAGGAAATCGACGCCCTGGCCATCGCCTGCAAGGCCGCCGGCCTCGACAAGGCGCTGTTCCTGACCTACGCCATGATCATGCTGTCAGACCAGCAGAACGCCATGGGCAAGGCGGCCGAATACGGCCAGCTCTACACCGACCTGCCGCGCGATACGGCCCTGCGCACTATCCGGTTCTGGCGGATGCGCCGTGTGGGTGGCCACGCGGCTTAATTCCAACGCACCGTTGGAATTAAGCCAGGCTATCAACAGTCGTTACGCCCGCTTCCTGCGGAAAAACGACGTCAGGTAGATCAGCGCGATCACCACGCCGACGATACCCTGCCAGGTGACCAGCAGCGAACCGTATTGCGAATGGATCTGCGGCAAGGCCCAGGCCGGGCGGTTCATAAAGAAGGCCACGACCTTGTCCGACAGCCCGCTGATCTCGTCGTAAATCGGTGAATGACCACTGATTTCGGCGTGGATAGCATAGCCGAAGGCCTTGAACGCCATCACCGGGGCGTAGATCAGCAGACAGATAACCGCTGCATTGAGCGCGATCAGCACAAGGAAGATCGGCCCCGAAGGACTGAACAGCTTCCGGCCACCCCGGAAAATCGCATAAAGCAGATAAAGCTCGTTGAGCAGAACGACGCCGATCTGGCTGGCCAGGGCGCCGTCGATCGACGAGACGAAGTCGAAATGGAAGACCCAGGTCGTCCAGATCGAATTGATCAGCGATGCGAAGAAGGTCGTCACCCAGCTGATGACATAGGCCTGCATGTTGCCGCTCAGCAACGCGAACATCGATTGCGATTTGTCTTTTGCCATAACCCGCCCCTGTTGGTTAACGGCAGGATTACAGCAAAACGCAGTTATCGCAAGCTCACTCCTCGGCGGCGCGGACCCGGTCCAACGTCTCGCGGGCTGTTACCGCCAGCGCCTTCATGCCGTGCTCGCCGAAGATTTCGTGCGCCGCTTCAAGGGCATAGGCCGCTTCGGCGCGCTCGATCATAAAGCCGGTGATATCGCCGCGCGCCACGTAAAGCCGCCCGAGATTGCTTTGCAGGATCGCCCAGCCGACCGGGTCTTCCGAAGCCCGGATGGTGCGCAATTCGGCCTTGAACGCCTCTTCCGCCTTGTCGAGCGCGTGCAGGTCCCCCTTCAGTTCGGCATAGCGCGCGATGCAGCCGGCCCGATTGTTGACCAGTTGCGCCCGCACCGACAAATGCTTCTGCAAAGGCCGCTTCAGCGTCAGGTCATAAACGGCCATGGCCTGTTCGTAGACCTCGTCGTTCTGCGTCAGCTCGGCCAGGGCCTGCAGGCCCAGCGCCAGAGCGTGCTTGTGCGCCACCCAGTCGAGCGGCGAATGTTCGTAGTCGAGGCCACCGTCGCCGGCGCTGAGAAGCGATACGCCCTCGCTGACCGCATTGGCTTCACCGTCGATCTGGCCGCCCCAGATATGGGCCAGGGCGAGGCGCAGAGTCACCCGCGCGTGGGTGATCGGCTCGTAGTCGGCGTCGATGCGCTGAACCAGGGCTTCGAAATCGGTGATAACCGCGCGCATCAGCGAGGAATCGCCGCGATCGAGCCCGACCAGCATCAGCAAGTCCGCGCGTTCGAACCGCGCCAGGGCGGCTTCGATCCGGTCGCGCGCCTGGCCTGTGGTGCGGACACGGGCATCGGCACGCTCGATGGCGCGATCGATGCGCGCCATGGCGGCCAGCGCCGGTTCCAGGTCCTCGACCCCGGCCTTGGCGGCCAGCCGCGCCAGCAGCCGGGCCTCGGTCTGCGACAGGCGGGCTTTCAGCGCCTCGTCGTTCCCCAGGGCCGCGCGGCCGCCCGACAGCAGGTTTTCAGCCGATTGCAGCAGGTCCCACGTTTCGAACAACTCGACGCCCAGTATGCAGGTTTCGGCCTGCTCCAGCGCGGCCATCACCGCCTCATCGGTCGTCTTGGCTTCCTTGCCGGCATTTTCGGCGGCATTGGCGGCGCGACGCAGGGCCACGGGGTCGCCGGTGCGGCGGGCATATTCGCGCCAGATCTGCGCGGCCTCGATATAGGGCGAAAAGCGGTTCTTGGTCGAGACGCGCCCGGCTTCGACGTCGAGATGGCGCCCCTGCCCGATCAGCAGCTTCAGGTTCAGCAGTTCATACAGGCTGGGATCCGTATCCAGCCGTCCGGAGTTGCCGAAGATGCGCCGCAGTTCACGCCCGAATTCAAACATGACATTCCCACCACCCCCAGAATGCGAAAAGCGTATCAGGACGATACGCCCTGTCCGGGGCTTGGTTGACAATGTGCAAACATGAGGCCCAGTTCGTGGTCGCAGGCTTCGGTTAAACTGTAACACAAGCGTCACACTGGCCTGATAGTCGGGGCACAACCCTCCCCTTTTCCTGCGTCAGGTCGCCGATGCTCCGTTCCGCCCTCAAAGCCGCCCTCTTGGCCTCCAGCCTTCTCGCCGCTTCCTCCGTGCACGCCGATCCGGCGGCGCAGAAGCCGCGCAACATCGTCGTCTTCGTCGCCGACGGGCTGCGCTATGGCATCGTCAACAAGGACACGGCTCCGACGCTTTATGAAATTCAGCAGAAGGGCGTGGACTTCCGCAATTCGCATTCGGTCTATCCGACGGTCACGACGGTCAATGCTTCAGTCATCGCCACCGGCCACGCGCCCGGCGACACCGGCGAATACGCCAACAACATGTACTGGGGCCAACGCCTCAAGGCCGGCGGCAGCGTGGTCGGCGACATGGAAGACGACGCCGTCCTCGAAGAGGTCAATGCGCGCCTCGGCGGCAACTATCTCAACGAAGACAGCCTGCTGAAGATCGCCCGCGACCACGGCTACCAGACGGCCGCCATCGGCAAGGAAGGCCCGGTCCTGATCCAGGACATCGCCGCTGTCGACGGCAAGAGCACCCTGGTCATCGACGACGAAACCAGCGATGGCAAGCATAGCCTGGGCGTGCCGCTGCCCGCCGATATCTTCGACGCGATGAAGGCCGCCGGCCTCGATACCCGCGCACCGGACCGGGGCCTGAACGGCTCGCCCGGCGCGTACAACATGCCGGGCGTCCTGGTGCCCAACAGCTACCAGCAGCAATGGTTCGTCGACGTGGCGACCAAGGTCGTGCTGCCGCGTTTCGCCAAGGCCGGGCAGCCCTTCGCCATCGTATACTGGTCGCGCGACCCGGACGGCACCCAGCACAATAACGGCGACAGCCTGAATAAACTTTCGCCGGGCATCAACGGCCCGACCTCGCTGGCCGCCGTGCGCAATGCGTCCGACAACCTGCAGGCCCTGATCGACGCGCTGAAGGCGCAGGGCCTCTACGACAATACCGACATCTTCGTCACGGCCGACCACGGCTTCTCGACCATCAGCCGCCAGTCCAAGACCTCCTACGCCGCGACGCTCAGCTTTCCCGACGACACGATGAAGGGCTTCCTGCCGGCCGGTTTCGTCGCCATTGACCTGGCGCACGCGCTCAACCTCCCGCTCAACGACGCCTACGGCCAGCCGCTCAACCCGCGCTTCCATCCGGGCGGCGTGTCGCTGATCGGCGCCGACCCGCAAAATCCCGACATCATCCTGGTGGTCGGCGGCGGCTCGGACATCATATATCTCAACCCCGCCAAGGCCAGGGACCTTGCGCCGAAGATCGTCGCCGCCCTGTCGAAGGAAGACTATACCGGCGCCCTGTTCGCCGATGAATCCCTCGGCCCCGTCAAGGGCGCGCTGGCGCTCAAGGACGCGCGGCTCAGCGGCACGGCGAAGACGCCGAAGCCCGCCATCTACATCTCGTTCGCCGACTACGCTCTCCCCTCGTGCGTCAAAAAGTGGCAGAACCCGGAAGTGTGCTCGATCCTGACGGTCGACGGCGGCCTGCAACAGGGCCAGGGCAGTCACGGCGCCCTGACCCGCGCCAACACCCGCAACTTCATGGCGGCCATCGGGCCGGACTTCAAGGCGGGCTTCGCCGACGCCTCGCCCGTATCGAACGCCGACATTACGCCGACCCTGGCGCATATCCTGGGCTTCCAGCTGGCGCCCAAGGGCACTCTGGTCGGCCGCGTGATCCATGAAGCCCTGCCGGGTGGCCCCGACGCCACGCCGACGACCACCAACGTCGTACGCTCGGACGCCGCCGCCAACGGCTTCAACACCGTGCTGGAGACGCAGAGCGCCGACGGTGAGACCTACCTCGACGCGGCGGGTATGCCCGGCCGCGTGGTCGGCCTCAAAACCAAGAAATAGGATTTGAAAAAAGCCCGTTTGTCGCCAATATATCTGAAAAAGATATAAGGGCGGCAAACTATGGCTTTCCAGGGCAACGGTCGAAAGGTCGATATTCGCAAGATCAGCGCGGGCGAACTCGAGGTGGTGCGCGAATTGGCGCTTGCCATCTGGCCCGGTTGTTACCGCAACATCATCGGTCCCGACCGCGTCGACGCCATGCTGGCCGTGCTCTACGCCACCGACGCCCTGGAAAAGGAAATGGTCGAGGAAGGCCACGTCTTCTGGGTGGCGCGTTTCGCCGACCGTGATGTCGGCTATGCCTCGGCCTATCGTGACGGCGAACGCCTGTGGCTCAAGAAACTGTATGTGCGCGACGACCATCGCGGCCATGGCATCGGCAAGGCCCTGACCGAGGCGGCCCTCGACTATTTCGCAGCCGGGGCGCGCCAGCTGGTGCTTTATGTCAACCGCGACAATACACCGGCCATCGACTACTACCTGCGCTCGGGCTTTACCATCGCGGCCGAAGTGCCGGTGACCATGGGACCTTACGACTTCACCGATTACATGATGCAGCGCGATATATAGTCGTCTGTTCTTTCGCAAGCGCGTACGTTTTTATCGCTCTCTTATAATGTGAGCGCTAACGGGATTAAATTTTTTACTTTACTTTATTCCGGACGCCCAAGGCGCAGTAAAGGCTTGATAGAGTCTTGCGCCACGGGACTATATCTCCAGTAAACATTCCTGTTACTGCGCCATTCTCGCCTGTCAGGCGCAATTTTTCTGTGGTACAAAATTAAGGTCTCGTTAAATCGTCCCTAACGACCGGTTAACGCGACAGGCGGCCGCAAGAATGCCCGCCTCCCCAATCCTGGAGTTGAGACGTCCCCAAAGCGACATCCTGACCTGCCCGTACTGCCCGTGTAGATAATGGGAGACAAAAATGCCCTATACGCCCCGTACCCGAGCGATCAGCCTGGCCGAACTCGAGATCGTCCGCGATCTGGCCCTTCAGATCTGGCCCAAATGCTATCGGCATATGATAGCTCCCGACCATATCGACGAAATGCTTGCCGCCCTGTTCGACCTCGATACGCTCGAGCAGGACATCACCCAGAAGGGCCACATCTACTGGGCGGTGCATGTCGGCCATCGCGATGTCGGCTTCGCCTCCGCGCACCTGGAGGGGTCGCGCGTGTGGATCACCAAGCTCTATGTGCTGCAGGACTATCGCGGCTTTGGCCTCGGCAAGGCGCTGATCCAGGCGGTGCAGGACTATTTCTCGCCCGCGCAAGCCATGTCGGTCTGCGTCCACAAGGACCAGGACGTCGCCGTGGACTTCTGCCTGCGCCGGGGCTTTACGGTCGACCGTGAAATCCCATTCGAGCTGGGGAATTACGGCTTTACCGACTACGTGATGAACAAGGACCTCCGGAATTAGCGGAGCAATTCCTGGATCGCCGGGCCGCCGAGCAGGACCTGCCAGGCGAAGACGACGAAGCCGTGGAACAGCACTGCCGGCCACAGGCTGCCCGTGCGGTAGCGCGTGACGGCGCATGCCAGGCCCATGAGGCCCGCGCAAAATAAAAACGCCGGATGCAGGAACAAGCCCGCGCCTGGCAGGATAATGGTGGCTTCGACGACATGCCACAGCACGAAGGCCAGGGTGCCAAACGCGATCCAGCGGACGGGGCTCTGGCCTTCGTTGCGTCCCGGGACCAGCAGGCCGCGAAACACCAGTTCTTCGGTAAAGGCCGGAATGATAAAAACGCTCAGGCGCAGGGGCCAAACGTCGAACCGTGGCTGCCAGTGGACCAGCCTGAAAACAAAGGCGACGGCCGCCATCGCCACCGTCGCCCCGCAATAGATCGCCAGGGATACCGCCCATTCACCAGCCCTGGGCCAGGTCAGAAGCGCGGATTTCAGGCGGAGAAGCATCGGCATGGGCCGGTCTTAGCCCCTCTTGCCTCCGCGCGCCAGCATCAGCCACAGCATCAGCAGGACGGCAATCGCATCGAGGATGATCTTGCCGTAGAGATCGACGGGCGCCGCGCCGTTGAAGGCCACGAACATGATGGCGAAGTTGCCGAGGGTAACGCCGTAGAGCGCGCCGATAGCGTGCCAGTTACCCCACTTTTCGTGCGCCATGAAGCCGGGCACGGTCATGATGAGGACCAGGGCCAGGACGATACCGGCAGCCACGGGCGCCAGCGGCGGCACTTGCGGCGCGATGCCGAAGGCCAGGATTTCGATGCCGAAGATCACCACCGCTACCAAAACACCCAGGACGAACAGAACAACGGGATGTGGCGGCGTCATCGGCTTCGCGGCGCCGGCAAAGGCCCGGCGCACCGGTCCGAGCGCGGCCAGCAGCAGGACGGCCAAAGCAACGGCACCGGCAATGGCCAGGTCCGGCGGGATATTATAGGCCGGCAGGTGGAAGACCTTGGTGCGGGCAATCTGGTTCCAGCCGAACCACGCCACGAAACAGGCCGGCAGGAAGAGCACGCAGATGATGCCGATGCCCCAGCCGCTCAGCCACGGCTGGTCCTTGCGGCCGCGGAAGATCAGCTCCGTCAGACCGACCGGCACAAGCACGGCGAACAGGGCTTCGTACAGCATTGCCCAGACGAAATAGACGTAGTTGAAGCCGTAGGCGCGGGCATATTCGACGCCCTTGAGTTTGATGATCAGCGGCGCGAACGAGGTCTGCTGGATCAGGCATTCCTCGGCGACCGCAAGGGCCAGCGCCAGCAGCAGCAGGTTGAACCAGCCCAGGCGATACCGGCGGACGAAGAAGCGCGCCAGAACCGCGCCCCCGCCCCAGATAATCGTCTCTATGGGAAAGAAGATCGCTGAACTGATCCGGGTGGCGCCGGGCAGAAGCTCGGTGATCAGCGCAGCCATCAGCATCAGCGTGATGCCGGGCAATGCCCTGTGGAACCACGACTTTTTCTGTACTTCGGCGACTTCCGGCATGGATTTGCCCTTTCCTTTGGAAGAAATCTTAGATATAATTATCTTATGTCTAAGATAAATTCAAGCCCCAAACCCACGCCTTCCGTTACGGACGACCCGCACCGCATGCATCGCGATCTTTCCGCCGCCATTATTACGTTTCATGAAACGGTGGCCCGCGCCCTGGGCATGTCGGCCCCGGAACGCAAGACCCTGGGCGTCCTGGCGGACATGGGCGTCGTGACGGCCGGCCAGTTGGCCAGCGCCACGGGCCTGACGACCGGCGCCATCACCGGCATCGTCGACCGCCTCGAAAAGCAGGGCTATGCCAGGCGCGTGCCCAATCCGAACGACCGGCGCAGCGTCCTGATCCATGCCCAGCAGGTCGAAAAGATCCGCGAAATCCAGGGACCGATCTTCGCATCACTGACGGCCGCCATGGACGACCTGCTTGGGCACTACTCGGCGGAACAGCGCGCCTTGATCATGGGCTATCTCGACGGCACGACCCGGGTCCTGCGCGAACAGACGAAAAAACTGAAACCCTAGGGCTCTTATTTCACATCCTGCCTATCCAAAAAGCGGCAGCGGCTTTTTGATACGCTGTATCTAGTCCGCGGGCTTGAACGCCTTGGCGGCGGCGTCCGCCTTGCCGGCGTCGAACATGGACAGGCTCTTGCGCAGCTTCGCCACAGCCGTCTTGGCGTCTTCATTGTCCTGGTTGGCCGACAGGATATACCACTTCAGCGCCTCGACCGGGTCCTGCTTTACCCCCAGGCCGTTCTCGTACATGACGCCCAGATGATACTGGCCGTCGTCGTCGCCGGCATTGGCCGACAGGGTCAGCCATTTGCGCGCTTCGGCATAGTCGACCTTGACGCCTTCACCCTTGGTGTACATGTCGCCGATTTCGTACTGGGCAGACGAATCCTTCTGGTCGGCGGCCTTGAGCAGCCACTTCATCGCCGCCTCGCTGTCGACGGGCAGGAAGTCGCCGAAGCGGTACATGATACCCAGGTCGCGCTGGCCTTCGGCATTGTCGCGCATGGCGCCCCGGGCAAACCACTTGAAGGCCTCGCCCATGTCGGGCTTGTCGATCTTGCCGAAATAGGCAAAGCGCCCCATGGCCACGATCGAATTGCTGTTCCACAGCTTGGCGGCGCGCTTGTAGTAGCTGAAGGCCAGCGGCAGGTCGACGGACTGCGCCGTGCCGAATTCCGCCATCTGGCCCAGGCGGTCGAGCGCCGAATCCTGGTCCTTCGCGGCGGCGGCCTTGTAAAGGCTGATCGCCTTGGCCTGGTCCTTCGCGACGCCGGTGCCTTCGTCATACATGGTGCCCAACAGGTACTGGCCGTAGGCATTCCCCAGGTCGGCCGACTGCTGGTACAGCTTGACGGCGGCGGCCTTGTCGGCCGGCACGCCGGCGCCGTTGTCGTACATCAGGCCGAGATTGTTCATGGCCGGCGCATAGTTCTGCGCGATCGCCAGCCGGTACCATTTCTGCGCCTCGACCGGGTCGTGGGTCACGCCCTCTCCGCGATCCAGCACCCAGCCCAGGCTGTTCTGGCCGTTGGCATTGCCTTGTTCGGCCGATTGCCGGTACAGGCGCACAGCCTCGTTGACGTCCTTTTCGGTGCCCTCGCCCCAGTAATAGAGGTCGCCCAGCTCGGCTTCCGCCTCGGCGTCGCCGGCATGGGCCGCCTTGTTAAGCCACTGGAAGGCCTTTTCATCGTCCTCTTCGACGCCGGTGCCCTTGCGATACGCCAGGCCCAGGTCACGTTCAGCCGCCACATCGCCGCCTTCGGCGCGTTTGGTCAGGACGGCGATGTCGGGCCTGGCGGCGACGGCGGGCGCCTTGGCGTCGTCGGCCCGGACCGGGCCGGCCAGCGTGGCGGATAAGGCGCAGACCGCCAGGATTGCAGCGAAAGATGCAGAGTGTTTCATGGTTCCCTCCCTTGCCGGAATTACCAGCAGAAAGCCGCCTCTTGCGCAAGTCCTTTGGCATCCCCTTTGCCACCCCTTCAAAATGGTTTATGACGTCACCACATTGGGTATGGCAGGGGGGATGAAGGCGTATACGCCGCCTCTGTCGCTTGGATGGAATTCAGGGACCACAGAGGAGCTCCCCATGATCTCGAAACGCGTTGTTCGTCCGGTCGCCGGCGTCGTGCTGACGGTGGCGATGGCCGCCAGCCTGTCGGGCTGCGGCATCAACACCATTCCGACCAAGGAAGAAAATGCCAAGGCCAAGTGGTCCCAGGTCGAAAACGAGTACAAGCGCCGCGCCGACCTGGTGCCGCAGCTGGTCGCAACGGTGAAGGGCGCCGCCGCCCAGGAGCGCACCACCCTGACCCAGGTCGTCGAGGCCCGCGCCAAGGCGACCTCTGTTACGGTCGACGCCAACACCCTGACGGACCAGGCCAAGTTCCAGCAGTTCCAGCAGGCCCAGGACGGCCTGTCCTCGGCGCTCGGCCGCCTGATGGTCATCCAGGAACGCTATCCGGACCTGAAGACCAACGCCAACTTCCAGACCCTCCAGGACCAGCTGGAAGGCACGGAAAACCGCATCGCCATCGCCCGCAAGGACTATAACGACGCGGCCCAGGACTTTAACACGTCGCTCCGCACCTTCCCGACCGTCGTCTGGGCCAAGACCATGTACGGCAGCTCGAAGCCCATGGCCTATTTCACGGCGCCCGCCGCCGACGCCAATGCGCCGACGGTCGATTTCTCGGATATCGGTGCATCCGCCGCATCGAAATAAGCCCTTTTGACAAGGCCTGAGCCCATGTCCCCCTTTCCGGTTAGCCGGCCCCTTCCCTGGCTGCAGTCCTTCGTGGCTGCCGCCATGCTGCTGCTGCTGGCGATCGCGCCGGCCGTCCGCGCCGACGACCTGAAATTCCCGGACCTCAACGGGCATCGGGTCGTCGACCAGGCCAATATCCTGTCGGCCCAGACCGAACAGGACCTGGAACAAAAGCTCAAGGGTGTCGAGGACGCGACCACCGACCAGGTCGTCGTCGTCACGGTAGACAGCCTGCAGGGCCATGAGATCGAGGACTACGGCTACCAGCTCGGCCGCCACTGGGGCATCGGCCAGAAGGGTGACGTCAAGGCGTCCAACGGCCAGACCTACAAGGACAACGGCCTGATCATCCTGGTCGCGCCCAACGACCGCAAGGTGCGCATCGAAGTCGGCTACGGCCTCGAACCGGTGATGACCGACGCCATGTCGTCGCTGATCATCCGCGAGGACATCCTGCCGAAGTTCAAGGCCGGCGATTATGACGGCGGGGTCGAAGCCGGCACCGACGCCGTCATTCAGCAGCTGTCGCTCGATCGCGGCGTGGCCATCCAGAAGGCGCAGGCCGCGGAACAGCAGCCCGTGCGTCATGAACGCGGCCTGCCGATCGGCGTCATCATCCTGATCATCATCGTCTTCGTGCTGTTCTCGCGCGGCTGGCTGCCCTGGTTCATCCTCGGCAACGTCCTGGGCGGCGGTGGCCGCGGCTGGGGCGGCGGCGGCGGCGGTGATTGGGGCGGCGGCGGCGGCGGCTTCAGTGGTGGCGGCGGATCGTTCGGCGGCGGCGGCAGTTCGGGGAGTTGGTAGGATGGGCCTGAAAATCGACCATAGCCGCATCAATGCGGCCATCGCCCAAGCCGAAACGGCCACATCGGGCGAAATCACCTGCGTCATCAAGGGCAAGGCGCTGAACTATGGCGAAACCCCGCTCGGCTGGGCGGCGGCTTCGGCCCTGGTCTTGCCACTGGTATTGGGCGCCACGGGTTTCCTGCCGCATCAATGGCTGGCCCCCGCGGTGAACGCCGTCCTCGGCTGGAACGGCATAGGCACGTCCGGCGATTTTCCCGTCTGGGAAATCCTGCTGGCCTACGCGGCGCTGCAGATCGTCGTCTTTGCGCTGGTCTATGTGCTGGTCAACTTCACCGGGCTCAAGCTGGCCCTGACGCCCCAGGCGACGCGCCGCAAAAAAGCGCACGAAAAGGCCATGGAGCAGTTCTACGCCCGCGGCCTGCATCTCACCCGCGGCCGCACCGGCGTCATGATCTTCTGTGCGCTGGAAGAACGTTTCGTCGAGGTCATCGCCGACGAAGGCATCTTCACCAAGGTCGATAAATCGGTGTGGAACAACACGATCAATGTCCTGCTGAAGAATATCAAGTCCGGCGACCTGACCACCGGCTTCGTCGAAGCCGTCGCCGCCTGCGGCGTATCGCTGGCCCAGCACTTCCCGCCCGACGCCGACAATCCCAACGAACTGCCCGACGTCCTGATCGAAATCTGATATCCGGCCGGGATATTTATCCTGAAAACCTTGCGTTCGGCGCTTGCATCGCCATCTGTGTTACTGTATCAGCACGCTAACACATTAACACGGTAACACAGATGCAGCCCAGCCCTCAGGATCTTTCCGACGACCAGGACGTGCTTGTGCGCGCCCTGCTATCGCTGGAAAGCGCCGAAGAGGTCAAGGCCTTCCTCAACGACCTGTGCACGCCCGCCGAGCTCCGCGCCTTTGCCGAGCGCTTCAAGGTGGCGCGCCTGCTCGATGAGGGACAGCTCAGCTATCGCGACATCGCCACCCGCACCGGCGCCTCGACGACGACGGTGACGCGGGTGGCGCGATTCCTGCGCGAAATGCCGCATCAAGGCTACCGGGTTGTCCTGGATAAACTGAAAGATTCGAAATGACCGAACCGCGTTTGCGTATTGCCGTCCAGAAGTCGGGCCGCCTGGCCGACCGCTCGCTGGAGCTGATCTCCGGCGCGGGCCTGCGCGTCATGAAGGGCATCAACGATCTGTTGTATCGTATCGAAAATCAGCCGATCGACCTGCTGCGTGTGCGCGACGACGACATCCCGACCTTCGTCGCCGACAATGTCGCCGAGCTGGGCATCGTTGGCCTGAACGTTTTGCAGGAACACTTCCCCGACGCCGATCTCGAAAGCATGATCGTCATGCGCCTGGGCTTCGGCGGCTGCACGCTGAAGATCGCCGTGCCGAACGACGTCGCCTATGACGGCCCGCAAAGCCTGGAAGGCAAGCGCATCGCCACCTCGTACCCCAATATCCTCGGCCGCTGGCTGAAGGACAAGGGCGTCAAGGCCGAGATCGTCGAGATGCGCGGCGCCGTCGAAGTCGCTCCGCGCATGAAGATCGCCCACGCCATCTGCGATCTGGTGTCGACCGGCGCCACGCTGGAAGCCAACGGTATGCGCGCCACCGACCTGGTGCTCAAGTCGGAAGCCGTACTGATCAAGGCGCCGCATGCCCCGCCGCCCGAACTGGCCCACCTCTACGACATCGTCGTGCGCCGCTTCGACGGCGTCGTTGCCTCGACGGGCGCCAAGTACGTCATGCTGAATGCCCCCAAGGCGCACCTCGACGACATCATAAAGCTGATCCCCGGCGCCGATGGCCCGACCATCATGCAACTGGCCGGCCGCGACGATACCGTGGCCGTCCACGCCGTCTGCCAGGAAAACGTCTTCTGGGAGACGCTCGACAAGCTGAAAGCCGCTGGCGCCTCTGCCATCCTGGTGCTGCCGATCGAAAAGATGATGAAGTAGATGAAGACCTTCGTCTGGAAAGATTTGAGCCCGGCCGAGCGCGTGACGGCCCTGGCCCGGCCGGAAAACCGCCGCGACCCGGCGGTCGCTGCGCGCGTCAAGGCGATCTTTGATGATATCGAAGGCCGGGGCTTCGAAGGCCTCGCCGACTGGGCCGTCAGGCTCGACGGCCACGCGCCCGACGCCGTGCGCCTGGATGCCAAGACGGTCGACGCCGCGCGCGCGCGCCTGACAGCCGACGACCTTGCCGCCATGGAACTGGCGGTCGAAAACGTCCGCGCCTTCCAGGCCGCCGAACTGCCGGGCGACGGCCCTGTCATCGCGCCGAAGCCGGGCCTGAGCCTGCAACGCGTCTATCGTCCGCTCAACACTGCCGGCCTCTATGCGCCGGGCGGTACGGCGCCGCTGTTCTCAACCCTGATCATGACGGCCGTGCCGGCCCTGGTTGCCGGCGTGAAGAACCGCGTCTGCATCACGCCGCCCGCCCGCGACGGATCGATTCACCCGATGATGATCGCCGCCGGTGCGGCGTCCGGCCTCGACAGCGTATGGCGCGTCGGCGGCGCCCACGGCATCGCGGCCCTGGCGCTGGGCGTGCTGGAAGGCATTCCCGCCGCCGACAAGATCTTCGGCCCGGGCAACAAATACGTCGCTGAAGCAAAAAGATATGCCACAGAGCGCGTGTCAGGCCTGGCCATTGACATGCCTGCCGGCCCGTCGGAGCTGCTGGTCATTGCCGACGACAATGCCAATGCGAAACTCGTCGCCGCCGACCTGCTCAGCCAGGCCGAGCACGATGCCGACGCTCAGGTCGTTCTGGTCGCCCTCTCGAGCGATATCGCAGAAAAGATCGTCATCGAGGTTACCGCCCAGGTCGAGCGCCTGCCGCGCGCCGCCATCGCCAAGGCCTCGCTCGATCAAGCGCGCCTGTTTGTGGTGTCATCGATCGCCGAAGCCGCCGAGGTCTCGAACCTCTACGGCCCGGAACACCTGGCGATCCAGGTCGGCGATCTCGACGGCATCATTCCGCAGCTGAGCGCCGCCGGCACCATCTTCGCCGGCACCTATGCCGCCGAAACCTTCGGCGACTATGCCGCCGGCCCCAGCCACGTCCTGCCAACCGACGGCGCCGCCAAGGCGTGGGACGGCATCACGGTGCGTTCCTTCCTCACCAGCTTCGTCGTCCAGCGGGCCACCAAGGCCGGCGCCGCGTCGATCGCCCCGGCCGCCGCCCGCCTGGCGCGCCTAGAAGGGCTCGAAGCCCACGCTCTTGCCGCGGATTTCCGACTGGAAGTCTAACAAACGTTTTACACAAAAAGACCGTTTAACCGATGTTCAATTCGCCCTTCTCTTCCTTGAACGCCAGCGGCTCGGGCCTGGAATCGCTGCCGCCGTCGCTTGAGCCCCTGCGGGAACGCATGGCCGATTTCTACGGCGTCGAGGCGCATCAGCTGATGGTGACGCGCGGCGCTTCGCACGCCATGGAGGTGCTGATGCGCCGCCTGCGCGTCCACGGTCACGAATTCGTCTGGGCCGGCGCCGACCACTATGTCGAAGATCTGTCGGCGGTCTATAACCTGACCGTCCGCCAGCCGCCGCAGTCCGGCCCCATCCCCAAGGGCGGCGGCTTCTACCTGGCGCACAATCCCAGCCAGCGCGACGGCAAGGCACTGGACCTGATCGCCGCGCGTACGCTGGCGGTCGACCTGTTCCCGTCGATCCTGGTGATCGACGAAAGCTATTTCGATGCCGCCACCGCGGCATCCATGGTTGAACTGGCCGTGACCGAGCCCAATGTCGTGGTGCTGAAAAGCCTGTCCTACCTGTTCGGCATGGCCGGCGCCCGCGTCGGCGCCCTGATCGCCAACACCAAGACGCTGCAAGGTCTGCTGAAATATTGCGAGCCGCACCCCATCCCGACGCCGTCGGTGCGCGCCGCCGAAGCGTCGCTGTCTCCGTCGCGGTCGCTGAGCGTCCAGTCGCGCATCGACCTTATTCGCGCCGAACAGGCGCGCGTGCGCGACGCCCTTTCGCGGTCGCCGCAGCTCGACGGCTTCGACCTCAACGATGGCCCGTTCATGCTGCTGCGCCCGGTCAACCTGCTGAAGACCCAGACTGCGCTGAAGAAGCTGGGCCTGTCGGCGCAGAATACGCCCAACGGCCTGCTGCTGGCGCTCGGCGATGCCGCGACCAACAACCGTATCCTCAAGGCGCTGGACGTTCCGGCGACCGAAAAGGCGCCGCGCCTCGGCGAAATCCTGCGCGACACCAAGGAAACGCGCATTTCGGCCCTGGTCAATCTCGATGACCCGAAGCCCGTCAAGGTCAATACCGGCATCGGCTTCTTCGATCACATGCTGGATCAGGTCGCGACCCACGGCGGCTTCTCGCTGCAGCTGGCCTGCGAGGGCGACCTGCACATCGACGGCCACCATACGGTCGAGGATTGCATGCTGGCTTTCGGCCAGGCGCTGAAGATCGCGCTGGGCGACCGCGTCGGCATGGCACGTTTCGGCTTCGTGCTGCCGATGGACGAGACCGAAGCCAAGGTCTCGGTCGACCTGGGCGGGCGGCCGTTCTGCGTCTTCAAAGGCACGTTCGAAACGACGCATATCGGCGACTACCAGACCGAGATGACGGCGCACGCCTTCCGCTCGCTGTCGGAGACGCTGGGCGCCTCGATCCATGTCGAGGTCGAGGGCGGCAACGACCACCACAAGACCGAGGCCTGCTTCAAGGCGCTGGGCCGGGCGCTGCGCCAGGCGACGCGCATCGAAGGCGATGCCCTGCCGTCTACCAAGGGAATGCTTGCGTGATTACCGTCGTGCTCAAGGAGCGAAGCGTTAGCACATGATTACTGTTATAGAGCTTGGGTGCGCCAACACGGCCTCGGTGCTGTTCGCGCTCGACCGCCTGGGCGCCGAAGCGAAATTGTCGTCCGACCAGGCCGAGATCAAGGGCGCCAGGAAAGTCATCCTGCCGGGTGTCGGCGCCGCCGGCTTCGCCATGAACCGCATTCACGAACTGGGGCTTTACGACATCATCCGCGGGCTCGAAGTCCCGTTGATGGGCGTGTGCCTGGGCCAGCAGCTGCTGTTCGACCGCTCGACCGAGGGCAGCGTCGAATGTCTGGGCCTGATCCCGGGCGAGGTGACGCAGATGGTGGCCAGCCGGGAAATGGTCGTGCCGCACATGGGCTGGAACCAGCTCGAAATCAAAGCCGATGACCCGCTGAACGCCGGCTTACGGGACGGCGACTTCGCCTACTTCGTTCACTCATACGTGTGCCCGGTCACCGAACATACCCTGACCACGGCGACCTATGGCCAACCTTTCGCCGCCATGGTGCGCAAGGACAATGTCTGGGGTTGCCAGTTCCACCCCGAACGATCCAGCGCCGCCGGCGCGCAGATCCTGAAGAATTTCGTCGAGTTGTAATTATGATCCTCTACCCCGCCATCGACCTGATCAACGGCGAATGCGTACGCCTGGCGCAGGGGCGTTTCGACGCCGTGACGCGTTACGATTCCGATCCGTTCAAACGCCTTTCCCTGTTCAACGACGAGCACGCCGAATGGGTGCACATCGTCGATCTCGACGGCGCCAAGGCCGGTTCGCCGCAACAGCACGAACTGATCGGCCGTCTGGCGGCAGCGTCGAAAGCCAGGATTCAAACGGGCGGCGGCGTGCGCTCGCGCGAGCATGTGCAAACCCTGCTCGACGCCGGTGTTTCGGCCGTCGTCGTCGGCTCGGCGGCGGTCAAAAACCCCGAAGAGGTGCGCGGCTGGCTGAAGGACTTCGGCAAGGACCGCATCACGCTCGCGCTCGACGTCCTGCCGACCAAGGACGGCGATTTCGACGCCGCCCTGCATGGTTGGGTCGAAGGTTCGGGCATCTCGCTGTGGGATGTCCTAGACTACTATCCGGCCGGCACCGCGCAGCGCATCCTGGTCACCGACGTGTCGCGCGACGGCATGCTGATGGGCCCGAACATGGAGCTGATGCAGGCCCTGCGCCGCAAGCGTCCGGACCTCGACATCCAGGCCTCGGGCGGCGTACGTTCGGTCGACGATCTTTATGATTTGAAAGCTTTAGGCGTGCACGGCGCGATCGTCGGCAAGGCGATTTACGAAGGTCTGATCGACCTCAAGGCAGCGATCAATGTTGGCTAGACGCATCATCCCCTGCCTCGACGTCAAGGACGGCAAGGTCGTCAAGGGCGTGCAGTTCGTCGGCCATGAAGTCCTGGGCGACGCCGTCGACCTGGCGCTGCGCTACCGCGACGAAGGCGCCGACGAGCTCGTGCTGTATGACATCACCGCCTCGTCGGAAGGCCGCACGGTCGATTACAACTGGGTGCGCGACATCGCCCGCGCGCTCGACATCCCGTTCTGCGTGGCCGGTGGCTTGCGCACGGCGGAACAGGCGGTGCGCTGCCTCGATTCCGGCGCCGACAAGGTGTCGATCAATTCGCCCGCCCTGGAACGCCCGGACCTGATCGACGAACTGGCGGAAATGGCCGGCTCGCAATGTGTCGTCGTCGGTATCGACTCGCGCGAAATGGACAACGACTATTACGTCCACCAGTATTCCGGCGATCCCGACAAGATCCGCCAGGCCGGCCGCCGCACGCTCGACTGGGTCGTCGAGGCGCAACGGCGCGGCGCCGGCGAGATCGTGCTCAACTGCATGAACCAGGACGGCGTGCGCAAGGGTTACGATCTGAAGCAGCTCAAGCTGGTGCGCGACCTGCTGCATATTCCGCTGGTGGCTTCCGGCGGCGCCGGTGCGCCCGAACACTTCCGCGACGCCTTCGTCGAGGCGGATGTGTCCGGTGCATTGGCCGCCAGCGTATTTCACAAGAAAATCATCGCCATTCCCGACCTGAAGCGACAGCTTCGGGCCGACGGGATCGCCGTCAGACTATAGCAAGATACCCCTCCACCGCTTCGCGGTCCCCCTCCTCATCTTTGATGGGGAGGAGCAAGATATCTCCTCCCTACGCGCAGCGTGGGGAGGGGGACCGCGAAGGGGTGGAGGGGTCTTTTTACAAGGCAGAGATAATGCCCGAAGCCCACCACATACCCAACCCGCTGACCAAAGACGACGTGGCGCGGATCGATTTCAACAAGGACGGCGGTCTTGTGCCGGCGGTCGTGCAGCACGCCGATACGCTGCAGGTGTTGATGCTCGGCTATATGAACGCCGAGGCGCTGACCAAAACGCTGGAAGACGGCCTCGTCACCTTCTGGTCGCGCTCGAAAGGCCGGTTGTGGACCAAGGGCGAGACGTCGGGTGATACGCTGGCGCTCGACTGCGTCCTGACCGACTGCGACGAAGACGCCTTGCTGGTCTATGCCCGTCCCGCCGGCCCGACCTGCCACACCAAGACGACCTCGTGTTTCGGGCACGAAGACGCGCCTGGCATCGGCTTCATGGGTGAGTTGGCCGGCGTCGTGGCCGAACGCGCCAAGGCCGATCCGGCCGACAGCTACACGGCGCGCCTGATGCACAAGGGCATTGCCAAGATCGCGCAGAAGGTCGGCGAGGAAGGCCTGGAAACAGCCCTGGCCGGCCGCGCCGGCGACCTCGACGAACTTCACAACGAAGCCGCCGACCTGCTTTATCACCTGAGCGTCCTGTTGATGGCGCGGGAAACCTCGCTCGACGCCGTGCTCGACATCCTGCGCGAACGGCACAGGGGTTAGGCCTTCTGGGGTTAGGCTTTTCGGAGCTGAACTTTACAGAACGGCGATATCATCTATAGTCCCTCGTGTTTTCGGGGGAATGGCGATGATCGATCTGTCATGGAACAGCCGCGGCCGCATCGGCGTGGCGGAATACAAGAAGGCGCGCTGGCGCCATTTTGCCTTCTGCATCATTCCGATCGCCTTGTTCATTGCCGGCGGGGTCGGCTTTACGTCCATTCCCGTATGGGCCAGCAGCGCACTGTGGGCCGTGGGCTTTGTCCTGTTGTCCTACTACCGCTACCGTTTCTTCCAGATCATGGTGCGCCGGCTGCACGACCGCAACCTGTCCGGCAAGATCATACTGCTGAGCCCCGTGATCATTCTCGTCGCCCTCGGCGCGATCGGCGCCGTCGCGGTTTCCGCGGCGACCGGCACCGGCATGCCGCAATGGCTGGTCGACGGCAGCACCTGGATCTGGGTGTTCATCCTGCCGTCGATCGGCTTCAACGTCTTCCTGCGCTATCAGTTGAGCCAGGCCGGCAAACCCGTGCCCAACCGTTACGGTCCTCCACCGGGCGCGGCCGCGGCCGCGGCGGTATTCTAAGCCGCGTCTAGTCTTCCGACAGGTTCCGTCCCAGCTGTTTGCGAATAGCGGCGCGCTGTTCGTCCGTCAGTTCGCCCTGCAGGCCGCGCATGGTCTCAGGCAGGTGCTGCCCCGTCTGGCCACCGAACACGAAATGGTCGAACAGCGCCTTCCAGCCAGCGGCATAGTGCGGCGGCAGGTCGCGGACGGCCAGCATGGCATGGAACAGGGCATGGATAGGCTGGCCGAGCCCCGTCCGGCTGTCGTCCCACCAGAAATTGATCTGGGCGTTTAAGGCTCCGTCCGACACGACATGGTGCCACCACATGTACGGAATGTAGAGAACGTCACCGGGTTCGAGATCGGCGACAGTCGCATGCTTCAAAGCCTCTTCGAAGCGCGGATGCTTTGTAAAATCAGGATTTTCCAGGTCGGCCATGGCGGTCGGCACGCCGGACACCGTGGCCTCGAACGGTCCCATATAGAGGTTGCCGACCTGGTCCGGCGGGAACAGCACGAAGCGCTTCCGCCCCGCCACCATGCAGGCCAGGTTGTCGTAAAGATCGAAATGGATTTGCGTCTTCGAGCGGTTGCCGATCCAGATGCGCGGCTCGGCCGCGATCCCCGGCACGGCGTTCTCGGCCTTCACCATCGGCAAATGATCCTTGAGCAGGGCCGACTGGATATAGATCGGTTCTGCATCGGAACGCCCCAGACGATCGAGCACCGCCGGCAGGGGAATGGCCGCCCGGGCAAAGTTGAAGCCCGTCATGTCACCGTCGTAAAAGTATTTGCCGTCGCCATCGGGCGCCTGGCGGAAGGTCTCGACCGGCCGGCCGGCATCGCGCGCCTTGAGGTAATCGATCACAGCCCCTGTTCCCTGCCGGGCCGCCGCAACGATCGGCCAGTCCGCCACTGCGCCCTTGAAAATCAATGGCGTGTCGCGTCCCGCCACCGCCGCTTTCAGCCGGGATGCGATCACGCCGCTTATGCTTTCGGCCGGCGGAAACTGATGCATGGAACCCTTTCAGGACAGGCCGCAGCGTGTCCAAATTGCCGCAAGGTCAGGGCAACATACACGCGCAGCGATATGGATTGTTGCGGGCGAAAGCAACCGGGCGCATAGCTTAACCATCCTGGATCGATTCCACTATGTCTACCCTTTTTGACATGATCAGCGCCATCGTGGCGTTTCTGATGTCGGCTGCCCTGCTGCATTTCGGCGGGTCGGCGGCGCCGCGCCAGGACAATGCCCCCACCGAGGTCAGCCGCTCCCGCGCCGACGACAGCTCGGCGTCGCGGGCGAATCAGCGCGAATCGATGGCGGCCGGCGACCATCGTCCCCAGGAGTCCGGGGACCGCGACCATTCCGGCCAGCTATAATTTGCCTTGATCCGTGCAAGGACTGGCGATGCCGCGTTCCTCCCCTGCGGCAGGACGGCGATCTTGACGAAATCCTTTGCTAAAATGCCAAGTTGGGGCTAGCTTTCCCCTGATGGGAGAACCCGTTCCGGCGGGACCGACCCATGCTTTTTCGGACTCGCTCCCTCTGGCCGTATGGCCCGCTGCGAAGGGGCTGCAGGACACGTATATGAGAACACGACGCCCCCCTTTGAACCTGTCCGAGACGAAGTCGCGAATCCGGTCCAGAGGTGCGGTGGATGTGCCTGAAGCCCAGTCGGAAATCGCGGAGGGCGAAGACGTGTCCGAAGACAATGCCGCCGACGATCTGCTGGAAGCGCCTCTGACCGAAAAGGTCGCCGAGGCGGCCCCCGAAGCCGGGCCCGAGGCTCAGCCGGAGCCCACGTCCGTGACGCCGGAGCTCGACCGCGCCGAAGACGCGTTTTTCATCCCCGAAGCGGCTGCGGCGGCCGATCTGCCGCCGATCGCGTCCGAAGGCCTGCCGCCGGCGCGCCGGGAAAAGAGCGCGCCGACGCCCGAAAAGACGGGTTCGCGCAATGTGCCCGTGCGCAAGGTGGAAACCGAAGGCGTGCTGAAGGCGACCGGCGCTTCGCCCGTCGTCTTCTGGGGCACCGTGACCTTCATCAGCGTCCTGTGGGCGTGCGGCATGACCGCTTTCGTCCTGGCGGCGCAAAACAACCTGACGGCCTTTGCCGCGGCGCCGGTGCGCATCATCGTGCTGGGCTTCCTGGCCCTGTTCCCCACGGCCCTGATCTTCGCTTCGGCCTTTGCCCTGCGCAGCGCCGCCGCCCTGTCGCGGCAATCGGCGCGGGCTGCCGCCCTGGCCGACTCCATGCTGGCGCCCGCCGCCTCGGCCGCCATGCAGACCAATGAACTGGTCGACGCCCTGCGCAGCCAGGTCGACCACGCTGTCCGTGCCGTCCGCCTGGCGCACAACGACGTCGCCGAGCTGTCGGCCAAGCTCAAGGCCGAGACAGAGCGCCTGCAGGACGCCGCCCAGATCGCCCGCGCCACCACCAACAGCGTCACGCGCTCGATCGAGCACGAACGTGTCGCCGTGCAGCAGATGAGCGCGCAGTTGAGCGACCAGTCGAACGGCATCATCGAGGCCGTCGACCGCCAGGCGCGCATGATCGCCGATGCTTCGGACCTGGCCCAGACCCAGCTGCGCGAGGCCGAGGCGACCCTGGCCGTGCGGTCTTCCGACATGATGACGGCGGCGACCGACGTGTCGTCGACGGCGCGCAAGGTCAGCGAGGACCTTGACCGCCAGACCCAGCGCCTGGAAGCCGCCGGCTCCGGCGTCGCCGACCAGATCCGCGTCGTCGAGGAAGGCCTGTCGCAGCAGCGCGCCGGCCTGGTGTCGGCCGCCCTGTCGCTGCGCGCCGACCAGGAGGACTTTGCCGTCCATATCGAGAACCAGCGCGCCCAGTTGACCGAGGCCCTGGCCATTACCCGCGTCGCCACGGTCGACCTGGGTGAAACCTCGGCGCGCGGCGTCGATGTGCTGCGCGACATCGTGCTGTCGGCGCAGGAAAACTTCCGTGGCGTGATGAACGCGGCCGAAAACGAGCGCACGGCGTTCGAAACGCGCATCCACGCCACCCTGTCGAACATTTCGGTCATGGCGGCCGATGCCCGCGACGACCTGATCGCCGAGACCCGCCGTTCGCTGGAACAGCTGATCACCGCTGCCGCCGAGACCAAGAAGGCCGCCGACACAGCCGCGCAGGTCGCCCAGCAGCGCGTCGACCGCCTGAACGAGACCATTTTCGAAGCCAGCAAGAAGGCCGACGAGGTCTTCGATGCGCGTTTCAACGCCGCCCGCCGCCTGATCGAGGACTCGGCCGGGCTGATCATCGAGGCTGGCGACCAGACCGCCGAAAAGCTCGACGCCAGCTTCGAGCACACGCGCCAGACCATCGCCGAGGTCAACGAGGCGCTGAACGAACTGACGGCCAGCGCCGACCAGTTGCCGTTGATGGCGCAGGACCGCCTGCACGACATCCGCAAGTCGGTCGAAGACGGCCTTTCCGCCATGACGGCGGCGGCGCGCAAGGCCGCGCTGGAAACGGAAGCGGTCGACCAGGCCTTCCAGGAACGCGTCCGCCGCAACTACGACATGCTGACCGAAGCCGTCCGCCTGATGGGCGTCATCTCGGGCGGCGAAGGCGGCAACCGTCAGGCTGTGACAGCGCCTCCGGCCATGCCGCGTCCCGTTCCGCCCACGCCTCAAGCCGCGCCTGCGCAGCCCGCGCCGCAGCCGGAACGCGCGCGCCTGCGCCTGTCGCCGATCAGCGCCGAAAGCCGCCCGTCGCCGCAACCGCAACGCCCGGCGCCGCAAGGCAGCCGTGCCGGGGAATCGAATGGCTGGTCGTGGCGCGACCTGCTGAACGGCATGGACAGCAATGGCCAGCCGATGCAGGCCCAGCCCGCCGCGCAACCGCAAATCCAGCCATCGGCCGCACCGCTGCCGCCGGCCGACGCCGATTTCGACAATCTCGACGACATGATGGTCGGCGAGGTCAGCGCCATGGGCGTCGATGCCCAGGCCCTGCTCAGCCGTTCGCGCATCGACGAAGCGATCCTCGCCATCATGTCGGAAGACAATGAAGGCGCGCGCAACCTGGTCCGCCGCGTGGCGCCGGCCGCCATCCGCCGCCTCAGCCGCCGCCTGGTCTCCGATCCCGTACTGCGCCAGCAAGCCAACGACTTCACCACCGCCTACGACCAGCAGATCAACATCGCCCTGATGTCGAAGGACGTGGCGCGCGGCCTGCAGGAAGTGCTGGGCAATGATCGCGGCCGCGCCTATCTGCTGGTCGACGCCGCCATCGCCGACCTGATCTGATGCGGTTCGCCCACCGCGGCGAGACCTTTCCGATCGCCGGGCACTTCACCATTGCGCGCGGCTCGAAGACCGAAGCGCACGTCCTGTATGTCGAACTAAGAGACGGCGGCTGCACCGGACACGGTGAAAGCGTGCCCTATGCGCGCTACAGCGAAAGTCTCGACAGCGCGGCCGCCGAACTGGAAGCCGTGCGGCCCCGGATCGAAGCCGGCGTGACGCGTGAGGCGCTGCAAGGCCTTCTCAAACCCGGGGCGGCGCGCAATGCCGTCGACTGCGCGCTGTGGGATCTCGAAGCCAAGCGCAGCGGCATTCCGGCCTGGCGGGCGGCCGGCTTGAAGCGCCTCGATCCCCTGAAAACAGCCTATACGCTCAGCCTCGATACACCCGAAGCCATGGGCGCGCAGGCTGCCGCCAATGCCCGGCGGCCGCTGCTCAAGCTCAAGATCGGCGGCGCGCACGATATCGACCGCGTCGAGGCCGTGCGCGACCACGCGCCCAAAACCCGGCTGATCGTCGACGCCAATGAAGGCCTGAGCTTCGACGACCTGGTCCGCATCGCGCCCGATCTCGGACGCCTGGGCGTCAAGCTGATCGAACAACCGATAAAAGCCGGCGAAGACGAACAGCTCAAGGGTTATGACTGCCCGGTGCCCTTGTGCGCCGACGAAAGCCTGCATACGCGCGAGGAGCTTGCGCACTGCGCCGCGCTTTATGCCTGCGTCAACATCAAGCTCGACAAGACGGGCGGCCTGACAGAAGCCCTGGCCTTGAAGGCAGCCGCCAGTTCTAGGGGTCTGAGGATCATGGTCGGCTGCATGGTGGCGACGTCACTCAGCATGGCCCCGGCCATGCTGGTCGCGCAGGGCGCCGACTTCGTCGATCTCGACGGGCCGCTGTTGCTGGCGCGCGACCGCGAACACGGCCTCGAAATTACCGGCTCGATGCTGGCGCCGCCTAAACCCGAATTGTGGGGCTGACCCTGCCTTGTGAACAGTTGGGGGTTGTGGCCAATGTTGTTTGCGTCGTAAGCTTCGGAAAACATCGGGTTCCGGTTTGCGGGGCGCGCCGGAGCCAGCCTATTTTCAGAAGACCATGATCGATTCCGCAAACCCCAGCTATTCCGCCCGCTCGCGCACCCCTGCCCCACGCGGCCTCTATCCCGACATCGAGCCCTATGACAGCGGCCATCTGACGGTCGGCGGCAAGCACCGCATCTATTACGAGCAGTGCGGCAATCCGGCGGGCGTGCCCGTCGTCGTGCTGCACGGCGGCCCCGGCGGCGGCGTGTCGCCCAATCTGCGCTGCTACTTCAATCCGGACGGCTATCGCATCATCCTGTTCGACCAGCGCGGCTGCGGCAAGTCGACGCCGCACGCCTCCGAAAACATCTCGCTGGAAGACAATACGACCTGGCACCTGGTGTCGGACATCGAAGCGCTGCGTGAAAAGCTGGGCGTCAGGCAATGGATGGTGTTCGGCGGGTCGTGGGGCTCGACCCTGTCGCTGGCCTATGCGCTCACCCATACCGACCGCGTGCTGGGCCTGATCCTGCGCGGCATCTTCCTCGTGCGGCAGTCCGAGCTCGACTGGTTCTACCAGGAGGGCGCCAGCCATATCTATCCGGACATCTGGGAGAAGTTCCTGGCCCCCATTCCCGAGGCTGAGCGTGGCGACCTGCTGAACGCCTATATCAAGCGGCTGAACGGCCCGGACAAGGCGGCGCAGCGCGCCTGTGCCCTGGCGTGGAGTGGCTGGGAAGGCGATACTCTGTCGATCGAGGGCCCCACGGAGGCCGGCACCAAGTTCTCCGATCCCGAATTCGCGCTCGCCTTTGCCCGTATCGAGTCGTGGTACTTCAAGCACCGCGGCTTCTTCGAGAGCGACAACTGGGTGCTGGACAATATCGGCAGGCTGCGCGACGTGCCGGCCTGGATCGTCCAGGGCCGCTACGACGTTGTGACGCCGATGCGGACAGCCTGGGACCTGCACCGCGCCTGGCCCGAGGCGCGCTTCAACCTGGTGAAAAAAGCCGGCCATTCGTCGAGCGATCTCGGCATCCTGGAAGGCCTGGTCGCCGCCGCCGACGAAGCGCTGACCCTGCTGGCAAAGTGACCGCACACACGCTTCAAACTTTTCGCTTGCGCCGGCCCCTGGGGCCGCCCCGATAGGTCGAAGGGTTCGAAGAAGGAAGCGGCCTTGCACAAGACTGGACCCTATTTCACCGTCGCGGAAACCTGCCGCCGCCTGGGCATCAGCCGAAAGGCCTTGCGGCTTTATGAGGCGCAAGGCCTGGTCAGCCCGGAACGTACGCAATCCGAATGGCGGGTCTATGGACCCAGGCAGATTGCGCGCCTGCATCAGGTCCTGGCACTGAAACGTTTCGGCTTCCCGCTCAACCGGGTCGCCGAAATTCTCAATGACAAGGTCCCGGATATTTCAAGCCTGCTGGCGCTTCACGAGCAGGTCGTGAAATCCGAACTGGACTCGCTGCAACGCGCCGCACGTCTCTTGCATGCGGCACGCGCCAAGCTGGCGACGCAGGGCCATCTTTCGACGGACGATCTCATCTTTCTGACAAAGGAGACCGTCGTGACGGAAAAGCGTACCCACGCCTTGAACCATATCTACGAAGACATCGCGGCAAAGCATCTGTCCGCCGAAGACCGCTCGGTCCTTGCCCGGAACGGCACGGCCAGCCTGCTTCAGCCCGACGCCGACTGGCCGGCCCTGCACGCCGAGGCCCAGCGCCTGATGGAGACCGGCGATCCCACTTCGCTGGAAGCCATGGACCTCGCCAAACGCTGGATGGAAAAGGTGTTTCAGGCGACCGGCGGCGACCCGGGCCTGACCCGGAGGGTCCGCGACGTCGTGCGCGATCTGAACGACGATCCGACATTCCAGAAGGCGTCGATGTCGTCGAACACGATGATGGACTTTATCCAGAAGGCCTACGGCGCCGCCATCGAAGCGGGCATTATGCCGAAGCCAGCAGACGCGTAAGTTACCTAGCCTCCCGCTCCAGGCCGTAAAAGTCGGAGATTTGAGTCGAGCAGCAGGAGCCGAGCGCCGCCTGTATCCTTAATACAGGCAAGCGAAGGCGACGAACTGACCGGCCAAAGACCCGGCTTTTACTCAAACAAGCGCGAGAAGAACGAATCCTTTTTGGGAAGCTCCTGGTATCTGTGCACGCGCACGCCCAGGACCAGCCCGAAGCCCGTCATCACCATTAGCATCGCCGAGCCGCCGAAGGATACCAGCGGCATGGGGACGCCGACGACCGGGAAGACGCCCATGACCATGGCGCCGTTGATCAGCACATAGAGCGCGAACGTCGCCGTGGCGCCGGCGGCGGCCAGCTTGCCGAAGTGCGAATGCGACACCGCCGCCATGCGCAACGCCATCAGGATGATAGCTCCATAGAGGAACAGCACGGCGAACCCGCCGATAAAGCCCAGTTCCTCGCACACGGCCGCCATGATGAAGTCGGTATGTTTTTCCGGCAGAAAGTTGAGCTGCGACTGTGAGCCCAGGCCCAGCCCCTTGCCCATCAGGCCGCCAGACCCGATGCCGATCTTGGACTGCAGGATGTGGTAGCCGTCGCCCGACGGATCGCCTTCGGGATTGAGGAAGGTCAGGATGCGCTTGCGCTGGTAGTCGTGCATCAGGAACTTGAACGCCACCCAGCCCGCCGGAATGATGGCGACGGCCCCTGCGGCGATAATCCGCCAGTTCAGCCCGGCCAGGATCATGACGGTCAGGCCGGTCAGTGCGATCAGCACGGCGGTGCCGAGGTCGGGTTGTTTCAACACCAGCAGCACGGGCAGGCCGATCATCGCCAGGGGGATCAGCAGCCACAGGCTGAAGTTCGCGTCCTTGGCGTCACGGTCGTGATAGAAGCGCGCCAGGGCCAGCACGATGGCCAGCTTCATGAATTCCGAGGGCTGGACCTGGATCGGCCCGATATCGAGCCAACGCTTAGCGCCGTGGCTGACCGAGCCGTGCACGGCCACAGCCAGCAGCAGCAGCAGCGATATGCCGTAGACCGGATAGGCCAGCCACAGCCAGCCGCGCAGGTCGAGCAGCGACAGGCCCAGCATCAGGATCAGGCAGGCGGCAAAGGTGATGAGCTGCTTATAGGCCCAGGGCTGCCAGTTCATGCCGCCGACGCTGTACAGGACCAGGATGCCGATGCCGGTCAGCGCGATCAGAAGGCCGACGAACACCCAGTTGATCTGGGTGAGCTTGCTGTCGTAGCGCTCGCGCTGTCCGGGACGGGTAAGGGCGGATTCGGCCATCTTTGCCTCAGGTCGTTGGAGGAGCGGCCGGCGTCGTGGCGTCGCCGGCGGCCGTGTCGGGATCGGTCGAGGTCGCGTCGTCCATGGGCGGCGGCTTGTCCTCGATATTGACGCCGACAATGCGTTTCTGGATGTCCGGGTCCTTCAGCAGGGCCGTGCGCATGATTTCGCGTGCCTTGGGGGCGGCCGCCGCGGCGCCGAAGCCGCCGTGCTGGACGATGACGGCCATGGCGTATTTCGGATCGTCGGCGGGCGCGAAGGCCACGAACCAGGCGTGGTCGCGGCGATCCCACTGGCCCACGGCGCCGTGGGCGGTACGGCCACCACCGGCGCCGACCGACTGCGCGGTGCCGGTCTTGCCGGCCATCTTGACCGGGCCCAGGCCCAGGTCGGCGGCGCCGCGGGCGGTGCCGCTGTTGACCACGTCGGCCATGGCTGCGTGCACGAAGGCGATATGCTGCTCATTGAACGGCAGGTCTTCGGGCACGACCTTCGACACCTGGTCGACGCCATCGATCGACTTGACCAGGATGGGGTTGACCGCCTTCTTGCCGTTGGCCAGGCGCGACACCATCACGCAGTTCTGCAGGGCGTTGACGTTGGTAAAGCCCTGTCCGATGCCGAAGGACGGGGTTTCGCCCGGCCACCATCGCATATTGGCCGGATTCCGCTTCTCGAAGTATTTCTTCTTCCAGTCGAGCGTCGGCACCAGCCCGGCCTTTTGCCCGTCGATCCCGATATCGAAAAGCTGGCCCAGGCCGAACTTCGTCGCCACCTTGGCGACCGGATCGGGCCCGCCCATCGACAGGGCGCACTGGTAGAAATAGACGTCGCACGACGTCACGATCGCCTGGTGCAGGTTGATCGTACCGTGGTGCTGGTCGCACTTGAAGACGTGGTTGCCGAACGGGAAGGCCCCGTTGCAGGTATGGGTGATGTTCGGGTCGTAGCCGTTTTCCAGCGCCGCCAGGGCCACCATGGTCTTGAAGGTCGAGCCCGGCGGAAAGGTCGCCGTCAGCGCCTTGTCGAACAGGGGGTTGCGTTCGTAGTCGTGCAGCAGCTTGTAGGTATCGGACGGAATGCCCGACACGAACAGGTTGGGGTCGAAGCCCGGGCTGGACGTCATGCACAGGACTTCGCCCGTGTGGATGTTCATCATGACGGCCGCGCCGGATTCGGTGCCGAAGACATCGATGGCGCGCTGCTGGATGTCGGCGTCCAGCGTCAGGACGATTTCCTTGCCCGATTGGGGCGAGATCGAACCCGCCGGATCTTCGCGCACGACCTGGCCGCGAGAATCGACCTCGACCTTGCGGCCGCCCTTGGTGCCGCGCAGGTCCTTGTCGTACGCCTTCTCGATCCCCTGCTTGCCGATGCGGAACGACGGGTGGTGCAGCAGGTCGCTGTCGGCGTCCGGCGCTTCCAGCTCGCGCGTCATGTCCTTGTCGGAAATCTTGGAGACGTAGCCGACGACATGGCTAAAGGCGCCGCCGTAATAGTAGGCGCGCACCCAGTCCATGTCGGCCACGACACCGGGGATATCGTTGGCGTACAGACTGACGCGCGAGAAGTCGTCCCACGACAGGTCCTGCGCCACGATGGTCGGCACCGAACGGCGGTTCTGGTTGATGTCGCGCAGTATCCGGCGCCGCGCCGTCAGGGTCTGCGGCAGGATGTAGGACAGCTGGTCCAGCGTCTCGTCGATATTCTTGACTTCGTTGGCCTCGATCATGACGCGGAAGGACGGCCGGTTGCCGGCGATCAGCTTGCCGTTGCGGTCCAGGATATTGCCGCGCGGCGGCGCGATGAGGCGGAAGTTGAACTGGTTGGCGGCGGACAGTTTTTGGTACTTGCTGCCCTGCACGATCTGCAGGCTGGCCAGGCGCCCGGTCAGGGCGAACAGGCCGAACGCCACCACGCCGCCCATGATGAAGGTGCGGCGGTGGAACGCCCCCTGGCGTTCATTGACATCGGTAAAGACGATCGAGGGTTCGGGCATTGCAGGACCCTACTGGAAGCGGACGTCGGCGTTGACGTACTTTTCCAGCATGTACAAAACGAGCGGAAACAGGGCAGTCGTCGCGACCATCTGCTCGAACACGCCCCACAGCCGGACGACGGAGCCCGTGTCGAGCGCCAGGAACAGGACGCCGATGGTGAAGAAGGCGAGTTCGGCGGCAAGGTAAGCGCCGAAGACGACGCGCCAGTCCTGGCCGGCGACATAGGCGCGCGCCAGGATCAGCACACCGTAGATAAGCATCAGGTTCAGCGTATAAAAGCCCCCCGGCGTCGACCAGTAGAAGTCGAGAAACAGGCCGAGCGCCCCCAGCACCAGGGGGGCGATATAGGACGGACGGATCAACGGCCACGCAAAAGCCAGGACCAGCGGCCAGACGGGTTCCGGCAATTGCAGCCCGAAAGGCTGGAACGGCGTGCCCAGCACGACGGTCGCCACGATAGCCGCCAGCGCCGGCAGGAAGATCCAGTCCCATGGACCGATGACCCGCGACGCCATGCCATTGCGCAGGGACTTTCCGCTCAACCTGGCAAACTTCTTCGCGTTATCGCGGCTGAAAAAACCCCGGTCGAGCGGCGTTTTCATTGGGCGCCGCCCCCCGAAGAAGAGGTCGCCGACGACGGCACGAAGGGCCTCAGGTCGCCAGCCGCCGGGGCGGTCGAGGACGACGATCCCGCGGGCTTGGGCTTGGCCGGCTTAGGCGTGACAGGCTTGGGCGTCACTGGCTTAGGCGCCACCGATGACGATACAGTCGCCGTGGCAGGCTTGGCAGCGGACGACGCCGCGGAGGCCGAGGCGCTGCCGCTCGATGCGCTTGCGCTGCTGTTGGCGGCCACCTTGGGCATGGCCGGCGCCGGCAGGACCTGATTGACCGGCGGCGACCGCAGCAGGCTTTCAGCATTGGGAAGCTGCGAGAAGTCTTTGAACAGCAGCACCTTGACGAAGTCGATCGGCGCGCGGTCTGCATAGAGCCGGACGCGCCAGCCGCCGTCGATGCCCTGGACCGCTTCGCCGACAGGCAGGCCGCGCGGGAAGATACCGCCGTCGCCCGAGGTCAGGATCTGGTCGCCCTTGCGCACGGAGTCCTTACCGCGCACCCAGTCGAGCTTGGGGTAACCACCGCCGTCGCCGTCCATCATGGCGCGCGCATCGGTGCGCATGACCATGATCGGCACGTGGCTGTTGACGTCGGTGACCATCAGGACGCGCGAGACGCTGCCGCTGACGCCGACAACGCGGCCGACAAGGCCCTGGTCGGTGATGACCGGGTTGCCGAAGGCGATCCTTTTGCTTGAGCCGGCGTCTATCAGGCGGTTGTTGTTGAAGGGACCGCGCGCCACCGACACCGACCGCGCCGTCACGGTTTCGACCGGCGGTTCGGTGCGCAGGTTCAACAGCGCCTCATAGCGCGTGTTGATGTCCTTCATTTCGACGTAGGAGTCGCGGTATTGCGACAGCTCCGCCACCTTCTTCTTGAGGATGCGGTTTTCGCGTACGGCGAAGAAATAGTCGTCGATCCAGGACGTTCCGGCACCGACAGCGTGAACCGGTACCGAAAGGACCCCATTTGTCTTTTCAGCGGCAGCGTCGAAGCCCGACCGGTCGCCGAAGGTCTTGGAATCAACCTCCTCGCGCCGGTCGCCCAGGAACATGAGCGCGGCAATGATGCTGACCACGACGACGATGCCCATCACCGCCCAGGTGACGGGCAGTTTCAGATGCTCGAAATGCTTGTTGTCCCCGTAAGACACGCTAACTTCCTTTGCCCGCCCGGGGCCGGAGAACTCTCTGGTTTTGTGTCAGTATCGTCTTCCCGTGTCGGCTTTGTGTCAGATACGCGACGACTCAGCCTCGGGTTACATCCTTATCACGACAAGGTCGCGTCGAGGATGCCCTTCATCCAGCGCGGGTGCTCGAGCACGCGGCCGCAGCCGATGGCGACGCACGACAGCGGATCCTCTGCAACCGACACCGGCAGGCCGGTCTGGTCGCGGATTTCGACGTCGAGGCCGCGCAGCAGCGCGCCGCCGCCGGTCAGCATGATGCCCTTGTCGGCGATGTCGGCGGCCAGTTCCGGCGGGGTCGCCTCCAGCGCCACCTTGACGGCGTCGATGATCTGGGCGACCGGCTCGGCCAGGGCTTCCGCCGCCTGGCGTTCCGACATGCGGACTTCGCGCGGCACGCCCTGCATCAGGTCGCGGCCCTTGACCTCGATCGCCATGCCTTCGCCGTCGTGCGGGACACGGGCGGTGCCGATGTCCTTCTTGATGCGCTCAGCGGTGGTTTCGCCGATCAAGAGGTTGTGGTTGCGGCGCATGAAGTTAGTGATGGCTTCGTCCATCTTGTCGCCGCCGACGCGGACCGACTTGGAATAGACGATGCCCGACAGCGACAGGACGGCGACCTCGGTCGTGCCGCCGCCGATGTCGACGACCATCGAACCGGTCGGCTCGTGGATCGGCAGGCCGGCGCCGATGGCCGCGGCCATGGGCTCGTCCAGCAGGCCGACGCGGCGCGCCGAGGCGTTGAGGCAGCTGTCGTTGATGGCGCGGCGTTCGACGGCGGTGGCGCCCGAAGGCACGCAGACGATGACCTTGGGGTTCACGAAGCCCTTGCGGTTATGAACCTTGCGGATGAAGTACTTGATCATCTCTTCGGCGACTTCGAAGTCGGCGATGACGCCGTCGCGCATGGGACGGATGGCTTCCATATGGCCGGGGGTGCGGCCCAGCATCTGCTTGGCCTCGATGCCGACGGCGTGAACCATCTTGCGGCCGCCGACATTGCGCAGCGCCACGACGGACGGTTCATTCAGGACGATGCCGCGTCCCTTCATATAGATGAGCGTATTGGCCGTACCAAGGTCGATGGCAATATCGTTGGAAAAACCGCCTAAGAAGGACTTTAACATGGACTGGGCTGCCTTGGTGTTCCGAGGTGTACGTTTTGGGGTGGCCGGAAAGGGACGGAAGGTTCAGGTAGGACGGCGCAAAGCCAAGCCTTATTGAGGGGCTTGAATCACAGGTTTGCCTTCCGGAAAGCCATCACTTGCCCTCACTTTTTGCGAATTTCAAGGGGCTTGATGAAAAAGATGGTTTCAACCTACAAGCGAAATAGTTAATTTATTGTTTTTGCTTGTAAATCAAAGCCTGTTGCGCAGCATAATCACGAAAAATGTCATCGTTTCACGAGCGCGGGATCGGGCGGCGCGAAAAGCGCCTGTCAGCCTTGCGCGCCGCGGGCCTTTCCGGCCTCGTACAGCTTGCGCGCACCCAGCATCAGGCCCAGCCACACAAAGGCCAGGCCGGCCATCAGCAGCATCATTTTCCAGTTGCCCTTCATCAGCGCCTCATAGGACTGGCCGAACATGGCGACCAGCGCCGTCTTCGGCAGGACGCCCAGTGTGCAGCCCAGGATGAAGGACAGGAACGGCGCCTTCGCCGCCCCGAAGGCCATGTTGACGACGATGAACGGGGCCGACGGCAGGTTGCGGATGATGAACGAGGCCGAAAAGGTGTTCTTGCCGATATAGGCCTTGAGCTTGTCGGTGTGATTGCCGCCGAACTTGTTGAGCACGCCCGTCCCGAACAGCCGCCCCATGAAGAAGGTCAGGGCCGCCGAGATGACCGTGGCGATCCAGCTGTACAAAAAGCCCCACCACGCGCCGAAGACATGGACGCACCCGGCGATCAGGATGAATTGCGGCGCGCCGATCAATGCTGCAACGCAAAACACCAAGGTGACGATCAGGACGGCCAGGGGCGAATGCTGGTACTGGGCCATCCAGCCGTTCAGTCCGTCCATCAACGCCTTGCCCCACGGGGACTTCCCCGCCAGGAAGACCGCGACCACCAGTCCGAAAAGGGCGAGCGTCGCCAGGATCGCGCGGTACATTTTTGCATCGAGATGGACGAAAAACCCGCTGAGGCGGCGCCACGTCTCTTGTAACCTGTTGTGCATTGCACTCAACTCATGCCGGGCGGGATTTGCGCCCCGCATAGCACGATATTTGAAGCGAGAAGCGAAAAAGATGCACGATGACGGTTGGACAAACGAGCGCGTCCGAGTAAAGAGGGGCCTGCATTTTGGCACATCACCGACACAGGGCCCGAAACAGGGCTCAACAGAGGCGAAGAGCGACCCGATGGCTGCGTTTTCCGAATCCGACACGCTGAAGCGCGTGAAACCCTCCCCCACCCTGGCCGTGACGGCCAAGGCGCGCGAACTGGCGCGCCAGGGCAAGAAAGTCATTTCGCTGGGCGCCGGCGAACCCGACTTCGACACACCGGAGAACATCTGCGATGCCGCCGTCAAGGCGATCAAGCGCGGCGAGACCCGCTATACGGACGTCGACGGCATCCCTGAGCTGAAGGCCGCCATCTGCGAGAAATTCAAGCGCGAGAACGGCCTGGACTACAAGACGACCCAGGTCCACGTCGCCCCGGGCGGCAAACCCGTCATCTATAACGCCATGATGGCGTCGCTGAACCCCGGCGACGAAGTCGTCATCCCGGCGCCGTACTGGGTGTCCTATCCCGACATGGTGCTGCTGGCCGGCGGCACGCCCGTTTTCGCGGTCGGCGAAATGTCGACCGGCTTCAAGCTGCTGCCCGAGACCCTGGAAGCCGCCATCACGCCGAAGACCAAGTGGCTGATCCTCAACTCGCCGTCGAACCCCTCGGGCGCCGCCTATACGGGCGCCGAGCTGAAGGCCCTGGGCGAAGTGCTGAAGCGTCACCCGCAGGTGTGGATCCTGACGGACGACATGTACGAGCACCTGACCTTCGACAATTTCGAATACACCACGATCGCCCAGGTCGTACCGGAGCTGTACGACCGCACGCTGACCATGAACGGCGTGTCGAAGGCCTATTCGATGACCGGCTGGCGCATCGGCTATGCTGCCGGCCCCGAGCCGCTGATCAAGGCGATGCAGAAGATCGAGTCGCAATCGACGTCCAACCCCTGCTCGATCGCGCAGTGGGCCGCCGTCGAGGCGCTCAACGGACCGCAGGACTTCATCGCCGAGCGCGCCGCCATCTTCCAGAAGCGCCGCGACCTGGTCGTCGCCATGCTCAACAACGCCAAGGGCATCCACTGCCCGACGCCGGAAGGTGCCTTCTACGTCTATCCGACGATCAAGGACCTGATCGGCAAGCAGGCGCCGTCGGGCAAGATCATCAACTCGGACGAAGACTTCGCCGGTGAGCTGTTGCAACAGGAAGAAGTCGCCGTGGTCCACGGCGCCGCCTTCGGCCTGTCGCCCTTCTTCCGCATTTCGTATGCGACGTCGGAGGCGGTGTTGACCGAGGCCTGCTCGCGCATCCAAAGGTTCTGCGCCAGCCTTAAGTAAGCGCGTTCCCAGTGACCCCGGTCCTGCCTCAGGTATGGCTTGTGCCGCCGGCGATTCTCGCCGGCGGCTTTTTCGCTGCCTTCCTGCTGGCGCTTGTGCTGGGGCTGCTGGTCGTGTGGTGCGGTCCGGTCGACAAGCCCCGGTCGCGAGGCGCGCACAGCCGGCCCACGCCGACCAGCGGCGGCATGGCGGTCATCGCCGCAACCGCCATTCCGCTGGCCGTTATCCTGTGGACCTGGCGGACGCAAATCCCCGGTCCGGGCTTCGACGGCCTGCTGCTGTTCGGGTTCGCCGCCTTGATGGGATTGTCTGGCGGCATCGACGATGTCTTCGGCCTGCCGGCGCGGGCGCGATTGCTGTTCCAGATCGTTCTTTGCCTGATCTTCGCCCTCTTCTATCGCGTCACCTCGCTCGATTTCGGCTTTGGCCCCAGCGTGCATCTGTGGCCGCCGATCGGCCTGGTGGGCAGCGCGGCCTGGCTGATCCTCGGGATCAACGCCATCAACTTCATGGATGGCTCGAACGGCCTGGCCGTCGGTGTGCAGAGCATATCGCTGATCGTTATCGCGGGGCTGGCCATCGTCGTCGCCCCCCTGGCGCCGCTGGCCTGGTATCTGGGCGTGCCACTGGTCGTCTGGGTCTGCGCTGCCGGCGCTCAACTCGGCTTCCTTCCGCTCAACCTGCCCATGGGCCGCGTCTTCCAGGGCGACTCCGGCGCCCTGTTCGGCGGCGCTCTGGTGACCGGTGCCTGCCTCCAGGTCAAGGCCTATGGCATTGCTTCGGTATGGCTGGGCGGTTTTCTGCTGGCGCCGCTGTTCGTGGATGTCGTCCTGACCCTGATCGTGCGGGCGCGCAAACGCCGCAACCTGTTCACGCCGCACAAGGAACACCTCTACCAGCTGTGGCTGCAACACCGCGATCCCGGGCACGGCCGGCTGGCTCTGCGGGTCTGGGCGCTGTGCGCACTATCTTCGGTCGCCGGCGTCTTCGCCCGCTTCTACGGCAAGGCCGTGGGCGTCGACCTGAGATTCCCCGCCCTGGCGGCGGTCGTAGTCATCCTCAGCCTCGGCTGGCTTATCCTGCGCCGGAAACTGCTGAAAACCGCAAGGCCATGAGGAGATCATCGGCGATAAAGCCGCGCTCGTCTTTGACCCGGCCGACCAGCCTCCCCTCCTCGACAAAGCCTTGTGACCGGTAAAGCGCAATGGCGCGCGCATTGTCCGCGCGGCAGAACAGCTCGACCCGTTCGACGCCGCCGAAACGTTCGCGAACGCGCCCGAGGAAAGCCGCGAACAACAGGCGGCCGACACCCTGCCCCTGGGCGCACGGCGATATGGCGATGGTCAGGTCGCTCATGACATGAAACAGCTGGCGGATATTCGGAACCCAACCGTGCAGTTCGCCGACGACATGACGGTCTTCATCGATGGCTACGACGGAAACACCGCGAGCCAGGCTGTTTTCCATGACTTTTCGAATGTAGTCCGGGCTGACCTCGGCCTCGCGGCGCAATAGCCCACCCGGCACCGCCGCGACCTCTCGGTAAAGATGGAACAAGGCCTCGAAATCGCCGAGGTGGCCGTCACGGACTTCAATCTTCATCTTCGCCCGTTACCTTGCCGCGGTTGGACTTGATCGTCGAGCGGATCGCCTTGCCCACCAGCCGGCGGCGTACGGATCCTTGTGTCGGCTTGGTCTTGATGCGCGGCGGCGGCGGGGGCTCGGCCGCCTTGCGCACCAGTTCGACGAAGCGTTCCAGCGCGGCCTTGCGGTTCATCTCCTGGGTGCGGTGGACCTGGACGAACAGAACCAGTTCGCCTTCGGTCGTCACACGCCGGCCGCCCAGCCTGGTCAGCCTTTGCTTGACGTCGTAGGGGATGGTCCAGTTGTTGGTGATCGAGAAGCGCAGCTCGACCGCGCTCGACACCTTGTTGACGTTCTGCCCGCCAGCGCCCGACGCCCGCACGAAGCTTTCGTGCAGTTCATCGTCCGGAACGCTGATTTTGGGCGTGATGAAAACCATGCGGCCTTTTGCGGGAAAAGGCCCTAAACCGCAAGAGTCAGCGGACTTTTGTCCTGAGACGCAGGTCCAGCCGGAACAGCGGCTCAAGCCCGTCGAGCATGGGCGCGGTGGGCAATCCTGCCGCGTTCAGCTGATCCGCCGTCCAGTTGTTGCAGTCGCGCGCGATCGAGAAGTGCTCGCGGCTGTCATAGAAGGCATCGGTCGTACCGGGCACGGGATAGACAACAGGGCGCCCGTCTTTCTCGACAAACGACGCCTGCATATGGGCGATCATGGCGGTGAAACCCGCCCGCGACAGGGTCACTGGCAGGGCGGTCTTGCGGTCGTAAAGCCGGCCGGGATCGTTGGAGACGCCGAAGACGCGGATGACCGAAGGGTTGTTGATCCAGAACAGGGCGCGCAGCCCGTCGACCGCACGCGCCGCCGAAAAGCCTTTGGCGGTATAGAAGCCGGCGTCGCCCCACCCGATGACCAACCAGGGCGCCCCCGCCGCCGGCTGCGCCGCCTCGGCCAGCAGGCTGCCCGGCGCGACCTCATTAGCGGGAATGGCGATATCGGTATGGAAGCCGTTGTCGATGACGTAGACCGTGACGGTATCGCTCTCCGCCGGATAAAGTGCGCGGTCGCCGTGGCGCAGCGTTACCAGGGCAAGGACAAGGTACAGACCGCATAGCGCAAGAAGCCCGCGCAGCCAGACGGTCTTCGGCCAATAGCGCATGAAAAATCCCCTCCGTCGCCATGAGGAAATCATGCGACGAAGAGGATGTCTACTTAATTATCACGAATTCGTGATCACGCTTCCAGGCTGGCCTTCAGCATCCAGCGGTGCTTTTCGTGCGCCGTAATCCGTTGCGTGCACAGGTCGTTGGTCGAGATGTCACCCGCCTCATCGGCCACGTCGGCCGCATGCTTCAGCGTGGCGATGGTGACTTCGTGGCCGTCGACCAGGTCCTTCAGCATCTCCTTGGCCGAAAGCGTCGGATCGCCGTCCTTGATCGAGGTCAGGTTGCCCAGCGCGCCATGGCCCATGGGGGCGAACTGGTCGAGCGCGCGGATGCGCTCGGCGATCTCGTCGACCGAGGTCCAGATTTCGTTATACTGTTCTTCCAGCAACAGATGCAGACCGCGGAAGTTCGGTCCGCGCACGTTCCAGTGGTAACCGTGGGTCTTCTGATAGATGGTAAAACTGTCGGCCAGGACCTTCGACAGTTCGTGGGCGACGCCCTTGTCGGTATCCGCGGTTTTTGCTGCTGCAGCCATGTTGCCGGCTCCTCTCAAAAGTTGGCAAAGCCAGATATGATATAGGTTTGTAAGGATTCAAGTCGGTTTCGAACCTATGCCCGGGAATGTTGCTCCCGGGCCGCCCCATCCGAGTCGATGTCACACGATAGCGGCGTATTGTGACAAAATATGTGATCGTCTCCACCACAAACCCTCTTGCATCCTGCGCCTCAGGGTCTATTTTAAAGTCACCTTATGCTGAATTTGAGCATAAGCCTCTGCCGCTCCGGACACGGACGAAAGAAGACTTCAGGAGATGCGCATGCCGCACACCGTCATCACTTTGGACGCGCCGAAGGGTGAGATGAAGACCAGGGCCACAACGCCTTTCGCCTTCACGCCCGAGGTCGAGGCCGCTACCGCGCCGATCTATGAAAAGCTGAAGACCAAGGTGTCGCCGCTGGAATGGCAGCTCCAGGCGCCGCTGATCTTTGAAATCAACCGCCTCAAGAAAGATATGAACGCCGTCATCCTGGCGCACAACTACATGACGCCCGACATCTTCCACGGCGTCGGCGACTATGTCGGCGACAGCCTGGGCCTGGCGCGCGAAGCGGCGCGCTGCGACGCCCAGATCATCGTCCAGGGCGGCGTGCACTTCATGGCCGAGACGTCGAAGATCCTGGCGCCGGAAAAGACGGTGCTGATCCCCGACCTGCGCGCCGGCTGTTCGCTGGCCTCGAGCATCACAGGCGCCGACGTGCGCCTGATCAAGCAGCGCTATCCCGGCGTGCCCGTCGTTACCTACGTCAACACCACGGCCGACGTGAAGGCCGAAACCGATATCTGCTGCACCTCGGCCAACGCCGTCCAGGTCGTCGAATGGGCGGCAAAAGAATGGGGCACCGATCGCGTCATCCTGATACCCGACCAGTTCCTGGCCAAGAACGTGGCGCGCCAGACCGATATCAAGATCATCGCCTGGGCCGGCGCCTGCGAGGTGCACGAACGCTTCGACGCCGACGATATCGCCGAGGTCCGCGCCGCCTATCCGGGCGCGGTCGTCCTGGCGCACCCCGAATGTCCGCCGGACGTCATCGCGGCCTCGGACTTCACCGGCTCGACGACCGCCATGGGCGATTTCGTCACGAAGTCGGGCGCGAAGCAGGTCGTATTGATCACCGAGTGCTCGATGTCGGACAACGTCACGGCCGACGCGCCGGGCGTAGAATTCCTGCGCCCGTGCAACCTGTGCCCGCACATGAAGCGCATCACGCTGCAAGGCATCTATGACAGCCTGGTCAAGCATCAGTACGAGGTCACGGTCGATCCCGCCATCATTCCGCGCGCCGCCCTGGCCGTGCAGCGCATGATCGACATGCCGCCGACAACGACGCCCGCCCGCTATGACATGGTCAAGGCGCGCCACCACGTCGATGTCGAGATGATCAGCTGATTTTTCAGTCCGTCTTCAGGGCGGACGTTACAGGAGGCCTGTCATGGCCCTTGAAACCTACATCCACAACGGTCCTCTCGTCATCGGCGCCGGCCTGGCCGGCTTGTCGGTCGCGCTTCACGCAGCACCGGCCAATGTGCTGATGCTGGCGCCCGTAGCCCTCGGCAAGGCGTGCTCGTCGGCCTGGGCGCAGGGCGGGATCGCCGCCGCCCTGTCTACCGAGGATTCGCCTGCCGAGCACGAACGCGACACGATCGCCGCCGGGGCCGGCATCGTCGATCCGCTGGCAGCCAGGACTCTGACCGAAATGGGCCCCGATGTCGTGCGCGCGCTCGACGCCATGGGCGCGCCGTTCGACCATACGCCCGATGGCGGCTTCGTCCTCAATCGCGAAGCGGCGCACGGCCGTGCCCGCGTCGCCCGCGTCGGCGGCGACCTGGCCGGCAAAGCCATCCTGGAAGCCGTCGTCGCAAAAGCGCTGGAAGCGCCGCATATCGAGATCTGGGAACCGGCTTTCGCGCTGGGCCTGATTACGGCCACGGACGGCGCCGTCGTCGGCGCCGTCGTCGAACACGAGAGCCGCCGCATCGCGGTCTACGCGTCCGCCGTGGTGCTGGCCAGCGGCGGTCTCGGCGGCCTGTTCGCCGTCACGACCAATCCCGCCAATCTGCGTGGCGAAGGCATGGCCATGGCCGCCTTGGCCGGCGCGGTCATCGCCGATCCGGAATTCGTCCAGTTCCACCCGACCGCCCTCGATTTCGGCCGCGATCCCGCGCCCCTGGCCACCGAAGCCCTGCGCGGCGAAGGCGCCATCCTGGTCGACAAAAACGGCGTGCGCTTCGTGCTGGAAGACCATCCGGACGGCGAGCTTGCGCCGCGCGATATCGTCGCCCGCGCCGTGCATAAGGCCAAGATGTCGGGCCGCGGCGCGTTTCTGGACGCGACCACGACAATCGGCGCGCACTTTGCCGACGAATTCCCGACCGTGTTTGCGTCCTGCATGAACAACAGCGTCGACCCGCGCGTCGAGCCCATGCCGGTCGCCCCGGCGGCCCACTATCACATGGGCGGCGTCGCCACCGATATCTTCGGCCGCACCTCGCTGAAGGGGCTTTATGCCGCCGGCGAATGTGCCTCGACAGGCGTGCACGGCGCCAATCGCCTGGCGTCGAATTCGCTGCTCGAAGCCGCCGCCTTCGGCGAACGCGTCGGCGCACAACTCCGTGACCTGACGGGCGTCGAAGCTATTGGCGACACTATCATGCCTGCCCTTCCCGGCCGCCTGGGCGACAGCGACCTGAAGACCTTGCGCGAAGCCATGAGCCGCCATGCCGGCCTGGTGCGTGACGAAAGCGGCCTGAAGGCGCTTCTGGCCCTGATCGACAGCCTGGAAATCAAGGCTCCGGGCGCCCTTGCGCTGATCAGCGCGCGTCTCGTTGCAGAATGCGCCTTGCGCCGGCACGAGAGTCGCGGTTCTCATTACCGCAGCGACTATCCGCAGACAGCCGCGAAGGGCGACCGCGCCTTCGTCATGTGGGCGGACATTGCAAAGAGTGTGAACCAAGGGGAAACGCCATGTTTATCACCGGACTGCCTGACCTGCTGATCGAGCCCGTCGTCCGCGACGCCCTGAAGGAAGACCTGGGGCTGGCGGGAGACGTTACGGCCTCGGCCGTCATCCAGCCCAAGGCGCGCTTCAAGGCCGAATTCCGCGCCCGCGAAGCCGGCGTTTCGGCCGGCATCGACTGCGCCCGCCTGGCCTGCACCATGATGGATTCGCAGGTCCGCTTCGAAACCCTGCTTCCCGACGGCAGCCCGGTCGCCGCCGGAGACGTGCTGGCACGTGTCGAAGGCAAGGCCCGCGCCATCCTGGCCGCCGAGCGCGTGGCGCTGAACCTGTTGTGCCACCTGTCGGGCATCGCCACCCTGACGGCGCAGTATGTCGCGACGGTCGACGGCCTGAAAACCAAGATCGCCTGTACGCGCAAGACCCTGCCCAACCTGCGCGCCTTGCAAAAGCACGCGGTCAAGTGCGGCGGCGGCCATAACCACCGCTACGGCCTCGACGACGCCATCCTGATCAAGGACAACCACATCGCCATCTGCGGCGGTGTCGGTACCGCCATGGAGCGTGCCCGCGCCGGCGTCGGCCACACCATGAAGATCGAAATCGAAGTCGACTCGATCGCCCAGCTTAAAGAAGCCCTGCCGTTCAAGCCGGACGTCCTGCTGCTCGATAACTTCACCCTCGACATGTACGCCGAGGCCGTGAAGCTGGCGGCCGGCAAGACGATCCTGGAAGCTTCCGGCGGCGTAAATCTCGATACGGTCCGCGCCATCGCCGAAACCGGCGTCGACGTCATTTCGGTCGGCGCGTTGACGCACTCGGCGCCCAATTTCGATATCGGACTGGACGCGGTCTAAGCGGTTATCGTCGATGCGGGTAAAGGTCGTCAAACGGGGGAGATCACTGGCTGTGCTCGGCTTGAAACCGGGGGACGATATCGATATCCGCATCGCTCCGACGACGACATCGGAGCAACGCCAAGCGTCGCGTGATGATCTACTGGATCAGTTGCGGCAATTCCGTGGTCGGCTTCCCGCGGACTTTACGTTCGATCGAAACGAAGCCGACCTAAGGTAAATTCAATATTTTCATGGAGTTCGGCCCTCCCCGCTTCGCAGGGAGGGCCAAGATGCTTCTACAACGCTTATTAGTTCGGCTGAGCCGGAGCCGCCGGCCCGGCACGCTTGATGCCCGCCTTTTCACCCGGCTTCATGAACTTTACCAGGACGCGCTGGCCGATCAGGAACGGTGTGTTCTCGGCGGACACCACGACCTCGACCACGCGTTCGTCGCTGGCCTCGTTGCCGGTGTCCGACTTGAGCTTGCGCGCGCCGAAGGTCGCGGCAATGCGCAGCACCTTGCCGACATAAAGCTTCTCGGGGTCGGCTTCCGGGATGATTTCGGCTTCCTGGCCGATCGACACCGACGGAATGGCGCTTTCGACGATTTCCGAACGGATGATGTGCGGGATCGCCGGCTCGATATCGAACATGGTCGAAACGTTCAGCGTCGAGGCGCCGACACCCGGCTGGGCATAGCGGCGGATGATCTTGCCGTCCATCGGCGCACGGATGATCGTCAGTTCCTGATCGTATTCGGCCTGGGCCAGCTGGGCCTGGGCCGTGGCGACAATGGCGCGCTGCTGGACCAGGGTCGCCTGGGCGCTGTCGATGGCGTCCTCGGCCTGGTCGAGCTTCTGCTGCGCCACGAAGTTGGTCGGCGCCAGCTTTTCCAGGCGGTCATGTTCGCGCTGGGCTGATTTGAGCTGAACTTCCGTCAGGCCGAGCGCCGCCTGGGCCTGCTGGACCTGGGCGCGGCCGCTGGCGATGGCCAGTTGCGTATCGCGGTCTTCCTGCTTGGCCAGGATCTGGCCCTTTTTGACGACGTCGCCTTCCTCGACATAGACGTCGGAGACGACGCCCGCGCGGCGGGCGGCGACGCTGACGACACCGCCTTCGACATCGACCTTACCCGAAGCGATGGCCGCATACGGGCTGGGCGGCGCCTTGACGACGGCCTGGGCGCCCTTGCCGCCCGGACCAGGTTTCTGGCAGGCGGTGAGCGAAGTTCCGGCCAGCGCCAGGGCCACAACGGTCAGAGCGGTTGCGGAAACGAATTTGCGGGACATCGGGTTTCTCATTGAGGCGTGCGATTAGGAAATTGAAGGCGGTTCGGCGACCATGGTGTCGCTCAGGATTTTTCCGTCTTCCATGTGGATGACACGGTCGGCATAGGCTTCGAGGCGCGGATCGTGGGTCACGACGACGACCGCCGCCCCGCGTTCCTTGGCCGCCTGGTGCAGAAGCTTGATCACCACCTGGCCGCTGACCGAATCGAGCGCCGAGGTCGGTTCGTCTGCGAAGATCAGCTGCGGCATCTTGGCAAGCGCGCGGGCAATGGCGACGCGCTGCTTTTCACCGCCCGACAGTTCGGCCGGATATTGCTTCAGGCGATGCCCGAGCCCCACGGAATCCAGGACTTCCTTGGCGCGGCGGTGCGATTCGGCCTTGGGCACCTTGCAGTACTTCAGGACCTGCTCGACCTGCTCGGTGGCGTGCAGCGCCGGGAACAGGTTGAAGCCCTGGAAGATGAAGCCGCAGTGATCGAGGCGAAACTTGTCGATCTTGCCGCGGCTCTTCTTCCACAGGCTTTCGCCCAGCGCCATGACCTCGCCCTCGTCGGGCTTCATCAGGCCGCTGAGGGCGGCGATCAGGGTCGACTTGCCGGAGCCGGACGGCCCCATGACCATGGTGACCTGGCCGTGATAGGCATTGAAGTCGACGCCTTTCAGCACCTGCTGTTTCAGCTTGCCGATCTTGTAGCCCTTGGACAGGGCCTTGGCTTCGAGTGCTAGTTTTCCGGTCATCGCAACAGGTCCGCAGGCTGGCTCTTCTTCAGGACGCCGAGCGAGAACATGCCCGACAGGATGGCGATGATCATCAGGCCGATGGCGACCGGAATGTCGACGAACAGCGGGAAGTCCATGGGCACGCCGCCCATCTTGGCCAGCGCCGCCACGCCGGCGACCAGGCCGCCGGTGAGCAGCAGGCCGGCGACACCGACCCAGATGCTGAGCTCCATGATGATCATGCGCAGGCTGCCCATCGAGACGCCGAGCGCGCGCAGGCTGGCGAACTCCTTGATATTGGCCATGATGGCGCCCTGCAGGGTCTGCCAGGTGATGACGATACCGATAAAGACGCCGACAAAGGCCATGAAGCCGAGGATGACGGCGATGCCGCCTTCCTTGAGCATGCCGATCTGCGAGCTCTTCGACAGCTGCTCGCGCGTCCAGGCCTTGAACGTGCCGCCGCCGATGACATTCAGTTCGGCCGCGACCTGCTTGGCGCGCGTGGGGTCGCGCAGCTTGACCAACAGCGGGCCGACCTTCGGGCCCTCGTTATAGACGTAGATCAGCTTGGCGGTCTGGTACGAGGTGAAGACCTGCGTGTTGAACATGTTGGGATAACCGTCGACGACGCCCGCGACCGTCACGGTCATGCCGTTCATCTTGGCCTTGTCGCCGACCTTGACGCCCAGCTTGCCCAGGCTGGTGCGGTCGATGACCACCGCGAAAGGTTCCTTGAGCGCCTCGACGGTGTCGTCGGAGAAATCCAGGGGAAGGGTCACGGCGCCCTTGACCGGATCGACCACGACGACGCGGACGCCGTCGCCCTTGGACGGCTGGCCGTCCTTGGGGAAGTTCGACCAGAAGGCCCAGTTCATCACCATGGGCTGGACCTCGACGACGTCGGGATGCTGGTAGATCTGCGGAATGATACGGCGCGCCTGGCCGGTATCGCCCATGATGCCATCGGCCTGCGGCGGCAGGATCATGATCTGTGCCGGGGAGTGCTCGATCGTGGCGGTGAAGGATCGCGCCATACCCATGAACATGCCGGTCATGGCCAGGACGAGCAGGCCCGCGACGGCCAGCGCGATTACGGCACCGAAATACCGGCGCCATTCGTACAGGATGGTGGAAAGGGCGAGGGACATACGACCACTGAGCGGTTTAGAATGCCCGTAACATCTGCGACTTTGTTATGAACGTCTAATTAAATCGGCGTAACAAACGCATCGCTTCCTTACCGGCGGAAAAATTTTCCGCCATGTGGGATTTTACAGGTCTTTCCGGGCGGCCGCGAAGTAGGCGAAACCGGTCCAGACCGAAATGAGCGCCGCAATCCATATCAGCAGGTAACCGACGGTGAAAACGAGATCGCTGTAGCTCGACGGCGGCAGGTTGAAGGCCGTCCAGCTTTCGGCGAACAGCAGCACGCCCAGGGCCACCAGTTGCACCGTCGTCTTGATCTTGCCGAGGAAGCTGACCGGCACCTTGACGTGCTGCGCGGCCGCGGCTTCGCGCAGGGCGCTGACGGCGAATTCGCGGAACAGGATGAAGGCTGCCGGCAGGGCGAACAACGGATTGCCGGTATTGATGCAGAACAGGCCGAGGATGGTGCCGCAGACCAGGATCTTGTCGGCGATCGGGTCGAGGATCGCGCCCCAGTGGCTTTCGGCATGCAGCTTGCGCGCCAGCACGCCGTCGAACAGGTCGGTCAGGGCCGCAATGACGAAGATATATACGCCCCAGCGCTGAAGCGGGTACAGCCGGTCCGACGTAACCTCAAGGAAGGGAATGCCGCCGACGGAACCGGCCAGCAGAATGAACATGACGATGCCCGCGATCAGCCGGATCAGGGTCAGGATGTTGGGGATCGGATTGACTTGCTCGCCGGTCATGAAGGCACCTTGGTTGTTCGCGCCTATTCTAGCCGGGCAAACCGCCGCAATGGAAGGGGTTTTCGCGTCACCCGCCGTGGAAGAAGTCGTAGATCTTCTGCGCCAGGGCCTCGTTGACGCCTTCGACCTTGCGCAGGTCTTCGAGACGCGCCGCCGCGACATCCTTGCCCGAGCCGAACGCGGCCAGCAGCGCCTTTTTCTTGCGCGGACCGATTCCGGGGATTTCGTCGAGCGGGTTTTTCGTGATGGCGGCGTCGCGTTTCTGGCGGTTGGCGCCGATGGCGTAGCGGTGGGCTTCGTCGCGCAGGCGCTGAAGATAATAGAGGACTGGCGACTTGGGCTCCATCATGAAGGGCAGCCGCCCCGGCATGAAGAAGCGCTCGAGGCCGGCGTCGCGGTCCGGTCCCTTGGCGACGCCCACGATCGGAATGTCGTCGAGCCCCAGGTCGGCCATGACCGCCAGAACAGCGTCGAGCTGCCCCTGCCCGCCGTCGACCAGCACCAGGTCGGGCGCGCCGAAATTCTTCTCGCCTTCGGGCAGGTCCTTTTCCTTGATCAGGCGCATGAAGCGGCGGCGGAAAACTTCGGCCATCATGGCGTAGTCGTCGCCCGGCTTGGTGTCGAGGTCGCGGATGGTGAACTTGCGGTACTGGCCCTTCATGAAGCCTTCCGGGCCGGCGACCACCATGCCGCCGACGGCGTGCGTGCCGCCGAGGTGCGAGTTGTCGTAGACTTCGATGCGCACCGGCGGGGCGTCGAGCTCGAAGGCTTCGGCGACCCCGATCAGCAGCTTCGACTGCGCCGACTGTTCGGCCATGCGGCGCCCCAGAGCCGCCCGGGCGTTGTTGAGCGCGTTGTTGACGGTGTCAGCCTTGCCGCCGCGTTGCGGGCGCTGGATGACGACCTTGCGGTCGGCCTTGAGGCTGAGCGCTTCGGCCATCAGTTCGGGTTCCGACAGGTCGTGCGAGATCAGCAGCAGCTTGGGGATGGGCCGGTCCTGGTAAAACTGGCCCAGGAAGGCGTCGAGGATCTGGCCTTCGGTATCTTCCGAATCGACACGCGGGAAATAGGCGCGGTCGCCCCAGTTCTGGCCGGCGCGGAAGAAGACCACCTGGACGCAGGCCGCACCGCCCTCGGCACAGACGGCGAAGACGTCGGCCTCTTCCCCCTGCAGATCGACGGACGACGACATGACGACGTGGTTGAGCGCGCGGATACGGTCGCGGATGCCGCCGGCGCGTTCGAACTCCATGTCCTCGGACGCGGCCATCATGTCCTGGGTCAGGCGCTCGATCACCACCCGGCTCTTGCCGCGCAGGAAATCGGCCGCCTGTTGCGCCAGGCCATTGTAGTCGTCGAGGCTGACCTCGCCCGTGCACGGCGCCGAACAGCGCTTGATCTGGTGCAGCATGCACGGCCGCGTGCGCGAGGCGTAGACGCTGTCGGTGCAGGTGCGCAACAGAAACGCCTTTTGCAAGGTGTCGAGCGTGCGGTTGACCGCGCCGGTCGAGGCGAACGGCCCGAAATAGTCGCCCTTGATCGAATGCGCCCCGCGGTGCTTCGACACCTGGGGCGCCTCGTGGTCGCGGCGCACCAGGATTTCTGCGAAGCTCTTGTCGTCGCGCAAAAGCACGTTGTAGCGCGGGCGCAGCGCCTTGATCAGGCGCGCTTCCAGCAACAGCGCCTCGCCTTCGGTGTCGGTGCGCATCAGCACCATTTCGTGCGTCAGCGACACCATGCGCGCGATGCGCTGGGCATGGAAGCGGCCTTGCGCGTATTGCAGGACGCGCTTCTTCAGCGACTTGGCCTTGCCGACATAGAGGACTTCGCCGTCGGCGCCCAGCATGCGGTAGACGCCGGGCTTGTCAGGCGCCAGCGAGGCCTCGCGCCGGATCAGCGCCGCGCCGACCAGCTTGTCGCCGGGGGCGGCCTCGGGACCGGTGTTGTCCATATCGATGATGATGTCGTCGCTCAAAGCGTTTCCGAAGCGGTGTGATTTGGGAAAGCCGCGAAAGCGGTTCTGGCTTCCGGCAAGTCTCTTGGAACAGGTTTCCGCCGGTTTTTGGCAGCAACGTCCGCAGACGACAAGATGATGTCCGGCGAACAGAAAAGCAACACCCAGTCGTGATAAGTCCACAACCCTTGAAACAATTTCTTATTGATCTGTGCTCCATACACACTTGCGTGACCGGCCAGATAGATTAGATGGACACTTTCCGCCGTCCGTATTGGTTTTTAATGTCCGCAGTTCCTGCTTTTGCGCCCAGCGCCGCAATCGAAACGCCAGTCGCCGGCGAAACGGTCGCGCCTGCCCCTAAGGGCGAAATCAAGGCCCTGACCGGCCTGCGCGGCATCGCGGCGCTGTACGTCGTCATCTTCCACGTCAACGGCCATTACAGGTTCTTTCCGACCTTCCAGCCCTTCATCCGGCACGGCTACATGGCCGTCGACCTGTTCTTCATCCTGTCGGGCTTCGTCATGGCGATGACCTATGCCGGCATGTTCAGCGACGGCTTCTCGATCAAGACTTTCAAGCAGTTCCTGCTGCTGCGCCTGGCGCGCATCTATCCGCTGTTCGCGCTGATGACCCTTTTGACGGCCGTGCTTATCGGCACGGTCATGACCAAGGTGTCGACCGTGCCCGACCTGCCCAAGGGCCTGATCTACAATTTCGCGCTGATCCAGGCCTGGGGGTTGTCGAATTCGATCGTGCCGCCGTCGTGGTCGATCAGCACGGAATGGACAGCCTATCTGCTGTTCCCGCTCAGCCTGTGGGGCGCGCTGAAAGTGCCACGACGCTGGACGCTCGTCGGCCTGGTCCTGTCGTTCGGCGTACTGGCGGCAATCGCCTACGGCCCGCAATGGATCGCCAAACAGCCCCTGGCCTATCGCCACGGCCCGCTCGACATCGCCAGCTCCTACGCCATCGGCACGTCGCTGCGCTGCCTGGCGTCGTTCTTCATCGGCCTGGTCGCCTATCGTTTCCGTGAGCATATCCCGTCGCGCGCCAGCCTGGTCCTGCTGGGCCTGACGATCGTCCTGCTGTGCTTCAAGGGTTCGGACCTGTTCCTGGTGGCCGTCTTCGCCCTCCTGATCATGGCGCTCAGCCACGACGAAGGCCCGGTGGCTCGCTGGCTGCATACGCCCTGGGTCTACTGGCTGGGCCTGGTGTCGTATGCGCTCTACCTGATCCACGACCTGGTGCTGCGCATCGTCTTCAAGATGCTGCCGGGCTGGGGCGTGCACGGCCTGCTGCCCGAAGCCTGGGTCGCGGTCGCGCTGGTCGTATCGATCGGTCTGGCGGGCCTCAGCCACTACGCGTTCGAGAAGCCGTCGCGGCGCTGGTTCCGCAAATTCCTGGTCGGCAACTACCAGACAGGGTCGGCTTCCGCCCCCATCAAAGCTTCCTGAATCCGGCGGCGCGTGCCGCGGTTCGTATTTTCCGGCAACGCATCCGGCGCAAAGAAACCGACGGCCTTGATTTCGCCGTGCGAGGTCATGTCGCAGGGTTCCCAGCGGTCGACGCGGAACAACAGGACGTGGTCGCCGGGGAAGAAGGTCTCGTTCGAGTGCACGGACAGCAGTTTCGGCGTCTCGAGCGGATTGACACCGGCCTCCTCGCGCAGTTCGCGCGCCACGGCGGCCTGGGTGGTCTCGCCGGCGTCGACTCCGCCCCCCGGCAGCCACCAGCCTTCGACATAGGTATGTTCGACCAGCAGGACCCGCCCCTGGTTGTCGAGCACGAGGCCGCGCACTCCCAGCGTCTTGCCGCGCGTCAGCCGCGAATACGCGAAAAACAGCGGGCGCGAGTACGGCTCGACGATGCGTTTCCAATCCTTCATGGCTTCTCTTTACGGGGACGCGCCGGACGCTGGCAAGCGCGCCTGCGACAAAAAAGCCCTCTTGTGCCTGACCATTTCTGCCGCTAACACGGAACGACGTTTCGCGGAGTCTTTCGAATGCTCGCTATCGCCATCATGGCCACCTTCCTCATCGTCGTCGCCCTGATCAACCTGGTCGATTTCGGCCGCATCGACTGATGCTGACCGGCGATTACACGGCCGCGGTCCTCGAAACCATCGAGGTCCATGTGCGCTGTGGCCTGCACGCCTTCGAATACGAACGTCCCAACCGCCTGTGGGTCAGCGTCTGGCAGTATGGCCGGCTGAAACCCGGCGAATTCATCGACTATGACCTGATGCGCAACGCCGTCGTGGCATGGGAGACGCAGGATCACGTCGAACTGCTGGAAACCCTGCTTGAAGACGTGATGGCGACGGCCTTTTCCAATCCCCTGGTGCTGGCCTGCCGCGCCCGGATTCTCAAACCCGATATTTTCCCCGACACGCATGGCGCCGGCGTCGAAATGGCGCGTTTCCGCCCGGGATTTGCCGCGTAATGCGGCCGGTCGTGCTGGTCACCGGCGGCGGCCGCCGCGTCGGTGCGGGCCTGTGCCGAGACCTGTCAGCCGATTACCGCATAGCCATCCACTATCACCGTTCGATCGCGGAGGCCGAGGCGCTCGAAACCGAGCTGAAGGCCTTGGGCCGCGACGTGGCCCGCTTTGCCGCCGACCTGGCGGCGCCAAACGAACGCGCGGCGCTGATCCCGGCGGTCAAGGCGCATTTCGGCAGCGTCGACGTGCTGATCAACTGCGCCTCCCTGTTCAAGTACGACGCCATCGACAGCCTGACGCCCGAGCTGTGGCAGGCGCATATCGACAGCAACCTGACCGCGCCGGTCTTTCTGATCAAGGCGCTCAGCGAAGCCGGCGGGCGCGTGGCGATCAACATCCTCGACCAGAAGGTCGTCAATCCCAATCCGGATTTCCTGTCCTATACGGCGGGCAAGGTGGGACTGGCGGGTTTGACCCAGCCTCTGGCCATGGCCCTGGCGCCAAAGGTGCGCGTCTGCGGCCTTGCGCCCGGCTTGGTGCTGCCGAGCGGAGACCAGTCCCAGGCCGATTTCGAAGCCGCCGCACGCGCCACGCCCTTAGGCCTGACATGCACGATCGCGGATCTGGCACGGGCCGCGCGCTTCATGATCGACACGCCGAGTTTTACCGGCCAGATTGTCACGGTCGACGGCGGCGAGAGCTTGACCGGCCGCCCCCGCGACGTGGCGTTCGACGTCCGCGGCTGATTAGCGTCGCCTGGTATTCCCCATCATCCCGCGCAACAGTTCCTTGCCCAGCATGATGCCCATGGACCGGATGATCGGCACGGCGACCGATGTCACTGCCTTGATCGTTTGCTGTGTGGCGCGGGCACGCTCTTTTTCTTCCAGCTCATGCTGGCGCGCCTCGGCCCTGGCCGCCTGCTCGGCCGCTTTCGCCGCGGCCTTTTCACCCGCGCTCGACCCCGTTTCGGGTGCAGGCGCCTGGGCTGCCCCGGCGCGTCCGGCCAGGATTTCATAGGCCGACTCGCGATCGACCGGCATGTCATAGGTGGCGCCAACCGGAGACCCCGCGCGGATGGCGGCGCGTTCGGCGTCGGTTACCGGCCCGAAGCGCGACGCCGGCGGGCGGATCAAAGTCTTTTCCGTAACCGTCGGCCGGCCCCTGTCGTCGAGCAGCGAGACCAGCGCCTCGCCGACGCCGAGGTTCTGGATGGCGTCCTCGGTATCGAAGGCCGGGTTCGGGCGGAAGGACTGCGCCGCCGCCTTCAGCCCCTTCTGTTCGGCCGGCGTGTAGGCGCGCAGGGCGTGCTGGACGCGGTTGCCGAGCTGGGCCAGCACGGTGTCGGGGATGTCCGCCGGGTTCTGCGTCACGAAATAGATGCCCACGCCCTTGGAGCGGATCAGGCGCACCACCTGCTCGATCTTTTCCAACAGGGCCGGGGACGCCTCCTTGAACAGGAGATGCGCCTCGTCGAAGAAGAAGACCAGTTTCGGCTTTTCGGGATCGCCGACCTCGGGCAGTTCCTCGAACAGCTCGGACATCAGCCACAGCAGGAAGGTCGAATAGAGCCTGGGGCTTTCGATCAGCTTGTCGCCGGCCAAAAGGTTGATATAGCCGCGCCCGTCCGGCGCCGTGCGCATCAGGTCGGCCAGCTTCAGCGCCGGCTCCCCGAAGAAGCCGTCGGCGCCTTGGGTTTCCAGTTGCAGCAGCCCGCGCTGGATCGTCGCGATCGAGGCCGGCGACACCGCGCCATATTGCGCGCTGATGTCCTTTGCGTTTTCCGACACGTGAGTCAGCATGGCGCGCAGGTCGGCGAGGTCCAGCAGCAGCAGGCCCTGCTTGTCGGCGACGTGGAAGACGATGTTGAGCACGCCTTCCTGGGTGTCGTTCAGCTCCAGCAGCCGCGCCAGCAGCAGCGGCCCCATCTCCGAGATGGTCGTGCGGATCGGGTGACCCTTCTTGCCGAACAGGTCCCAGAAGATGACCGGCGCCGCCTCGGGCTTCAGGTCGACACCCATATCCTTCGCCCGTTGCAAAATCTTGTCGTTGGGCGCGCCGGCCGCCGCGATGCCCGACAGGTCGCCCTTCACGTCGGCAGCGAAGACCGGGACGCCTGCGTCGGCAAAGCCCTGGGCGATCGACTGCAAGGTAATGGTCTTGCCGGTGCCCGTGGCTCCGGCCACCAGGCCGTGGCGGTTGGCGCGGCCGTAGAGAAGGATTTGCGGCAGTTTGTCGGCGCTGTCCGCCTGCCCCACCAGAACGCCCGTATCGCTCATCACCGTCTCCTTTGGAAAATTCAGGCCGCCTCTTCAGGCTCCGCCTTCACAGCGGTACCAGACAACCGGCGCGTCAGCCAGGTCTTGATCCATTCGCGCATCGGCATCTCAAAATAGGTGAAACTGAGCCGCGCCAGGCCCGCGGCGACGCCCAGGAAGGCGACAAGCATCAATGGCGACGAGAAGATGGCAACGCGGGTGGCGAACGGATAGTGCGCCATCAGGATCATGATGCCGATCTGCAACGGAAAATGGATCAGGTACAGCGAATAGGAAATGTCACCGATCCAGGCAAAACGATGCAGCCGTTCCGGCGTCAGGACCTTTGCTTCCCACTGCCCCTGTTTCAACCCGAAGAGAAGCAGGGTCAGCGGCACGACGGCATAGACGAAGCCCGCCGAGCCAAACACCGTCCACAGCGGATTATCGGGCGACGCGGCCTGCATCTTGTCCCACAGGGCCGACTGGCCGCGCACATAGCTGAGCAGCCAAAGGCACGGCAGAAGCCAGAGCAGGCCAAGCGATACGCGCTTCTGCCAGACCTCGCGTCCCGGCATGCGCAGGGCCGTGACGGCATGGAAGGCCAGGCCGCCGAGGAAGAAGCTGGCAACGCCGCGCGCGATCCCCGACACGTTCTCGATCGAATGCGTCATGTTGAAGCCGACCGCCAGCGCGGCCAGGCCGGCCAGGATCAGCGGGTGGTTCAGCCGCTTCGACGCCAAGGTAAAGAACAGGATGTAGAGAAAGACCTCGACCGACAGCGACCAGGACGGGCCATTGAAGGTCTGCTCGGGGTGCGGCAGCCACTGGTGCACCATGAACAGGTTCAGCACGAACTGCAGCGGCGTATTGTGCTGGTAGATATAGGTCTGGCCATAGAGGCCGAAGAAGATAAGCTGCATGACCGCCACCGCGATGAAGGTGACGAAGAACAGGGGATAGAGCCGGGCAAAACGCGCGATGAAGAAGCGCTGCGCCCCCAGCCGCTTTTCCGAGACGGCCTCGGAATAGAGCCAGAAAAAGACGTAGCCCGAGATCGAAAAGAACATTTCGACGAACATCAGCCCATAGACATAGATGGGCATCAGCACCGTATGGAACGGCAGGTGGTCGTAGTCGAAGTTGATCGCGTCTTCGGTCAGGAAGTGCTTGTAGTGGAAGGCGACCACCAGGAAGGCGGCCAGCCCGCGCAGGATATCGAGTTCGTAGAAGCGTGCCTCGACGACCCGTTCATACTGCGTTGCGGGCTCTGCCGTCGCCTCGGACGGTATGTCCTCAGGTCTGGCGCTCGACACTGTATACGGCCAGGTTTTCCAGCGCCTGGCGCCACGGCCCCGGCGTAAAGACGGAAAGCGCCGCCCGCGCCTTATCGGCGAAATCGCGCGCCACGGCACGGGCTTCATCGAGCGCGCCGGATGCCTTCATCAGGTTTTGCGCATGCTCGAAATCGCCCGGCTTCTGCTCGCGCTTGCCGATGGTGCGGTCCCAGAAGGCGGCGTCGGTGGCGCGGCTGGCGCGCATGGCCAGGATCAGCGGCAGGGTCGACTTGCCTTCGGCGAAGTCGTCGCCAGCATTCTTGCCGAGGTCGGCGGCCGATCCCTGGTAGTCGAGGATGTCGTCCTGGATCTGGAAGGCGAGGCCGAGGTTGAGGCCATAGTCGTACAGCGCCTGGACCTGCTCTTCCGGCGCGTCGGCCGCCACGGCGCCCGACTGCGACGCCGCCGAAAACAGGGCCGCGGTCTTGGCCGAGATGATCTCGATATAGTCGTCCTGCGACAGGTTGAGGTCGAAAGCCTTCATCAGTTGCAGGACCTCGCCCTGGGTGATGACGGCGGATGCCTTCGACAGAATGTCGAGCGCACGCAGGCTGCCGGTCTCGACCATCAGCTCGAAGGCGCGGGCAAACAGGAAGTCGCCGACCAGGACCGACGACGGCGCGCCCCAGATCAGGTGGGCGGCGACCTTGCCGCGGCGCAGTTGCGACGAGTCGACGACATCGTCGTGCAACAGGGTGGCCGTATGGATGAATTCGACGGCGGCCGAAAGGTTATGGTGACGCGTATTGCCGGTGCCGCACAGGCGCGCGGCGGCGACGCAGAGCAGCGGCCGCAGACGCTTGCCGCCGGCGGCGATCAGATGCGCGGCCAGGGCCGGAATGACGGCCACGTCCGACTGCATGCGCTCGGTGATCAGTGCGTTGATCTGCGCCATGTCCGGCTGGCACAGGCTGACCAGGGCATTTACATCTGCCTTGGAAGACTGCGTGTCGCGCTCAGGCGCGGTCGATTTGCGCACCGCGTCGATATTGGCCGAATCCAATGCGTTAACTCCTGACTATCGGCCTAGGCCATAAACCGGCTTCGCGGCTTAGTCTATGCCGAAACGTGGGATATTCTACGGAAACATGCTAGCTATATACGAACCCACCGGGAAACAGTTTTGACCATCGACGCCGCCAAGACAACCGAAACCGCGCCGGAACCTGTCGCCGCCGCCGGACCTGCGGCTTTTACGCACCTGCTGGGCAAGCGGTTACAGCTGCGCCAGCCTTTGCAAGGCTATCGTGTCGGCATGGACGGCGCATTGCTGGCAGCAGCGTGCGCCGGCGCCCTGGCCGAACGAAGCCCTCAGCGCAGCAAAGCCTTGTCAGGATTGGAACTGGGTTGTGGTGCGGGCGGCGCACTTTTGTCGCTGAAGTGGCGCTGCGAAGGGTTGCATCTCACCGGCATCGAGCGCGAAAGCCTCTACGCGGACCTGGCGCGGGATAACGTGCTTTTGAACGGCATGCACAATGTCGAGATCGCGAACGGCGATATCGGTCTGGGCTTTGCGGCGGCAAGCGTCGAACGCGCCGACCTCGTCTTCTCCAATCCCCCCTATTTCGACGATCCCGAAACGCTGCGGGCGCCCGCTGCGGCAAAACGTCCCGCCTGGATCGCCGACGACGGATTGCAGGCGTGGCTCGACTTTGCGCTGGCCGCCGCCAAAGACGGTGGCGACATCGTCTTCATTCATCGCGCCGACCGTCTGGGCGATATTTTAGGCGGCCTGTCGTCGAAGGCGGGCTCGTTCCAGATCCGCCCGGTCCAGCCCTTCGGCGATGCGGACGCCAAGCGCGTCATCGTCCGCGCCAAACGGCTGGGCAAGGCGCCATTGCGCTTGTTGCCGCCGTTGGTGCTGCACGACGGCGGCGTGCGCAAGCATACGGACGCAGTGGAAGCGATCCTGCGGGGGGATGCGGTACTCAGCTGGGCTTAGCGACGCCATCCAGATAGCGCTTGGTGCTGTCTAACAGATTGTCCTTCAACGCTTCACGCCGCGCCAGCAGGTCTGGGCTGCCGGCGTCGTAGTCGGCCATCAGCTGTTTGACGAAGCGGCCCGACTGCACGTCGTCGAGCACGGCCTTCATCGCCGCCTTCGATGCCTCATTGATGACGCGCGGGCCGGTCAGATAGGCGCCGTATTCCGCCGTATTGGAAATCTTGGCGAAGCCGCCCGACATGCCAAGCTCCCAAAGAAGATCGACGACCAGCTTCAACTCGTAGCACGTCTCGAACCACGCCACCTCCTCGGGGTAACCGGCGTCGACCAGGGTCTGGAAACCGTTGACCACGAGTTCGCGCGTACCGCCGCACAGCACGACCTGTTCGCCGAACAGGTCGCTTTCGCATTCGGCCTTCATGGTGGTTTCGAGAATGCCCTTGCGCCCGCAGCCGAGCGCGGCGGCGTAGGACAGGCCAAGGGCCTTGGCGCGCCCGGTGGCGTCCTGGTGGACGGCGAACAGGCAGAACACCCCCTGGCCCTCGACGTAGATGTCGCGGATGCGCGGGCCGATGCCCTTGGGCGAGACCAGCAGCACGTCGACATCGGCCGGCGGCACGACCAGCCCGAAATTGACCGACAGGCCGTGAGCGAAAATCAAGGCCTGCCCGGCTTTCAGCGACGGCGCGATCTCGTCTCGGAACAGCGATTGATGCGCTTCGTCCGAGGTCAGGACCACGATGACGTCGGCCCATTTTACACCATCGGCCACCGTCACCACCGTGAAGCCGTCGGCCTCGGCCTTCATGCGCGTCGCCGAACCCGGCTTCAGCGCCACGCGGATATCGCTCACGCCGGAATCGCGGGCATTCAAGGCGTGAGTGCGTCCCTGGCTGCCGTAACCGATGATAAGAAGCTTGCTTGTCCGGATCAGGGACAGGTCACAATCGCGGTCGTGATAGACTGGCAATGGCATCAGGGTCGGCCCTCAGCTATACTGTTCGAGAATCGTTCCCCCAATAAAAGCGCGCACCATGTTTGACCATCCCGAATATCAGTATCTCAACCTGGTCCGCGACATCATCGACAACGGCATCAAGCGTGAGGACCGCACGGGCACCGGTACGCTGGGCCTGTTCGGCCGCCAGATCCGCTTCGACCTGTCCCAAGGCTTTCCGCTGCTGACGACCAAGAAGGTCCATTTCAAATCCATCGCGGTCGAGCTTCTGTGGTTCCTGCGCGGCGACACCAATGTCAAATACCTGCACGACCACGGCGTCAGCATCTGGGACGAATGGGCCGACGAAAACGGCGATCTCGGCCCCGTCTACGGCAAGCAGTGGCGGTCGTGGGCAGCGCCCGACGGCCGGGTCATCGACCAGATGCAGAACCTGGTGACTAACCTCAAGACCAATCCCTATTCGCGCCGTCATGTCATCTCGGCGTGGAACCCGGCCGAGGTCGACGACATGGCGCTGCCACCGTGCCACTGCCTGTTCCAGTTCTTCGTCGCTGACGGAAAACTGTCCTGCCAGCTCTACCAGCGTTCGGCCGACATCTTCCTCGGCGTGCCGTTCAACATCGCCTCGTACGCGCTGCTGACCCACATGGTGGCACAGGCCGTGGGGCTGGAGCCCGGCGACTTCGTGCACAGCTTCGGGGACGTGCACCTCTACCTCAACCACATGGAGCAGGCGCAGACGCAGCTGACGCGTTCGCCCATGGCCTTCCCGACGCTGAAACTGGCGCCGAAGACCGACCTGTTCGGTTTCGACTATGCCGACCTCACGGTCGAAAACTACCAGTCGCACGGGGCGCTGAAGGCGCCGGTCGCCGTATGATCGGAACTCGGAACAAATCAACAACAAAGATTGCTTTAGGAAGAGTTTCGGGGTACCTCGAAGTATCTTTCTTGGAGAAGAATCATGACTGATCAGAAGAAGACTAGCGTCCCAGTAAAACCTACCCCCACTAACGATAGCAATGGAAAGTCCGCCGGCCTCAATAATGGGCGTGGAGCTCAGGACGGACGTTCGGGCACTACGAGTCAATATGAAGTTCGTCCCCCAAACAAAAAATAAGCCGCGTGCCTAGGGGCAAATATGACAGTAGATCACTGGTTACCGATTGCCATATCTTTATTTGCCCTCGCTCTCGCGGCTATTAACGCGTTAAAACCTAAAATTGACTCTGAGTTCAACCTGTGCATATCGCTCTTGCGGACAAGTTCAGAGCTATGGGAGAAATATAATTGCCCATCCGAAGAAGACGATTATCATGAAAAATTATTATTAAAAATACTGAATAATGCGGAATGGTCCTTTATATACATAAACTCAAGATTGGTTTTTATGAAAAGCGATCCATTAACACACTTAGAACAAGAAGTAATAGAGCCATTCGTTAGGTGCTTGAACCAAGATAACGAAACCTCACAATATTTGAGATCATTGATAGAAAAACATACAACCAGCAAAAAGACATTTGCCGCACTAAAAAAAGGACTCAAGCGGAAAGGCATTAAATTGTGATTGCGAAAGTCCGCCTGGCGCTGGTCGTCGCGATGAGTGAAAACCGCTGCATCGGCAAGGACGGCGGCCTGCCGTGGCATATCCGCTCAGACCTCAAGCGCTTCAAGGAAATCACCCATTCCAAGCCGATCATCATGGGCTCGACGACGTGGGATTCCCTGCCGCGCAAGCCGCTGCCGGGGCGTCTGAACCTTGTCGTCAGCCGCGACCTGAAGTTCGAGGCCGAGGGCGGCATCGCCTGCGGCTCGCTGTTCGAAGCCCTCGATATCGCGCGTGAACACGCGGTCGAAGACGGCGCACCGGCGGCTGCCGATCTCGAAATCTGCTGCATCGGCGGCGCCAATGTCTTCGGGCAACTGCTGCCCAAGGCCAACCGGCTCTATGTCACGCACGTCCACGCCACGGTCGACGGCGACACCTTCTTCCCGGAGATCGATCCGGCCGTATGGACGGTCGTCAGCGAAGAAGACCTTCCCAAGGGCGAGCACGACGACTATGGCTGTACGCTGAAGGTGTACGACCGCAAATAGGAGACGGCTATGCGCATCCTGTGGCTTCTGGTCCTGGCTTTCGCGCTGCCCCTTCCCGTCCGCGCGGAAACGCCCGCCTTTCAACTGCAAAAGCCGATCGCCTGCACCCTCGGCCAGGACTGCTTCATCCAGCAGTATCCCGACCACGATCCCGGCCCCGACGCGAAAGATTATCGCTGCGGCATCGCGACCTATGACGGCCATGACGGCACCGACTTCCGCATTCCGGACAAGGTCGCCCAGGCCGGCGGCGTGGCCGTCCTGGCCGCCGCACCGGGCGTCGTGAAGGCGATCCGCGACGGCCAGCCCGACTTCGACGTCGGCGCCTTCGACAAGGCCAGGGTCAAGGGCATCGAATGCGGCAACGGCGTGCTGGTCGAGCACGCGGACGGCTGGCAGACCCAGTATTGCCATATGCGCCAGGGGTCGGTCCGGGTGAAGGCGGGCGACCGCGTCGCTGCCGGAACTCCGCTTGGCATGGTCGGTCAGTCGGGCGGGGCGGCCTTCCCCCATCTGCATCTTACCGTTCGCCGCAACGGCAAGTGGCTCGATCCGTTCGCCGACGGCGGCCCCTGCGGCCAGGGCCAGTCGCTGTGGAAGGCGGACGATCGCGCCGAATTGGCCTATCACGACAACGATATTCTCAACGCCGGGTTCGCGGGCAGCCCCGTCACCGTGGACGATATCGAGCGCGGCGGCATTGCCGCGCCCACGCGCGCCAGCCCCGCCCTGGTCGTCTATGTCCGGGCGCTCCACCTGCATCAGGGCGACATCCAGCGCATCCTTATCAAGGGCCCGGACGGCCAGACCCTGGTCGATTCGGCGTCGCCGGCGCTGGACCACGACAAGGCGCAGGCCATGGTCTTTTCCGGCAAGAAACGTCCCGGCGCCCTGTGGCCGGCGGGTTCCTATTCGGCCGTCTATACGGTAACGCGCGCCGGAAAGGTGATCCTCAGCAAAACCCTGTCGCAAAGCTTCGCCCCGTAACGGAAAATCGATCGCGATCCGGATGATCGCCGGATACCCCGGAAGCGGAATATGGCAGTATGGAACTTCCCTGCCCAGGCGAAGCCCAAGGCGCTGTTACAAAATCGCAATTCCGCCGAGAATCGCGCTGGTAATTGCCACAAACTGGGCCTAAAGCGCGAGTTAAGGGCCGAACACCATTAGGGTTTCGGGCCTGACAGTCCGGGGCGTTCCGTATATGCAAAAACCTGTCTTCTATGACCCGTCGGGAAAGCGCAAAAAGGCCTCGCTGATCGGCCTGATCGTGCTGGTCTGCATCGGCGTCGCCCTGTTCGTCGCGCTGCTGGCGTCGATTCTCTACGTGCCCGTGCCCAAGGGCCTGGACCTGCACATGGAGTATCCCAAGCCGCAGGCGTCGAAGATGACGGCCAACCACGCCAATCCGCGGCGGCGGCCGATCGTCGTGCGCGCCGGCCATTCGACCGTGCAACAGACCCTTGCCGGCTTCTACCTGCCCGGTGACGACGCCTCGATGATGTCGCTGCAGAAGCACGTCAACGACCTCGACATGGTCATTCCGGCGCTGGCCTATGTCAACGGGCCGGACAACCGGTTCGTCTACCTGGCGGACAACCAGTTCAAGTACGTGCTGCAGAACGCCCAGCACAAGCCCGCCCAACTGATCATGGTGCAGAATCTCCAGCCCGGCGGCGACCCGCAGCGCCCGGCCGGCTGGCAGGGCCCGAACACGGCGAAGCTGGTGGCCAATCCCGCCGCCCGCGCCAAGCTGATCGGCCAGATCGCCAACATGCTCGCCGCTGAAAAGGCCCAGGGCGTGGTCTTCGACTTCGAAGTCATGCCGGACAATGCGCTGAACAACTACCTGACCTTCATCCGCGAGGCGCGCGCCTACCTGTCCGTCCGGGGCTACCAGGTGACCATGACGGCGCCCGTCGATACCGAAACCTGGAATCTCAAGGCGTTTGCCGGCGCGGCCGACAAGCTGTTCCTCATGATCTACGACCAGCATTCGGCCGTCGACGAACCAGGCCCCATCGCGTCGCAATCCTGGTTCGAGGAGCGCCTGGCCTGGGCGCTGAAGCGCGTGCCGGCGGCGAAGGCCATCATCTGCATCGGCAACTATGCCTATGACTGGCATCCAGTCGACGGCAAGATGCAGGGCGAGCCGCAGAGCGTCGCCGACGCCTGGCGCAACGTGCGCGAATCGAGCACCTCGATCCAGTTCGACCCCGTGTCGGGCAACCCCTACTTCCTGTACGACGAAAACAATATCCACCACCAGGTGTGGATGCTGGACGCCGTTACCGCCTGGAACCAGATGCTGGCCATCGACGCCACCGACGCCACCGGCATAGCCCTGTGGCGCCTGGGTTCCGAGGACTCGGCGATCTGGCGCGGTTTCCACCACTTCGAAACCAACGACCTGCCCGACCTCAACAAGCTGACGGCCATCGGCGACAATATCGCCGTCGGCAACGGCGAAGTCGTCAATATCGAGTCGACGCCGCACGACGGCAGCCGTGTCGTCACCTTCGACAAGGACCGCGTGGCGCAGAACGAAGTCTACCAGTCCTTCCCGACGCCCTTCATCGTCCGGCGCACCGGCTACCAGCCCGGCAAGATCGCGCTCACCTTCGACGACGGCCCCGACGGGCGCTGGACGCCGGAAATCCTGAAAATCCTCGAGCGCGAGCACGTGCCGGCGACCTTCTTCGTCATCGGCGAAAAGGCCATGGCGCACCCCAACCTGCTCAACCGTATGATCGCCGACGGCGACCTGATCGGCAACCATTCCTACAGCCACCCGGACATGTCCAAGGTGCAGGACTGGCAGATCCGCTTCGAGCTCAACACCACCCAGCGCATCGTCGAGGCCTATACCGGCCGCTCCATGCGCCTGCTGCGCAACCCGCTGTTCGGCGACGCCGAGCCGACGACATCCGACGAACTGCACCCGGCCCTGATCGCCCAGCAGCTGGGCTACACGAATGTCGGCCTGCACGTCGATTCCGAGGACTGGCAAAAGCCCGGCGTGCCGAAGATCATCAGCAACGTCATGGACGGCGTCCAGCAGGGCATGACCAGCGAAGCCAGCGACCATTGCCGCGACGAACCCGACGAATGCCGTTCGGGCTCGATCGTCCTGCTGCACGACTCCGGCGGCGTGCGCACCGAAACCATCACGGCCCTGCCGACCATCATTCACCAGCTCAAGGCTCAGGGCTTCCAGTTCGTCACGGTCGGCGACCTGATCGGCATGACGCCCGAACAGGTCATGCCGACGCTCAGCGGCGCCGAACTGGCCGAGGTCCGCTTCGACGTCGGCATCTTCATGGCCCTGGCCTGGCTGGCCGAGGCGCTGAAATGGCTGTTCATCGTCGCCATCGTGCTCGGCATCACCCGCGCCCTGGTCCTGTCGGCCCTGGCCATCTACGCCGAGTACAGCGGCCACATGGACCCGCCGGAAAAAACGGATGAGGTCGATCCAGAAGCCTTCGTGGCCTCGACCTTCGTCAGCGTCATCATCCCGGCCTACAATGAGGCCCGCGTCATCGAGGCCAGCGTGCGGCGCGTCCTGCAAAGCACGGGCGTGGAACTTGAGATCATCGTCGTCGACGACGGCTCGAAGGACGAGACCTCGCCCATCGTCGCCAACGCTTTCAAGCGCGACAAGCGGGTCCACCTGATCACCCAGGTCAATGCCGGCAAGGCCGTGGCCGTCAACAACGGCATAAACGCAGCCAAAGGCGAGATCATCATCGCGCTGGACGCCGACACGCAGTTCGAGCCCGAGACCATCGCCCGCCTCGTCCGCTGGTTCGTGCGCCCGGAAATCGGCGCGGTGGCCGGCAACGCCAAGGTCGGCAACCGCTTCAACTGGGTCACGCGCTGGCAAGGTGTCGAATACGTCACCGCGCAGAACCTCGAACGCTCGGCGCTCGCCATGTTCGGCGCCATGATGGTGGTGCCGGGCGCCGTCGGCGCGTGGCGCCGCACCGCGCTGAAGGAGGTCGGCGACTACCCGCACAATACGCTGGCTGAGGATCAGGACCTGACCATCGCCATACAGCGCCGCGGCTGGCAGGTCGCCTACGACCAGGAGGCCGTGGCCTGGACCGAAGCGCCGGAATCGTTCGGCGCCCTGATGAAGCAGCGCTTCCGCTGGGCGTTCGGGACACTGCAATGCCTGTGGAAGCATCAGCGCATCTTCAAGACGCGTAAACCCCGTGGCCTGGCCCTGATCGGCCTGCCGCAGGCCTGGCTGTTCCAGATCGGCTTCTCGGTCATCTCGCCGATCATCGACTTCGCGTTGGTGGTCAATATCATTGCCACCGTCGTGCGCGTGCAGCAGCACGGCTGGGCTGCCAACGACACCGATATCGGCCGCATGCTGATCTACTGGCTGGCGTTTTTGACCATCGACGCCATCTGCGGCGCCATCGCCTACTGGCTGGAGCCGCGCGAGAAGTCGTACCCGGTCTTCTGGCTGCTGTCGCAGCGCTTCGTTTACCGCCAGATCATGTACTATGTCGTGCTGAAGGCGCTCTATTCGGCGGTGCACGGCCTGCGCGTCGGCTGGGGCAAGCTGGAACGGTCGGGCCGCATCGACGCCCCGTCCGTGCCGCATATGCCCGAGATCGAGCGCGAGGTCGAGGACAGTGAAGCTCCGCCCAGGACTCCGGCGGCGGAATAAGGCCGCCGGCTCTCCTGTCGCGCTCTAGGCAGGGTTATGCTTCATGATGAAGTCCAGGCTGGCCTGCATCATGGTAATGCGCGCCGACGGAATGGTTTCCCAGTGATCCTGCCCCTTGTAGGTGATGAACTCGACGTCCTTGCCGGCCGCCTTGAGCGCCTTTTCCATCCGCCGGCTCTGGTCGATCGGCACGACCGTGTCGTCGGTGCCGTGAATCAGCAGAATCGGGCAATAAGCCCTTGCCGCCTGTTTCGCCGGTGAAGCATCGTCCCATGTCTTCTGGTCGCCGAACTGGGTCTTCCAGTACCGGACCATGCTGCTGTCGACGCGCCCGCTGTCGTCTTCCCTCGCCGATATGAACGACTTGAGATCCGAAATGCCGGCAATGGCGACCGAGCACCGGTAGACGCCCGGGTCGAGCGTCGCCCCGGCCATCGCGGCATAGCCGCCATATGAGGCGCCGAAGATGGCCACGCGCTTGAGATCGACAATCCCCTTCTGCGCCAGGTAGCGGACGCCGTCCGAGAGGTCGGTCTGCATCTTGCGCCCCCACTCGCCCTGGCCGGCGCTGATAAAGGCGTCGCCATAGCCTTCGGAACCGCGGTAGTTGGGCTGGAGCACGGCATAGCCGCGCGAAGCAAAGACCTGGGTCTGCCAGTCGTAATCGAGCGTGTCGCGCGCCTGCGGCCCGCCATGCGGCAGGACGATCAACGGCAGGTTCTTCGCCTCCTTGAACGGCGGCAGCGTGAGGTAGGCGTGGATATTGAGGCCGTCGGCCGCCTTGTAGTCGATGGCCTGCTTGGAGGTGATCCATTCCTCGGCCAGGTCGGGATAATCGAAGGCGATGGCCGTAGTGTCGCCGTTGGAAAAGTCGATAAAGGCATAGCTGCCGGCGTCGCTGGCGCTCTGCGAATAGACGATCATCTTGCGCGGATCTTCGGCGAAGTCGACGATATAGCTGCGCGCACCGTCCCCCACGACTTGCGGAATCGCTTCGTTCAGCTTCTTCATCAGCGGGTCGTCGTAGCTCTTCACCACCTGGTCGTCACGGTGCGAGAACCCGCACAGGCGCCAGGTCGTCGGATGGAATAGCGGCGTGTGATCCTTGTCCTTGCTGTCCGCGTCCAGCGCCGGCCCCAGCGCCCCGTCGGCCGAGATTTCGTGATAGGTCGCGACCACGCCGTCGGCATAGGTCCGGATCACCACCGACTTCCCGTCGCGCCCCAGCCCCTCCAGGCTGGTGTAGCGGCCGTCTTCCTTCTTCTTGTAGATGGCTTCATAGCGGCTGTGGCCGGGCGTGCCTGTATTATAATACAGCGTCCACGTCTTGCGGTCCTCGTCGTATTCAGAATAGGCGACGGGCTCCCCCTGAGGTGTGGTCAGGAAGGTCTCGGCGTACTGGCTGCCGGACATGATTTCGTGGCCGTGGCCACTGTCGGCCGCGAAACTGTACAGGTATTCGTCGAAGGGCGGGTTGCGCTTGAAGTTCGAAGCCGTGACCCGGTATTCGCCATTGACCTTGATACGGCGGATGTCGCCTTCGACGATGTTGTAGAACTCGTCGTCGCGCGAGAAGAAGTTGGCCATCTTCAGCGTATTCAGGTCCAGGCAACTGGCGAGATAGAGCTCGCTCTTGCTGGCCGCCAGTTCCGGCAGCGAGGTCGTCACCGAATTGATGATGACCACATGGTCGTTGTCGGCCCATAGAAGGCCACGCATCTTGCCGGCGCCGAGCCCGACTCTTTTGGGCTTGCCGCCGGCAATGTCGAAAAAGACCAGGAAGTTGGTGTCGTCCTTCTGGTTGATGAGGGCGACGCGCTTGCCATCCGGCGACAGCGCGATATTCGACACCAGGGGCGAGCGGGCGTAAAGCTCGACCGAGGGCGCCGGTGTTTCCGGCTTGGCCGGCGCCTTCGCGTCTTCGGCGCGCGCCCCGAAAGCCAGTCCCAAACCAGCGCCCGCCCCTGCAAGCAGGATGCGGCGATTGAACGATGCGGTCATGATTTGCCCCCGGCGCCTAATAAACTTCGCCCTGCGACAACCTACGATGAAGTGGACTTTCCGGCAAGACGTCAGAGCGGCGTCCCTGAGCGTCCTCCGAACTGGTTGCGGAACCAGGTCATCTGGCGCTTGGCATAGTTGCGCGTCTTCTGCTGCGCCAGAGCCGTCGCCTCGGCGAGCGCGACGCGGCCTTCCAGGTAATCGACGGACTCCTTAAGCCCCAGCACGCGCATGACCGGCCAATCCTCCTCCAGCCCACGCGCCATGAGGGCGCGGACCTCTTCAAGCGCCCCGCCGGATATCATCAGGTCGAACCGCCGGTCGCAGCGCTCGTACAGCCACGCACGGTCCGGTGTCAGAATTTCGAGATGATAAGAATTATCCGGCAGGACGGGCGTCGTATCGTCCTGCCAGCCGCTTAAGGATCGTCCGGTCTCGAGCCAGACTTCCCAAGCACGGCAAAGCCTTTGCCGGTCGTTGGCCGCGATGCGGGCCTCGGCGCGCGGATCGACTTGCTTCAGGTTTTTCCGAAACGCTTCCTCGCCGAGACGGTCGAAATCACCCCGCGCCTCGCTTCGCGCCGCGCCGCCTATCTCCGGGATTTCGGCCAGCCCGTGGACCAGGCTGTTGAAATAGAGGCCGGTGCCGCCGGTGACGCAGACCGGCGCTCCGCCGGCCAGAGCCGCGTCGAGGAAGGGTTTGGCGGCCCGCACCCATTCGCCGGCCGACCAGGTCGCTTCGGGCGGCAGGTGACCGTACAGCACATGCTGCGCCCGGGCCTCATCGTCCCGCGACGGCCGCGCCGTCAGGATGGGCACGTCGGCATAGAGCTGCATCGAATCGGCATTGAGGATGATGCCGCCGGTCCGTTCCGCCCAGTCGAGCGCCAGGGCCGACTTGCCCGAAGCGGTCGGGCCGGCCAGCAGGCGGATCGGGGCATTGGAAGCGGACAGGGACATTTTGGGCTTTAAAGCGCGAAAGGTTGCGCCTATGTGAGGCGGCAGTTCCAATTAGTTCGCCGGAGACCGTTCGTCCATGCCCGATTTGACCAGGGAAGCCGTGCTCGATGTGCTCAACCGCATCCCCGATCCCCTCTCGGGCCAGGGCCTGTCCGAAGCGGGACTGGTGCGCGGGCTGGTCGTTTCACCCGAACGTGTCGGCTTCATGATCGAAGTGCCGCAAGACCAGGTGCCCGGCTATCAGGATGTGCGGTCCCAGGCCGAAGCGGTGCTGGCCCGTCTGCCGGGGGTCAAAAAGGCGCAGGTCGTGCTGACCGCGGAAGCCCCCGGCGCCCCTCCGCGAGACGCTCCGCGCGGTCCGTCGGCCAAGCTGTCGGACCGCGCCGTCAACGACGGCAAACCGAAGGCGCCGGTCGCCACGGCACGTCCGGATCATGTGCGCCACGTCATCGTGGTCGGTTCCGGCAAGGGCGGGGTCGGCAAGTCGACCCTGTCCCTGGCCATCGCGCTGGGCCTGAAGGCGCAAGGCCTGCGGGTCGGTTTCCTTGACGCCGACATCTACGGCCCTTCGGCGCCGGTCATGCTCGGCCTCCGTACGCCGCCCGAATTCGGCGAAGACAAGCGCATGGTCCCGCCCGAGGCCTTCGGGCTCAAGGTCAATTCTGTCGGCTTCCTGGTCGATCCGGACCAGGCCATGATCTGGCGCGGCCCGATGGCGTCGCAGGCCCTGACCCAGCTCCTGACCCAGACGCGCTGGGGCACGCCTGAGGAACCGCTGGACGTGCTGGTCGTCGACCTGCCGCCCGGCACCGGCGATGTCCAGCTGACCCTGACCCAAAAAACCCTGATCGACGGCGCCGTCGTCGTTTCGACTCCGCAGGAAATGGCTCTGGCAGATGCCCGCCGCGCCGTGACCTTGTTCGGAAAAACCGGAATAAACGTCCTCGGCATCGTCGAGAACATGGCGTGGTTTCCCGCACCCGACGGCGGTGAAATCGAGATTTTCGGCCGTGGCGGCGCCCGTGCCCTGGCCGGGACGCTGAACGTACCCTTCCTCGGCGAAGTGCCCCTCGATCCCGCCTTGCGCCAGGGCAGCGACACCGGCCGGCCGCTCACCGCCACGGAGCCCGGGGGCGCCATGGCAAGGCGGTTCTCTGAGATCGCCGCGGCCATAGCGCACGCCCTGGCGGCCGAAGGCCCCGCACGCAACTAATCGTTTGTACCGGCAGGCCAATTCATGGCATGACGCGGTTATGACATCGCTCGACAACACCGCCAAGACCTCGCGCCGCCTGCGCCCTGCCCCGCCTGCCGGTCGTGCCTATCAGGGCCGTATTCACGGCGCGCTGGCCTATCGCCTGGGGGTCGATATCCTCAACGGCGTTTATGCTCCGGGCGAAGTCTTGCCGAACGAGATCGAGGCCGCCGCCAAGCTGGCCATATCGCGCTCCGCCTATCGCGAAGCCATGCGGATTCTCGCCGCCAAGGGCATGGTCGAAAGCCGCCCCAAGACCGGCACCCGCGTCACCGAGCGCGAGCGCTGGAACCTGCTCGATCCCGAAGTGCTGGGCTGGATGTTCGACACCGAGCCGTCGGAAAGCTTCATCGCCTCGCTGTTCGAACTGCGCCTGATCACCGAGCCGGCCGCCGCCGAACTGGCCGCCCAGCGCCGCACCGAGGCCGAGATCGCGACCATGCGCGCCGCGCTGGTCACCATGAAGAGCGAAACCCTGATGACCGAGGCCGGCCGCCGCGCCGACCTCGAGTTCCACCGCACCCTGATCGGCGCCACGCGCAACGAAGCCCTGGTCTCCCTCTCGAGCTCGATCGAGGCCGCCGTCGCCTGGACGACGCGCTACAAGGCGCGCCACAACGCCCTGACCCGCGATCCGATCCCCGACCATGAACGCGTATGCGACGCCATCGCCGCCGGCGACCCTGCCGCCGCCCGCGCCTGCATGGATACGCTGATCCGCATGGCGCACCAGGACACGCGCAAGGTTTCGGCGGCCTGAGCCGATCTCGATAGAAAAAGTGTGAAGCGGTTTTTCGCAAAAAACATTGCGAAAAAACCGAAAAATCCGCATCGCGGATGGCGCGAAAATGTGCCGCAACGGAATTTATCTGTTGTATCTTATTGTCTGACCATTTAACGCCCGGTATGAATGAGGCGCCGCGTCAACGAGCGGCGTCCTATATGGGAGAGACAACGACCATGAAGACCTCCAGGTCCTTTCTGCTCAAAAGCGCCTTCGCGGTATCCGCGATCGCCATGCTGACACTGGCCGCCTGCTCGAAGCCGGCCGACAAGGCCGCGCCGTCGGCCGACGCCGTGACCGCCACCCGCGCCGACTGGGGCGCCCTGTCGGACGGCACCAAGGTCGAAGCCGTCGAACTCAAGAATTCCAAGGGTGTCAGCGCGCGCATCATCTCCTACGGCGCCACGCTCCAGGACCTGATGGTCCCCGGCGCCGACGGCAAGGCCGCCGACGTCGTCATCGGCTACGATTCGATCGATGGCTACGAAAAGACCCCGAACTATACGGGCGTCACGGTCGGCCGTTACGCCAACCGCATCGCCAAGGGCAAGTTCACGCTGGACGGCAAGGACTACACCCTGGCCATCAACAACAAGCCGAACGCGCTGCACGGCGGCCTCAAGGGCTTCGACAAGCATGTGTGGGCGATCGAGGACGTAAAGTCGGGCGCCGACGCTGCTTCGGTGACGCTGAAATACGTCTCGCCGGACGGCGAAGAAGGCTATCCCGGCACGGTGACGACCGAAGTCACCTATACGCTCAATGAAAACAACGACCTGACGATCAGCTACAAGGCCACCACCGACAAGCCGACCGTCATCAACCTGACCAACCACTCGCTGTTCAACCTGGGTGGCGTGCCGGTCTCGCGCCCCGCGACCGACGCCTATGTCAAGATCGAGTCCGATGCCATCCTGGCCGTCGACAAGACGCTGATCCCGTCGGGCGAACTGCCGGTCAAGGGTACGCCGTTCGACTTCACGACGCCGGGCCTGGTCTCCGACCGCATCAAGTCGGACCACCCGCAGATCGTCATCGGCAACCAGGGCATCGACCACAACTTCATCATCCGTGGCGGCCTGACGGCTACGCCGAAGCTGGCGGTGACGGTCGAGGACAAGGTTTCGGGCCGCGGCATGCAGATCTCGACGACCGAACCGGGCGTCCAGATGTATACCGGCAACTTCCTTGACGGCACCATCGTCGGCAAGGGCGGCCAGAAGCTGGTCAAGTACCAGGCCATGGCCTTCGAATCCCAGCACTATCCGGACAGCCCGAACCACCCGACCTATCCGACCACGCGCCTGGATCCGGGCCAGACCTATACCCAGACGACTGTTCATCACTTCTACACTGTGAAGTAACCCGACTTATGACTGCCTCCTCCAGAACACCCAAGGTTCCATTCCGCTCACGCGCCTGGTTCGACAATCCCGCCAATGCCGACATGACGGCGCTGTATCTTGAGCGGTACCTGAACTTCGGGCTGTCGCTGGAGGAGTTGCAGTCGGGCAAGCCGATCATCGGCATCGCCCAGACGGGTTCCGATCTCAGTCCGTGTAACCGCCACCACCTCGTGCTTGCCGACCGCGTCCGCGACGGCATCCGCGAGGCCGGCGGTATCCCGCTGGAATTTCCGGTCCATCCGATCCAGGAAACCGGCAAGCGTCCGACGGCGGGCCTCGACCGGAATCTCGCCTATATCGGCCTGGTCGAAGTCCTCTACGGCTATCCGCTCGATGCCGTGGTCCTGACCATCGGCTGCGACAAGACCACCCCGGCCTGCCTTATGGGCGCGGCCACCGTCAATATCCCGTCGATCGCCTTGTCGGTCGGCCCCATGCTCAATGGCTGGTACAAGGGCGAGCGCACCGGTTCCGGCACGATCGTCTGGAAGGCGCGCGAACTGCTGGCGGCCGGCGAGATCGACTACCAGGGCTTCATCAAGATCGTCGCCAGTTCAGCCCCGTCGACCGGCTATTGCAACACCATGGGCACGGCGACGACGATGAACTCTTTGGCCGAAGCGCTGGGCATGCAGCTCCCCGGCTCGGCCGCCATTCCGGCGCCGCACCGCGACCGCCAGGAGATCGCCTATCTCACCGGCAAGCGCATCGTCGAAATGGCCTACGAGGACCTGAAGCCGTCTGACATCCTGACCAAGGACGCCTTCATCAACGCCATCCGCGTCAATTCGGCGATCGGCGGTTCGACCAATGCCCCCATCCACCTCAACGCCCTGGCGCGTCACATCGGCGTCGAGCTGTCGATCGAGGAATGGCAGCAGTACGGCGAGGAGATCCCGCTGCTGGTCAACCTGATGCCCGCCGGCGAATATCTCGGTGAGGACTATCACCACGCCGGCGGCGTGCCCGCCGTCGTGCGCCAGCTGATGGACCAGAAGCTCATCAAGGAAGGCGCCCTGACCTGCACGGGCAAGTCGATCGGCGAAAACTGCAAGACCGCGATCATCGAAGACGAGAAGGTCATCCGCCCCTACGGCCAGCCGCTGAAGGAACGCGCGGGCTTCCGCGTGCTGTCGGGCAACCTGTTCGACTCGGCCGTCATGAAGGTCAGCGTCATTTCGCCCGAATTCCGCCAGCGTTACCTGTCGAACGCCGCCGACCCCGAGGCTTTCGAAGGCCGCGCCATCGTGTTCGACGGGCCTGAGGACTATCACCACCGCATCGACGACGAGTCGCTCGGCATCGACGAACACTGCATCCTCTTCATGCGCGGCGCCGGCCCGATCGGCTATCCGGGTGCAGCCGAGGTCGTCAATATGCGCCCGCCCGCCTACCTCATCAAGAAGGGCGTCCACAGCCTCGCCTGCATCGGCGACGGCCGCCAGTCGGGCACGTCGGGTTCTCCGTCGATCCTCAACGCCTCTCCGGAAGCGGCGGCCGGCGGTAACCTCGCCCTGCTTGTGACCGGCGATCGCGTGCGCGTCGATCTCAACAAGAATACGGTCAACCTGCTGATCAGCGACGAAGACCTTCAGGCCCGTCGCGATGCGCTGGAAGCCAAGGGCGGCTACCAGTACCCGCAAAGCCAGACGCCGTGGCAGGCCATGCAGCGCCGCACCGTCGGCCAGATGGGCACCGGCGCCTGCCTGGAAGACGCCGTCGAGTTCCAGCGCCTGGCCCAGACCATGGGCCTGCCGCGCGACAACCACTAAATTCAGCGGTCTTCGACCGCAGAATTTAGTGTTTTTAGCTCAAGCGCCGCATGGCTCGCGCAAACGTGCGCGGCGGGCGGTCGCCCTTGCCAACGGCGATACAAACGCCGTTGGAGATAGAGCTCCAAACCTGAACAAAGCCTCCGTCCCCAAGACGGAGGCTTTTCGGTTGGCGTTTGCGGAAATCCTCCCTACCTTGGCTGCATGTTCAGCCGCATCACCCAGTTCGGCCACGCCACGGCGCGCGCCCTGAAGCTGCCCGGTACGGCGACCGCGCCGTTTTGTCCCAGCGAGGTCCAGGGCATCGTCGAGGTCGCGCCCCGGACCACGCCGCTCAGGCGCTTCCTCAGCTTCGCCGGTCCGGGTCTCCTGGTCGCCGTCGGCTATATGGATCCCGGCAACTGGGCGACCGACATCGCCGCCGGTTCGCAGTTCGGCTACGGCCTGCTGTTCATCGTCCTGCTGTCGGCCCTGGCCGCCATGCTGCTGCAGGTCCTGGCCGCGCGCCTTGGCCTGGTCGCCCGTCTCGACCTCGCCCAGGCCTGCCGCGCCCACTACCCCCGCTTCGTCAATCTCGGCCTGTGGGGCCTGGCGGAACTGGCCATCATCGCCACCGATATCGCCGAGGTGCTGGGCGCGGCGCTCGCCTTCAAGCTCCTGTTCGGCCTGCCCCTGATGTGGGGCATCGCCCTGACCTCGTTGGACCTGCTGATCGTGCTGGGGCTTAAAGGCCGCGGCTTCCGCCAGGTCGAGGCTATCATCCTCAGCCTCGTCACCACGATCGGCCTGTGTTTTCTGATCGAGCTTTTCCTCGCAAAGCCGTCGGCCGGCGGCATACTGATGGGCGCCGTGCCCGATCTCGGCCGCCTTGGCGATCCCGAGGCCCTGTACCTCGCCATCGGCATAGTCGGCGCCACCGTCATGCCGCATAACCTGTACCTGCACAGTTCGATCGTGCAGACGCGCAAAACCGAAGCCGGACTGCACGGCACGCGCGAAGCCATCACCATGACGACGCTCGATACCGTCGTGTCGCTGGTGCTGGCGGCCTTCGTCAACGCCGCGATCCTGATCCTGGCGGCGTCGGCCTTCCACGCGCACGGCCATACGACCGTCGCGGATATCGAGGACGCCAAGGCACTACTGTCGCCGCTGACCGGCGCCGCGGCCGCCGGGCTTCTGTTCGCCGTCGCGCTTTTTGCCTCGGGCCAGAGCTCGACCTTCACCGGCACCATAGCCGGCCAGGTCATCCTGGAAGGCTTCCTCGACATCAGGATTCCCTGCTGGCAAAGGCGCGTCATCACGCGGGTCCTGGCCATCGTGCCGGCCTTGATCGGCGTCGCCGTCATGGGCGAGCATGGGGTAGGCACGCTGCTGGTCATGACCCAGGTGGCGCTGTCGCTGCAACTGCCATTCGCCGTCTGGCCACTGATCCGCCTGACCGGGCGCAAGACGGTCATGGGCGCCCATACAACGCCGGTCTGGATGCAAGTCACGGCCTGGGCGCTGTTCGCCGCCATCCTCGCCGCCAATGTCATCATGGTGGCGCATCTCTTCCCGCACTGAGGTCCGGGGCGGTATCTGATCACACAATTCGCCCGCCGCGCGAACGGCCGAACGGCGTTATTCCTTATTCGATTTTTTAGCCTTGCCACCGGTGTCATGAGTTGCATAGTATGCAAGCCGAAGAAACCGGGTTAAATCTCGGCCAAGCAAAAAAACAGGGATCGTCATGTCGCAGGCCAAAGCCACCACTGCCAAAATCGGCAATTACCGATGGGGCATCGTCGCCCTGTTGTTCGCCGCCCTGGCCATCAATTACACGCACCGTCAGATGCTTGGCCTGTTCAAGCCCGAGCTTGAAGCCAAGTTCGGCTGGAGTGAGGAAAGCTATGCCGGCCTCGTCTTCTGGTTCCAGTGCGCCTATGCCATCGGGCAGCTCTGCTTCGGCCGCTTCCTCGACGTCGCTGGTGTGCGCATCGGCTATACCATCGCCTACGCCGCCTGGACCCTGGCGCACATGGCGACCGGCATGGTCACCGACCTGACCCAGTTCACCATGGCCCGCTTTGCGCTGGGCCTGGGCGAATCCGGGTCCTTCCCGTCCAGCCTCAAGGCGATCACCGAGTGGTTCCCGCAAAAGGAACGCGCCCTGGCCGCCGGCATCTTCAATTCCGGCACCTCGATCGGCGTCATGATCGCCGCCGCCGGCGTGCCGTTCATCGCCCTGACCACCTTCAAGATCGGCACCTTCCCCATGGAATTCCATGGCCTGGGCCTGGGCTGGCGCGGGTCGTTCATGGTCACCGGCGCCCTCAGCCTGCTTTGGCTGGTTCCCTGGCTTCTGATGTACCGCCGTCCGCACCAGCACAAGAAGCTGACCCCGGCCGAGCTTGAGCACATCCGCCAGGACCCGGCCGACTCCGTCGAAAAGGCGCCGTTCTGGAAGGTCGTGTCGAAGAAGGAAACCTGGATCTATGCCCTGGCCAAGTGCATGATCGACCCGATCTGGTGGTTGTACCTGTTCTGGCTGCCGGACTTCTTCCACAAGAACTACGGCCTCGATATCTCGTCCTTCGGCGCGCCGCTGGTCGTCATCTACCTGATCTCCGATATCGGCAGCGTCGTCGGCGGCTGGATGTCGTCCTTCCTGATCGGACGCGGCCTGTCGGTCAACGTGTCGCGCAAGGTAACCTTCTTCCTGTTCTCGCTGTTCGCCCTGCCGATGTTCTTCATCCACATGGTCCACGACCTGTGGCCCGCCGTCCTGATCATCGGCCTGGCCACGGCCGGCCACCAGGCCTTCTCGTGCAACGTCTACACCATGCCGTCGGACCTGTTCCCGCGGTCGGCCGTCGGCACGGTACTGGGCATTGGCGGCGCCATGGGCGCGGTCGGCGGCATGGTGATGTCGCTGTTCGTCGGTTGGATTTTGCAGACCACGCATTCCTATACGCTGATCTTCGCGATCGCCGCCTTCACCTACTTCACGGCATTTGTCTTCGTCCACTTCCTGACGCCGAAGTACAAGCGCGTCGAACTCTAGGCGTAAAATACGATCGATCAGGAAACGCCCGCCGTCACCACGGCGGGCGTTTTTCGTGGATGGCGCCGGAAAGCTCTTCCCCTTCCCGGCCGCCTTCCCTATATTGGAAGGGTCCGGGCAACCGGACTATGGGGATAAACGCCCACGTAATAAGCGGACTGGACCCGGGTGCGATTCCCGGCGGCTCCACCATCATCCTCCAAGGCTTTTTGGCGGGAACTATGGGGCCGATCAGCATCGACAGACGTGTAAAGGTGAAGCTTTCCCTCGGCATGGGCTCCCGCGATCGGCCCATTTTTTAAATGCGAACGATAACTTCGCTTCGGAATACGCCCTCGCTGCGTAATGCAGTCGGGTAATTCCAATCAAACTCCTGGGGAATAAGCCCTCCAGGCGGGGCCCGCCGGACGCCTTGCAACAGAAGTCCGGCACCTTCCAACATCTTCCTTCGCAGGCGCCGGCGATTCTCAGTAGCGCTAACGCTGCGCTTTTTCAGCGCGGCGGACGCCTTGCAACAGACGTCCGGCACCTTCCAACATATTCCTTCGCAGGCGCCGGCGATTCTCAGTAGCGCTAACGCTGCGCTTTTTCAGCGCGGCGGACGCCTTGCAACAGACGTCCGGCATCTTCCAACATCTTCCAACATCTTCCTCCGCAGGCGCCGGCGATTCTCAGTAGCGCTAACGCTGCGCTTTTTCAGCGCGGCGGACGCCTTCCAACAGCAGTCCGGCACCTTTCCTAACCTAGCCTTCACCCCGAATTAAACGCCATTTGTTAGGCTTCCGCCATGAAGCCGCAAACCGCAGCCGCAGCCCTGCCCGCATCGCGTCCCAATATCGGCGCGTGGGTTTCCGCCCATGCGGCGGCCGCGCTGGCGCTTCTCGTCTTTGCGCTGGCCCTGTGGCCGCCGGCCCTGCTCAACGATACAGACACCTGGTGGCACCTGGCGGCGGGCGACTGGATGGTCGCCCATCATGCGGTACCGCATGCCGATCCCTTCTCCTGGACCTTTGCCGGCAAGCCATGGGTGGCGCACGAATGGCTGTCCGAAATTATCCTGTCGCGTGCCTTCCTGTTCGGCGCCTGGCCCGGCGTGATGGTGCTTACGGCAGCCTGCTTCGCCACCGGAATCGGCCTGATGGCGCGCGAAGCCGCGAAGCATATCGGCGGCCTGGCCCTGTGGCTGCTGGTGCTGATCGCTGCCGCCCTGTTCGGGCCGCACCTGCTGGCGCGCCCCCATATCCTGGTCCTGCCGGTCATGGTGCTGTGGTTGTCAGCCCTGTCCCGCGCCAAGACGCCGCCATGGGCCTGGCTGCCGTTGATGACGCTGTGGGCCAATATGCACGGCAGCTTTATTGCCGGCCTCGCCCTGATCGCGCCGTTCGCGCTTGAAGCTGTGCTCGCATCGGACACACGGTCCAAGGCGGTCCTGATGTGGGCCGGCTTTACCGTCGCCGCCCTGGCCGCCGCCCTGCTGACACCCTTCGGTGTCGACGGCCTGCTCTTTCCGCTCAAGCTCTTTACCATGCGCAATCTCGACGGCATCGGAGAATGGGGCCCGGTCGCCTTCACCAAGCCGCAACCGCTGTTCATCGCGGCCGCTGCCCTCGCCTTCGCTGTCTGGCGTGTCCGCCCCCGCCTCAGTCTTGTCCGCTGGGCGGTGCTGGCCGGCCTGTTCGCCATGAGCCTGCATCAACAGCGCCATGAGATGGTCCTGGCGGTCGCCGCCGTCCTGATCCTGGCGCAACCGCTCGGCCAGGCGCTGGGCCAAAGCCGCGAAACCGCCAGACCGTCGCCGTGGCCCGCCCTTGCCGCGGTCCTCCTTGCGGCGGCGCGCCTTGCCATTCCCATGGCCTCACCGGTCACGGCGTCGGACCCGTCCGAAGCCCTGGCCCACGTGCCGGCCGGGCTTGCCCACGCCCGCGTCTTCAACGCCTACGATATGGGCGGCTATCTGATCCGCGCCGGCATTGCCCCCTATATCGACAGCCGCGCCGACCTGTACGGCCCGGCCTTCCTCGACCGCTATGCGGACCTCGCCGCCGGAAGGTCCGATGTCATGGCCAAGGCCTTCGATAATGACGGCGTGAAATGGACCTTTCTGCGCCCCGACACGCCTATGGCGCGCGCCATGGACCGGCTTCCCGGTTGGCGCCGCGCCTATGCGGACGGAAATGCCGTCATCCATGTCCGGCGCGACTCACGGAATTTTGTTGACGGCCACGATTTTTAAGTTCCGTTTTCGCGGGCGCGTGATACACCTCGGCTTCGAATTTTTCCGAAAAGTCCTGCCTGAAGTTTTCCCATGTCAGAAGACCAGATGCCCGTCGATCTGATGGATTATGCCGCCCTGACCCAGAACGCCCTGCGCGGCGTGATCCGTCAGGCCCTGCTCCGTGCGGGCTCGCGGGACGGCCTGCCGGGCGAGCACCACTTCTACATTACCTTCCTGACGCGCGGTCCCGGGGTTTCGATCCCCGACGATCTGCTGGCGCGGTATCCTTACGACATCACCATCGTCCTGCAGCACCAGTTCCGGGACCTGCGCGTCACCGAGGACTTCATGCGCGTGACGCTGACCTTTGGCGGCGTGCCCAAGATCCTGACCGTGCCCTATGCGGCGATCACGCGCTTCCATGATCCGTATGCCCAGTTCATGCTGGAGTTCGAGGTCGACGATACGGCGGCCCTGACCCAGGACCTCGATCCCAGCGAAGGCTCCGCCGAAGGCACGCTGGCTGAGACCGGCGCCGACATGCCGGTCGAAGCCGCCACCGAAAAGACGGACGCCAGGACCGACGACGGCGAACCCGATCCCGACGCGCCCAAGGTTGTTTCGCTGGATCAGTTCCGCAAGAAATAACGCGGGAAAACCGCGCCCGGAACGCGAAAAAAGCCGGGCAAAAACAGCCAGAATCGCTTAGCTTCGCGTCAGGTAGGACGCGTAACAGAAATCGGGCACAATATGATGTGGCGGCGTGTGGTTAAGGCCTTTGGCTCTGCTCCCCGGCGCGGCGTGGCAGCCGCAGCCCTCATGGCGGTGCTGATGTCGGGCCCGGCGGTGACGCTGGCTCAGGACGCGACGCCGGAACTGCATCCCTTCGTGCCCGAAAAGACGCCGGAAAAGGCGCCCGAAAAAACGCCTGAAGCCACCCCCGCTGCCGCACCGGCAGCAGCGGCTTCATCGTCGTCGGCCTCCACGTCTTCCGCCGCGCCCAAGCGCGTCCATCCCAAGGTTCCGCATCCGGCGACACCCGCCGCGCCTGGCCAGGTGCCGGTCGCAACGACGCCGGGCGTGCCAAAGCCTGTGACGGCGCCCGCGCCCCAGCCCCGCCCGATCCCGGCAACGCCCGCACCCGGCGCCGCGCAGCACCCCGTCCAGACGGCACCCGCCCCCACGCAGCCCCGTCCAGCGACGCCGGTGGCGGCTACTCCGCCCGCACAACATCCGGTGCAGGCCCCTGTCGCACCGCCACCGCCGCCGGGCCTGCCGGCGACCTTCCCGACGGTGAACGGCGCCCCGCCGCCCGCCGTTACCGTCGCCACCAATCCCAGCCTGGTGTCGGCCCAACCCGTGAACGCGGCGACGCCGCGCAACCCCGCGACGCCGATCAGCGCCGACGATATCGAAACCTATACGGACTCGGTCGTGCGCACCCTGATGCAGCGCGACCACGTCATGGGCGTGACCGTCGCCGTCGTCCAGGGCAATACGCCGATCCTGGTCAAGGGCTACGGCTACGACCGCCTGTCGCCCGTGCGCCGCGTCGATCCGAACAACAGCCTGTTCCGCCTGGGCTCGATCTCCAAGGTCTTCACCTGGATCGTCGCCCGCCAGGAAATCGAGGCCGGCCGGATCAAGCTCGACGCCCCGATCGCGCAATACGTGCCGAACGACATCTTCAACGACGACCGCCGCTTCCGGCCGCTGACCCTGCGCGCCCTGATGGACCACACGGGCGGCTTCGAAGACACCAGCCTCGGCCACCTGTTCCAGCTCAATCCCAACCGCATCCCGGGCGTCGATTCTTATCTGCGCCACCATCAGCCGCACCGCGAACGCGATCCCGACGTCTTCAGCTCCTATTCCAACTTCGGTCCGGAGCTGGCCGCCAGGGCGCTCAGCCAGACCGCCCAGGCCAAGGACGTGCCGTCACTGATGGAGGCGCGCGTCTTCCAGCCGCTCGGCATGGACCATACCTCGCTGCGTGAGCCCTACGCGGTCGCCAGCCCCGAGGTCGACGGCCTGCCACAGCCCTTGTCGGCCGTCCTGACCCAGGACCTGTCCGACGGCTTCGTCTGGGACGGCGCGACCTATGAGGCCCAGCCCTTCGACCACGTCATCCCGATGTCAGGAGCGCTCGGCGCCTCTTCGACCGCCAAGGACATGGCGCGCTTCATGGCGCTGATGCTGGGCAATGGCGTGCTCGACGGCGTTCAGCTGTTCAACGCCGATTCCGCCCGCGCCTTCCGCACGCCGATGCTGGCCATGCCGGCGGGCTATAACGGCTGGGCGTCCGGCCTGATGATCCGCACGGCGCCATCGGGCTATGTCACCTACGGCCACGGCGGTTCCACCCTGTGGTTCAATTCGAACATGGTCATCGTGCCCGAGCTCAACCTCGGTATCTTCATCAGCACCAACACCCAGACCGGCGAGAACCTCGCCAACGCCTATCCCAGCCTGCTGCTCGACCACCTGTCGGGTGACCTGGTGCGTCCGCCGCTGATGCCGACGCCCGACCAGGCCTATGCCAACCACAAGGACTACTACAACGGCCTCAAGGGCCAGTACGTCTCGACGCGCCGCGCATACGGCGGCCTGGAAGGCGCCATCACCCGCCTGATCAACACGGTCGAGGTGACGGTCGACAATGACGGCCGGCTGATCCTGACGACGCGCAACGGCCTGTCGGCCTTCGTGCCGGCCCAGGCCCAGGGCTTCTTCAACCAGCAGGACAGCGAAGACCCGGGCCCCGCCGCGGCGACCGGCGGCCTGCACTTCCTGATCAAGGGCAGCAAGGCCACTGCCTTCGAGACCGCAACCAACCTCAACCGCTATGAGCGCGTCGGCTGGTGGATGAGCCCGGATACGGCCAAGGTGCTGACCGTCATCACCCTGATCACCTGCGGCCTGACCTTCCTGTCCCTGTTCCAGGGCGCCGACCGCCACTATCGGCCGACCGAGGAGCAGGTCCGCGCCAGCATCATCTCGGCCGGCATCGCGGCGCTGTGGATCATCGCCGTCGCCGTCTTCCACCACTGGCTGTCGAACCTCGACGATGCCTCGACCCTGTTCGTCCACTGGCCAGCCGGCCCGGTACAGTTCGCCTCGGTCCTGGCCTTCATCGCGACCCTGGGGACGGTCTACCAGATCATCACCTATTACTTCGTCTACAACGAACGTAACCGTTATGGCGACGGCTGGTCCGAGTGGCAGAAATACGCCCACGCCGGGCTGCTGGCGTGGTGGGCCTTCTATGCCGTCATCATCGCCCTGTGGGGCGGCCTGGCCTGCTGGTCGTAACAATGGCGCCCTGACAGGCCACGCTGTCCGGCCCGATTGAAACCTGATGCCTCCGGACGGACCCTGCCGTCCGGAGGTTTTTCATGGCGGACACCCGACCAGACGTTCCCGTCGTCAGCAAGCGCGCCGCGCGCCGTGCCAAACAGCGCGAAGCCAACCCGATGCGCGCCGAAAAGATGCACAGGCTACGGCTGGAAAAGCCGTTGCCGCCCCTGCCTCTGTCGCGCGAACTGCCGCGGCTGAATATCGGCTGTTCCGGCTGGTTCTACTGGGACTGGAAAGGGCTCTTCTACCCGACGCAGATGCCGACCAGCCAGTGGTTTCCCTATTATGCCGAGAGCTTCGACACGGTCGAAATCAATGCCTCCTTCTATTCCTGGCCGACCCAAGCCGGCGTCAAGGCGTGGATGAAGGATCTGCCGGACACGCCGTTCGTCTTTACGGTCAAGGCCAACGAACTGATCACCCACGTCAAGCGGTTCGAGGACACGGAGACGCTGGTCAAGGATTTCGGTTACGTCGCCGATATTCTCGGCGAGCACATGGGCTGCCTGCTGTTCCAGTTACCGCCCAGTGCACGCTATTCCAGCGGCCTGTTGCGAACGATCGTCGCCCAAATGGAGCCAGGCCGCCGCAACGTCGTCGAGTTCCGCCATGCCAGCTGGTGGAACGAAGACGTCTATGCCGCCTTCCGCGACGCCGGCATCATCTTCTGCGCGTGCTCGGGGCCGAAGCTGCCCGACGACATGATCAAAACCGCCGATGAGGTCTATGTCCGCTTCCACGGCGTCGATGCCTGGTACAAGTATCGCTATTCGGAGGACCAGATGCGCGACTGGGCCAGACGCATCGCGGACTCAGGCGCCAAACGCGTCTGGGCCTATTTCAACAACGACTATGACGGCAACGCCATAGACAATGCCCACCAGTTGCGGGCGATGCTGGAACAGATGGGTGTGGGGCGGTAAGGGCCGGCGAGCGATTATTTTTCAATAATGTAGGTGAACGGCTTGCCACGCGATTCCGGGTCCCAGCCGACGGCCATGGCTTCCTTGATACGCGCGGCGACATCGCTTTTGGACACCTTCGGCCGCTGCTGATGACGATTCGGCGGCGGGAAGGGATATTCCATCAGCAGGATCTTCTGAGGATTTTCCTGGGGTTCGACCGCGATGCACAGGCCCTTGGCGCCGTCGTTGGTCGACCATTGCGGCTCGCGATGAATGTGCCAGCGATACGCGACACCGTCGATAACGGCGATATCGCTCATATCTCGTTTTGCCTTCGCCACCATGGCCGATTGTCTCCCGATTTCCCGATGACATAAGACCGCGGCAGAGGGCCGTAAAGTCTAAACGGCGCAGGCTTAGCGCTTCAACGCATAGACCCGGATGGTGATCTGCTCGCGGTCGCCGGGATGGCGTTCGACCAGCAGGCGCGCCACCTGGCTGTCGTCGTGAAACACAAAACCCTTGATGGCGTCGAGCAAGGCCTTGGCCAGGTTGTCGAGGTCCATCCACGGCGGATCGCCGACGTGCTCCATGCGGATTTCGACGGCATGGTCGCCCCAGGCCGGGCGGCTGCCGCGCCACTCCTTGCGGAAGAATTCATAGACCAGCGGCTTGTAATAGCGGCCTTGCGTCGTCAGTCCGTCGATGAGGATTTCGAGCCCACCACCCTCGGCGTCGGGCACTTCGCGGGCCCGGACCTTGCCTGACGTTATCCAGCCATCCATCAGGCGCGATCAACGAAACTGTCGATGACCTTCTTCTCGCCGCTGGTCTCGAAGTCGACGACCAGCTTGTTGCCTTCGACCTCGGTGACAAAGCCGTAGCCGAACTTGACGTGGAAGACGCGCTCGCCGATCTTCAGATTTTTGCTTTCCGGCTTGGCGGCCACCGTCTGGCGGTGCGGCTGCGGACGGGGATAGTCGGGCGCCGCGCGCGTCCCGCTGAGAACATTCGACCGCGCCGCCTGGGCAGGCGTCGTGTTGCCTTCCCGCCCAATCTCGCGCTTTGCATAGTTGGGCTCATATCCCGCCTTGTCCCAACGGCTTTGCGGCTGCGACCAGCCCGAATTGCCGTAGCCCGTGACCGACGACGCATCGACGTTTTCGATCGGCAGTTCGTCGACGAAGCGCGAGGGAATCTGGCTAGTCCAGCGGCCGTAGACCTGGCGGTTGGCGACGAAGCTGACACGCGCTTCTTCGCGCGCCCGCGTCAGGCCGACATAGGCCAGGCGGCGTTCTTCCTCCAGGGCCTTCAGGCCGTTCTCGTCCATGGCGCGCTGCGACGGGAAGATTCCCTCCTCCCAGCCCGGCAGGTAGACGACGGGAAATTCCAGCCCCTTTGCGGCGTGCAGCGTCATCAGGCGCACGGAATTGCCGCCGTTGTCGCGTTCCAGATCCATGACCAGGGCGACGTGCTCCAGGAAGGCTTCGAGGTTGTCGAAGGCCGCCATCGAGTCGCCGAGTTCCTTGAGGTTGTCCAGCCGCGCCTGGCCCGACGTCTTGTCGGCACGCTGCATGTCGTAATAGCCGCTGTCGGTCAGCAGCGTGTCGAGCACGCCTTCCGCCTTCATCGACTTCGACAGCTCGACCCAGCGGTCGTAGTCGCGCAGGAACGCGATCAGCGGCGTTTTCGTCCGCGACGGCAGTTCGTCCGTATCGACCAGGTCGCGCACGGCGGTCATGACGCTCTGGCCGCTCAAACGCGCCTGTTGCAGCAGCTTCTGCACCGTGGCGTCGCCGATGCCGCGCTTGGGCACATTGACGATGCGTTCGAAGGCCAGGTCGTCGTCCTGCGACTGGATCAGGCGCAGGTAGGCGATGGCGTCGCGGATTTCGGCGCGTTCGAAGAAGCGGGGGCCGCCGACCACGATGTACGGGATCTGCAGCATGACGAAGCGTTCTTCGAAGGCGCGCATCTGGAACGAAGCGCGCACCAGGATCGCCATGTCGGCATATTGCCGGCCGGCCTTTTTCTGGCGTTCGACGTCCTCGGCGATGAACTGGGCCTCGGCGGCGCCGTCCCAGATACCCTGGACGCGCACGCGCTCTCCGCCCTGCTGGTCGGTGAACAGCGTCTTGCCCAGCCGCGCGCTGTTGGCGCGGATCAGACCCGACGCGGCGGCCAGAATGTGCTGGGTCGAACGGTAGTTGCGCTCAAGGCGCACGACCTTGGCGCCCGGAAAGTCCCGTTCGAACTTCAGGATGTTGTCGACCTCGGCGCCGCGCCAGCCATAGATCGACTGGTCGTCGTCGCCGACGCAGCACAGGTTGCGCGACGCGTTGGTCAACAGCCGCAGCCACAGGTACTGGGCGACATTGGTGTCCTGGTATTCGTCGACCAGCACATAGCGGAAACGCGCATGATAGCGTTCCAGCACGTCGGGATTGTCGGTCAGCAGCTTCAGGTTATGCAGCAGCAGATCGCCGAAATCGCAGGCGTTGAGGATACGCAGCCGCTCCTGGTACATGGCATACAGCTTCTGGCCGCGGTTGCCGGCGAATTCGGTGCCGTCGCCGCGCACCTTGTCCGGCGTCAGCCCCTTGTTCTTCCACTGGTCGAGGTGCCAGGTGAAGGATTTCGGCGTCCAGCGTTTCTGGTCGATGTTCTCGGCTTCGAAGATCTGCTTGATCAGGCGCGTCTGGTCGTCGTCGTCGAGGATGGTGAAGTTCGATTTCAGGCCCACCAACTCAGCGTGGCGGCGCAGGATCTGCGCGGCGATCGAGTGGAAGGTGCCGAGGTTAGACAGGCCTTCCGCCGACAGCCCGACCAGGCGCTCGGTGCGTTCGCGCATCTCGCGCGCCGCCTTGTTGGTAAAGGTGACGCACAGGATTTCCCACGGCCGGGCCAGGCCCGAATTCAGGATATGGGCGATGCGGGTGGTCAGCACGCGCGTCTTGCCGGTACCTGCCCCGGCCAATACCAGAACGGGGCCCTCGGTGGCGCGCACGGCTTCAAGCTGTTCGGCGTTCAGGCCGTCGAACATGTTGGTTTGTGCCGCGCGGGGCGACGCCAGATCGCTGATTTTCGTCGTTACAGATTCCATCGGTGCAGATTAGTACACCCTATGTTCTCATCCAACGCATATAATCAACGCTCACACAGAATTATGACGCGCCCGGTCAGGGCGCGTCATAATATCAGGCACGTTTGCGTTTTAGAGCACCGCCGGTTTGCGCATAGGCAAGCGCCGACAAGCGGCAATAGGATGCCAGAAGGCTTTCGCCCCGGCGCTGGTCCAGTTCGGCGATCAGGGCTGCAAGACTGATTCGACGTTCCTTGGACATGGTTTCCAGCACCGCCCAGAACTCGGGTTCCAAGGCGACGGAGGTTGCGTGTCCGGCCAGATTAACTGATCTTTTTTTTAGGCCAGGCATGAGTTTCTCCCGGTTTCATGACCTTTGCCTCCCCCTCCAGGCGGCTGCGTGAATAACCGCTGGTCCGGGACGCTTTTCGCGTGTTCCCGGTATTATTTGCCCCAGACCCTGTCGGTTGGTGTAAATCTGTCGCCTTTTATTGATCGTCGTCAACCTTTTTCTTTTCAACGCCGTCATCAAGCCGGTTTTGCGCCCAGCGCTGCTGTGCCTTCAATTCGGCTTCCTGGGCGGCCTTGCGCTCGGCGGCGGGCAAACCGTAAACGGCACGGTTACGTTCGGCGGTCTTTTTCTGCGCCTGTTTTGTCTTATTTTTCCGTACCCTGTTCAGATTTATGATATCGCTCACATTGCACTCCTTCGCGCCGCGCCGCTATGTTATCACAAATATAACGGTCAGGATGATCACAAAGCGAATGACACCGCAGGACCTGCCGCCACCCCCGCCCTACAGTAAAAAGCGCGCCAGCGTACAAGGCTTCGGCTATTTCTTGGGCAGTGCAGCAAGAAAAAAGTCAGCTTAATTGAAATCGATTCGCAACCGTCAAAGTAGACGAGCACCCTAAAACAGCGAATTGTAAGCGTTTCCAGACGCAACGTGATCACAAACCGTCCGAACAAATGACGCAAAATTAACATGCGCAAAACGCGCCATCCGGCTACCGTATCGCGGTGCGGTGGCAACTCCATACCCACGAAAGGACCGGCATGACGCTTATTCTGAACCTGCTTTGGCTGCTGTGCGGCGGCTTTTTCGCCGGCCTGGCTTGGCTGTTCGGCGGCTGCGTGCTGGCCGTCACCGTCGTCGGCCTGCCGTGGAGTTTTTCGGCATGGCGCATCGCCAGCTTCGTTTTCTGGCCGTTCGGCCGCCAGATCGTCGACCGCGCCGCCTATACGGGTGAAGACAATCCTGTCGCCGGCTGCCTGGGCGTCATTCTCAACATTATCTGGTTCTTGTTCGCCGGCTGGTACATCGCCCTGATCCACGTTTTCAGCGCCGCGCTGGAGGCTATAACGATCATCGGCATTCCGTTCGCCTTCAAGGACATCCAGCTGGCGCAACTGGCCCTGGCGCCCGTCGGCAAGATGGTGGTCGACAAGCCCTGATTTTTATCCCAATCTGTGCGCACACAACTCACATGTTGGAGATGCGCGAATGATCGGCAGGCGGCAATTTTTCGGCGGCAGCCTTGCGGGGGCTGGCCTGCTGGCGTCCGGCGCGCTATCGGCTTCGGCACAGACCCCGCCGCCGGAGAACGACGTGCCTCCCGAAAAACGCAATACGATTGCCGGCTGGCCGGCCCCTACCGAAACCATCGACCTGTGGCCGGGCAGCGTCGCACCCGGCCTGCTCAACCCGGGCCTGGTCGAGGCCGTGACCGAGGCCAGCAAGGATCCGGCGGTCTATCACCGCTCGGTCATGGGCATTTCCAGGCCGCGCCTGTGCGTCTTTCCCGCGAAAAATCCCAACGGCGCCGCCATGATCATAGCCCCCGGCGGCGGCTATGCCCGCATCGTCCTCGATCACGAGGGTTATGAAATCGCCGCCTGGCTCAACAGCCTTGGCATTACCGCCTTCGTCCTGTTCTACCGTCTGCCCGCGGAAGGCTGGGCCAACGCCGCCGACGCGCCGGTCAGCGACGCCCAGCGCGCCATGCGCCTCGTCCGCGCCCGGGCGGCCAAATACGCAATCGATCCGGCGCGCGTCGGCATGATGGGCTTTTCCGCCGGCGGCCATGTCTGCGCCAGCCTGGCCACGCGCTACGACGCGAAGGTCTATGCGCCGGTGGACGACGCCGATGCGTTGAGCGCCCGGCCTTATCTGGCCGCACCCATCTATCCGGTGCTGTCCATGGACGCATCGATCGCGCATATGGGATCGCGCATCAACCTGCTCGGCAAGACGCCGTCGGATGATGCCATCGTCACCTATTCGCCCGACCGCATGGTGACGCGCGACACGCCGCCCTGCTTCCTGACGCATTCGGAGACCGACACATCGGTGCCGATCGAAAACACGCTGGTTTTCCGCGCGGCGTTGAAAAAGGCCGGCGTCACGGTCGAAACGCACCTCTTCCCCGAAGGCGGCCACGGCTTCGGGCTGCGCAATGTCGTAGGCAAGCCGACCCATGCCTGGGGCGACCTGTTCCTGGCCTTTGCCAGGGCAAGAGGTCTTTACGCGTAATTGCCTTCGCGGCCGCAAAACCATAACCAGACGCGTTACATTTGCTTCATGACTCGATTTTAATTTGATTTAGCGGGATCGGCACTCCATCCTAGATCGTGACCGAACAGGCGTATTCCGTACGCCCCGGCCAAAAAGTTGGAGAGTATGAATGCGTTATCTGGTTTCCCTGTCTGCTGTCAGCTTGCTGGCCCTTGGCGCCGCGACCGGCGCCGACGCCCAGTACCGGCTGCTGTCGGACGGTCCCCAGGTCGAATTCCGCGACATGGTCGCCCGCGTCGTCGTCACGCCGGAAGACCGCAGCGACGTCGATATCCGCGTGCGTTACGGCAAGGTCAAGGTGCCGACCCTGATGGTGTCAAAGCGCGGCAATGTCACCGTGCTCAATGGTCATCTCAGCGCGTCGAACGGCGGCAATATCAACCTGCGCATCAATCTCGACGATGTCGGCGACGATTCCCGCGGCACCATCTTCCTGTCGGGCCTTGGCGCGGTCAATGTCAACGACCTGCCGCTGGTCTTCGTGCGCGTGCCGATGAACGCCATCGTCAAGGACAGCGCCTATGTCTTCGGTCAGGTCGGCCCGGCGAAGACCCTCGATTTCGTGCTGAACGGCAGCGGCAACTGGAATATCGCGCCGGTCAACGGCCAGCTCAACATTATCGACAGCGGCGCCGGCCATATTCATGCCGGCCCGGTATCGGGCGACGCCATCATCGACAGCATGGGTTCGGGCGATATCGCGCTGGATGGCACGCGCAATCTCAAACTGTCGCTGTCGGGCTCGGGCGCTTTTTCGGTGCGCCAGGCCGGCGATGTCGACCTGCAAAGCCAGGGCTCGGGCGACATGCAACTGGGCCGCATCCGGTCCCTGCGCGCCGGCCTCAACGGTTCCGGCGATCTTCAGGTCGATACGGTCGGCGGCAATTTCGCCCTGGTCAACAACGGTTCCAGCGACGTCGAGATCCAGCGCCTTAACGGCACAGCCTCGCTGGAAATGTCGGGCTCAGGCGACGTGCGCATCTCCGAGGGCCAGGCCCAGACCTTCATGATCCGCGGCTCGGGTTCGGGCGATGTCGATTTCGGCGGCACGGCCGGCTCGGTCAATGTCGACAGCAACGGTTCGGGCGACGTGACCATCGGCAAGGCCACAGGTCCGGTGCAGACCCGCGTCACCGGCTCGGGCGAAATGCACATCGGCCACTAGACGTCCCGACAATCTGATTTCAAGAGCCGCCCCTCCGGGCGGCTTTTTTGTGGGTGCGACAGGCTGCCGCAGTCAAAATTTTGCGAAAACCGCCGCTACAGTTCGGAAATTTTCCGAATTTTCGCGGTGCGATTACTAAAAATGATGCACCGCACAAAAATCCACCGATCCTAACCATTTTGTAATTTTAACTTATTGATTTTATTAATTTATTAAATCACGTTCATGACGGATCGTTAATTTGAAAATCATGTCCGGAAGGCGCATATGGTGTGCATCGCAGCATAACCTAAGGAGATTGACACCATGACTGCCCAAATCGCTTCCGTCTCGGCCCTGTTCGTCGGCACCGTCGCCATGCTGGCCGCCCTTCTGACCGCCGGCCTGTTCTAAACCACCGTCCTACCCAAACAGAAATAAGGCGCGGAGAGCCCGGCTCCCGCGCCTTATTCTTTGTCCTGGGCCTCAGTCACTCATCATCGAGAATGACGTCCAGCATGGCGTCGCGATTATTGAGGAACTGGCGCGTAATCTGGAAGTGCTCGGTGTCCTCGTACGCCACCTTTTCCAGCCCGAACTTCGACACCTGCCAGATATCCGCATCCGGGTACCCCATGATGATCGGCGAATGGGTGGCGATGATGAACTGCGATTCCTCTTGGATCAGGTCGTGCATGCGCGCCAGGAAGGTCATCTGGCGCGACGGCGACAAGGCCGCCTCGGGTTCGTCGAGGATGTAGAGGCCGTGGCCATGGAACCGATTTTCGAACAGGGCGAAAAAGGATTCGCCGTGCGACTGTTCGTGCAGGGATTTGTCGCCGTAATTGTGACCGACGCCGAGGCGCTCTATCTCCGTGCCCACATTGAAGTAGCTTTCCGCCCGCAGAAAAAAACCGTCACGAGCCCGGCGCACGCCCCGCGACGGCCGCACGAACCGATGCAGGTCCGAATGCGAAGCCCGCGTGGCGAAATTGAAATTGCGCGACCCGCCTTCGGCGTTAAAGCCCCACGCAATGGCCAGGGCCTCGATCAGGGTCGACTTGCCCGAGCCGTTCTCACCGACGAAAAACGTAACCTTGGGATGGAATTCGAGACGATCGAGCGTCCGCACCGCCGGCAGGTTGAACGGGTAGCGTTTCGGGTCCCACGCAGGATCGTCCCGGCGGAAAATCGCCTCCAGCCAATAGTGCCTTGCATCGACCGCCCGCACGCCATCCCCCGTTAGAGTCCGCGCCAACAGTGCCGCGATCCCCGCCGGACGCCAAGCCCTTTTCAGCACCGTCGGATACGGCTACGGTCCGCTCCGCAAGGAGGCCGCCATCACGCAAGACACGCTCCAGGCTCTGATCCAGTTGAAACGCGCCGGTGAATCCGTCGGCGCGGCACGCATCCGCCTGCTCGAAGAGATCGAACGCCACGGCTCGATCTCGGCGGCCGCCAAGGCCGTTGGCTTAAGCTATAAGGGTGCGTGGGATGCTGTCCAGGCGCTCAATAACCTGTCGCGCCAGCCGCTTGTGCTGGCCACGGCCGGCGGCCGTGCAGGCGGCGCCGCCAGCGTATCGCCGGCAGGTCGTGCCCTGATTGCCGCCTTCGGGCGGGCCGAGACCGCGCTGTCCGCCTATGCCGCCGAGGTCCAGGCCGTGCTCGATGGCGAAGGCGTTGATTTCGGGGATTTCCTGCGGAGCATCACCATGAAGACTTCGGCGCGCAACGCCTATCACGGCACGGTCACCACCGTCATCGACGGCGCCGTCAATGCCGAAGTGACGCTGAAGGTGTCGGACAGCATCGACCTTGTCGCCATCATCACGCGCGAAAGCGTCGCGGCCATGGACCTGAAGCCGGGCGCCGCCGTCGTCGCCCTGATCAAGTCGAGCTTCGTGCTGCTGGCCTCAGGCCATGAGCGCTTGGGAATCTCAGCACGCAACCGGCTTCTCGGCACCGTCTCGGCCATCACCACCGGCGCGGTCAACGACGAGGTGACGCTGGCCTTTGACGCCGGCAAGACCCTGATCGCCATCATCACCCACGGCGCCTGCGTCGAGATGGGGCTGGAGGTCGGCCAGCCCGCCCAGGCGCTGATCAAGGCGTCGCATATCATCCTGGCCAGCGGATAAGAAAAGGGCGGCCGATAAATCCGGCCGCCCTGTAATCTTACTTCACTTCATAACCGTAGGACCTGATGATCCTGATGGCATCGGGCGACTTCAGGAAGTCGAGATAGGCCTTCGCCGCCGGGTCGCTTTCGCCCGGCTTCAGCAGGATGGCCTGCTGGTCGATCGGCGTATAATCGTCCTTCGGCACGCTCCAGACCGAGCCGCGCGGAAACTTGTAGACCTGCGACAAGGCGATGAAACCCAGTTCGGCTGAGCCCGAATTGACGAAGGTATAGGCCTGGGCAATCGAGCTGCCCTTGACGATCTTGGGCTGGAGCTTGTCGTAAAGCCCCAGCTTTTTCAGCGTCTCGACCGCGGCGACGCCATAGGGCGCCGCCGCCGGATCGGCGATGCTCAGATGCTCGAACTGCCCCTTGGCCAATACGGCGCCCTTGCTGTCGACAAAGCCCGGTGTGGCGCTCCACAGCACCAGGGTGCCGTAGGCGTAGACGAAGCGCGTGCCCTTGATGCCAAGGCCTTCGGCCTCAAGCTTCACAGGGCGTTCGGCGTCGGCCGACAGGAAGACCTCGAACGGCGCACCCTGCTCGATCTGGCTGAGGAAATTGCCCGACGAACCGAAGCTCATGGTCACCGTATTGCCGGTCTTCTTCTGGAAGGCCGCGGCCAGTTCCTTGGCCGTATCGGTGAAGTTGGCGGCGACGGCGACCTTGACGTCGGCGGCGAAGACCTGGCCGGCAAAAGACAGGGCCGCGAGCGAAGCGGCCAGGGTCAGGAAGGATCGTTTCAACATGGGAGACACCTTAGAAGTTGAACTGGCTACGGACGGCGTAGGCACTGTATGTCTGGCCGATCTGGGCGCCCGCGCTGTTGAGGCGGTCGATCTTCACCGACTGGCCTTCGAAGACGAAGCGGACATCGGTATTGAGCTGCCAGTCGAGACCCAGCGACGAGATGTCCTGCTGGCCGCCCAGCACACGATCGGCGGCGAGCGTAGCCCCTTCATGGTAGTTGAGGTCGAGCGTCGAATAGCGCGCCACCAGTTCGAACGCGCCCCACTTGCCGGCCTTCGGATCGAAATTGACGCGCGGCACGACGCCGTCGAAGGCGGCCGTCTGGGTATTGTACTTGCGCGCCTCGCCGGTCAGCGACCAGCCGCCTTCGACGTACCAGCCCTTGAAGGTCGGGTTGGTGACGCCGGTGGCGGCGTTATAGCGCTCGACCTTGTAGGTGAAGGCTTCGCCCTGCGCGAACAGGCTCTTGTACTGGCCGGCCAGTTCGAACCCGGTGGCCGAGGCCGATTGCGCATTGAGCGCGCCGGTGTCGATCAGGCGCGTGCCGTCGACGCGCAGTTCCGGGCGGTCGCGCAGCTGGACCGGATAGCGCGTGGCGGCCGACGCGCCGGCGTCGGCCGGATTGATGACACCCGTATAGTTGACACCGACATGGACCAGCCAGTCAAAGCCGCGCAGCGGCGTGCCCGCCAGGCGCGCGGCGACGCCCAGCTGTTCATCCGTATTGGCGGCGGTGAAACCCGTCGCCTGGGTGTTGAGCGTCGAAATCGTATTGCCTGTCAGGGCCAGCGAATAGAGCCAGCGATCGCCATAGCCGAACACGCCGGCCGACATACGATAATCGCCGGCCGACAGGCTGCGCGCCACTTCGGCCGAGGCGGGCCGTTCCATGAAGGGCTGGGAATTGGTCGAAGCGGCATCTTCCAGCCCAACCAGCGGCGGATAGGCGCCGATGCGGATCTTGGCGTGGTCGAACTTCGAATATTGCAGCCACATTTCCTGCAGACGGCCGGCGTCTTCGGCGCCCGAACCGCCGAATTCGGCCAGGATGTTATAATCGAAGTCGCTGAACAGCTTGCCGTTGATGCCCAGGCGCGCCCGGCGGAAATTGGTGCCGGAATTGAGGTCGCGCGCCGTGACGGCCGCCGGCAGGGCCTTGTCCTGGTCGTAACTGGCGGCATCGAGCTGCATGACGCCGTGGATCGCGACGGTGAAGGCGCCGTCGGAAGACGCGACGCTGGCTGTGCCCTTCTTCATGGCGACGGTCGTATCCGGCTTGGGCAGGGCCGCCGCGACCTGCGGCGCCAGTTGCGCCACGGTCGGCGCGGGCGGAATGGCGGCGACTTGCGTTTTGGTCGCCTGCAATTGCGCCGTCAGATCGCTGACCTTCGATTGCAGCGCGTCGATCTGCGCCTGCTTGGCAGCTTCGGCCTGGTCGAACTCGGCCTTCTGGGCGTCGAGCATCTTGCGCGTTTCGGCCAGGATGTCGGCCTGAAGATCGGCCTGCGATTTCGTAGCCTTGTGCGGCTTGGCGTAAGCGCCCGAAGCGATGGCCAGAACAGCCAGGCTGGCGCCTAGAACAAAAGACTTTGCAATGGGTTTGCGCATGAATACCTCGATGGACGCCCCTTGTGGGGTCTCGTCGTGCGGAAAAACGGAAACATGGCGCCGCATAGTCGGCGCCGATGGCCGCGTCCTTGCGGCCTTGCCCTGAGGGCACAAGGGCGCTCGCCATTGAGCTGCCCTTGCCATGTCCTCGCTGACCATGCCTTCGTTATGAAGTCAATCTTCATAACGACGCCGTTGCGAGATATCCATGCGAGCGTCACCAGACTGCCACATATGGAAAAAACCCCGCTCAACCTAATGGGCGGGGTTTTAAAAGATGAGTTGCCGGAAGGGCTTAGCCCGGATGGACCATGTTTTCCGGACGGACGAACTGGTCGAACTCTTCATTGGTCAGGTAACCGCCGCCGACGGCTTCGTCACGCAGGGTCGTGCCGTTCTTGTGCGCGGTCTTGGCGATCTTGGCGCAGATATCGTAGCCGAGGCGGCCGTTGAGCGCGGTGACCAGCATCAGCGAGTTTTCGAGACCGCGCTTGATGTTGTCGAGGCGCGGTTCGATGCCGACCACGCAGTTGTCGGTGAAGCTGATCGCGGCGTCCGACATCAGGCGCACGCTTTGCAGGAAGTTATAGGCCATCACCGGGTTGAAGACGTTGAGCTCGAAATGGCCCTGGCTGCCGGCGAAGGTCAGCGCCGCCTGGTTGCCGAAGATCTGCACGCAGACCTGCGTCAGCGCTTCGCACTGCGTCGGATTGACCTTGCCCGGCATGATCGACGAGCCCGGCTCGTTTTCCGGCAGGGCCAGCTCGCCCAGGCCCGAACGCGGGCCCGAACCCAGGAAGCGGATGTCGTTGGCGATCTTGAACAGCGAGGCGGCGACCGTGTTGATAGCGCCGTGGCTGAACACCATGGCGTCGTGCGCCGCCAGGGCTTCGAACTTGTTCGGCGCCGTGGTGAAGCCGAGGCCGGTGATCTGCGCGATCTTTTCAGCCACGCCTTCGGCGAAGCCGACCGGGGCGTTCAGGCCGGTGCCGACGGCCGTGCCGCCCTGCGCCAGTTGCATCAGCTTCGGCAGGGTCTGCTGGATGCGCTCGATGCCGTTGGTCAGTTGCTGGGTATAGCCCGAGAATTCCTGGCCGAGCGTCAGCGGCGTCGCGTCCTGGGTGTGGGTGCGGCCGATCTTGATGATGTCCTTCCACGCTTCGGCCTTGTCGTTCAGGGCGTTGCGCAGGGTCTGCAACGCCGGCAGCAGGCGGTGAACGATCTCTTCGGCGCAGGCCACGTGCATGGCGGTCGGATAGGTGTCGTTCGACGACTGCGACATATTGACGTGGTCGTTGGGGTGGACGGGCTTCTTCGTGCCCATCTCGCCGCCCAGGATTTCAATGGCGCGGTTCGAGATGACCTCGTTGGCGTTCATGTTCGACTGCGTGCCGGAACCCGTCTGCCACACGACCAGCGGAAAGTGGTCGTCGAGCTTGCCTTCGATGACCTCGTTGGCGGCCTGGACTATAGCAGCCCCGATCTTGGGGTCGAGCTTGCCCAGCGCCATATTGGCTTCGGCCGCGGCGCGCTTGACGATACCCAGCGCCCGCACGATCGGCAGGGGCTGCTTTTCCCAGCCGATCTTGAAGTTGCCGAGGCTGCGTTGCGCCTGCGCGCCCCAGTAGCGGTCGGCGGCGACTTCGATGGGGCCAAAGGTATCGGTTTCAGTGCGCGTCTTGGACATGTTCCTGGTCTCCGTGGGTGGAGGTGCGGGCGGTTCGCTTCCCGACGGTCCGGCCTGCGGCGCGTCGACCGTCTCGAATTTGGCGCCATTGTTCGGGCGTTTCTTGTCCTTGGAGCCTTTACCCCAGCCAAACATCCGCAACTCCTTACATTCGTGCGCGTGTCCCTTATACTCTGAAGGTGAAAGTGCAATGAAAATCCGACGTTTGGAAGTGAATCACGCCGCCGTGCGTGGCGATTGCGCCGCAGTGCGGCATCCATGCCTGTTCACGCGGCGTATATCGTGGCAGGTTCACAAAAACGAAGGGGAACGGCATGCTCGACAAACACCTGATCCTTTGGCCGATGGCCGCGCTGGCGGCGCTGACCTTTTTCGTCCTGACCGTCATGCCCTTCGTCCGCGTCGTCGCCGTACGCTCGGGCAAGGCGCGCGTCAGCGACTTCAAGCTGGGCGAAAGCGAGCGCGTGCCGGAACGGGCGCGCATCATCAACCGCAACTATATGAACCTGCTGGAACTGCCGCTACTGTTCTATGTGGCGTGCCTGATCGCCTTTGCCGACAATCGGGTGAATGCGCTGACGCTGGGCCTGGCCTGGGTATTCGTGGGCCTGCGGTATGCACACAGCCTCGTCCACTTGACGATCAACAAGGTCTTGCTGCGCCTGGCCCTGTTTGCCTCGGCCGCCACGGTGCTGCTGGGGCTTTGGGCCGCGATCTTCTGGCAAATAGCGGGTCACTAATCGACAAGAAAACATTGCCTTACATTACGCCTTACTATAAAATAAGGCGTATTTAGGAGATGCATCCATGTCCGCCGCCACTATCACCAGCAAGGGCCAGATCACCATACCGGCCGATGTCAGAAAGGCTCTGTCCGTCAATGCCGGTGACCGGGTGGAATTCGTGTCGCTGGAACCCGGCAAGTTCCTGTTCGTCGTTGCAAAAACGCCCGTCACCGATTTGAAGGGACTGTTTGGAAAGCCGAAGAAAACGGTAACGATTGACGAGATGAATGCAGCGATCGCTGCGAAGGGCGCCGAGGCGAGATGATCGGCCTCGATACCAATGTCATTATTCGCTATGTGATGCAGGACGATGCGAAACAGGCAGCCGCAGCGACGAACTTGATAGAAAGTCTGACGTCCGACGATCCTGGATTTATCACGATCATATCTATCGTCGAGAGCGTCTGGGTCCTATCATCCAGCTACGAACTGACCCGCGAACAGATTGCGCTCTTTCTTGAAAAGCTACTGAGTACGCAAGGTTTGAGGATTGATCGCGCTGAAGACATCTGGCGTGCCTTGCGCGTATATCAGTCGTCCAGGGCGGATTTCGCGGATTGTCTGATTGAACGCACGGCCTTTTCAGCCGGGTGTTCGCAGACCGTCACCTTCGACATTCGTGCGTCGAAGGCGGCGGGCATGGTCCTGCTGAGCTAGCGCCTAAACCGTCTCCGCGATAAACCCGCCGGTCTGGCGCGCCCATAGCCGGGCGTAGAGCCCACCCTGGGCGATCAGCTCGGCATGGCTGCCGACCTCGATGATGCGGCCGGCATCCATCACCACCAGCCGGTCCATGCGCGCGATCGTCGACAGACGGTGCGCGATGGCGATCACCGTCTTGCCGGTCATCAACTCCAGCAGGCTTTCCTGGATGGCGGCCTCGACTTCGGAATCGAGCGCCGAGGTCGCTTCGTCCAGCACCAGGATCGGCGCATTCTTCAACAGCACGCGCGCGATGGCGATGCGCTGGCGCTGGCCACCCGACAGCTTGACGCCGCGCTCGCCGACCTTGGCGTCGTAGCCGCCGCGATCCTTGCTGTCGACAAGGCCGGGAATGAAGCCCGCCGCATGGGCGCGTTCGGCCGCGCGGACGATGTCGGCTTCCGACGCCCCCATCAGGCCATAGCCGATATTGTCGCGGATCGAGCGGTGCAGCAACGACGTGTCCTGCGTCACCATGCCGATATGGGCGCGCAAGGATTCCTGCGTGACCGCCGCAATGTCCTGGCCGTCGATGAGGATGCGGCCGCCCGACAGGTCGTAAAGCCTGAGGAACAGGTTGACCACGGTCGACTTCCCCGCGCCCGACGGCCCGACCAGGCCGATCTTTTCGCCCGGCCGGATCGTCAGGTCGAAGTCGCGGACCGCCGCCACCTCACCGTAACTGAAGGCGATATGCTCGAAACGGATTTCGCCCTTGCTGACGTCAAGCGGCCTGGCGCCGGCCGTGTCGACCACCGTATGCGGACGCGAAATCGTCTCGATACCGTTCTGCACCGTGCCGATATTTTCGAAAAGGCTGGTGACCTGGAACATCACCCAGCTCGACATGTTGAGGATGCGCTGGGTCAGCGCCCCGACCAAGGCGATGGCGCCGACCGTAATGGCGCCGTGTGCCCACAGCCAGATGGCCAGCCCGCCCATGACCAGCAGAAGACCTGAATTGAGGATCGAGGTCGAGACGTCCAGCCCTGTGATCAGCCGCTGCTGCACGCGCCACTTCGCACCGTTGAGGTCGAGCGCCTCGCGCACATAGTCCTCTTCGTGACGCGTATTGGCGAACAGCTTGACGGTCTGGATATTGGTGTAGGAATCGACGACGCGCCCGACCAGGCTGGAACGCGCTTCCGACGCTTCGTCCGCCGATTTCGACAGGCGCGGCACGAACCAGCTGCAGACGGCGGCATAGACGACGCTCCACACGATCAGCGGCACGACCAGGCGCATATCGGCCTTGAAGAAAAGATAGAGCGCGCTCGAGAAATAGATAACGACGTAGAGCAGCGTGTCGCACAGGGTCACCAGCGTGTTGCGCACGGCCGACGCCGTATCGACCACCTTCGACGCCACGCGCCCGGCATAGTCGTTGGTGAAGAAGCTCAAGGACTGGCGCACGACGTGGCGATGCGATTGCCAGCGGATAAGCGTCGGGAAGTTGGTCGTCACCGCCTGGCGCAGCAGCAGCGAATGGGCAAAGCCGATAAGCGGCCAGACGACGCCCAGCACCACCACCATGATGACGAACTGATGGCCATGCTGCCGCCACAGGTCGGCAGGCTTGGTATGGGTCAGAATGTCGACGATATCGGCGATATAGCGGAAGACCGTGACTTCGGTGACCGTATAGAGGAAGCCCGCCACCAGGATGGCGGTAAAGATCGGCCAGACCTGCTTAAGGAACATCCAGAAGAAGGCATAGAGACCCGTGGGCGGCGTCCGGTCCGCGTAATCGCGGAACGGGTCGACCAGGCGCTCGAAGCGGGAATAGAGGGCGTTGAGCATGGGACTCTCGGAGTTTTCGGTGCCGTACAGGCAATAAAAAAGCGGGCCCGAAGGCCCGCTTTTGTCAGCATGGCGCTTCGGTATTACTTCGCGCCGAACAGACGGGCCCAGAAACCGGGCTTCTTCTTGGTGGCTTCCGCCGCCTTGCCCGTGATTTCGTGCGCCTTGTCGGCGGCCTTCGACGTGATCTCGTCGGCCTTTACAGCGGCTTCTTGGATCGCCGGCTTTGCTTTTTCCACGGCGTCGTCGATCTTGGCCTTGGCGGCTTCGAGAGCGGCTTCGGCCTTCTCGGTGGCTTCCTTGACGTGCGGCTCGGCAGCGGCAACCGCCTCGTCGATCCTGGCCTTGGCGGCTTCCTTGGCTTCGTCGATCTGGACCTTGGCCTTTTCCACGACCGCCTCGACCTGGGCCGTAACCTTGGCCTTGGGCGCGGCAGCCTTCGGAGCAGCCGGCGCCTTGGCGGCGGCGGGCTTTGCAGCAGCCTTGGCGGCCGGCTTCGCCGCTGCTTTCGCCGGAGCAGCCTTTACCGGAGCAGCCTTCGCCGCAGCAGGCTTCCTGGCGGGCGCCTTCTTGTCGGCCACGACCGCGTCCTTGACATCGTTGACCAGCGCCTTGGCGGGTGCCTTCCTGGCTGCCGCCGGCTTTTGGGCCGCCGTTTCAGCCTTGGCCGGAGCCGTTTTCGCCGGAGTCTTTGCGGGCGCAGATTTCGCTGAAGTCTTTGCCGGGGCGGCTTTCGCCGCGGGCGCCTTGCGCGCGATCGTCTTTTTCACGCCGGCATCAGCCGGAATGTCGTCCGCCGCAGATTTCGTGTCGCCCGTTTTCGATTTTGTGGTAGCTCTCGCCATCATTCGTCCCTAAGTGCTTTCGCCGAAGATTTCGTGCACCTTGAAAAGACGCAAGGTAGCTGAGTCCCTTTGACGAATCAACGTTCACCGCAGAGCAGCATGACCTATAATCCTCAACAAATCATCGCCAGAGGCCCGCGCGCCGTCGCCGAAGCCGCAGCCGAGGCCATCGACGCCGACGCCCTGCTGGAAGGCGCGACCTATTCGATCCTGGAAGAGGACGAGAATCATAATGTCTGGCGCATCGACGCCTTCCCGACGACCGAGGAAGAAGACACGCAACTGCTTGAAGTCCTTGGCGGTTTTGACGACCTGAACGTCGTGCGCGAACAGCTGGCCGACGCCGACTGGCTGGCCATGGCGCTGTCGGGCCTGCCGCCCGTGCGTGCCGGCCGCTTCTTCGTCTACGGCATGCATGACCGCGGCCGCGTCCCAGCCGGGACGGTCAATCTGCGCATCGAAGCCGGGGCAGCCTTCGGCACCGGCCATCACGGCACCACGGTCGGCTGTCTTCTTACCTATAGCGACCTGCTGAAAAAGCGCGGCTTCGCCCGCGTGCTCGACGTCGGCGCGGGCACGGGCGTGCTGGCCATCGCCGCGGCGCGTACAGGTACCAAGGTTGCCGTCGGCACCGATATCGACCCGGTCAGCGTGCGTATTTCCAACGAAAACGCCCGCCTCAACCACGCCAATGCCCGTTTCGTCTACGCCAACGGGCTGAACCACCGCCTGGTGCGCAATGACGGTCCGTACGACCTGGTGTTCGCCAACATCCTGGCGCGGCCGCTGGTCACCCTGTCGCATCCGATCCGCGATGCCTTGAAACCCAAAGGCCTTGTCATCCTTTCGGGCCTGCTTCGTACGCAGGAACGTTTCGTCAAAGCGGCCTATCTCAGCCATGGCTTCCGCCTGATCCGTCGTCTGCACCGTGACGCCTGGTGCACACTTGTATTACAAAAAGTGTGACGGCCCTCTCTCCCTCTTGATTTTCGTCGTTTTTGGCGCATGAAATAACGAAATCAAAAATAAGAAAGCCCGGACAATCAGGTCCGGGCACTTGTAAACAGGGAGAGTAGCCTATGATTTCACGCCGCAGCCTTATTGCGTCCGCCGCCGGAATGACCGGCGCCCTGGCGTTTGGCGCCCGCGCCGCCGACAAGCCGGCGCCCATGGTCGTTTATGACGACGAATTGAAGAATGGTTGGCAGAACTGGAGCTGGGCCACGGTCGAGCTGTCGGTGCCGGCCGGGCAGGTCAAGCCCATCAAGGTCGAGGGCGGCGCGTGGAGCGCCCTGGCCCTGCACCACGATCCGTTCTCGACGGCCGGATACACAAAGCTGACCTTCTTTATCAACGGCGGTCTCGACGGCGGCCAGTCCCTCGCCGTCAAGCTGAAGACCGGTGACAAGATGATCGATTCGAACGCGATCATGGCGCCGCTGAAGCCCAAGATGTGGCAGCCGGCGGAAATCAATCTGAAGGACATCGGCGGCGTCAATACGACCATCGACACCGTCCTGTTCCAGGGCCAGGCCGACGCCTACAAGCCCTATTACATCACCAAGATTCAGTTCGAATAAGGTGGGGTCAAACCTGTAGATTTTGGCGAGGCGGTGGTTATATGTGTAACCACCGCCTTTTGCCTTGAGGGTCCGCCATGACCGCCGATTCCGCCCGCCCCGTCTTCCAGACCTACGACGTCACGACCCATCCCTCGCAAGGCGCCGTCAATGTCGCGGCTCTAAGGGGGGAAATGACCAAGCTGGGCCTGGACGGCTTTATCGTGCCGCATGAGGACGAGCACCAGAACGAATACCTGCCCGACGCCAATGAGCGCCTGGCCTGGGTGTCGGGCTTTACCGGCTCGGCGGGCGCCGCCATCATCCTGCAACACCGCGCCGTCCTCTATGCCGACGGCCGCTATACCCTGCAATCGCGCGAACAGACCGATCCCGCCGTCTTCGAGGTCAAGGACTTCCACGGCACGGCGCTCAGCGACGAAATCGCCAGCCTGCCGGCCGGCGCCGTCGTCGGCTACGACCCGCGCCTGGTCACGCCGGACGCCCTGACGCGCCTGGGCACGGCGGCGGCCGGAGCAAAGGTGAAGCTGGTCCCGGTGTCGCCCAATCCGCTCGATATCGCCTGGGGCCCGGCGCGTCCCACCCAGCCCATGGCCGGCATCGTCCCGCAGCCGCTCGCCCAGGCGGGCCTGGCGTCCGCCGACAAGCGCGGCGCCATAGCCGGCTCCCTGCGCGCCAATGGCGTCGCTGCCGCCATGGTGACGGCGCCGTCGTCCCTGGCCTGGCTGTTCAATATCCGCGGCGGCGACGTTATTCGCTCGCCCCTGCCGCTTGGCCAGACCATCCTGAAGAACGACGGCTCGGCCGAGCTGTTCATCGAAGCCGGCAAGGTCAGCGACGGCCTGCTGGAATGGCTGGGCAACGAGGTGTCGGTTAAGACTCCGGATGAGATCGCAGCAAGCATGTCCGCCTTAAGCGGCAAGTCGGTGCTGATCGACGCCAATACGTCGTCGGCCTTCTGGCTGGAAGCCATCCGCGCCGCGGGCGCCACGCCGGTGACAGCCGACGATCCGTGCCTGCTTCCCCGCGCCTGCAAGAACGCCACCGAAATCGCCGGCACCAAGGCCGCGCATATCCGCGATGGCGCAATCCTGTCGACCTTCCTGCACTGGGTGGCGACCGAGGCGCAGGACACGCTGCCGACCGAAATCGACGTGGCGCAGAAGCTCGAGTCGCTGCGTGTCGACGGCCTCGGCACCGGCGCCGAGCTCAAGGACCTCAGCTTCGACACCATTTCCGGTTTCGGACCGCACGGCGCCTTGCCGCATTACCGCGTCAACACCAACAGCAATATCGCAATCAAACGCGGCAACCTCCTCCTGGTCGATTCCGGCGGGCAGTATGTCGACGGCACGACCGATGTGACGCGCACCATGGCGATCGGCACGCCGACGCCTGAACACAGGCGCATGTTCACCCTGGTGCTGAAAGGCCATATCGCCCTGGCGACGGTGAAGTTCCCGGCCGGCACGACCGGCACGCACCTCGATATCCTGGCGCGACAATTCCTGTGGGCGGAAGGCTTCGACTACGACCACGGCACCGGCCACGGCGTCGGTGTCTATCTCGGCGTCCACGAAGGCCCCCAGCGCATTTCCAAGGCGCTCAACCGGTATGCCCTGCAAACCGGCATGATCGTGTCGAACGAGCCCGGCTTCTACAAGGAGAACGATTTCGGCATCCGCATCGAGAACCTGCAGTTCGTCACAGGGGCTGTCATTCCGAGGGGCGGCGAACGCGCCATGCACGGCTTCGAAAACCTGACCTGGGCGCCGATCGATCGCGACCTGATCGACGTATCGCTGCTGACACCGCAAGAGCGCGCCTATATGGACTGGTATCATGCCGAGGTGGTGAAACGGGTCGGCCCGCTGGTTTCGGCCGAGGTCCGCGCCTGGCTTGAGACGGTCTGCGCGCCGCTCTAACCGCGGCCGTAGAGCGGCATGTTCGACGCCATGATCGTGACAAACGAGATATTGGCTTCGGGCGGCAGGGTCGCCATGTGCACGACCGTTCGCGCCACGTGTTCCACATCGAAGCGCGGTTCCGTCCGCGTTTCGCCGTCAGCCTGAAGCACACCCGCATCCATGCGTTCAGACATGTCGGTGACCGTATTGCCGATATCGATCTGGCCGCACGAGATGCCGAACGGCCGGCCTTCCAGGATCAGCGCCTTGGTCAGGCCCGTCATGGCGTGCTTGCTGACTGTGTAGGCAGTGGCGTGCAGGCGCGGCGCATAGGCCGACACCGAGCCGTTATTGACGATGCGCCCGCCTTGGGGCGACTGCGTCTTCATCACGCGCATGGCTTCGCGCGCGCACAGCATGGCGCCGGTGACATTGGTGGCGATCAGGGTATGGATATCGGCTGGCGGCACGGTATCGAGCGGTGCGGCTGCGACATTCATTCCGGCATTGTTGAACAATAACGCGACGCGACCGAGGTCGGCCGCCTGGTCGAACAGGCCGGCGACGGCCTTGGCATCGGTGACGTCGGCGACGACGACATGCATGTCGCGGCCGAGCGCCGCCGTCGCTTCCAGGGCCTCACGGCGGCGGCCGGCCAGCACGACTGCAAAGCCCGCCTGTTCGAGCGCTATGGCGACAGCGCGGCCGATACCGCTACCTGCACCGGTGACGACGGCAACCGGCCTCATGCGCCGATCATCTCCAGCCACTGGTCCTCCGTCAGGACCATGATGCCGAGTTCGGTGGCGGTCTTAAGCTTGGAGCCCGCGCCCGGCCCGGCGACGACGATATCGGTCTTCTTCGACACCGAGCCCGACACCTTGGCGCCCAGCCGTTCCGCCTGCGCCTTGGCTTCGTCACGCGTAAGCTTTTCCAGCGAGCCGGTGAACACTATGACTTTTCCGGAAACGTTGGAGTCGGCTGCGACCACCTCGGCGTCCTTGACACGGACCTGCGCCAGGAAGCGGTCGTAGATGGCGCGCTGATAAGGATGGGCGAAGTAGCTTATGACCGAATTGGCGACGACCGGGCCGATCTGGTCGAAATGCTCGATCGCGTCGCGCGCCTCTTCGTCGCCTTCCGCCGCCGCGGTCACCGTGGTGCGGAAGGCCTCTTCCGACCCGAATGCGCGCGCCAGAAGCTTGGCTGTCGTTTCGCCGACGTGCTTGATACCGAGGGCCGCGATGAAACGATCGAGCGGCAGATCGCGGCGGGCCTCGATCGAGGCGAACAGGTTCTTGACGCTGAGATCGCCCATACCTTCGCGATCCTTCAGCTTTTTCAGATTGGTCGCGTCGCGGGCTTCCAGCGTGAATATGTCAGCCGGCTCCTGGATCAGCCCGTCCTCATAGAACTTCTGAAGCTGCTTTTCGCCAAGGCCTTCGACGTCGAGGACGCGGCGGCTGACGACGTATTTCAGGTATTCGACACGCTGGTACGGGCACGCCTGGTCACCGGAACAGCGCCGCGCCACGCCTTCGGCGCCGCCGGCGGTCGATTCGCGCACCACCTCAGTCTTCAGCGGACAGATGCAGACGGTCGGGAATTCATACTCCGCCGTCCCTTCCGGACGTTCGGACAGCTCGACGCCGACGACCTGCGGAATAACGTCGCCGGCGCGCTGCACGCGGACCATGTCGCCGATGCGGATATCCTTGCGCGCGATCTCGTCGGCATTGTGCAACGTCACATTGGTCACCACGACGCCGCCGACATTGACGGGTTCCAGCCGCCCGACAGGTGTCAGGGTGCCGATACGGCCGACCTGGATGTCGATGCCCAGCAGCCGCGTCAGCGCCTGCTCGGCGGGAAACTTGTGCGCGATCGCCCAACGCGGCGAGCGCGACACGAAGCCCAGACGCCGCTGCCAGTCGAGGCGGTCAACCTTATAGACCACGCCGTCGATATCGTAGCCGAGGTGCGAGCGGTCCTTCTGGATGCGGTCATAGACATCCATCAGGCCCGCCGCGCCTTCAACGCGAGTGGAATTCGGATTGACCTGGAAGCCCCAGGCGCGGAAGCAATCGAGCGCGCCCGATTGCGTTGTGGTGAAGTTGGGATCGCTGACCTCGCCCCAGGCATAGGCGAAGAAACGCAGGGGCCGTGACGCCGTGATCGAGGCGTCGAGCTGGCGCAAGGCGCCCGACGCGGCATTACGTGGATTGGCGAAGACCTTGCCGCCGTCTGCCGCCGCCTTCGCATTCATTTCAGCGAATTCGGAAAGCGGATAGTAGACCTCACCGCGAATTTCTATCCGTTCCGGAAATCCAGAACCTTGCAGATGGTGCGGGATGCCTTTGATCGTCTTGACGTTTTCGGTGATGTCCTCACCGGTCGTGCCGTCACCGCGCGTCGCCGCACGCGTCAGTTCGCCGTTCACATAGAGGATGTTGCAGGACAGGCCGTCGATCTTGGGCTCGGCCGTATAGGCGACAACGTCTTCGTCGGACAGTTTCAAAAAGCGCTTCAGGCTCTTCTCGAAATCGGCCACGTCTTCGGCGTCGAAAGCGTTGTCGAGCGACAGCATGGGCACGCCGTGAACGACGGCCGAGAACTTTTCCGAGATCGGCGCGCCGACGGTAGCCGTCGGGCTGTCAGCCGTCTTCAGTTCGGGAAAATCTTCCTCAAGCGCACGCAGACGCCTTTCCAGCGCATCGTATTCGGCGTCGGTCAGTTCCGGTGTCTCTTCACGGTAATAGAGATCGCGATGATATTTGACCTGCGCGGCCAGTTCGTCGTGAAGCGCACGCGCATCGTCCAAGGTCATTCAAGGCATCCCCAAATCAGTCTGATAGCTCTACTGCCACAGTCGTCAAAGCTTGTCAGTGTCGAAAGGGTCCGGCCGGTCGTCGAGCCCCTTCCTGGTCAGGTGATAGCAGATGACGACCAGGACAAAGAGCCCGCCGGCCGCCAGGCCGATCCGGGCGTAACCATCCAGATCCTGACGGAACCACTGCGTGTCGGCATAGGCGATGCCCTTGCCGTAAAGATCGTTGGCGGCAAATCCGCCGGCCACCGCCGCGACAACGACGGTAAACTGAAGAGCAAGCAGGACGAGACGTTTCATCGCACCTCTCCAAAAGGAGTCTAAGCCAACTCAGCGGCCCTCAGCCTTTGCGCCGCCGCGCGCGCTTCCGGCGTGATTTCGGCACCGGCCAGCATGCGCGCCAGTTCTTCGAGCGTCTGGGCTTCGTCGAGCTGCTGCACCGTCGATTTTACGCTTTCCGCGCCGTCGATGCTATAGACGGCTTTGGATACTTTCAGATGCTGGTCGCCGCGCGCCGCTACCTGCGGCGAATGCGTCACCACGATGACTTGCGACTGCTCGGCCAGGCGCTTCAACCGCAAGCCCACGGCATCGGCAACCGCGCCGCCGACCCCTTGGTCGACTTCGTCGAAAATCATGACAGGCGATGCAGCCCCCACGCCGCCGCGTGTCGAAAGCGCCGCCTTGAGCGCCAGGGCAAAGCGCGCCAGTTCACCGCCCGAAGCGATAACCGCAAGCCCACCCCATTCGGCGCCGGGATTGGTCTTAACCTCGAAGCTGACAGCGTCACCGCCGCCGGCGCCATAACGCTCCGGCTCAAGCGCCTTGATCGCCACCCGGAAGCGCGCCTTGTCCAGCTTCAACGGCACCAGTTCCGCCATCACCGCCGCCGCCAGGGTTTCGCCGGCGGCCTGACGCTTCAGGCGAAGAGCCTCAACGGCCGCCGTAAACGCTACTTGTGCCGCATGAATCTCGCGATCGAGGCGCGCCAGGTGCTGATCCAGATCCTCGATTTCACTCAAGGCCTTGGCGATGCGTGTCCGCTCCCTGGGGAGGTCTTCGACCAGCACGCCCAGTTTGCGCGCCATGGCGCGAATAGCGAACAAACGTTCTTCCACGCGGTCGAGTTGGCCCGGTTCGATATCGAGGCTGTCCGCCGCCTGGTCCATCAGAGCCAGCGCCTCATCCGCGGCAATCAGGGTGCGGTCGAGCGCGTCCGCCGCCGCCGTCAACCGCTTCAACACCTCGTCCTCGCTGGTGGCGCCGGCCTGCATGGCGCGGGTCCGGGCGTGATCGAGCGCGCGGAACGCCTTCACCAGGCGCTGCGACAGCTGATCGCCACCGACGGCATCGCGCGCCTCGGTAATGTCTTCCAATGCGCGTTCGCCCGCGCCCAGCAGGGCGCGTTCCGACGCCAGACTTGCCTCCTCATCGGGTTCGGGATTCAAACGGTCGAGTTCCTGCAACCGCGCCGTCATCACTTCCAGTTCGGCCTTGTCGCTTTGCGCGCGCTTGACCAGATCACGGTGTTCGTCCTTCAGCGTCTTGAGCGCCTTCCAGGTTTCCGACACGCGCGCCAGTTCCGCCGCGCAGCCGCCATAGGTGTCGAGCATGCCTTGATGGGCGCGCGAATCGAGCAGGCCGACCGTTTCATGCTGACCGTGGACTTCGAGCAGGCTGTCACCAAGCGCCTTCAGCACGGCGACGCTGACCGGCTGATCGTTGACAAAGGCCTTTGACCGGCCGTCACGCGTCACGACGCGGCGCAACAGAAGCGCCTCGCCCGATTCGAGTGCCAGCCCCTTGTCTTCGAGGAAATCATAGACGCCGTGGTTCGGCGCCAGGTCGAATTCGGCCGTCACCGAAGCCTGGTTTGCACCAGACCGGATCAGGCCGGCATCGGCGCGTGCCCCGGTCGCCAGACCCAGGCTGTCAAGCAGGATGGATTTCCCCGCCCCCGTTTCGCCGGTCAGGACACTCAGGCCCTGGCGAATGTCGAGGTCGAGCCGATCGACAAGGACGACGTCGGAAATGGTGAGGCGGGTCAACATGCGGCATTATCCGAATGCAAATGGGGCGCCCGCGATGACTCGCGAACGCCCCATTAGAACCCATATCCCGCGACACGACAAGAACATTTCGCGAACATTTTCGTGTGTTACGCCTAAAGCCTTATTTTGCTTCGGGCTTTTTCATGCTGAACCAGCTCTTCTTCTTGGCGTCCGGGGCGTCAGGCCCCTTCTTGCCCTTGGGATCGGGCATGACGGCCGGCTTGGAACCCTTGGTGGTCAGCAGCTTGTAGGCAGCCGAATACCAGCGGTCGCCCGGATAGTTATAGCCCAGCACGGCGCCGTCACGCACGGCTTCGTCGTGCAGGCCCAGCATTTCATTGGCCTCGACCAGGCGATACAGCGCCTCAGGCGTATGGCTGGTCGTCTGGTAGTCGCCGACGACGGTCTTGAAACGGCCGATGGCGGCCAGGGGCTGGTTTTCGGTCAGGTACCAGCGGCCGATTTCCATTTCCTTGCCGGCCAGCTGGTCGGCGACCATGTCAAGCTTGACACGGGCATCGCGCGCATACTCGCTGTCGGGATAGCGGCGGACGACGTCGTTGAGCAGGCCCTGCGCCGTCGTCGTATAGCCCTGGTCGCGGCCGACATCGACGATCTGTTCGAAGGCGCAGATGGCCTTCATATAGTAGGCGTAAGGCGTCAGTTCGCTGCCTGGATAGAGATGGATGAACTGGTCGGCGGCCGTCGAGGCTTCATCGTAGCGATCGCCCATATAGTTGGCGTAGATCGACATGATGATGGCGCGGCGCGACCATTCGGAATAGGGATGCTGGCGCTGCACTTCTTCGAAATACTGGACGGCGTCCGTCCAGGACTTTTCGTCGAGGCGCTCCATGCCCGTCGAATAAAGCAGTTCGACCGGGCGCTCTTCGTAGACGAGATGCCGGACCTTGGGTTTACCGGCGCAGCCGCTTAAGGTGGCGACCGAAGCCACACCCAGCATCAATACCGTAGCGGAGATCTTGAAAAGCCGCGAAGCTCGCACGCAATAACCCTCTTCCCTGTCGCCGGTGAACCGGCGCATCGCCGTCTTGTGAAGTCAGATGGATATCTACACGAGGGCAGAGCCCGCGCCAACCGTGAATTAACCGGCCTCTGCGAGGTCGGCGCCTTTCACGACGATACGGTAGGCATCCGGCGCGGACAGTAGGGCACGAACAAGGGCATTATTAAGGCCGTGTCCGGCCCGAATTCCTTCAAAACGGCCAAGGATCGGCATGCCCAGGACGTACAGGTCACCGATGGCGTCGAGCGCCTTGTGGCGAACGAATTCGTCGGCAAAACGCAGGCCGCCTTCGTTGAGGATGCGGTCGCCGTCGATGACGATGGCGTTGTCGAGCGAGCCGCCGCGGGCCAGGCCCGCCGCGCGCAGGGCTTCCACGCCTTGCAGGAAGCCAAAGGTGCGGGCAGCGGCCAGTTCTTCACGGAAGGACTCTTCGGTGATGACCAGGTCGACCGCCTGATGGCCGATCGGGCTGCCCGGGAAGTCGATTTCGAAGCGCACTTCGAAGCGGTCGCACGGCAGCAGCACGGCGCGCTTGTCGTCTTCGACGACTTCGATCGGCTTCAGGATTTCGATGGCGCGCTGCGGCGTGAACTGGCGGCGGAAACCCGCCTGGTCCAGGATCTGCACGAAGGGCAGCGACGAGCCGTCCATGATCGGCACTTCCGGACCGTCGAGTTCGGCATAGACGTTGTCGATGCCCATGGCGGCGAAGGCGGCCATGACGTGTTCGATGGTCGAAACGGAAACGCCGTCGGCATTGGTGATGACGGTGCCAAGACGGGTCTGGGTGACGTTGTGAGCCAAGGCGGCAACGCGATTGTCGCGGTCGCTGACGTCCGAGCGGACGAAAACGACGCCGGCGCCGGCGGGCGCGGGACGCACGACCATACGCACGGGGACACCCGTGTGGAGGCCGATGCCCGCGATGATAGCAGCGCGCGCCAGGGTCTGTTCGTTCTGATCGGTTACCATGTGGCTAAACCTGCGCCTTGCCCCGCCCCCATTGGCCTGGGCATAAAAAAAATGCGGGAACAATACTGTTCCCGCATTAACTCTATGATTTTTGGCGCCGGATAACAAACGAACTTCTATTTCCGTTTGTAACGCTTGCTTCCTGTCTTCAGTTAGCGAGGCGCCTTAAGAAAGAAGGGATTTCCAGGTCGTCCTCCGTATCCATGGAGGGCTGTTCGACCGGACGTGAAGCGGGCTGGGCCGTGCCGCGCGCCGGTGCCGGCGTATAGCGATCGGCCTCGTCGTCGGGCTGACCGGCAGAGGGGGCGGCCGCCTGCGTCGGGTTCAGCGGCGTGAAGTCATTGCGCTGACGCTGCGGAAACAGGCCACGCCAGAAGGACTCGCGGCCCTCTTCCTCGGTCGACAGGCGCGGCGGCTGGGCCACCGGACGCTGGACCTGGGGTTGAGGCGCAGGCGCGGCAGGCGCCGAAGTCTGCGGTTGCGGATAGGTCGGACGGGTGATCTGCGGACGCGAAATCGCAGGCTGCGGCGCAGGCGTCACGGCCGGCGCGGGGGCTTCGGCCACGGGCGCCACGTCTTCGCTGACCATCGGATCGACGATCTTGGCGACAATGCGCGGCTCTTCGACGACGGGAGCCGGTTCCGGGGCGGGCTGCGGCGCAGGCGCCTGGGCGACGGGCGCCTCGAACAGGCTGGAGCGCGGAGCGGCGGGGATCGGAGCTGCCGGAGCGATACGTTCAGCGGCCGGTGCGACCGGAGCAGCCGCCGCGGCCGGTTGCGGCGCGGCGGCTTGTTGCTCGGTACGCGAACCATAACCCAGGCCGAAGGTCGGCGGCGGGGTTTGCGCCTTGACGGGCGTGTTCAGCGGGGTCTGCAAGGCGACGCCGTCCATGCCGGTGGCCACCACCGACACGCGCAGCTTGCCTTCCAGCGTCGGATCGAAGGCGGCGCCGAAGATGATATTGGCTTCCGGATCGACTTCCGACGAGATGGCGTTGGCCGCTTCGTCGACTTCGTGCAGCGTCATGTCGAGGCCGCCGGTGACGTTGACCAGCACGGCCTTGGCGCCCTTGAGCGTCGTCTCGTCGAGCAGCGGGTTCTGGATGGCGTTCTGGGCCGCCAGCAGCGCACGGTCCTCGCCCGAAGCCTCGCCCGTGCCCATCATCGCCTTGCCCATGTCGGACATGACCGAACGGACGTCGGCGAAGTCGAGATTGATCAGGCCCGGCAGGACCATCAGGTCGGTGATCGAACGGACGCCGGCGTGCAGCACCTGGTCGGCCATGCCGAAGGCTTCAGCGAAGGTCGTGCGCTCGTTGGCGATACGGAACAGGTTCTGGTTCGGAATGACGATCAGGGTGTCGACATAGCGCTGCAGCTCGGCGATGCCGGCATCGGCCAGGCGCATGCGGTGACGGCCTTCGAAAGTGAAGGGCTTGGTCACGACGCCGACGGTCAGTATGCCGCGTTCGCGTGCGCACTTGGCGATGATCGGCGCGGCGCCGGTGCCGGTGCCGCCGCCCATGCCGGCGGTGATGAAGACCATGTGGGCGCCGTCGAGGTGCTCGTTGATCTCACCGGAGGATTCTTCGGCGGCCGTCATGCCGACCTCGGGATGAGCGCCCGCGCCCAGACCCATGGTGACACCGACGCCGAGCTGGATGCGGCGCTCGGTACGCGAGAACTGAAGCTGCTGCGCGTCGGTATTGGCGACGACGAACTCCACGCCCTCGAGGCCGGCCTCGATCATGTTATTGACCGCGTTGCCCCCTGCCCCGCCGACGCCGAACACGACGATACGCGGCTTGAGCTCCTGGGTACGCGGCGCTGAAAGAGAAATAGCCATGACTTCCGGACCAACCTTTCCAATCTTCTTCGTCCCGGCCGCTCTTCAGGGTCTCGGGCGACAAAAGAGGACGATTCTCATCCCTCTTAGCAGAGAAGCATGAGACATCAAATATCCTTAACGATTGGTTACCCGATAGCTTGAGTCGGGCGTTTTTGAACCCGGTTTGATAAGATTTTTTAACAAAGATTACCAAAGTGTGACCTTCGGCAGACACCTTGTGAATCGTCGGGAATCCAATTGTCTTGACGCCTTATATGACGTGTCGGGATCGGATGGAAATACCGGCCACGAAATGACCTTATTTCCCGGTATGCGGCTACAGGTTAGACTGGAGCCAGCCGATAATGCGCTGGATAAGTCCGCCCTGGCCGGCCGAGGGCGCGTCCTTGGGGCCGATCTTCGCCGTCATGATGCGCTTGACCTGAACCACGTCACGCGGGCCGTAAAGCGTGCGCAGGATAACGCCGGCGGTGGCGGCGAAAGACGGGCCGGCCGCCGCATCGCCCAGATGCGGCACGCGCATGGGGCGGCCGAGACGCACCGGGCGGTCGAAGACGCGCACGGCCAGTTCACGCACGCCCGCCAGTTGCGAGGCGCCGCCGGTCAGGACGATGCCGGCGCCCGGCTCGATCTGCACGCCCGACGCCTTGATCTTTTCGCGCAGCAGCTCGAACGTTTCTTCGACGCGCGGCGCGATGATGCCTTTAAGGATCGAGCGCGGCACCACGATCGGCGCGCCGCCGCGGTCGTCGCCGCGCGGCGGCGCCTCGACCGTCTCGCGGTCCTCGTTGGCCGACGCGATCGCCGATCCGTGCAGGGTCTTGAGGCGCTCGGCGCCCGCCAGGGTCGTCGACAGGCCGCGCGCGATGTCGGCCGTGACGTGGCTGCCGCCGACGTTCAGGCAGTCGACATGGATCAGGCAACCATTGGCGAAGATGGCCGCCGTCGTCGAGGACGCACCCATATCGATGCAGATGCAGCCCAGTTCTTTTTCGTCTTCTTCCAGCGCGGCCACGGCGGCGGCCAGCGGCGCCGACACGATGGCCTGGACTTCCAGGTGCGCCAGGCCGACGCATTGCAGGATGTTGTTGAAGACATTCTCATCGATCGTGACGACCAGAAGCTCCAGGCCCAGCGCCCGGCCATTGAGGCCGCGCGGGTCGCGCACGCCCGCCTGGTCGTCGACGCTCCACGCCACCGGCAGCAGGTGGATGGCGCGGCGGTTGGGGAAGCGGACCTGTGCAAGGGCCGACGCAATGGCGCGGTTCAGGTCGTCGTCGGAAATCGGCTTCAGGCCCAGCGAGACCTGCGCCGACACGCGGTGCGATGCCGTCTGCGCGCCCGGGATGGTGACGCGCACGCCCTGGATCGAGACATTGGCCATGGCTTCGGCGCGCTCTACGGCCTGGGCAATGGCCTGCGAGGCCGCTTCCATGTCGATGATGGCGCCGGCGCGGATGCCGCGCGACTGCACATAGCCGACACCGGCGACGCGGATCGACTGGTCGGACTGGCGCGCGCCTTCGGGACGCATGATGAAGCAGCCGATCTTCGACGCGCCGAGGTCGAGCGAGGCGATCAGGCCCGAGGCGATGACCGGGCGGACGGCCGCCAGCGCCTCGGCGGCCGCGCCTGTGCGTGCGGCCGGCATGACGGGGGCAGCCGGTTGCCGGCTTGTGCGGGTCGCCTGGAACTTGGCGTGCTGGCGATCTTCAAAACGGGACATTAGCAATCTGGGGAGGGATTGTTAAAGCGAAGGGGCGGATTGGGCGGCGGAATGGCTGTCGAGCGGCACGACCTGAAGCGCGTTGGGGTCCAGCAGGTCGATTTCGGCGAAGCCCTGGTCAAGTACGCGATGCTGGCCCATCAGCATGTCGAGACGCGACATGGCCTGATCCTGGTTCAGCGCCGGCAGCTTGATGATGGCGCCGTTCTTCAGGTGGATGTCCCAGCGCCGCGTATTCACGCGCACCAGGGCGTAGGTCTTCTGCATCAGGGCGGGGCGGGCGTTCATCAGCTCAAGGATATCGGCCGCCGATTCATTGGCCCCCTCGCCGACGACCAGCGGCAGGTTGAGGAAGTTGACGGCGTGGGCTTCCGGGATGACCTGGCCCTGATCGTCGATGACGGTGTCCTTGCCCTGGTATTGCCACACCGCCAGCCGCGGACGCTGCACGATGGTGACGACCAGCAGGTCGGGAAACTGGCGGCGGACGGTGGCCTGCTTGACCCAGCCGACATTCTCGACCGACTTCTGCACGGCGTTCAGGTCCATGAGCGCCAGCGGGTCGCCGCGATGGACATCGAGCGCCTTGGTGATGTCCGACCATGCCGGATCGGTGTTGACGACGCCTTCCAGGCGGACGTTCTGCACATTGATGCCAAGGCTGGAAATACGATGATCTGCGAAGCTGACGACAGCGCCGCCGAGCGTCTGGGCGCGATTGCCGGTGGCGAGAATGACGGTCAGCAGGGCCAGCACCATCAGGACGGCGAACCATGCCGTAACCTCGGTCGGCACGGCGACCGAACCGATGACCTGGTACTTGCCCGCCGGCTTGGCGCCTTTACGCGCAGCGCCCCGCGCGCGGCCGCCGCCCTTGCCGGCCGGTTTGGCGCCGCCCGGCGCCTTCGGCGTTTCGGCGGCCTTGTCTGCTTGTCGCCTGCCTCCACGTACGACAGCCGGCATGGCATTCTCCACGATCACGTCTCGTTCCGACGAAAGCATCGGAACGCCGGCCCGCCGCGACGTCGTTCGGACGGGCGGAGAGACGGCTTTTAGTTGAAAAATTAGGACCGCATAAAACGCCCAACGTCCTTAACAATCTCATAACGAAATGCGATTCGTTTAAGGGTTCGGGAACCATTCCCCGCGCTGCAATTGAGCATAAACCGCTGTAAAGAAAACAAAAACGGGCAGGATCGCACCTGCCCGTTTCGCATTTTCTGAAAGATCGCTCAGGTAACTATTCCGCCGCGACTTCCGTTTCCGGCACCGCCACGTTCGACGACAGCTCGACGGCGACGCCAGTCGCTTCGTCGCGCTTGATCTCCTCGCCGTTCAGCACCTTGACGATCTCGTCGCCCGTCAGGGTTTCGAGTTCAAGCAGGACCTTGGCCAGGCGATGCAGGCCTTCGAGGTTCTCGATCAGCAGGCGCTTGGCTTCGTCGTAACCGGCCTGGACCAGGCGCTTGATCTCATCGTCAATCTTCTGGGCCGTCGCTTCGGACGTATCGCGGCCCAGGGCGCCGTACTCGTCTTCCGAGTCCTTGTAGTTGACCAGGCCCAGCGTCTCCGAATAGCCCCAGCGCGTGACCATGGCCTTGGCGAGGCGGGTCGCCTGCTGGATGTCGGACGACGCGCCGGACGTGATCTTGTCCTTGCCGAAGATCACCTCTTCCGCCACGCGGCCCCCCATCAGAATGGCCAGGCGCGACGTCATCTGCGTGAAGTTCTGCGAATAACGATCACCTTCCGGCAGCTGCATGACCATACCCAGGGCACGGCCGCGCGGAATGATCGTCGCCTTGTGCACCGGATCGGCTTCTGGGACCTTCAGCGCGATGATGGCGTGGCCGCCCTCGTGATAGGCCGTCAGCTTCTTTTCTTCCTCGGACATGGCCATCGACTTGCGCTCGGCGCCCATCAACACCTTGTCCTTGGCGTCTTCGAAGTCGCGCATGGTGACCAGCTTGCGATCCTTGCGCGCCGCCATCAGCGCCGCTTCGTTGACCAGGTTGGCGAGGTCGGCCCCCGAGAAGCCCGGCGTACCGCGCGCAATGACCTTGACATTGACGTCGACGGCCAGCGGCACATTCTTCATGTGCACGCGCAGGATCGATTCACGGCCGATCAGGTCGGGGTTCGGGACGGTCACCTGACGGTCGAAACGGCCGGGACGCAGCAGCGCCGAGTCCAGCACGTCCGGACGGTTGGTGGCGGCGATCATGATGATGCCTTCATTGGCTTCGAAGCCGTCCATCTCGACCAGCAGCTGGTTGAGGGTCTGCTCGCGTTCGTCGTTGCCGCCGCCATGACCGGCGCCGCGGTGACGGCCGACAGCGTCGATTTCATCGATGAAGATGATGCACGGCGCATTCTTCTTGGCCTGGTCGAACATGTCGCGGACGCGCGAGGCGCCGACGCCGACGAACATTTCCACGAAGTCCGAACCCGAGATCGAGAAGAAGGGCACGCCCGCCTCACCCGCGACGGCGCGGGCCAGCAGCGTCTTGCCGGTGCCCGGAGGACCGACCAGCAACGCGCCCTTGGGGATCTTGCCGCCCAGCTTCTGGAACTTCGACGGATCCTTCAGGAAGTCGACGACCTCCTGCAGCTCTTCCTTGGCCTCGTCGACACCGGCGACGTCGGCGAAGGTGACGCGGTTCTTGTGCTCGGTCAAAAGGCGGGCCTTCGACTTGCCGAAGCCCATGGCGCCGCGGCCGCCGCCCTGCATCTGGCGCATGAAAAAGATCCAGATGCCGATGATCAGGATGACCGGCAGAAGGGTCGATATCACGCTCATCAGCAGTGAGGTGCGGTTGGACTGGTACTGGACAACGACCTTCTTGGCGTCGAGCGCATTGTCGAGGGCAGCATGTTCAAACGGCGGCAGAGTGACCTTGAACTTGGTCTTGCCGTCGATAAAGGTCCCCTGCGCGTCGTCGTTATGGATGGTCAGGTCCTTGATCTGACCCTCGTTCACCCGTTGCATCAGCTCGGAATAGTTGATGTCCTTCGGGGGCGTACCGGTCAGCGGCGACACGTTCATGTGCGCCGACACCATGATGTAGAGCCCGACCAGCAGAGCCAGAACGACGCCGATAATCGCGAGGGATCGCATGTTCATGCAGGTTCAATCCTCAAAAGCAGACGGCCGAAAGCACGGCCGGCTCAAAATGTTAGTCTCGTTTCACCGCCCCGCCAATCGGCGAAACGTTTCCTTCGCGCAAACGGGGCATAAATCCCCGGATAACGTGTCGGTTCAGCCCTTGCGATATAGGGAGGGTCGTGACGTTTTGCTACAGGCGTTTATACGTCCGTAGCAAGATCACTTTCCCGTGTCACCGCACCGGTCGCCGCATTAAAGCGCGGCAGGACCAGACAGCGGCTCCGCACCGTCCCACAATGGTCATCCGTCCCAGGCCAAGCAAGAAGCGGGCCTTCGCCGAAGTCGATTGTCGGCACCACCGTACGCAGAACCGCCGGAAGCCTTGAAAGCGCCGCGCGATCGCGCTCAGACAGGGCAGACCTTACGGCTCCCGAAGGCCTGGCGACCGCATCCCGGCGCGTTTCAAGGACGAAACGGCCATCCCACACGGTTTCCTGCCCGGCTTCGAGCGCCAGTTCCGGCTGTCCGTTGCGGCCGATATCGCCGAAGTCGCGGATAATCATGCTATTTTCGATGCGCGCGCCGGCCAAAGTCGCGGTCTTTCCTGAGCGGATCGCCTCAAGCGCGCGCTCCAGGCTGTCCCGGCGCGGCAGACGGTCGCGCCCTCCCGCGCAGACAGCGGCGGCCGACAAAAGGCGGAGCGCGGCCTCGTGCGGCAGGTCTTTCGGATCAAAAGGCAGAAGCCCCAGATCAGCCAACGGCGACGCCATGATGACATGGGGCCGGACCGGTCGCGGCGTCACGTCCGCGGGCACGGCCTGCCCGGCCAGGGCTTTGCGCGCACGGGCCCGCAAGGACGCCGGATTGTCGTTGGCCGGGTCTTCGATCCAGCCGATATTCCGCCCGCGAAGCCACGCCCGAAGGTCGTCCCGGCGTTGCCGGAGCAGAGGACGAAACAGGAAAATGTCGCGGCCCTGCGGCCAGGCCGGAGACGGGCTCCACACGGCCGGCGCCCCCACGCTCGAGCCCTGCGCCCGCATCAGCCGCGCCTCGGCAATATCGTCAGCCGTATGCGCCAGGCACAGGACGCGAATATCGGCCTGGCGCGCCGCTTCGGCCAGCAGGGCATGGCGCGCCGTTCGCGCCGCGGCGGCCAGCCCGGTGACCGGCTTTTCGCCACTCCACCGCAAGGCCGTGAAATCCGCGCCGGCCGCTTCGGCATGACGCGCGGCGCTGTCCGTCCACTGGCCGCTCAACGGATTGATGCCGTGGTCGACGCAGAAGACATGAAGCGGGCGGCGGCCCCATTCGGCCAGCCTGTACAGCAGGGCGACGGAATCGCCTCCGCCAGAAACGGCAACGCCGACCGGGTGGTCGGCGCGTCCGTCGAGATAATGGTCAAAAAGGAGGAAGTCGTCCTTCAGCGCGTGCGTCAGGCCGGGCACTTGGCGCGAACCTTGACGGTCTTGGCCAGGGCCTTCGAGTCGGTCGTCGCCATCTTGGCATAGAGCTTGTCGAACTGCGCGACGGCCTGGCAGGCCTCGGTCGGACGGTTGGCGTCGGCCAGGGCATTGGCCAGCTTAACCGTTGCTTCCGGTGCCCACGAAGTCTTGGGCCAGCCCTTGAGCGCCGTGGCATAGGCCGCGATGGCGCCGGCATTGTCCTGCTTCATGGCGCGCAGCTGGCCGAGGCGGAACCAGGCCTCCGGCAGTTGCGCGGCTTCCGGCCAGGTCGTGGTGAAGGATTCGAAGGCGCGCGTGGCGTCATCGGTCTTGCCCGAGGTCATCAGGTTGAAAGCGCGCTCGAAATCGCTTTGCGCGTCGCCGGTCGAAGGCGGCGGCGGCGGCGGCGGCGCCAGTTGCGTATCGATGTCCTTGAGGTGCGCTTCACTGAGGTCTGCGCGCTTGGTCAGGGTGTCCATGCGCGCTGTCAGGGCATCGAGCTTGGTTTGCAGCACCTGGTTCTGGTGCTGCGATTCCTCGAGTTGCGCCGTCAGTTGCGTGATGGTGGCATTGTGCTGGTCGAGCTTGCGCGACAGGGTATCGACGGTCGCCTGAAGCGCCACGACTTCCGGATCGGGCTCGATCAGGATCGGCGGCGCCGCCTTGTTCTCGACGCGCGCCACGGAACGTTCCAGCTTGCGGACATTGCGGTCGAGCTTCTGCAGGCGCTTGGCGTCCCACACCGTGCTGTCGGTCGGCTTCTGGTTGGGATCGTCCTCGTCGTCGTCCGTCTTGAACAGCTGCGCGTGCGCCGACGTCGGCGCGAAACTGGCCGAAAGCGTCGCACCCAGCGACGCCACCAACGCCAGGCCGGTCATACCGGCCGCCAGCTTCATCCTCAGCCCATATCCCAAGCGATGGTCCCGCATGATGTCTCCCCGCCTTACAAACAAACACCCCGGACGGCGGTCCCGGTGCATCAGCTATTTTCGCCGTCCTGGCTAACACCTTAGCGGGGCTGAAATAAGACGTAAATCCCCACCGTTACACGCGCACATACTGAACATGAAAAAGCCCCCCGCAACAGCGGGGAGCTTTGAAACTTTCTGGCGAAACGCTTACTTGGCGCCCGCGGTCAGCGCGGTGTGCGCGTTGCGGTTGGCCGCCCAGGCGTCTTCATCCGAGCCAGGGTTGATCGGCTGTTCCTTGCCGTAGGAAATCGTCGAGACACGCGACGGATCGACGCCCTTCGAGGTCAGGAATTCCGAAACGGCTTCGGCGCGGCGGGCGCCGAGCGCGAAGTTGTATTCACGGGTGCCGCGTTCGTCGGCATTGCCTTCGATACGGATGCGGACGGCCGGGTAACGGTTCAGCCAGGCGGCTTGCGCGCTCAGGATGCCTTGCGCATCGGTGCGGATCGACGACTGGTCGGTGTCGAAATAGACGCGGTCGCCGACATTGACGACAAAGTCCTGCTGCGAGCCCGGAACGATGCCGGCCGGCGCGGTTTCGACCGGACGTACCGGGGGCGGAGGCGCCGGGGGAGCCTGCTCAGCCACCTTGGGGGGCGGCGGGGCCTCGACCACGGGCTTCGGCTTTTCCGAACAGGCAGCGACAGAGGTCAGAACAAAGGCCACAAGGGCCGTTTTGACAACGGTTTTGGTCTTGATCGACATATCTTATCCTTCACCAAAGGTGGAACCTCGCCCGGGTTCCTTCTCATAGTTTTGTGACTGGAATATGCACAAAAGGCGTTAATCTTTTCACCTTCTTATGCAATTTCGCTTTTGTCAAACACAAGTGTTAAAATCGCTGCACAAGCGAAAAAATGTCCCCGTCACCTATTTCGAAAGGGGAGACCAGGCCGGGTCGGACGCCCCGCCGGTATAGGGAACCGGCCGTTCGATACGCCCGCCCGCCTCGACCATCCACAGCGACGGCGAACCGCCCGGCGGTTCGCGGAAGAACATGATGTAGCGGCCGTTGGGCGCCCAGGTCGGCCCCTCTTCCAGGTAGGACGAGGTCAGAAGCTTTTCGCCCGAACCGTCGGGCTTCATGACACCGATCGAGAAGCGGCCGCCCGACTGTTTCGTAAAGGCGATCAGGTCGCCCTTGGGGCTGAAGACCGGCGTCGAATAGATGCCGCCGCCGAAGGTGATGCGGCGGACATTGCCGCCGTCGGCGCCCATCAGGTAGATTTGCGGGCTGCCGCCGCGGTCTGACGTAAAGGCGATCTGCGAACCGTCGGGCGAGAAGGACGGCGAGGTGTTGATGGCCGCGCCGCTGGTCAGCCGTGCCGTGCGTTTCGACGACAGGTCCATGACATAGATGTTGGTGGCGCCGGCCTGCGACACGCTGAAGGCCAGCTTGGAGCCATCGGGCGAAAAGCGCGGCGCGAACGCCATGCCCTTGACCTCGCCGACCGATTCCTGGCGGCCGGTCTCGAGATTGAAGATGTAGATGCGCGCCGAATCCGCCGACAGGGCCATGTAGGCGACCAGTTGGCTGTCCGCAGAAAAGCGCGGCGTCATGACCTTGAGCGAGCCGTCGGTCAGGTAGGATGCGCCGAAACCGTCCTGGTCCATGATGGCCAGGCGCTTGACGCGGGCGCCGCGCTTGCCGCTTTCGGCGACGAAGACGATGCGGGTGTCGAAGTAGCCGTCCTGGCCGGTCAGCTTTTCGTAGATGAGGTCGGCGATCTTGTGGGCCACGCGCCGCCAGTTTTCCGGCGCCGCGGTCATGGTCTGGCTGATCAGCACATCCTTGGGATCCTTGGTGCCGAAGACATCCCACAGCTGGAAGTCGACCGCCAGCCGGCCGTCCGCATCGGTGCGCACCTGGCCGTTCGACAGATATTGCGCGTTGATCGTGCGCCAGTGGTCGAAGTTCGGCATGACCTTCACGTCGAGTTCATGGTCGATGAAGGCGTTGGGATCGATCGGCTTGAAATAGCCCGAACGTTCGAGGTCGGCAGCCACGACCTTGGAAATCTGCGCGCCCAGCGAATTGCCCTGGGCGTCGGCCGGCGAGGTGATGTCGATGGCGATCGGCAGCGGCTGGATATTGCCCTGGTCGACCGTGCCGTGCAGCCCGCTGTCCTGCGCGAGGACCGAAGGCGCCGCCATCAGTCCGGCCGTGCCCGCCGCCATGGCCAGCAGGCTGCGCTTGGTCATCGGGAAGACGGAGGGCGGTGTCGGCATGGGTCTTGTCCTCTTGTGTTTCAGTCTCGTCGTAAATGCACTTATGTGCATTTTTATGGCGCGAATTTCGCCACCGGTCAGCTGCAGGCGCCATGACCATCGAAGGTGATGGTTATCCACTGGTTATAAAGCTCTTTCGGCAGGTCGTCGTACAGCTCGCCCTGCTTGACGGCGCTCTTGGCGCGCGACGCGGCGGCTTCCCAGATCGGATCCTTGCGGCCGTTGACCCATTCAGGTCCCTGGACCACGCGGCCGTTCGGCGAAATCATGAAGCGGATGTCCGGGTGCACGGTGTTGAAGCCCGGCACGTCGCAGCTCGGATTCCACAGGCCCTGCAGCCGCTTGGTCAGGGCCGTCAGCGCGGTCTGGGCGCCGGCATCAGCCGGTGCCGCGCCGAAGTTCGAATTACCGTTGGTCGCGTGGGTATTGGCCTGGGCCGGGGTGCGCGTATGCGACTTCGACGGCTGGGCCGCGATCTGCGACAGGGCATTGAGGTCCAGCGACGGCTTGGGCGGCGGCGCGGCCTTTTCGGCCGGCTTGGCCTTGGTGTCGGGCTGCGGCTTCTTCATGCCGTTCTTGTCGGGCGGCGCGGGCGTTTCCTTGGCCACGGGCTTCGGCGGCGCAGGGGTCGGCTTTACCGGCGGCGTCTTGACCGGCTCGGGCTTGACCACTTCCTTCTGCGGCGCCGGCACGGGCAGCTTGGGCGCAGGCACAGGCTGCGGCGTCGGCTTGGGCGTTTCCTCGGGCGCCGGTTCCGGCGTCGGGGTCTTCACCGCCAGCTTGTCGACCGGCGTCTCCATCTGCTCGTGCATCGGCACCTGCGACACCAGTTCCACCGGCACGCTGGCGACCACGGCCGGTTTCGGCGCGGCCACCCACGACACCCAGGCCAGCAGAACCAGGCCGACGTGCAGCAGCAGGGCCGCGATGAACGGCAGCCCGTATCTGTTGTTCCTGGACCTGTCGGCGGTGCTGATCATTACTGAGCGGCGGCACTGGAGCTGGAGGCGGCGGCGGTCTTGCCCATGGTCTCGGTCAGGAGATTGATCTTGACGAAGCCCGAGGTCGACAGCTTGGCCATCACCTTGGCCACCGTGTCGTAGGACGCGGCGCCGGCGGCGCGGACATAGATGGGCTTGGACGTATCGCCGCTGGTCATGGCCAGCAGGCGCGGCGCCAGCTGCTCATAGGTCGCGGGATCGTCCTTGACGTACAGCGCGCCCTTTTCGTCGATCGACACGGTGACGGGCTCGCCCTCGTCCTTGAGCGCGGCCGCCTCCGTCTTGGGCAGCTGGATCTTGATGCCAGACGTCAAAAGCGGCGCCGAGATCATGAAGATGATCAGCAGCACCAGCATGACGTCGACCATCGGGGTGACGTTGATTTCCGACAACGCGGCACGCCGGCCACGACGGCTGGACCGCCGGCGGCCGCCCGAACCCGAACCTGATCCTCCGAGAGCCATGGTTCCCTCTCCCTCAGCTCGCGACCTTGTCGCCGATGCGGCGCGTCAGCGACACCATCAGCTCGTCGGCGAAACCTTCCATGCGCGACACGAAGCGCGACACCTTGGCATTGAACAGGTTGAAGGCGATGTAGGCCGGAATGGCCGCGCCCAGGCCCATGGCCGTGGCGAACAGCGCTTCGGAAATGGCTGGGGCCACCGTCGTCAGGTTGGTGTCGCCCTGGCTGGCGATCGCCGAGAAGGCGTTCATGATGCCCCAGACCGTACCGAACAGGCCGATGAAGGGCGACGCCGTGGCGATGACCGCCAGCAGGCTGAGGCCCTCTTCGATCGAGTCCGCCTCGCCCGAAATGATGTGGTTGAGCTCACGGTCGGCCTGGGCGATCAGGATGTCGCCCGAGGCGCCCGACAGCGGCCGGCCCTTGGCGTCGCGCCAGACGCCGGTCACGACGACCAGCAGTTTCTGGAACGGTTCCTTGGGATGGTTGCCGAGGCCGGCGGCGATGTCGTCGAGCGCGCGGCCCGACCCCAGCGTCGCCTCGAAGCTGTCGGCCTCCTTGTTGACGCGGCCCAGCGCAAAGGTCTTCTGGATGATCACCGCCCACGACCAGAGCGACGCCAGCGCCAGCGCGCCCATGATCACCTGGACGACGATGTCGGCATGCAGGAACAGCTGAATGAAGTTCAAGGCGCCTGCAGACGAATGACTGGCGTCCATAACGCACTCCTCATATGTTTTACGATACGCCGCGGAGCGCGGCCCCCAAAGGACTTATGGCCCATTCCGGCGATTTGTTAACATCGTTAACCGGAAAGGTGAATCCGAATTCGGGGCCACTCTGCACCAGTTTCCGCGACATTTCTATGGCGACCCGTCGTTTTTTCCCGTAGCACCGGTCGGCCAGCCTTCCGGCGACACCTTGTGCGCCAGGTCTTTCGGCAGACGGCGCGGCCGGTTGTCCAGATTGATGCAGACGACTTCGACCATCGCTTCGGCCAGCAGGTGTCCGCCGCATTCCGCGCGCTGGGTCAGCGAGAAGGAGGCCGCCCGGACGGTCGCCGGTTGAGTGACGATGCGGATCAGGTCGTCGATGCGCGCCGGCCGGTGAAAGCGGACATCGACCCGGGCGATGGCGAAGGCCAGTGGCTCCGGCAACACCGCCAGTTCGGTATGGCTTATCCCCGCCATGCGCAGGAAGTCCGAACGCCCTCGCTCGAAATAGCGCAGGTAGTTGGCGTGGTAGACGACCCCCGAAAAATCCGTGTCTTCGTAATAGACGCGGACCCAGCTTTCATGGCCGTCGTCGGCGAACCGGCCGGACAGGGCCGGCGAGACGGCCGAAGGCGAAGCGATTTCACTCATGTCCGTGTCATAGCGGAGCGACACGCCCGACGCAAATCAGGGCGTGTCGCGCAGTTCGCAGACACGCAGGCGCATGGCCGCCTTGGCGACGGCGCCCTCGCGGGTGAATTCGATATAGTTGCCTTCGCGGCCATAGGCCGGCCAGTCCGGCACGCCACGGCCGTTCGGATGGCCGTCCCATGCGAAATTGGCCCAGTAGTCGAGCAACGGCGGCCATTCGGCGGCGGTCTTGCCGCGCGGACGCCCGTTGAAGACGAAGGCCAGTTCCGAGCCATGGTGAACGGTATTGCCCGTGGCGTCGACGTCGAGCTGATAGAGCCAGGCCGACTGCCTGGCTGCATTGACGTGCCACGCCGTCCAGTCCGACGGACAGCGCATCATGAGGTCGGTCGACATCTGCATGGCGACATCGCCCATGACCGGATCGTCCTTGGCCGTCTTCTTGACATCGAGGCCATAGACGCCAAGCGCCCGCAGGAATTTCGAACCGAAGGCCTTCTGCGCCGTCGGATAGACAGCGGCCTTGCCCCCATACAGGCCCAGCTCCTGCGCCGACACGCCGATGATCAGCGGCACCGGCGCCTGGTCGAGGCTGCGGAACACCTCATAGGGTGAACGGGGCAGGACGTGGCCGTCGACCACGGCTTGCAGCCAGATGAAGCTGGCGTCGTCGACGGGCACTTTCAGGCGGTCTGCCGCGGCCTGAAGTTCGGCGGCCGGTGCGCGGCGCAGGTCGGCCAGGGCCCTGGCGCTGTCCGGAGCGGACTTGCTGTACTGGCCGGCCAGATCGACGCCCATGGCTTCGTTTTCGGCAAGCGTGCGCGGCGGCAGGCCGAACTGTGGCGGGCCGCTTTCCTCGATCGCCTTGTGGAACAGGCCGCGCGCCAGCGGCGAGCTCATCAGCAGACCGACATCCTGTGCGCCGGCGCTGTGGCCGAAGAGGGTGACATTGTCGGGATCGCCGCCGAATTTGGCGATATTGTCGCGCACCCATTGCAAGGCAGCAATCTGGTCCATCAGGGCATAGTTGCCCGAAGCATGGTCCGGGCTTTCGGCCGTCAGCGCGGGATGCGACAGGAAGCCGAAGACGCCCAGGCGGTACTGGATCGACACCAGTACGACGTCGCGGGTCACCAGGGCCGACGAAATCGTCCCTGCCCCGCCGCCGGCCCGATTGGCGCCGCCGTGGATGAAAACCATGACGGGCATCTTCGCCGCCGGATCGAGCACGCTGGACCGGATTTCGAGATAGAGACAGTCCTCGGAACTCGACTGCGCCAGGTCGGCATTCCAACCGTAGGAGACCTGAAGGCAGGCCGAAGCGCTTTCGGTCGCATAGCGCACGCCCTTCCACGGCTCCGGTGGCTGCGGCGGCGTCCAGCGCAAGGCGCCGACCGGCGGACGGGCAAACGGGATGCCCTTGAAAGCGTAGGTGTCGTCGTCAAGCGACGTTCCGCCGACCATCCCCCCGGTGACCGCGATGGTCACGTCGGGCTTCGGGCCCGTTGACGGCGGTGGAGGCGTAGGCGGCGGCGTTTGATCCGATGCCGGATAGTCTTCGGCGCGCCAGCTTTTGGGCTTCGACGCAGACAGGGCCGGCTCAACGGGCGCAGGCGCTGCGACAGGTTGCGGCCGTGGGCCATGTCCGGGGAAGGTGCCGTGCACGCGCGTCTGGGCATGGCTCCCCGAGGCGGCCAGCAGCAGAATCAGCGCGGTCAGGAACGGCGTCTTCGTCATGGTGCGCACCATGTCACACGGCGCGCCTTCCATCAATCAGCGGCCCTGCTGCCAGAGCTGGGCCGCGCCGCGTACGCCTGACGAGTCGCCCCACTTGGCCGGGACCAGCGCCGCCTCCCAGGAATCGCTGAAGACGTACGGCTTGATCTTGCCCGGCAGGCGCTCATAGAGCTCGGGCACATTCGACAGGCCGCCGCCGAAGACGAAGGCGTCGGGATCGATCATGTTGACGGCGACGGCCATGCCGCGGCCCAGACGATCGATCAGACGGTCGAAGGCGGCTTCGGCCTCGGCGTCGCCCTTGCGCATCGCTTCGATAATCTCTTCGCCGCGCAGAGGGCGGCCGGTGACCTGTTTGAAATCGCGCGCAAAGCCCGAACCCGACACCCAGGTCTCAAGGCAGCTCTTCTGGCCGCACCAGCAGGTGGGACCGGGATATTCTTCAGGACGCGGCCAAGGCAGCGGAATATGCCCCCACTCGCCGGTGACGCCGTTGGCGCCTTCAACCAGGTGGCCATCGACCACCAGGCCGCCGCCGCAGCCCGTACCGACGATGATGGCGAAGACCGACTTCAGGCCCTTGGCCGCGCCGTCGATGGCTTCGCTCAAGGCGAGACAGTTGGCGTCGTTGGCCAGGCGCACCGGACGTTGCAGGGCGGTTTCGAGGTCTTCGCGGAAGGTCTTGCCGTTCAGCCAGGTCGAGTTGGCGTTGCGCATCACACCGGTGCGCGGGCTGACCGAACCGGGGGCGCCGACACCGATCGTGCCGACGCGGTGAACGAGATTGGGATCCTTGATGCGGGCTTCCGCCTCGACACGGGCGATCAGGTCGCAGACGACCCTGACGGCGTCCTCATAGTTTCCGGGGTTCGGCTCGCGCTGCCGCGACAGGAATTCCCCGTCGTACGACAAGGCCGCTGCCTCGATCTTGGTACCCCCGAAATCAACGCCGACATAAAGCATAGGTTCTGTCCGTCCCGAAAAGTTTGTTACATTCCTCCCGCCACTCCGGGCGGGTTGGTACGCATATAAATTCCCCCGGGGCCGCGTTGCGGCGAACCCCGGGGGATGATGGAAGTCACCGGTTAGTGGCCGGCGGAAACGCCTTCTTCGATGGCATGGGTCGGGGCCTTCTTGGCGGCCTGGGCGAACCACAGGACGTAGAGGTAGCAGACCAGCGGCACACAGAAGGCGAGCGAACGGGCGCCGACCGGGAAGTGGGCCAGGAACTGGTCGACCGCGAAGCCGTAGGCGACCGAGATGAAACCGCCGCCGCAGATGGCCATGCACATCAGGCCCGAGGTGGCCGATGCCGGAGCCGACGAACGTTCCAGCGTCAGCGTGAAGATGGTCGGGAACATGATCGAGTTGAACAGGCCGATCAGGATGGCGGCAAAGCCCGGGATGAAGCCCGTCGTCAGCGGCGCGTTATAGGTGCCGGGGAAGGTCGGGATCGGGAAGGTGCCGTTCAGCGGGTTCGCGTCCATGTGGTAAGTGGCGATGACGATGATGCAGAGGATGGTCGCACCCAGGGCCACGACGGTCAGCATGGTCGTCGCCTTAATGAAGGTCATCAGCCACGAGCCGATGAAGCGGCCGAACATGGCGAACAGCATGAAGACGGGGCCGACAAAGCCGGCGACCTGCGACGGGATGTTCAGGATCTGCTTTTGCTCAAGGAAGAAGATCATGCCCGAGATCACGCAGACTTCGGCGCCGACATACAGGAAGATGCCCAGCGAGCCGAGGTTGGCCCACTTCGACTTGAAGGCCGAGAACGGCGATTCGGCGTGCTCGGCCATCTTCGGCGAGTTGGCCGTGACCGTGTTGCGGACCATGAAGACGGCCAGGGTGAAGACGGCCAGGATGGCGGCGATCGTCAGGTAGACATTGGTCACGAAGCCGAGGCCGGTGGCCTTCATGGCTTCGGTGATGATGACGTCCTTTTCGAACAGCGGGCCGCTGAGCAGGAACTTCGAACCGAACATGCCGCCGAGGAAGGCGCCCATCGAGTTGAAGGCTTGCGACAGGTTCAGGCGGAAGTGCGCGCCCTTCGGGTTACCCATCGAGGCGATCAGCGGGTTGGCCGCGACCTGCAGGAGGGTGATGCCCGAGGCCGCCACGAACAGGCCGAGCAGAACGGTGATGAAGTTATGCGAGAAGGTGGTCGACCAGGCGATCAGGCAGCCGGCGACGATGCCGATGAGGCCGAGGATGATCGACTTGGCGTAGCCGTTCTTGGCCAGGTAGGCGGCCGACGGGATCGACATGATGCCGTAGGCGATGAAGAAGGCGAACTGGTTGAGCTGGGCTTCGGCGTCCGTCAGCGTGTAGATGACCTTCATGCTCTTGACGAGCGGGTCGATCAGATTGGTGACGAAGGCCCAGATGAAAAAGAGGGCGGTGACGTAGACGACGGCCAGTAAGAGGCCACCGCCTCCGGTTTTGGGCGTTGCTGCGGAGTTGGACATGTACCTACCTGTTAACGTTTCTGACGAAGGAGGAAGCCACCTAGCCTTCGACAATTAAATAAATCAAATTGCAGAAAGCCGGGTTTTTACCGGGTTGGCAAGCGAAAAAGTGCGACCCTCCCCACCTGCGAGGCCTCTTTCTACTTGAATTGCCTGACAATTGCCAAGCCCTGCCCCTCATACGGGAGAAGTTCTGTCCAGGGTTCGCCGGACTCGAAAAATGTTAACGCCGTTGCGTTTTTTGCAACGCCATTCGGGTCGCCGTTCTTTTCCGGTTGTCTTATTATTTACGATAAATGTTTATGCTAGGAGCAGCCCGAGCCGTTTGGCAAGAAGATTGTCAGCGCTGTCATTTGTTGCGACGCTTTGGGAAAACGAGTCAGTTTTCTCTTGACCCGACGGCACATGTAGGCTTTGTCCGACGCGAAAAACGCCCCCTATTACGAGAGTTGCGCCCTTGAAAATCCTCCGCCGCCGCAAGACCAAGATCGTCGCCACCCTGGGGCCTGCCAGCTCGAACGCCGAAATGATGGCGCAACTGCTGCATGCCGGGGCCGATGTCTTCCGCCTCAACTTCTCGCACGGCAGCCATGAGGACCATGGCCGCAATATCGAGCTGATCCGCGAACTGGAAGCCAAGACCAAGCATCCGATCGGGATTCTCGCCGACGTCCAGGGGCCGAAACTGCGTGTCGGCCGCTTCATGGGCGGCGCGGTCATCCTCAATCCAGGCCAGACCTTCCGCCTCGATCTCAACCCGACGCCGGGCGATTCGCGCCGCGCCACCCTGCCCCACCCCGAAATCATCGCCGCCGCCCAGATCGGTTCGCATCTGCTGCTCGACGACGGCAAGCTGAAGCTGCGCGTCACCCATGTGCGTGAAGACCACCTGGAAACGATCGTGGTCATCGGCGGCCGCCTGTCGGACCGCAAGGGCGTCAACGTCCCCGACGTCGTCCTGCCGATCCCGGCCCTGACGGAAAAAGACCGCTCGGACATGGAGTTCGCCCTGCAGCGCGGCGTCGAATATATCGGCCTCAGCTTCGTGCAGCGTCCCGAGGACGTGCTGGAAGCCCGCGACCTGATCAAGGGCCGCGCCTGGGTGCTGTCCAAGCTGGAAAAGCCGCAAGCGCTCGACAATCTCGATGAGATCATGCGCCTGTCCGACGCCGTCATGGTCGCCCGCGGCGACCTGGGCGTTGAGCTTCCGCCGGAAGAAGTGCCGCTGGCGCAAAAGCGCATCGTCATGACCGCCCGCCAGATGGGCAAGCCGGTCATCGTCGCGACGCAAATGCTGGAATCGATGATTTCGGCCCCCACCCCGACTCGCGCCGAAGCCTCGGACGTGGCGACCGCCGTGTTCGACGGCGCCGACGCCGTCATGCTGTCGGCCGAAACCGCCGCCGGCCAGTACCCGGTCGAAGCCGTCACCATCATGGACCGCATCGTCGCCCGGGTCGAAAAGGACGACGGCTGGCGCGGCCTGACCGACCGCCGCCGCCCGGATCCGGAAAAGTCGACGTCCGGCGCCATCGCCGCCGCCGCCCGTCAGGTCGCGCAGACGATCGACGCCGTCGCCATCGCCGCGCTGACCAATTCGGCCAGCACGGCGCTGCGCGTCGCGCGCGAACGGCCTACTTCGCCCATCCTCGGCCTGACGCCGAATGTCGAAACCGCGCGCCGCCTGGCACTGACCTGGGGTCTGCACCCGGTCGTCGCGCCGGTCACCCACTCGATGACCGAAACCGTCGCCGTCGCCACCAAGATCGCGCGCAGCGAAGGCATCGCCGAACCGGGCCAGGACATCGTCATCGTCGCCGGCATGCCCTTCGGCAAGTCGGGCTCGACCAATGCCCTGCGCGTCGCCCGCGTCTCGCGCACCAATGCCGAGGAAGTCGAGTTCGTCGAAGATCCGAAATAGGCCGGAAACAGGTCAGGCAATTGACCCGATACAAGAAAGGCTCCGGAGCGATCCGGAGCCTTTCCTTTTTTGCCGTTTGGCGCAAGCTACTCGATATAGTCCGGCGCCACGATGCGCTTGCCGATCAGCATGGCGTCGGCGACGATACGCAGCGGCGAGAAGTCCGCGTCCGAGGTCTTACCGCGCACCAGGTCGTAGAAGTGCGCGTAAAGCCCGGGGTATTCGGCTTCCTTTTCCTTCAGCACCGTCTTGCCGTCGACCTCCATCTCGGTGCCGCCGAGGTGCAGGTTCATCGTCTCACCCGACTCGGCCTCGACATAAATGCTCCAGGTCTGGATGCCGGTCTGCAGGAAGTCGTATTCGGCGCGCACGGGAACGCTGCCGCTGATCATGTCCATTTCGACCTGAATCGGCGCGTCGCAATTGCCCGGAAAGTGCAGGTCGGCCTTCTTGACGAAGACGGCTTCGGGCAGGATGCGCGTCACGATCGACAGCGAATTGATGCCCGGGTCGAACACGCCCATGCCCCCGGCCTCGAAAATCCACTTCTGACCGGGGTGCCACTGGCGCACGTTTTCCTTCCACACGACCTTGACGCTCTTCAGCTTGCGCGCCGCGATCCACTTGCGAGCGGCCTCGACCGCCGGCGCGAAACGCGAGTGCCAGCTGGCCAGCACAGTCACGCCCCTGGCGGCGGCCAGGCGCTTGATTTCATCGGCCTCGCCCAGCGTCCCCGCGGGCGGCTTTTCAAGGAAGACGTGACGGCCGCCGTCGATCACCTGTTTGGCGATGCCGAAGCGGATTTGCGGCGGGGTACAGATGGCGACGGCTTCGATATCGGGATGGCGTTGAAGCATCTCGTCGAGCGTCGGATAAGCGACGATACCCTCTGGGCGGCCGTTCGGCGAAGCGCCGGCCACCAGCTTCAGGTTCTTGTTGGCATTGATCGACGGGATATGCTGATCGACGGCAATCTTGCCCAGGCCAACGAGACCGATCTTGAGGGGTTTACTGAACATCGAGAACATACCTTGTTTTTTCCTCGCCTGTATAATTGTCCGACCATTAATGCGCAAAGCGGCGCATGTGAAGGGGCTTCGGAGCGTATTCAGGCTGTAGCACAGGATTTTATGCCGGCAAATGTATTATAATTTCACGCGAATTAATCCACGACGGTCAAATCCATCCACACCATGTCGGTCGCCCCGGCCTTCAGGCACTTCAGGCCGGAATTGGGCTGGTTGAACGGGTCCGGCATATGGTCGACCGGTTCGGCGCAGAAATAGCTCTGGTCGTGGATGGGCGCGAAGATGTGCAGCCAGTGGCAGTTGGGCGAGGCGCGCAGGATATGCGTCAGCCGGTCGCCTTCGAAAAACTCCGCCTTGCCCTTGAAGCCCGTATAGCAGTTGTCGATGGTCACATCGTGACTGACCACGTCGCCCTCGGTCCAGTGCTTCTTCAGGGCGCCAGCATGCCAGTTGCGCGGCAGGACCTCGTCGTCCGACAGCCAGACGCCGTCCACCGTCGCCTTCAGGCGCGTCTGCGGCGTGCGGTTGAAATAGGGATGGAAACCCAGGCCCGCCGGCATGATGGCCTGCGACAGGTTCTTGACCGAAAGGTAACAGCGCAGGCCGTCGGGGCGCAGTTCATAAACCAGCGTTGCCTCATAGCTCCAAGGCCATTCGTCGGGCTGGTGCGTATAGCTGAGCGCCGCACGCGACGAAGATGACTCCACCACGCGCCAGGGCACCATCCAGCCGTGGCCGTGCAGCGGGTGCGGCGTATCCATGAAATTCGGCGGCAGCTTGACCTTGTGCCCTTCGAAGACGAAGGCGCCGTCGCGCAGGCGGTTGCACCATGGCACGAGCGGAAAGTTGGCGGTCTCCAGCGGATCGGTCTCGCCGTCTTTCGCCGCGCGCATGACCTCACGGCTGCCCTTGGCGTAGCGGCGGATGGCCGCACCGTTGTCGGGGTCGATCTCGAGAACGCTGTCCTGGACGGTGAGACGCAGCATGATCTAAGGCCTTATCGTTTTTAGTCGTTGCGACGTCTGCGCGTCGCTACTTTTTGCAATCTTCCTGCCGTGAGGCTTGCGCATCGGCCGGCAGACATAAAAACGGCGGGGTCTTTAAGAACCCCGCCGTTTCCTGTGTCAAAACACGGATTAGTGCTTCTTCCAGAGGCTTTCGATGGCCTCCAGGGTGCGGCCCTTGGTTTCGGGCACGAACTTCCAGACGAACAGCGCCGCCAGGATCGAGAAGCCGCCGTACATGTAGTAGGCGAAGCCGTGGTTGAACATGGCGTTCAGGTGCGTGTCGCCGTCGATGACGAGGAACGACCAGGTGACGACGAAGTTCGAAATCCACTGCGCGGCGACGGCGATCGACATGGCCGGACCCTTGATCGAGTTCGGGAACAGTTCCGACAGCATGACCCACACGACCGGGCCCCACGACAGGGCGAAGCCGGCGACGTAGAGCATGGCGGCGCCGAGCAGGGCCGTGCCTTCCATCTTGGTCTGGAACATGAAGCCCATGGCGATCATGGCCGCGGCCATGATGAAGCCGCCGAGGATCAGCAGCGGCTTGCGGCCCCAGCTGTCGACGGTAAAGGTCGCGACGAGCGTGAAGACCACGTTGGTCGCCATGATGATGACGGTTTGCAGGAAGGCCGCGTCACGACCCAGGCCGATGTTCTTGAACATCAGGTTCGAGTAGTAGAGCACCGCGTTGATGCCGACGAACTGCTGGAAGACCGACAGCAGGATGCCGACCAGGATGACGCCGACGCCGAACGAGAACAGCTTGCCCGAATGCTGGGTCATCGAACCCTTGATTTCGGCGATCGTCACTTCGGTCGTTTCAACGTCGTTGAGCTTGAGCAGCAGCTCGCGCGCCTTGTCTTCCTTCCCCTTGATCACGTACCAGCGCGGGGTGTCCGGCATCATCAGCGCAGCCAGGAAGAACAGGCCGGCGGGGATACCGCACGAGGCCAGCATGTAGCGCCAGCCGACGCTGTCGACCCAGGTGTCGTTGTTGCCGCCAAGGCGCTGGATGTACAGGTTGACGATCGCGACCAGCAGAATGCCGCCGACGATGGCCAGTTGCTGGAAGGTCACCAGCAGGCCGCGTTGCTTGGCAGGCGCGATTTCGGCGATGTACAGCGGCGAGATCAGCGAGGCCATGCCGATGGCGACGCCGCCGATGAAGCGGTAGACCATGAAGGGCGTGAGCGCGTGGACGCCCAGGCCGCCCAGCGGCGCCAGGCCGGTTTCGGGATAGCCCGACAGGATCGACGAGAAGAAGAACAGGACGGCGGCGATCATCATGCCGCCGCGGCGGCCGAAGGCGGTGGCCGTGAAGCCCGCGACGATCGAGCCGACGACACAGCCGAGCAGCGCCATGCCGGTCGCCCAGCCGAACAGGTTGTTACGTTCCAGCTCGGTGAGCATGGTCCGCGGGTCGATGAAATTGTGCTTGATGGATTCGACGGCGCCGTTGATCACGGCGGTGTCGTAACCGAACAAAAGCCCGCCCAGCGCCGCGCCGATGGCGAGCCCCATGACCAGACCCATGTTCACAGTCTTTGCTGTGGAGGCCATACCTCTTTAACTCCCTTCCTGACGGGCTTTTGCCCGTATCCCTTGCCCGACGAGCTCTTGCCCGTGAGGTTTTGCATCTCGCGACGTGGCATTATGGCTTTTCGCCTGTTTTTAGAGCCGCTTAATGAAGTCTTAATGTCAATACGACTTTCAGGCAAGCTTTTGTCGCCAAAAGAGTCATAAACTGTAAGGGTTTGCGCTGATTTTTCGCCTGATTTCAAAGGCGTTAATGTTAACGCTACCACGAAAAAAGGCGACGATGCAATGCAGCATCGCCGCCCCGAATTCAGTGGTTATGGCGCGGCATGTTTTCGGCGATCTTTGTATATTTCAGCGCCGGTTCCATCACGCCACCCGTGTGCAGTTGCGACACCGTGCTGCGGTAAATCTCCTGCCACGGGGTAGCCGAGGCCGGGATCGGCGGCAAGCCGTCTTTTTTGCGCGATTCGATCGTTTCGTCGTCGACCAGCATGTCGCAACGGCCAGTATTCAGGTCGATGCGGATGACGTCGCCGGTGCGCAGCCAGGCCAGGCCGCCCCCCGCCGCGCTTTCCGGCGAGGCGTTGAGGATCGACGGCGAATCCGACGTGCCCGACTGGCGGCCGTCGCCCAGGGTCGGCAACGAGGTGATGCCTTTTTTCAGAAGCGCGTCGGGCGGCTGCATGTTGACGACCTCGGCCGAACCCGGCCAGCCGATGACGCCCGAACCGCGGATCACCAGGATGGTGTTCTCGTCGATACCCAGCGACGGGTCGTTGAGGCGATTGTGGTAGTCGGTCGAACCGTCGAAGACGACGCACTTGCATTCGAAGACGTTTTCCTGCCCCGGACGCGACAGGTAGCGGGTGCGGAACTCTTCCGAAATGACGCTGGTCTTCATGATGGCGAAGTCGAACAGGTTGCCCTTGAGCACCATGAAGCCCGCGCGCTCCATCAGCGGTGCGGCCACGGTCGTGATCATCTCGCGGTCCCTGGTTTCGCGGCCCTTGATGTTCTCGCCGATCGACTTGCCGGTGACCGTCAGCGCGCCTTCGTGCAGGCGGTTGGCGACGGCCAGTTCGTGCAGGATGGCCGGCACGCCGCCGGCGCGATGGAAGCGCTCGCCCAGATACTTGCCCGACGGCTGCATGTTGAGGATCAGCGGCAGGTCGTGCGCGCCCATCCAGTCGGCGTCGGTGATTTCGACGCCGGCGTGGCGCGCCATGGCGACGATGTGCGGCTGGGCATTGGTCGATCCGCCCATGGCGGCGACGGCCGCGATGGCGTTGAGGAAGCTCTGCTTGGTCAGGATCTTCGACGGCTTCAGGTCGTCATAGGCCATCTCGACGATGCGGCGGCCGGTCTCGTAAGCGATCTGGCCGCGTTCGCGGTACGGCGCCGGGATGGCCGAACAGCCCGGCAGCGACAGGCCCAGTGTCTCAGCGACGGCGTTCATCGTCGAAGCCGTGCCCATGGTGTTGCAGTGGCCGGCCGACGGGGCCGACGAACACGCGGCATCGAAGAACTCTTCCTCGGTGATCTGGCCTGCGGCCAGCGCCCGGCGCGAGCGCCAGATGACCGTGCCGGAGCCGACGAGGTCGCCATTATGATAGCCGTCGAGCATAGGGCCGCCCGACAGGACGATAGCCGGAATATCGACAGCGGTCGCCGCCATGATGCCGGCGGGCGTCGTCTTGTCACAGCCGGTCGTCAGCACGACGGCGTCGATCGGATAGCCATACAGGATCTCGACCAAGGTCATGAAGCTGAGGTTGCGGTCGATCGCAGCCGTGGGGCGGCGGCAGTTTTCGAAGATCGGATGGCAGGGGAATTCCATGCAGATGCCGCCGGCCGCGACGATGCCTTCGCGCGTGCGCTTGGCCAACTCTACGTGGATGCGGTTGCATGGGCTGAGGTCGCTGCCCGTCTGGGCGAAACCGATGATCGGCTTGCCCGAGCGCAGTTCCTGCGGCGTGATGCCGTAGTTCATGAAGCGCTCGAGATAGAGCGCCGCCATGTCGATATGGCCCGGCGCGTCGAACCAGTCCTGCGAGCGGAAGCGGCCATTGGCCGTCGCGGGCTTACGGCCCGAGGTTTTCTCAGAATATTCAGACATGCTCGATCTCGTACTGGGGCTGGCCGGAAATATCGACCTCGAAGCGGAAAAGGCCGCCGGCCAGGGGCTGCTGCTTCAGCTCTTCGGCTGACAGGCCCTTGGCGGCAGTGGTGACGTAGACGGTCTTGAGGTCGTGACCGCCGAACGCGATCTTGGTGACGTTCGACACGGGCAGGGACACCTTGCGCAGCAGCCGGCCGTCCGGCGCATAGCAGTTGACGCCCCAGCCGAAGAAGAGCGAATTCCAGATATTGCCGGCGGAATCGACGACCGGCCCGTCCATATAGCCTTCGCCGTGCGCCTTGCGGTGCTCCAACTCGCCGGCATAGCAGACCGGGCTCGACACGTCGGCTGACGTATCGGCGTCGAGGCGGGCAAAAACGCGCTTGTTCGACAGATGGCCGTCGTCCGACAGGTCGAAGGCGTAGATGATCTTTTTCAGCGTGTCGTTATGATAGAGGGTCTTGCCGTCGGGACTGACCGCCGGGCCGTTGGTGATGACGTAGTCGTCGTCCATGACCTTCAGGCCGCGCGCATCATAGCGGTAAAGCTTGCCCGTCGGCTGCTCCTCGGCGTCGTCCATCGAGCCGAACCACAGGCGGCCGTGGCGGTCGACGAAGCCGTCATTGAGGCGATTGGTCGGCAGGCCGGGCTCGACGTGCGTCAGCAGCGTGAAGGTTTCGGCCTTGGGATCGAAGTCGAAAAGGCCGGTCTTGCAGCCGACGACAAAGCCACCGCGGCGCTTTGGCGCGATAAAGCCGCAGGGGCTGGGGGCATGGAAGGTGCGGTGCGAACCGACCGCCACGTCGTAGCGGTGGACCTTCTGCTGCTTGATATCGACGAACCAGACGGCATGGTCCTTGGCCGACCATACGGGGCCCTCGCCCAGCGTCGCCTTGAGGTCCCAGACGCAGGTGGGCTTGAAAAGCTCTGTCACGCCTTATCTCCCTGATCGCCTCGGTGCGCCCGGTCTATCGCCCTGGTGTCCCAGGACCCGCTCGGGTCGCCAGTTCGGCGCAAATATCCTAGCGCCAGCCGGCGTCGATCCAGTAGCCATGGCCGGTGCACAGGGCCGCGTCGTCCGAGGCCAGGAACATGGCCAGCGAGGCGACGTGCTGCGGCTCGATGCGGCCCTTGAGGCACTGGGCGTCGACGATCTGCTTTTCGCCTTCCGGCGTGTACCACTTCATCTGGCGCGGCGTCTTCACATTGCCGGGAATGATGGTGGTGACACGGATATTGTCGGGGCCCAGTTCGCGGGCCAGGGCGCGGGTAAAGCCTTCGATCGCGGCCTTGGCGGTTTCGTACAGCACCAGGTCCGGCAGGCCGAGGTGCCACGAGATCGAGCCGAAATTGAGGATGGCGCCGCCGCCGGCCGCCTTCATGCCCGGCGCGATGGCGCGCGTGCACATGGCCATGTGCTTCAGGTTCACGGCGATGCTCTTGTCGAAATATTCCGACGTCACTTCCGACAGCGAATGGCGGTCGTCGCGCGCGGCGTTGTTCAACAGGATATGGACCGGGCCGTCGCTGAGGATCGTCGCCAGGGTCTTTTCCAACAGCGGCGTATCGGTCAGGTCGCACTTGTGGAAGGTCGGGGCCACGCCCAGCACGCCGGTATTGAGCGTCGTGGAGACTTCATCGACCAGGTCGATGAAGTGGACGCGCGCACCCTGTTGCACAAAGGCGCTGACCAGGCCGGCGCCGATGCCCGAACCGCCGCCGGTGATCAAGACCTTCTTGCCCTTCAGGCTGGGATAGATCGCAGATGACATATGCTTACTCTTCCTGGGTCTACGCCCTGCAATGCTTTTATTACGACGCGAGCGCCTTTTGCGGCGCGCGGGCGGTCAGCAGGCCACGCTCTGCAAGATTCTGCATGAGATCCGCAATGCCGAAGTTCCAGTGACGCGCGTCCTTCGACGTCGTGACGCGGTTTTCCAGGCAGCCCAGCTTGGGCGTCGACACCTTGACGACGTCGCCGACCTTGTGCGTGAAGCCCCGGCCCGGCACGTCGCGGTCCTGGGTCGGCGCGAACAGCGTGCCGAGCATCAGGACGAAGCCGTCGGGATAATGGTGCTCGCTCATCGCCTGGCGCACGAGCTCCAGCGGGTCGCGGCTGATCTCGCTCATCGTCGAGCGGCCGACCAGTTCATAGCCTTCGGGGCCATCGATCTTGAGGTCGAGCACGGCCGAGCGCACGTCGTCGATGGTGAAGCCGTCGTCGAAGACGCGGATGAAGGGGCCGAGCGCGCACGACGCGTTGTTGTCCTTGGCCTTGCCAAGCAGCAGGGCCGAACGGCCTTCGAAACAGCGCAGGTTGACATCGTTGCCCAGCATGGCGCCGACGGCGCGGCCGTTGGGGTCGACGACCATGACGACTTCGGGTTCGGGATTGTTCCAGGTCGAGTCCGAACGGACGCCGACCTCGTCGCCCCAGCCGACCGACGACAGGACGGGCGACTTGGTGAAGACCTCGGCGTCGGGGCCGATGGCGACTTCGAGATATTGCGACCACAGGCCGTCGGTGATCAGGGCGTCCTTCAGCTTGGCAGCCTCGGCCGAACCGGGCTTCACCGAGCGGATGTCGGAGCCGACGCGTTCAGCCAGGGCGTCGCGGATCGACTGCGCCTTGTCGCTGTCGCCGCGGGCGCGCTCTTCGATGACGCGCTCGACGGCCGACACGGCAAACGTCACGCCCGCCGCCTTGACGCATTGCAGGTCGATCGGGGACAGAAGCTGGTCGCCCTTGCGCTCACCCGTCCAGGTCTTGCCGAACGTGAAGTCTTCCAGCTTGCCAAGCGACCGGCCGCCCGTGGGCGCGCCCTTTTCCGGCCAGGCCGCCATCAGCAGCGAGACGGTCGGCGCCACCGCCGACATGTCGAACACTTCGCCGCCCTTGACCAGGATCGGGGTCGGGCCTTCAGCCGTGGCCAGGCGGCCGACAAGGGTTGCCTCACGCCAGTCGGCGGGAAGAAAATCAGTCATGTCAATCTCCCAGGGCGCGCGCGCCCAAGCTTGAAGTTCGGCCTCAACCCAATCTTTTGTCCCGCATGGACAATAGCCATCCGGTCTTTATGTGTTAGCGCTACCACATCTAGCAGACGCGACCTACTGTCAAGCCGAAAACCGCAGCCCGTGTCAATGACGTTCTTCGGGGACCGTCTTCCAGGGCATTCACGAACCGGTAGTCAGGCCTCGGCGGGAGCGGCTTCGGGTGCTCCGCGCGCCGTGTCCGACGACTGACGCTCGATCAGGGCGAAATCGCGGACCTCGCGCACCGCCTCGAACGGCCGGCCGGCGCGGTGGGCGCGGATCTGGTCGACCAGCAGGCGCACCGACATCGACGCCATGTCCGAAATCGGCTGGCGCACCGTCGTCAGCTCGGGCCACACTGAAGAGGCCATGGCCGTGTCGTCGAAACCGACCACGGTCAACTGCTCCGGCACCTCAAGACCCAGGCGGTGCGCGTTGGCGACAGCGCCGGCGGCCATGTCGTCATTGCTGGCGAAAATGGCGGTCGGCCGGCTCTTTTGTCCCAGCAGGCGCTCGGCTGCGTCGAAACCCGAACGGTAGGTGAAGTAACCCTGAGCCACCAGCTGCGGCTCGACGGTCAGGCCGGCGCGCTCCATGGCGGACTCGAAGCCTTCGTAGCGCAGCTGGCTGGCGTACTGGTTGGGGTGGCCCTTGATGAAGGCGATGGTGCGATGGCCAAGCTCGACCAGACGCCGCGTCATGGCGTAGGCGGCCTTGAAATCGTCGATCGACACGCTGCAGATGTCGGTTGCCGGGCGCGCCGCCGCGACCCCGACAAAGGGCATGCCCATGTCCTTGAGAATCTTGGCGACGCGCGTCGAATCCGACAGGGGCGGCGACAGGATGACGCCGTCGCAGCCCGAAAGCTTGAGGCGCTCAAGCGCGACACTGGCCCCTTCCGGCCCGTCGCAGCTTTCGATCAGCAGCTGGGTGCCGTTCTGCGAGGTCTCTTCCAGGATGCCGAGCAAAAGCTCGCTCAGGAAGGCCACGGACGGATTGGAATACATCAGGCCGATGCGCGCCTGGTCCTGGGTCGCCAGCGATCGCGCCGCCAGGTTCGGCGAATATTTCAACGCTTCGACACTGGCCAGAACCTTGGCGCGCGTTTCCTCGCGCACGTTCTTCTCGCCGTTGATGACCCGCGAAACGGTCATGGGCGAAACGCCGACGTGCCGGGCCACGTCATGAATGGTTACGATATTGCCGCCGCGGCGTCCGACTTTACGCGCCAAAAACGGTTTCCTTCTCCACGAGCCTTATGGTGCCGGACCAAGGGTACGGCGTTATTTTCCAACATCTATAGGCTGACAACCGGCGCTTGGCAAATGCAGGACATTTAGCTCTTGCCAAGGCGCGCGAACTCCGCCGATATCGTCACGTCGCAAAAAATCATACAAGGCGCGACACGGGAGACAATTAAGCCGATTCGCAGTCCTTCGCCCGCGTGGTTTACGCCTGCGTTTCCGAGAAAAATCTTCCGGTCCCGCCGCTTCATCTGGGAAGATCGACATGACCGTTTCTCGCCGTGGACTGCTTGCCGGCACAGGCGCCGGGCTGATCGCCGGCCAGGCAGGCGCCAAATCGAAGAAGGCGCCCGCCAAGCCGCTGTTCGAGGCCAGCTGGGACTCCTTCGAAACCGGTTACAAGACGCCCGACTGGTTCCGCGACGCCAAGCTCGGCATCTGGGGCCACTGGGGTCCGCAATGCGTGCCGGAATACGGCGACTGGTACGGCCGCCAGATGTACCAGCAGGGCAATCCCTATTACGAACACCATGTCGCGACCTACGGCCACCCGTCGGAATTCGGCTTCATGGACTTCCTGCCGCGCTGGAAGGCCGAAAAGTGGGATCCGCAGCACCTGCTCGGCCTCTATAAGAAGGCCGGCGCCAAGTATTTCGTGGCCATGGCCAACCACCACGACAATTTCGACAACTTCAATTCGCGCTATCACACCTGGAATTCGACGAAGATCGGGCCGAAGCGCGACATCGTCGGCGACTGGGCCAAGGCCACACGCGACGCCGGCATCCGCTTCGGCGTGTCGAACCATTCGGCGCACGCCTGGCACTGGTGGCAGACCGCCTACGGCTACGACGCCGAGGGTCCGAAGCAGGGCGTGCGCTACGACGCCTATACGCGTCACAAGGACGCAGGCAAAGGCAAGTGGTGGGAAGGCCTGGACCCCCAGGAACTCTATACCGGCCCGCACGGCGACATGGTGGCGCCCGACGGCATCAAGACCATCAAGGACATGAACGCCTACACCGACAGCCATTCCGGCCAGTGGCTGGAAACGCCGCCGCCCGGCGAGGACTGGTACGCCAAACTTTGGCTCATGCGGCAGAAGGACCTGGTCGAGCAGTACCATCCCGACTTCGTCTACATGGACGACTACGTCATGCCGCTCGGCCAGACGGGCCTCGACGCCGTGGCCCACTTCTACAATGCCAACCGCGCCTGGAACGGCAGCCTGGAAGCCGTCGTCACGACCAATGCGCTGAACGACCAGCAGGCGCGCGGCCTGACCAACAATGTCGAGCGCGGCTTCTCGGATCGCCTGCGCCCCCTGCCCTGGCAGACCTGCACCTGCATCGGCCAGTGGCATTATGACCGCCGCATCTACGAGCAGAACGGCTACAAGACCGCCAAGGAAGTCATCCAACGCCTGATCGACACCGTGTCGAAGAACGGCACCCTGCTGCTGTCCATCCCGGTACGCGGCAATGGCGAGATCGACGACAAGGAAGAAAAGGTGCTGACCGACATGGCGGCCTGGATGGACGTCAATGGCGAGGCCATCTTCGGTACGCGGCCGTGGGATATTTACGGCGAAGGCCCGACGCGCTTTGTCGAAGGGGCGCAGAACGAACAGCTGGCCAAGAATTTCAGCCACGAAGACATCCGCTTCACGACGAAGGCCGGGGCGCTCTACGCCTTGCCGACCGAATGGCCGAACGTGCCATACGTCACGATCACATCGATGGCCGAGGGTTCACCGCAACGCAAAGGTCAGGTCGAGCGCGTCGAACTGCTCGGCCACGGCCAGCCCTTGCGTTTCGAGCTTGGCATGGACGGATTGACGGTTAAACTGCCCGACGCCCGCCCGGCTTTCACGCCGGTTCTCAAAATCATGGGCTCAGGTCTGACGACATAAAACACAGGGGGTTCCCATGCGTCTGGTATTCGCTTCGCTTGCCGTTCTCGCCCTCGCCGCCTGCTCGAAACCGCAGGAGGCCGCCGCTCCGGCCGAAACACCCAAGCCTGCCAGCTATGCCTATGACATCGCGCTCAGCTTCACGCCGGCGGCCGTCGAAAAGGTGACCAAGCGCGGCGATACGGTGACGATCGCCGCCCTCTATTACGGCAACGCCACGGCGGCTTCGGCGTCGCTGGCCGACGCATCGGACCGCACGATCCACCTCAACACCGACCATGTCGATGTCACGCTCAAGGACCAGACCATTCACATGACCGGTGAAGGCGTGAACACGCCGAACTTCGACAAGATCGTGGAGAAGAAGCCGCTGGTGCAGGTGACGGTCATCGCCATGAAGGCCGGCAAGAAGGACCCCGTGATCGCCTGCAGCGTTTTCCAGGACTATGTGACCTCGGCCCAGGCCGCAAGCCCGCTAAAGATCCGCTGCGACGCGGCTTGATCCCACAGGGATCAAGCCTTTTTCAGCTCAAGCGCCTCATGGCTCGGGCAAACGTGCCCCGCGGGCGGTCGCCCTTGCCACGACAACGGCGTCGTTGTCGTTGGAAGATCAATCAGTATTGCTCGAAACGCAGCGGCCAGGCGCGCACGACGATGTCCTGCGCCTTGGCCGCCGCCAGCACGTCGGGACGCTTGCGCAGGGCGGCAATGGCGTTGACATAGTCGCGGTCACGGACCGAGTGCGGCACCTGCGGCTTCACATCCTGCATCAGCAGTATGGCCTGGTCGCGGCTGGCGGGGTCATTGATGCGCGCGATCAATGCGGCGGCGGCGCCATCCATGTCGCCGGCGCACAGATAGGGCTTGATCGCCGCAATGCCGTGCGCATCCGCGCTGGCGCTCAAGGACAAGGCATAACGCGCCGTATCCTTCATATAGGCGAAGGCGCAGGCCTCGGTCGCCGCCAGGGCGCGTTTCTGGCTGGCATTCATCGCCACCAGGGTGATATGCGATTCCAGCGCCAGGGCGTCCTTTTCCTGACCGGTATCGATCAGGGCGTTCATATAGGCGATGACGAAATCGATCGTCCCCGGCCCCCGCATCCGCTCCGTGCCCTCCTTGAAGACCGTGAGCGCCTCGGGCGCCCGCTGCAGGTCCAGCAGCAGCTGCGCCTTGTCGGCGATCAGGCTGGGATAGGCATTGGGCTGTTCGAACTTCTGCAGCCCATTCTGGGCAATCAGGGTCAGGATGCCGCTCAGCTGCACCAGGGCGACTTCGTGGTCGTCGTCGCTGCGTTCGAGGCCAATCAGGTATTCCAGGCCCAGCAGGTCGGTCGGACGGCTGGCGATATAGGCCTTGACCTCGTTGATCTGAGCGCGGACCACCGGCTGGACCGGTGCGGCCGGCACCGAGGCGTCGGTCAGCCGGCCGTCGCCCTCGATCAGCGCGTACATGTAGCCGTCGGGCGCCATATCGGCGCGATAGAGCTCGGCCAGGCCATGGTCGCCGGCGGCGACCGCCGCGCGCAGGCCGTGAAGCCGCAAAGTGTCGATGATCAGCCGTGCCGACGGATCGTGGATTTGCCACCGGACGCGTTCGAGATGGTTGAGCAGGTTATAGCGCGTCGTCTCGTCCTGTACCGCCAGCAGGGTCGCCATGACGGTCATGTCGGCCAGCTTGGACGCCGTGTCCGGGAAGCGCGTCAGGGCCTCCTCGACATTGGCGGCGGCGGCCGGAATCTGCTTGGTCGAGAGCAGCAGGAAGGTATGCAGATCGTAGGACGCAATACTGGCGCCCGCGTGATGTTCGTTCTCGGCCGACAGCGCCATGGCCGCGGCGGCGCCGTTCTGCGTCAGGGTGCACAGGATACGCTCGAAACGGAACTGTTCCGCCGTGTCAGGATCGGCGGCCTGGAATTCCGGGTCGTTCCACAGGGCTTCGAGCGCCGGCAGGGCCTCGTCGCACTTGCCGGCCTGCACCGCAGCCGTCGACTTCATGATGTTGAGCGCGGTGTTGTTCGCAGGCGCATCCGCCATGGCCGCGGATGCCGACAGCGCGGCAATCAGCGCGCCCGCCGCGGCAAACTGCCCCATCCATCCCCGAAACCGCATAAGTCCCCCGCCGCATAACGTTAACAAAGGGGTAACCGAAAGCGGGGCGGCGGGCAAGCTTGAGACCGCTCGACAGCCATCAGGGGCTGAAATGTGATGTATTTTTGTGCGGCTACTTGGTGACCAGTTGCCACCCGACCAGGGTCAGCACCACCGCCAGCACGACCCGCAGCACCTTTTCCGGCATCTTCGGCGCCAGGAAGCTGCCGGCGATGATCCCCGGGATCGAACCGATCAGCAGGGCCACCAGCATGTTGGGATCGACCTTGCCGAGGAAGAAATAACCCATGCCGGCCAGGAAGGTCAGCGGCACGGCGTGGGCGATGTCCGAGCCGACGATGCGCACGGTCGGCAGTTGCGGATAGAGCAGGATCAGGGCGGTAACCCCCAGGGCGCCCGCGCCGACCGACGACAGCGACACCAGGAAGCCCAGCACCAGCCCCGTCAGGATGGTCAGGAAGGCGCGGCGGCCGGTGTGCAGCGGCTTGTGCTCGGCGACGGCCTGCTCGTGGCGCTTTTCGGCCATGCGCTTGATGACCCCGCGCAACAGCAGCATGGTCGCGGTCACGAACAGCGCATAGCCCAGGGCCCGCGTGATCATGTGCGACATTTCCTGCGACTTGCCGAAGGTCTGGATGGCCCACAGTGTCAGAAGCGTCGCGGGAATGGACCCCAGCGCCAGCAGGCCGACGATGCGCCAGTCGACCGTGCGCTTGCCGCCGTGGATGGCGGTCCCCACGCTCTTGGTGATGGCGGCATACAACAGGTCGGTGCCGACGGCCGTCGCCGGGTGGATGCGGAAGACCAGGACCAGGATCGGCGTCATCAGGGATCCGCCGCCTACGCCCGTCAAACCGACCAGAAGACCCACGACGAGGCCCGAGATCGAATAGAGCGGATTGATGTGCAGGCCGCTGATAAAGGCGGCGAGATCGAAATTGGGCATATATGTCCGTTCCGCCCCGCATGGGGTAGGCAAGAAAACCAAGCCTGACATAGAAAATCGCGGCCGTCCCGCCAAACGATTAAAACTGGCAGCGGGCTTTAGGCCGGCTATCCGAGTAAATCACGTGTTCGTGATTGACATTCACGGATGCGTGATTAATCATCGCCGCGTCCCGGAGGTGCCCGATGCGCTACCTATATCTTGCTGTCGCCATACTGATGACGTTCGGTCTGACGGCCTGCCAGAAGCCGGCCGCCGGCTCGGATCCCGTTATCGGCTCCGACCTTGGACATGACTGGCCCTTCGGAACGGCCGGTTTTGTGCGGATAGCGGACAGACCGGACGGCGACGACGCGGTCGTAACCCGCCTCGACATTACACGCAGCGCCCCCGAGGATCATGGTCTTGCGGTCAATATCGTCTCCAATACGACCAAACCTTTCGATGCCGGGGTCAGTTATCTGCGCCTTCGGCCGATCGTAGCGGAGACCAATGCAGACGCCCGCGACTACTGGTTGGTCGGCCTCAACCTCAGCCGTACCAGGGATCGTTCAGTCTACATGTTGCTACGCTATCCGGCCGCCCTTCAGCTGGCGCCCGGCATCGACAGTGATGCCTTCGAATATGCAGTCCTGACCTGCAACGACCTCGACGTGGCGCGGCGGCCGGCCGATTACTACGCGCCCCGCAAGGAAAGCGAACCCGGGCGGCCCGAACCGAAACCCGATCCGGCGCCGGAAGCCGGGCCGTGCGAGTTCAATTCACCGCGCGAAGTCGCCGCCCTGGCGCCGCTGGTGCTCAAGCGTTACGACCAGATCCGGCATTATGAGGATGCGCCAACGCTGCATTGGCTGCCGGCGCACGCTGAAATCCGGTAGGGGCTTTTTCTCTTTCGTCCGCTGCGGCATAGTTCCCGCACGATTACCGCGGAGAATGTCGTGAAGCTCTTGAAATCCGGATCGATCCTTGCCGTCCTGCTGGCGGCCTCCCCTGTCCACGCCCAGGAAACCGTGACGGCGGCCGCCGATGCCGATGCGCTGTTCACCAGTTCGGACCCGAAGCTCAACGTCAACAAGCAGGCGGCCTATCATATCGTCAAGGACCTGCTGGAATGCGGTCACTGGGACGAAGCGGACACGTATCTGACGCCCGCCTATCATCAGCACAATCCGGCGGTGAAATCCGGCCGCGACGCTGTCGTCGGCTTCTTCACCCAGGTCCTGAAGGTCCAGCCCAAGCCCTGTCCGGCGAAGATGCAGACGCCCGTCGTCTCGGTCGTGGCCGAAGGCGACCTGGTCATCGTCGCGTTTCCGCGCGTCATGAAGGACCCGAAGGATCCGTCGAAGACCTACACCACGACCTGGTTCGACATGTGGCGCTTCGTCGACGGCAAAGCCGACGAACACTGGGACGGCGCGACGCTTTAACCGAGGGTGTAGGGCTTTCCCTCCGGCACAGGCAAGGGATAGCCGACGGGCGGTAAGGGAACCGCGCCGTCGAGCCCGGTGCCCGACACATTGCGCGTGGCCAGGAGCGGCCCGGTCAAGCCCGTGACGGTGATGCCGCCCAAGGCCGCACGCCGGATATTGCCGAGCTTCATGCCGGCGGCACACGTTCCGCTGATGTTTTTCAGTGTCAGGCCGTCGAGCGGCTTCGACGGGTGGATATTGACAGCGTCAACCAGCAGCGGCACGTCGTGCACGCGGATGTCTTCGAACACGAAGTCGCTTACCCTCGGAATGCCGTCAAGTCCGGGGACGGGCGCCTCGTCCTGCTTGCCGCTGTCGAGGACGTTCAGCCGCAGGAAACCACCGCCGACGCCCGACACCTCAAGGTCACGCATGACGATGTCCTCGATAAAGGCGCCACGCCCCGGCCGGCTCTTGATATAGATGGCAAACGTCCTGGCCGACAGGCAGACGCAATGTTCCACGCGAACCTTGCGGATGCCGCCCGAGGTCTCGCTGCCGATGCCGATACAGGCCCAGTTCTTGTCGCGGAAGGTGCAGTTCGAAATGCGCACGTCCTCGGTCGGCCGGGCGATCGTATTGCCTTCCATCCCCCTGCCCGACTTCAGCGAAATGCAGTCGTCCGCCGTGTCGAATTGGCAGTTGTCGATGACCACGCGCGTACAGGAATCGACGTCGATGCCGTCGGCGCCGCCATTGACCGTCATGTTTTTGAACGCGATATCATCGCAATAGACCGGGTGGATCGACCACATGTCGTTCTGCTGCGTGAAGACGCCGTCGATGCGGACGCCTTTGCACGCCACGAATTCGAGCAAGGCCGGATGACGCAGGCCCGTCGCCTTGTCGACTCGGCCCCTGATCATCGGGCTGCCGAGAATTTTGCCCTTCCCGGTGATGGCGAAAGTGTCGGCGCCCTGCGCCGACACCAGGCCGATATAGCCTTTGATCCACTTGCCTTCCCAGCGCACCTGAGTCAGCGAATAATCGCCAAGATCGGGCGAGCCCTGCAAGATCGCCTGTGGATCGAGATTGAGCGTCGTGCCCGACCCGATACGGATGGTGCCGATCAGGTAGGTGCCCGCTGGCACGAAGACCTCCCCGCCCCCCAGCATGGCCGTGCGATCAAGGGCTTGCTGGACCGCCAGCGTATCCTTCGTCGCGCCATCGCCGGTCGCGCCGAAATCGCGCACATTCAGCCGCACCGTGGCGGCCCGCGCTGACACCGGTAGCAAAACAGCTCCGGCCGAGGCCAGGAAAAGGCGGCGATCCATGCTTGGCACTCCCTGTTTTTCGCGACTGTGGCACAGCCGCGCGCAAAAAAAAAGGCCCGTCCGAAGACGGGCCTTTTCGAAATCATGTACTGGACACTTACGAGTCCAGGAAGCTTCTCAGCTTGCGCGAACGCGAGGGGTGCTTGAGCTTGCGCAGGGCCTTGGCCTCGATCTGGCGGATACGTTCGCGGGTAACCGAGAACTGCTGGCCGACCTCTTCGAGGGTGTGGTCGGTGTTCATGCCGATACCGAAACGCATGCGCAGCACGCGTTCCTCGCGCGGCGTCAGGGACGCCAGCACGCGGGTCGTGGTTTCGCGCAGGTTCGACTGGATGGCCGCGTCGATCGGCAGGACCGCGTTCTTGTCCTCGATGAAGTCGCCGAGGTGCGAATCCTCTTCGTCGCCGATCGGGGTTTCGAGCGAGATCGGCTCTTTGGCGATTTTCAGGACCTTGCGCACCTTTTCCAGCGGCATGGCCAGCTTTTCGGCCAGCTCTTCCGGCGTCGGCTCGCGGCCGATTTCGTGCAGCATCTGGCGCGACGTGCGGACGATCTTGTTGATCGTCTCGATCATGTGCACCGGGATGCGGATGGTGCGGGCCTGGTCGGCGATCGAGCGCGTGATCGCCTGACGGATCCACCAGGTGGCGTAGGTCGAGAACTTGTAGCCGCGGCGGTACTCGAACTTGTCGACCGCCTTCATCAGGCCGATATTGCCTTCCTGGATCAGGTCCAGGAACTGCAGGCCGCGATTGGTGTACTTCTTGGCGATCGAGATGACGAGGCGCAGGTTGGCTTCGACCATTTCGGTCTTGGCCTGGCGGGCCTCGCGCTCGCCCTTTTGCACCGTCTGGACGATGCGGCGGAAGTCGTCGACCGCCACGCCCATGTCGGTCGCCAGCTGGGTCACATCGCCACGGATGCGCGCGATGGCGCCCGCGTCGTTGTCGACGAACTTCTGCCAGCGCAGGCCCATGTCGCGGACCTTGTCGCTCCATTGCGGATCGAGTTCGCGCGAATAATAGGCGTTGAGGAATTCCGAACGCGAAATCCCGTAGCTGTCCGCCAGGCGCAGCAGGCGGCCTTCCAGCGACATCAGGCGCTTGTTGATTGCGTAGAGCTGTTCGACCAGGGCTTCGATGCGCTGGTTGTTGAGCTTCAGCGTCTTCAGGTGGCGCGTGATGGTCGAGGTGACCTCGTCGTGCGCCGCCTTGTCGGCCGGATCGATCGGCTGGCCTTCCAGCTTGGCCGACAGCATCTTGTCCTGGACGCGGCGATAGGTTTCGAACTCGCCGGCGATGGCGTCGAGCGTCGCCATGACGCCTTCGCGCAGTTCCGATTCCATGGCCGAGACGGACGGACCGGCGCCATCGTCGAAGTCGTCCTCTTCCTCCTCTTCGGTGGTTTCGGGCTTCTTCTCTTCCTCGTCCATCGGGACGTAGTCGTCGTCATCGTCCTCGTCGTCGCCCGACTTGGCCTTTTTCGGCTCGGCCTTCTTGGCCTCGACGACCGGCTCCGGCTTGGGTTCGGGCTTCGGCTCAGGCTTCGGTTCCGGCGCCTTGGCGACAGGCGCCGGGGCGCGCAGGGCGATGACGCCGTCGTCGGCCGCTTCCTCGTCGCCGTCTTCCGAGCCGTCGAGCGCGCCCGGAGGCGGGCCTTCCGACGGGCCGCCGCCGTAAGTGCCTTCCAGGTCGATGATTTCACGCAGCAGGATGCGGCCGGAGCCCAGTTCCTCGCGCCACACCATGATGGCTTCGAAGGTGAGCGCGCTTTCGCACAGGCCGCGGATCATGGTGTCGCGGCCGGCCTCGATGCGCTTGGCGATGGCGATTTCGCCTTCGCGCGACAGCAGCTCGACCGAACCCATTTCGCGCAGGTACATGCGCACGGGGTCGTCGGTGCGATCGTAATTCGACGTCTTGGCGGTTTCGGCCAGGGCGCCGGCTTCCTCGCGCACGGCGACTTCGCCGCCTTCGGTCGCGTCTTCTTCCGACTCGATGACGTTGACGCCCATTTCGGTCAGCATGGCCAGCGTGTCTTCGATCTGCTCGGAGGTAAACTCCTCCGACGGCAGGACCTTGTTGAGCTCGTCCATGGTGACGTAGCCGCGCGCCTTGGCGGCCTTGATGAACTTCTTGACCGCGCTATCGGTCAAATCGAGCAATGGGCCGTCGCTCGGGGCATCCGCTTCGGGTTTTTCGGTCGCCGCGCTCATCGATTGCCACCCATAAGCTTACTTGCTTGCATCTAGCTCTCCGCTAATCGGCCTGCCTCTAGCAAACCGTGGGCCACTGCCCTGCCGTTTATTCCAGGATTTTCCTCAATGAAGCCTTAAGCATAAGCTGCTCACGCCTTCTTTGCTGCATCCTGCCATATCTGTCCGCTTCTCAAGGACCGCCGCAGGGAATCACGCTCCAGCTTGAGCCGCGTAAAAAATTCTGTCCCGACCTGGTCGTAGGCAGAATTCAAGGCGCGGTCCAAGGCCGTCAAACGCGACATCGCGTTGAACGCCTCAATCCAGCGGGCATGGGCATGTGCGAGAGTCGTGTCCGGTGCGAGGAATGGCGCGCCTGATTTCAAGGCCGCCTTTTGGATCTCGCTCAACAATGCGCCAAGTCCTTGTTTGTGCAGATGGCGGGTCAAGGTCTCCCTGTCAAGCCCCTGATGCTGAAAACTTAGCGTCACCAGGAGCCGAGCGATCGGATCGAGCTGAGGATCGCCCAGGCCGTAGGCCTCGACACCCTCGACCTGGTCTTCCATCCATTCCGGGTTGTCGATCAGCCCCTGCGCCAGGGCGGCAGCAATCGGATCGATCGAAGCCGACAGGGCCTGGCTGGCCCGCACACCTTCCGGCGTCGTGATCGGCGGCAGCGGTTTGCCGCGGAAACCACCCCGAAAATCCCGGCGGTACTCGGCCTGGGGTGCGCCCTGCCCGGGCTGGTACTGCGGCTTGTACAGCGTGTCATAACGCTCCAGCAGGTCCTGGCGATAGGATTGCGCCAGGTCCTTGTCCTCGATCTGGTCGGCCAGGGCCCGCAGGCGCTTCTTGAAGCCCGCCTTCTTTTCCGGCGTGTCGAGCGTCTCGACCTCGAACTCACGCTGAAACAGGACGTCGACGAAGGGCCGCGTGTGAGTCAACGCCTCGCGCAGGGCCAGGGCACCCTTTTCGCGCAGGACCTCGTCCGGGTCCTTGCCGCCCTCGATCAGGCAGACCTTGAACGAGCGCCCGGGCTTCAACTTGGGCAGGGCGCGGTCGAGCGCGCGATAGGCGGCGCGCCGGCCGGCATTGTCGCCGTCGAAACACAGGGTCGGCTCCGGATGGCGGCGCCACAGGAGGTCGATCTGCTCCTCGGTCAGCGCGGTCCCCAGCGGCGCCACGGCGGCGATCTTGGCGCGCTGGCACGCGATGGCGTCCATATAGCCTTCGACCACGACCAGTTCGGCATGGGTGTCTTCCGATCCCAGAAGCTTGAGCGCCTTGGGCAGACCGAACAGCATCCGCCCCTTGTGGAACAAGGGCGTTTCGGGGCCGTTGAGATATTTGGCCTTTTCGTCGGGATTGAGCGCACGGCCACCGAAGCTGACGACGTGGCCGCGCTGGTCGTGAATCGGGAACATAAGCCGGTCGCGGAAACGGTCGTAGGGCGCCTTGCCGTCGACCTCGATCAGCAGGCCGCACTCGACCAGTTCCGACACCTTGGCGCCCTTCTGCACCAGCGCATCCTTCAGCGCCGTATGGTCGCGCGGGGAATAGCCGAGGCCAAAGGTCTTTATATCCTCGGCCGAGAGCCCACGCCGCGTCAGGTATTCGCGCGCGTTTTGCGCGGCCGGCGTCTTGTCGTGCAGGCGGTTGACGAACCATTGCGCCGCCAGCTCCATCCAGTCGCCGAGGCCCCTGATCTTCTGTTCGGCGGCAATGGCCTGCGGCGTTACGGCTGGCAAGGCCATCCCAGCCATGCCGGCCAGGCGCTCGACGGCCTCGTTGAAGCTCAGCCGTTCGGTTTCCTGAAGAAAGCTGATGATGTCGCCGTTCTTGCCCGACGAGAAGTCGAAGAACTGGCCCTTCAGGTCGTTGACGTAGAAGGACGGCGTCTTTTCCTTGGTAAAGGGCGACAGCCCGACCCATTCCTTGCCGTTGCGGCGCAGTTTCACGCTCTTGCCTATGACCTCGGACGGCCGCAGGCGAGTCTTCAACTCTTCGAGAAAGCGATCATCGAAACGCACCGCGCATATATAGTCGCGATTCCGCTTTTGGGTAACGCTATTAAGCTTTGTTAACAGCTTCGTTAGCGGATTGTTCCACGGCCGTCACGCTTCATTCGTGCCGCAGCGCCTTGCCGGGTTCGGTGCTGGCGGCGGCAAAGGCCACGCCGGCCACGGTCAGGAGCGCGATCAGCAGCGCCGCGGCGCAGGCTGACGGAAACAGCCACAAAGGCGTGGCGATTGCGTCGTCGAATTGCGCCAGCCAGCGCTGAAGGATAATCCAGGCCAGCGGACAGGCGATCAGGCCGGCCGCGGCGACGGGACGGAGGAACTGCACCAGCAGCAGTGTAACCACCTGCCCGCGCGACGCGCCCAAAACCTTCCGCATGCCGATTTCGCGCACCCGCCGGCCCGTATTGAAGGCAGCCATGCCGTAGAGGCCGATACAGCCAATCAGGGCCCCTATGCCGGTGCCAATGGTGAACAGACGGCTGCGGTCGCGTTCTGGCCGATAATAGGCGTCGAGATTTTCGGATGCGACCACGACGTCAAGCGGCACGTCGGGATTGATCTGCCGCCACAGCGCGGTCAGGGCCTTGCGCATGGCCGCTTCGCTTACGCCTTGATACCTGACCATGCCGGCCGTGTAGGTAGGGTGGGCGTAAAACAGATAGACCGTCGGCTGTATCGCTTCATAGGGACTCTTCAGGCGCATGTCGTCGACGACGCCGATGATGCGGAGCTGGCCATCGAGAAACCTGGCCGTCTGGCCGATCGCGGCCGCGGATGAGGCAAACCCCAGCGCCCTGGCGGCGGTGCGGTTGATGACCGCGCTTATCATACGGCCGCTTTTGGCTTCGTCCGGCCCGCTCCACATCTGGTCCTCGCCGTGTTGCAGGTCGAACAGGCGGCCGGACAGCAGGTGCGCATCCATCATCTGGAAATAGTCCTGGCCGACGAACACGATGCCGAGCGCCGAAGCCGCGTTGGGGGGCTGCCCCGGCCGAAGCACCCGTCCGAAGCCGCCGACGGAATCCATGCCGGGGCCGGGCTCGGTGTTGGCGAAGCTGGCATAGCGAACCCCCGGAACCGTTCGCGCGGCGACGATGAAGGATTCGCGCTGGGCCGGGGTAACGACCGAATTGAGCAATCCGCCGGCGACCATCAGATTGTCGCGCCGGAAGCCGAGATCGGCGGTCTGGATATGGCGGACCTGCAGCATGAAGCCGGCCATCAGGACAAAGGCCACGACCACGGCAATGAACTGCATCATGACAAGCCCGGTGCGCAGCCATCCCGCCGCGCGCCCGCCGCCCGGCGTACGGCTGGACGCCAGGACCTGGGCCGGCTTGAAGGCCGACAGCACGAAGGCCGGATAGAGCGCGGCCACCAGGCCTGCCAGCAGGACGCACCCCAGCAGCGCCAGGACCCAGCCGGCATCGGCCGGATAGAGCACAAGCGACAGGCCACCGGCTGCATTGATCAGCGGCAGGGTCAGCTCGACCGCCGACAGCGCCACCACGAAGGCCAGCAGCAGGGTCAGCACGGCCTCGATGAGGAATTGCAGGCGCAGGGCCGGCGGCGGCGCGCCCAGGGTCTTGCGCACCGCCACTTCGCGCGCCCGCAGTCCCGCGCGCGCCGTTGCCAGGTTAACGTAGTTGATCAGCGCCAGGCCGAGGGCCAGGATGCCGACGACGCCCAGCGAGGCGATCGCGGCCTTCAATTTCGGGCTGAGCAGATGGATATCGGCCAGGGGCACAAGCGACAGGTCGATCAGCTTGTGCGGCACCATACCGGGAGGGACATTGGCTCCGGCCTGGTGGTCGACGAAAGCCGGAAGCTGGGCGGCGAAGTGGGCTGCATCCGCCGGGCTCTTGAATTTCAGGTAGGTCTTCAGGGTCGGAACGGGCAGTGCATGCCATCCGTTCATATACTTGTCGCCAAGATCCGGCGTCAGCCGGCGCAGCATGTCGAACCGCATGTCGCTGTTTTTCGGCAGGTCGGCGATGACGGCGCTGATCGTGTAGGTGTTGATGCCCTCCGCATTGCCGAGCGTCAGAGGACGGCCGATCGCTTCGACCGTACCGAAATATTTGCGCGCGATGGCGGCGCTCACCACGATGTGCGACGGATCGGCCAGGGCTGTCGCGGGGTCGCCGCGCAGGATCGGTACCTTGAAGAAGGTGAGGAAGTTCGGATCGACGAATTCCATATTCTCGGCGATGACATTGGCGCCGCGGTGCACGATGAACCAGTCGGCGAAATCCCGCGTGCCGTCGACCTGCGGCCAGGCGGTTTTGATGTCTTCCAGAAGGCCGCCCGTGGTCTTGAGACCGAGATCGTCCGGTACGCCCGGCACGTGAACGCGCATGCCGATGGCATAGACGTGCGGCCGCTCAGGACTCCAGCGCTCGTAATTGGTCTCGAAATGGTAAAGCAGGCTCAGCGTGATGAAGGCCGCGATGCCGAAGGACAGGCCGAGCAGGTTCAGCAGCGCATACAGCGGATGGCGCGTGAACGAGCGAAAGAAGGCGGCGAAGGCGGAGGTTAGCATTACAGCACCTGTTCGACGGAGGCCACCATTTGGCCGTCCAGGATATCGATGCGGCGCGAGGCCTGATCGGCGTGGCTGGGCGAATGCGTGACCATGACGATGGTGGCGCCGGCGCGGTTGAGCCCATGCAGGATGTCCATGACCTGGGCGCCGTTTTCAGTGTCGAGATTGCCGGTCGGTTCGTCGGCCAGAATCAGGTCCGGATCGCCGACAATGGCGCGGGCGATCGCCGCGCGCTGCTGCTGGCCGCCGGACAGCTGGTGCGGATAGTGGCGCGCCCTGTGGGCGATCCCGACGCGGTCCATGGCCGCCTGGACGGCCTTGCGGCGCGACCCCTTGTAATGTTTGCGGTACAGCAGGCTCAGTTCGATATTCTCGAATATGGTCAGGTCATCGACCAGATTGAAACTCTGGAAGATGAAGCCGAGATGCTGGGCGCGGTGTTGCGACAGCCTGGTTTCGGCCTGCTGCGCCAGATCGGCGCCATCGTACAGGTAGGCGCCCGAGGTCGGGCGGTCGATCGTGCCGAGGATGTTGAGCAGGGTCGACTTGCCGCAGCCCGACGGCCCCATAACGGCGACGAATTCGCCGCGCCGCACGGACAGCGATATGTCGTGCAGCGCCGCCGTCTCGATATCGTCGGCGCGGTAAAGGCGGGTGATGTTGCGCAGTTCGATGAGGGTGTCGGTCATGAGGCTTTGTCTTTTCCGAAGCGGATATGTTGGGCGCGGGTGTAACCGGATAGCGACCCGGTGAGGATGCGATCGCCCGGCCTGAGGCCGCCCAGCACCTCGACATAGTCGGGATTGCGGCGGCCCGTCGAAATGGCGCGGCGGTCGGCGCCGTCGCCACGGGCATTGAGCACGAAGGCATAGGTGCCGTTGCTGTCGGTAAGCCAGGCGCCCGACGGCGCCAGCACGGCCTGGCTGGTCCGGCCCAGCGAAAGGCGCATGTCGATGGCCTCGCCGCGCTTGAGATCCCCCGGCATTCCGCTGTCGAAGGTCATCTCGACCGTGACATGGCCGTCATGCACCTGCGGATAGACCTTGCTGACATGGACGGCGCGGTCCTGCCCGTGCACACTGGCATTGGCCTTGAGACCGGGGTTTAAGCGCGACACATAGAACTCGTCGACCTCGGCCGACAGCTTCCAGGCGTCTTCGGAATCGATCTCACCGAGCGCGTCGCCCGTCCTGATCGCCTGGCCGGGTTTGAGTTCGAAACCCGTCAGCCGCCCGGCCAAAGGCGCGCGCACCGTCAGGCCGTCCAGGCCATGGCGCACCTCGGCCAGCGAACGGCGCAGATCGCCGGCCTGGGCCTCGATCTGCAGCCTCTGGCCGGCGAAGAAGGCCGCGTCATCGGCCTGCTTGCGCTTCAGCGCCGTCACGCGCGCCGTCTGATAGGCGACCTCGTCGGCTCGTGGTTTGACATTGGCGTCGTTGGCCACCCCCTGTTCGCGCAGGCGCTGGTATTTTTGCAGGTCTTCCTGCGCCTTGTGCAGGGCGTATTCGGCATCGGCCAGGGCCTGGTCGTGATCGGCCTCACTGGTCCGCAGCGCCATGAGCTGGGTGTTGGTATCGCCCAACCGCGTCGAGATTTCGGTTTCGTGAGACGCGACCTCGAGCGTCAGGTCGGGATTGTCGAGCCGCGCCAGCGCCTGGCTGGCCAGGACGGAATCGCCGTCCTGGGCCGAGACCTCGGCAACCCGGCCACTGGCCACGGCGGTGATATAGGTGATGTCGAGCGGCACGACGCTCGAGCGCAGGGGCACATAGTCCTGGAACGGTCCCCGCACCACGTCGCCGATCTCCGGCGCACCCGGCGCGGCCGTCATCGTGCCCGGCGGCGGCAGACTGATCCAGGTTATGCCTCCCGCCGCAAGGACGGCAATAACCGAGACCGCAACCAGCCAGCCACGGCCCTGCCACCACGGACGCGCGATCTTGCGGTCCATGCGGCGAAGCTCGGGATTGTTATGGGTAGTATCGGCCATGATGCAAGCCTAACACGGTCATTGCAATAGGCATAAATATCTAAATTCATTTGATTTTTCGGAAAATTCGCGGTTAAATCGGCCTGATCGCGCAAAGACTGATGTCCAAAAATGAACACGCCGGAAACCGACCTCAATCCAGACGACGACGTCCCGCCGGCGGCGGAACGCGCCCTGTTTCTCGACGACGATCCCGACGTCGTGGAAGCCGCCGAAATGATGCTGGCGCGCAACGGCTTCGAGCTTGTCGCGGCGCAAACGCCCGAGGACGCCGCGCGTCTTTTGGCCGAACAGGCTTTCGACATCGTGCTGCTCGATCTCAACTTCCAGCGCGGCGAAACCTCGGGCCAGGCGGGCCTGGCCTTCCTGCGTCAGCACATGCACGACCACCCGCACCTGCCGGTCGTGGTAGTGACAGGCCATTCGGGCATGGCCATCGCCGTCGAGGCCATGCGCATCGGCGCCCAGGACTTCGTCGTCAAGCCGTGGAACAACGACCGCTTCCTGGCCAGCATCCGCGCGGCCATCGACGATCCGCGCCGGCCGCCGCCGCCGCGCGACGTCAACCTGGAACGTTCGGAGCGCGACCTGATCCGAATCGCGCTGGAGCGCCGCCAGTTCAACATCTCGCACGCCGCCAAGGACCTGGGGCTGACGCGGGGGGCGCTGTACCGGCGCATGGAAAAACATGGACTATAGGCGGCTGTTCGTCGTCATCACTGCCCAGGCCGGCGTGTTCGCCATGGGCGCCGTGGCGTGGGTCTCGCTCGGCCATGCGCTCTATGCCACCAGCCTGCTGTGCGGGCTGGCCGCCGGACTTCTGGCCTATGCCTCCGCGACGCAGATTTTCCGTCAGCCGGGCCACGGTGTTCCGCGCCGGCAGACCGATGCCGGCGCCATCTATACGGCTGAACTCAGCCGGCGGCGCCTGCAGGTCCTGCTCGACCAGACGCCCTCGCCGCTGCTTCTGCTGCCGGACGACGGCCAGGTCATCGCCGTCAACCGCGCCGCGCGCAAGCTGTTCAATGTCGCCTATGCCCTGCCGGTCGCGACAAAACGCCGGCTGCTTGGCGACGGCGGGGATTTCGGGCGCACCGGCGGCCAGGTCACCTGGCAGGGCGCGACGTACGCGCTGGAGCATACGACCATCGAAGGCCGCGACGAGGCGTCCCAGCTGGTGGTGATGACCGATATTTCCGCCGAGGTCCGCGCCGCCGAAGCCACTGTCCTGCGCGACCTGCTGCGCGTTCTGAACCATGAGCTGATGAACGCCCTTACGCCTGTGACCTCGATGAGCCGCACGGCGCTCGAGGTCCTGAAGGAGGGGAAACCGCAGGGACCAGCCCGGGCGATCCGGGCACTGGAACGCATCGTGGCGCGCACCGACGGCCTGGCGCAGTTCCTCAACGCCTATCGCACCCTGACACGCCTGCCGCCGCCGGACCTTGCCCCGGTCGGGCTTTCCGCCTGGCTGGACGTCATGCGCGAAAGCTTCGAGGCGCAATGGGATGAAAAAGGAGTGACGCTCGACATCCGCGCGCTCGCCGACCTGCGCGCCGTGATGGATGCGGACCAGATGTGGCTGTGCGTCGGCAACCTGCTTAACAACGCCGCCCAGGCCGCGCTCGCGAAGCCCGAACCCCGCGTGCGGCTTGAGCTCGACGTCATTCAGGGCCGGCCGACCTTTCGCGTGCAGGATTCCGGCCCCGGCATCGCCCCCGATCGCGAAGCCCAGATCTTCCTGCCCTTCTACACCACCAAGGCCAACGGCTCGGGCGTCGGCCTGAGCCTGGCGCGCCAGGTCGTGCAGTCGCACGGCGGCCAGTTGCGGCTGGTGTTCGAACGGACCGCCGACGATCTGGACGGCGCTTGTTTCGCCTTCGATATCGATGCGCCGGCCGAGGCGGGCCTCAGTCCGCAGACGGCTTCCTGAACCAGGTCAGCCAGATCGTTACGCCCGCCAGCCCCAGCGCCATGGAAAACCAGGTGATGGCGTACATCAGGTGGCTGTTGGGGAAATGGATGACGGTCAGCCCGCCCTTCGGCCAGCCGCCGGGATTGGGGGTCGCGTCGGCGTCTATAAAATAGGACGCGACCGGCCCAAGGTGCCGCGCCACCGCGATCGCCGCGATATCGCGCCGGTACCAGCGGTCGCTTGCCGGATCGTTGGCCTGGGAGAACAGCCAGCCCCTGGTTTCGGGGATGCGTAGCAGGCCTGTGACGGTCACCTCGGCGTCCGTATCGCCGGCCGCGCGCGTCTTCGGGTCCTGCTTGTCGATCGGCACAAAACCGCGATTGATAAACACGATGGTGCCGTCGTCGCGCTTCAGGGGCGTCATCACCCAATAGCCGCCGCCATAGTCGCTGACCGTATAGACCTGCGCCTCGGCGGCATTGAGGAAACGGCCGCGCACTGCCACGTGGCGGTATTCGTCTTCCTTTACCGACACAACAGCCGTTGCCGGAGGTGCCGCCACGGCCGGCGCATTCACCCGCGCATTGACGCGCGCGATCAGGTCGGTCTTCCACGCCAGGCGCTGCACCTGCCACAGGCCAAGGCTGATCAGCACCGCGACGCAGACAACCACCACCGTGCCGACAATGATCCGCCGCATGACATTGACTCCTTCGCCGCCGATATGGCGCGCCAGGGGCCGCTTAGCAACCGATTGATTCCTTACGGGCGGCCGCTTAGCTGAAAAGGTTCGGAGGACAGGCATGGCCACGGAGTCGCGAAACGTCATTCTTGCGGCGCTGGCCGGCAACCTGCTGGTGGCGGCGACCAAGTCCGTGGCCGCCGTTTTTACCGGCTCATCGGCCATGCTGTCGGAGGCCGTGCACAGCTTTGTCGACACCGGCAACGAGGTCCTGCTGCTCTACGGCACGCATCGTTCACAGCGCCCGCCGGATGCCGACCATCCGTTCGGCTACGGCCGCGAGCTCTATTTCTGGAGTTTCATCGTTTCGCTGCTGATCTTCGCCGTCGGCGCCGGCGTCGCCGCATACGAAGGCATCCACCACCTGCGGCATCCCGAGCCGATCGACCGGCCCTGGGTCAACTATATCGTGCTTTTCCTGTCGCTGGTCTTCGAAGGCGGCTCGTGGTGGGTCGCCTTCAAGGCGTTGCACAGGACCAAGGGCGACCAGACCTGGTGGCAGGTCGTCGTGCGCAGCAAGGACCCGCCGCAGTTCATGGTGCTGCTGGAAGACACGGCGGCGATCATCGGCCTTTTCGTCGCCTTCCTCGGCACCTGGCTATCGGTGGCCACCGGCGATCCACGCTATGACGGCATGGCGTCGCTGCTGATCGCCGTGGTCCTGGCGATCGTGGCGATGGTCCTGGCGCGCGAAAGCAAGGACCTGCTGATCGGGGAACGCGCCGACCCGGCCCTGCAGAACGCCGTCGTGGCCCTGGCCAGAAAAATGGACGGCATTGCAGGGGTAAACGGCATCCTCACCTCGCAGATGTCGCCGACCAATGTGGTGGTTGCGATAAGCGTCGAATTCGACGACCGTTTGAGCATCGTCGATGTCGAGGACATGGTCAGCCACCTCGAAGCCGAGGTGCGCAAGGCGCATCCGACCGTCAGTGCGCTGTTCGTCAAGCCGCAGACTCCGAAAGCCTTCGAGACCACGCATCGCCTGCGCGTGGGCGAGGACGAGCCCGCTTAATTTGTCCCAATGAACGATTAAGACTTGAACCGGAGGGCCTCTGTCCCTATGTGTGCCGCCGTTTGCCTTCCGCCCCCGTTACAAAGTGAGTCCGCCCATGCCCGATACGTCGAAAACTGAACTCCTGCCCGGTTGCACCGGCGTGCTGGTTCTGGCCGACGGCACGGTCTATCAGGGCCTGGGCTGCGGCGCGGCGGGCGAAGCGCTGGGCGAAGTCTGCTTCAACACGGCGATGACGGGCTATCAGGAAATCCTGACCGACCCGTCCTACATGGAACAGATCATCGCCTTCACCTTCCCCCACGTCGGCAATGTCGGCGTCAATTCCGAAGACGTCGAGCAACTGGGCAACGATCCCACGCGTGCGGCCAAGGGCGCGATCTTCCGCGACCTGCCGACCCCGCCCGCCAACTGGCGCTCGGACATGAGCTTCGACGACTGGCTGAAATCGCGCAACATCGTCGCCATCGCCGGTATCGACACGCGCGCGCTGACCAAGCGCATCCGCGACAAGGGCATGCCGCACGGCATCGTGGCCCATTCGCCATCAGGCACATTCGACCTGCCCGCCCTCATCGAAAAGGCCAAGGCGTGGAGCGGTATCGGCGGCCTCGACCTGGCGCCGGCCGCGACGGTTGCCCATTCCGCCGCCTACACCACCGACCTGTGGCAATGGCCGCAGGGCTTCGAAGACGGAAAAAAACACAATTTCAAGGTCGTGGTCATCGACTACGGCGTCAAGCAGAACATCCTTCGCGCCCTGGTCGATATCGGCGCCGACGTCCAGATCGTGCCCGCCAAGACCTCGGCCGAGGACATTATCGCGCGCAAGCCCGACGGCGTCCTGCTGTCGAACGGCCCCGGCGACCCCGCAGCCACGGGTGAATACGCAGCGCCCGTGATCCGCAAGCTGATCGAGGCCGGTCTGCCGGTCTTCGGCATCTGTCTGGGTCACCAGATGCTGGGCCTGGCGCTCGGCGCCCGCACCATCAAGATGGAACAGGGCCACCACGGCGCCAATCACCCGGTCAAGGACGTCACCACCGGCAAGGTCGAGATCGTGTCGATGAACCACGGCTTCGCCATCGACCGCGACAGCCTGCCGGAGGGCGTCGTCGAAACGCACGTTTCGCTGTTCGACGGCTCGAACTGCGGCATCGCCATGGCGAACAAGCCGGTATTCAGCGTCCAGCACCACCCGGAAGCCTCGCCCGGCCCCGTCGACAGCCTTTATCTCTTCGAACGCTTCGCCGAATATATGCGCGAAAGCCAGACAGTCGAAGCCTAAACCCTTTGGTGTGCGGGCAAACCTGCGCGTGCTTGACCATCGCCGCAAGCCTTCCTAGCGTTCAATGGCAACGCACGGAAACCCATGGCCGACGATTCGCTTAGCCCGACTGAAGTCCTGCCAACAGTCCTGGTAGTCGACGATACCGAAGACATGCGCGAACTGGTCCAGGCCGGGCTGTCGCGCCGCGGTTTCACCGTGCTCATGGCCGATGGCGGCGTGGCCATGGACGCCATCCTCGCCGACACAGCGGTCGACCTGATCGTCCTCGATTCGATGATGCCCGGCGAAAGCGGCCCCAATATCTGCGCCCGCGTCAGTCACGCCGGCGGCCCGCCCATCATCATGCTCAGCGCCAGCGCCGGAGACCAGGCCCGCATCCAGGGCCTGAACCTCGGCGCCGAGGACTACATGGCCAAGCCGTTCAACATGGACGAGCTGGCCGTGCGCATCCGCATCGTGCTGCGCCGTGCGCCCGCGCGGTCGGCCGAAGTCCCGGACACGGTGCGCTTCTTCGGTTGGACGCTCGACAACAAGACGCGCCGCCTGACCAGCCCGGCCGACAAGGTTCTGGCTCTGTCCTCGGCCGAATTCGCCTTGCTGCATGTCTTCCTGAGCCAGCGCGACCGCCCCCTGCGCCGTGAACAGCTGCTGGACCGCATGGCGGACCTGCATGATTTCAGTACCGAACGCTCGCTCGATACCCTGATCTCGCGCTTCCGCAAGAAGCTCGACTATGTCGCGCCGGAAGGCGACCAGCCCCTGATCCAGACTGTCTACGGCGTCGGCTACATGTTCCGGCCGAATTAGCCTTCTGGCTGATTTTTGGTGGCGGCTTTACGCATTGGTCAATTACGACCTCCGCGTAATAATGTTTTCGGTGGGGATTAAGGCTGCTCGCCCATAGTCGTTCATGCCGGCGCAAGATCGGCTGTTCGAAGAATCGGTGATGTCATGTTCGGCAAGTTTGTCTCCCGCGGTCTGAAGATCGCCGTCCTGCCCGCCCTGCTGGTCACGGGGCTGCTCATGACCCTGCCGGTTCACGCACAAACCACTTGCGCCGGCGCTGCCCTGTCTCCGGCTGTCGAAGGCCATGTGGTCGTGGGCTTCGGCGAGACCAATCCGGCCGACTCGACCGGCGCCGGGCTGCACAGCCGCGGCATCGTCTACGCCACCGCCGGCCGCGCTTCCGTTACGGCGCCCGCCGACGGCAAGGTCGAATTCGCCGGTCGGGTTCCCAATCTCGGCCAGGTCGTCATCCTCGATATCGGCGACAATTACCGCGTCGTCCTGACGGGGCTCGATCGCCTGTCGGTCCGCACCGGTCAGCGCGTCGAAGCCGAGGACTATCTGGGCGCCATGCCCGGCATCGGCCACCAAACCGCCCATCTTTACGTCGAGCTGCGCTGTGGCGAGGAGCCGGTCAATCCGGTGCAGACACTGACCGTGGCCATGCGCTGAGGACGACTCAGGCAACGGCATTTGCGCGACGAATTAAGATTCGGTTCAAGAATCTGTTGCGCTGCACATCCATTGCCACTAAAGCACCCGCTTAGCCCAAATATCCTGGCCGGCGGCCCGGCCCTTCACGAAGCGGACAGTGACATCGTCACCGCCCGCTTTTGTCGCACGAATACGAAAGACCAAGATGCCCAAACGCACAGACCTGAAGTCCATCCTGATCATCGGCGCCGGCCCCATCGTCATCGGACAGGCCTGCGAGTTCGACTATTCGGGGGTCCAGGCTTGCAAGGCGTTGCGCCAGGAAGGCTACCGCATCATCCTGGTCAATTCGAACCCGGCGACCATAATGACCGACCCGGACGTGGCCGACGCGACCTATGTCGAGCCGATCACGCCTGAGTTCGTCGAAAAGATCATCGCGAAAGAGCGCCCCGACGCACTTCTGCCGACAATGGGCGGCCAGACGGCGCTCAACACCGCGCTGGCGCTGGAAAATTCGGGCGTGCTGGCCAAGTACAATGTCGAAATGATCGGCGCCAAGGCCGACGTCATCGACAAGGCCGAAGACCGTCAGAAGTTCCGCGACGCCATGGACAAGCTGGGCCTGGAATCGGCCAAGTCCGCCGTCGCCCACACCTGGGACGAAGCGGTCGAGGGCCTGAAGGCGATCGGCGGCCTGCCGGCGGTCATCCGCCCGTCCTTCACCCTGGCCGGCACCGGCGGCGGCATCGCCTTCAACCAGGAAGAATTCAAGGAAATCGTCGAGCGCGGCCTCGATCTTTCGCCGACCACCGAAGTGCTGATCGAAGAGTCGATCCTCGGCTGGAAGGAATACGAAATGGAAGTCGTCCGCGACAAGGCGGACAACTGCATCATCGTCTGCTCGATCGAAAACGTCGATCCCATGGGCGTGCACACGGGTGATTCGATCACGGTCGCCCCGGCACTGACCATGACCGACAAGGAATACCAGCGCATGCGTTCGGCGAGTCTCGCCGTCCTGCGCGAGATCGGCGTCGAAACCGGCGGCTCGAACGTGCAGTTCGCGCTCAACCCCGATGACGGCCGCATGATCGTCATCGAGATGAACCCGCGCGTGTCGCGCTCTTCGGCGCTCGCTTCGAAGGCCACCGGCTTCCCGATCGCCAAGATCGCCGCCAAGCTGGCCGTCGGCTACACGCTCGACGAACTGCAAAACGACATCACCAAGACGACGCCGGCCTCGTTCGAGCCGTCGATCGATTACGTCGTTACCAAGATCCCGCGCTTCGCCTTCGAAAAGTATCCGGGTTCCGAGCCGCTGCTCGGCACGTCGATGAAGTCGGTCGGCGAAGTCATGGCGATCGGCCGGACCTTCGCCGAGTCGGTGCAAAAGGCCCTGCGCGGCCTGGAAACCGGCCTGTCGGGCTTCGACGAGATCGACATCCCGGGCGTCAAGGACGCGGAGCCGCACGCCGTGCGCGAAGCCATCATCCGCCAGCTGGGCGTGCCGACGCCGGACCGCCTGCGCGTCATCGCCCAGGCCTTCCGCCACGGCCTCAGCGTCGAGGACATCAACACCGCGTGCCAGTATGAGCCGTGGTTCCTGCGCCAGATCGAAACAATTGTTTCCGAGGAAGCCAAGATCGGCGCGCTGGGCCTGCCGAAATCGGCGCAAGCCTTCCGCGCGCTCAAGGCGCTCGGCTTCTCGGACAAGCGCCTGTCGCAACTGACCGGTCAGCCGGAAAAGGACGTCCGCGCCGCCCGTCGCGCCCTCGACGTCCGCCCGGTCTTCAAGCGCATCGACACCTGCGCCGCCGAATTCGCATCGTCGACCGCCTACATGTATTCGACCTACGAATCGGGTGCGCTCGGCCAGGTGCCGGAATGCGAAGCCGATCCGTCCGATCGCAAGAAAGCCATCATCCTCGGCGGCGGTCCCAACCGGATCGGCCAGGGGATCGAGTTCGACTACTGCTGCTGCCACGCTGCCTTTGCCTTCAAGGACATCGACATCGAGGCCATCATGGTCAACTGCAACCCCGAGACCGTGTCGACCGACTACGACACCTCGGACCGCCTCTATTTCGAGCCCCTGACCGCCGAAGACGTGCTGGAACTGATCCACGTCGAGCAGAAGAAGGGTGAACTGGCCGGCGTCGTCGTGCAGTTCGGCGGCCAGACGCCACTGAAGCTGGCTCAGGCGCTGGAGGACGAAGGCATTCCGATCCTCGGCACCTCGCCAGACGCCATCGACCTGGCCGAAGACCGCGAGCGCTTCCAGCACCTGCTGCGCGACATCGAGCTGACCCAGCCCATCAACGCCATCGCGCGCACGCCGGAAGAAGCCTTCAAGGCGGCGCACGAGGTCGGCTATCCGATCGTCATCCGCCCGTCCTACGTGCTGGGCGGCCGCGCCATGGAGATCATCCGCGACGACGAGCAACTGACGCGCTACGTCCGCGAAGCCGTGCAGGTTTCGGGCGACTCGCCGGTGCTGATCGACCAGTACCTGTCGGCCGCCATCGAGGTCGACGCCGACGCCCTGGCCGACGGCACGGACGTCTTCGTCGCCGGCATCATGGAACATATCGAAGAGGCCGGCGTGCACTCGGGCGACTCGGCCTGCTCGCTGCCGCCCTTCTCGCTCAAGCCGGAGACGGTCAAGGAACTGGAACGCCAGACGATCGAACTGGCCCGCGCGCTCAAGGTCCGCGGCCTGATGAACGTCCAGTTCGCCATCGAAAATCCGTACACCGATCCCAAGATCTACGTGCTGGAAGTCAATCCGCGCGCCTCGCGCACCGTGCCCTTCGTCGCCAAGACCCTGGGCCAGCCGCTGGCCGGCATCGCCGCCAAGGTCATGGCCGGCAAGACGTTGAAGTCGTTCGACCTCAGCTCGCGTGACTATCGCCATGTCGCCGTCAAGGAAGCCGTCTTCCCGTTTGCCCGCTTCGCCAATGTCGACACGGTCCTGGGACCAGAAATGCGTTCGACCGGCGAGGTCATGGGGCTGGACTGGGTACGCGACGGCGAGGACATGATCGAAGCCTTCTCGCGCGCCTTCGCCAAGTCGCAGCTGGGCAGCGGCACCAAGCTGCCGACCTCGGGCAAGGTCTTCGTCTCGGTCAAGGACCAGGACAAGCCGGTGATCGTCGAATCGGTGCGCCAGTTGCTGGCCATGGGCTTCCAGGTCGTCGCCACAGGCGGCACCTGCGACTACCTGGCCGAACACGGCGTCGCCGTCGAACGCGTCAAGAAGGTGCTGGAAGGCCGTCCGAACATCCTGGACGCCATCAAGAACGGCGAGATCGCCCTGGTCATCAATACGACCGAAGGCAAGCAGTCGCTTTCGGACAGCTTCTCGATCCGCCGCACCACGCTGATGATGAAGATCCCGTACTACACGACGGCCTCCGGCGCCGTGGCCGCCACCCGCGCCATTGCCGCCGAGCGCAAGGGCAGCCTGGATGTCCGGCCGCTGCAGGAATATGCGTGATTACAGGCGAACACGCCGACAATAGGCCTGGAACGCGTCAGGAAAGGCGCGGGCCAGGCCGCGGTCTTCCAATCGCATGCGCAGGACTGACAACACCGCGAAAGCCGGCAGGGTTGTTGCAGCGATCGGCCAGGCTTCAAGCGCCCCGGTAAATCCAGTGACGATCAGACACAGCCCGGTTTCCGCCGGATGACGAAGCCAGGCATAGACGCCACCGGTACACAAGGTGTCGTTTCCGGGCACTGCGGAATTGGTGAACCCCGCACCTAAGCGAAGGATCGCCGCGGCTCGCAAGGCCACGCCCGTCATCAACAGTATCGCCCCTGCCGCTAGCCACACCGAAGCCTGCACAGGATGACATGCGCGCCAACCGCAACAGGCTTCGAAACTGGCCAACAAGGCCAGCCCCTGCAACCAGTTAAGCCAGTCCAGATCGCCTGCGCTTCGGGCAGACACGGATACAGGCACCGGTAGCCCGCAAAAGGTTTCGACCGCGACGGCCAGGCTAAGCCCGGCAATCGCGGTTAAAAGGCCGATGTCCCCAAACGGCGCGTGTCGCAGCAAAACAACCGGCGCCAGCAGAACCAAGGCATTGACGCCGCCCGCCGTTACCGCACCCGTCAGGCGATAGATGAGGTTCACGCCGTCTGAGGGGCCGGGGTCAGAAAGGGCTCAAGGTCCTTGCGGCGGAAACCCAGGGTAACCCCCGCTTCGTCGAAGATTTTCCGCTGCGCCGGTGAGAATTCACCATCGACGCACGCGCGCAGGATTTGCAGAACCAAGGTCTTGCCCTGGTTGCTGAGACTGTGGGCGATGGGTGTCAGAATCGATTTGGCGGTGAGCTTGCGCGCCTGCGCGTCGAGCAGGATTTCTCCAAGGCGATAAGGCTCCACGATGCGGCGCATATGCGTCTCCATAAGCTCCGCAAGATGCCTCAACGCCGTGTCACCGACGTCTCCCCCTGCCGCCAGCAAGACAAGTGCGGTGCGCGCCACGGCGGAATCGAGCTTGGCCTGGAATTCCGCCTGCGCAACGTCCGGATCGTAGTTCTTGACCTGTGTGTCGAAGGTGCCCGCGCAGGCTTTGCACTCGATATAGTGGCCGGCGGCGCCCAGCGGGATCACGGGAATGAAATAGAGTGTGAACCAGCGATTGACCGCGATTTGGTCATAGGGTTTGTCAGGCCCGCAGCGCGGACAATGAAACCGTCCCGCCGATACGACCTTTTTTAGCCCGCGTGAGCCCCAGATAATCATCAGCCACATTCCCCCGAGTATGAATTTCGAAGGATATTGGCTGTGCCATCCGGAAATGACAAGAAAAAATAATCCCTTACACTTCCAAGCTCTACGAAGCACAGGTTCGGGCTCCGCCCCGCGTTTCGCAACACAGTTGAAATAACATGTGTTGCGAACAGGGCGTGTCCTGATGATCACACCCTTGTGAATACTGCAGAATCCGCTATTATTGCGCCGCGGAACGACTGTCCCTTTTTGCCCGTTGCATGAGGTTTGCAGGCGCCCGCCCAGCCGGACCTCCACTTGAGTTTGACGACCATGCGTTTGCCTGCCTGGCAGCTGCCCAGCCAAGCCGTAAACTGGCTTAAGACGACCCCGCCCGCCGTCCGCAACGGTCTGTTCCGGGGCGTGTGCCTGATTACGCCTGTGCTGCTGTTTCTTGCGTTCTTCAATCCTTTCGTGCTCGATCCGACGCGCATAGGCTGGCTGATGGTCGCCGACTGGGGCCAGCACGTCCTGGGCTGGAACGCGTTTCGCCATACGCCGTGGTCGGCGGGCAACCATGAAGCCCTGCTCTACGCGCCGACCGGCCTGTCGGTCATCTATACCGACTCGAATCCGCTGTTCGCCTTTATCTTCAAGCCGTTCCGCGCCTTCCTGCCGCAGAATTTCCAATATATCGGCCCCTGGTTCTTCTTCTGCGTCTGCCTGCACTTCATCTTCGCGTGGAAGCTGGTGCGGCCGCACGCGCCGAACCGCTGGGCGGCGCTGGGCGGCGCCATCGCCCTGTCGGCCCTGCCCTGTCTTTATTACCGCATGCGCCACGACACGCTGATGGCGCAGTGGCTGATCCTGTGGGCCCTGCACCTGGTCGTCAACGTCCAGGCCGGTACACCGACGCTGATCGCCGAAGGCACGTCGCGCCTCAAGGCCGCGCTGACCAGGATCGGCGATTTCTTCGACGCCAAGACGCGCGGCTGGATCGCCCTGCTCGGCCTGACAGGCATGATCCATCCCTATATCCTGTTCATGGTCGTGACCATCTGGGGCGGCGACATGCTGCGCTATTTCTGGCCGGCGGCCCGCACGTTCGACCGCAAGACCCTGGCCGTGGTCGTCTCGCGCGGCATCATCACCTTCGCCGTGCCGCTGATCACCATGGGTCTGGCAGGCGCCTACGCTGCCGGCCAAAGCCCCGGCGCCGGCGGCTGGGCCTATTATTCGGCCGGCATCGACTCGTTCTTCAATCCTGTCGTCCAGGATTTCTCGAACTTCCTCAAGGCCTGGCCGCAAAGCCCGGGTCAGGCGTTCGAGGGCTATCAGTATCTCGGCTTCGGCCTGCTGGTGCTGATCGTTTCGGCGGTCATCCTCTATATCGTCACCCCGGAAGCAAAAGAATCGCGCGCCTTCCTGAAGTCGCTCAAGCCTCTGATCATTCCGTTCGTGATTCTCGCGGCCTTCGCCCTGACCAACCGCGTCCAGATCTTCGGCCAGACCATCCTGTTCTTCGACCTGCCGCCGGCGACGAAGAACGTGCTGGCCATCCTGCGCGCGTCGGGCCGTTTCCTGTGGCCCATCGGCTACTGCATGGTCTTCGCGGCCCTGGTCGTGCTCTACAAGTCGCGCGCCCGCACCGTCGCCGTGCTGCTGCCGGCCATCCTGGTGCTGCAGGCCATCGACCTCAATGGCTTCGCCGTCACCATGCGCGACGCGACGTCGCTGGCCGAAAAGCCCCAGACCTATTACCTGACGCAGTCCCCCCTGTGGGACAAGCTGGTCGCGGATTCGAACGGCGTCGACTTCTATCCGGTCAACGTCCATTTCAACGACAAGCTCTTCTATGAGCTGACCTGGCGCGCCACGTCGCAGGCCAAGCCCGTCAACACCATGTATCCGGCGCGGGAAAACCTGATCCAGATCGCCCATATGCAGGCCGACCAGGATGCCTTCAAGCGCGGCCAGGTGCGCAACGACCGCCTGTTCGTCTTCCTCAAGCAGTGCGACGCGCCGCCGGAGCTGCAATCGCGCCTGCGTATGCTCGACGGCGTATGGATCATTCCGCCCGACGGCGCCAAGGACCTGCCGCTGCAACAGCCGGTGTGGAGCCCGCTGTCGTCCGAAGTCCGCTTCGGCTGGCTGGACCAGGGGACCTGCCTGCTCGACGAAAACTGGTCGCAGCCGGAATATGACGGCACCTGGACCGACGGCCCCAAGGCCGAGGTACAGATTCCGATCAAGCACGTGCAGTTCGACTACGCCAACCCGCGCGCCATCGACCTGCACCTCAAGGCCAAGAGCTTCCGCCCCGTCCTAGTCAAGGTCCTGGTCAACGGCCGCAAGGTTTCGGAACTCGACCTGACGCACAAGACCAGCGAGCACACCATCCAGCTGCCGACCTCGGTCCTGCACAACGACAATCTGAACATCAGCTTCGTCGTCGAGCGTCCGGACGGCGAACCGGTCGAGATCGCCCATGCCGATACGGTGCAAAGCACCGCCACAGGCCGCGGCGCCATCCAGACCAAGCCGGCGGCGGATATGAAGGCCGAAGCGCGCGAACTGGCGATCAAGCTGATGGACCTGCGCCTGGTCGATCGCGATCGTCAGCCAAAGCCGAAAACCGTGGCGATCAACGGGTAAAAACCCCTTATCGCCCCTTTACATAATCGCTATTTCAATTCAGGCCAAATCCAACTATAAGGGCTGCCCTGCCGTTGTTTGCGCCTGCGAAGGCGAAGATGCGGCAGGAGGCCTGCATCGCGCGCCGAACTTCTCCTGGCAGCGCCTCTTGCAAGCCGGCACCCGCAAACCTATCTGACCCGACCGGTCGTATCCCCCTCGACCGGCTGTTGGGTTTTTGTCATTCCTCAGGGGGGCTGAAGACAATAATCGCACATGGAAAAAGTGCCGATGACCGTCCAGGGCTACAAATCTCTGGACGATGAACTGAAGCGTTTGAAGTCCGTCGAACGCCCCGCCGTTATCGCCGCCATCGCCGAAGCCCGTTCGCACGGCGACCTGTCGGAAAACGCGGAATATCATGCCGCCAAGGAACGCCAGGGCTGGATCGAAGGTCAGATCGCCGACATCGAGGACAAGCTGAGCCGTGCCCAGGTCATCGACGTCGCCAAGCTGAGCGGCGGCCAGATCAAGTTCGGCGCCACCGTCACCGTTATCGACGAGGACACCGAGGAAGAAGGCCGCTACCAGGTCGTGGGCGACCACGAAGCCGACGTGAAATCGGGCAAGATTTCGCTGTCGTCACCGCTGTCGCGCGCCATGATCGGCAAGGAAGTCGGCGATGTCGTCGAGGTCGTGACCCCGGGCGGCGTCAAGGCCTACGAAATCACCAAGGTCGAATGGATCTAGTCCACGCCAGTCTGTTCCGGCTGTCGGGCCCGCATCAGATATCGCGGGCCTGATCGCATGGACATGCCCGCCGCCGTGCCAAAGTCTTCACTGTCCAGGCCGCTGACGGTGTGGGCCGTGTCCGATGGCCGGGCCGGGATCGAGAACCAGGCGCTCGGCCTGGCCGAGGCGATTGCCCGCCAGACCCCTGCCGAGATCACCGTCAAGCGCGTGCACTATGCGCCGCTCTTCGACCGCTGGCCCACGGCGTTGAAGGTCTTGCCCGACTCCATGCTGGCGGGCGACAGCGACCGCATCGCTGCCCCTTATCCGGATATCTGGATCGCCGCCGGCCGCGCCAGCCTGCCCTTTTCACTGCGCATGAGAAAACGCAGTCACGGCGACACCTTCGTTGTCCAGCTTCAGGATCCCAAGACCGACCTCAAGACCTTCGACCTGGTCATAGCGCCCGAGCACGACGGGCTGGTGGCGCCCAATGTCCTGCCTTTGCTGGGCTCGACCAACCGCATCACGCGCGACATGCTGGCCGCCGACTACATGAAATGGCGGCAACAGCTGACGCAGCTGAAAGGGCCGCACATAGCGGTTCTGATCGGCGGCAAGTCCCGGGCCTACGACCTGTCGCTCGACCGCGCCGCCGCCCTGGCCTTGCAGGTCAAGCTGGCGGTCGCCGAGGTCAATGGCTCGATGTTGCTGACCCTGTCGCGCCGCACGCCGGAACCTGCCCGCGCGGTCATCAAGGATGTGCTGAAAGACACTCCCGGCATCCTTTATGACGGAGAGGGCGACAATCCCTATTTTGCCTTCCTGCACGCCGCCGACCATATCCTGGTGACGGAAGACTCGGTCAATATGACCACCGAAGCCGCCGCGACCGGCAAGCCCCTGCATATGCTGGCGCTGGATCGGTTGAAGGAAGGCGGCAAGTTCGAGACCTTCCACCGCGCCTTGCGCATGCACGGTATTGCCAAGCCGTTTTCCGGCCATCTCGAACACTGGTCCTATGTGCCGCTGGACGAGACGGCGCGCGCCGCCCGCCACCTGCTCCAGCTTTACGCCGAAAAAAGAGATCCCTTACGCGTTACGGCGTGACAATCGCATGACGGCCCCCTATCTAAAGGGCCGTTAACTTTTGCGATTCCAGAGCCCCGTCATGCCCAAAGCCCCCGCTGCCCCCCGGTCCGTTCGCTGCGCCATCATCGGCACCGGCCCCGCCGGCTGGACCGCCGCCATCTATGCGGCGCGCGGGCTGTTGTCGCCGGTCATCTTCACCGGTCCGCAGGACGGCGGCCAGCTGACCATTACCACCGATGTCGAGAACTATCCTGGCTTTGCCGAAGTCATCCAGGGGCCGTGGCTGATGGACCAGATGCGCGCCCAGGCCGAGCACATGGGCACCGAAATCATCGGTGAGATCGTGACCAGGGCCGACCTGCAACAACGCCCCTACCGCCTGACCACGGAAAGCGGAGCGGAATACCTGGCTGAGACTGTGATCATCGCCACCGGCGCCCAGGCCAAATGGCTGGGCCTCGACTCCGAAAAGACCTATCAGGGCTTCGGCGTGTCGGCCTGTGCGACCTGCGACGGCTTCTTCTACCGCAACAAGGTCGTGGCCGTGGTCGGCGGCGGCAATACCGCCGTCGAAGAGGCGCTGTTCCTCACAAAGTTCGCCGCCAAGGTCTACCTGATCCACCGTCGCGAAGAGCTGCGCGCCGAAAAGATCCTGGTCGAGCGCCTGCTCAACGACCCGAAGATCGAGCCGGTGTGGAACGTGCAGATCGACGAGATTCTCGGCGAAACCAACGAATTCGGCGGCATGGGCGTCATTGGCGTCCGTCTTCAGTCGACGAAAAACGCCGACGACTACCGCGTCATCGACCTCGACGGCGTTTTCATCGCCATCGGCCACGCGCCGGCCTCGCAGATCTTCGAAGGCCAGCTGGAAACCAAGACCGGCGGCTATATCGTCGTCGAGCCGGGCACGCCGAAGACCTCGATCAAGGGCGTCTTCGCCGCCGGCGACGTCACCGACGACACCTATCGCCAGGCCGTAACGGCCGCCGGCATGGGCTGCCAGGCAGCGCTGGAAGCCGTCCGTCTGCTGGCGGAAGAAGACCACCACCACTCGCTGCTGACGGCGAAGGAAATCGACGAGGACTTTGCCAAGCTGACGCCGAAGCAGCGTAAGGTCGCCGCCAAGGCTTAAGATACGGACTCCGGGACGTCGGCGCGGCAGCTTTCGCGGTACGCCGTCGGCGTCATATCCAGCTCGGCCTTGAACGCGCGGTTGAACGGGCCGATCGACCCGAAGCCGCAATCGAGCGCGATCGTCAGTACCGGCAGATCGTCGAGATTCGGGTCGGCCAGCCGTCGCCTGGCCTCTGCGATGCGGAACGAATTGACCATGTGGTTGAAGTTCCGAAAGCCCAGCGCGCCGGTTATGCACTGCGTCACCTTGTATTCGGGCTCGCCGAGGCGCTTCGCCAGATCGGCAACCTTCAGACTGGCAACCGCATAGACGTCGTCGTCGGCCATCAGGCCGGCCACGCGGCTTGCCAGATGTTCCTCCCCGGCCACGGGCTCCCGCCGCTTTCTGGCGGCTACGGCCGGCAAGGGATGATGCCCGCGGTACCAGATCGCGGCGATCATGCAGAGCAGCGCCAGAAAGGCGCACCCGACCTTGATTCCGGTGGCCCACCGCGCCGCCAGACTGCCGGCCGGCGAGCCATTGATCCACACGACCGCCACGGCCAGAAGGACGGCATACGTTCCCGCAAAAATCACGCGGAAGCGCTTTTCTCCCAACGGCGTTTCGGAGGTGAGATTGCGCAGCGGCTCGACCAGCGCCAGCAACAGGACGGTGGAACTGGTGAGCATCTCCATATTGCCCACGATGCGCGACACTGTGCCGTCTGCGTGACCGTACAGCCGCAGAATAGCACCGCTTGCCGCCATCCCCAGAACAACAGCGAGAGGCCAGGAGATCCCGCGCCGCGACGATCGATGAAACAGGGCGCGCACGAGCAGCCAAGACCATCCGCAGGTGGCGTTGCCCGCGATCGCCAGCACGTCGCCGGTCCATCCGCCCAGCCAGCGGCTGCCGCAGAAGGCAAGGATCGAAGCGGCGAACAGTCCGGCGTAGAGCCGGACCTCCACAAGGTCCCCGCCACCCGACGGCACGGGCTGCTGAACGGCAATGTAACGGACTGCGGTCACCATTTTCCCCTGATCGACGGAACATTAGCCGAAACGATCTGAAAATCCCTCAACAAAACATCGCCGATTTCCAAATCGGCGAGACGGAGCCTGCCGATCCCGCAAGTTTGCCGCGACACCCGCTGCAAAAGGATCGCCACATCATGGCCAACCCCGCCCAATCTTCCGCCGCGCCCGGCACCACCCTGCTACGCCGTGCCGGCCTCGTCTGGTACCTGACCGCCGCCGTGGGACAACTGGCCTTCGTGTGGATGATCCTCGCCCATTACGGCCGCAAGACCATCCAGGGAAACTATGCCGGCTGGAACGACAAACCGATCCTCAAGGGCTATGTCGCCGGCGACCTTGCCGGCAACATCATGTTCGGCATGCACGTCCTGCTGGCGGCCTATATCACGCTGGGCGGGCTTATCCAGCTCATCCCCGCCATCCGTGCCCGTGTGCCCGCCTTCCATCGCTGGAACGGCCGGATATTCCTTGTCATCGCCTACCTGATGGCCCTGGGCGGCCTGTGGCTGGTCTGGATACGCCCGACCTATGTGTTCGTCATTTCCGGCGTTGCGATAACGCTCGAAGCCGCCTTGATCATCGTCTTCGCCACCATCGCCTGGCGGTTGGCGGCGACGCGCCGTCTCGACGCACACCGGCCCTGGGCCATGCGCACCTTCATGGTGGTCAACGGCGTCTGGTTCCTGCGCATCTTCATCATGGCGTGGGTGTTGCTTGCCCACGGCGCCGGCATGAACAACACCTTGTCGAGCCCCGTCGATATCGCCCTGCAATTCGCCGCCTTTCTTCTTCCCCTGGCCGTGCTGGAAACCTATCTCCTGGCCCAGCGCAGCCACAGCGCCATAGTCCGGCGCGCCGTCGCAAGCCTCGTCCTCATACTGACAGGCTTGATGGCTGTCGGGACTTTCGGCGCCGTCGCCTTCATGTGGGGGCCTTACATGAAGCTGTAATCGCGAGCTGATGGGACGGCGAAAAAATTTTCATCGCCGTCCTTGAACGCCGGAAAACGGCTCCCAAATCTTAACCCGAAGGCGCCGCTGACGGGCCTTCTGGTTCACGGCACTGCCCAATCGGGAGTGTAGATGATGAACCAAATCAAACCTTTATGGACGATGTACTCCGTCCGTAAGCCTCGCTTTTTGATAAGGAGAGCCCCTATGCGTACCGCTATCGATTTCTCGCCCCTCTACCGTTCCGCCGTCGGTTTTGACCGCCTGGTCAACCTGCTCGACAGCGCCGCCCGCACCGACGCCACGCCGGGCTGGCCGCCGTACAATATCGAGCGCATTGCCGGCGCCGAGGACGCAGGCGACACCTACCGCATCGAAATCGCCGTCGCCGGCTTCCGTCCGGAACAGCTTGCCATTGAGGTCAAGGAAAACGTCCTGACCGTAACCGGCAAGAAGGACGGCGAAGACGCCAGCCGCACCTTCCTGCATCGCGGCCTGGCCGAGCGGAGCTTCGAACGCCGCTTCCAGCTTGCCGACCATATCCGCGTAACCGAAGCCGACCTGGCCAACGGCCTGCTTTCCATCGGCCTCAAGCTCGAAGTGCCGGAGGCCAAGAAGGCGAAGCAGATCGCCATCAAGACGGCCGATGCCTCGGCCCAGGTGCTCCAGGCCGCCGAGTAAGCCTGTACCGACCACCCGGCGCGGCGCTTTTTCCCTGGCGCCCCGCCGGCCTCCTGTTTCTCCCTGCAAACTTGAACAGGCCTCCGAAGTCCCTTTCCGCTTGAGCCGCCCTCCCCCTCGGCTCGCGATGCAAGGGTCATTTCGGAGGCCTTCTTTTAGGGACCTATATACCTAACTAGCCAGAAACCGCAGGGGATTCCAATCTTAGCCGCATAGGCGTATGCTCACCGTCAACGGAGAGTGTTGCGATGGGAAAGATCGTCAAGAGTTTTGAAATTGCCTTGGAGGCTGACCTGTCAGGATTTCAAGGCTCGCCGCAACATCTCCTCCAGATGATTTCGGGCGGCCTCCCCGCTTCGGTCGGAAAGCCAAGCATCGAACTCGCCTCTGGAAATGTCCATCTTGCAGGCGGGGCAGGAATACGGGAACGCTTCATTCCCGTCGTTCTCGATGATCCCTTCATTGCCGCATTTCGGGCAGGCGGCGGTAATCTTGAGTGTTATCTTGTCGCTCATGAGACTTCTCCATCGGCTGATGTTGGTTCGCGTGTGGAAACCTGATCTTACATCGAGTCGATTCGGAGAGAACCCCGTGCCGGGGCGGGCAATCCCCGGCAAACCTACTGACCGACAGCGTTGAATTCCATCATGGTCATCAGCGTGACGCCGGTGACGGTGATTCCGTTCTTGGAGACGGCGCTTACGATGGGGGCGCCTTGGTTTCCGCGCCCCCAAGTCATCGGGCGTCCGGCGGGGACCAAGACGCATCCGTAATCGGTGACGACGGGCTCTGCCATTGGTTTCCCTCTGATCAGCTTGGATCGGCCGCCTGTGGCCTTGTCCTGCATGACGTCTGTGGCGTGCTGCTCATAGCGCCAAGCCATCTCATCGGCCTTGTCGTAGCTGTCGCAGATGATGGCGCCTGGAATAACCAAGCCGTGGAAGGTATCGCCTGTCGCCTTGGCGGTGACCTGGACAGGATCGATGAGCTCGACGTCGACAAGGTCGATACGCTTAGGTGTCCCGGCGCTCGCAGTGGCGGCGCAGACCGCAAGTGTGGCTGCTATAGCCAAGCCCACCGGCCGTGACGATGCGTCACTCCGTTGAAAGAGCATGGTGTTCCCCATATCCCCCGACTGGTGTCGGGCGGTTGAACACGCGCAGATATGGGTATGCACGCCCCACGTATTTCCCGGCCGGTCTCCCCGCTAAGGGCCACCAGCACGCGAAGGGTGTTACATTTCGTGGGCCACCCGACCTACATAGTCGGAACCCCATATCTGAGCGCAGTTGCGCACGCGGATCGGCTGTTCAAGGCCTCGCCACGCGATATTGATATCGCACGAAATGTATTGCGGCGTCTAACTTTTCTTCGGACCGAAGAAGTCCGGGAACATTGAGAGTTGGCCATCCAGCGGGCCAAAGCGCTTTTCATAAAACCTTTTGAACTGTTCGATATCGTCGGACAGCTTGAGCATGGTCAAGACTTCTTGCCGCTGATTTCTCAGTTTTTCGAGACCATAGCCCTCGGTCAAGAACTGGTGAAAACGCTGCTTTCTGGTTCCCTTCGTATCAATCTGAGGGTTAAGCCGCTGGAGCTCTTTTAGAACCTCTCCGTGTTCCAGAGGGCCATAGACATACTTATTTGTGAAATTGGCGAAGTGCTGAGGCTTGTTTATGACCGTTGCGCCTCCGGCTTTTTTCACATGAGTTTCTGACCCATAGACACGGTTGAGCGCGATATAGAAATCGTCCGGAAACTCTTTTTCCCAGTCGCGCTTTTCTTGCTCTATGTACGCCTGGACCAAAAGCCGGAGGGCGTCGGGACTGCGTTCAGTTTGATAACCCGTAGCCTCATCGATCAGCGCAACAATACCGACCTTCGCAAGGGCATGGATGATGGCTTTGGCTTGCTCAACCATCGGCTCCTGAGCCTTGTTGAGCTTTCCCTTGTCATAGGCGCGAACGATGGCTTTGCAAACATCGACCAAAACCTCAGCCTCGTATCCGTGGGCTGGATCCGACCCAAATGTATTGAATACTATGGGATTTTCGATCTTTTTACGCAGATTTTCGCCGATCTCGGATCCAAGGTTTTTGCCGCCCAAAGTCTTCATGAAAGCGTTGCCGCCTTCGGACTTCAAGCTCATGGCCTTGGCCATGCCACGCTTGTGAAATACGCGGCGCCCATCTTCAAGCACATAGCATTCCAACTGGAGGCCACCGATAGGCAGAATCCCTTTGTGAGTCGCCGAAATGCTTGGCTGTTCCGGCGCCTCCTTAGAAGAAGGCTTAACCATCGCTTCGGCCAAAGCGTCAAAAGACGCATCAATAGGATGGACCGTCTTTTCGTCCTTAGGCATTGATCAGTTCCTTGTAGCTGATGTGGCGGCCGATCATGCGTTCAGCGGTAGCGCCCATGAATTGCAGGGTTGAGAATTTAAGCGTGTTCTGGCGGTTGGCAAATTCGCCGACGTAGCGGTTGAGGTGCTTCACGCTCATGTAGTGGTAGACGCCATAATAGCCACGCTTGAGCAGAGACCAGAACGATTCGATGCCGTTCGTATGCGCCATGTTGTTCACGTACTCGCCCGCGCTGTGGCGGACGGTCATGTGATCGTAGTTGGTGAGACCGCGATAGGCAGCATGTTCGTCCGTGCAGACCAGCGATCCCGGCTGGACATGCGCGCTGATGAAGCCGTGCAGCGTGGCCTTGTCGGTGCCTTGGACATGGGCGGCGCGGACTTCACCGGTGCGAGCCTTCACACCCACTACGACGGCCTTGCCGACGGCGCCACGGCCCTTCTTGAGCTTCTTGGAGGCGTGCTTGTTCGTCTCCTTGCCGCCGACGAAGGTTTCGTCAACCTCAACGGTCGGACCCATATCGGCATCGTGGTCGCCAGCCTGTGCAAGCCAGGTTTCGCGGATGCGCTGGCAGAGGAACCACGCGGACTTCTGCGTGATGCCGAGTTCACGCGCTACCTGCGTCGAAGGAATACCCTTGCGGGCCGTGGTCATCATGTAGATGGCCATCAGCCACTTGTGCAGAGGAAGGCGGGAATCGCCGAGAACCGTGCCAGTGCGGACGCTGAAATGCTGGCGGCAATCCCGGCAACGATACGGCATAGGCTTTTGGTTCTTCACCTCGGCAACCGAGACCGAGCCGCAGTGCGGGCAGTGGACGCCATCAGCCCAACGCTTGCCTTCGAAGAACTTGCGAGCGGCTTCCTCATCGGGGAAACGATTAAAGAACTCATAGAGGCTAAGGGTTTCAGGACTGGACACGACTCAATCTCCTGCGGTTGCAGGATTTAACTAGCCAATTTAGCCATGATTGTCAAATCCGACTTGGCTAGTTAGGTATATAGGTCCCTTCTTTTATGCGTCTACAAGGTCGGCCTGCGTCATGACGTGGACCAGGAAGTCGAAATCGACCTTGAGGATTTCGACGAAGCCCAGTCTGAGCTTATAACCCCAGTTCTTGTCGGCGGTGAATTCCAGCCATTCCTTCAACGGCGCGATCGGATGTTCGATAGCCTGCATCCAGTCGATATCGCGGCGCCACGGTTTGAAATCCGGCGTCATCTCGGCCTGATAGGGTCGGCCCTCGCGAACGCGGCCGATGGCGGTGAAGCTCTGGAAGCCGTCCTTTTCCCCCATGATCCGCGACGGTGAATAGCAGACGACGCCATCGCCCGGCGCCATGCGGCGCATCGGCGCGGCCTTGCCGTGGCCGGCCTGAACGAAGTTGCCATTGAGGCCGCGCTGGACATGCTCGGCGCAGGCGACGACCAGCCAGGATTTCACCACAGGTTCCTCCCGTCGATGACTTCGACCGGCACGGCGTCGAGGTCGAAATCCTCGAACAGGCGGGCGTTGAGCGCGATGCGCGGCTTTTCGAAATTGGGCTTGAAGTCTTCCCAGCTCGGCGACTTCGTATAGGTCGTGCAGCCGCAATGCGGACAGAAATTGTGCTCGACAGTCTTGCTTTGCCAGCGATAGACCGCGGTCGTCGACGGCGTTTCGAACCTGACCTCGACCGGAGTGTAATAGGCCCAGAGCGCGCCCTTCTTGCTGCAGATCGAGCAGGTGCAGCGCGTCACGCTTTGCGGCGCGCGCTCCACCGAAAACGTCGTGGCGCCGCAGTGGCAGCTTCCCTTGATGGTCATGACAAAGCCTCCTCTCTTTTCAGCTCAGGCGCCGCATAGCCCGCGCAAACGTGCGCGGCTGGCGGTCCGCCCGCTGCCGACGCTAATCGAGTTTCAGCTCGAATAGCGTTGGTGTCAGGAGACTTATAAACCTGTCAGCTGCCGATTATTGTCAGCAGGTGCGTTGTCAGAATGTACTGGCCAGTTGCCCGCGCAGGCCGACGCAGGTGACGTGCTCGAGCTGCGCCAGGTTCATGCTGGCGTTTTCGAGATTGGCGCGCGACAGGTCGGCGCCGTCGAGCTTGACGTGCTTGAGGTCGGCGGCGGCAAAGTTGACGTTGCGCAGCTTGGCTTCGCGCAGGTCGGCCGGCATCAGCCTGTCGGGACCGATGACCAGCGCGCCCAGATTGGCGCCTTCCAGGTTGGCGCCGTCCAGCCGCACCCTCTGCATGCGCACGCCCCGCAGGTCGGCGCCGCGCAGGTCGCAATTGCGCATGTCGGCCTCTTCGAGATGCGCGCCCTGGAGCTGCACCCCTCGCATGTCGAGCCCGTAGAAAACCGCGCCCTTGGCCGACAGGGCCGTCAGGTTCAGGCCGCGGATCGAACCCAGCGATCGCAGGTCGGCATTGTCGAAGGTCGACGGCTTGCCGGCCTTGCCGAGAGTATCGACCCATTTGGCATGGTCGTGCAGCATTTCGCCGTAGGGCAGCTGTTTGACATCGGTGCCGACCGGCTTGTCGGTCAACACGCCCGAAAGATCGGCCTGATGCGTGCGCCACTGGTCGGTCTTGGCCTTGATCAGCACGGCGTCCTTCAGCGAAGCCCCCGACAGGTCGGCACCCGAAAGGTCCGCCCCGGCCAGGTCGACATTGTTCATGATCGCCTGTTTCAGGTTGGCGCGCACCAGCTTGCACTGCTTCATCACCGCGTCGGTGAAGTCGGCCTTCATGGCCTGGATGCCCGACAGCTTGGACCGTTCCAGGTTGGCGCCGCGCAGGTTGGCATAGGTTGCCTCGGCCGTGCGCATGGAGATTTCGACGTAGGACAGGCCGGTCTGCTTGTCCGGCAAGGCCAGCGCCCCTTCGCGCAGGTCGGCTTCGAACAGGTCGCAGCCCGACAGGTTGGCGCCGCGCAGGCAGGCGCCGCGCAGGTCGACGCGCTTCATCGAAGCGCCCGTCAGGTTGGCCAGTTGCAGATCGGCGCAGAACAGGTTGGATTTGTCGAGGACGGCACCGGCCATGTCGCAGTCGGTCAGGATGGCGGCGGTGAAATCGGCATCCATCAGGACACGGCCACGAAGGCTGAGACCGGATAGATCGGTCCATGCGAACACGGCACGCGCCCCCCCGGGCCTGGCCGCCCAGAAGCGCTCATGCTTCATGCAAATCTGGTCGACCTGCACCTGCGTGAGCTTGGTATACCGTTTCTCGCCTGCCGTGGCGTTCATGAAGACAGAGGCGTTCCTGTGACAATCCGAACCGTCATAGTCGCATGAAAACCTTAAGATTTGGCTCAATCGTCAACAGGTGTGAGCAACCCGGCACGCTTCAACTCAGAGGCGATTTCACTGCCGGGAAGGACGTGGATCGCGCGGTAGCCCCTGGCGCCCCAGGCCTTGAGATCGGCTTCCGGCGAGAGATCGGGATCACGCGTGAACACGGCGTCGAAGCCTTGCGCGGTCTCGCTTTCGGTGACCAGCGGGCGGCCGGTAGAGAGAAAATGGACAAAGCCCGCGATCAGGTCCTCGGCCTCCCTGGCACACAGGCCCTGGGCAAGGTCGATCCCGGCGGCTTCGATGCGCTCGGGGCCGACATGCGAGGCGAAGGGGGATGGATCCTCGCAGGCATAGACGACGCGCGCGACCTGAGCCCTGACCAGCCGTTCGGAACACGAGCAGCCACCGGTCGAGCGTTTGCCGCACGGTTCGAGCGTGACATAGGCCGTGGCGCCCTGCGCCGCATCGCCGGCGGCATCGAGCGCTATTTCCTCGGCATGAGGCCGCCCGCCGTCGCCGGTGGCGCCCCGGGCGATGACTGCGCCGTCCTTGACGATGACGCAGCCAACCGGCGGATTGGGCCAGGTCCGGCCCATCTGTCCGCGGCCGAGCGCGATGGCTTCGCACATAAAGGCGATGTCGGCGTCGGACCAGACAGGTGTGGCTGGAAGGAATTGAAATTCGGGGCTATCGGTTCGCATGTGAATTTCGCCCCAGCAAATGGCGGCAATAGTATCAAGAACCGCTTGATGCTCGCTTAGCATGCTTCCGCTGTCAAAGCGCGCGACCGACCATCCGTTATCGGTCATATAGCGGTTGCGAATTTTGTCGTTTGGGTCATCGATATGATGGCTGCCATCGAGTTCAATAACAAGATGAAGGTCCAGGCAAACAAAATCGGCGATATATTTTCCGAGTGGATACTGGCGGCGAAACTTGAAGCCACCCAGCATACGGTTACGCAGATGCTGCCAGAGTCTGCCTTCGGCAAGATTGTCTGACTTGCGCTGTATTTTGGCCAAGGGCGTCAAACGAGATCGCTTCCTCGACATCGCAATCCTCCGACCGAAACTTAACTTTTCTTCTCCCCTTGAATAGGGGAGAAGGTGGCCCGAAGGGCCGGATGAGGGGTAAAGGCCCCGAACCCAGTGCGCGTATCTGCTGACGCTATCCTTCACCTTGGCGCTACACCTTGCGCTTGCCGACGCTATACGCCGGCTTCGCTCATCCGCCTCCTCTCAAGCGATAGGGCTATCGCATATGACTTAGCGGAGCCGTATTACATTCTCCTCTCCCGATGAAAAGGAGAGAGGAGAGACGCGAAGCGCCAAGGTGAGGGGGTAAATCGTCAGCAGATACGTGCGCTGAAGGTACAGTAACCCCTCATCCGGCCCTGCGGGCCACCTTCTCCCCTCAAGTGGGGAGAAGAAAAGCGAATTGGATATCGATCTCTTGTTTACCCCACCAATTCCGGCAGCGGGTTGGCGCGGGCCGTATCGAGATACTTGGCGGCGGTCGGCTTCAGGTTGGCATCCAGTTGCACCACCAGCGGGTTGCCCGTCGGGACCTCGACGTCGAGAATGGTCTTCTCATCGAGGTTGAACAGCTTCTTGATAATGGCGCGGATCGAGTTGCCGTGCGCCGCGACCAGCACCGTCTTGCCGCCCTTCAAGGCCGGTGCGATATCGGCGTCCCAAAACGGCAGGACACGGTCGAGCGTCGTCGCGAGGCTTTCCGTATCCGGCAGGTCGGCGCCGGCATAGCGGCGGTCGCCCTTGAAGTCATACGGGCTGTCATTGCCGAGTGGCGGCGGCGGGACGTCGTACGACCGGCGCCAGATCTTGACCTGGTCCTCGCCATGCTTGGCGGCGGTCTCGGCCTTGTCGAGGCCCGTCAGGCCGCCGTAATGACGCTCGTTCAGGCGCCAGTCCTTGATCACCGGCACATAGGATTGCCCCGCCGCTTCGAGCGCCAGATTGCAGGTGCGGATGGCGCGCGTCAGGACCGAGGTAAAGGCCTGGTCGATCTCGAGGCCTTCGGCCTTGATCAGCTCGCCGCCGCGCGTCGCCTGGGCTTCGCCTTCGGCGGTCAGGTTGACGTCGACCCAGCCGGTAAAGCGATTTTCGAGGTTCCACTGGCTCTGGCCGTGGCGGAGAAGGATCAGGGTCGGCATGGGGCAGTCCTCAGATTGTGGGAAGGATGCCCCCGGCTATAAAAGCCATGGCCGCGCAGTCAAGTTTAAAAGCCCTGAGTGTCGCCAAAGGCGTCGCTCCACCCACGTTATTTGTTTTTCTTGCGCCGCCAGTAAAAGCCCATGGCAATGAACGCCATGATCGGCAAATAGACGAGGACTAGCGTCAGGCCCCAATTGTCTACGAATACGCCGTGCCAATCGACCGGTCCAATCACGCGGACGATCATATAAAGGAACGTCAGCGCCCCAATCCCGCCCGCCGCAATAGCGACAGCGGCACGTATCGCCGGCGAACGGATTGCCTTCCAACGGTCATACACCTTGTCCAGCGCCGGCAACAAACCGCACGCTGCAGCGACCGTGGGAATACTCAAAAGAAGAAAACGGAGGTCGAGGTCGGATTCCGGCCGCCATGCGCCGACAAGCCAGACGGCAGCCGACACCCAGAACAGAATACGGAAAGCTATCGACGCCCGCCTGCTCGCGGGAATGAGGAATATCAACCAGGCAAAAAACGGAAAAACGACGATTATGATTCGCAGAACCTTACCGGAAATGCCGCGCGCCAGTCCGTAACCTGCCAAGCCAAGCCACACCGCCAGGCCCGCCGTAAATAAGGCCGGCCAAAGGGCGCCGATCATGCTGCGTAGTCTCGCCGTCATGGTCTATCCGAACTCGTCCTCCAGCATCGCCAGGCGTTCGGCCTGGTCCTCGGCGATCAGCGCATTGATCATGGCATCCATTTCGCCTTCCATAAAGGCCGGCAGCGAATAGATGGTCAGATTGATGCGGTGGTCGGTCACCCGGCCCTGCGGATAGTTGTAGGTGCGGATGCGTTCGGAGCGGTCGCCCGAGCCGACCTGGCTCTTGCGGGCGTCGGAACGCGCCGTATCCAGCGCCTGGCGCTGCATGTCGTAAAGCCGTGCCTTCAGGTTGCGCATGGCGATGGCGCGGTTCTGGTGCTGCGACTTTTCCGAGCTGGTCACCACGACGCCGGTCGGCAGGTGGGTGATGCGCACGGCCGAGTCGGTCTTGTTGACGTGCTGGCCGCCGGCGCCCGAAGACCGATAGGTGTCGATGCGCAGGTCCTGGTCGCGGATGTCGATCTCGACGTCCTCGGCTTCCGGCAGCACCGCCACGGTCGCCGCCGAGGTATGGATGCGGCCGCCGGCTTCGGTCGCCGGCACGCGCTGCACGCGGTGGACGCCCGACTCGAACTTCAGCTTGCCGAACACGCCCTCGCCCGTCACCGAAGCGATGATTTCCTTGTAGCCGCCGGCGTCGCCTTCCGAGATCGAGTCGATTTCGACCTTCCAGCCCTGGCCTTGCGCATAGCGGCTGTACATGCGGAACAGGTCGCCGGCGAACAGGGCCGCCTCGTCGCCGCCGGTGCCGGCGCGCACTTCCAGGATGGCCGAAGCGTTCTCGTCCTTGTCCTTGGGCGCCAGCAACAGGGCCACGCCGCGCTCCAGGTCCGGCAGGCTGGTTTTCAGTTCCGCCAGTTCCTCTTCGGCCAGCGGCGACAGTTCGGGGTCGCCCATGGCCGCCATTTCTTCCAGCTCAGGCACCTGGGCGCGCGCCTTGACCAGGCGCTCGACGGCGTCGCACACCGGTTTGATTTCGGCATGCTCCTTCGACAGGCGCACGATCTCGGCGCCATCGGTCGCCGACTCCATGCGCGCCTCGATCATGCGGAAACGGTCCATGACCTGGTCGAGCTTGGCTTGGGGCAGATGTATCAAGGCATCCTCACGCGAAACGAAGGCGTGTACCTACTCTTATCTTGGATGGGTGTCGATAAAGCTCTGGCGTTTTTCCAGTTCGGCCTGCACCGCGGCGATCCGCGGCGCGACCTTGCGCCAGTCGACATGGCCGAGACGAAAATCGCAGAAGGTCGCCGCGATCGCCAGGTTCATCGTCCCCATGTCGAAGACCGCCGGGTCGGGACCGAAGGCGTCGGCCATCCGGAAGGCGCGCACCAGATTGTCTTCCCAGCGCCTCAGCCAGAAGGGCGAGCGCTCGTCTTCCGGCCGGCGGTTCTCATAGACGATCTTGGCCATCATCTCGATCATGCCCATGGCCGCCGTCTCCATGCGCCGGACGCGCCAGTAGGCATCGGTGCCGTAGTCCGGCAGCAGACGGACGCCATCCGCCTGCCCGTCCAGCCAGGCAGAGATCACCGAGCTGTCGGTCCAGGCCTGACCGTTGTCGTCGATCAGCGCGGGGATCTGCGACAAGGGGTTGGCCGCCAGCAATTCCGGCGCCGCGTCGACCGGCAGGGTGACGACCTCCTCGATCCTCCCGGTCAATTCCTTTTCGCGGACCACGATCCGCACCTTGCGGGCGTAAACCGACGTCAGGCTGATAAAAAGTTTCATGCGCGCCTTCCGGACAAGGAGACAAGGTATACGGGCAAATGTCGCCTTTTCCTTTTCCTGTCAAGGATTCGCGTCGCGATACCAGCGTTCTTCCGGCATAAAAAAACTAATTAATAGTTAAGCAAAAAAGGCCATTGTTTGCCTTAATTTAAGACTTCCTGTGTACAACTGCGGAATAAATCCAGACCTCAGAATGAGGACCGAGTGAAACGACGTTCGAGTGAAGTCAAGTTGCTTGCCCCCATGGCGGCGATTGTCATCGTGGCCGTATGCGCCCTCGTTGGCAGCCTGTGGGTGTGGGCGGAACAGGCCGACAGCCTGGCCCGTACGCGTGAGGAAAACCTCGTTCGCCAGGGCATGACCGAAATGGCGGACGACCATTCGCTGCTGATGACGCCGATCACCATCTGGGGCAAGGCCGTCGAGGCCACGGCCGTCCACTATGATGAAACCTGGGTCCAGGGCAATATCGGAAAGTATTTCCAGACCTATCTCAACTACGAATGCAACCTGCTGATCGACGGCGGCGGCGAAGTCCGCTTTGCCTATCGCAACGGCGGCAAGGCTGATCCGGCCAGTTTCACGCCGCTTATGATCCAGACGCGTGAAGTCGTCACGGACCTGCGCAACCGCTATGAGGCCCGCCTGAAAAAGGGCCAGGGCTACAATGCCGAAAGCAACCATATCGGCCGCCTCATCGCGGTCGACGGCCACGTCTATTTCATGGGCGCCAGTCTGCTGCTGCCCGACGCGCAGAACTCGCCCCTGCTCAAATACACCCCGTTCGTCGCCGTCGGCATGCACGAACTGAAGCCATCCGAGCTGATCGACCTTTCCAAGCGCTACCTGGTATCCGACATCCGACTGTTGCCGACCGGCACGCCGCCGGCGCGCGACCATGCGGTCGTCGCCTTCCGGGACGACAAGGGCCGCGTGCTGGCGCAACTGACCTGGATGCCTGAAACGCCGGGCCGCACCCTGTTCATCCGGACGCTGGGCCCCGTGCTGATGATTTCGCTGGGCTTGGGTTTGATCGCCATCGTGCTGCTGCACCAGAGCCAACGCGCGGCGCAAAGCCTGATCGCGTCGGAAGCCAAGGCCAAGCACATGGCCTTGCACGACGCCCTGACCGGCCTGCCGAACCGGACGCTCTTCGCCGACCGCCTGACCCAGGCGACCGAGCGCATGAAGCGTCACGGCGGCCAGGTCGCCGTCATGTGCATCGGGCTGGACCGCTTCAAGGACGTCAACGATACGCTGGGCCACGTCGCCGGCGACCAGCTGATCCGCTACAACGCCCAGAAAATCGCCACCATGATCCGCGGAAGCGATACTTTGGCGCGCCTGGGCGGCGACGAATTCGTCATCGTTCAGACCGACACCGACGGCGCCTCGGCGGCGACGCTGGCCAAGCGCGTGCTCGAGGCCCTGACCGGCGTGGTCAGCCTGGAAAACGGCCAGGTCTTCTCGTCGTGCTCGATCGGCGTGACCGTGCTGGGCGATGGCGACATCGACCCTGCCGAAGCCTTGCGCCAGGCCGACCTTGCGCTCTACCGCGCCAAGGATATGGGCCGCGGCCAATACGCCTTCTTCGAAATCGAGATGGACGCCACCATCAAGCTGCGCAAGACCATGGAGACAGGCCTGCGCGAGGCGATCCATGTCGAGGACATCAACGTCGTCTACCAGCCGCAGGTCGACCATTACGGCCAGATCGTCGGTGTCGAGGCCCTGTGCCGCTGGACGCATCCGACACGCGGCCCGGTTTCGCCCGGCTATTTCATTCCGCTGGCCGAGGAATGCGGCCTGATGAACGATCTCGGCACGCTGGTCCTACGCCGCGCCATGCAGGACGCCCGCCGCTGGCCGGGCCTGAAGGTGGCGGTCAATGTTTCGGCGACACAGTTGCGCTCGACCGACTTCGTCGACACGGTGCGTGGCCTGCTCGAGGAAACGCGTACGCCCGCCTCGCAGATCGAGCTGGAAATCACCGAAGGCGTTCTGCTCAACGACGACCACACGACCCAGGTCGTCCTGCGCGACCTGCGCCACATGGGCTTTTCGATCGCGCTCGACGACTTCGGCACCGGCTATTCGTCGCTGGGCTATCTGTCCCGCTATCCCGTCGACAAGATCAAGATCGACCGCTCGTTCGTGTCGAACCTGGGCGTCGACCCCGAATCCGAAGCGGTCATCCGCGCCATCGTCAAGCTGTCGAAGGCGCTCAACCTGTCCATCGTCGCCGAAGGCGTCGAAACACGGGCCCAGAAGACCATCCTGCGCCAGACCGGCTGCACCATCATCCAGGGCTTCCTGTTCTCGCGTCCGGTTCCCGTGGCCGATATCGACGGCATCGTGCGCAGCGGCGGCCGCCTGACGCCGTCCGAAGCCGAGCCCCCGGCCGAACCCGCCCGCGCGGCCTCGGCGCGGTAATTGGAAAGATTGCCCCTTCCGTCTGGCTCGGCTTGACGCCGATCCAGCCACCGTCCCCGTAAACGGGGAAGGAAGGGAGTTTGGCAGCCTAATTCCTTCCCTGCGCAGCGGGGAAGGTGGCACGAGCAACGCGAGTGACGGAAGGGGCATACCCCGTCGTCGCCACAAGGTTAGACGTTGCCAATCAGAGCTTCTCCGCGTGGGCCTCGACCAGCTCCACAATATGCTCGATCATGTCGGCATTGCTGAGCTTGTGGTCGGGCTTGCCGCCCATATAGACCATGCCGGCCCCGGCCCCGCCGCCGGTGAAGCCGATATCGGTATAGAGCGCCTCGCCCGGGCCGTTGACCACGCAGCCGATGATCGACAGCGACATCGGCTTGGCGATATGGGCCAGGCGCTCTTCCAGCTTGGCCACCGTATCGATGACATTGAAGCCCTGTCGGGCGCACGACGGGCAGGCGATGATGTTGACGCCGCGGTGGCGCAGGCCAAGCGATTTCAGCAGGTCGTATCCGACCTTGATTTCCTCGACCGGATCGGCGGCCAGCGAGACACGCACCGTATCGCCGATGCCCGACCACAAAAGGTTGCCCAGCCCGATCGATGACTTGATGGTGCCGATCCGCGTCGGACCGGCTTCGGTCACGCCGATATGCAACGGACAGTCGATGGCTTCGGCCAGGGCCTGGTAGGCGGCGACGGTCAAGAAGACGTCGGACGCCTTCACCGAAATCTTGAATTCGTGAAAGTCGTGATCGCGCAGGATGTTGGCGTGGAACAGGGCGCTTTCGACCATGGCTTCCGGGCACGGCTCGCCATACTTTTCCATCAGGTCCTTTTCCAGCGAACCGGCATTGACGCCGATACGCATGGAACAGCCATGGTCCTTGGCGGCCTGGACGACTTCGCGCACGCGGTCGGCCGAACCGATATTGCCGGGATTGATGCGCAGGCAGGCAGCGCCGGCCTCGGCGGCCTCGATGGCGCGCTTGTAGTGGAAATGGATGTCGGCGACGATCGGCACCTGGGCATGCTGGACGATGGTCTTGAGCGCGCGGGTCGATTCTACGTCGGGACAGGAAACCCGGACGATATCGGCCCCAGCCTCTTCCAGGGCGCGGATCTGTCCAAGGGTTGCCTCGGCGTCCGAGGTCAGGGTGTTGGTCATCGACTGCACCGAGATCGGCGCGTCGCCGCCCACCAGCACATTGCCGACGCGGATCTGGCGGCTCTTGCGGCGCTCGATCGTGCGCCACGGGCGGACATGGGTATGGTCGGCGGAACTCATGCGGTCACTTCCAGTGGGGATAGGCCCTATATCGGCTTTTACCGCCCGGACCGCAAGCCATCAGCCGGGTTTATTGCTGCGATGCATCCGCGGCGGTCGCCGCCGGTTCGGCTTCCGCCGGCGCGGCGCTGCTGCTGGTGTCCACAGCGGGCTTCGGCTTGATAACGGGCTTCACAGCCGCGGGCTTTGGCGCAGGCGCCGGGTTGGTCGGCAGATACGGCAGCGGCGCGGTCGACTTCGGGGTGGCGACCGGGCGCTGCGGCGCCGGCGCCGCCGAGCGGTAGACATCGCTGACCTGGCCGGCCGCCGCCTGGCGGGCATCGAGCTGCGCCGAAAGCTGGGCCGCCCGGGCATTCATCTTGCCGACCGGCGTCACAAGCGCTTCGATCGCACCGGCATATTCACCGTTGTAATACATCTCGAACGCCGAAGTGTCCGACACGTCGATCAGCAGGTCCTGCTGGCTGTTGGCCGGCAGCCGGAAGGCTTCGCCGGCGCCCAGCTGGTGCGCGAAATAGACAGTGCCGTCACTGCCGCGCATCACCAGGTTGACGCTCTTGGTCGCCTGGATGGTGACGCTGGAATTTTCGGGCTGCGAACCGTAGATGGCGCCACGCGGATTGAAGGCCTTGCGGCCCTGCAGCACGTCCTGGACCGGCACGGGCGCGGCCGAGGATTGATTGTGCGCCGCCTCGATCGACTGGAAACCGGCCTCGAGACCCGGCGTGACGTAGGCCGGCGGCACGTCCTGGTCCTGGGGCGCGGCCTTGGGCTTGGAAACATAGACCACGCCGTCGCGGATCAGCGGCTGGCCGACCGACCACGACTCGTTGCCCATGGCGCCCGGGCGGTTGAACTTGCTGAGATCGATCGGCTTGCGCTGCACGACGTTCCAGATAACGACCGCGGCCACAAGGCCCACCGCCGCCACGATATACATGCGGTAATTGGGCTTGACGTCTTCAAGCGAAGCCCCGGACGGCGCGTGCAGGCGGCCTTGCGGCTCGGACACGTCGCGCTTGTACATGTCGGCCAGGGTTTCCTCGTCGAGCCCCAGCGCTTTCGCATAAGCCTTGACGTAACCGATGGCGAAGGCGCGCGGCGGCAGGATGTCGTAGGCTGCCTGTTCGAAGGCTTCGAGATAGGCGCGGCGCACGCGCGTCATGTCGGCCATCTGCTCCAGCGTCCAGCCGCGCGCTTCGCGCGTCGTCCTCAGGATATCGGCCAGGTCGAAACGGTCGGGCAAGTGGTCGCGCGCATCGGCATAATGGGACACCGCCCCGCGATAGAGCCCCTGATAAGGCTCGTCTTCGATGGCATTGATGCTGTCGTTCGCACTCATGACTGTCCCGCACTCGTCGCTGCCGACAGAACCACAGGCAGGCCCCAGAATCAACCGGCGGACCGCCCCCTTGCCCTCGCCCGCCGCAATTTTTTCGACGGCGACCTGAAGTGCGTATACCCTGTCGTTCAGAGCGTCCGGCGGCACGCGCAAGTTGTTGCTCTTGTGCACAACTCGGTCTAAGACATCGCTCTCTTGTGACACCTGCAATGAGGTCGAAACCATGCCCGCCGCCTTTGACGATTTGTGGATCGGACAGGTTGCCTCTATTGGCGCCGCTGTCGTCTCCGAAGAAGACCTCAAGGCCTTCTGCAAGAGCTATGCCCCGACGTGGAACATCGACGACGGCCTGCCGGATTCGCTGATCTTCACGGTATGGTCGCGGCTGGAGGCCGAAGCGGCCGCGTCGTGGCCGCAGACCAAGCGGCTGGCGGTCGACGCCCTGCGGTGGATGCGGAACCCTCCGGCAGGCGAACTGCTGAAATGCCGCCTGACCATCATGGGCAAGGACGCCGTCGGCGACACCAAGGGCGTGGTCATCGCCCAGCACGACGTTATCGACGAAGCCGGCCGCCTGGTCTTCTCCTGCCTGACGCGGTCGGTGTTCCAGCGCAATCCGATGGCGCCCACGGCATAGGTGGATTCAAGAGGTCCACAGATTTCACAGATTGGATTTTGCCGGGGACAGGATTTCGCACCCGTCACGGACGAGGCAGCGCGAAGCGCATTTCTGCCCATTACGGCAAGACAGAAGACGTTCGACCAGACATCCGTGTCGCCGCGTAGCGGCTAATTTGTGCCGTAAGCGGACTTGCCCAATATGCGCGATACCCACTGGCCCTTGGCATACTGCGAAAATTGTCTTCGAACACAGCCGGTTCTTCGGCGCGGCCGGGCCAGGGCCGCTGGCGAGATGCGTTTGGCAGTCTCAAAGCGCCGCTCCAGCGCATTGTTTTGCATCATGTTTCAATGGATAAACCCCGGTAGGTGATACCCCAGGAAGATCAGGGTCAATGAGGCCGTGTCCATTAGCCCATGAGCGATGATCGGCGCCCACAGATTGCGCCCGGAAGCGAAATAAACGCCAGCAAGCACCGCGCCGATCCAGGCCGTCATCAGGACGCCGGCCGGCCCCTGTATGGCGTGCAGCAGGCCGAAAATCGCGGCCTGGCCCAGCACCGCCAGACAAATCCCGACAACGCCGTGGCCGAAGACCCCCTGCAGTCGATCCATGATAAAGCCGCGGACCAACAATTCTTCCCCGAAAGCGGCACTTCCCCATACGACCAATATGATCCAGGTCGCATATGCCGCCATATTGCCCTGGATCGACTGGCGGATATATCCGACATCGAGGGGCGCCCAGCCGGTCATGCGTTTCAGTACCTCGCCGATCGCCAAGGCGCCCCCCTGGCTCAGCATGATGGCAACGACGACCCAAACCGCGCAGGTCAACAAACTTTTCGGCCTGGTAAAGCCTATTGCGGCGTAGGACGTCTTCGACAAGTGCAGCATCCACGCGCCGGTCAATACGCCGCCCCACAGGGCCAGGCCGAGCACCGGCGTGCGCAACGGCGAAGGCAGATGCGGAGTGACAAATGTCCCGATCAAGGCCGACGCAACAAAGAGGCCGGCGACCGCGCCGACGATCTGTAGACCATATGCAAGGCGCGAAGCCGCGCTTCCCACGCTTGAAGCCATGAGAGTCTCCTTTTCATATTGGATTGCTGGATGTCCGGCGCGTTTAAAGTTCGCGCGCCGCGACCTTACGCTGTTCAGCCACGCGATAGCCTTTGAGCACGAATACGAGCGACAGGGCGTAACCTGCCCCGATCACGCCGCCGCTGATTGTCAGGGGCAGCGTTACATACAAGGGCTGATGCCCGCGCCACGCCACCAGACCGGCGGCGAGTAAGGCGAAGCCGAGGGCGATGATGGCGCGCCAAATCCCGACCACGATCGTACGATACCGGCCCTTGCTGATGGCCGGAGCTGCGAGGGCGGTCAGGCCGAGCGCGCACAAGCCGGTAAACCACAATGCCCCTTCGGGCGGAAACCACGCTTCACTCATCGCGCCACCTCCTTGCGATGCAAATCCAGAAGCTCCCTGGCTAGCCGAGGCTCGAGCTCGCCGCCGGCGACCAGGTCTTTCAAACGCGCGTGGAAGGGATCGATCCGTTCACTCTCTGCCAGGCGCAATCGCTCGATCACCTGATCGAGACGGGCACGGATCGTCGGATAGGATACACCGTATTCCACCGCCATCGCTTTCAACGATCCCGAGGTCAGCAGGAAGCTGCGGATAAAGCTGAGATCCTCAGCGGCAAGGTTTTTAACCCACTCCGGTAGCTTCGCGTCGCTCATGCCATCCACTTCAATTTTATTAAGTTGAGTTTAATAAAATTAAGGCGAATGGCAAGAAAAAAATCACGGCGCCGCCGATTCAGCCAACCGGCATTGGGCGGCGCATTGGCTCGACCGGAATCAAAAGCCGGTGTTTTAACGCTAAAATTTCAGCGTCTTAGCGCTAACGCGCGCAAACGAAAAAGGCTCCGGATCGCTCCGGAGCCTTTCGCAATTTCAGCAGTTCAGCGAATTACTGAACGGTGCCGTTGGCGTTGTTGCGCTCGATCGCCAGGGCAATCAGCTTGTCCCAGGCCAGCAGCGAGTTCAGGTGCGCGTAGATGTGCGTCAGGGCGCCGTTGTCGCGCAGTTCGACCAGCTTGTCGCCGGTCAGCGCGGCCATCTTGGCCTCGTCGACGGCGAAGTATTCAGCGATCTTTTGCGGCTCGCCGGCCGAGCCATCCGGATTTTGCGGACGGTAGATGGTTTCGCGCGGCGCCAGCAGGTCGAGACCGCGCAGCAGCTCGACGAAGGACTCGGTGCGGCGGCGCTCGGTTTCGAAGTCCGTGCAGAACTGCATGGCGTTCTCGACGAACGGGGTCGCCTTGCCGCCTTCGAAGAAGGGCACGTCCGGATTGGAGCGGGTGACCATCGGCGCTTCCGAGTCGACGCACAGGATCATGCGCTCTTCGCGCTCGTCGTTGGCGAAGACGAAGGGATAGCGGCGGGCGAAGGCCGGCAGGTAGGCGTCCGACTTGAACAGGCCTTCCGGCGATACGAACAGGTTCTGACCGGCCGACAGGCCCATGGCCGCAACCGGCATGTAGTTTTCGCCGATGAAGACGATCGGGAAGCTCAGCGACGCCGCCGGGAATTCGGCGACCGTCAGCGGCACGACGTTGGTTTCGGCAACGAAGGCATGCGGCGTCGGCAGGGCGACGATGCCCATTGCGCCGTGCGTATCCGGGCTGAGCGGCTCGGGGTTCTTATAGAAGAGGACGTTCCCTGTCAGAGTGGCGTCGTTATTTTGCTCTTGGGCCATTGGTCACTTAGGTCAGTTGAGAAAAAGCGAGCCTCGCTTCTAGCGCATGGCGTTGCGGCGGGCAAGTGACGTAACAGAAGAAGGGAATGGGACACGCCTTCGTGTCCCATTTGGGATTATGTTGTATTGTTTTGGGAAGCTTTTCACGCATCTCCTGAACCTGCCGCAGATCAGAAATCCTTGCTCAGGCCGACGAAGACACCCCGGCGCGGGCCCCATTGCGGCGCGCCGACGCCGATGCCGCCGCCATCGCGGATTTCATAGGCCCGGTCGAACAGGTTGACGATGTCCAGGCGGGCTTCGATGCCGTGCGCGAACTCGTGGCTGACGCCGGCATTGACCTGGACATAGGCCGGCAAGCGGCCGCCATTGGGCACCGCGCCGTCCGTGCGCAGCCCCGAACCGTAGATGGCGTCCATCGACAGCCGCGTCTTGCCGATGCGCCAGGTCATCCCGGTCGAGGCCGAAGTGCGCTGGTCGTGGTCGACAAAGATGAAATGGTTCACCACATAAGCCTGGTCGGCCGGATCGAAGTTGAACTGCGACGACACGATGTCGCGGCCCTGTGCCCTGGAGAAGGCCAGGTTGGCGTAGGCCGTGAACGGGCCGTTCTGGTAGTTGGCGGTGAATTCGACGCCCGAATTGCGGCCATACTTGTAATTGAACGGCGTCAGGATGATCGGCGCGCCGAACTGGCCTTCGTCGAGCAGATAGCGCGCCACGCGGTGATAGGCGTCGACGCCCAGCGTCAGGTTAGGCGTGACGACCTGTTCCAGCCCCAGGTCGTAATAGTTGTCGCGCTGGGCATACGGCAGGTCGTTGGTGCCCGAAATGTCGAAAGACGTGCCCGCGAACAGGGACTGGGTCTGGCTGGCGATCAGTTCGTAGGGCGGCGGCGTGAAGTAACGCGCATAGCCGCCATGCACCGTCGTGCCCTTCAGCGGCGTCCATACGAAGTTGATGCGAGGGCTCCACTGGTCCTCGGTGCGGTAAGACTTCAGCTTGTCGTAGCGCAGGCCGTAGTTCAGCGTGAATTCCGGCAGGATCGCCCATTCATCCTGGACATAGGCGCTGAGCGTCGTCGAGTTCTGGCGGCCGGAGTCGTTGATGACGACCGGCACGTCCGAGGTCTGGTCGCCGTTCATGTCGAGGTCAAAGACGTGGCTGACCGTCTTCGACGTCGAGCGGTCGATCGACACGATCACCCCGCCGCGCAGCGTATGCGACGGCGTGATGCTCCATGAGCCTTCCGCCTGGATGCCGGCGGCGGCGTCCTGCTTGTCGGCACCCTGGGCGATGCCGTTGAAGGCCAGTTCGCCGTCCCAGTCGGGCGTATAGGTCAGCTGCGACTGGCGCGCGAACAGCGAGATCTGGCCCGTCGCGTGATCACTGGTCTTCAGGTAGGACACGATGGCGTAGTCGGTCGTCTCCTTCTGGCGCGAATTGAGGTTTTCGCTGAAGACCCTGTCGACGCCGTTGACGCGGTAGCCCGCCCCGTCGTCGACAGAATTCAGGCCCGGCGTGTTGGGCAGCTGAAAGCTCTGGTCCGACACGCCGGCGATCAGCGATACGCGGCTGGTGTCGTCGATAATGTGGTCGAAATAGCCGAAGCCGATCAGCTGTGCCGTGCGGTCGTGCGGCGGCGTGTCGGTATTGTACGGGCTTTCGATGCCCAACTGCGACTGCTGGTAGCTCAGCGAGCCGAAGGCGGTGTTGCTGCCCGAGGTGCCGCCATAGGTGACACCCGTCTGATACTGGCCATGGCTGCCGCCGTAGACGGACACTTCACCGCCCGGCTTGGCGCCGGACAGGGTCGACATGTTGATGACCGCCGCGGTGCGCAGGCCGTACTGGGCCGGAAGCGCGCCCGTGATCATCTGGACGTTGGAAGCAAAGCGAGGGCTCAGGACCTGGCCGAAATTGCTCAGGCCCTCGGGCAGGATGACGCCGTTCAGGCGATACTGGACGCCGTTATGGTCGCCGCGAATGTGAAGCTGGCCGTAGGAATCCTGCGTCACGCCCGGGGCCTGCAGGATGACCTGGTTCAGGCCGACATTGTCGCCGCCCGGCAAGCTGGCGATCAGTTCCTTAGGCAGCGACACGCTCGACGCCCCGATATCGGGCTGGATGGCGGCGCGCGCCGCGTCGAGCCGGTGCGCCCGGACGATGACCACGCTTTCGGTCGGCGCATCCTTGCTGTCCTCTGCGCGCGCCGCCCCCGTCAGGGCGAGAAGCGACAATCCGGCCAGAAGGGCGGCTTTGGAAGACGGCGAGCGCATGAGGACTCCGGAGGCTTGGCGATGCTGCGTATGCGAAACGAGTATGTAATATTGTAACGCCCGTCAATAGCGAAATGATACATTATTACATTTTTTGCCCATATCGGGCCGCAATGGATTGCCGGTTGCGAAATCGTCCGCCGCACCCTAATTTAAGAGCATGAGTCACGCTTGCGGCCACCACGATCATGATCACACCCCGGCACCGGGGAATACAGCGGCGCGTCTCGCCGAAGCCCAGGCCATGTGCGCCGAAGCCGGCGAACGCATGACGACGTCGCGCCTGCGCACGTACGAGCTGATCCTCGAAGCGTCGGCGCCGGTCAAGGCCTACGACGTCATAGACCGCTTCCATCCCGACGGCGCGGCCAAGCCGCCGACCGTCTATCGCGCGCTCAGCTTCCTGGAACAGATGGGTCTGATTCACCGCATCGAAAGCCTCAACGCCTTTGTGGCTTGCGGCGCCGGTGACCACGCCGCGCGCGAAGGTCATACGGCGGGCTTCCTGCTGTGCGACTGCTGCGGCCAGAGCGTCGAGATCGCCCTGCCCGCGCTTACCGCCGTCGACAGCCGCGCCGCCGAGGCCGGTTTCAAGGTCAATCGCATCACGCTGGAAGCTCGCGGCCTGTGCCAGGCGTGCGGCAAGGACAGCTGATATTGCAAAATAATACCGTTTCCGGCTGAAACGCGAATTGCGATCACACTTTGTTAGGGTTACCGGCGCAAACAGAGCGAGCTCGCTTTAACGCGCGACTCGTGCAAACGTTTTAATAGATGCCTTCTCAACCGCCGCGCTCATGACTGCCGCCACACTTCAGCTTATCGATCCGGTTTCGCTGCGCAACATCCTGGACCTGCACGCCATGTTCAAGGCGCAGAAGGCCGGGGGGCGCATCGCCAATCTCAGCTATATCGACCTGACCGACATGAAGCTGGAAGGCGTCGACCTCAGCGACGCCAACCTGACCGGCGCCCGGCTGTATGGCGCATCCCTGCGCGACGCCATCCTCATGCGCGCCAACCTGTTCGGCGCCGACCTGCGCAATGCCGACCTGCGCTTTGCTCGTCTCGACCGCGCCGATATGCGCGGCGCCTGTCTGCGCGGCGCCAATCTGACCGCCGCCTCGCTGATCGGGGCCGACCTGCGCGAAGGCCAGATCGCCTTCAAGGACGACAAGCAGGGCCTGCGCCTGATGAAGCACGAGCGCAAGCCCGGCGAGTTGGACTACGCCATCCTGAGCGGCGCCGACCTGTCCGGTGCGCGCATGATCGGCACGGCCGCCATCTCGACCGACTTCAGCGACGCCAACCTGACCGGCACCATCATGTCGCAGGCCAAGCTGCGCAAGGCCAATCTCGACGGCGCCGTCCTCAACGGCACCGACCTGTCGGGCGCCGACGTCACCGGCGCGACGCTCCGCGGCGCCATCATGGTCGATACGGCGACCGCCGGCTGCAATCTCAGCGAGGCCGACACGGCCGACATCCTGTCAACGCCGATCAGCGTCTATATCGACGACGAACCGCTCGATACCGTGCTCGGCCATCATGAAGCCTGGGTGCGCACCGGCGGCGCCAAGGGGACACGCCAGTCGCTGAACGGCGTCGATTTCCGTCTTGTCCTGGACATGCGCAAACGTTCCCTGTCGACACTCGACGCCGCCGAAAGCGTGTTCGTCGGGCTGGATCTGAGCGGGATCGAATTGCAGGGCGCCAACCTGGTCAATGCCGACCTGCGCCGCTGCAACCTGAAGGGCGCCGACCTGCGCGGCGCGCGCCTGCAAGGCGCCAAATTGAACCACGCCGACCTGGAAGGGGCGAACCTCGGGCCGCTCGACCTCGGCGGCGGGCGGCTGCTGCGCACCGACATGACGGGCGCCGTGCTCAACCACGCCAGCTTCGTCAATGCCGACCTGACGCGCGCCCGCATGATCGGCGTGACCGCCGACAACGTTAAAGACAAGGGCGCGAATTATACCTTAGCTGAACGCTAGAGCGCGATCCAAAAAGTGTGACGCACTTTTTGGACACATTGCGCACCACGAAGCGTTGTCCTGCGCTGTTTGAGGACAGTGCGCGGCGGGCCGTCGCCCTTGCCGAAGCCTGCGCCTTCGGAGACCCGCCTTTGATCAGATCCAGCGGAACTTGCGGAAAACCCAAAGCAGGGCGCCGGTGATCACCAGCATCAGCACCACGACGATCCAGAACGACTGAGGATTGTGCAGCCCCGGCATGGCTTCGAAATTCATGCCGTAGATCGACGCGATCAATGTCAGCGGCAGGAAGATGACCGAGGTGATCGAGATCACCTTGACGATATTGTTCTGCTCGAGATTGATCAGCCCCAGCGCCGCATCGAGCAGGAAGGTGATGTTGCCGGTGACATAGGAGGCGTGGTCGCTGAGTGACGTCACGTCCTGGCCCATGGTGCGCAGGCGGTCGTGCCAGTCGCGCGCATCCTCGCCCTTCAGGCCTGTCGCTTCGCGCTCCAGCCCCACGGCAAAGGCTGTCAGCCGCGCCAGCGATACCAGCGAATCGCGCGCCTTGGCGATGTCGTTCTGCGCGCGGCCGAGCTGGTTCAGGATGGTCTCCAGCTTTTCCTGGCGGCGCGGCCGGAAGATGGCGCGCGACAGGGCGTCCATATTGCCCGCCACCTTTTCGATCAGGTCGGCCGTCCGGTCGATCACCACGTCGATCAGGTTGAGAAATGTCATGGCGCCGCTGGCGCACAGGACCGGCTGCTTTTCGATATGTTCGGCAAAGATGGAGAACGAGGCCGGGTCGACATACCGGATGGTGACCAGCCGCCCCTTGGTCAGGACAAAGGTTACCGGCCCGGTCTGCAACTGCTCCTGGCCGCCGAAAAAGGCCACCAGCGCCGTCATAAAGGCCGCCCCCTCCTCCATATAGAGGCGGCTCGAGGTCTCGATCTCGTCCATGTCCTCGCGCGTCGGCAGGAGCACGCCCAGGCGCTCCTCAAGGCTCAGCTCCTCGTCGCGGGTGGGATTGAGCAGGTCGATCCACACGGCGTGCTCACCGACCTCGACGCCGTGATTCGTGTAATGGAGAGCGTGCAGCGGCCCGTGCCCGGCGTCGGTCACCGGATGGCGCGCCGACGGACTACAGGTGTGGATGGTCAGCATGCCGTGCCCCCGAATCAAAAACGCCGGTGAGTGATCTCACCGGCGCCGAAATGAGCCTGAAAAAGGCCTGTCGTCAATTATTGGGCGCTACCGCGCACATTGTGCAGGTCGATGTCCTTGCTGGCGTTGCGCGTGGCGTCGACGCTGGAGTCGAGCTTGGCGACCAGCTCCTTGGCCGAGGTGCCGGTGACGCGGGCCGACACGGTGACCGGGCGCACGGCCACGGCGGTGTTGGCGGGCGTCAGGGCCTGGCGCAGGTCGGTCGGCAGTTCGGCCGGCTGGGTGTTGGCGGCGACCTGAAGCGGCGCGCGTTCCAGCGGCTTGGCCGGGACCTGCTCGATCTTGGCCTGCTGCAGCTGGCCGGCATTATAGATGAAGCCGTAGGTCGTATAGACGGTGGTGCCCAGGTCGTTCAACGGGCCATACCATACCTTGACCTTGCTCCAGTCGCCCTTGTCCGACACGTCCAGCACATTGACGTGGTCTTCGACGCGGCCGCGGTGACCGTTGACCGGCGACCAGTTGGCGTGGGTGATCTGGATGTAGCGATCGGTGATGATCTGCGACACCACGGCGACGTGGCCCAGCTTCATCTTGCCCTGCGACTTGAACACAAGCACCGCGCCCGGCTTGGGCGTCTGGCCTTCGTCATACTTGCCGGTGGCTTTTTCCCACCAGGTCCATGCGTCACCGAAGATCTGCATGCCGGTGAGCTGACGTGCGAAGGTCACGCACTGTAAGTACGGGCTGCTGGAAGTTGCCTTTTCGGCCGAGATTTTGGTCGTTCTGTGGGTCGTGGTCTTCGCTTCAAGCGAACCGGCGGCACAAAGGGTGGTTACGGCACAAATCAACGCCGACAAGGTTTTCCGCATGCACTCATACTCCGTCACTGTTAGTCCTGTGACGTGGGTACAACAGAAAAATAAAATTTCAAAGTGCCATTCGCGTGATGGGCGTAAAAAAATTAACGCTGTTTTGCGAGCTTGTAACCCAGTTTGTTAACCATTTGCTCGCCGCACCGGCGAACAATTCGCCTGAACGGCAGCTCGACCAGATGGTGGGCCAGCATGGACAGCGGCACCAGGGCAATCAACCCGGCAAACCACCAGGTGAAAGGCAGGCCTTCATCGCCCAGATTGAGGACGGCATGGACTGCCTTCAGGAATACCCACTTCCATGGCACATAAATCATGTACGTGGCAAAGCTAATTTCACCCAAGTACACAAGAATTTTCGACGACAGGATGCCCGGGCGGTCGCGGTCGAGGCCGCCGACCGAGAGAATCATCAGGCCCAGCGCCAGGACGATCAGGACATCGATATGGGGCTTGTCGGCGCCGAAGCTGGCCGCCGCAACGACGATCAGGCTGGCCGCCGCCGTGCCGAAGCGGGCGATCCACGGACTGGCCACCGCCCCTCCCCGCCAGGCGAGATACAGCGACGCGCCGAACAGGAAGGCCGGAACGATTCGCAGCGCGCCCCACTGGAAGGTGGCGTGCGTCAGGTTGAAACTGGCCACCGCGCTGAAGACGAGATTGAGGCCGATCAGGAAGGCCGCGGCCAGGCCCACAGCCAGGATCGGGCGTTCCCGCAGACGCCACGCCAGGGTCGCAGTCACCGGGAAGGTCAGGTAGGCGAACCATTCGGCCGAGATCGACCAGGACGGATGATTGAACGCCGCCGTCGGCGCCAGGCCCCAGGACTGCATCAGCAGCAGGTGCGCCGGCAGGGCCGACCAGTTGGCGGCATTGGGATCGAGTTGCACGCCCTTGATGGCCGCCGCGCCGATCAGCAGCAGGGTGAACAGCAGCGTGGCGATATGCAGCGGATAGACGCGCGCCAGGCGATGGATGACGAACTGGCGATAGTCGAATTGCTTGCGCCCGAAATCCTCGAGATAGACGTAGGACAGGATGAAGCCCGACAGGACGAAGAACAGGTCGACGCCCAGATAGCCCTTGTCGATCAGCCCGAATTGCACGGGCGGATGAAGCTCCTTGATATAGGTATAGAGCACGACCCACAGGGCGGCGAAGAACCGCAGCGAGGTCAGGGGCTTCAAGAGATCTTTGGTCATAGTCAATCCTGCCGGTCCCGGAACGAGACTTGGGCAACGCCGATGCACGATACGGGCCACCGGCAAAGAAAGCGTGAACACCTTTCCACACAAGGAAAAGCCCCCGGCGACCAGGTCACCGGGGGCTTAATCGTAATTCACTATGGTACAGTTACTTCTGCTTCCACGCGCCCGAGGCGTCGCGGTAATATTGTCCCGCAGACAGCTTAGGGAAGATGACATTGGTAAAGGCCGACTGGCCGGCGGCGTCAACCGAAACGCCGTTCTTGGCGGCGGCCTGGCCGTAGACTTCCCGGCGGCCGGCATTGATTTCGTCGACCGCGGCCTTGAGGCCGGCATCGCCGGCGCCGTGGACGAAGCCCAGGAAGCCGTCGGACTGTTCGCCGACCGTGCCCTTGGCCTTGGCGGCGTCGACCAGCGCCTTGGACGTCGCGACATCGGCCGAAGCCGGCGTGGCGATCAGCGCCGTGGCGGCAACGCCCGAACCGGCGATCATCAGCGCGGTCAGGGCAATCTTCATGACAGACAGGGTTTTCATGGTTCAGCCCTCCTTAAAACAGGTTCGGGTTCTGCTGGACCAGGGCCTTCACGTCCTGATCGAGCTGGACCTTAACGTTGACATCAAGCTTGGCGTAGATGGGCGCCAGGTTGACATTGACATTGACCGACGGCGTGCACGCCGCCAGGCTTAAGGTCGCCGCGACGGCGGCCAGTGCTTGCTTCATGGATCGCTCCTATCCCGTGACCTCATAAACGATAGTCGCAGATATAGGCTGAACCGGGGCTGAACGGAAAGAGCGTTATTTCATGCCGCGCGTCGACGACAGCGCCGGACGCAGGGGCATGAGGGTGTTGGCGCGGACGCGACTGGGTTCGGTCTGGGCCAGGGCCATCGGACGCGCCGTGGCATCGTCGTGTTCGTAATGATAGGCGCCGGCCTTCATGGCCAGGGCTTCAGTCTGCGACTTGTCGTCCGAACGCTTGACGTCGGCCATGGCGATCATGGTGTCGATCTCACGCTTACGCGCGCGGAAGGCGACCATGTCCGTGCCCTGCAGCAGGTTCGATTCCGGCACCTTGGCGCTTTTCGGGTCGATGGGCGTATGATCGTGCCACACTTCGAAGTGCAGGTGCGGGCCCGTCGAGCGGCCGGTCGTGCCGACATAGCCGATGACCTGCCCCTGCGTCACGTGTTGGCCGGGACGCACGGCGATCGCCGACATGTGGCCGTAGCCCGTTTCCCAGTCGCGGTTGTGGCCGATACGGACCCAGCGGCCGTAACCGCCCCACCACTTGGCGTCCTCGACGACCCCGTCGCCTGCGGCCAGGATCGGCGTGCCGATCGGCGCGGCGAAGTCGATGCCGGTATGCATCTTGTTGAAGCCCAGGATCGGGTGAAAGCGCATGCCGAAGGTCGACGAAATGCGCGCGCCGTAGACCGGGGTGGTCAGCAGGAAGCCGCGGATGTTCTTGCCGGTCTCGTCGAAGAACTGGATCTCGTTCGTGCCCTTGGGCTGGTACGAATAGAAACGGTCGGTGCCGCCCTTGGCTTCGATTTCGGCATAGAGCAGGTTGCCGGCTTCGACCGTGCGGCCGCTTTCGGTAACCTTGCGATCGAAGACCAGCTTGAAGGTATCGCCCGACTGGATGTCGCGTTCGAAGTCGACCTTGTGCTGGAACAGCGACAGGACCTGCTTGGTCAGGGCCGGCGTGGCGCCCAGCGCCGCAGCCGAAGTAAAGAGCGAGCCGTCGAAGGTGCCAATGGCGACGCGGCGTTCGTCGCGCACCGATTCTTCCAGGGCGCGGATGCGCATGGCGCCGTCACGCGTCGTCGTCAGGGTCAGTTGCTTGGCCGGGCCGGTGCGCAGGGTCAGGCCCAGCAGCTGCGCCTGGCCGTCGCCGTCGGACGGCTTGGCGATGGCGGCTTCCAGCGTCATGCCGGCCTTCACGCTGTTGACATTGACTGCCTTGGACAAAAGATCGGCAGCAGCCTTGGCTTCGTTCGGCGCTACACCGGCGCGGACCACGGCGTCGGCCAGACTTTCGCCGGCCTTCAGGGAAATGGGAACATCGACAGGCTGGCTGTAGCCCGGACGCGCGGCGGCTTCGGCATAGGCCTGGGTTTCAAGCGCGATCGCGGTCGCCGGATCGAGCGGCTTGACATCGCCCTGCAGCGGCGTGAGCACGCGGAACAGCAGGGTTCCAATCGTCAACGCGGTCGCCGATGCGAAGATCATCGGCGTCAGACGGACCGGTTGGCGGCGTGGGTCGAGTTGGGCCATGGTACGCGAGTTACATCCTGTTCGTCGGTGGCTGGCCGTTTCTCGGCCAACGGCAAGGGTCTTCAAACGCATGCGGCGTTCCCGGTACTTTCGACGGGAAATCCGCTGTTCTTCAAACTTCCGCCCAAAAACGCAACACGGCGGTGCAGGTAGATATACGTCTTGTTCCAGCTCTGTTTTGAGCCCCGGATGAGCTTCATCCGACTACATTCGCCAACCGGTACCGTGAGTCTCGATTAAGCGGAAGGCCCCTGCATACGCCGGAATAAGGCGAAAATGAGGCAGATTTTTCTGCCTTCGGGGCCGGGTCTTCGCGCAGCTATTAACCGAAAAACTGTTAACATCGGCCTTAAAAGGCATTAATGACAGGTTAACGGCTTTTGTCCGGCTGCGGACGAAAGGGCATCGTTTTGGTAAGCGACGCATAAATAAGAAAAATCGCGGCCAAACGATGACGCACGCAAAATTTGCGTCACAGACCGCCTTTCCGGACCGATTTTGGCCCGCGACCGGCGTTATGCTTAAAAAGTTTTTCAAGCTGTCCACAAATTTTAACAGGTTTCGGTCATAGTGGGAGGCTGAACACGATGCGAGCAGAAGCCCGTCCCGAATCGAAATGCCAGACGCGCGATGATTGAAAACCGTCCCACACAGAACGTGATGGGCGACGACGAAGCCCTCTGGTTCCCCGCACAAATGGGCGGGAGCGACAGCTTTCTTCGCGTCACCCGGCCCGATGGCGCCCCCGAAGACGGGGACGACGGCATCGGCCTGCCCAATCCGCGTCCGCCGCGCAAGAAGGGCGGCAAGACGCCGCCGCGTAAAGGCGGCATCCGCGCCTCCAGCTGGCTTTGGATCGCCCTGTGGGGCACGGCCGCCGTCTCGATCGTCGCGGTTGCCGCCCGCAAGGAAATCGCCGCCGAATTCACCCGTGAATGGCTGAAGGGCCAGGGCGTTACCGCCAGGGTGAAGTTCGACACCCTGTCGTTCAGCCACGTCTCGGGCCACGTCCTGATCGGCGACGAGGCGCACCCCGACGTCAGCGTCGAGCATTTCGACGCCGATTACAGCCTCAACCTGTTCGCGGGCCACGGCCAGCCGTTGATCCGGCTGAACCGCCTGCACGCCATCCACCCGCTGGTCGCCCTGGTGCTCAAGGACGGCCGCCTGCATTTCGGCAGCCTCGACAAGCTGGTGCAGAATGCGCTGAACGCACCGGCCACGGGCGCGCCGCCGCCGGGCCTGATCCAGCTCGACGATGTCAGCCTGCTGGTCACCACCGATTACGGCGTCGTCAAGACGCGCGGCAACCTGACCGTCGCCGATGGCCGCATCCGTTATCTGAGCCTCAGCCTGCCCGCCTCGCAGTTCAACGGCCCGCGCGGGGCCGGTGAAATCCGTGACGGCAGCGTCGTTGCCAAGGCCGTTGCCGGCGACCAGCTGGAAGTTCATGCCGCCTTCGACATCACCGACGCCGACGTGCGCGGCGGCGACGGCGTCGTCGAGGACAGCGACCATCCCGACCTGCACGTCCAGGGTGTCGGCCTGACGCTCGATGCCCGCCTGCCCTATCGCAGCGGCGCTGTCGGCCTGGCCACATTGACCGGTCCATTGGCCGGGACTCTTTCGGCGCACGTCATGGGCCTGCAAAGCCCGATGGCGGTCGCCAACGGCTTCGACGCCAGCCTGACCTTCAACGGCAATCTGAGCGGCACCAAACAGGGGCTGGCCTATGACGGGTCCTCCGGCCTGATTGCGCGCGCCGACGCTTTAAGCAGCGGCAATCTCGAAGGCCAGAGCGTGAAGTTCGATGCCCCGGCCCTGAGCCTGCGTGCGGGCTATACCGACAAAGGCCTTTCGGTCGCCATGACCGGAGCCATGACCGGCGATCTGGCCGCGCTGCGCCAGGGCGATATTGCAGTAAAGAATGGCCATCTCGATCTCGGCACATTCGCCTTCGCCATGGAAGCCGACACGGCGCACAGCGAATTCAAGGGCAGCCTGAAAGCGGCGCGCGCCACGGCGGGCGATATCAGCGCCAGTGCGGCCGCGGTCGCCTTTACCGGCAATGCGCATGGCGAGAACGGCGACTGGACGTCGACCGTCACCAGCGACATCTCGGGTACCGCCAGCTATGCCGGCCTGTCGAGCCTGGCCGCCGATCACCGCAAGGATCCGAAGGCGCCCAAGGACGATGCCGTCGTCGCCATGGACCGTGCCTTCCAGGGCTTCGCCATTCGCGTGCGCGGGCTGAAAACCGTGCTGATGACCGGCGCCAGCGCCACACCGCATTATGACGTGCGCCTGAACGGCTCGGCCGAGGCGCAACTGAATGGCGGCGGCCGCATGATCATTGCCCCGATCGCCGGCAAGCCGTTGATTTCGACCAATGCGCGTGGCGGTTTCGCCTTGGCGCTCGACGGGTCCAACCTGCCCAGGCTCAAGCTCGATGTCAGCGATTTCGGCTACGATCCGCGCAATACATCCCTGCTGTATGGCCGTTATGCCGTATCGACGCGCTTCAGCACCGCGCCGGTGTCGGGCGTCGCACTCGACGCCCACGGCCAGTTCAGCGCGTCGCCGGAAACGGGCCTCGCCGTCACGCTCGATGCGCCGGCCACCGTCACGGTGGCGTCGGCCGAACTGGGCGACCATATCGAAAGCCTGACCGGCACCGTATCGCAGACGGGTGGCGCCCTGTTCACCGCCAACCCGGCCGGCTGGCACGCGTCGGGGCTCTATTCCGGCCTGTCGCTGACCGCGCCCGCCGAACAGATCAAGCTCAGCGGCGGTCAGGGCCGGTTCGAGGTCTTTTCGCAGGCCGACAGCGACGCGCTGGGTATGAAGCTAGCGCTCGATACGGCGACGATCACCGACGCCATGGCCGACGACCAGCGCCGTTTCAACGCCATGAAACTCGGTGGCACGCTGGCCCAGGACCGCAAGGCCCTGACCGGCCGCCTGACCGCGTCGGTGCCGGTTTCCGGCAAGGCGCAACCAGTCGCGACCATCGCGCTCGACAACGACGTGAAGTCCGGCCGCGGCAGCCTCAGCTTCGATACGCACGATTATCTGACCTTCGCCAAGGACGGCCTGCAGCCGGACGACCTCAGTCCGATCGCCGGCAGCATTCTGGCCAAGGACGTCAGCGGCCATGCGGCCTTTACCGGCAGCTTCGACTGGGCGGGTGAGCAGACCGGCAGCCACGGCCTGCTGACCGCCACCGATATAAACTATACGGGCGCGACCGGCGTGTCGCAGGGCCTGAACGGCCGCGTCGTCTTTACCTCGCTGGCGCCGCTGCAAAGCGAGCCCGGCCAGGTCATTTCGATCAAGCAGATGCAGCTGGGTGTGCCGTTGCATGACCTCAACCTGCGTATCCAGTTCCAGGCCGACCGCATCGCCGTCGAAGCCGCTTCGGTCGAAAGCCCCGGCGGTCCGCTGACGCTTGAGCCTACGGTCCTGCCGCTCGACGGGACGTCGCCGATCGCCGGCGCCGTCAGCTTCAACGGCCTCGATTTCGGCGCCATCGTCGCCACGACCGGCCTCAGCCAGTCCATGACCTTCAACGGCAAGCTGACCGGCCGCGTCCCCTTCACCATCCTCGGCGGCCATATCACCTTCGCTGACGGATCCGCCGCCGCCGATGCGCCGGGCCGTATCTCGATCCTGCGTTCGGCCGTTACAGGCGTCTCGGCGACAGGCTCGCTGGCCGCCAGCAATAACCAGGCGGCGGGCTCGGCCCCCGCGCCCGATTTCAATCCGTTCCAGGACCTGGCCTTCCAGGCCATGGAGCATCTCAGCTACGACAAGCTGGACGCGAAGATCAATTCGGCGGCCGGCGGCAAGCTCGACCTCAACTTCCATATCAAGGGCCGGTTCGACCCGCCGCAGACCCAGAAGGCTACGGTCAGCCTGTCCGACTATGTCGGCGGCAAGTGGATGCAGAAGCCGATCAAGCTGCCCTCGGGCACGCCGATCGAGCTCTATCTCGATGTGCCGATCAATCTCGACGAAATCCTGAACGACCTCGGCCAGTTCGGCAAAGCCAAGTAGAATTTTACGCTTTCCTGTACGGCTTCAAGGCTTTACAGAATTGGCATGGCAAAGCTCGACCCCGTCGCCCTCACCCAGGCCCTGATCGCCCGCCCCTCCGTCACGCCCGCCGACGCCGGCGCCATGGATGTGGTGGAAAACCATTTGCAGGCCTTGGGTTTCGCCTGCATCCGCCTGCGCTTCGGCGAGATCGAGAACCTCTATGCCCGCCGCGGGACCAGCGGCCCCAACCTCTGTTTCGCCGGCCATACCGACGTCGTGCCGGGCGGCACGCGCAGCCTGTGGCGTTACGATCCGTTCGGCGCCGAGATTCACGACGGCACTGTGATCGGCCGCGGCGCCGTCGACATGAAAGGCGCTATCGCCGCCTGGATGGCCGCCGTGTCGCGCTTCGAAGACGTGCCGGGAACCCTGTCCTTTCTGATTACCGGGGACGAGGAAGGCATCGCGACCGACGGCACCATCAAGGTCGTCGAATGGCTGAAGAGCCAGAATGAGGTCATCGATCACTGCATCGTCGGCGAACCCTCGTCGTCGCAGCAACTGGGCGACATGATCAAGGTCGGCCGCCGCGGCTCGATCAACGCCACCTTCACCGTCGCCGGCAAGCAGGGCCACGTCGCCTATCCGCAGCGCGCGCTCAATCCCCTGCCCGTGCTGGTCGACCTGATGACGGCGCTGAAGGCGCGCGAACTGGATGCCGGCTTCGAATCCTTCCCGCCGTCAAACCTGGAAATCACCACGATCGACACCGGCAATACGGCGACCAATGTCATTCCGCAGGACGCAAAAGGCCGCGTCAATATCCGCTTCAACCCTGCCCATACAGGCGTGGAATTGCAAGCCTGGATGGAAGGGCTGGCGGCGGACTTCGCCGAAAAGACCGGCACGACTATCCGCTGCGACTGCGCGATTTCGGGCGAGGCCTTCTTGACCGAGGCCGGTCCGTTCGTCGATCTGGTCGCCGACGTAATAAAAGCTCAGTTCGGCGTCGAAACCGACCGCTCGACGACCGGCGGCACATCAGATGCGCGTTTCATCCGCAACCTGTGCCCGGTGCTGGAATTCGGCCTGGTCGGCCAGACCATGCACCAGATCAACGAATGCGTGGCGGTGGACGACCTGAACGCCCTGACCGACGCCTATTCGGCCTTGATCGAGGCGTATTTCTCGAAATTCGGCTCTTCGTCGTAGGTTACGTGTGTCAGGTAGAGGCCGTCGGCCGGCGCCACCTGGCCGCACGCCTGGCGGTCGCGCGCCTCCAGCGCCTTCTTCACGTCACCAACCGCCCAGCGGCCGATGCCGGCTTCGACCAGGGTTCCCGTCATCGAACGCACCTGACGGTGGAGGAAGGAGCGCGCGGCGAAGACCAGGTGAATCTCGCCACCAACCTCGGCCACGCGCGCGATATCGAGCGTCTTGACAGGCGAATTGGCCTGGCATGCGACGTGGCGGAAGGTGGTAAAATCGTGCGAGCCGACCAGGCATTTGGCGGCTTCGACCATCACGCCGACGTCGATCGGCCGCTTGACATGCCATACCCGGCCCCGATCGATCGCCGGCGGCGCGCGGCGATTGAGGATGCGGTAAAGATACATCCGCCCCGTCGCGGAAAAGCGCGCCGAAAAATAGGAGTCGCACTGTTCGGCCTCGAGGATGGCAATCGGCTCGGCGGCCAGATAGGCGTTGATGGCATCGCGCACCGTGGCGGGCTTGAAATCCTTGTCGAGATCGAATGTCACGACCTGGCCGGTAGCATGGACGCCGGTGTCGGTCCGTCCCGCCGTGGTCAGCCGCAAAGCCTGGCCGCTAAAGCCCAGGATGGCGCGCTCGATCGATGCCTGCACCGTCGGCTGGTCGCCCTGGGCCTGGAAACCGTTGTACGGCCGGCCGTCGTACTCGACCAGAAGCCTATAGCGGGGCATGGAAGTCTCTTTGGGCGATCACCGAGCCTCTGGCTGAAGCAAGACACCCCACCACCACACCTCGTCGCTGCGCTCCTCGTGCGGTCCCCCTCCCCATTCCTGCGGAACGGGGAGGTGCAAGACATTGCAGGTGCATGCACCTCCCTGTCGCGAAGCGATGGGGAGGGGGACCGCCCGGAGCGTCAGCGTAGGGTGGTGGTGGGGTTTCTTGCTTTTTCAAGCTGTGCAAGATCACAACAACTGATCCCCGGCCTGAAGACCCGAGCCTTTGAGGAATTCCGTGGCGTCCTGGGCCGACTTGCCTTCGCGCTGCACCCGCAGCAATTCGACGACACCGTCACCCGTCGCGATCTTCATACCGAACCCGATAAGGATCGTACCTGCCGGCTCGCCGCTTTTTTCATCGGACAGACGCGACATCAGGACCTTCACGCGTTGCGGGCCCTTGCCCGTCGCCATCATGGTCCAGGCGCCCGGAAACGGCGACAGGCCGCGAATATGGAAATCGAGATCGCGGGCCGGGCGGTTCCAGTCGATACGCGCTTCTTCCGGCGTCACCTTCCTGGCATAGGTCGTCTCGCCGGCCTGCTCCTTCGCTTGCGCGCCACCGCGTTCGATGGCCGCCAGCGCCACCGGCAGCAGTGACGCGCCGAGCGCCGCCAGCTTGTCGTGCAGGGTCTGCGCGGTATCGTCACGCGTGATTTCGACGCGGCCTTCCAGGATGACGGGACCTTCGTCGAGGCCTTCGCTCATGCGCATGACGTCAACGCCGGTAAAGGTGTCGCCGGCCATTATGGCGCGCTGGATGGGGGCAGCTCCCCGCCAGCGCGGCAGCAGCGAGGCGTGCAGGTTGAAGCAGCCGAGCGGCGGGTGGTCGAGCACGGGGGCTTTGAGAATCTGGCCGTAGGCGACGACGATGGCTGCATCGATGTCGAGCGCCTGGAATTCAGCGATAGCGTCTTCGCTCTTCATCGATTTCGGCGTGCGCACGGGCAGGCCCAGGCCTTCGGCGAACAGATGAACCGGCGACGGCGTCAGCACCTGGCCGCGCCCCTTGGGCGCCGGCGGCTGGGTATAGACGCAGACGACCTCATGGCCGGCGGCAACCAGCTCGGCCAGGGCCTTCACGGCGAATTCGGGGGTGCCCATAAAGGCCAGACGCATATGAAAAGACCTCGCGGCTTCAATTGCCGCGAGGTCTAATGATAATTCAGTGGGCGGACAAGCCTTACGCGGCTTTCTTCAGCTTTTTGACCTTGGCGACCGCGCGATCGCGCTTCAGCTTCGACAGGTGGTCGATGAACAGCACGCCGTTCAAATGGTCCATCTCGTGCTGGATGCAGGTGGCGTAAAGGCCGTCTGCCTCCTCTTCGACGAGGTTGCCGTTGTAGTCGAGATACTTCAGGCGGACACGCGCCGGGCGCTGCACCTCGTCATAGACTTCGGGAACGCTGAGGCAACCTTCTTCGTACGGCGCCAGCTCTTCCGAAGACCAGGTGATTTCCGGATTGACGAAATAGCGCGGAGTCTTGATGCCCTCGGCCTCGGGATCGGCGCCTTCGGGCTTTTCCTGCAGGTCCATGACGATGACGCGGACCGGCTCGCCGATCTGGATCGCCGCCAGGCCGATGCCGGGCGCGTCGTACATGGTTTCCAGCATGTCGTCCATCAGCCGGCGAAGGTCGTCATCGACCTTTTCGACGGGCTTGCAGACCTGCTTGAGGACAGGGTTCGGTACGGTCAGGATTTCACGGATAGCCATGCCGGAGATGTAATCGTGCAATTGCAAAAAATCAAGAATAGCTAGACGCTATCAGGCCGTTTCATCTTCCGTTTCCGGGGCGGGCGCCAAAGACAAAAGCTTGGCGGCCGTCTTGGGCTGGCTCTCGACCGACCTCGGTTCGGGGATGCTCTTGCCCTCGTGGTCAACCTGCAAATCCTCGAAACGGCGCGCCTGGGTCAACACCTTGGTCTCCAGCGAACCGACAAAGGCGTTGTACTTGTCGACAGCGCGGCCGAGCGCATCGCCCATCTGGGTGACGTGCCCGCCCATGACCGACAACCGGGCGTAAAGCTCACGCCCAAGATCGGCGATGTGATTGGCGTTCTTCATCTGGTCTTCGACGCGCCAGCCATAGGCGACCGCCTTGCAGAGCGCGAACAGCGTGGTCGGCGTGACGATGATGACCTTCTTGTCCATGGCTTCGGTCATCAGATCGGGGCTGTGTTCCAGCGCCGCCGCCAAAAGCCCGTCGCCGGGGATGAACATGGCGACGAAGTCGGGAGAGGTCTGGTCGCGGAACTGGTCCCAATAGGCCTTTTGCGACAGGTCGCGCACGTGGTTGCGCATGGCCTGGGCATGCTGGCGCATATGTAGCTCCCGCGTTGCTTCGTCGGCCGCTTCCGCCGCCTGGAGATAGGCGGTCAGGTTGACCTTGGAATCGATGACGAAGATGGCCGACGTGTTTTCGCCCGGCAGCCGCACAACGACGTCAGGGCGGCGCCGGCCCTCTTCGGTATCCGTGCTCGGTTGTTCGATAAAGTCATATCGCGCCGACAGGCCGGCGGCCTGAAGGACATTGCGCAGGACCTCCTCGCCCCAGCGCCCCTGGACGCCCGCGCCACGACGCAGCGCGCCGGCCAGTTTCTGCGTCACCTCGCGCGTGGCGTTCGACGCCTGCATCAGGTCGTTGATCTGCTGGCGCAGGCCGCCCGTATCCTTGCCGCGCGCCTCCTCCATCTCCTTGACCTGCGCTTCGAAGCGCACGAGGTGTTCGGCCACGGGCTTGAGCGTATTCTGCACACGCTCCAGCGCCAGCTTTTCACGCTCGGCGGCTTCCTTGCGCAGCGCCTCGGCCGAGGTTTCCAGCGCCTGCTGCGACATCAGCTTGAACTGCTCGCCCATGGCGGCGCGCGCGTCTTCGAGATTGCGCGCCCGTTCGCGCAGGCGTTCCAGTTCGGCCGTCGCCTGCAAGTGCCGGTCGCGCGCTTCGTCGAGAGCGATGCGCAGCTTCTTGCCTTCGGAAAAGGCGAGGAACCACGCCGCGGCGAAGGCCAGGGCGACGCAGGCGACAACGAGCAACAGGATCATGTTCATATAATGTTCCATACACCGAGTCCTGTCAGCGGAAAAGACGGAAAAAGCGCGTTGCCATGACGGACGCGCGCTGACATGGTGCACGACAAAAGGGGCGAGACATGGATTTCAAGACGGTTCTGAAGCGGACATTCACCGGCCGCGTGCCATGGACCTATCTCTACCTCTTCCTCATTCCCTTCGTGAACTGGGGTTTCGACAAGATTCACACCATTCCGCTACCGACCGGCGGCGACTGGCACCCGTTGACCGTCGTGACCGGGCTGACCCTGGTGGTGCGCGACTTCGCGCAGCGCGAAGTCGGTCACTACATCTTTGCCTTCCTCGGAATCGGCCTGGTCCTGTCGTTCATGACCTCGGATCCGTCCGTGGCCTTTGCCTCGACATGTGCGTTCGCCATTTCGGAACTGGTCGACTGGGCGCTGTTCACCTTCGCCAAGATTCCTTTGTCGAAGCGCGTTTTCCTGTCGGCGGGCATCAGCGCACCGATCGATGCCGCGGTTTTCCTGGCCATTGCCAGCCAGTCGATCCCCGGCATCTTCAATCCGTGGTCATTCGCCGCCGCCATTATCAGCCGCTTTATCGGCTGCTGGATCGTCTATCTTCTGATGCGCAACCGCGACAGGCGCGAAGCGGAAGCTGCCAAGGCTAACGCCGGCTTTTAAACGCGTGGGCAATGGTATTGTCGTCCAGCCAGTCGAGGTCGCCGCCGACCGGCACGCCGCGCGCCAGATGCGTCACCGACACCGCGTTGCCCATGCCCTTGAGCCGGTCGGCGATATAGTGCGCCGTCGTCTGGCCTTCGACGGTCGCCGGCAGGGCCATGACGATCTCGTGGATTTCACCGGCTCGCACGCGCTCGACCAGACCTTCGATACGCAGGTCTTCGGGCCGGACGCCTTCCAGCGCCGACAAGAGGCCGCCCAGCACGTGATAGCGCCCGGCAAAGGCGCCGACGCGCTCCATGGCCCACAGGGCGCTGTCCTCCTCGACGACGCAGATCATGGTGCGGTCGCGCGCCGGATCGGAGCAGATCGAGCAGGGATTTTGCGTGGCCAGCGATCCGCAGATACTGCACGAGGTGACCTTGTCGGCCGCGTCCTGCATGGCGGCGGTCAGTGGCAGCAGCAACTGTTCGCGGCGCTTGAGCAGAGCCAGGGCCGCACGCCTTGCCGACCGGGGGCCGAGCCCCGGCAGCTTGGACAAAAGCGCCATAAGGCGCTCGATTTCGGGACCGGCTCCGGCCATCTTCTATCTAAAAGAACCTCGGCATCTTGGGCAGACCGCCGCCGGCCCCCAGCGGACCGGCCGCTTCGGCCATCAGCTTTTCGTTGAGCGCTTCAAGCTTCTTCTGCGCGTCCTTGTGCGCCGCCATGATCAGGTCGGCCAGGACTTCGGAATCGCCCGGCGTCATCAGGCTGTCGTCGATCTTGAGCGTCAGCATCTCACCCGTGCCCTTGAGTTCGAGCGAAACGAGACCCGCCCCCGACGCGCCCGACACGACGCTTTCGTGCATCTTGGTCTGGGCTTCGGTGAACTTCTGCTGGACCTGTTGGGCCTGCTTCATCAATGCCTGGAAATCCATCACTCTTGTCCTTGTTCGTCGTTGTCGTCGTCCTCAACCGGCGCAACCGTGACGCCGGTGTCCTGGACTTTCAGTTTCGGGCGGATCGAGGTGATTTCCGCACCGGGAAAGGTTTCGAGCAATCCCTTGACGAAGGGGTGCTCCGTAATGCGCGAGCGCATGGCGGCGACTTCGCGCTGGTCGCGCTCATAGATGGTCTCGGCCCCGCCGCCGCCCTGGGTGGCGATCAGCCAGCGCTGGCCCGTCCATTCCTTCAGCTTCAGCGACAATTTGCGCACCAGGTCGATCGGCGCATTGGGCGCAGGCTCGAAGGTGATGGCGCCGGGCATGAACGACACCAGGCGGACATAGCGTTCGACATCGACGCGCAATGAAATGTCGCGCTTCTTTTCGATCAGGTGCAGGACCTCGTCGAAGGTCTGCGGATTGGGCATGGCGACAGCCTGCGGCGCGGGCTTGAGCATGGTCGCGCCCCGCATCTGCGTGCCTTGCGGCGCGCCGGCCACCTGTCCAGCGCCTTGCAGCAGCGGTTCACCCGATTGCAGGCGCTTCAAGAGCAGTTCCGGCCCCGGCAGGTCCGACGTGTAGCACATGCGGACCAGGGCCATTTCGAAAGCCGCGCAGGCGTCCGGCGCTCGGCGCAATTCCTCGAACGCCTTGAGCATCAGGGTCCACAGCCGCGACAGGGTGCCGGCCGACAGCTGCGCGCCCAACGCCGTAACGCGCATGGCCTGCGCCTTGGGCAGGCGCGTGGCGTCGGCGCCGAGCACCTTGGCGACCGAGGTGGCGTGGCAGTATTCGAGCAGGTCGCCCATGATCTGCGATGGGTCGGCGCCATAGCCGTAGAGCGTGCGGAAGGCCAGCAGCGCTTCGCTGACCTGGCCGGATATGATGTTTTCGAACAGTGACAGGGTAGCCGAGCGGTCGGCCAGGCCGAGCATGTCGCGCACCGATTCGGCGCCGACGGTTTCGCCGGGATTTCCCTGCACCAAAGCCTGGTCGAGCAGGGACAGGCTGTCACGCACAGACCCTTCGGCGGCGCGCGCGATCAGGGCCAGGGCATCCGCGTCGATGCGTACGCCTTCGAGGCCGCAGATCTTTTCCAGGTGCGGAGTCAGCGTCTCGGGCTCGACGCGGCGCAGGTCGAAGCGCTGGCAGCGCGACAGGATGGTGACCGGCACTTTTCGGATTTCGGTCGTGGCGAAGATGAACTTCGCGTGGGGCGGCGGTTCTTCCAGCGTTTTGAGCAGCGCGTTGAAGGCGCCGGTCGACAGCATGTGGACTTCGTCGATGACGTAGACCTTGTAGCGCGCCTCGACCGGAGCGTAACGCACCGATTCGAGCAGTTCGCGCATGGCGTCGACGCCCGTGCGCGAGGCGGCGTCGAGTTCCAGCACGTCGATATGGCGGCCTTCGATGATCGCCTGGCAGTGCCGCCCCATGACCTGAAGGTCGACGCTGGGCTGATGGACGGTATCGCTGTCGTAATTGAGGGCGCGCGCCAGCAGACGGGCGGTCGTCGTCTTGCCGACGCCGCGCACGCCGGTCAGCATGAAGGCGTGGGCGATGCGGTTGGACGCAAAGGCGTTGGTCAGCGTCCTGACCATGGCCTCCTGGCCGATCAGGTCCTCGAAGGTGCGCGGGCGGTACTTGCGCGCCAGCACGGTATAGGCTTCGGCCTTTTCGGTCGTCAGAGCGGGGGCTTTCGGCGCTTCGACGACGGGCGCGCCGAAGATATCGGCGGTCAAATCGTCGCGCTCGAACGCATCCGAATCGTCGGAAGCGAAGGCGTCGTCATGATCGGGGGTATCGGCCATGCTTGCCTATATAGGGACTTTTCCACCGGACGTCAGCAATTAGAGTCAAAGACTCACAGGCCAACGCCGATAGATCAGAATATGGAGTTTCAGGAACTCCGGCTTCACTTGAAGCCGGCAAGCGCGACTGCGCGCCCGAGCCGTTGCGAGGAGCCTTGCGGCGCTTGAGCAACGAACAAAGTGAGGCGACCGACCCGAAGGTGAATTCGTTGTGGCTGCTGCCTTCCGGCCCTGACCAGGTTGGCGAGGCCTTCGCCCGGCCGCCTCACGGCCTATATGCGTATTTTCACAAGCGCGTGCAAGAGGGAATCGCATCAGCTTGTCCCCTCCCCTTCCGTGGCCGGAACGACTACCTTCAATACGGGCGCAACGCTGAGGTACGACATGGACGACGTGATCAATGGCTATCGGCGCCGATGGTGGAAGGAGGCGGTGGTCTATCAGGTTTATCCGCGATCCTTCTACGACAGCAATGGCGACGGCATCGGCGACCTGGAAGGGCTGCGGCTCAAGCTGCCCCATATCAAGGGGCTGGGCGTCGACGTCATCTGGCTAAGTCCCCATTTCGATTCGCCCAATGCCGACAACGGCTACGACATCCGCGACTATCGCAAGGTGATGGCTGAATTCGGCACGATGGATGATTTCGACGCCGTACTGACCGAAGCGCATGCCCTGGGCATGCGCTTGATCATCGACCTGGTGGTCAATCACTCAAGCGACGAACACGCCTGGTTCACCGAGAGCCGATCGGCGCGCGACAACGACAAGCGCGACTATTATATCTGGCGCTCTGGAAATGACGGCCCGCCCAATGACTGGACGTCGATCTTCGGCGGCCCTGCCTGGACGAAGGACGCACAAACCGGCGACTATTACCTGCACCTGTTCGACCCGAAGCAGCCCGATCTTAACTGGGAAAATCCCAGGCTGCGCAACGAGATCTACGCCCTGATGCGCTTCTGGCTGGACAAGGGCGTCGATGGCTTTCGCATGGACGTCATCCCGTTCATTTCCAAAGATCAGGAATTCCAAAACCTGCCGACAGAGCATATCGCCAAGCCGCAATTCGTCTATGCCAACGGCCCGCGCGTCCACGAATTCCTCCAGGAGATGCGGCGTGAGGCGCTTGCGCCCTACGACACCATGACGGTCGGCGAAGCCTTCGGCATCACGCCACAGCAGGTGCCGAACTTTGTCGATGAGCGGCGTGGCGAGCTCGACATGGCCTTCCAGTTCGGTGCCGTCGAGGTCGATCGCGGCGCCGACGGCCGCTGGGTGCCGTGGAAATTGCCGGACCTCAAGGCCGTATTCAGCCGCCAGGAAACGCAGCTCGACCGCCATGGCTGGCCCACCGTCTTTTTTTCCAATCATGACAATCCGCGCATCGTGTCGCGCTATGGCGACGACAGCCCGGCCTGGCGCGTCAAGTCGGCCCAGGTGATGGCGGCGCTGCTGCTGACGATGAAGGGCACGCCCTTTATCTACCAGGGCGACGAACTGGGCATGACCAACTTTCCGTTCGGAAACATTTCCGAATTCGACGATATATGGGCGCGCAATGCGTACCGTGACGAGGTCGAAAGCGGCCGGTACAGTGTCGCTGACTTCCTGGCCAACCAAAACCATCTCAGCCGCGACCATGCCCGCACGCCGATGCAATGGACATCCGGGGCGAACGCCGGCTTCACGACGGGCAAGCCCTGGCTGGCCGTCAATCCGAACTCTACGGAGATCAATGCCGAAGACACGGGCACAGGTTCGGTCTACGCCTGGTATGCCGACCTGATCCTTTTACGCCACGGCCATCCGGCGCTGATTTACGGCGACTATCTCGACCTGATGCCCGATCATCCACGCCTGTTTGCTTATCGCCGCACGACCGAGGACGAAGACTTCCTGATCCTGCTGAATTTCGGCGCGGAAGACCAGACATTTCAATTTCCCATGAATTTTCCGCCGGGCAACATCGTCCTGGACAACTATCCCGCGCCCGCCAGGGGCTCCGAACCGTTGCGCGGCTGGGAGGCGCGCATTTACAGACTATAGACGGCTGTGGCATAGCGCGGCGATGACCGATCCCGTTCTAGATACATTGATGCTGCCCATCGAAGAGGGCCGCGTTTCCTGGCCAGACGGCCCCGCCCTGTTCCTGCGCGCCCGTTATGGCCATGCCCTGGGCGATGCTCCGCGCGGCAGGCTTGTGTGCGAGCAGACCTTCAAGCCCGCCGTCGATACGCTGAAGCGCGCCGGATTTACCTTGCGCGATGACGATCAAGACACCTACGGCCTGACCCTGGTCCTGCCGCAGCGCCAGCGCGACGAAAACCGCGCCCTGCTGGCGCGCGCCGTCGCCGCGACGAATACGGGCGGTATCGTCCTCGCGGCAGCGTCCAACGCCGAAGGCGCCAAGACGCTGGAAGGCGATCTGCGCCTGTTGACCGGTCAGGTCGACACCCTGTCCAAGAACAAGTGCCGCGCCTTCTGGAGCCGGATCGATCCGGCCAAGGTCGATCGCGATGTACTGGAAGCCTGGATCGCCGCAGACGAACCGCGCGATATCGGCGGCTATGTCAGCCGGCCGGGTGTGTTTTCCTGGGACCGTATCGATGCCGGCTCGCGCCTGCTGATCGAACACCTGCCGCATGACCTGAAAGGCCGGGTTGCGGACCTCGGCGCCGGGATCGGATATCTGGCCAAGGAGGTTCTGACCCTGTGCCCGGGCGTCACGCATATCGATCTCTACGAGGCCGAACATCGCGCGCTGGATATGGCGCGCCAAAACCTGGCCGCCTTCGGTGACAAGGCGTCAGGCTATTGGGCCGACGTGACCAGGGGAATCCAGGGCGAATACGACGCCACCATCAGTAATCCGCCCTTCCACATCGATCGCGCCGACCGTCACGAACTGGGCCAGGCCTTTATCAAGTCGGCCGCGGCGGCGCTCAAGCGCGGCGGCGCCCTCCTGATGGTCGCCAACCGCCACCTGCCCTATGAAGAGACACTGAAAGACGCCTTCAAGACCGTCACCGTCCTGACAGAGACCGGCGCCTACAAGGTGTTCTGGGCAGTGAAGAAATGAAGCTGATCAAACACTTGGCCAATCTGGGCTACGGCAGCCGCAAGGAGGTGCAAATGCTCCTGCGCATGGGCGCGTTTTCCGACGCCGCCGGCGGGGGGATCGACGAAGACACCACGATCGCCCACGCCGATATCCGCTACAAGGGCAAGCCGCTCGATCCCGATTTCGGCGTCGTGCTGATGCTCAACAAGCCCGCCGGCTATGTCTGCTCGACCCGCGACCGCGGGCAACTGGTGTATGAGCTGCTGCCGGCGCGATTTTCCGAGCGCAAGCCGGCCCTGTCGACCATCGGGCGGCTGGATTCCGAAACGACCGGGCTGTTGCTGTTCACCGACGACGGCGATTATCTCCACCGCATCATCTCGCCGCGCAACCACGTGCCCAAGGTCTACGAGGCCGAGCTGGCAAGGCCGCTGGAAGGCCACGAGGCCGCGATCTTCGCCTCGGGATCGATGATGCTGGAAAGCGAAACGACGCCGCTCAAGCCCGCCGAAATGATGCAGACCGGCGCGCAATCCGCCGAGCTTATCCTGCACGAAGGCCGCTATCACCAGGTCCGGCGCATGTTCGCCGCGGTCGGCAACCACGTCGAAAAGCTGCATCGCTCACGCATGGGCAATCTGACGCTGGGCGACCTGAAACCGGGCGAATGGCGGATCCTGGGCAAGGCCGAAGCCGAGGCGCTGATCGCCTAGGATATCCAGGTCTGCTTGCGGCTGGCTATCATCCAACGGCCGTTCTTGCGTTCGGCGATGATTTCCTCGCCGTGGCCGCACCAGACATTGCAGGCATAGTCGAGCGTCACCTTCGCGTGGTCGGCGTCGCTGAAGACGATCGTCTTGAACTGGATCTCGTGCGTCAGGCCGGGCGCGTCCTTGTCGGCGGGCTTTTTCAGGCCCAGCATGGCGATCCCGGCGGCCTTGAATGCGGCCTTGCAGTCCTTGCCCGCCACCGCGCCGTTGACATTGTCGGCCTGGATCTGCGGACTGAGATCGACGGCGACCTGGCACTCCGCCGCGACGGCGCCGGCCGATCCCGGCGTCGTACAGCCCGGCAGAAAAGCCAGGGCACCCAAAACAGCAAGACGGACAAGCATGTGCGATCTCCCTAGGTCGAGCATGCGCCCGAACCGTGGCGATTTCCAGCCCCCAGTCCATAGCCTTCGATCACCGCGAACACCGACGTCTTCATGGCTTCGGCGACCTGGTCCCACGTCCGCCCCTCGGACAACGTGCGGAACATCGACATCCCCGTCAGCCCGAAGACGACATCCGCACAGTCGCGCTGTGCCGCCGGATTGCCGTCAAGCCGCTCCACCAGGGTCCGGAACACCATGCGCCGCTTTTCATTGCGCGTGGCCAGGGCCTCCGCGAATTCAGGATCGGCCGCCGCCGCATCATGCAGACGCGCAAAGGACGGATGGCTGCCCCAGAATTCGCACAACAGGTAGATAGCCTGGGCGATACCGGCGCGCGGATCCGGAAGCTGCATCGCCTCGGCCATGCGGGCAATACCCCAGCGCCGGCCGTTTTCGTCGAACACGGCTTCCAGCAGGCCGCGCCGCGAACCGAACTGCTTGTAGACGGTCAGCCGCGTCACCCCTGCGGCCTTGGCCACGGCCTCCATGGACACCACGCCGGGGCCGTCATCCAGCAGCCGGATGGCTGTTTCCAGGACAAGCCGGCGCGTTTCGGCTGCGGCAGCCTCACGCTTGGCACTGGTATAGGAACGCCCTGGCGGCACTTTTTCGCTTGCCTTTCAATTTACACACTGTATATCTATTTTTCAGTGAACAGCGCGTATAGTCAATTCCATTTCCTTCGGAGACTGCCGCAATGCCGAATCTCATGCAAATCCTTATCATCATCGCCATCGGCCTTCACGCCCTGGCGGCCATGTTCTGGGCGGGATCGTCGATGAATTTGGCGCGATCCGGGGGCATGGGGGCGGAAATCCTGTTTCCGCGCCAGATGATGGCCGCGCTGGTCGCCACGCTGACGGGTGGGTATTTGTGGAGCGCACTCCACACGGGTGGGTTCGGCCCCTACGAAATGGTCCTGGCATTCGGCGTGTTGTGCGCCTTCGTTGCCGCCGGGATTCAAGGGGCCGTCGTCGGCGGATCGATACGCAAGTTGAAGGCCGGCGGCGACGAGGCCGGCCTTCGCAAACGCGTGGCCGGCGCCTATCGCGCGTCGGGCGGCCTGTTGGCGCTGTGTCTTGTAGCGATGGTGGTCGCGCGCTTCGTTTAAGCGGGCCTGGGGTTCGCCAGGGCTGCGTAAAGCTCAGGCCGGCGATCGCGGAAAAAGCCCCAGGCGGCGCGGTGCGTTTTCAGATAATCGAGATCGAATTCCGCCACCAGCACGCCCTCTTCCGCCGCACCGAACGACTTTACCAGGTCGCCGCGGTTGTTGGCGATGAAGCTGTGGCCATAGAAGGTCTGGCCCTGGCCGTTCTGCGGGCTGATCAGGCTTTCGGTGCCGATGCGGTTCGACGCCACGACGGGGATGACATTGGCGACGGCGTGGCCCTGCATGACGCGCTGCCACGGCGCGGCGGTATCGAGTTCCGAATCGTGCGGCTCCGAGCCGATGGCGGTCGGGTAGAACAGGACCTCGGCGCCCTGCAACGCCATGGCGCGCGCCGCTTCCGGATACCACTGGTCCCAGCAGATACCGATGCCGATGCGGGCGTATTTGGTGTCCCACACCTTGAAGCCGGTATCGCCCGGGCGGAAATAGTATTTCTCCTGGTAACCGGGGCCGTCGGGAATGTGGCTCTTGCGGTAGACGCCCAGCAGTTCGCCGCCGGCGTCGATCACGACCAGGCTGTTGAAATAGTGCGGGCCTTCCGCTTCGTAGATCGAGGTCGGGATGACGACGTCGAGCTCGCGCGCCAGTTGCTGCATGGCCAGCACGGCCGGGTGCGTGCGCCAGGGATAGGCCGTGGCGAACCACTTTTCTTCCTGCGCCACGCAGAAATACTCGCCCTGGAACAGTTCGGACGGCAGGATGATCTGCGCGCCGCTGGCGGCAGCTTCGCGCACCAGCTTTTCTGTGCGGGCGATGTTCGCGGCCATGTCGGGGCCATAGGCGGTCTGCAGCGCGGCGACCTTCACCGTACGGGTCATGACTTGAGTCCCTGAAATCTGCGTGGGGAGGAAACGGCCCACCACATAGGGCGTGGTTACGCCTTAATCAATGGCACCTGCTGGCTGATGCAGTGAAAACTGCCGCCACCGGTCAGAATCGCCTTCGACGACAGGCCGACGACGCTGCGTTCCGGAAACAGGCTTTGCAGCGCCTCGACCGCCAGCTCACCGGCGCGGTCCTTGTAGACCGGCACCACGACGCAATCGTTGGCGATGAGGAAATTCATGTGCGACGCCGGCACGATCTCGCCGTCTTCGTCGAGGAAACGCCCGGGCGACGGGATGCGGACGACTTGCAGCGGCCGGCCGCGGGCGTCGGTCTGGTTGCTGAGCAGCCGCGCCGTATGGTCGTAGACATGCGCGTTGGGATCGTCCATGCCGAGCGACACCGGACAGGCCACGACGCCGGGCGCCACGAAACGCGCCAGGTTGTCGACATGGCCGTCGGTGTGGTCGTTGACAAGGCCGTCGTCCAGCCAGATGACCTTGCGCACGCCCAGCGCCTGGAACAGGGCCTGTTCGGCCAGGGACTGCGTCCAGCCGGGGTTGCGGTTGGGATTGAGCAGGCACTGGCGCGTCGTCAGCACCGTACCGTGGCCGTCGTGATCGAGCGCCCCGCCCTCGAGGATGAAGTCCTCGATCGTCGTCGGGAAGCCGTCGGCCGTGGCGATCTGCGTCGATACCTCGTCGTCGTGCTTCAGGTGGTACTTGCCGCCCCAGCCGTTGTTGCGGAAGCCGACCGGGCGCGCCTGGTGCAGGTCGTCATTATCGGGATCGTCCGCGACATAGATGGGCCCCGTGTCACGGAACCAGATATCGCCGAACCGGCCGTCGACGATCTCGACGCGCTTTACGTCCGATAGCAGGCGGTGCGCGGCGTCGCGCGCCGCATCGCCCATCACCATCAGTTTGACGTTTTCGTCGCCCATTTCGGCCAGGACGCGCGCCAGCGCCGCGACTTCGGCCTGGGCCGGAATAAGATCTTCCTGCCAAAGGTTGGCGTGGCTGGGGAAACCAAGCCACATCGCCTGATGGGCCTCCCATTCCGCGGGCACGATACGGCTCATAACTGGTCCTGGCAAAAAGGTTTTTGCTGTTGCCCGCCTCTTAACACCCCCCTTTTGGTTTGACCATGCCCTGCTCTTTTTGTGCGCAAAAAATCCACACGGTATAACGAAAAACGGCCCCCGGTTCGCACCGGAGGCCGCCTTTTTCAGATCGGAAGTCGGGATCAGAACTTGTACTTGATGCCGACCTTGTACTGATAGACCGAGCTGCCGAAGGTATAGGACTTCGCACCGGCCGTGTAGGAGTTGTACTGGTAGAAGTTGCCGTTGCCGGCGGCGCAAGCCGTGGCCGCGCTGGCAACTGCCTGACAGTTGGTCGCCGTCACGATGTTGCGGTCGTACGGGAAGCTGTATTGGCCCAGCGTACCCCACTCGTCGTTGATCAGGTTACCGACGTTCTGCACATCGAGGTACAGTTCCAGCTTGGTGCCGTTCGGGAAGGACGGCAGTTCCTGCATGAGGCGCAGATTGCTGAACAGGAAGTTCGGCGCCTTGAAGCCGTTACGCGGCGAAATCGAGCCGGCGTACTTGATCAGGCCCGTCTTCTGCAGCAGGGCGTTGAAGCCCGCCACGTCGAAGCCCGGCTTGTAGGTGACCAGCGGATCCGACGTCGCGGTGACGTTGCCCGAAGCGTCCGTCTTCGGCACGTAGAACAGTTCGTTGTCCGTGCCGGTGTAGAGGCCGTTCATGCCGTACATGCCGTTCGAGGCCGAGGTCGCGGACGGCTCGTCGAAGGTGAAGCTGTAACGCTGGCCGGTGCGGAAGGTCGTGTTCAGGCGGATCGAGGTGCGGTTGTCGCCCCAGAACTTGTGGCTGTAACCCAGGAAGGCCTTGGCGATGGTGTCGATTTGATAGTTCGACGTCGCCAGCTCAGGATGGTTCGGGTTCGAGATGACCGTCTGGCGGTAGCTGGAGGTCGCGACCGAGGAGGTACCCGAATTGACGTCGTTCGCCTTGGTGAACGAAGCCGACAGGTCCATGGTCAGGCCACGGGCCCAGCCCTCGTTCCATGCCTTCGACAGGGCGACGTTCAGTTCCTTCGAGTCGCCGAGCGCGATCGACTTGAACACGACGTCGGTACGGTTGGCGCGAGCGACGCCGTTGACCGTGGTGCCGAAGTATTCCGGGCGGCCGTCAGGCGCGGTGCCGGACAAGGCCTTTTCCATGTACAGGTCTTCCCAGTAGACGGAAGCGCGGTACTTGGCCGAGGTGTATTCGACGTTCAGCTTGTAGTTGTCGCCGAGGCTGCCCAGATCGAAGGTCTTCTGGATACCGATCGTCGCCTTGCCGATGCTCGGCAGCTTGAAGTTCGGATCGATGGCGTTGGTGTTACCCGTGCCGGCATTTGCCGAAGCGGTGTTCAGCGACTTCAGCGTGCTGCTGACGTTGAAACCATCGATATTGTCGAGCGCGCCCGGCGTGGCGACATTGCCCGAGCCGTTGTTACAGGTGGTGGCCGCCGTAACCGCAGTACGCGTACAGGTGACCGAACCCAGCAGGTTGCCGGTGTTGGTGTAGCTGTTCGAGATCCAGACGTTCGGGTTGCCGCCCTGGAAGATGCCCCAGGACCCATAGACGACCAGGGTGTTGTCGATCGCCGGACGCCAGTTGAAGGCCACGCGCGGCTGGATCAGGCTCAGGCCGTCGAGACCCTTGGCGTTGCTGTAGCCGTTGTTGGTCTGGAACGAAGCGTTGGCCGCCGGCAGATCCTTCGAAGTGTAGCCGTCGTAGCGCAGGCCGGCCGTCAGGGTCAGGCGCGGGCTGACACGCCACTCGTCCTGGGCGTACAGGGTGTTGGTCCCATACGAGAACGAGGCCGCACCGTCGTTCTTGTTGTTGTCCGCCGCATTGGCATAGGTGACCGAAACGGCCTTCTTGGCTTCGAGGTTGGCGATCGAGTCGAAGACATAGGCGCCGGTCGCGTTCTGCACGAAGACGTTGAAGATATCGACCTTTTCGTGTTCGGCGCCGAAGGTGAAGTTATGCGAATTCCAGCGGTACTTGGCCTTGAAATCATAGTGATCGACGTCGTTGGTCAGGGCGTTGGCCTGGCGCGAGATATCCGGGCCAAGGTAGACGCTGCTGCCGCCGATCTTGATCTGGAACTGGGCGAAGCTGTCGCCGGCCAGCGGCTTGGAAATGTTGACCACTTCCTTGCGGGCAACGTTGACTTCGGTCGTCAGGTTTTCGTTCCAGCGCGACAGAACCTGGGCCTTGTAGACCTTCAGGTCCGACTCCAGGGTGTACCACTTCGACAGCAGGCCGAGCGTCTTGCTGGTCAGCGAGTTGCCGGTATCGGTGACGTTCTGGCCCTTGGTGTCGACATAGAACAGGTTGACGCGATGGTTGTCGTTGACGATCCAGTTCAGCTTCAGTTGCTTGATCTCGTTGCTGTATGGGATCGAGGAGGTCTTCCAGCTCAGCGGATCGTAATTGTACAGGGTCTTCAGGTCGTTCTGGATCTGGTCGACCTGCGCCGATGTGATGCCCGAAACCGCGTTGACGGCACCCGAGTCCGACGGACCGTACAGGGCGGGCTGCGAACCTTCGAACTTTTCGTACAGACCGAATAAGAACAGGCGATCCTTGATGATCGGGCCCGACAGGTAGGCGTTGTAGGTCTTTTCCTTGAAGTCGCCCGTAACCGTCTTGGTCACGTCGGCGCCGGTCACGTCGTCCTGGACGACGAACTTCTTGCCGCGCATGCTGTTGTCGGTGGTTTCGTACTTCAGGCCACCGTGGAATTCGTTGCCGCCCGACTTGGTGACGTAGTTGATCACGCCGCCCTGGAAGAACGAGTACTGGACGTCATACGGCGCCGTGTCGACGTTGACCGATTCGACCGAGTCGGTCGACAGCGGCGTACGCTGCGTCGGCAGGCCGTTGGCGTTGAGGCCGAAGTCGTCGCCGAGGCGAACGCCATCGACGAGGATAGCGTTGGTACGGTTGTTGAGACCACCCAGCGACAGGGCGTTCGAATTGGTCGGGTCCATATAGGCCGACGGCGACTTCAGCGCGTAGTCGCGGATGTCGTTGGTCAGGGTCGGGGTCTGTTCGATTTCTTCCGAACCGACGCGCGTACGGCCGCCGACGGCAACGCTGCGGCGGCCCTTGACGATGACTTCACCGTTGGAGGCGACCGAGGCCGTGGCGCCGGCCTTGAGCACGACGTCGGACTGGGTCGGCTCACCGATGCCGACATAGGCGACGTCGGATTCGGTGGTGATGCCGCCCGACTTGACGGTCACATGGTAGGGGCCACCGACGGTCAGCTGGGTGACCAGGAAGTAGCCGGTCGAATCGGTCGTGGCCGTCTGCGTGACGCCGGTGGGAACGTGAACGATCGTCACCTTGGCGCCGGCAACGGCAGCACCCTGCTCGTTCGTCACGGTGCCCTTGATGCCACCCGTCGTTTCCTGGGCGTGAACCGCGCCAGCCGCCAGAAGCGCCAGCGCCGAAGCCGCGGCACCGTATTTGAAGAATTTCGTCATAGTGGGAGTATCCCTCTCCGATCAAACTAAAGACACAGAACCACCCTCTCGCAATGGACACGCATTGCGATTGAGCCGAGCGTCAGCACGGCTGAAGGGCTTTTTCAGCAGGATTGAGTGATTAATCCTTTAGAAGATTTTGACCGGTTTTTTGAGCGAAAAGTGCTACGGTTTTGTGACGGTGGTCACATCCGAAACAGAATGCTGCCTTATTGTCACACCGAAATCGGCCTTTTAAGGCCAAATAATGTCATGTTGCCGATCAAATTTCAGCAATATCACACAATATATATGGGTTTTGAGCGGGTTGGCGGCCATATTTTGCCGTCGCTAAAAAATTTTGAAATCGGTATCAACCGAACCTAAATCTTCCGGTTCAAATAAAAAATGTAGCCGTTTCAACACATTTTCGCTGCGCCGCGAAACATCCTGTTACAAACAAAAAGCCCGGCCTGATGACAGGCCGGGCTTCTGTTTTGACAAGGTTCTAAAAGGCTTAGAACGTGATGTCGATCGTCGAACGACGGTTCAGCGGTTCCTTCACGCCGTCGCCGGTAGCGACTGCCGGTTGGGACTCGCCCTTCCAGTCGACCGCCAGCTTCGAACCATCGACGCCTTGGCCCGCGAGGGCGTCAGCGACGGTCTTGGCGCGGCGTTCCGACAGCTTGATGTTGTAAGCGGCCGAACCCGAGGTGTCGGTGTGACCGACGACGACGATGCGGGCAGCGTTGCCAGCTTTGGCGTAGTCAGCCGCAGCCTGGACAACCGCCTGAGCGTCGCTGGTGAGGTCCGACTTGTCGAATTCAAAGTAGACGATGAATTCGCGGGCCTCATAAGCCGGCGGAGGCGGCGGCGGGGGAGGCGGCGGAGGCGGAGGCGGCGGGGGCGGAGGAGGCGGCGGCGGGGGCGGAGGCGGCGGGGGAGGCGGAGGCGCCTCATGGCCGAAGGTCCAGCGCAGGCCGACCGAGACGGTTTGATCGCTCAGCTTGCCCGAGAAGGTGCCCGGTTGCCACGGCGAATCGGAAACGCCGTTGTTCGAGATGGTGTCGAACGAAGCCTTTTCCGCACCGGTGTAACGGTAGGTCAGGTCGACGCTCAGGCGATCCGAAACGGCCCAGGCCATGCCGGCCAGGAGCTGATAGGCGGCGACGGTGTCGCTGCCGCGGATCGTCAGGTGGTCGATGCGACCGCCCGGGTTGGTCGAATACTGGCCGATCATCTTGGCGCGGACGTGGTCGAGACCGACACCGGCACCGATGAACGGATGGAACGACGACTCCGGCAGGATGTCATAGTACAGGTTGACGAACAGCGACGACTGGTTCAGCGAGCCGTTCGGATGACCGCACGGATCCGAAGCCGTGCGGATCACGCCCGGGGTGCAGAGGGCGGTCGGCAGGGTGTTGCCGCCGCTCGTCGGATAGACGCGCGGGAAGCCAATGGCCGAGTCGACGTCGCCCGGACGGTAGCCGCCCTCGAACTCAACGCGCCAGTTGGGGCTGTAGCGATAGCCGAGGCGAGCAAAACCAGCCCAGTCTTCCTTGGTCGAGACGTTGTAAACGAACGGGCCGCCGTCCGGCATGTTGCCGGTCGAACGGGCCTTCCAGCCGTCCATCGAGTTGTAGCCGGCGTCAATGGCGCCGTACCACCCCGTAGGTTGTTCGGCTGCAGCGGCAGTCGCCACAGCCATTGCGGCAAGCGCGACGCCCGCCAGCAAATTGAGTTTCATGTTCTTGCCCTCTCTTGGCCATCAAACGCGCAGCCGTGATTAGCGACTACACATAAGGTACCGGCTTTCATAGCGTCAGGAAGCCATTTTGCAAAGCACCCAAATACGCCTTTGGTTAAAAATGTGGACATTATTCTCCGCTTTAGCGAGACCTGACACCTGAAAGACACGCTGACGAATTTTGCCATCACATCGCCGCATTTAGGCCTTGCCGGGCGGTAAAAAATCCATGCCCGGCCCAAAAAGTCGAATAAAAAAACCATAAAACTCACAAAAGGGCTTGCACTGCGGCCTTCGCCTGAGTAGGTACACGCCTCCTCACGACCCCTTGTCCGGTTTCCGGACCTGGAAAGCAACTTCTGATACACGGAGAGGTGGCTGAGTGGTCGAAAGCACCGCACTCGAAATGCGGCATAGGGGCAACTCTATCGTGGGTTCGAATCCCACCCTCTCCGCCATCAAAAAACCGGCCCCAAAAGGGCCGGTTTTTTGATGGCTTCGAGGCTGGGAACTTGAACCCGCAAGAATAAAGAGGGGTGACGAGGCTCGAAATCACGGCCTCCAAAGCCGCTCCCCTCGACCTCCGGGCGAATCACCCCTCTCCTTACGCCTTCCTTACAACTCGCCCCGGTTTCCCGATTTTCCCCTTAGGCCCCCGCCGCTATAGTCAACCCGTTACCTGCCAGACGTAACACAAAGCCCAAAGAGCCGGGACCTGCTGGATCACAATCCACAGTCCCGGTTCTTTCGTTTTGAGCCCTCCTCAGACCTGGGCCCACTGCCGAATCAGGTTGTGATAGTGGCTCGTCAGCGCAACCACTTCGTCGCTGTCCGCTTCCCGTCCCCGCAGCCTGACAATGGTCATGTCGAGGTCGAACAGCATCTGCCGCCGCTGGCCGTCGGCCACCAGGCTCTGCGTCCACGTAAAGGCTGCCAGGCGTATGCCGCGGCTTACCGGCTCGACGCGATGGACGCTGGTCGCGGGATACAGGATCGCATCGCCGGCCGGCAGCTTGACCTCGTGCGCCCCGTAGGTGTCTTCGACAACCAGTTCACCACCGTCATAGTCCTCCGGATCGCTGAGAAAGACGGTCGCGGAGATATCGGTGCGAACCTTGGCCCCAGTCACCGGATCGGCCTGGATGGCGCCGTCGACGTGATTGCCGAAATGGCCACCGCCTTCATAGGCGTTGAAGCGCGGCGTCAGCACCGTATGCGGCAGCGCAGCAGACTGGAACAGCGGGTGGGCCAGCAGCGCCGCCCGCACCGTATCGGCCAGGCCCTGCGCCTCGGGCGCCAGCACAGGCAGCTGGTAGTTCCGCTTCTGGCCGGCGGCCTGGGCGCCGGTCGTGTGGCGTCCGTCGGTCCATTGCGCGTCCCTGAGCACGGCGCGGATGTCGGCAACGGCCTGTCGGCTCAGCACGCCGGGTATATGAAGCATCATGACGGAACTCCTTACCCATACTTAGGCCAGCGCCCGCCGTTTGCATAGCAAGGGCGGGCGCGACATTCGGTCGTGCGGCGGATCAGAAGCGCAGGTGCGCCGTCAGCGTCGCCGTGCGCGGCTGCCCCTTGGTGACACGCGAGCCGCCGTTGTTGAGCGACTGGATGTAGTTTTCGTCGAATAGGTTGTAGACATTGAGTTGCAGTTCGATGCGGCGCGTCAGGTCGTAGCTGGCCATGGCGTTGGCGACCACGAAGGACGGGATTTTCGGCAGGCCGTTATAGGTCGACAGGTCCGTTTCCGGGTTGACGACCAGCAGCTGGTCCGAGGTGTAGGACGCGCCGCCGCCGACCGTCAGTCTTTTGGTGACCTTGTAGGTCGTCCAGACCGTCGCGGTCAGGTCGGGCGACCAGCGCGTCGCCGCGCCCTGGGCGTTATTGCCGGTGGATCCTTGCTTGATTTCGGTATGCATGGTCTGCACGCCGGCCGAAACGGTCCATTTCGGCGACAGCTGGCCGACGGCGCCCAGTTCGATGCCGCTGACTTCGCGCTTGCCGATCTGGGCGTACAACAGGGTCACCGGGTCCTGCAGGGAAATTTCGTTCTTCGCCTGGGTATTGTACCAGGCCGCGGTCAGCGACAGGTGATCGCGGAAGACGTCCCACTTGGTCCCGATTTCGAAATTATCGGTTTCGGTCGGATCGAGCGCCGCGTTGGCCAGGTTTCCCGCCGTGGACGAAAGCTGGAAATTGCTGCCGCCCGGCGGGGTCAGCGAGGTGGCGTACGAGATGTAGACGCTGCCGTTCCTGCGCGGCTTGTAGACCGCGCCGATATTCCAGCTGGCGATGGTGCGGCTGTCCTTGAGCGGCGCTATGGCCGTGGCGCCGGTGGCAGCGGTGTTGTTGGTGTGGATGGTATAGGTGTCGAGGCGCAGGCCGGCGCTCAGCAGCCACGGGCCATGCTTGGCCGTGTCGAAGACATAGCCCGCGACGGTCGTGGTATCGCCGTCGGTGGCCGCGCCGGTCGCGACCGGCACCGGCAGGGTGTCGTTGACGTTGGGATGGTAAAGGCTGGCCGCCGGGATAACCAGGCCGGTCGTCCCGTAGGTTTTGGTCTGCTGCTCTTCGTAAGTCAGCTCGAGGCCGGCCGACACGTCGTGAGTCCACGAACCCCAGTCCAGGCTGGCCGTCAGGTTGGTGGCGCTGGCCAGTATCCGGTTGTCCTGGTCGACGCGCTGCCGCGAGCGCGTCACCGCCCAGGTGGACGGATCGGCCGGATTGAAGGACGCGGCAGCTGCATTGGTGCCGTTGACGCCCGTCAGGACGCGATCCATGCTGGTCTGGCCGTAGCGTGTCGTGTTGACCAGATGGACGCCATCGGCGAAGTCGTGCTCGATGATCGAGGTGGCCATGGCCGCGTCGACCTTTTCATAGTCGTTCGGGCTGCCGTAGAAGTTGCGGCTGTCGACCGGGGCCGCCGCCGACAGGGCCGCGTTGTTAAGGGCCAGCTGGGCGTTGGAAATGACTGCCGGCGTCGGCTGCGTGGCGTTGCTGTGATAGCCGGCCAGACCCACGACCGGCAGGCCGCCGTCGGGCAGGTTCTTCTGCTGCACGACCTGCCCCAGCAGGTAGAAGCGCGTGTCGGTGCCGATACCCAGGCCGTAGGCCGGCGCAACTCCGTAACCGGAATTCTTGACATAGTCGCGGCCCGGGACGTCGACGTCCTGGTCCATGATATTCAGGCGGAAGCCCGAGGTCTTGCCCAGGCGGACATTCGAGTCGACGGACGCGCGCAGGCCGCCATCGGAATACCCCGAAACGGTCGCATGGTTGCGGGTCTCCAGGTAGGGCCGCTTCGATACCAGGTTGATATAGCCGGCCGACGAGCCGCGGCCGCCTTCGGCGCCCGCCGGGCCCTTGGCGACTTCGACCTGTTCGACGTTGAAGACGTCGCGCGACACGGCGCCCAGGTCGCGGATACCGTCGAGATAGATCGAGCTCTGCGCCGAAAAGCCGCGCAGCTGAAAGGTGTCGCCGGCCGAGGTCGAACCGTTTTCGCCCAGCTGCATGGTGATGCCCGGCGTATTGCGCAGGGCGTCGGTCAGGGTGACCGCGTTCTGGTCGCTAAGCAGTTCCTTGCTGATGACGCTGACCGTCTGCGGCGTGTCGACCAGGGCCTCGGTCTTCTTCGGCGACGAGACCGTGTCGGACTTGTAGCGCTCATGGTGGCCGGTCACGGTGACCGGATTGTCGTGGTCGCCGTTTTCCGTTGCCGATTCGGCCTGGGCAGCGGCCGTCACGGCCATGCCTGCCAGTGTCAGGGCGGCCAGGTACCGGCCGGGATTATGCTTGCGGCTGCGGATGAGAGGCATCGGTCAATCCTTTCAACGATCCATGTTTCCGGATCTTAAAGAATGCGAAGCAGTCGCATTCTCAGGTCAAAAAAAAGCGCGGCAGGAAGCAGCGCCGCTCAGTTCGGTAAAACGTCTACGGTGGCGGAATAGGCGTCACGGCGCGCCGGCTGGTCGCCGCCCTTTTCGCCCTCGCCTTCCGCCGCGCGCGGCGGATAGCTGGCGGTGATCAGGTACTGGCCGGCCATCGGCCACTGGACCGTGATCCGACCGTCGGAGTCGGTCGTCGCCGCCACGTCCTTCAGCGCGTTGCGATAGCGCGCGCCGCCCGGAACGACGGCGACCTTCAGGCCAGCCAGCGGTTTGCCGTCGAGCAGGAAGCGGAACTGGCCGGGCGCGTCAGTGACGAGATCGCTGGGATGGGTGACAGGCACCATTTCAAGGCCCTTGCCGGTCGGCTGAAGCGCTGCGTCATTGCCCTTGCCGGCGGTGACGAAGGTGTCGAAGCGGCTGTTCATCCGCATGACCTTGATGTCGGCCGCGCCGGCCGGAACATCGCTTTCGCTGCCGCGGAAGCGCTTGGTCTCGCCGTTCAGCGTGTAGCTGCCCATGACGGCGGCGCTGGCGGCGGTTATGCGGTAGGTGCCGGGCTGCGGCAGCTGGATGTCGAAGGTGGTGCGCAGGTGGCCGACAACGGGGTGATCCAGCACGGTCACCTTGCCGTCCGGACCGGTCAGGGTCGCGGTGTCGTAGCGCAGCGGAAACGAGTCGAACAGGAATAGGGTCTCGGACATGGCGGCGTCGACCGTGACCCACGGCGCATTGCCTTCGACCTGCACGGCCGAGGGCAGCAACCAGCCGCGGTGGGCCTCAGCCGCCGGGGCGCCCATCAGCGTCGCCGCCAGGATCGCATATGCCAGGGTTCGTTTCATATCAGCCTCTCACCGCTTTATGACGCAACTGCGGTAACATCATTGCAAATCATTCGCAAACAGATTCTGCGAATGATTTGCAGTTTCTTCACGTCACGGCTTATAGGCCACAGTGACGGTGCCCAGCTCGCCGTCGCCCTTGCCGGACACGGTGACGGGCTTGGCCGGGGCATAGGCCAGCGGCAGCTTAACCAGGTCGTGGCCGCCCGCTTCGCGCGACGCCTCGACGACCAGGCTGTACTGGCCTGCCGGCAGCCCTTTCAACGCCGTGGCGGTATCGACCGTCAGGGTCTGGCGGCCCGGGGCGCGGGTGGCGCCCGACACGCCGTCCGCCGGCAGGGTCATGTCGCGGCCAGCCTTGCGCCACCAGGTACGCAGTTCCTTGAGGTACTTCAGGCCGCCGCCTTCGCGCTTCTTGACGTCGTACCAGACGAAGACCGTCGCCCTGGCCTGCCCCGTATTGTCCTCGATCCAGCCGGCGACGTAGGGTTTATGGTATTCGGCGACCGACTGCTGCGGCAGCTGGACATCGACGGTCAGCTGACCGGCGGACGCGGCCGAAGCCGAGGCCGTGAGGATCAGGGCGCCGCCCCAGACGGAGGTGGATTTGGAAAGCATCCGAAACGTCCTTATGCGTGAACGAGGAGAAGATAGAGAAGAAGCGGCGCCGCCAGGCCTGCCGCCACCAGCGGCCAGGTGATGCGGCGGTTGCGCGAATAGAGCCACAGCAGCCCGAGGCCGGTCAGCGCGAAAACGACGCAGGCGATCGCCAGCACGTCGATGAAGAGCGACCAGACCGGTCCGGCGTGGCGGCCCTTATGCAGGTCGTTGAGCACGGCGACCACGCCGCGTGTCGTGCGTTCATAGACCAGGCTGCCGTCGCGGCCGAGCGTCACCGACGCATCGACACCCGGAGTGGCCAGGTCGACATAGATCTCTTCGTCGGACACATCGGCCGGACGGCGCGAAATGTCGACGCCGACCGCCCGTTCGACGGCGGCGGAAACCGCCGCCGGCACGGGGTGTTTGTCACGGGCGCCCGCCAGCGCCGCGGCAAGGCCGGCAGGCAGGGTCTTTTCGACATGCGTTGTCTTGGGCTTCGCCTCGAGCGTGGCGGCATGGTTGAGCGTAAAGCCCGTGGCGGCGAACAGAAGCAGCCCCGCCAGGCAGAGGGCGGAACTGATCCAGTGCCATTGCCGCAACTGGATGCGCCAGAAATTGGGACCGAGATTGGAAAACAGCGACATGATGCGGCCTTAGCATTGCGGCGCAATCATGACAATGAGAATAATTATCAACTAGCGTGATAATTCGGCCCCGGCCCCGTATGTGTGCACCGTCAGATATGCAGTTTCAGGGCAATTTGGAGCTGGGTCTGGCTTTGATGGCCGGCCAGGGCGTGGGTCAGGCCCGCCGGGTGGTTGCTTTGCACGTTCATCGCCTCGATGGCCAGGTCGAGGTGGTCGCTTACGGGCCGCAGATAGGCAAGCGTGGCGGCATAGCCCTTGTCGGTATTGTCGTCGACCGAACGCTTGGAATTGTCCTTGATGGCGAAATAGTCGATGCGCCCCGTCAGCTTTGCCGCCCCAAGGCCTTGCGACAGCAGCAGGTAAGCGGCGTCATAGTCGGTATCGACCGCCCACACGTCTTCGCCCAGGGGCCAGCCCATATCGGTCTTGCCCTTCATGTACTGCGCCAGGATCTCGGTATGCGCGGCGGGCTTCGCCTGGATGCCCAGGTTCCAGAACTTGGTTTCCCAGCCCCACTGGATATGGCGGACAGCCTGCGGATCACCATGGTTGGCGTAGTATTCGAGATTGAAGGCCACCGGAGCCGGCGGGCGCCAGTCGAGGCGCAGATAGTCGCCGACATGGCCGTCGACCTCGGCCATGGGCGCGGTGAAACTGGCCTGGTAGTCGCCGAACAACTGATACCAGCCCTGGGCGTCGCCCGATGGCAGCGGCAGGCGGGAATTACGGTCCGAGGCTACGTCGTGCAGCGCCCAGCCGCGCCAGCTAAGAATCGTGCCTGCCGTATCGTTGCCGGTGAAGACGGCGCCGGTCAGGGCCAGGTCCTGGCCGAGGATGGTCTTGCGGACATTGAGTTCCATGGCGTCGACCAGGACCTCCTCGCCGATCCAGCTGTTGATGGCCGACGGCGTAATGGTGCGTGACACCGACCAGCCCGGGCCGTCGTGCTCCATCGAGACCGGCGGAAACATCTGGCCAAAACGGACCGACCAGCGCAGGTCCGATTTCGGCACCGGCTTCCATTTGACGAAGGCTTCGGAGACACCAAAGTCGGTCAGGCTGCCGGGCGTGTACTGCGCCAGGACGTAGGCCGTCACCGTATCCGTCAGGCGCGGCTTCCAGTTGATCGCCGCCTGGGCCAGGTCGAACTTCGTCTCGTTTCCGTAGCGAAGCTTGCCGAAATTACCATCGGACGCCCGCCACGACGGTTCGCCGTCGGCGGAGACGGCGCGGACATCCATCCAGGCCGACAGGTTTTCAGGCGCAAACAATTGGGTTTCAGCCCGTGCCGTGCCGCCAACTACGCTCAGGGTAACCAGGGTAGCCAGCAGAACGGCCCGCATCATCCCACGGCCTTCCGCGTTTTGGGTAAGGTCGCGCCGGCGACCGGCTCGTCCTTGCGGGCGAAGTCTTCCAGGAAGGGCACCAGCAGATCGAAGGCCATCGGGCGCGCGATGCCATAACCTTGCGCGATATCGCAGCCCATGGCTTGCAGCAGGGTGAAGGCCGTGCCGGTTTCGACGCCTTCGGCCGTGACCTTCATGCCGAGGCCGTGCGCCATTTCGATCGTAGAGCGCACCAGCAGCGCGTCGCGCTGGCCGCCTTCGATCTCCATGATGAAGGAGCGGTCGATCTTGAGTTCGTGCGCCGGAATCTGCTTGAGATAGGCCAGGGACGACAGGCCGGTGCCGAAATCGTCGATCGAGATTTCGATGCCGTGCGACACGAAGGTGTTGATGGCGGCAAGACCGATGGCCGGGTCCTCGATGACCGCGGTTTCGGTGATTTCCAGGCAGATCCGCCCCACCGCCTGGTCGCACAGGGCCAGGGTCTGGGCGTTGAACTGTTCGTCCGACAGCAGGCGGCCGGAATAGTTGATGCTGATGTCGAGCTCTATGCCCTGGTCCAGCAGGCGCTTCTGGTCGTGCAGGCAGGTCTTGAGCACCTGCAGCGTCAGGTCGCGGATACAGCCGGTTTCCTCGGCTATGCGCACGAAGCGTTGCGGCGAGACGAAGCCGCGTTCCGGATGCTGCCAGCGCACCAGCGCTTCGGCCGAGCCGATGCGGCCTTCGCGGTAGCTGAACTTGGGCTGGTAGTAGACCTGCATCTGCTTCTGCTGAAGCGCCGCGTAAAGCTGGTCGGTGAGCAGCAGGTTGTCCGCCAGCTCGGAATAGATGCGGGCATCGAAGACGACGATCGAGGTCTTGGCGGCGCGCGCCTGGTCGAGTGCGATCAGCGAGCGTTCGATCATCTCGTCGGCGGTCGGGTGCGCCGCGCCGATATGATAGACGCCCAGCGTGACGCCGACATCGAGGCTCTGGTCGTCGGTGACCTTGATGCGCTTGGACAGGCGGGCGAGAATCGCGCGGGCCAGCGGCAGGGCCTGTTCAGCGGCGCAGCCGTTGAGCGTAAGACCCAGCGTGTCATGCGACAGGCGCGCGACATAGGCACGCTCGAAAATGCCGGTCAGCACGGATTGCAGGCGCGACACCAGGGTATGGGCGTAGGTGACGCCCCACACGGCGCGGATATGGGCGAAGCGTTCGATGCCGATGGCGATGACGACCATGTCTTCGCTGGCGCGTTCGCGCAGGGCGCTGACATAGTCTTCGAAGGCCGAGCGGTTCGGCAGGTCGGTGGCGGTGTCGGTCTTGGCCAGGCGCGTAATGTCGCGCTCACGGTCCTCGATCGAGATGGCCATGGCGTTGAAGGCGCGGGCGAGGTCCGCCATTTCGTCGTCGGACTTGACCTCGACCTGGCTGGAGCGGCCCTCCTTCAGCGTGAAGGCGGCATCCTTGAGCGCCAGTATCGGGCGCACCAGCGACCGCGAGAGATAAAGCGAGGCAACCACCACGAAGCCGAGGCCCAGCACGCCGATACCGAGCAGCACCGTCAGGAGGGTACGATAGGTTTTCAGCGCCTGGCTGAGCGGATAGGTCAGCAGCAGCACGCTCTTCTGCTGGCCGTCGAGCGCCGGCAGCGGCGTGGCGACGGCGATCAGCGAACCCTTGCTGCTATCGACCATGCTGGCCGAATGGGTCAGCAGGCTCTGGTCGATGAAGAAGCTTAAACTGTCGGTCTTGAAGTCGCGCGTCTGTTCGGCCGGGCCCTGCCACAGGCCGCCCCGGGTCTGCATCAGCACGGCCGCCTGGATCGGCAGGGCCGACAGGGTCTGCATATTGTGCATTTCCGACGCGTCGAGGCGCGAACCGAAGACGACCCAGCCCAGGCGATCGGGCGCCATGACCGGCGCCGCCACGGCCTGATAGGGATGGCCGTCGACCGAGACGATGCCCGACATCGGCGTCAGGCCGTCATTGCCACGCAGCGATTGCGCCGCCGCCTGGCCGAAGCTGCCCTGGTCGCCGACCATGACCACGCCGTCCGGCCCGAGAATAACGCCGCTTTGCGCCTTGAGACGCGACTGGAGATTGGAGAAGGCCGACTCCACGGTCGCCGTATCGTGCGTCGCCAGGGCCTGGCGGAAGCCGAAGTCACGCGACAGCAACGCTGCATTGGTTTGCAGGCCGTCGGAATTGAGCGTCCAGATGCGCTTGAAGACCTGGGCATTGGCCTGAAGTTCCTGCTGCACCGAGGCGCGCGCATAGGAAATGACCGCCACATAGCAGGCACAGGCGATCAAAAGCAGGGCCAGGGAGAACAGCCCGCCGTACATCACCGCCAGTTTTGTGCTCAAGCGTTTGAAAGCCATGAAAATCTTTTACTCTAGTAGGCCCCGCCGGACGGCAGGGCTTCGCCCTTCAGCTTGACGCTGAAGGTTTGCTGGGCGGAGCCAGCGGACATGGTGAACTTACGCGATACCGAATGGTCCGGCGCGTCGAGCTGGGGTTGCCAGACGGCAAGGGTGCCGCCGTCGGCCGGCAGGTCGAGCGATGCCCTCCCCTTCTCGTCCGTCGTGGCGAAATAGGGGGCATCGACGACGCGGATATAGGCGCTCATCGAATCGTGGATGTTGCAGGCCAGGGCGACCGTGCCGGGATGATCGAAACGCAGGGATCGCTTCTTGCCCGGACCGTACAGCGGAAACTGGAACGGCTGAACCGGCGAAAAGGAATAGACGTGGTGGTTGACCCGGTCCTGGTTCGGGAAGTCGACCGTAGCGCCGACCGGCACGGCCAGGACGTAGGGCGCGAACTTGATGCCCTTCTGCGCCATGACGTAGCTGCCCGACTTGTCCTGCGTGCCGCCCTTGCCCGTCTCAAAGGTGACCACGGCCGACGGTACGGGCTTTCCAGCCGCGTCGGTAACGGTCACATTGAGGCTGGCGGCGCCGGCGGGCAACGCGGCAAACAGACAGGGCAAAACAAGCCCGAAGCGCACAAGAAGGGTTTTCATGCCTCCGGATGTACCAGCATAAGTATAAAACTCGGTAAACCGCGCCTGGCCGCGCCTTTGCACGCTTTTCAGCGTTTAAAGTCTTAATACCGAATTTATTTGTCTTAATACTTCATGCCGCATTGCACACAAAGGTGCGGTCTGCGGGCCCGCACAGTCCTTATGCACTTACAGCCCAGGCAAAAGCGGTCCAAAACGTAACTGTGTTCTCACGTTAACTTCGGATGATCGTTTTCGTGATCACACGGTTCGGCCTTTCCCGGCGGCCCGAGCCGTCATAAGAGAAAAAAGATCTTCATTCCGTTACAGACGCATCGATATGGCTCATTTTGCTAGCGACAACACCGCGCCCGTCCATCCTGCCGTTCTAAGAGCGCTGACCGAGGTCAATGACGGCGCCATGCCGGCCTATGGCAACGATCCGGTGACCGCGACCCTGCGCGAAACCTTTCGCTCCGTCTTCCGCTGCCCGGACCTGACCGTCTTCCCCGTGTTCAACGGATCGGCGTGCAACGGCCTGGCCTTGGCGCGCATGATCCGGCCCTACGAGTCGGTGCTGTGTCATCGCCAGGCCCACATCAACAATGACGAATGCGGCCTGCCCGAGTTCTTTACCGGCGGCAAGTTGGTCGGGCTGGACGGAGAAAACGGTAAGCTGACGCCTGACGGCGTCGCGGAACTGATCGAGAAGACGCTGGATCACGCGCCGCATACCTCGAAGCCGCGCGCGCTCAGCCTGACCAATTCGACCGAGCTCGGCACCGTCTACAGCCCGGCCGAGGTCCGCGCCCTGTCGGACATCGCCCGGCGTTACGGGATGTTCGTGCATATGGACGGGGCGCGCATCGCCAATGCGGTGGCGCACCTCGGCTGCCATCCGGCCGAAGTGACGGCGGAGGCCGGCGTCGACATACTGAGCTTCGGCGGCACCAAGAACGGCGCCATGCTGGCCGAGGTCGCGGTCATCTTCAATCCGGCGCTGATCGACGATTTCGCCTATGTCCACAAGCGCGGCGGGCAGTTGCCTTCCAAAGCACGCTATGTTTCGGCGCAACTCCAGGCCCTGCTCGACAACGACCTTTGGATTGCACTTGGCGGACATTCCAACGCCATGGCGCAGCGCCTGCGCGACGGGCTGATCAGCCTGCCGGGCACGGGCCTGCTCTATCCGGTCGAGGCGAACGAGCTGTTCGTCACCCTGCCCAAGGCTGTGGCTGACCGGCTGTTCGCGCGCGGTCATCGCTTCTATCCCTGGCCGAATTCCGGCCCGGATGCCTATCGCCTGGTCACCAGCTTTTCGACCACCGCAGCCGAGGTCGACGCCTTTATCGCGGACTGCTCTGAGCCCGCAGGATAGGCACGACCAGATCGCTGACCGGGGTCGGAATGCCGTAAAGTCTGCCCGTGCGCGCGACGACGCCGTTACGCGCATCCCATTCCATCGGACGGCCGGCCCTGAAGTCGTCGAACATCGAATTGCCGTCGTCCGGGCGCGCGTTCATGAAGGCCGCCATCTGGTCTTCGATCACCGATCCGTCGAATTCGGCGCCGGCGGCGCGGCCGACGGCCACGCATTCGCTGAGAATTGCGCGCGCGATGTCGGCGATGCCGGGTTCGTGGAAAACGCCCATCGGTTTGCCTGTCAGGCACAGGACGGCGCCCGGCGCATTGATGCACAGCTTGCGCCACATGCGCGTAACAAGGTCGGGCGTCGCCGTGACCTCGAGAAAGGTGCCGGCGAACAGAGTCTGGAAGGCGCGCCCCGCGTCTGTGTCCTCGACATAGGCCAGGGACGGATTGCGGAAGCTGGCCTTGCCAGGAGCGCTGCGTGACGCCGGCAGGTCGATGACCACCGGCACGACCGGTGTTTCCGCGTGGATAAAGGGCGCGACGTTTTCGCGGTGCTCGACGCCGTTCTGGATCACGGCGACGCGGGTGTCGGGACCGACCGCGGCCTTAAGGGCCTCGGCGGCCGAGGCGACCTGATAGGTCTTGACGCACAGGAAGACCCAGTCGGATTTCGGCGCATTCGCGGCTTCGACAACCCGGGCCGCATGAGACCGCACCTCACCGCCGGGCCTGGTAACGTCAAGCGTCTCGAACGGCTGGCGCGCCACGAACGTCACGTCGTGCCCGGCGTCCATCAGGCCGGAAGCGACGCTGAGCCCGATGGCGCCCGGTCCGATCAATGTGATGGTGCTCATGATCCCGCCCTGTTGCGTTTGATGTGCCGCCGCTATAGCAAGACGCCATGTCCAAGACCACTCCCGCCACGGCCGCTCTCGCCAAAGCCGGTATCGGCTTCGATCTGCATCCGTACGACTACGATCCGGACGCGCCGCGCGTCGGTTTGCAGGCCGCCGAGGCGCTGGGCGTCGATCCCTCGCAGACCTTCAAGACGCTGATGGCCGAGCTTGACGGCAAGCCCGTCTGCGTCGTCGTGCCGTCCGACGGCGAGGTCAGCATGAAGAAGTTGTCAGCCCATTTCGGCGGCAAGTCGGCGCATATGATGAAGGTGCCCGACGCCGAGCGGCTGACAGGGTTCAAGGTCGGCGGTATCTCGCCCTTCGGCCAGAAGAAGACCGTGCCGACCGCCATCGACGAGACGGCGCAGCTTTACGACAGCGTCTATATCAATGCCGGCCAACGGGGTTTGCTATTGTCTATCGCGCCGGACGATGCGGCTAGCGTTCTGAACGCCGCGTTCGTGGATTTGATGGCTTAAGAAGATACCCCTCCACCACTTCGTGGTCCCCCTCCCCATCTAACGATGGGGCGAAGAGGTGCGCGCGATATCTTTCTCCTCGCCATTCGAAATTGGGAGGGGTTTGCGTCTAACTCCCCCCAAACCAGTTATAGCCCTGGTCTTCCCAGTATCCGCCGGGGAAGACATTGGTGACATAGATTTCCATGATGTGCTTGGGGTTCTTGTAACCCAGCTTGGTCGGCATGCGCAGTTTCATCGGAAAGCCGTAATAGGCCGGCAGCACGCGGTCGCGGAAGGTCAGGGTCAGCAGGGTCTGGTCGTGCAGCGCCGTCGGCATATCGATCGATGTGTAGTACCCGTCGGCGCATTTGAAACCGACATATTTGCATGTCGTGTCGGCGCCGACGCGTTTCAGGAAGTCGGAGAACCGCACCCCGCCCCATTTGCCGATCGCGCTCCAGCCCTCGACGCAGATATGGCGCGTGATCTGAGAGGTCTGCGGCAGGGCATTCAGCATGGGCAAGGTCCACGGCCGGCGATCGGCGATCTTGCCCGACAGTTCCAGCCTGTAGGTCGCGGGATCGACGACCGGCGCCTGGCTTATGCGGTAGAAGGCGTTGAACGGAAACGGGTTGGTGATGTCGGCCTCGGTATAGACCGGGGCGCGGCTCGATTCATGGAACAGCAGGCCCTGCGCGCTGTCGTTGAAACGCGAAACGCGCGTCAGCATGTCCTTGACCGAATTATGGTCCTTGAGCAGCACGCCCGTCGCCAGCGACAGGCCACCGAGCGTCAGCACATTGCCGAGCAGGCGCCGGCGCGCCGGGTCCTTGAGCAGGCCGTTGGCCTCCTTGAGGATGGCGTCCTTGTCCTGTCTGATCTCGTCGTCCATCTCAGCGCCCCCAGACCATGGCGCGGATGGTGCGCGGCACCAGCACCGCCATCACCACGTGCACGACGATAAAGCCGACCATGCACGCCATCGCCCAGAAGTGGATGCGCCGCGCGAACTCATAGCCGCCCAGCAGTTCACGCAACCACGGCAGTTGCACAGACTTGAACAGCACCAGGCCCGACAGGACCAGCACCACGATATCGGCCATGGCGAAGAGATAGGCTACCTTTTGCACGGCGTTGTAGCGGCGGATGTCGGAATGACTGAGGTGTCCGCTGAGAAACGATTTGAAATCCGTCCATATGGCGCTGGCCGACAGTGGCAGGAACTGACGGTGGAAACGGCCATTGAACACATGGACCAGCAGATAGACCAGGGCATTGCCGACCAGCAGCCACATCAGGGCGAAATGCCACTGCAGCGCTCCGCCCAGCCACCCGCCCAGCGTCCACTTGGCCGGGATAGTAAAACCGAACATGAAGCGCGTGGCGTCGTAGATGCGCCAGCCGCTCAGGATCAGGATAATAACGGCGACGGCATTGACCCAATGCATAAGCCTGAGCCACAGGGGATAGACACTGGTCCGATCGTCGGGCGCCAGGGCCGCGGTCGCCACGCCGGTTGCCGTTTCGCTCATATGCCGTCTCCCTGATTGCGCCGACCTTAGCATAAATACGCAGGCACCCAACAAAAGTTACAGGCCGTGCCCCTGCTCCCTTGCCTTTCCTTTGCGGCATTCATGTAAAAGGCGCTCAAAGGAGACCGCGATGGCCAAGGCCGACCGTTTCAAGCTGATCAACCTCTATCCGCCGATGATCGGCGCCGGCATCCGCGTTGTCGAAACCGACAAGACCGTCCACACCATCACGGTCGAGCTGAAGTACCGCTGGTGGAACAAGAACGTCTTTGGCACGGCCTTCGGCGGCTCGCTCTACATGATGTGCGACCCGTTCTTCGTCGCGATCATGATGACGCAGCTGGGCAACGATTACATTGTCTGGGACAAGGCGGCGTCGATCCAGTTCCTGAAGCCCGGCCGGTCAAGCGTGCGCGCGGTCTTTCATATTCCGCCCGAAGAAATCGCCCGCGTGAAGGCGGAGACCGACGCGGGCGGCAAGACCGAACCCGAATACGACGCCGATATCGTCGATGCCGACGGCGTGGTCGTCGCGAAGGTGCACAAGGTGCTCTATGTCCGGCGCAAGGATGCCCGAAAGCCCCGCGACGCCTGATCTGTGCCTATTGCGCCACGGCGCCCCAGGCTCTGCCGTCCACCGCATTCCGCAAACCCGGAAAGGATGGTAAACGAATCGGAAACGGGGACGGGCATGATGAAATTGTCGCCTTTATGCGCTGGCCTGACAGCGCTGGTGCTGCTGGCAGGCTGCGGAGACCGCAAGCCCGCGCCCGACAGTGCGTCCGGCGGGAGCGACGCCCCGGGCGTGGTCGACGGCGCTTTTCTGCCACACGAAGGCGACGTGACGTCTGCCGCCGTGTCGGCATCCGCAGCCGCCTCGGATTCGGCCAGCGCCGATCCGGGTGATCCTGTGCGCGTGAACGCGGAACGCCAGACCGAAGCACCGCATCTCAAGGCCGACGCGGCCATCGCTTCGCGCCAGGGCGACGTGCTGACGATCCGCATCAACGGCCAGCCGGCCGCGCGCTTTACGGACCAGCGCAACCTCTATTGCGAGGGCAGCGACACGTGCAGTATCTGGACCTATGCCGGAACGGTCGTCGTCGGCGACGGACACGGCGGCAAGCAGACCCTGCCCGCAGTCTATCAGGACAATGGTGAAGGCAGTGGCGCCGTGATCATAGAACGCACCGGCAAGCTGACCTGGTTCGGCAATATGCCCATGCCGTCACCCGATGGCCGGTTCCTGGCGGCGGAGCCCGACGAAACCTATGACGGCGCCCGCTTGCAAATTACCGACTGGTTCAGCCCCGGCCACCAGACGACAGTGACCTTCGACGGCGATCCCTGCACGCCGGTGCGCTGGACGACCGCGACGACCTTGACGGCCGACTGCGGCAGCGAAGACGGCACGACGAAGCGAAAACCGGCGACGGTGACCAAAGATCATGGTCACTGGCGGCTGGTCGAGGTCGTCGCTCCGGCGATACCGCGCAAGGGCAGGATCAAGGCGAAACCGCAACAGACCAAAATCATCGACGGCAAGACCGACGTCCTCGACTCGCCCCAGCAACGCGCCGACGCGGACGCCTACGATCGCACGGCGGGCTATCTTCGCCTGGCCCTGCCGGATGGACCCTAGGGGAGTAACATTCCCTTCTGGACCGCCGGACGCTGGCCGACATTGTCCAGCCATGACAGCACGAACGGGCGCTTTTGCAGCAGCGGTTCGATCTCGTCCTTTACGCGCACGCGGTACTGGGCGATCCACGGATAGATAGCCATGTCGGCGATCGAATAGTCGTCGTAACCGACGTGCGCCGACTCCGACAGGCGCTTGTCGAGCACGCCCAGGAGCCGGTCGGCCTCCTTGCGGTAACGGTCCTGGCCCACGGGATTGGGCTCCGGCGCCGAAAGGGTGAACCAGCCCAGCTGGCCGAACATCGGTCCCAGACCGCCCATCTGCCACATCAGCCATTGCAGCGTGCTATAGCGGTTGGCGCCCGATCCGGGCAGGAAACGGCCGTACTTGTCGGCAAGATAGATCAGGATGGCGCCGGATTCGAAGAGCGGCAGCGGCCCGCCGTCGGCGTCTTCGTCGATGATGGCCGGAATCTTGTTGTTGGGCGAAATCTTGAGGTATTCGGGATCGAACTGCTCATCCTTGCCGATATTGACCGGGTGGATGCGGTATTCGACGCCCAGCTCCTCAAGCATGATGGTGGCCTTGCGGCCGTTGGGCGTGCCCCAGGTGTACAGCGTAATCATGATCGATCCCTCTCTCGGATACCCCTGAGAGATAGGCCGAACGCCCCGCTATTCAACCGGGCGTGAAGACCATCAGCCAGAAAATCACCACGACCGCCGGAAAGGCCAGGCAGCCCAAGCCGATCCACCACCGGTCATAGGTCCAGTAAAGCGCAGGCAGGGGCAGGTCTTCGTCAAGCGCCGCTTCCGCCAGCCGCTTCATCCTGATCTGGATCCACACCACCGGCAGCCAGCACAGGCCGGCAAGGACATAGAGCACAAGCGCGGCGACCAGCCACGGCGCGCCCAGATGATAGCCCGCGGCGTGCACCATGTAGAGACCGGACAAGGGCTGGAAGATCACCGCCGGCGTGGTGAACAGCCAGTCGGCCAGGACGACAGTGCGGCAGGCGAAAACGATGGCCGGAAGACTGCGCGACCGGTTGGCCACGAACATCCAGAAGGCGCTGCCAATGCCGGTGCCGAACAGCACGGTCGAGGACAGGATATGCAGCCATTTGACAATCAGATAGGCCATTGTCCCCGCCCCGCTTCGTGATACGAACGCGTACGTGGTAATCCTTTGAAGACTCATGAGCAATCCCCCGACCTTCGCGCCTGTTTTCGGTGAACCATGGGCCGACATGCCGCCCGCGCTCAGGCTGCACTACGCCAACCGGCCGTTCTGCCGTGACCGCATCACGGTCGAAGGCAAATTGACGGTGCGCATGGGCGCCTTGATGCGGCTCTTCGCGCCGCTCTTCGGCTGGCTTGGCATGCTGACACCGCACGAGGGCGATAACATTCCCTGCACCGTGCACTTCATCAGCGAACCGGAGTCCAACGCCTTTATCTTCGAGCGCTGGTTCGATTTTCCCGGGAAAAAACCTTTCTGCTTCCGCTCGCGCCTGGTGCCGAAGCAGGACCACGAGGTCGTCGAATATATGCGGTGCGGCGTGGGATGGCGCTGCACCTATCAGTTCGAGGGCGGCAAGGTATGGCTCAGGCACAAGGGCTACCTGCTGAGTGTCTTCGGCCGCGACATTCCGCTGCCGCGCGTCGGCGATATCCTGCTCGGCCGCGGCGAGGCCTGGGAGGAGGCCACCGGCGAACGCGCGTTCCGCATGGCGATGAGCATGAAAGGCGGGGTGTTCGGGCTGGCCATGGCCTATGGCTATATGGGCGAGTTCACCGTGGTGCGCGAAGATATGGACGATGCATGAGGTCCTGATCCTCGGCGGTTATGGCAATTTCGGCAAGCGTATCGCCACGGCGCTCAGCCGCCACCGGGTGCCCTTGATCATCGCCGGCCGAAACCTGCAAAAGGCGGAAAGCCTGGCGTCGGAGCTGGCGAATGCCCGAAGCGCCGTCATCGACATCCACCAGGATTTCGCCGCGGCGCTTACCCGCGAAAAGCCTTCGGTCGTCGTCCATACCTGCGGCCCGTTCCAGGGCGCTGGCTATGAGGTGGCGCGCGCCTGTATTGCCGCCGGTGTCCACTATATCGACCTGGCCGACGCCCGCGACTTCGTCACCGGCTTTCAAAGCCTCGACGCGGACGCACGGTCGGCGGGCGTCACGGCGATAAGTGGCGCCAGCACCGTGCCCGGCCTGTCATCGGCGGTGATCGAGCGCTTCAGGCCGCAATTCGCCCGGCTCGACGCCATGGATTTCGGTATCGCGCCCGGACAGCGCGCCGAACGGGGCCTGGCCACCACGCAGGGCATATTGAGCTATGCCGGCCGGCGGCTGAAGCCCTTTGCCGGGCATCCAGATCCCTACGGTTGGCAGGACCTGCGGCGCCTGACACTGCCCGGCATGGGGACGCGCTGGCTGGCCAATTGCGATATCCCCGATCTCGACCTCCTGCCGGACGCCTACGGCCTGAAGAACATCCGCTTCGGCGCGGGACTTGAAGTCGGTGTGCTGCATTTCGGGCTGTGGGCCCTGGCCTGGAGCGTGCGGCTGGGCCTGCCGCTCGACCTCAAAGCCTTGGCCGGTCCCATGCTGGCCGTCAGCAACATCTTCGATCCCCTCGGCAGCGATATCGGCGGCATGTTCGTCGATCTTAGCGGGCTCGATCACGACGGCCGGCCGAAACGCGTGCGCTGGGCGATCGTCGCGGGGTCGGGCGACGGGCCGCAGATTCCCTGTGTCCCCGCGATCCTGCTGGCCAGACGGCTTTACGAAAAAGGCCCCGGCATTGCTGCCGGGGCCATGGCGTGCGTCGGCCTGATAAGGCTCGAAGACTATCTGGCCGAACTGGAACGCTTTGACATTAAAACGTTTTAGCCAATTTTGTACCTCCCCGTTCGGAACGAATGGGGAGGGGGACCGCCCGGAGCGTTAGCGTAGGGTGGTGGTGGGGTTTCTTGCTTTCTCTGAAAGGCCAGTGCCCCGAAAAATAAGCAAGACTCCCCTCCACCACATCTCCTTCGCCGTTGCTACGCAACAGCTCAGTCGTGCGGTCCCCTCCGCATCGCTTCGCGACGGGGAGATATAAGACTAGCCTTGCGGGCCCAGGAAGTCGGCCTTGCCGACCGGTACGCCCGAATGACGCAGGATCGCGTAGGCCGCCGTCGTATGGAAGAACAGGTTCGGCAGGGCGCGCGTCGTAAGGAAGGTCAGGCCCGTGAAATACGTCGAATTGCCGCGGAAGGTCAGCACGACTTCGCGCGTTTCGGCGCCATCGAACTGCTCCGGCTTGACGGATTTCACAAAGGCCAGCGTCTTGTCGATGCGGGCATAGAGTTCTTCAAAGGTCGCCTCGTTGTCCTCGTAGCTCGGGACCTCGATACCGGCCAGGCGCGCGGCGATGCCCTTGGCGGTGTCGGTCGCGATCTGGACCTGACGGACGAAGGGGAACATGTCGAGCGCCAGGCGCGCGTTGAGCACGACGGCCTGATCGACAGACTTCTCGGCGGCCCAGGACTCGGCCTTTTCGATGATGGCCCGCAGGTTGGTAAGAACGCGGACGCTGGCCGGAATGGCTGCCTGATACATGTCGAACTTGGTGATGGTGTCCTGGGACATGAGACCCTCTCAATCTTGAAAACCGCCCGTTTGTCGCGCGGCAGCCGATAGATAAGCGGCACGGTTACGGTTTGTAAGGGCGGCACAGGCCGGTCTTGCAAGATTTTTACAACTTCGTAAGACGCCCCCTCTTGAAACCCGTAACCGCAACTCTTATTGTTACGATTGTGGCGCCGGAAACCAATTCCGGCCGACACCGTATCTACCGTGAGCCAACAGGAACCGCCCCATGAAACCGATCTTCAAATCCGTCATCGCTGCCTCGGCCCTTGCCCTGTTCGCCAGCGCCTCCGCCTTCGCCGCCGATGTCTACAAGATCGAACCGAACCACAGCTCGGTCACCTTTCAGTACACACACTTCGGCTTCTCGCATCCGACCGGCAAGTTCATGAACGCGGTCGGCCAGGTCAATCTCGACAAGGCCGATCCGTCGAAGAGCTCGGTCGAGGTCAGCTTCGACATCGCCGGCGTCAATACCGGCGTGCCGGCGCTCGATGCCCACCTCAAGACGGCGGACTTCTTCGACGCCGCCAAGTTCCCGACCGCGACCTTCAAGTCGACCAAGGTCGAGGTGACGGGCAAGGACACTGCCAAGGTGACGGGCGACCTGACCATCCACGGCGTGACCAAGCCGGTGACGCTGGATGTCAAGCTCAACAAGCTCGACATGCATCCGATGATGAAGAAGGAAGACGCCGGCTTCACCGCCACGGCGACGATCAAGCGCAGCGATTTCGGCATGGGCGCCTATGTCCCGGCGGTCAGCGACCAGATCGATCTTTACATCGAAGCCGAAACCCTCAAGCAATAATCGGGTATAGAGGGGAAGACCTGTCTTCCCCTTTTTTCCGGAGCCCGATGATGTGGAAGCCGATCCTGCCCGCCCTGTTCATTCTGACAATGGCCGGACAGGCCGCCGCCGCGGACACCTACAAGCTGGAGCCGACCCACAGTTCGGCGACCTTCTTCTATCCGCATTTCGGCATGTCGCACCCGTCGGGCAAGATCATCGGCGCCACCGGCACCCTGGTTCTCGACACCGACCAGCCGGCCAACAGCACGATTACGGCCAGCCTGCCCATATCGGCTTTGACCACGGGCCTGCCGGACTTTGACAAGGACCTTAAGGGCCCCGACTATTTCGATGCCGCCCAGTTTCCGGCGGCGACCTTTACCTCGACAAAGGTCGAGGTCACCGGCGAAAATACCGCCAATGTCACCGGCGATCTGACGGTGCACGGGATGACGCAAAGCGTGGTATTGAGCGTCATCTTCAACAAGAAGGCGTTCAATCCGGCGCTGTTCAAGACGGGTGTCGGCTTTTCCGCCACCGCCCACGTCAGCCGCAAGGCGTTCGGCCTGTCCAAGCTCGAACCTTTTGTCGGCGACGATATCGACCTCGTGATTGAAGCCGAGGCCTACCCATAAGAGAGTTTGCCATGACCGACCGCCTCCCTACCGTTTTCATCCCGCACGGCGGCGGTCCCTTTCCTTACATGGAGTGGCGCCCCAGCGATATGTGGGCCGGACTCACCGCTTACCTGAAGCGCCTGCCGCAGGATATCGGCGCCACGCCCAAGGCCATATTGATCGTCTCGGCGCACTGGGAAGAGGCGGACTTCACCGTCCAGACCAAGCCGTCCCCTGCCCTCTTCTACGACTATTACGGCTTCCCGGAGAACACCTACCAGCTGAGCTGGCCGGCGCCCGGCGCCCCCGACGTGGCGGCACGCGTGATCGAACTGGCGAAGGCCGCCGGCATTGCGGTGCGCGAGGACAACAGCCGCGATTTCGACCACGGCGTCTTCATCCCCATGCTGCTGGCCTTCCCCGAAGCGCGCATTCCGACCGCCCAGCTGTCGTTGAAAAAGAGTCTCAGCCCCGCCGAGCACGTCGCATTGGGCAAGGCCCTGGTGCCTCTGCGCGACGAAGGCGTGCTGATCATCGGTTCGGGCATGAGCTTCCATTCTATCCCGGGCCTGATGGGCCGCGTGTCGGGCGTGGGCGAAGCGTCGCAGGCCTTCGACACTTGGCTGCAAGGCGCGGTCGATAGCGGCGCCGACGCCCTGACCGGATGGGCGGTGGCCCCCGGCGCGCGCGTAAGCCATCCGCGCGAGGAGCACCTGATCCCGCTGATGGTCGTGGCGGGCGCGGCCGGCGACGATGCAGGCCGCATGACCTGGCATCAGGACAGCCTCGGTCAGACGGGCATTGCCCTGTCGGCCTTTCAATATGGCTGACGATTTACGACGTCTGGCGGACAAACCCTCTCGCCATTTTATGTGACTCTTGGCATGACCGGGCCGTCATAAAGAGAGGAATGGCCTGCCATGTACGAACTGCATATCGCCAACAAGAACTATTCCTCGTGGTCGTTGCGTCTCTGGGCGCTGATGACGGCGCTGAACATTCCGTTCGACGAACGCATGCACTTCTTTCAGACCGGCGGCCAGCACGGCTTCGACAGCTTCTCGCCGTCGGCCATGGTGCCGTGCCTGGTCGACGGCGAAACGACCGTGTGGGACTCGCTGGCCATCGCCGAATATCTTTATGAAAGCCACCCCGCGGTCTGGCCGGCGGCAAAGACCGCCCGCGCCTATGCCCGTTCGGCGGCGGCGGAGATGCATTCGGGCTTTTCGACCCTGCGCACGATCTGCTCGATGACGGTCGGCCAGCGCATCAAGCTCAACGACACCCCCCCGGCGCTGATCCGCGACCTGTCCCGCCTCGACGCCCTGTGGAACCACGGCTTCAGCCACTTCGGCGGGCCGTTCCTGGCCGGCGACGCCTTCACGGCCGCCGACGCCTTCTTTGCGCCCGTCGCCTTCCGCGTCCAGACCTATGGCCTGGGCTTCGAGCTGTCGGAAACGGCGCGCGCCTATGTCGACCGGTTGCTGGCCCACCCGGCACTGGTCAAGTGGTACGACGAGGCCTTGACGGAGAAGGAACGCGACGCCAATCACGAAGCCAATCAAGCGCGCGTCGGCACGGTGATCGAGGATCTGCGCGCAGCTTAGCGGTTGCTTTTATAATAATACAAATTAAAATTGGAATTCGAGCCGGTATCAAACCGGCCGCCGATTCGCCCTGCGCGTGCGGACCAAGATAATGATTGGGGAGACACCATGCCGAAGTCCATTCTGGCCAGCGCCAGCCTTGCCGTACTCGCCGCCGGCCTGTGTGCCGGGGCAGCCCACGCCGATGTGCACGTAACCTCTCCCAATGGCCGCGTGGCGCTGGATGTCGCAACCGACGGCCCGGGTGCCCCGACCTACGCCGTCTCGGTCGACGGCAAGGCGATCATCACGCCCTCGCCGCTGGGCATCGACCTCGACATTGGCAGCATCGCAAGCGGTCCGGCCAAGTTTGTCAGCCACAATGGCGCATCTGTCGACAGTACCTTCGACCTGGTCGTCGGCAAGACGAAGACCGCCACCGACCGGTACAATCAGGCCGATCTCGCCTTCGAAGCCGACGGCAAGGTTTCGCACTTCAACCTTATCTTCCGCGTCTATGACGACGGCGTCGCCTTCCGCTACGCCATCCCGCAGCAAGCCGGCATCAGCGATTTCAAGGTTCGCGGCGAAAATACCCAGTTCAACTTTCCTGCCGACTACGACTGCTGGGGCGCCATTATCGGCCATTTCGACTCGAGCTTCGAGGCCGAATACGACCAGGTAAAAGCGTCGAAACTGCACGACTTCCACGTCGTCATGGATCCGCTGGTCTGCAAGGCCGGCACCGGCCAAACGACCTTCGCCATCGCCGAGTCCGACGTGAAGGACTATCCGGGCATGTATCTGGCCGGCCGCGGCGACGGCGGACTGGGCGTGCATACGCTTCTGCCCCCGCGCTTCGACACCAGCCGCGATGTGCGCTCGCGCAGCAATGTCGTCGCGAAAGAGACGCTTGGCGCCGATGGCTTCAAGACGCCGTGGCGCGTGATCATGATCGGTGACACGCCGGGCCAGCTCACGCAATCAACATTGATTTCGGCCCTGGCCACGCCGTCCGTGCTCAAGGACACCAGCTGGATCAAGCCCGCCAAGACGGCCTGGGACTGGTGGAACAACTGGACGGTCGATATCCCGAACGCCGGCATCAATACCGCGACATACAAGGCCTATGTCGATTTCTCGGCCTCGATGAAGCTCGACGACATCCTGATCGACGAAGGCTGGTCGGTGGGCTCCAGCATCGAGCCCAATCCCAATGCTGACATCACCAAGCCGATCCCGGCGCTCGACATGCCGGAACTGCTGAAATACGCCAGGTCCAAGGGCGTCGGCGTCTGGGTCTGGGTGCAGTGGCAGCAGCTCGACAATCAGATGGACCAGGCCTTCGCCGCCTATGAGCAATGGGGCCTGAAGGGCATCAAGGTCGATTTCATGAACCGCAACGACCAGGAAATGGTCGACTGGTATCACAAGGTCCTCTCGAAGGCCGCCGAACACCACCTGATGGTCGACCTGCACGGCGCCTATCCGCCCAACGGCCTGAACCGCACCTATCCCAACTACATCACGCAGGAAGGCGTGCTGGGCGCCGAGAACAACAAGTGGAGCGCGCGCATCACGGCGACGCACAACGTCACCCTGCCCTTCACGCGCATGATCCTGGGGCCGATGGACTATACGCCGGGCGGCTTCCGTTCGCTGACGCCGGCCGAGTTCGCGGCGAAACAACGCTATAGCGCCCCCTACGTCCAGACGACGCGCGGCCAGGCGATCGCCATGTACGTCGTCTACGATTCGCCGTTCCAGATGGTGTCGGACAGCCCGTCGGCCTATCATAACGCCGACGGATCGTGGGCCGACGGCGCCCAGTTCATTGCCCAGGTCCCGACGACCTGGGACGAGACCCGCGTGCTCCAGGGCGATATCGGCCAGTATATCGTCACCGCCCGCCGCTCGGGCGACACCTGGTATGTCGGCGCCATGGGCAACGAACAGGGCCGGACCGTGACAGTGCCCCTGAGCTTCCTGAAGGCGGGCTCGTATTCGGCGCACGTCTACCAGGACGGCGCCGACGTCAACCACCTCGCAGTGACCGATACCGGCGTCGATGCCGGTCAAAGCCTGACCTTGCAACTGGCGCCGTCGGGCGGCGCGGTGGCGGTGCTCACGCCTCAGGCGCCGGCGAAGGCGGGTAAGGCAAAGAAGCGGAAGTAAAAGGTTCCTCCTCCCCATGCTTTGCATGGGGAGGAGAGCTACCGTGTTTTTTATTTTCCTTATCGCAATGCAGCGAAAATCGGCCTATGACCGGCACGTTATGTCCGCTTCCCCTGCCACAGCCAGCCAGCCTCAGCCCGGCTTCGTCGAATTCGTCGTCCTGATCGCATCGATGATGGCCATGGGGGCGCTTGGCATCGACGCCATGCTACCGGCCCTGCCCGCCATCGGACACGACCTCCATGTCCAGGTCGAAAACCACCAGCAATGGATCGTCGCCTTCTATTTTGCCGGCATGGGCGTGGGCCAGCTGGCCATGGGCGTGCTCAGCGACTGGCTGGGGCGCAAGCGCGTGCTGCTGACGGGCATTGTCCTCTATGTCATCCTCGGCCTTATCGCTGCCGTTGTAAACGATTTCGCCCTGCTGATCTTCATCAGGCTGATCCAGGGCTGTTCGGCATCGACCTCGACCGTGGTGACACGCTCGATCGTGCGTGACCTCTATGTCGGCCCGCGCATGGCCCAGGTCATGTCGATGAGCTACGTCGTCTTCCTGCTGGTGCCGATCATGGCGCCCAGCCTGGGTCAGGTCATCCTTCTGTTTGCGCCGTGGCGCGCCATTTTCGCCTTCATGTCGCTGTTCGGCGCCGTCGTCGGGCTGTGGGCCTGGCTGCGCCTGCCGGAAACGCACACGGCCGAGAAACGCCGCCGCCCGGATGTCGCCCACCTGAAGCGCGTTGCCTATTTCGTCACGACCGAGCCGTCGTCACTGGTCTATACGCTGGGCATCGCGGTGCTGGTGGGAGCGCTGCTAGCCTACGTCTCGCTGATGCCGCAGATGTTCCGCGACGTCTTTCGCTCCCCCGGCATGATGGCGCCGGTCTTCGCCATCTGCGCCGGCACCATGGCGGTGGCGTCGATGATCAATGCGACCCTGGTCGAACGCATCGGCCTGAAGCGCATCTCGCATTCGGCGCTGACCGCCTTTATCTGCGTGACGGTTATTCACCTCTTGTGGGCCGCCACGGGGCACGAGACGCTGATCAGCTTCGTGATCCTGCAAAGCCTGACCATGGGCTTCCAGAGCCTGACGACGTCGAACTTCTCGGCGATCGCCATGGAAAAGGTCGGCCATGTCGCCGGCACCGCCGCCTCTCTGCAGGGATTCACCACCACGGTGGGCGGCGCCATCATCTCGGCCATGATCGGCCAGGGCTGGACCGGCCATATCATGTTGTTGCCGCTGGGCGCCTGCATCTGCGGGGTCATTGCCTACGGCCTGGTCTTCGTCGGCGAAAAGGGCAAGATGTACCGCAATTCCGGTCCGGCCGACCCGTCGCAGGTCTTCCAGGTCCACGACTAGCTTTTAAGCTGCTCTTCCAGCCATTCCATGTCGTCGTCGGACAGGCCGAAATGGTGGCCGGTCTCGTGGATAACGATGTGCACGACCAGGTCTTCCAGCGTCACCCCGCCATCGGCCCATTCGTCGAGGATCGGGCGGCGGAACAGATGGATCATCGGCGGCAGGTCGCCGGTCATGGCTTCGAGTTCGGCCGGACGCCCCGTATAGAGCCCGGTCAACTCGAAGGCGTCCTCGATGCCGAGCTGATCCAGCATCTCTTCCGACGGAAAGTCCTCGACGATCAGCACCACGTCCTTGAGATAGGTCGCGAACGGCTCAGGCAGGCGCGTCAGGGCGTCACGCGCCAGCGTTTCCATATCATCGAGCGAGGGCGCCGCGCCGATGGGCATTATTCGGCGGCGGAATCGACGGAATTTTCGGGATAGATTTTCACGGGCTGACCGTTCGCGTCGGCCACAACCCAGTACTGGCCCAAGCGGCGCTTGTGGTCGATGGCTTCGCTGACGGCAGATTGCAAGGCGGCAAACGCTTCATCGGACTTTTTGGTCATTTCGTCGTCAGTCATCCGACACATCCGCAAGCTTCAACAGCCAGTCATAAAGATCGCCATCGTGAACGATGACTCGGGGCCCGAACTGGTCAAAAATTTGAACAGGCCCGTCGCCATCGTTCAGATACACATGGCACTCATCGACCGCCATTCTATAGGAATCCAGAAGGTTCCGCAAACTGCGTGGAAAACGGCGTTCGATATCAGCTGCCGGGATATTGTGACCGCCGTGCGATACCCGCTCGGCAACCCGGGTTTTTGAAACGCCTACGCTCGGTAAGACGAGGTAGTAAAGCTCCACACCCCAACCTTCGGCGCGCAGCCTTTGTATAAGCCTAAGATAGCTTCGCCCGGACAGGGTGGTTTCAATCGCGAAGTCCTCGCGCGTGGCAATCCGGGCTTCAACCTCATGCAGGAAGAGTCGCCCAGCCGCAGCGGCCTGCCGTTCGGGGTGAAACGGTGACAGCCCCGAAGCAATCATATCGGCATTGATAAAGGTATCAACGCCGACACGACGCAAGTATTTGAGGGCGAAGGTCGTCTTCCCCGCCCCGTTCGGTCCCGCAATGATCAGGCAGCGCGGCATGGCGCCTTACAGTTCCACGTCCTCCGGCAGGCCCACCACGTGGAAGCCGGCGTCGACGTGGATGACTTCGCCCGTCGTCGAGAAGCCGAGGTCCGACGCCAGCCACAGGGCACAGCCCGCCACGCCTTCCATCGAGGTCTCCTGCTTCATCAGCGAGAACTGGCCGCTCTTCGAATGCAGGGCGCGGCCGCCCGAGATGCCGGCCAGGCTGAGCGTACGCATGGCGCCGGCCGAAATGGCGTTGGCGCGGATGCCCTTGGGGCCCAGGTCGCGGGCGATGTAGCGCGTCGAGGCTTCGAGCGCGGCCTTGGCCACACCCATGGTGTTGTAGTTCGGGATGACGCGCTCGGCGCCGAGATAGGTCAGCGTCACCAGCGAGCCGCCGTTCGGCATCAGCTCGGCAGCGCGGCGCGACACGTCGACAAAGGAAAAGGCCGACACGTTCATGGCCATCAGGAAGCCGTCGCGCGTGGTGTTTTCGACAAAGCTGCCCTGCAGCTCGTTCTTGTTGGCGAAGGCGATCGAATGGATGACGAAGTCGATCTCGCCGTAGATCTCCTTCAGTTTGGCGAAGGCAGCGTCCATCGATGCATCGTTGGTCACGTCGCATTCGATCAGGTGCTTTACACCGACCGAATTGGCCAGCGGCTCGACGCGGCGCAGCAGGCTTTCGCCCATGTAGGAAAAGGCCATGTCAGCGCCCTGCGCGGCCAACTGGCTGGCAATGCCCCAGGCGATCGACTTGTCATTGGCGATGCCCATGACAAGGCCCTTCTTGCCCTTCATCAGTTCGCCCTTGGGGAACACCCAGCCGTCTTCAGCCATGACTCTTATCCTCGTGAATTGGTCGCGAGGTTTGAGCAAATATCGCGGGAAATGGCAAGACGTTATGAAAAAGGCGGCTTTTCAGCCGCCTTTAGAGGTCCGCCCGGGACAGAATCAGCGTGCCGTTGGTGCCGCCGAAGCCGAACGAGTTCGACATCACGGTTTCCAGAGGGCCGTCGTGACGCTTGCGCAGGATCGGCATGCCTTCGAAGGCAGGATCGAGGTTGTCGATGTGCGCGCTTTCGGCGGCAAAGCCGTTCTGCATCATCAGCAGGCAGTAGATCGCTTCCTGCGCCCCCGCGGCGCCCAGGCTGTGGCCGGTCAGCGACTTGGTCGACGAGATCAGCGGCATGTCGTGGCCGAAGACGTTGCGCACGGCTTCCATTTCCTTGGCGTCGCCGACCGGCGTCGAGGTCCCGTGCGGATTGAGGTAGGCGATGCGGCGGTTGCCGGCCGTGCGCATGGCCAGCTTCATGCAGCGTTCCGCGCCCTCGCCCGACGGCGCGACCATGTCATAGCCATCGGAATTGGCGGCATAGCCGACGATTTCCGCCAGGATGTTGGCGCCGCGCGCACGGGCGCGTTCGTACTCTTCCAGGATCACCATGCCGGCGCCGCCGGCGATGACGAAGCCGTCGCGGTCGCGGTCATAGGCGCGCGAAGCGACCGACGGCGTGGCGTTGAAGTTGGACGACATGGCGCCCATGGCGTCGAACAGGTCCGACAGCGTCCAGTCGAGCTCTTCCGTGCCGCCGGCGAACATCAGGTCCTGCTTGCCCATCATGATCTGTTCGGCGGCCGCGCCGATGCAGTGCACCGAGGTCGCGCAGGCCGAGCTGATCGAATAGTTGAGGCCCTTGATCTCGAACCAGGTAGCCAGCGTCGCCGACGGGCCCGACGACATGGCTTTCGGCACGGCGAACGGCCCGATGCGCTTGGGCGAACCCTTTTCGCGGGTCGTGTCCGCGGCCTCGACGATGGCTCGCGTCGACGGCCCGCCCGAGCCGAACAGGATGCCGCTCATTTCGTTCGAGATATCGGACTTTTCGAGACCCGCGGACGCGATCGCCTGTTCCATGGCGATATGGCCATAGGCGGTGCCGGGCGCCAGGAAGCGCGCCGCGCGGCGATCGACCAGCTGCGTCCAGTCGCCGATCTTCGGCGGCGCATGGACCTGGCATTTGAAGCCGTGGGCCTGATAGTCCTCGGCGAAGACCACGCCGGAACGGGCATCGCGCAGCGAAGCCGTAACTTCCTCCGCGCCTGTGCCGATCGACGACACAATCCCAAGACCTGTCACCACCACTCTACGCATGCTTTATCCTAATCTGGCTCCGGTTCCGGATTCGGCCATATGACCTGGCCGTGTTACGTTTCCCCCGTATTGGCCTTTCAGGCCTTGGAGGACTTACCCCAGGTCCTTGGCGTCGAACAGGCCGACGCGCAGGCCCGATGCCTGATAGATGGGCTTGCCATCGGCTTCGACAACCCCGTCGGCAATGCCCATGATCAGTTTGCCCGACATGACGCGCTTCATATCGATCTTGTACACGACCTTCTTCACGTTAGGCGTCACCTGGCCGGTGAACTTCACTTCGCCGACGCCGAGCGCGCGGCCGCGGCCGGGATTGCCGCGCCAGCCGAGATAGAAACCGACCAGCTGCCACATGGCGTCAAGGCCCAGGCAGCCCGGCATGACGGGATCGCCGATGAAGTGGCAGGCGAAGAACCAGAGCTCGGGATTAATGTCGAGTTCCGCCTCGATATAGCCCTTCTGGTGCGCACCGCCGGTCTCGTTGATTTCGACGATGCGGTCGAACATCAGCATCGGCGGCGCCGGCAGCTGGGCATTGCCTTCGCCGAACATTTCACCGCGCCCGCAGGCCAGAAGGGCTTCGTAATCGAGGGACGAGGGACGCTCGGTCATGGACGTATCGGGGCTCCGCAGCACAAAAAGGCCGTCTTAACAAAAGACGAGATGCGTTACACGAGCCCGCGCAAGCGCTCAATGTTTTTTTGACATGTGGGAAAAAGCGGCAGCATCGGAGGTGGCCCTCCAATTTATGGGGTGAGCGAGGCGAAAGTATAGCTTTCGCCCGCGAAGGGACCGTCGAAGGCGGTGCGAGGGGCTTTTCCTTTGGAAGACAAAGAATACAGTTTCACTGATATTTGCTTAGGCTTCGACATCTGCGCGCGCGTTACGATCGCACCCCGCCCACCACGCTTCGGAGGCCGGGCCAAAGAAAAACAAGCCTGTCGTCTAAAGTTAATTCCCTGCAAACAGGTTCGGGCGCTGACACACCGGCGTCGTCTGCATGCCCCATAGCCCCCGCACGGGCACCCAGCCGGACGCGCCGCCGACCGAGACCTTGCACCAGTCCTTCTTGCACTTGCCGAGTTGCGCCATGGCGCGCGGCTTGAGATAGGCCGTGACGGGCGCGTTATCGGCGGGCGACAGGCGCATTTCCAGCCGCTGCCCCTCATTGCCGTTGATCACTGTCTTCTGCGACTGCAACATGGTCTTGCTGACCCAGGCGGCACCGCCCGACGGATCGCATATCAACCGCCAGTCATGGGTTTCCGAAATGATCTGCACCGGCAGGCCGGCAACCTTGTAGGTCCACTTGACCGGATTGTCCTTCGACGGGCCGTTGCGGGCATAGACCTCGTTCTTGCGCAGCATGGCCCAGCGCGGCACCGGCAGCTTCGATGGGGTGTCGTATTCCGGCGTTTCGGCCCGCGAAGGCTGCGCAACCACAAGCAAAGCCAGCGCTGTCAAAGCGCCAAGGCATGCAAAAGCCCTTGACCGCGCTGCCGGGGCCATGGAAAAGGCAAGCACTTGAGCTCTGGTTGCAGGGGTCGGCATGCTGAACGGTACACAGTATCGGGAGGACATCTGATGATTCTGCCCCAAAGGGTTCAGATTTGGTTAACAAGACCCTAATTTATCCGTATTCGCGCCGATCGGGCGCACTCAAGGGCATTTGATGAGCGCAAAACTCAAGGTCGTCCTCACCGTCAAGCTGCCCGACTCCGTCGAGACGCGGATGCGTGAGCTGTTCAACACGACTCTGTGGTACACCCTGTCGCAGATGCCGCGCGACCAGCTGTTCGCCGCCGCCAAGACCGCCGACGTGCTGGTTACCTCGATCAACGACCGCCTGGACGCAGACTTCTTCTCGGAGTGCGGCGAGCAATTGAAGATGGTCGCGAATTTCGGCGTCGGCTACGATCACATCGACGTCGTGACCGGGGCGGACAAGGGCATCATCATCACCAACACTCCAGGTGTCTTGACCGAAGACACCGCGGAAATGACCATGGGCCTGATCATGGCCGTGTCGCGCCGCTTCGTCGAAGGCGCCGAAATCGTCCAGAAGGGCGAATTCTCGGCCTGGTCGCCGACCTTCATGCTGGGCCGCCGCATCTTCGGCAAGCGTCTGGGCATCGTCGGCATGGGCCGTATCGGCCAGGCCCTGGCCAGGCGCGCCCGCGCCTTTGGCATGAGCGTCCACTATCATAACCGCAAGCCCGTCTCGGCGCGCATCAGCGACGACCTGCAGGCGACCTACTGGGACGATCTGGATCAAATGTTATCCCGCGTCGACGTGGTGTCGATCAATGCGCCCGGCGGCCCGGGCACGCACCACCTGCTCAATGCCGAACGCCTCTCGAAGCTTCAGCCGCACGCCATCCTGGTCAATACGGCGCGCGGCCAGATCGTCGACGAACAGGCCCTGGCGGCCATGCTGCGCGAAAAGCGCATCGCCGGCGTCGGCCTCGATGTCTATGAACGCGAGCCCGCGATCAATCCGGAACTGATCGGCCTGCCGAACGCCATCCTGCTGCCGCACATGGCGTCGTCGACCGTCGAGGCGCGCACCGACATGGGCGACCGTGTGATTTTGAACGTTAAGACCTTCCAGGACGGCCACCGCCCGCCCGATCGCGTCATCCCCGCGATGTTATAAAAGTTTTTCACAGGTTTTGCCGAAAAGGCCCTTGCAAAGCTTTCGGGCTTCGATCTATAAGGCGCCCCTCTCCGGCAGACATCTTCTGCAGATGATTGAAATGAGCGGGCGTAGCTCAGCGGTAGAGCGCCACCTTGCCAAGGTGGATGTCGAGAGTTCGATCCTCTTCGCCCGCTCCAATCCCTTCCTTGAAACATGAAATTCCAGGCGATGGGCTTGGTGCGCCTGTCGAACTGCGCCGGCATGATGGATGGCAGGCGATGGACTATTGCCCCTTAGACGCCCAGCATCTGGCGTAGCGTGTTGAATTCACCCAACTTGACCTCGTAGGCCTCGAAAGCGGTCTTGTAGCCGTCGGTATGGGACAACCCCATGCCCGCCAGCAGGTTGACCTTTTCGGCTGCCATCCGCAACTGGTCCTGGATCAGCATGAAGCGCACGCTCAACGTCGCAGGATCAGCCGTCATGGCTGGCGAAGCGTGATCGCCGGTATGCGAAGGCTCGGACAAGACGACATCTCCCGTAAAGATACATTGGGATCCATATCCTCTTGATACCTGTAGCCGGTTACAGCGGCGTTAACACATATAAATACTTTCCAACGACCGTGCGAAAACCATCGCGCCGGCGTAAAAAAGGCGCCTCCCGGGGGCGCCTCTCTCGTTTTCAGTGGCTGTTGAGAATGATCGACGCGATCACTCCGCTCGCCACAGCGGCCAGCACATAGCGGCCGTCGACCTGGCGCCATTCATAGCCGCGCGGCGGCGCACGCAGGTGATGGGCGCGGTAATCGACGTGCTGGCCGCGGTCCCAGTCGGAGCGGGCGACATAACCGCCGCGGCGCCAGTCGGAATGGTCGTGCCAGCCATGATGCGGCTTGGCCATCGCCGAGGTCCCGGTGAAAAGTACGGTAGACGCCAGCGCGCATAAGGCGGCCGCCGAAGTAAGCGTGCGTGTCATGAAAAATTCCTTTGCACAAATTTATGTCGGCCCGGCGCCAGCACCGTAGGGACTGCGCAGGTGAAAGCGAAATAGGACGGTCCCCGCAAAAAAGTTTCCGGCCGGTAAGTTACGGGTCGAATGTTTCAGCCGTGTCATAGACATGGGGAGGCGTTCGACGGCGCCTGCAATAAAAACGAGACAGTTCAGTATGTTGCCGCATTTTGTGCGTTCGCTCAACCGTGTCCGGGCCGAACATGCCTGAAGAAGACCAAGCGGTTCGTGACCAGCTTTATCCAGCACCTGCCGCATTCGGCGCGCTGGCTGGACTATGTCCACGATCTCTACGGTCACCATCTGGGCAGCGAACCGGAAATCGACATGGTGCGCTCGAAATTCGTGCGCGGCTACCACTCGAAGCGCCTGTCGCCGGGCAAACGCTTCGCCATGCTGACGGCGCACTACGGCGTGCTGGAGTGCCACTTCCAGCGTCCGGTCGTTGTCGCGCTGCTCAAGGGCCAAGGCCTGTCGCTGGCCAGCATTCGCGGCAAGGATGAGACGGCCTACGATATCGTCGTACAGCGCCACGAGCGCTACCGCTTCGAAGGCGAACTGACGCTGATCCTCCAGGAGGCGGCGACGCCCTCACCTTCAACCTGGCCCTGTCGCCGCGCCACGACGTGCAGATCCGCATTGCCGGCTTGCAGGGCCCGGCCGGCGAGGACGCCAAGCAGGCCGTGGTCGGCGCCACGCGCAATATGTGGGGCGCCCGCCCCAAGGGCGTCGTGCTCGATGCCCTCTATGCCCTGGCCGAGGTGCTGGAATGCCGCGATATCCAGGCCGTCCAGACGCACAACCATCCGCTCAAGGACATCAACCATCTGATCGTCGCCGACAATGACGGCTTCTGGGCGGAAATCGCGACGGCGCGCACCATTCATGGCGATTTCATCCTGCCGGCGCGGTTACCCGTGCGGTCGCTGGAGGCCGTGCCAGCCAAGAAGCGCAAGGACTGGCTGGCGCGGCAAGCCCTCAAGGCCGGGCTCAGGCGCGGCGTGCAGGCCGAGTTATTCGCCTGGCTGCGCTATGGCGCCGCACCTTTCCGCAACGATAATAATGACGATGCTATCGCGGTCGCGGCAGAATAATAAATTCGCAATTACGTTATTGCGTAACAGATTATAGCGTTAACATCTTATCCAATCACGACAACATGACACCATTGTGAACGTGTATAACGCAGTTATAAGTAAGCGTTTGATGCCGAAATCGTTTCAATAAACTTCGGTTCATCTGGCGTTCATCCAGGATTTCGTACCGCCATATTGAACACCGGCATAAACAGAGTGCCAACGGCCGTTGGCCGCTGTTCGATTTACCGAAAACAAGCAGGATACAAAAACCGATGATGCCGAAAACTGCCCTTCGCCTTGCCGCCTCCCTGATGGTCCTGGGCTCGCTTGCGGCTTGTGCCAGCAAGCCCAAACCCGAAGCCCCCGTCGCCGCCGCCCCGGTCCAGGCGCCGCCGCCGGCCACGACGCCGGCCCCCACCTCGCCGGTCGCTACCGCGCCGGCGCCCGGCATCCGTCCGGGTTCGTCGCAAGACTTCGTCGTCAATGTCGGCGACCGCGTCTATTTCGATGTCGACCAGTCCGGCATCCGGGGCGATGCCCAATCGATTCTGGCGGCCCAGGCCGAGTGGCTGAAGCGCTATCCGGCGGTGAAGGTGCGCATCGAAGGCAATTGCGACGAACGCGGCACGCGCGAATACAATTTCGCGCTGGGCGCTCGCCGCGCCCAGGCCGCCGTCGACTTCCTGGTCAGCCACGGCGTGACGCCCGGCCGCATCACCTCGATCTCGTACGGCAAGGAACAGCCGCTGGATAACGGCGACGGTGACGACGCCTGGGCGAAGAACCGCAATGCCCACACGGCGCTGGTCGAAGGCGCGTCGCAATAGGCCTCAAGCCCGGGCGGCTGATCCTGTCGCCCGGGCTTTCGACGTCATGGCGTCGAGCGCGATCAGGTCGCGCGCCAGGGATTCCAGCAGCCACGGCTCCGGTGCGGCTGCGTCGCCGAGCGGCGGCAACCGGCGGATCGCGCCGATGACCGCCTTCGGTTCGGAGCCCGTAATCAGCTGATCGCAGACCGCCTCGCGCGCCGCGCGGTCTTCGGGCGTCATGTCGGTGCGCCAATGGCTGCGGATCAGGATGCACAACGACTGTATGCGCCGCGTCACTCCGACGATCTTCGCCGAGTCGTGCTCGGTGTCCTTGCCGGGCTTGTGGTCCTTGGCTGCCTGGCCGATTTCCAGCAGGACCTTGCGCACCCGCCGGTCGACGGCGTCGTCACGGCGGAAGTCCGGATGCGGATTAAGCGCCGTCTTCAGCTGCGCCAGCATGTCTTTCACGACGCGCGCGGCCTTGCGGCCGACAACATGGTCGTGGCGCTGCGGCAGGACGATCATCGACACGACGATGCCGATCACCGCGCCCAGCGTCACCACGATGGCCCGCAGGGCGGCGACCTTCAGGTCCGGCGCGCCCGTCGACGCCGAGAGCAGGATCAGCGCCGAGATCAACGAGGTTCGGTAACTCTGGTCCCAGGCCGCCAGGATGCTGAGCGGAATCAGCGCGGCCAGCAGAAGTTCGTAATCGTTGAGGCCCGTATGTTTCAGCCACACTGCGACGAAGGCCATGAGAATACCGGTCGCCGTGGCCAGCAGGCGCAGCAGGCCGGCCTTGATGGCGCCCTGCGCATAGGGCCGCGTGACGATGATGGCGCTGAAGACGGCGCTGTAGCCATGCTCGAAACCAAGCGCCTGGGCCGCGCCATAGGCCAGCATCGCCGCCAGGATCAGCCGCAGTGCATAGGCGCCGTCCGGCCAGGTGAAGGTGGGGAGTTTCATGCGCCGCGCCGCCCTTTCTTGCACCTCCCCGTGCGAAGCATGGGGAGGGGGACCGCACGACTGAGCCCTTGCGTCAGCAAGGGTGAAGGAGATGTGGTGGTGGGGTTTCTTGCTTTCTTGCCAAACGCCGGTGCGTGAAAAGAAAGCAAGAAACCCCACCACCACCCTGCGCTAACGCTCCGGGCGGTCCCCCTCCCCATTTTCTGCGAAAACGGGGAGGTACAAGACGCCTACCACGCCCCTGTGACAGCCACAATCGCCGCCGGATAACAGCGGATTGTCAACTCCATTCCCATGGAGTAGTATCGAATTTCAGGAAATGAAAAACAAGCGGCGCAAAGCCGCCGATCCAGGACGGCATAGGGGGTTAAGGCATGACCAGACTGTCGGACGAGCGTGCCTTGTGGCTCTCCCGCCATGTCCTGCCGCACGAACCCGCCTTGCGCGCCTGGCTGTCCAAACGGCGTATCGCCGGCCTCGAAGTCGACGACCTGGTGCAGGAAACCTATGCCAGGCTTATCGTGCTTGAAAATGTTAGCGCTATCACGAACCCGCGCGCCTATGTATTCCAGACGGCCTACTCCATCCTGGTCAACCATGTGCGCCGGTCGCGCGTCGTGTCGTTCCAGACGGTCAACGATATCGACCAGTTGGGCGTGATGGCCGAAGAGGCGACGCCCGAGGATACGCTGATCGGCCGCGACGAACTTTACCGCCTGTCGCAGGCGATTTCCGGCCTGCCCGGCAAGATTCGCGACGTCTTCGTACTCCGCCGCGTCAAGGGCCTGTCGCAGCGCGAAGTGGCCAGGACGCTGAACCTGTCTGAAAGCACGGTCGAAAAGCATATGAGCCGTGGCTTTTTTTTATTGATGGGCGCATTTTCGCATGGCGGAAATGACCCGGTCCGTACGTCAAGGGCGTGGGGCACTAAATTGCGTACGACGAATGCCAAAAGAGACAGCCAGCAAGATTGATACCCAGGCGGCGGACTGGGCCGCGCGGATCGACCGTGCCCCTCTGACCGAAACCGAACAGGCCGTCCTCGACGCGTGGCTGGCTGAGGACATGCGTCACCTCGGCGCCTTCGGCCGTGCGCGCGCCATAGCCCTCCACTCCGAACGGGCCGCGGCGCTGGCGCCCGGCTACCGCGCACCGGAAAAAGCGCCGGCGCGCCGTCACATCCTGATGGGTGGCGCCGGCATGGCTGCGTCGCTGGCGGTCGCCACCATCGGCGGCCTGGCCTACGCCACGCGTGGCGAAGCCTACGCCACGCACATCGGCGAACTGAAGGTCGTTCCCCTGTCCGACGGCTCGGTCGTCAGCCTCAACACGCAGTCGCGCATTCGCGTCCATTATTCGCACGACCTGCGCGAAATCCACCTGGAGGACGGTGAGGCTCTGTTCGATGTCGCCCGCGACGCCCGCCCCTTCGTCGTGCGCGCCGGCGAAACCCGCGTGCTGGCGGACGCCACGGCCTTTACGGTCCGCCACCTCGACAGCCAGCCGGTACAGGTGACGGTCAAACGCGGCGCCGTATCGCTGCAAGCCGGCAACAGCACGCCGGTGCGCCTGACGACCAATATGCGCGCGGTCGAGACTGCACCGGAACGCATCGCCGTCGCCGCGATCACGCCGGCTGAAATCGACCGCGGCCTGGCCTGGCGTGAACAGCGCCTGGCCTTCGAAGGCGAAACCCTGGCCGACGCCGCCGGCGAGTTCCGCCGCTACAGCGACACGCGCATCGTCATCGACGATCCCATGATCGCGCGCGAGCAGATCACCGGACTGTTCCAGGCCAACGACCCCGTCGGTTTTTCGCAGGCCGTCGCCGCGTCTTTCGGGCTGCGCGCCGAGGTCGGCGACGGCGAGGTAGTTTTGCACCGCTGAGCGGGCTTAACGTAAAAAAAACGTAAAAATTCGCTCGCCGGCATAGTGGAAACGCATCGGCCCACGCGTCTAGCCATCGAACGTCCGCAACCGCATCATTCATAAAAACGCGGACGGGACAGGAGAGAAACGCATGCCAAACGTCCGGAAGTCCTATCTTCTCTTAAGCGTAGCCGCAGCCGGGATGCTGTTTGCCGCTCAGGCCTTCGCCCAGACCCGCACCTTCGACCTGCCGGCGGAACCCGCCGTCAAGGCGATCCCCGAATTCGCCAGCCAGGCGGGTATCCAGATCATCGCTCCAGCCTCGGGCCTCAAGGGCGTCACTACTCGCGCCGTGCGCGGCCAAATGGACGTGCACGCCGCCCTGTCGCAACTGCTTGACGGCACCAATCTCGAAGTCGCCGCCGACAGCGGTTCGGTGATTTCCCTGCGCATGCGCGATGGCGCCAGCCCGGCCGAGGCCGCCGCAGCGCCCGCCGCCGCCGAGGCTGTTCAGCCTGCCGAATCCCAGACCGTGATCGTCACCGGATCGCGCCTGGCCAATCGCGGCTTCAAGGCGCCGACGCCGGTCACCGTTCTCGACCAGCAGGAACTGAAGCTGACCGGCACGCAGAATCTCGACGTGCTGCTGACCGATACGCCGCAGTTCACCGGCTCGCAGCTCAACAGCCCGACGGCCAACACCGTCCAGGCCGGCCAGCCGATCGGCACGGCCACGCTGAACCTGCGCAACTTCGGCCCGGTACGGAATCTCGTCCTCGTCAACGGCCGCCGCTTCGCCATCACCGGCCCCGACTTCACCACCGACATCAACACCATCCCGCCCGCGCTGGTTAAGCGCATCGAGACGGTGACCGGCGGTTCGTCGGCCGTCTACGGCTCGGACGCCATCACCGGCGTCGTCAACTTCATCATGCGCGACGACTTCGAAGGCGTCGAAATGAACGTGCAGCGCAGCTGGGACGAACACACCGGCACGCCGACCTATTCGGCCGACATCACGGCCGGCGGCAATTTCGCGGGCGGCCGCGGCAATATCGTCGCCTCGCTCGACTACCTCAACCGCGGCGGCTATACGCGCGCCGACCGCGGCGACTGGGCAGGCACCTCGCTGGGTGACGGCTGCGTCACCGCTTCGTCGTGGAGCGCCACCCAGGCCGGCACCCCGCTGTCCGTCCCGTCGGGCCAGACCTGCGCCCAGGCCGGCGGCAAGCCGGGCCTGATCTTCTCGGGCTCGTCGACCGTGCCCAACGGCCGCATCGGCAACCTGCCGGTCGTCGGTTCGTCAGGCTCGACGCCGGGCCTCGACGCCGCCCTGATCGCGGCCGGCCTGCAGAACATGACGACGCTGGGCGCCATCTTCGACACGACGGGCAAGACCGTGCGCCCCTATGTCGCGCCGGGCGACGCCTACGACCTGGGCCCTCTGTCCTACATCGTGACGCCGCAGACGCGCTGGATGGGCAATATCTTCGCCCATTACGATTTCAACGCCCACGCCACCGGCTACATGGAAATGCACTATAGCGACAACGTCGCCAATGTGCAGATCGCCCCGACCTCGGCCAGCGGCAACTTCCTGGTCAATATCAACAACCCCTACCTGTCGCCGCAGATGCAGGAAGTCCTGCACCAGCTCGACGCCAAGGAGACGGGCACGACCAAGGTCACCGAAGGCAGCCAGACCCTGACCACCACGCAGAATGACGGCCTGGCGGTGTTGAACCTCAATCGCCGCCTGCCCGACATCGGCACGCGTTTCTCGTCCTCGGACCACTCGGTCGTGCGCTTTGCGCTCGGCGTGCGCGGCGACCTGGGCGACGTATCGCCGAACTTCCTGCGCAGCCTGAAGTACGACGTCTACTACACCTTCGCGCGGACCTCGGAATCGGACACGCAGTCGGGCTCGATCTCGCTGAGCCGCTTCCAGAACGCCATCCTGTCGCAGGGCGGCGCCGACCCGGTCTGTAATCCGTTCGGCCAGAACATGACGACGGCTTGCGCCAACGCCATCAGCATCACCTCGAACGCCGGCCTGCGCGCCGAGCAGCAGGTGTTCGCCGGCAACCTGACCGGCGAAGCCTTCGACCTGCCGGCCGGTCCGGTCGACTTCTCGACCGGCTTCGAATGGCGCTACGACTACGGCAAGTACATCCCCGACGTCTTCCTGGCATCCGGCGACGTGTCGGGCTGGAACGCGGCGCGCGCCACCAGCGGCTCAACCACCGTCAAGGAAGTCTACGGCGAAATCCGCGCCCCGATCCTGGCCAACCTGCCGATGGCCAAGCGCCTGAGCGTCAACGGCGCCTTCCGCTATTCAGACTATGACACCAACGGGGTCGGCGGCGTTTGGACCTATTCGCTGGGCACCGAATGGGCCTTCACCAGCGACGTGGCCCTGCGCGCCCAATACCAGCACGCGATCCGCGCGCCCAATGTCAGCGAACTCTATGGCGGCCAGGGCACCAACGGCCCGTCGGCGTCCGATCCGTGTTCCAGCCGCCAGCCCAGCGCGCAGCAAACCGCGGCCGTCAAGGCTGTCTGCGTCGCCACCGGCGTGCCGGCCAATCTCGTCTACGACGTCTCGGTGCAGCCGACCAACTTCATCACCCAGGTGCTGGGCGGCAATCCGAACCTGAAGCCGGAAACGTCGAACACCACGACGGTCGGGCTGGTCTTTACGCCGACCGCCATCCGCGGCTTGCAGCTCAGCGTCGATTATTACGACATCACTCTGAAGGACGCGATCGCGCCGCTGGGCGGGGGCAGCCTGCAAAGTGTATTAAACATGTGTTATAACGTGCTGCAGGACGCCAACAGCGTCTACTGCAAGGCCATCAACCGCGATCCCATCACCGGCCAGATCACGGCGCCGAACTATGTCACCACGACCAACGCCAATATCGGCGGCATCAAGACATCGGGCGTCGATATCGAAGGCCATTACAGCTTCTCGACCGACTGGGGCCTCCTGGGCAGCAGCCGTTGGGACATCGGTGAAAACTGGACCTATGTGAAGGAATTCGTCACGACGCCGGACCAGACCATGCCGTCGATCGTCAATTCCTGCGTCGGTGCCTTCGGCGCCACCTGCGGCCAGCCCATTCCGCACTGGAAGGGCACGACGCGCCTGACCTGGAAGACCGGCCCGCTGACCCTGTCGGCGCGCGCCCGTTACATCGGCAAGGTGACGGTCGACACGGTCGTCCTGGCGCAGCGCCAGGGCAAGACGGTGCCGGCGCTGGATACCCTGACCAACCCGGTCATCGACGCCCAGACCTATCTGGACCTGACGGCGACCTGGGACCTCAACAAGGCGGTGCAACTGACCGCCGGCCTGCGCAACGCCTTCGACAAGGACCCGCCGGTCCTCGGTTCGTCGCAGCTGCCGGCCGACAACACCATCCCGGCCACGTACGACGTCCAGGGACGCGTCATCTTCGTTGGAGCAAATCTCAAGTTCTGACTTTTTCTTCCTCTCTGGACCGCCCAGCCGGTTCAGCCATACTGCCCGGCCATTGCTCCCTGGTGGCCGGGCTTTTTTTCTTTTCGGTCACGCGGTACCATCCGCCAAAAATCGGAAACGCTCATGTCCAATCTGTCCCGCCGCACCTTCGGCATATCGCTGGCCGCCCTGGCCGTGGCGTCCTCGGCGCGCGCGCAGACCTGCGCGGTTCCGGACTGGGTCGCGCCCCTGCGGCGCGATCTCGAAGCCATGGCGGTCAAGCTGACGCAGCGATTGAAACCGTGGTCGGGACCGAAGCGCGTGATGACGCCCGAAGCGTTCGGTTACAAGCCGGGTACGCTGGCCACCACCGCCATCCAGAAGGCCATCGACGCCTGCGCGGCCAAGGGCGGCGGCACGGTGCGGCTGGCCCACGGCGACTATACCAGCGGCACGATCGTCCTTCGCGACAATATCCGCTTCGATGTCGCCAAAGGCGCGCGGCTGCTCGGCAGCCTGGACCTTAAGGACTGGCCCGAGCACGTGGCGAAACGCCGAACGGTCCAGGACACGAATATGGGCATGAACCAGTCGCTGATCTTCGCCGAAGGGCTGCGCAATATCGCCCTTTCGGGCGGCGGCACGATCGACGGACGCGGCGACAAGTTCAAAGGCAATGAGACCATCCACGGCACGCCTGGCCGGCCCTTCATCCTGCGCATCATCGACTGCAAATCCGTCCATATCAGCGGCCTGACAATGAAGGATTCGCCGTGCTGGATGCAGAACTATCTCAACTGCGACGACCTGTTGATCGAGGGGCTGACGATCGACAACCAGGCCAACTGGAACAATGACGGCATCGATATCGACGGCTGCCGCAATGTCATCGTGCGCAAATGCCATATCAGCTCGGGCGACGACGGCATCTGCTTCAAGGGCGCGGCGCAGGCGCCCGGCGAAAACATCCTGGTCGAGGACTGCACGGTCTTCAGTTCGTGCAATGCGCTGAAGCTCGGCACGGATTCGCAAAGCGTCTTCCGCAATGTGCTGGCGCGGCGCCTGACACTGGGCGGTCCGACCGAGGCCATGCGGCGCATCAAGGGTGTCGGTGCCATTTCCGGCATTTCGTGGGAGATCGTCGACGGCGGCCACGCCGAAAACATCCTGGCGACCGATATCACCATCAACAATGCGCGCAGCCCGCTGTTCATGCGGCTCGACGATCGCGGCCGCGTCCAGCCGGATCAGCCCAAGCCCGCACCGGGGACATTGCGCCGTGTCGTGTTCGAGCATATCCGCGGCACGGATAACGGTCCGCGCGGCTCATTCCTCATCGGCATTCCGGCGCGGCGTATCGAAGACGTCGTCATCCGCGACGTCGACCTGTCGCAGCGCGCGTCGTCGAAACCGCCGGTCGATGAGGCCACCATTCCCGAAATGTACAACCTCTATCCCGACGCCGAGATGCTCAAGGACTGGGGCAACGAAGCCCCAGCGTACGGGCTGTGGGCGCGCCACGTCGACGGCCTGACGCTGATCGATTTCAAGGTCAGGACCGACGCGCCTGATCCGCGCCCCTTTATCCTGGCCAAGACCGACGTGTCCCGGCTGTGTGGCGCATGAAGACGCTTCTGTTCGCCGCAGCCTTGCTTGCCGCCCCCGCCATGGCGGCCACACATACTTATACCAACCCGATCCTCTACGCCGACTATTCTGATCCCGACGTGATCCGTGTTGGAAAAGACTACTATCTGGTGGCGTCCAGCTTTCATTTCTCGCCCGGCCTTCCGGTCCTGAAATCGAGCGATCTGGTGCACTGGCGCATCGTGGGTCACGTCCTGCCGCGCCTCGACTTCTCGCCGTCCTACGACATGGTGCCGCCGTTCACCCTGACCGATGCGGTATCTAAGCCCGTCGGCAAGGGCCTGCGCTATGCCGGCGGCGTCTGGGCGCCCGCCATCCGCCACCATAACGGCCTGTTCTACGTCTATTGGCCGACGCCCGACGAAGGCGTCTTCATGGCGACGGCCAAGACCCCGGAAGGCCCGTGGTCGCGGCCGGTCCCTGTGCTGGCGGGGCTGGGCTACGAAGACCCCTGCCCGTTCTGGGACGACGACGGCCAGGCCTATCTGGTTCATGGAAAGGTCGGAGCCGGCCCGCTGATCCTGCACAGGATGAGCGCCGACGGCACCAAGGTCCTCGATTCTGGCAAGGTCATCGCCGAGGACAAGGTCAACCTGCCGGTGCTGGAAGGCCCCAAGCTCTATAAGCGCAACGGCTGGTACTATATCTTCGCGCCGATCGGCGGGGTCGACAAGGGCGGCCAGGCGGTCGGGCGCGCGCGTAATATCTACGGCCCCTACGAATGGAAGACCGTACTGGAAAAAGGCTCGACGTCGGTGCAAGGCCCGCACCAGGGCGGCTATGTCGAGACACCATCGGGCCAGGGCTGGTTCATCCATTTCAACTCGACCGGAGCGTTCGGACGCATCGACTATCTGGAACCCGTGCGCTGGCAGGATGACTGGCCGGTCATGGGCGATGACGGCCAGCCGGTCCTTAGCCACGCCGCGCCCGACACCCGCGCGTGGACGAACGACCGTTTGAAGGACTCCGATGAGTTTTCCTCGGCCAAACTCGGCCTGCAATGGGAATGGAACCATAATCCCGACAATGCGAAGTGGAGCCTGAAGGCGCGTAAAGGTTACCTGCGCCTGACCGCCGGCCCCGCCGAGCAACTGGTCCAGGCCCGCAACACCCTGACGCAGATTCTGCAAGGCCCGTCGTCTACCGTCACGGCGAAGCTCGATCTCAGCCATATGGCGGACGGCCAGCGCGCGGGCCTGGTGCTGTTCGGTGTCAAGCCGGTGTGGCTGGGCGCCGTGCGTGATGGCGGCAAGACGCATCTGACCTTCGCCTCGGCAGGCGTCGAGACGCCCGGCCCCGAGATTTCCGGTACGATACAGATCCGTGCCGAGGTTGCCGCCGACCAGACCGTGCGCTTCAGTTACAGCCAGGACGGCAAGGCGTTTACGCCGTTCGGCGATGCCCTGCCGCTGGCGCGCTTTTCGTGGTGGAAGGGGTCCCGGCCTGGCCTGTTCACCTATATCAAGGCGGCCAACGGCACCGACGTGCCGAACGGCTATGTCGATATCGACTGGGTGCACGTGGAGACGGGTAAATGATCGACCGTCGCTCGCTTCTGGCCGCCGGCGCAGCGGCCTTTTGGGCGCCTTCCGCCCGAGCTGAAACCGCTGGTGCCCCGCGCTTCACCACGACGAATGCAAGTTGGCAGGCCGCCTACGACAAGGCGCTCAGCGTGCTCGACGGCAACGTCCAGACCATGCCCCGCTATTCGCATCCGGTGCTGATCGAGGGCTCGGCCTATCAGGGTATCTGGATGGAATGCGGGCCGCATGAGTCGCTGGTCTACCGCAAATTCCGCCCCGATGTGGCCAAGTACAGCCATATGTGCTTCTTCGAGCTGCAACGCGCCGACGGCCAGCTGCCGTGCAACAACAAGGTCACCGAGACCGGCTTCGGCCAGATCCAGATGGTGGTGCCGGTCGCCGCCACGGCGTGGGAAATCGCGCGCGCCACCGGCGACGACGAATTGTTGAACGCGACCTATACCGCGTGTTCGATGTGGGACGCCTGGCTGCTGAAACACCGCAATACGCGCGGGACCGGCTTGACCGAGGGCTTCTGCACCTACGATACCGGCCACGACAATTCGCCGCGCTGGGCGGGCATTCCGGCGCAATGCCCCAACAAGGACGCCAAGCTTTTCCCTTCGGGCTATAATCTGCCGTGGCTGTGCCCCGACCTGTCGGCCACCACATATGGTGCGCGCAAGGCACTGGCCGACATGGCGAAGGCTTTGGGCAAGACTACAGAGGCCGACCGCTGGACGGAAAGCGCCGAACAGATGCGTGCGCTCATCCTGTCGAAGCTTTACGTTCCCGAAGACGCCGCCTTCTACGACCTCGATGCCAACAACCAGTTCGTCAAGGTGCGCGGCGACGTGCTGACGCGCATGTGCGGTGAGCATGTCGTCGACCAGAAGACGTTCGACGACCTGTGGACGCGGCAGATTTCCAAACCGACGGCCTTCTGGGCGCCCTATCCCCTGCCGTCGATCGCGCTCGACGACCCCAAGTTCGTGCGGCCGATCCCGCGCAATTCGTGGGGCGGGGCATCGCAGGCCCTGACGGCGCTGCGCGCGCCGCGCTGGATGGAACATTACGGCCGTCCGGCGGAATTCGGCCAGATGATGGACGCCTGGGGCCGAGCGCTGGTCGCAGACGGCACCTTCCGCCAGCAGATGGACCCGCTGACCGGCGTCTTCAACGCCGAGGACCCGACCGGTTATTCGCCGGCGGCCCTGGTACTGATGGACTATACCTGGCGGCTGGCCGGCATCGACGAAACGCCTGAGCATCTCCACTGGAATATCCGCCCCTGGCATCCGGCGGCGCAGGGCGCTGTCTTTGCGATGACGACCGACGCCGGCAAGGCGGCGGAGCTGCGCTACGGCAAGGACGGCGCGACCCTGACCGTGTCGGGAAAGGCTGTCGCCACCGTCGGCGGCACGGGCCGGATCACGACCGACAAGGCCGGGCGGCTGGTGTCGGCCACAGGCATCGACCTCAAGCCACAGACCATCACCCTCCTGGCGAACGGCCGAACCACCCGGCTTGCGCTCAAGCCGAACGGAACCCAATCCCTGACCGCTTGACAATTCCGGGCCACAGGCCGATGCAATCGCATCCGGGGAGGATTGCGATGCATAAAAAGCTTTTGGCGAAACTGCTGGCTGCCGTTTTTCTGTTGCTGTCGGTGTTTCCCGCCGCAGCGATGGCGCAGGGCCAGACGCTGAAGGTGGCGGTCCGCGTGCTGCCGCCCTTCGTCGAGCAGCAGGCGGACGGGCATTTCACCGGCTTCACCATCGACCTGTGGGACGCCATCGCCCAGCGCGAGCACTGGCAAACCCAGTACGTCGCCGTTCCCGACGTCAAGGCGCAGCTCGACGCCATCTCCTCCGGAAAGGCCGATGTCGGCGCGGGCGCCATCTCGATCACCGCCGAACGCGACCTGCAATACGACTTCTCGCAGCCCATGCTCAATGCCGGCCTGCAGATCCTGGTGCGCAGCGAGCATGCACCGCCCGAGGCGACGGCTTTCACCAGCCTGATGCACCTGCTGTTCTCGCCGGCCGTGCTGGTATGGCTCGGCATAGCCGCGGCGCTGACCGTCATCCCCGCCCACATCGTCTGGTTCCTCGAGCGCCGCCACCCGGAAGGCATGATCGCCTCGAAATCCTATTTCCCGGGTATCTTCCAGGCCTTCTTCTGGGGGTTGGGCACGCTGGCGACCCAGGCGGATTCCATGCCGCGCCACTGGGCGTCGCGCATTGTCGCCGTGCTATGGATGTTCACCAGCGTGGTCTTCGTCGCCTTCTACACCGCGACCCTGACCGCCAGCCTGACCGTCCAGCAGATCAAGAGCCAGATCAACGGCCCCGACGACCTGCCGGGCAAGGTGGTGGCGACGGTGGCCGGCACCACCTCGGCGGATTACCTGGCCGGCGCCGGCGCCCACGTGAAGCCGTTCGCCCACATCGAGGACGCGGTGAAGGCGTTGAACGACAAAAGTGTCGACGCCGTCGTCTACGACGCGCCGGTGCTGCAATATATCGCTACCCACGACGGGGCCGACAAGGACAGTGTCGCCGGTCCGGTCTTCCGGTCCGAGGACTATGGCTTCGCCTTCCATAATGGCAGCCCCCTGCGCAAGCCGGTCGACGCCACGCTGCTGACCCTGCGCGAGGACGGAACCTACGACAAGCTGAGCCAGAGGTGGTTCGGCAAGCAATAGGTCGGCGCCCTATCTGCGATGGGAAGGAGAATTACGGCCGCACCTGCGGCAAGCCCTTCACACGATTGACATTTGCCTTTGACAAACGCGCCCTTAAACATTTGTGATGTAAGATAATTACCTCGCAACCTTATTCAGGTACGGTTTTTGCAGGTGCGGGAAAGCAAGTGCGCCCTGTTACAAATTCCGACAGGCCGCAAAACGAGGCAAGGGTGGATTACCGAGCATGTTATTTACGAGCCCGGAACAATTGAACGTCGTCCTTGGCATCGCCACGGGCTTCTTTCTGCTTGTATCGCTGGGCCTCGGTGTTCTCGTGGCGAGCAAGTCGTTCAAGGTCAAGCAGTTCCAGGACCTGTTGTTCAAAGCCGAACGCAAGATCGACACCCTGGAACGCCGGATGTTCAACGTGCTGAACGCCGTGCCCGTCGCCCTGGTCGAAACCGACAATACCGGCAAGTTCACTTTCGCCAACAAGGCCGCCCACGCGCTTCTGGGCCGCAAGGACAATGAGCTGATCGGCCTGCGCTTCCATTCGGCCACCTGGGGCATCGCCTTCCCCGACGGCCGCACCATTCCCGCCGACATGCTGCCGATCGCGCGGACCCTGCGCGGCCAGACGGTCAAGGGCTTCCAGCACCTGATCGTCAACCACGGCAGCCACGACAAGATCCTGGTCAGCGTCACCTCGATGCCGATCATGAATTCCAACGGCGAAGTCATCGGCTCGACCTCGGCCATGGTCGAAATCGAAGCCACCGCCGGCGAAGGCGTCGACGACATCGCCGGCATCTGGCGCGGCCACTGGTTCGCCGCCGCCGCCGCCCCGTTCTGGGGCCTGGACCCCAAGGGCCAGATTCTCGACGTCAACACGGCGGCCCTCGACGCCTTCGACATGAAGCGCGAGGATGTGCTGGGCCAGAATTGGGCGCAGCTCTTCGTCGCCGACGCCGATTTCCAGACCGCCCTCGACTACCTCGGCGACAGCCAGGACGACACCACGCCCGACCATGCCGAGGCCGTGCGCCTGACGCTGAAAGGCGCCGAAGGCATCGAACGTCAGACCCTGGTCAGCGCCTGGGCCGTCCACAGCCACGAAGGCGGCGAACACGGCCTGACCGTCATGGCGATCAAGGACGACCGCCCCATTCTCACCGGAACGCCCCAACCGGAGACTCCCATGCCGGCACCGTCCGCTGCCTCGCTTACCGACGACGACGCCCAGGAACTGGAAGACCTGCGCAATTCCGAACGCGCCCTTGCGGCGCTGGGCGTCGGGGTCTGGCAATACGATCCCGAGGTCGACGCCATCATCGAGGACGAAGGCATGCGCCGCCTGATCGGCCGCGAGGAACCCGGCGGGCCGACCCTGATCTCGGACGAGGACCAGGGCCGCGCCGATGCCGAATTCACCCGCCTGCTGGCCGGCGACAGCATCGCCCTCAACATGGATATCCGCGTCGTCCACAAGGACGGCCGCGAACACTGGATCACGCTGAAAGGCCAGTCGACCCGCGACGCCGACGGCAACCGTCAGGTCTTCGGCATCGCCTTCGATTCCACGACCTTCCGGACAGGCCACGCCGAACCGGTCATCGAAACCACCGGCCTCACCGAGGCCGATGTCGAAGCTGCCAGGGCCGAGGCTGCCGCTGCTGCCCGCAAGGACTTCGAGGCCCGTCTCGAAGCTGCGCAAAAGGCTGCGGCCGAGGCGGTGGAGGCTGCGAAGGCCGCCGCGCCCGCACAGTCCGATGTCTATGGCTGGGCCGATGCGCCTCAGCCGGTGATCGTGAAAGAGCCCGATCCGGCGACGGTCGCGGAAAACGAGACGCTCAAGGCGCAGGTGCAGACCTTGCAGGCCGAAACCGAAGCCCTGCGCGCCAAGGCCGATGCGCCCGCGCCCGAACCCGTCGTGGTGATCGAGGCGGACGCCACCGTGGTTGCGGAGAACGAACAGCTCAAGGCCAAACTGGAACTGCTGAACGCGGAACTGCTGGACGCCAACACGGTTGCCGGTAACCTGAAGCGCGAAGTCGAAACACTGGAATCGCGCCCCGCAGCCGAGCCTGTCGTGGTGCGCGAACCCGATCCGGCCGTCGCCGCTGAAAACGCACAGTTGAAGGCGCGATTGGAAAAACTCGATGCCGAACTGGCCGATGCCGCCATGGCCGAGATCAACCTGCGTCAGAAGGTCGAAACGCTTGAAGCGCGCCCCGAACCGGTCGTCGTCGATACCGGCGTGTTCGAGGACCGCATCGCCACGCTGGAAGCCCAGCTCAAGGAAACGTCGGACGCCCGCAACGAGCTGCAATTGCAGCTGGGCGAAATCCTGCTGGCGCCGCGCATGGTCGAAACCACCGACCATCGCGATTCCCGCATAGAAGAGCTGAACGCCGCCCTGGGCTCGGCGCAGACCGAAAGCCAGGCCCTGGCCGAGGAACTGCGCACGGTCAAGGCGCAACGCGAAAACTATCTGGCCGAACTGCGCGCCATCGCCGAGGCGCCGGCCCCCAAGGCCGACACGTCGGAATGGGAAAAGAAGCTCAGCGAAGCCCAGTTCGAAATGAAGAAGTGGCAGGCTGCCTATGACGACGCCCAGGCGCGCCTCAACGCCCAGCCGGCGGTCGATATCGACGCGTTGAACGGCCGCTTCGAAGAGCTTCAGCACAGCCTGTCGCAATCGCTGGCGCAACAGGCCGAGTTGCAGCAGAGCCTGCAAATGGCGCAGGGCCAGCACGCCGAGATGCATGCGCGCGTCGAACAGCTCAACCAGGCTCTGTCGACCGCCCGGCGCTATGAGACGGTCGGCCGCCTGACCGGCGACGTCGCCCAGGACTTCGCCCAGATGTTGGGCGTGATCAACGGCGCGCTCGAAATCCTGGCGCGCCAGGGCGGCAACGAACAGGTCCAGCGCCTGTCGGAAGCGGCGCTTGCCGCCGGCCGCCGCGGCGAACGCCTGACGCGCCAGCTGCAGGCCTTCCAGTCGGAAGATTATTAAAACTCCGACACTCCTCCCCACCCTACGGGTAGGGAGGAGAATTCGCCCCTTCTATCCCCACCACTTTTCCTTTACGTTGCAGCGCAATGGCAAGGTTCAGTCTGAAATCGGAAGATGCGCGTCTGTGGGCGCTGGTCACCGCGACCGTGCGCCCGCGCGAAGCCCGTCCCGCGCCAAAACCCGAACCTCAGCCCGAACCGGAAACCGTACGCGTAAAGGGCATGGCCGAGCCCATGGTCGCCCAGCCGGTCAAGGCCGTTCCGCTGACGCCCTTCCGCATCGGCGACGCCGCCAAACGCCCCGCCGGCTTCACCCTGTCCTACGACAGCCCGAAGTTCGAACCGGACCCCATCGAGCCCCGCCGCAAACGCCGCCTAAGCCGCGAACGCGATCCGATCGAGGCCAGGCTGGACCTGCACGGCATGAATTCGATCGCGGCCGAGGCGCGGCTGAAAAGCTTCGTCGAACAGGCCTATGCCAACGACTATCGCGCCGTGCTGGTCATCACCGGCAAGGGCATGGCGGAAAACGGCATTCTGAAACGCAACGCGCCGGAATGGCTGGCCGATCCGAAACTGGGCCATATCGTCGCCGGCATCAGCCAGGCGCACGCCCGCCACGGCGGAACGGGCGCGCTCTATGTCGCCCTAAAACGGCGTCAGGCCTAAAGCAGGCCCTTCGACTTTGCCAGGTCACCCAGCTTGACATGCGGGCGTGGGCCGAAATGGCCGATGACTTCCGCGGCCGCCAGCGAACCCAGCTCGGCGCAGCGCTTCAGCTCCAGGCCGTGCGTCAGGCCGTACATGGCGCCCGCCGCATACTGGTCGCCGGCGCCCGTGGTATCGACCACGGCGTCGACCGGCGCGGCCTTGGCCATGATCGTGTCTTCGGGCGTGATGACCATCGAACCTTGCGCGCCGCGCGTGACGAACGACATCGGCACGCGGCCCCGGATATAGCCCGCCGCATGCAGGAAATCGTCGGTCTGGAACAGCGACAGAAGCTCGCCTTCGTTGGCGAAGACGATGTCGATATGGCGATCGATGAAAGCCAGCAGGTCGTTGCGCCAGCGGTCGACGACGAAGGTGTCGGACAGGGTGATAGCCACCTTGCGATGCGCGGCACGCGCAATCTGCGACGCCTTGGCAAAGGTTTCGCGGCCCGACGGCGAGTCGAAGAGATAGCCTTCCAGATAGACGATCTGGGACTCGCGGATGACGGCGGCGTCGAGGTCGTCCGGCGAGATCAGGGCGGCGGCGCCGAGATAGGTCGCCATGGTGCGCTGGCCATCCGGCGTCACATTGATCAGGCAGCGGCCCGTGTGCGCCGGATCGTTGGTCAGGTACGGGGTGGTGAAGTTCACGCCCATCTTTTTCAGGTCGCGGCTAAAGACGTCGCCCAAGGCATCGTGCGCCACCTTGCCGACATAGGCGCATTTGGCGCCGAACGATGCCGCGCCGGAGATGGTATTGCCCGCCGAACCGCCCGAAGCCTGTTCCGTATCCGCCATAGCCTCGAACAGGCTGGTGGCGCGGTAGGGATCGATCAGGGTCATGGCCCCCTTCACCAGGTCATGCGTGGCCAGGAAGGCGTCATCGCTGGCGGCCAGAACGTCGACAATGGCGTGGCCGACGGCGGTGATGTCGTAGGTGGGGTTCATTTAGCGGTTGCCTTATAGTTTCCGTTGTCGAATAGAGGCTGCATGACCAAGACGCTACTGTTTTTTACGCCCGATCCGGAAACGCCGTCGCATCACGGCCGCTGGCCCTATGTGCTCGACGCCTATCGCGAGGCCCTGTCGGGGCTGGACGTCGAGATCTTCGACGCCCCGTGGTCCGAGCCGCTGACGCGCGATTACGACCTGATCGTGCCGCTGGTCGCGTGGGGCTATCACAATGCGCCCGAGCGTTTTCGCGGTGTCATGGCCGATCTGAAAGCCCGCGAAAAGCGCATCTTCAATCCCGCCGACATCGTGTCGTGGAACGTCGACAAGCGCTACCTGCGCGACCTCATCGAGGCCGGTGTCCGCGTCATCCCGACGCGCTTCGTCGATCGCGTGAGCGAAGACCTGCTGAAGGAAGCGACCGCCGATTTCGGCGACACGCTGGTGGTCAAGCCGGTCGTGTCGGCCGGCGCCAAGAACACCCTCGTCTGGCGCGACGGCGACATGCTGGCGTTCGACGCCATCGAGGACAAGGCGGGCCCGCCAAAGGGCGAGGCCATGATCCAGCCCTTCATGCCGGCCATCCAGTCGGAAGGCGAATGGTCGCTGTTGTTCTTCGCCGGTGAATTTTCGCACGCCGTGCTGAAGACGCCAAAATCGGGCGATTTCCGCTCGCAGCCCGACTATGAAGCGCATCTTCGCACCCTGCCCCCGCCGCCCGAAGCCCTGCTGCTGGCGGCCGAGACGATCGACTTTATCGGCGCCGATCGCCTGCTTTACGCCCGTGTCGATATGGTACGCGATGCACAAGGTCGGTTCTGCCTGATGGAGCTGGAGCTGATTGAGCCGGACCTGTACCTGGCCTATGCCGACGGTGCGTCCGATCGTTTTGCCCATGCGGTCGAAATCGCCCTGTTTCAGGGCTGCAGCTGTCACAGCTAAGACGCGGTCGCAAAAGAAATGTCACAATCGGCACGCCTGACAGGCTTGCCAATTGGACAGGCGCGCGGCTATCAGGCATGTAACTCCGTAACAAAAATAAATTAGTACCGCCTGGGGATTGTGTGATGAAGTTGGGTATGATCGGCCTCGGCCGCATGGGTGCGAATATCGCGCGCAGGCTGATGCGCAACGGGCATGAGGTCGTGGTCTATGACCGCGACGCGGACGCTGTCGCCACCATGGCGTCGGAAGGGGCCATTCCCGCCACCGGACTGTATGACGTCCATAACCTGCTGGCCCAGCCCTCGAAGGGAGTTCTGGGTTTCGGCAAGTCGCAGCAGCCGGCCATCATGTGGGTCATGCTGCCGGCGGGCGGGCCGACCGAGCAGACGATCGCCGAGCTGGCCGACATGGGTACGCGCGGCGACATCATCATCGACGGCGGCAATACCTTCTACAAGGACGACGTCCGCCGCGCGAAGACGCTGAAGGCGCGGGGCATCCACTATGTCGACGTCGGCACGTCGGGCGGCGTCTGGGGATTGGAACGCGGCTATTGCATGATGATCGGCGGCGAGAAGGATGTCGTCGACCACCTCGATCCGATCTTCTCGGTGCTGGCGCCGGGCATGGGTGAGATTCCCCGCACGACCGGCCGCCAAGGCCGCGACGACCGTGCCGAGCGCGGCTATATCCACGCCGGTCCGGCCGGTTCGGGGCACTTCGTCAAGATGGTGCACAACGGCATCGAATACGGCCTGATGCAGGCCTATGCCGAAGGCTTCGACATCCTGAAGGGCAAGAATTCGCCGAACCTGCCTGAAGGCGAGCGCTTCGATCTCGACCTGGTCGATATCTCCGAAGTCTGGCGCCGCGGTTCGGTCGTCACCTCGTGGCTGCTCGACCTGACGGCCAGCGCGCTGGCGCGCGACGAAAAGCTCGACGCCTTCGGCACGCACGTGTCCGACAGCGGCGAAGGCCAGTGGACGGTCGAGGCCGCCATGGAGGAAAAGGTCCCGGCGCACGTGCTGACGGCTTCGCTGTATGCCCGCTACCGTTCGCGTGTCGAAGGCACGTTCGGCGAAAAAATCCTGTCGGCCATGCGCTTCGGCTTCGGCGGCCACGTCGAGACCACCAAGAAGTAGTTTAACCGCTTTCTTATCGGCCCCGTCCGGCCTCGCTTCGACTTTTTAGCGGCCTTGCGGCATCCCAATTGGATTGGTTTGCAGCGAGGACAGGTCATGGCGGCGCGGCCCTATTGGAGTGGAAATCTCAGGATGTCGCTGGTGACCCTGCCGGTGAGCGTCTATTCGGCTGTCAACCGGGCGCAGGCGGTGCCGCTGCACGAAATCTACCGCAAGACCGGCGAGCGCGTGCATCGCCTCAACGTCACCGAGGATGGCGACGAGGTTGAGCGCGACGACATCATCAAGGGTTACGAGGTCGAGAAGGGCCAGTACGTCCTGCTGGAACCGGACGAGATCGACGACCTGAAGATCAAGTCGTCGAAAACGCTCGACATCGCCCAGTTCGTCAAGGTCGAGGACGTCGACGACGTCTATTTCGACAGTCCCTATTTCGTCGCCCCGCAGCGCGACAGCGACGAGCAGACCTTCGCCGTCATCCGCGACGCCTTGCGCGGCAGCAAGACGATGGGCCTGGGCCAGCTGGCGATCGCCGGGCGCGAGCGCCTGTGCTGCGTCAAGCCCTATGGCAGTGGCCTGATGCTGATCACCTTGCGCTATGAGACCGAGGTCCGCGACGCCGACCCTTATTTCGAGGACATCCGCGAAAAGCCGTCGTCGTCGGAAGAGCTCGACCTGGCTGAGGAACTGATCAAGCGCAAGACGGCGAAATTCGACCCGGGCAAGTTCCACGACCACTACCGCGAGGCGCTGAAGGAGCTGATCCAGGCCAAGATCGAACACCGCGAGCCGGTCGCCGTCGAGGAGGAGCAGCCGCAGCCCAAGGTCGTCAACCTGATGGACGCCCTGCGCAAGAGCCTGGCGGAAAAGGAACCGGCGCCACGCAAACCCGAACCGCGCGAGCGCCCTGCCCGCAAAACGGCGGCGCCGAAGAAGGCGGCTTCACATTCCCATCGCAGAAAAGCGAGCTGAACCATGGCCGAAGGTGCCCCGTTATCGAAGTACAACGCCAAGCGCGACTTCACGAAAACAGCCGAGCCCGCCGGCAGGGTGGGCAAGACGCCAGGGCATCGCTACCTGATCCAGAAACACGCGGCGACGCGGCTGCATTACGATTTCCGCCTCGAACTCGACGGCGTTTTGAAATCATGGGCCGTGACGCGCGGCCCAAGCTTCAATCCCGCCGACAAGCGGCTGGCGGTCGAAGTCGAGGACCATCCGGTCGCCTACGGCGATTTCGAGGGCACGATCCCCAAGGGCGAATACGGGGGCGGCACGGTCATGCTGTGGGACGAAGGCACGTGGGAACCCATGGGCGATCCCGAGAAGATGCTGGAAAAGGGCGATTTGAAATTCCGGCTGAACGGCAAGCGGCTGAAGGGCGAATGGGTGCTGGCGCGGATGCGCGACCGGCCGCAGGACCACGGCCGCCACAACTGGCTGCTGATCAAGCACCGCGACGAATTTGCCAACGAGGATGACGCCGAGGCGTGGCTGGAAACCCAAGCCTCCAGTATCGTCAGTGAACGGACGATGGAGGAGATTGCCGAGGGCGACGACGTCTGGAAATCCGGGCACAAGACCAAGGCAAAGCCAGAACCCAAGGCCGAAAAGGCCACCGGCTCAAAAAAAAAGCCCACGCGCACGCCCGCATCGTCCGTCCCACTTAAATTCACAGAGCCGGAACTGGCGACCCTGGCCGACGGCGTGCCGGAAGGGCCGGATTGGCTGTTCGAGCTGAAGTTCGACGGCTACCGCGTCCAGGCCCTGATCGAAAACGGCAAGGCGCGCTTGCTGACGCGCAAGGGGCTGGACTGGACACCCAAGTTCGCGCCGATACCGAAGCTTTTGGAACGGCTTGGCGTAAGCTCGGCCATACTCGATGGCGAGATCGTCGCAGCCGACGCCAACCAGACGCACAGTTTCAAGACGCTGCAATCGGTCTTGCACGATGAAAACCGCACGGCTGCCCTGCAATATTACGTCTTCGACCTGCTGCACCTCGACGGCGAGGAGCTGCGGCGCCGGCCCCTGATCGAGCGCAAGGCACGGCTGGCCGCTTTGTTGAAGCCGGTCGATCTTCGCGGCCAGGTCGTCTTGTCCGAGCACTTTACCGAGGCCGATGACAGCCTGCTGGGCAAGGTCTGCGGCATGGGCATGGAAGGGCTGATCGCCAAGCGCGGCAATGCGCCCTATCGTCCCGGCCGCGGCGGCGACTGGCTGAAGGTCAAGTGCCACAAGCGCCAGGAATTCGTCATCGGCGGTTTTACCGAGCCCAAGCATGCCCGGCGCGGCGTCGGCGCCCTGCTGCTCGGCTATTACGAAGACGGCAAGTTCCTTTACGCCGGCAAATGCGGCACGGGTTTCGATGATGCGGACGGCGACGATCTGCGCAAGGCCCTCGACGGGCTGGTCGCGGAAGAGGCTTTCGAAGCCGTGCCGCCCGAAGTGCGACGCGAAGCCGTATATGTAACGCCGAAGCTGGTGTGCGAGATCGAGTTCACCGAATGGACGCCGGACAACCGCCTGCGCCACCCGTCCTTCCAGGGCCTGCGTGAGGACAAGCCCGCGAAAGAGGTCGGCCGCGACCGGCCCGTCCATACCCAGGACCTCGAAGCCGAACCCGTCAGGAGACGCCCCATGGCCACCGCAAAGAAGAGCAAGGGCGAAGAGGTCGGCGGCATCACCATCACCCATCCCGATCGCGTTATCTTCCCGGAACAGGGCATCACCAAGGTCGATCTTGCGCAGTACTATTTCGACATCGCCGACCATATCCTGCCGCATGTGGCGGAGCGGCCGATCTCGATGATCCGCTGTCCCGAAGGCATCGGCGACCAGTGTTTCTTTCAGCGCCACCTGGGCCAGGGCAATATCGCCCACGTCTTCGATACCGGCATCCACGTCAACGGCCGTAACGAAGAGTATATCATGATCAAGGACGTCGATGGTTTGGTCAGCCTGGTGCAATGGGGCGCCATCGAAATCCATCCGTGGGGCTGCATGGCCGCCGATCCCGATAAGCCCGACCGCATGATTTTCGACCTCGATCCCGATCCCGAGTCCGAGTGGCGCGACGTCATCGACGGCGCGCTGGATATCCGGGAGCGGATGCGTGAGTTCGGTCTGGACAGCTTCGTCAAGACGACCGGCGGCAAGGGCATCCACGTCGTGATCCCCATCACGCCGGAGTTCGGCTGGGACGCGATCAAGGCTTTTACACGCGCGGTGGCGCAGTCCATGGCGCACGACGATCCCAAGCGCTATATCGCCACGGCGTCGAAGGCGGCGCGCAAGGGCAAGATTTTCGTCGACTATCTGCGCAACGACCATACGGCGACGGCGGTCACGGCCTATGGCGTTCGCGCGCGTCCCGGCGCGCCGGTGGCCATGCCGATCGATTGGCGGGAACTGACGGTAGATCTGAAGCCTTCGGTCTGGACTCTGGAAACCGTTCCCGATTACCTGCGCGAGCGGAAGAATGATCCGTGGACGGATTTTTTCTCTTTACGCCAATCTTTACCGCGCGAAGTGTTGGAGGCATTGAAGATTCCGGCGGAGTAAGAGAAGGGAAGTGATCCACAGATTACACAGATTACGCAGATTATTCCGAGCAGACATCATTGCCTATGCGGGCGCCGCTACCGCGGCGCCGTCGACAGCGATTCCGGCGCGCTTCGCGCACTTATTTCTGTAGTCGCCGCGGTAGCGGCGCAGCGCGGGTGCTCGCAACGACCTCGGAAAAAATCTGTGTAATCTGTGTAATCTGTGGATCCCTTACCTTCCCTAATCCCGAAGCTATCGCGTCTTTACGGGGGCGTGGACTATTGCAAGGAGGGGTCGGGGCGCGTTTCGAGCAGAGAGCCCCCACATGTCACCTCCCGATACCCAGCACGATTACAAACAGCAAGGCGAGGCCACCGCAGAGGCGCAGCGCCGCATCCAAGAAGACCTTGAGCGCCGCGAGAACCAGCAGCCCAAGCAGGCGCAGCAGGGCGCCATGCAGGCTGGGGCACGCAAGTATCCGGAGCCGCCGCTGACAGGCCAGCACCTTGAGACGCCGGGTGTCGAGGCCGATCTGGCGCTCAAGCCGATGTACGACGCGCCTTACTACAAGGGGTCGGGCAAGTTACAGGACAAGGTGGCGATCATCACCGGCGGGGACTCCGGGATCGGCCGCGCCGTGGCAGTATTGTATGCGCGCGAGGGCGCCGATGTGGCGATCGTCTATTTGAATGAGCACCAGGACGCCGAGGATACCAAGGCGGCGGTCGAGGCCGAAGGGCGCCGGTGCGTTGTGATTCCGGGCGATGTGTCGGATCGCGCCTTTTGTTTCGAGGTCGTGAAGTCTGTGGTCGATGAGTTTGGCCGGTTGGATATCCTGGTCAACAACGCGGCATTCCAGTTGCATGTGATGGAGTTCGAGGATCTGACGCTCGAGCATTTCGACCGGACGCTGAAGACCAATCTCTATGGTTATTTCAACATGGCGCAGGCGGCGGCTCCGCATTTGCAGGCGGGCGGAGCGATCGTGAATACAGGGTCGGTGACCGGCATTCAGGGCTCGAAGAACCTGCTCGACTATTCGATGACCAAGGGCGGGATTCACGCGTTTACGCGGTCCTTGTCGGCGCATCTGATGCCGAAGGGAATCCGGGTCAATGCGGTGGCGCCGGGGCCGGTGTGGACGCCGCTCAATCCGTCCGACAAGGAGGCGCCTCAGGTGGCGCATTTCGGCGAGCAGGTTCCGATGAAGCGCCCGGCCCAGCCGGAGGAGATCGCGCCGGCCTATGTGTTTTTGGCGTCGGCGCAGATGTCGAGCTATATTACGGGTGAGATATTGCCGGTGATCGGCGGCTACGGCGGAAGCTGAGATAACTAACGGGGTTTGGGGCCTGCGGCCCCAAGCCTTTCCTACTCAATAAAGTAAGCCTCGCCCTTTCAGGCGAGGCTTACTTTATTGAAAAGACAAGGTTTGTGGGGTCACGGACCCCACACCCCATTTGCCATCCGAGCTACACGACCATGGCCTTCGACCGCCGCGCCCTCTCCAGCGCCGCCGTCAGCGTGGCCCGGTCGATCGGCTTGGTCAGATGCAGATCGAACCCCGCCTCGCGCGACCGCTTCTGGTCCTCCTCGCGCCCATATCCAGTCAGAGCCATCACATAGGCCCGCGCCAGACTCTTGTCCGCCCGGATCTGCCGGATCACCTGGTATCCGTCCATCACCGGCAGCCCGATATCGCACAGGATCACCTCCGGCCGATGATCGCGCGCCAGACGCAATCCCTCCTCGGCCCCGAACGCAATCTCCACCGCATGCCCGTCATGTTGCAGCAGCATGCCGAGACTCTCGGCCGCATCGCGATTGTCGTCGATGACCAGAATCTTGCGCACCGTCTCGCGCCGCGCCGGCTGTTCCAGACGCGTCTCAGGCAAGGCTACAGCCCCGATCACCGGCAAGCGGATTCGGAACTCCGCGCCCGTATTCAAACCCTCGCTGCGCGCCTCGACGCTGCCGCCATGCAAGGCCACCAGACCCTTGACCAGGGCCAGGCCCAGGCCCAGCCCGCCGCGCGACCGGTCCAGCCCCTGCTCCGCCTGCCGGAAAACGTCGAACACATGCAACAACATGGCAGGCTCGATCCCGATTCCCGCATCGCGCACGCTGATCCGCGCCATATGGTCGCCGTCGCGATCCAGCCGGACCGTGATCGTCCCGCCCGAGTGGCTGAACTTGTGCGCATTGTGCAGCAGATTCCCCACCACCTGCACCAGCCGCGTCGGATCGCCCTCGATCCACACGGGCTCCGAAGGCACCTCGACCGTCGCCATCATGCTGGAAGCCTCCAGCACGTTGCGATAATCCTCGACCGTTTGCCGCACCACCTGCGTCAGGTCGCAGCGCTCCTTGCGCAACAATATCTTGCCGTGGGCCAGCCGTGTCGCATCCAGCAGATCGTCGACCAGCCGGCCCATATGCTTGATCTGGCGCTCGATCGTCTCGCGCACCTGGCCCTGCCGCGCATCGTCCGGCCGCAACATGCGCTGCAATTGCAGGCAATTATAGATCGGTCCCAGCGGATTTCGCAGCTCATGCGCCAGCATGCCCAGGAATTCGTCCTTGCGCCGGTCGGCCTCCTGCACCTGCTCGAACAACATGATATTTTCCAGCGCCACGCCTGCCCGCGCCGCCAGGTCACTGGCCAGGGGCGAAACCTGCGCCCGCATCTGCCGCGACCCCAGCACCAGCACGCCCTCGGCACGGCCCTGCACGGTCAACGGCAGGATTTGCGCATAGGACATGACCCCGCCGACCACATCGGCGAACAGGCTGGGCCGCCCGTCGAGCATGACGCGGCCGACCGCCGGCTCCAGGCGGTCGATCACCGGCGGGCTGGCCACCAGGGTCTCGTCCGACGAAGCCCACTCGATACTGTCGGGATGATCACCGTTCTTGAACCACACCAGCGCCGCCTCGGCCATGTCCGGCACCGGCAGCCGCGCCAGGGTCCGCATGAAGTCCTGCCGCGTCCGCGCACGCGCCAGGTCTTCGCTGACCTTGGCCAGGAAAGCGAAAGTCGCCGCCTGGTCTTCGGCCGCCTCGCGGCGCGCCCGCTCCTCGGCCTGCGACGCCGCCAGCCGCTTCATGCGCGCCAGCTCGATAAATACCCTGACCTTGGCCTTCAAGACCGACGGCACCACCGGTGTCGGCATGAAATCCACGGCACCGGATTCGTAGCCCTGGATGATGTTCATCTCGTCGGTGAACGCCGTGAGGAACATGATCGGCGTCGATGCCGACTTCTTGCGCTTGCGGATCAAGGCCGCCGTCTCGAAGCCGCTCATTGTCGGCATGTTGACGTCGAGCAGGATGACGGCGAAGTCGTGTTTCAATACGAGTTTCAGCGCCTCCTCGCCCGAATTGGCCGTGATTAGGGTCTGGCCAAGCTCTTCCAGTATGGTCTGGTAGACCATCAGGTTGGCCGGCCGGTCGTCGACCAGCAGGATCTGCTCCGGTCCCGGATGGGTACTCATTGCACTCATTGTCTCTTCTATCCTCGCCACCCCCGGCCCCCTCACCGGTGCAACCAGGCGCGCAGCACGGTGATCATCTGCGCCGAATCCACCGGCTTCGACAGATAATCCCAGGCGCCGGCCTCGATGCACTTTTCGCGGTCGCCCTTCATGGCCTTGGCGGTGACCGCGACGATCGGCAGGTTCTTCAACCGCGACACCTTGCGGATCTCCTGGATCGTCTCCATGCCGTCCATCTCGGGCATCATGATGTCCATCAGCACGATGTCGATATCGGGATCGTCCATCAGGATATTGATGGCCTCGCGCCCGTTGTCGGCCGACACGATGTTCATCTCCTGCTCTTCCAGGACGCTGGTCAGGGCGAAGATGTTGCGCGCGTCGTCGTCGACGATCAGCACCTTCTTGCCGACCAACAGCCTGTTCGATTCATGCAGCCCCGACACCGTGGACCGGACGCCGTCCGGCAGCGTGTCGACCGGACGATGGATGTGCAGCGTCAACACGTCGAGCAGCCTGTCTTCCGACTGGACATGCGCCACGGGGTAGAGGCCAGACAGGGCTTTCAGGTCAGCCTCCCCGGCGTCGCCAAAGACGATGACGGGCGTGCGGCCGACAATGACCTCCTCCGCCTCGCCGCGGCGCAGCAGTTCGTCGGCGACCTCGGCACCGGCGCCCGCCAGGATGACGGCGTCGGGCAGCGCCTTCTTCATCTTCTTGAGCGCGGCGGCGGGCGTCACAACCGTGGCGTCGATGCCATCGATGGCGACCCGGGCGGCGATGTCGTCGCGGCGTGCGCCGTCAGGCCCGACCACCAGGACGTGGCGCTTGGGCCGCCCGACATAATCGGACAGCTGCTGCATCAGCTTGTCGACCGTTTCGTGGTTCTGGATCGGCTTGGTGACGAAGGTCATGGCGCCCGAAGTCAGGGCGCGGTCGCGCGATTCGTCGGTCGAGATCATGCAGATCGGGATGTGGCGGGTCGCCAGGTCGTTCTTCAGCCGCTCCATGACCCGCCAGCCCTGCATGTCGGGCAGGTGGATATCGAGCAGGATGACGTCGGGCTTATGGTCGTGCGTCAACGCCAGACCCGAGGCGCCGAGCGAGGTGACCACGCCCTTGAAACCCTTGGCGCGCGCAACATCCAGGAGGAAGCGCGCGAAGCCGAGGTCGTTCTCGACGATCAGCGCCACCGGGTCGCCCGAATGGATAAAGGCGCGGTCGTCGCCGACCTCGTTGGCCAGCAGCGCCGGCAGCGCTTCCGCGGTGATGGCGGCCAGTTCCGTTTCCGGCAGCTCGATCTTGGTCAGCGCCGGCACCTCCATACGGACCAGGGCTTCGGACAGGCCCTTGCGGGTGCGCTGGGCATAGGTCGTCGGCAGGAACAGCGTAAAGGTCGAGCCGCGGCCCGGCACAGAATGCAGGCGGATTTCGCCGCCGAGCAACCGCGCCAGTTCGCGCGAGATGGCGAGGCCGAGGCCCGTGCCGCCATACTTGCGCGAGGTCGAACCGTCGGCCTGCTGGAAGGCCTCGAAGATGATCATCTGCTTGTCGGCGGCGATACCGATGCCGGTGTCGGTGACCGAGAAGGCCAGCACTTCCGAGGCGCGGTTGAGGTCCTCGTGGTCCGACGACCAGCCGTTCGACACCGTCTCGACATTGAGCGTGACCTGGCCGTGGTGCGTGAACTTGAAGGCGTTCGACAGCAGGTTCTTGATGATCTGTTGCAGGCGCTTGGCGTCGGTGAAGATCGAGCGCGGCAGGCGGCCGTCGAAATGGGCCAGGAAGTCGATGTTTTTCGATTCCGCCATGTGGTTGAAGGTCCGCTTGACGTAGCCGTTGAGGTCGTCTAGGCGCAGTTCGCCCGATTCCACGACCACCGTGCCGGACTCGATCTTCGACAGGTCGAGGATGTCGTTGATCAGCATCAGCAGGTCTGTACCCGAGGCGTGGATCGTCTTGGCCGAGTCGGTCTGCTTCGGCGTCAGATTGCCTTCCGGGTTCTTGGTCAGCTGGTCGGAAAGAATAAGCAGCGAATTCAGCGGCGTGCGCAGTTCGTGCGACATGTTGGCGAGGAATTCCGACTTGTACTTGGACGTAAGCGCCAACTGCTTGGCCTTGTCTTCCAGTTCCTGACGGGCCTGTTCGACTTCGGAATTCTTGCGTTCCACTTCCTGGTTCTGCTGCGCCAGCAGGCGGGCCTTTTCCTGCAACGCCTCGTTGGTCTGTTGCAGTTCTTCCTGGCGGGTCTGGAGCTGTTGAGCCAGCGACTGCGACTGGGTCAAGAGGCCTTCGGTCCGCATATTGGCTTCGATCGTGTTGAGCACGATGCCGATCGATTCCGTCAGCTGGTCGAGCAGCCCCTGGTGGAGCGGATTGAAGCCGTCGAACGATGCCAGTTCGAGCACGCCCTTGGCCTCGCCTTCGAAGATCAGCGGCAGCACCATGACCGACCGCGCAGCGCCCGAACCCAGGCCCGACGAGATCTCGAACATGTAGTCGCCCGGCAGGTCGTTGAGCAGGATCTTGCGCTTCTCCAGCGCGCACTGCCCCAGCACGCCTTGCCCCAGGTCGATCTGCTTGCCGAGGTCGGCATTGCCCTTCGACGCGAAGCTGGCCAGCAGGGTCAGCTTGGGATCGTTGCCGCGCTGGTCCAGCACATAGAATTCAGCCTGCTGCGCGCCGACCACCGGACACAGTTCCGACAGCACCATGCGGCCGACATTCATCAGGTCGCGCTGGCCCTGCAACATGCGCGAGAACTTGGCCAGGTTGGTCTTCAGCCAGTCCTGCTCCGTATTCTTCTGCGTCGTGTCGCGCAGGTTCCGGATCATCTCGTTGATATTGTCTTTCAGCACGGCGACTTCGCCCTGCGCATCGACGGTGATGGACCGCGTCAGGTCGCCCTTGGTCACGGCGGTCGCCACGTCGGCGATGGCGCGCACCTGGGTCGTCAGGTTGGCGGCCAGCTGGTTGACGTTTTCAGTCAGCCCCTTCCACGTGCCCGATGCGCCCGGCACCTTGGCCTGGCCGCCCAGTTGGCCTTCGACACCCACTTCACGCGCCACGGTCGTCACCTGGTCGGCGAAGGTGGCCAGCGTGTCGATCATCGAGTTGATGGTGTCGGCCAGTTCGGCGATTTCGCCCTTGGCTTCCACGGTCAGTTTCCGCTTCAATTCGCCATTGGCGACCGAGGTCACGACCTTGGCGATGCCGCGCACCTGGGACGTCAGGTTGTCGGCCATCATGTTCACCGAGTCGGTCAGGTCTTTCCACGTCCCCGACACGCCCTCGACCTTGGCCTGGCCGCCCAGCTTGCCTTCGGTGCCCACTTCGCGCGCCACCCGCGTCACTTCCGAGGCGAACGATCGCAGCTGGTCCACCATGGTGTTGACGGTGTTCTTCAGTTCGAGGATTTCGCCCTTCACGTCGACGGTAATCTTCTTCGACAGGTCACCGGCCGCCACGGCTTTCGTCACGTCGGCGATGTTCCGGACCTGACCGGTCAGGTTGGACGCCATCATGTTCACCGAGTCGGTCAGGTCCTTCCACGTGCCGGCCACGCCCTGCACGTCGGCCTGGCCGCCCAGCTTGCCTTCGGTACCGACTTCGCGCGCCACCCGCGTCACTTCGGAAGCAAACGACGACAACTGGTCGACCATGGTGTTGATGGTGTCTTTCAGTTCGAGGATTTCACCCTTCACGTCCACGGTGATCTTGCGCTTCAGCTCGCCGTTGGCGATGGCGGTCGTCACGTCGGCGATGTTGCGCACCTGGGCCGTCAGGTTACCGGCCATCGAGTTCACCGAGTCGGTCAGGTCCTTCCACGTTCCCGACACGCCTTCCACCTTGGCCTGACCGCCCAGCTTGCCTTCGGTGCCCACTTCGCGCGCCACCCGCGTCACTTCCGACGCGAAGGCGTTCAGCTGGTCCACCATGGCGTTGATGGTGTCCTTCAGCTCGAGGATTTCGCCCTTGACGTCCACGGTGATCTTCTTCGACAGGTCGCCCGCCGCCACGGCTTTCGTCACGTCGGCGATGTTACGCACCTGGCCGGTCAGGTTGCCGGCCATCATGTTCACCGAGTCGGTCAAGTCCTTCCACGTGCCGGCGACGCCCTTGACCTCGGCCTGGCCGCCCAGCTTGCCTTCGGTGCCGACTTCGCGCGCCACCCGCGTCACTTCCGACGCGAAGGACGACAGCTGGTCCACCATGGTGTTGACCGTGTTCTTCAGTTCGAGGATTTCGCCCTTGACGTCGACGGTGATCTTCTTCGACAGGTCGCCCGCCGCCACGGCCTTGGTGACGTCGGCGATGTTGCGCACCTGGCCGGTGAGATTCCCGGCCATCGAGTTCACGGAATCGGTCAGGTCCTTCCACGTCCCGGCCACGCCCTTGACCTCGGCCTGGCCGCCCAGCTTGCCTTCGGTACCCACTTCGCGCGCCACCCGCGTCACTTCTGCGGCGAACGAGTTCAACTGGTCCACCATGGCGTTGACCGTGTCCTTAAGCTCAAGGATTTCGCCCTTGACGTCCACGGTGATCTTTTTCGACAGGTCGCCATTGGCCACGGCGGTCGTCACGTCGGCGATGTTACGCACCTGGCCGGTGAGATTCCCGGCCATCATGTTCACCGAATCCGTCAAGTCTTTCCAGGTGCCGGCCACGCCCTTAACATCGGCCTGGCCGCCCAGCTTGCCTTCGGTACCCACTTCGCGCGCCACCCGCGTCACTTCGGCGGCGAACGAGTTGAGCTGATCCACCATGGCGTTGACCGTGTCCTTCAGCTCCAGGATTTCGCCCTTCACGTCCACGGTAATCTTGCGCGACAGGTCGCCATTGGCCACCGCGGTCGTCACCTGGGCGATGTTGCGGACCTGGGAGGTCAGGTTACCGGCCATCGAGTTCACCGAGTCGGTCAGGTCCTTCCACGTCCCCGACACGCCTTCCACCTTGGCCTGGCCGCCCAGCTTGCCTTCGGTGCCGACTTCGCGCGCCACCCGCGTCACTTCCGACGCAAAAGAACGAAGTTGGTCCACCATGGTGTTGATGGTGTCCTTCAGTTCGAGGATTTCGCCCTTCACATCGACGGTGATCTTCTTCGACAGGTCGCCGTTGGCCACGGCGGTCGTCACGTCGGCGATATTGCGCACCTGCGAGGTCAGGTTGCCCGCCATCGAGTTCACCGAGTCGGTCAGGTCCTTCCAGGTCCCCGACACGCCCTCAACCTTGGCCTGACCGCCCAGCTTGCCTTCGGTACCGACTTCGCGCGCCACCCGCGTCACTTCGGCGGCGAAGGCGCCCAGCTGTTCCACCATGGTGTTGATGGTCTTGGCGGTGCGCAGGAATTCGCCCTGCAGCGGCCGGTCGTCGATCTGCAAGGCCATGGTCTTCGACAGGTCGCCCTGGGCGACGGCGCCGATGACGCGTGCGGTTTCGGTCGTCGGGTGCACCAGGTCGTCGATCAGGTCGTTGACGGATTCCACCGAACCGCGCCAGAAGCCGCCGACATCACCCAGATTCAGGCGCTGGCTCAGCTTGCCTTCCTTACCGACCGACTTCGACAGCCGCCCCAGTTCGGCGGCCATGCGCTCGTTCATCTCGACGACGTCGTTGAAGGCGTCGGCGACCTTGCCGGCGACGCCGGTCCAGTCGCTGGGGAGGCGGACATCGGACTGGCCCTTGCGCAGGGCGTTGAGCGCGTGCAGGAGCGCGACGAGTTCGCCTCCCGTGCCGACCGGTTCGTCGACAAGCTCGAGGGCGGCACTCAATGGCGGCACCATATCTTTATATTCCGAATAGTTAGAGTCCCGGCATCACCCCGCCGTAACCCATGAGGAAGCGCCTGCGTCGATAAAGACGCGATGGCGTTCGCCGGATCGGAAATAAAGAAATGATAAGCTGTCGATAAGGCGCCGCCCCGGAACGGCGTCGCACCGGCAATCCTTTACAGGAAAGTCAAGACCGTTCCTTTACGGGACCTTAATGCGAAGATTGGGCCTGCGCCGAGACCTGCGAGGCGTTTTCCGGTGGCGGCCCCTTATGGTCCTGCATGGGGCCCAGCAGGCGGCGCAGACGGAAACCGGGCCGCAGGACATATCCTGCCACCAGCTTGCGCTGGCCGGCCGGGAGATGCGCCAGATCCTGGATCAGTGCTGTTTCGACGCGGGCACGCGACATATTCTCATAGGACCGCGCCTGTTCGGCCAGATCGACCACCTTGGCGGCGTCGTACGGATCCTGGGCGGCCAGGGCCTCGGCCTGCTTTCGCAGGTCACGCGCCTTGTCCATGTCCGGCTCGGTTTGCAGGGCCGCCGCCTTGACCAGTTGGCGGATATGCGCCGACTCCTCGGGCGTCAGCTTGGCTTCGACATCGTCCCAGGCCTGGTTGGGATTGCCGCGATGCTGCTGCCAGTCCCGGACATGGTGGTGGATCACAGACACGCCCGCCACGATCCCGGCGATCAGGAAGAGGTTGACGACCACCGAGATACCCAGCGCCCATTTGAGCTTGCCGCTGCCCATCCGTCAGTTCTCCCCGTCGGACAGTTGCGCCTGGTCCAGAACGCTCTGGGCGCGCAGGTCGCCGATGCTCTGCATCGAGACATTGATGCCAAGGACCGCACCGGCGATGCAGGCCGCCAGGGCCACGCCGGTCGCCCAGACCAGCGGCATCGGCCGCGGACGGCGCATCGGCACGGGCAGGACGTCGGCGGTATCGACATGGGCGTCGACAAAGGCCGCGACGGCGCGGGCATGAGCGTCGAGGACGTCATCCTCAGGCACGTCGATCAGGTCGGCATCGAGCCAGGCATCGAGCTGGCGCGCGGCTTCGAGCACCGGCTCCGAAATGTCCGGATGATTGCGGGCGAAAATCGCGGCGGCGGCGCGCTCGGCTTCGGGCCAGCGGGCCGGATCGGCGCCATAGGCGTCGACGATCTCGCGAAAGCGCTCTTCGGTCAGGGATGTTACTCTGATGACTGTCATTTCCGTTTCCCCATGCTCTCTTTGGGGTCCTTATTGTCCGCCCCCGACATGGCGGTCCTTAAACTGCGTCTTGCCCGCGCCAGCAGGCTTTCCAAAGCCTCGACGCTGACATTCATTACCCCGGCGGCCTCCTGGTTGGACAGCTCCTGGTAATAGGTGAGCTGGATGGCCTCGCGCTGGCGTTCCGGCAGGGCGGTGATGGCCGCCCGGACCTGCTTCGCCGTCTGGTCGGCCTCGATCCTGGCCGGCGCGCTCTGCGCGGGATCGACCAGTTCGATGTCGTCGGTCGACGAGGTGTCTCGCCGGCGCCGCAGCCTGTCGTAGCACAGGTTCAGCGCCACGCGATGCATCCAGGTGTCGATGCGCGCCTTGCCCGGCACCCAGACCGCCGCCTGTTTCCAGGTGCGCAACAGGGTTTCCTGCGCCACATCCTCGGCTTCGATCGCGTCGCCCAGCATGCGGCGGGCCAGCGACAGGAGCTTGGGCAGTTTGCGCGACACCAGAACCGACACCGCCGTGGTGTCGCCACGGCCGATGCGTTCGAGAAGCTGCTCGTCCGGGTCCGTAGCCAAAATCCTTTCCGCAGGCGCCGCACTCCGCGCACCCGCCGTCTCAGGGTTCGCCGGATCGGCGGACCAGACGAGCGTCAGCGATGGAGCGTGCGGTTCGGGCATGGGCGTCCCTTCCTGTTTAGCATGGGTCGCCCGTTAAGGCGACCCGGTTACGCGAACTGTTAAAACGGTTCTCCAACGGCAACTATTGCCGTTGGCAAGGGCGACCGCCCGCCGCGCACGTTTGCGCGAGCCATGCGGCGTCTGAGCTGAAAAAAACTAATACCGAGAGTCATTCTTCATGACCTTGGTATTAGTGACCGCCGCCCATCTGGGGCATCTCGTCTTCCGTCAGGAAGCCGTCGCCGTTCTTGTCGAGCGTCTTGAACTCGGCATCGACGGCAGCCTTGTATTCATCGGCAGAGATCGCCTGGTCGCCGTTTGTGTCGGCGGCCTTCAGCGCGTCGATGCGCTTCAGCATCATCTGGGCGCGCGGATCGTCACCGGCCTTCTGCTTGGCGGCATCGAGTTCGGCGAAGGTAACAGTGCCATTGCCGTCGGCGTCGAGGCGCTGGAACATCATTTGCCGGCCGGCTTCGTATTCGGCCAGGCTGACCTTGCCGTCCTTGTCGGTGTCGTAGCGGCCGAGCATGCCGCCGCCCCGGCCACCCTGACCACCCCAGCCTTGCGCGTGGGCGGCGGTCGTGAGGGCTGCGGCCGCGATGACAACGGCGGAGAAAAGGCGCATTTTAGACATGGGCATGTGTCCTTGCTGGAATACCGGGCGGGTCTGTCCGGCCGGTCTTGCTCCTTTCACGGATGATGCCCCGTGTCCCCGTCGCGCCTGTGGATTTTTTCTTGCGCCTTCCTTGTACCTCCCCGTTTTCGAAGAAAATGGGGAGGGGGACCGCCCGGAGCATTAGCGTAGGGTGGTGGTGGGGTTTCTTGCTTACCTGCAAACACCAATGTCTTGGAAAGTAAGCAAGAAACCCCACCACCACATCTCCTTTACCAATGCTGACGCATTGGCTCAGTCGTGTGGTCCCCCTCCCCATCGCTTCGCGACGGGGAGGTACAAACCCTAGTTCGGCGATACAATCGACTCGAACGCTGTTCTGGCGCGCTTGCGGATATCGCGCAGCTTCTTTTCCAGGGTATCGAGCCTGCGCGTATGCACGGCGCGCGCCAGCTTGCGCTGGAAGGCCTCGGGCTCGCTGTGCGGATCGTCGGTTTCGGTCAGCGACACGCGCATGACCTGGGCCAGGGACTGCTGCACGCGCCAGGCCAGGCTCAGGGCCTCGATGTCGGCCGCCGAGGCCAGGCCTGCGCGCTGCATGGCCGACAGGGCCTGGAGCGTGCCCGACCGCAACGGCCCGCCGTCGGCGGCGTGGATCAGTTGCAGGTACTGGGCGGCAAATTCGGCGTCGACCTGGCCGCCGACGCTCAGCTTGAAGTCCCAGAACGACTTGGCCGGCCGCTCCTTCTCCATCAGGGCGCGCATGTTGAGCACATCCAGCGCCGTCTCGCCGCGCGACCGCTGGCTGCGCAGGATGGTCTCGATCTTGAGCCGCACCAGGTCGGCAAAGTCGGCCGAGCTGGACCAGACGATACGCGCGCGGGTCAGGGCCTGGAACTCCCAGGTGTCGGCCTCCTTGGTGTAGTAGTTCTCGAAGGCCGCCAGCGACACAGCCACCGGGCCCTTGGCGCCTGTGGGCCTGAGTTTCATGTCGATCTCGTACAGGAAGCCTTCGTGGGTCGGCGCCGACAGGGCGGCGATCAGGCGCTGTGTGAAGCGCCCGAACCAGGTTTCGGCCGCCCAGCCCTTGACGGTCGACATGGCTGAGGGGTCGTCGGGCAGATAGACGGCCATCAGGTCGAGATCGGACGTCGCCGTCATTTCCTGCGAGCCGAGCTTGCCGAGCGCGACAATCGCCACCTGGCCGTCGAGCGTGCCGGCCTGGCGGCGGATGTCCTCGATCGACAGCGGCGCCAGGTGGTTGATGCAGGCATCGGCCAGGCGCGCATAGGCGGCGCCGGCCGCCTCGGTTTCGAGCCGGCCCGACAGGATCTGCATGCCGATGCGGAACTGCTGCTCGCGGCCGACGCGGCGCAGCGCGTTCATCACGGCTTCGAGGTCGCCCGGCACGCGTTCGACCTCGCGTGCGATCAGGTGGTCGAGCTCGGCGCCCAGCGGATCGAAGAAGCCGGCGTCCAACATGGCGTCGAAGCTGGTCGGATAGCGCGCCAGCATCTGCGCCAGGCGCGGCGACACGCCCATGATATCGACGATCGTCTTGAACAGCTTGGGGTTGGCGAGGAACAGCGACTGGATTTGCACGCCGGCGTTCAGGGTGACGAAGAAGGAGGCGAAACGCGCGAACGCAATCGACGGATTGCCGGTTTCGTTGAGCGCTTCGAGCAGGCGCGGCACCAGACGCGTGAACAGTTCGCGGCCCCGTTCGGACCGCGTCGCCGGAATGCGGCCGTGGTGCCAAGACCGTATGGTCGCCGAGACCTGTTCCGGATTGTCGAAGCCCATGCGCGTCAGGGTCTTGATCGTCTCCGGATCACCTTCGACGCCGGTGAAGACCAGCGAGCCGAAGGACGACGACAGGGGTTCGTCTTCCGAGAACAGCTCACCATAGTGCCCGTTGACCAGGCGCAGGGTGCGCGACACGGCCAGGTCGAAGCGCGACAGGTTGGTGAAACCCGACAGGGCCGCCACGTGATTGCGCGCATCCTCGGCCTCGGGCAGTTCGTGCGTCTGCTCATCGTGCACCATCTGCACACGGTGTTCCCAGTCGCGCAGGCGGCAGTAGGCCTGTTTCAGCTCTTTCGCCACGGCCGGCGCCAGGTGTCCCGCCCGGCGCAGCGCATCAAGCGCATCGAGCGTGCGCCGCGACCGCAGCGACGGGTCGCGGCCGCCCAGAATCAACTGTTGAGTCTGGGCGAAGAATTCGATTTCGCGGATGCCGCCGGCGCCGAGCTTGAGATTGGCGCCGGCCGCCTCCAGGCGCTCGTCGACCTTGTAGACATGGATCTGACGTTTGATCGAGTGGACGTCGGCGATGGCGGGATAGTCGAGGCTGCGCCGCCAGATGAAGGGCGTCAGGTCCTGCATGAACGCCTTGGCCTCGATCATGTCGCCGGCGACCGGCCGCGCCTTGATGAAGGCGGCGCGCTCCCAGTTCTGGCCGACCGACTCGTAATAGTTCAGCGCGAAGGGCACGCTGACCACGGTCGGCGTTGACGACGGGTCGGGGCGCAGGCGCAGGTCGACGCGGAAGACATAGCCGTCACCCGTGCGTTCCGACAGGATGACCGCGACCTGGCGCGCCACGCGGTCGGCAAAGGTCTGGCGATCGACGTTTTCCTTGACCGGCAGGCGGTCGAGGTCGCAGAAAAAGGTGATGTCGATATCCGACGAATAGTTGAGCTCTCCGGCGCCGTGCTTGCCCATGGCCAGGACGAACATGCCCGGCAGGACACCGCGTTCGCTGCGGTCATAATCCTCGAGCCGGCCCTTGTCGCTTTCCTCGCGCACCACCAGCGCAAGCGCCGCCGAGGTCACCGCATCGGCGAAACGCGTCAGGGCCGCCGTGACGTGGTCGAGACTCCAGACATCGCCGAGATCGGCCAGCGCCGTCAGCAGGTGGCATTCGGCCTTGAGGTGGCGCAGGACCTTCTTGGCAAGGGCAAGATCGGCGACGTCGACCGTCAGGGCCTGCTGCTCGATGGCTTCGGTGGCCAGCAGGATGGCGCGCAGACGGGCTTCGGGCGGGGTGATCAGGGTTTCGCGCAGCCGCTGCGGATCGCGCTTCATGATGCCGGCGAGATAGGGCGAAGCGGCCACCACGGGCCTCAGCGCCGCATCCGCCTGTTCCAGAACGTCGCGCCAGCCCTCGGCGCGGGCGACCTCGTACAGGGTCTCCATGACATAACCGGCAGCCGTCTCGTTGATGATCGGCCCGCACGGATGCAGGCGGTCTACGAGCGAGGAAAAAAGCACATCAGTCATGATAGGCGTCTGTGTCCCGGGAATACGCTGCAATGGCTTTAATTATTGCAACGATTCAAACCTAAGACCAAGCAAAATAAGGAAATGACCTACCCTTGCAGCGGCGGCAACACCAATGCGGTGCGCAAGCCCGGTCCCTGGTCGCCGAAACGGCCAGGGCCTTCGTCGATGACCAGCCGCCCCTTGTGGGCCACGGCGACGGCATCGACCATCGACAGCCCCAGGCCCACGCCCGGAAGAGAGCGGCTGTTTTCCAGGCGCACGAAGCGCTCGGCGATGCGCGGGCGATCCTTTTCCGGCACGCCCGGGCCGGTGTCGGTGATCGAAAACTCGATCTCGCGCTGCGAGGTGCGGCGCAGGCGGAAGGTCACCCCTCCCCCCTCCGGCGTGTACTTGATGGCGTTGTCGAGCAGATTGGCCAGGGCCTGCGCCACGAAGTCACGATTGCCGAAGGCGCGCACGCCCGGCTCGATCTCGGACTCGAACTCGAGCCCCTTGTCGGCGGCGACGGCCTCGTAAAGCTCGGCCATGTCGGCGGCAAGGTCCGACGCCGGGAACAGGGCCTGTTCGGGCGCCTGGCCGGCGGCCTGCAGGCGCGAAATGGCGAAGACGGTCTGGAAGGTGCGCAGCAGCTGGTCGGTTTCCTCGAGCGCGCGTTGCAGGGCGTCGTGCGCCTGGCTGGGGTCCTGCTCGACCTCGAACAACGACACTTCCAACTTCGAGCGCAGCCGCGACAGGGGCGAGCGCAAATCGTGGGCAATGGCGTCGCCGGCATATTTGAGATTGCCCATGGTCTTTTCCATGCGGTCGAGAGTCTCATTGATACGGATCGACAGGTCGTCGATTTCGTCGCCGGTGTCGCGCACGGGAATCCGCGCCTTTAGATTGCCCTCCTGCACCTGGCTGAGCACCGCCGTGACCCGCGCCACCGAGCGCGTGACCTCCTGGTTGATCAGCGTGCCGACGAACAGGCCCAGCATGACGACCAGAAGTCCTCCGCCCAGGGCTGCCTTCAGTTCCTGCCGGAAGCCGTGGTCGGCCCACGACATGTCCATGGCGACGAAGACGTAGAAGTCGTCGTCGAGCCGCTGGACGCGGCCCTGGAAGCGCGTCTCGCCGGTCTTGGAACTGCTGGCGACGCCGATGGTGGCGATGTCGCCGGGATGCGGGTCGCGCTCCAGCCCCGCCTGGACCATGGCGCGGCTTAACGACTGTCCTTCCGACTTGGTGCGCGAATTCTGGGCCAGCAATTGCCCCGAGGCGTCGAAGGCGCCCTTGGCATAGCCCCACTCGACCGTATCGTCGCTCAGGATCCGGCCGACGACCGCGGCATGACCTTGCAGGACATCGAGCTCGCGCAGGCTTTTCAGGCGGGCATCGACCGTGGCGTTGCCGAAGGCCGCGGATTCGCTGGCGGTCGCCAGCCAGATATAGCCGAAGACCAGCGCCGCCACGAAGACGTACACGGCCAGAAAGACCAGGGTCAGCCGGAAAGGCGTCTGGCGGAAGAAGTTCGGCTTGAAGACGCCGGACACCTCGAACCGCGCCAGGTCCTCGATACGGCTCCGGATGGAATGGACGAGATTAGTCATGGCGGACGGCTGTTGCGTGCAACGACGATCTTCTTCGCCCTCCCCATTTATGGGGAGGGGGGACCGCCGTCAGGCGGTGGGCGGGGCACTTCCACCGGATTTCGCGTTCGCAATTCATCAGTGCTTATATGAAAGGTGTCGCAAGTCTTGACGGCTTTCCGAGAAGAGCCCCGCCCACCACGCTTCGCGTGGTCCCCCCTCCCCGCAAGCAGGGAGGGCCGAGAAAAGCCTTGGCCCTTTTCAAAACATCACGCCTTCAGCTGATAGCCTTCGCCGCGCACCGTGTGCAGCATCGGCCGGTCGAAGCCCTTGTCGAGCTTGGCGCGCAGGCGCGAAATGTGCACGTCGATGACATTGGTCTGCGGGTCGAAATGATAGGCCCAGACCTTTTCGAGCAGCATGGTGCGCGTCACGCTCTGGCCGGCGTGGCGCATGAGGAATTCGAGCAACTGGAACTCGCGCGGCTGCAGGTCTATCAGCGTCGTCTCACGCTTCACCTGGCGCGAGATCAGGTTCATTTCGAGGTCGCCGACCTTGAGCGACGTTTCGACCGTGTCCTTTTCCTTGCGCCGGCCCAGCGCCTCGACGCGCGCCACCAGCTCCGGCAGGGCATAGGGCTTGACCAGATAATCGTCGGCGCCGGCGCGCAGGCCCGACACCCGGTCTTCGAGTTCGCCCAGCGCGGACAGGAACAGCACCGGGACGTCGTTGCCGTCGGCGCGCATGTGCTGCAGCATGGTGACGCCGTCCATGACGGGCATCATGCGATCGAGAATGATGACGTCGGGGCGCTGAGCCTTGACCGCATCCAGTCCCTGTTGCCCATCGCTGGCAAGCCGTGCCTCGATGCCGGCTTCCTTCAGGCCCTTCTGCATGTTGAGCGCGGCTTCGTTGTCATCCTCGACGATCAGGACCTGCATGTCGTTTTCCTTGCGTTTGCAACGGTATTAGCAAGAGTCGTGGCGCGACACCCGTTAAAATTTGGCAATCATGACACTACCGATGCACAGATGCAAAAAGCGGCAGGATCACTCCTGCCGCTTTTTTTAACTCAAGCCCGCATGGCTCGCCGCATCGGCGGCGGTGGCCAAAGGCCGAAAGATTGGCGCCCTTGCCAACGGTGATTTGCGATCACCGTTGGAACACGCAAACCCTTCGGCTTACCAGAAGACGGTATAAAGGCCGATCAGGATGGCGATGACGCCGACGCCCAGAATGTTGAAGGCGGTCGAGGTCTTGAAGCTTACGCCCTCCAGCGTCAGGGTCGAGACTTCGCGCTTGTTCGGGATGATGAACGACACCAGCACGCACAGGACGGTCGACGCCAGGAAGACCCAGCCGACGCGGTTCATGAACGGTACTGCCGGCAGCCAGATCTTGGCGGCGCACGACAGCAGGAAGGAGCTGAGGACCGCGACGAAGGCGCCCGCGGTCGAGCAGCGCTTCCAGAACATGCCGAGCGCGAAGATCACGACGATGCCCGGCGTGAAGAAGCCGGTATATTCCTGGATGTACTGGAAGACCTGGTCCGACTTGCCGAGCAGCGGCTTGGCGACGGTGATCGCGATGGCCACGGCAACGACCGAGGCGATACGGCCGATGGTCACCAGCGTCTTGTCGCTGAGGGCCGGATTGAGCGGCGCGACGATGTCGAGCGTGAAGATGGTCGAGATCGAGTTGATCTTCGACGCCGTCGACGAGATGACCGCGAAGGTCAGGGCCACGAAGACGAGGCCGAGCAGACCGGTCGGCAGCAGCTTCATCATTTCGGGATAGGCGTGGTCGGCGACCGTCAGGTTCGGCGCCAGCAGCAGGGCGGCCATGCCCGGAACGACGACGATCAGCGGCATCAGCAGCTTGAGATAGGCAGCGAAGGCGATGCCCTTCTGCGCTTCGGCCGTGCTCTTGGCCGCCAGGGCGCGCTGGATGATGTACTGGTTGAAGCCCCAGTACGAGATGTTCATGATCCACAGGCCGCCGACCAGGACGGCGATGCCTGGCAGGTCGGCATAGAAGGGGCTGGTCTTCGGCAGGATCATGTGGAAGTGCTCGGGGAACCTGCCCCACAGCGTGTTGAAGCCGTTGACGAAACCGCCGAGCGACTGTTCACCGCCGATCTTGGTCAGGGTCAGGCCGGCGATGATCAGGCCGCCCAGCACCAGCAGGGTCACCTGCACGATGTCGGTCAGGGCCACGGCCTTGAGGCCCCCCGAGATCTGGTACAGCAGGGCAAAGATGCCGAGGCCGATCAGCACGATCACGGGGTCCAGGCCCGTCACGGTCGTCACCGCCGTGCCGCCCAGCCACAGGATCGAGGTCAGGTTGACGAAGACGTAGAGGCCCAGCCAGAACACGGCCATCAGGTATTTCACGCTGGGGCCGAAGCGCTGCTGCAGGAAGCCCGGCATGGTCATGACGCCGTTGCGCAGGAAGACCGGCAGGAAGTACTTGCCGACGATGATCAGGGTGATTGCCGCCATCCATTCATAGGAGGCGATGGCCAGGCCGATGCGGTAGCCCGAGCCGGACATGCCGATGATCTGCTCGGCCGAGATGTTGGCCGCGATCAGCGAGGCGCCGATGGCCCACCAGGGCAGGGTGTTGCCGGCCAGGAAGTAGCCCTTGGACGAGACCTCTTCAGTCGCCTTGCGACGCGAAACGATCTGGGCCAGGACGAAGATGGAGACGGCGTAGAAGAGCACGATCCAGATGTCGAGACTCTTCAAAAAACTGCTCGAAGGCAGGAAATGGGTCAAGTCAGGCATGGTTTCCCCGTAGCGGTGCGCGTTTTGCGCTTAGATTGTAATATAATTTAGGTAGCACCTAACCACAGCTTAACCGCAAAATCAATCGCGCGGAATGGGGCTCGCCCGGGCGGGTATTCGTATTCCTGGACGCACAACGAAAATGGCCGGAGCTTTCGCCCCGGCCATCGCCTGAAATCCGTGTCCGATCAGTGCGCCGGGCAGGTGCCGTCGCCCTCGTCCGACATGATCTTGATCGTCGAATAGCTGATCGACAGCGGCTTGTCTGTGCTGATCGACAGCGGCACGCCGATGGCCTTCATGTCGACCCCGGCCGATGCAAAGCAGTCGAGCGTGACCTTCAGCGTGCCCCATTGGCCGACCGGCGCCTTGAGGATGCCGGAAACGTCGATCCGGTGTTCCGACGCCGCGTCCTTGCCCATGCCCAGCAGGACGGGGCCTGTGACCGGCGCATCGAGGCGATAGGTGATGCCGATCGTCATCTTGCCCGATTGCTGGCGGCTGAGATCGACGGCGTCACCTGTGACAGCCGCCTCGCCCGCGGCCTTGAAGACCAGCGAACGGCCCGCTTCCTGCTTGCCGGCGTCAACGGCGCTTTGCGTGACATTGCCCTTGGGGCTCGAGAAGGTGTCGTGATCGCCCGCCGTCTTGCCGCCGGCGTCGATCAGGTTCAACGCCCAGGGCGCCTTGATACGGCCGGCGGTGAAATAGGTGTCGACATTGGCGACGGGCTCGTCGGCCACGCCGGAATCTTCCGACAGCTGGTTGAGGTCACCGTCGTCCTTGTAGGTCAGGCCGTAGCCATAGGCGAACAGCGGGTCGTAACCCGGCGTACCGACATTGAGCGGTCCCTGGTTGGCCTTCTTCGGCCACGAGAAGGTCAGCTTGCCCTTGAAATCGTTGCGCGGCTGGCCGTTGGCGTCGCCGATCAGCACGTCGGCGATACCGCCGCCTTCCGTGCCGGGCAGCCAGGCTTCGACGAAGGCGTCCGACGCGTTGATGATGGGGTTGGTCCACAGGGGGCGGCCCGACAGGAACACCGTCACGACCTTGACGCCCTGGCGCTTCAGCTTGACGATCAGGTCGAGGTCCGTCGTGTCGCCCTGCTTGTAGGCCAGGTTGGTGCGGTCGCCCTGGAATTCGGCATAGGGGTCTTCGCCGATGACGACGATGGCCACGTCCGGCTTGTCGGTGAAGCTGCCGTCCGTCGCAAGGATAGCCGTGCCGCCGGCCTGGGTGACGGCGTCCTTGATACCGCCATAGATCGACTGGCCGTTGGGGAAGTCGGAATTGGCGTTGCCCGTGCCCTGCCAGGTGATGGTCCAGCCGCCGGCCTGCTTGCCGATATTGTCGGCGCCGTCGCCCGCAACCAGGATCTTCGCCCCGGCCTTCAGCGGCAGGAGGTGCGACTGGTTCTTGATCAGAACCAGCGACTCGCGCACGGCAGCCCTCGCCACCGCGCGATGTTCGGCCGAACCGAGGTTCTGCCACTTGCCGGCCAGCGCCCGGTCCTTGGGTGCCCCCAGCGTAAACAGGCCGCCCTTGAGCTTGGCGCGCAGGATTCGGCGCACGGCGTCGTCGAGGCGCGACATCGGGATCTTGCCCGCCTTAACCTCGGCCAGCGTGTTGGCGTACATGCCCTTCCACGAATCCGGCGCCATGAACATGTCGATGCCGGCATTCATGGCCGCCGGGCAGTCGTCATTCTTGCAGCCCGGAACCTGGCCTTGCGCGTTCCAGTCGGTGATGACGAAACCGTCGAAATGCATGCGCTGCTTCAGCGCACCGGTGATCAGGCGCGAATTACCGGCCATCTTCTGGCCGTTCCACGACGAGAAGGACGCCATGACCGACAGGACGCCGGCCTTGATGGCGGGCGGATAGCCGGCGCCGTGGATACGCGCCAGGTCGGCTTCGGTGACCTGGGCGTCGCCCTGGTCCTTGCCGTCCTTGGTGCCGCCGTCGCCCAGGAAGTGCTTGGCGCTGGACATGATATGGCCCGGCTTGACGCCGTCCTTGCCGCCATCGACGCCTTGCAGGCCCTCGACCATCATGCCGGAATAGGCGGCCACATCGGCCGGGTTTTCGGAATAGGATTCGTAGGAGCGGCCCCACCGCTTGTCGCGCGATACCGCGACGGTCGGCGCAAAGGTCCAGTCGACGCCGGCCAGCGACATTTCATCGGCCGTGACCTCGCCGATCTTCTTGATCAGCTCGGGGTCGTGCGCGGCGCCCAGGCCGACATTGTGCGGGAAGATGACCGCGCCGACCAGGTTCGAATGGCCGTGGACGGCGTCGATGCCGAACAGCAGCGGGATCGGCGCCTTGGTCGGACGCTCCAGCGCCGCGCGCCAGTAGTCGTCGGCCAGTTGCAGCCACTGGTCGGGCGTGGCGCGCTCATTGCCGCCCGGCGACGAATTGCCGCCCGCCAGGATCGAACCCAGAGGGTAGGTCTTGAGGTCTTCCGGCTTGATGAAGTTGATGTCGGCCTGGACGGTCTGGCCGACCTTTTCCTCAAGCGTCATCTTCGACATGATGTCGGTGATCTTCGCCTCGGTGGCGGGATCGACGAGGCCCGCGGCCTCAAGCTTCGGCCACGCCGCATCGACCGCGATCACAGCGGGGGCTTTTGCCGTTTTTGCCTTTGCCGGCTTATGCGCGGCGGGGCGCGCCTTGGCCGAGGCGCCCGAGGCGTCGACCGCGACGGCGGCAATCATGGCAAGAGCGATGCCGGCCATCAGGCGCGACTTCAAAGGCGAAGTGGCGGGAACAGCGTCCCGGTTGGCGATGGCGGACATGGGTCTCCCTTGGTACTGACTTTCGAGTTCTTCCGATGGTTGCAGGCGCCCTTCTCGTGGCTGCCGCGCAAGACTGGTCCGGCTTCTTGGATAGTGACTGGCCGGATCCTGCCTATTTATTGACAGCGCTATCACGTGCCGTCAACCGGCGACACGCTTAACGAGCGGATCGAAAACGGAAAAATCGACCGCCTATTGAAAAAATATATTTGTTTTTAGAATTTATTTGACAGCGTTGTCAGATTTGGCTAAATACGAGACACCCTGTTTCCTGGTGTCTGCCTCTTTTTTCCTCCGGCAGGTATCGGGTTCGTGTTTAAAACCGCGCCGTTTCTTCCGGGAACTTTCCCTTTTTCGCCCCGGCGGATTCTGCGGTTTTAAAGCGCCTTCTTAAATGTGGCATTATTTGGAAGGCACTGGCCTTTGACCCCGATGAACCGGTAACGGTTCATCGGGTTTTTTTTGCCCGGAATGACGGAAAAGCCGCTGACAGCGGCGGTCAATTGTAAGGAAACGAGGTCAGCGCGCGCGGACCGAATCGCGTTCGATCAGGGTAAACGGCATCTCGCGCACGATGTCGTTCATGGCCGGGCCGTCGTCTTCGCCCGTGGTGCGCGACAGCAAAATATCGGCGGCGGCATAGGCCATGTCGAGGATCGGCTGGCGGATCGTCGTCAGGTGCGGCCAGATCAGGGTACAACCCGGCGTGTCGTCGAAGCCGATGATCGAAATGTCGTCCGGAATGCGGATGCCCATCTGCTGGGCAACGCTCATCAGGCCGAACGCCATGTCGTCGTTCGACGAGAAGATGGCTGTCGGACGCTTTTCGGCGGAGAAATACGCCTTGCCGGCCTCGACGCCCGATTCGAAGTTGAAATAGCCCTGCTTGATCCATTCGGCGCGCGGCTCGATACCGGCGTCGCGCATGGCCGAGACATAGCCCTGGTAGCGCAGGTGCGTGCCGCCGTGCTCGGGGTGGCCCATGATGAAGCCGATGTCGCGGTGGCCCTTGTTCAACAGGTATTGCGTCGCCTCGCGCGCCGCGCCCGCCTCGTCCATGCGCACCGCCGCGGTGCGGCCGGGATAGAGGAAGGGCGAAACCCGGACATAGGGCACGGCCGCCGCTTCAATCGTCTGCATGACCACGGCCATGTCGCACAAGGGCGGCGTCAGAATGACGCCGTCGAGGCGCACGGTCGCCAGAAGCCCGGCGATCGAGCGTTCCAGGTCGCCGCCCTGGAGGTCCTGCGGCTCGGCCAGCAGGTGGTAGCCGTTCTGGCGGCAGCGGTCGATGACGCCCTGGTGCATGTTGTTGATATAGGTCGGCACCGGGTTGTGATAGAGCAGGCACAGCAGGAAGCTGCGTGAGCCGGCCAACGACCGGGCCAGCAGGTTCGGGCGATAATGCAGAAGGCCGGCGGCTTCCTTGACCTTGGCGCGCGTCTCTTCACGCACGTTCGGCTCGTTGTTCATGACGCGCGATACGGTCTTGATCGATACACCGGCCAGGCGCGCCACGTCGTTGATGGTCGATACCGCGTTGGTGGCCGTGAGTGATGCGGCTCTCTCTGCCGGAGCCTTGATCTGCGTCACCAATGTCTTCCCGAATACCTGAAGTGTGAACCCACAATTTGCTGCAACGCGGGCTTTGTCAATTGCTAAAGCGCTTTGCAAAAACCGTGCAAGCCTTTTAGTCCGGAAACGAAACGGAGCGCTTTGATATCAACGGCCGTGAGGAACGACCGTTGATATTAGTGTTTTCAGCTCAAACGCCGCATGGCTCGCGCAAACATGCGCGGCGGGCAGCCGCCCTTGGCAACGGCGATCAAGGCAGATCAATCGCCGCTGGAATTCAGAACAGGGCGTTACTTTTTCCCGAAGGTCGCCACGGCTTCGGCAGCCAGTTTGGTGATCTCGTCCCAGCGGCCTTCGTTCATGGCGGACGCCGGCGCGACCCACGATCCGCCGACGCACAGGACGTTCGGCAGGGCCAGGAAGTCGGCCGCGTTCTTCACGTCGACGCCGCCGGTCGGGCAGAATTTCGCCGCCGCCAGCGGACCGCCGATACCCTTCAGCGCCGGCACGCCGCCGGCCGGGACCGCCGGAAAGAATTTCAGGTGCGTGAAGCCCCATTCCAGCGCGCGCATGACTTCGGACGAGGTCGCGACACCCGGCAGCAACGGCAGCGAGGTCTGGCCGGCCAGCTTTTCGGTCAGGCCGGGCGATACCGCAAAGCGCGCGCCGTGATCGGCGGCCGCCTTGGCGTCGTCGGGCGACAGCACGGTGCCGGCGCCGACCACCGCTTCCGGGAAGGCCTTGGCGATGGCTTCGATCGAGGCCAGGGCGCAGTCGGTGCGCAGGGTGATTTCCAGCACCTTGATGCCGCCCTTGATCAGGGCCTCGGCCAGCGGCACGGCCTGGTCGAGCGACGGGATCACCATGACCGGCAGCACGGGGCCCATGGTCATGAACTTGGGGACATCGGGATGGGTCGACATGGGGAGGCCTCGCTCAGATCTGGATCGTTGTGGTTTTACGTTGAAACAGCCCTACGCGCTGTGACGCCGTATCCCCCCTTCCGTCTGGCTCGGCTTGACGCCGATCCAGCCACCTTCCCCGTAAACGGGGAAGGAAGGGAGTTTAACTCTCTAATTCCTTCCCCGTTTACGGGGAAGGTGGCACGAGCGGAGCGAGTGACGGAAGGGGGGACTTTCTGCAAGTCTCCGACTTCACCCTAAGTCATGACGCTCCAAAAGAACGGCCGCTGCACGCAGCGGCCGTAGAATGGGTACCGCGAATTGCCGCTGCGTTAGCCCAGTATCTCGGCGTCCGTCAAGGCGTTGGCCGAACCGAGCAGCGCCGCGTATGGATGGATGATGATGCTGGACGGAATGGCCGACACCAGCGCCGTCATCGGGGCCTTGGCCTCCATGCGGGCGCGGAAGCGCAGTTCGTCGATATGCTTGATCAGGCGCGGGGCGACGCCGCCGGCGATGAACATGCCCGACGTCGCGCCGTGCGCGAGGGCCAGGTCGCCGCAGACGCTGGCCAGGATATCGAGGAAGGCTTCGACCGTATAACGGCTGCCGGTCGCGTCCTCGCCGTCCAGATGCGTGATCTGGGCGGGCGTCAGGTCATGCGCCGGTTCGCCGCGGATCGACGAGATCGCCTGGTACAGATTGACCAGGCCCGGACCCGACAGCAGCATTTCGATGGTGACGCGGCCGTACTTCTTGCGCAGGAAGCGCAGGATTTCCGACTCGTAGTCGTTGACCGGCGCGAAGCTCATATGGCCGCTTTCGGTCGACAGGCAGTACGGACCGTACTTGCCGCCGACCAGGACCGAGGCGCCGAAGCCGGTGCCCGCGCCCATGACGGCGTGGACATCGCCGAAGCCCTTGGTCACTTGCCCGATGGTCTTGACATCGGCGGCTTCGAGGTGCGGAAGCGCAAAGGCCAGGGCGGCATAGTCGTTGATCAGGCGGGCATTGCGCGCGCCCGTCGTCTGGCCAAGCAGGTCCTCGCGCACCAGCCAGTCGAGGTTGGTGAACTTGATCGCTCCGTCCTTGACGGGACCGGCGACGGCCACGACCGAATAGTCGAGCGCCGGCTTTTCGCCGATCATGCCGAAATAGGCATCGAGCGCCGCGTACACATCCTTGTGCTCGGCGCATTCCAGCGACTTGAAGTTGGAAAGCTTCGTCTTGCCGTCGGCGCGTTCGGCGATGGCAAAGCGGGCATTCGTGCCGCCGATGTCACCGACAAGGCCCCGCAGGACGCGATTGGCCGAGGATACGGCCGAATTGGTCTCAAAATGCGCTGTCATAAACCCTTACCAAAAGACTGCACCGCCAGCGTCCGCGGGTCCTACCGCGCGGCGCATGTGCGCAAAAAGCTCCCGTCCCATACCGTCGGCTTCTTTTGGCCGTTCAGCATTCGTCCGTTCAAGAAACTCGGTGGCATCCCCGAGATAGTCGACCGTTCCTTTTTCGCAGTCTACACGCAGCATATCACCATTACGCAGTTTGGCTATGGGGCCGCCGTCAACGGCTTCCGGCGTAAGGTGAATAGCGGCCGCAACCTTGCCGGAGGCACCCGACATGCGGCCATCGCTGACCAGCGCCACCTTGCGGCCTTCGTCGAGGAAGGCAGACAGGGAGGGGGTCAGGGAATGGAGTTCAGGCATGCCGTTGGCGCGCGGGCCCTGGAAGCGGACCACGCAGATGAAATCGCCATCCGGCAGCGTCTTGGCCTTGAAGGCCTTGAGGAAATCGTCCTGGTCGTCGAAGACGACGCATTGCGCCTCGATGATCCGGTGTTCGGCCTTGACCGCCGAGGTCTTGGTGACCGCGCGGCCGAGATTGCCATTGAGTTCGCGCAAGCCCCCCTCGGCCTGGAACGGGTCGGAGACCGGGCGCAGCACCTTGTCGTCGAGGCTGTGTTCGGGCACCGGGCGCCATTTCAGCGTCTCGCCGTCGAGGAAGGGCTCCTGGGCGTAGTCCGACAGGCCGGTACCCCAGATGGTTTCCACGTCTTCGTGCAGCAGGCCTGCTGACAGAAGCTCGCGGATGACGAAACCGATGCCGCCCGCGGCATGGAAGTGGTTCACGTCGGCCGAGCCGTTGGGATAGACACGGGCCAACAGCGGCACGACGCGCGACAGGTCGTCCATGTCCTGCCAGGTGATGATCACGCCGCCGGCGCGCGCCATGGCGGGGATGTGCAGGGTGTGGTTGGTCGAACCGCCGGTGGCCAGCAGGCCAACCACGGCGTTGACGAAGGCCTTTTCGCTGAGCACATCGGCCATGCGCTTCGGGCTCTTGCCGTTTTCGGCGGTCTTGGCGGCCTGCTGCGTGGCGGCGACCGTCAGGGCTTCACGCAGCGGCGTATTGGGATGGACGAAGGCCGCGCCCGGCACGTGCAGGCCCATCATCTCCATCATCATCTGGTTGGAGTTGGCGGTGCCGTAGAAGGTGCAGGTGCCGACGCCATGATAGGACGCCATTTCGGCGGCCAGCAGGGCGTCGCGGCCGACCTGGCCCAGCGCATATTGCGTGCGCACCTTGGCCTTTTCGGGATTCGGCAGGCCCGACGACATGGGGCCGCCCGGCACGAAGATGACCGGCAGGTGGGCGAACGACAGGGCGCCGATGACCAGGCCCGGCACGATCTTGTCGCAGACGCCCAGGCACAGGGCCGCGTCGAAGGCATCGTGGCTGAGCGACACCGCTGTGCTCATGGCGATGACGTCGCGCGAGAACAGGCTGAGTTCCATGCCCTCGCGGCCTTGCGTCACGCCGTCGCACATGGCGGGCACGCCGCCGGCGACCTGGGCCGTGGCCGCGATCTTGCGCGCGGCAGCCTTGATCTTGTCGGGATAGTCGTGGAACGGCTGGTGCGCCGACAGCATGTCGTTATAGGCGGTGACGATGCCGATATTGGGCACGGCGTCGAGGGCGGCCTGCAGCTTGTCGTGGTCGTCGGACGCCGCCACGACGTGGGCGTAGTTGGCGCAGCTCAGCTTCTTGCGGCGCGGCTCGTTCGATTTATAGCGGTCGGCGCGCGCCATGAAGGCGGCGCGCGTGTTGCGGCTGCGCTCGATGATGCGGTTGGTGACTTCGGCGAGGACGGGATGGATATCGGACATGATCTTCACTCTTACGCCGTCCAGACGAATTCGACGGGCGACGGGGATTGGGCCAGGAAGGCCCCGATCGGCGCGGTGAACGGATCGGTTGACAGGCAGGCCGCCTTGAGCACGTTCAGCTTGGTCTGGCCGGTGATGTAGAACAGGATCCGCTTCGACGCGTTGATCGCAGGCACGCTCAACGTAATGCGCGGCAACTGCGGTTCAAGGTCGGTCGTACTCTTCGCCACCGGCAGGACCAGGGACTTCGAGGTATAGACCGTGCCGTTGATCGGGTGGCCCGGAAAGATCGAGGCGTAATGCGCGTCGGGGCCCATGCCCATCAGCGCGTAGTCGAACTGCGGCGCAGCCCCGTTGCCGGCATCGAGCAGGGTCTGTTCGGCCTTGGCGGCGCAGGCGTACTGGTCGCCGATGTCCTGGATGAGACTGACCAGTTCCATGCCCGGCTTGCCCTGGGCTGAAAGGACGGGCTGAAGCGCCTCGCGCATCATGCGCGTGTTCGACGCCGCGTCGTCGGTCGGCACGAAACGTTCGTCGACCTGGAAAAGACGGATCTTGTCCCAGTCGAGACCGGCCTGGACCAGGCGCTCATAGATGGGCTTGGGCGTGGTGCCGCCGCAACCGATCCACAGCGCCCTGCCCCGTTGCGCGATCGCGTCCCCAAGACGCCTGGCGATGTCGCCGGCGATATAGGCGCCGGCCGAGGCCGGGCTGTCGAAGACATGCACGGTCACCGGGCCTTTGGCGGCTTGCAGGGTCAGGGTTTCGGTCAGTCCGGCAATCATCGTCATTCCGCCTTAGTCGTTCCCAACCTTAATCATTCCAGGTCCGGCCGTCGCGGTCGAGCAGCGTATAGGCGCTGACCGGGCCGAAGGTGCCGGCGGGGTACATTTGCGGCTTCGGATAGGCCGATTGCCAGCCTTCGACAATGCCGTCGACCCAGGCCCAGGCGGCCTCGACTTCGTCGCGGCGCACGAACTGGGCATTGTTGCCGTTCAGTGCATCGAGGATCAGGCGCTCATAGGCGATGCGGCGGCGGGCCGGCTTGGAACCGTTGCCGTCGAAGGCAGTGGCCAAAGACAGGCTGAGTTCCAGCTGCTGCAGGTGCATGCCTTCGGCCGTCAGGCCCGGCGCCTTGTTCATCAGGCTCAGCTTGATGTCTTCGTCGGGCTGCAGGCGGATGACCAGGCGGTTCGGCTTGGCTTCGCCGCCGAAGATCGAATGCGGTACAGTCTTGAACTGGATGACGATTTCGGTGGCGCGCGACGGCAGGCACTTGCCCGTGCGCAGGTAGAAGGGCGTGCCCGACCAGCGCCAGTTGGCGATCTCGAGCTTCACGGCCACGTAAGTTTCGGTGTTCGACGGCGAGCCCTTTTCGGCTTCGTAACCGGCGACCTTCTGGCCGTCGGCGAAGCCCGGGCCGTACTGGCCGCGCGCCGTGTTGGTCAGCACGTTCGACGCGTCGATGGCTTTAAGCGACTTCAGCACCTTGACCTTTTCGTCGCGCAGGGCGTCGGACGACAGGCCGGACGGCGGCTCCATGGCGGTCAGGCAGACCAGTTGCAGCAGGTGGTTCTGCAGCATGTCGCGGATGGCGCCGTATTCGTCGTAATAGCCGAGACGTTCGCCCGTGCCGACGGTTTCGGCGATGGTGATCTGGACGTGGTCGATCGACTGGGCGTTCCACAGCGGCTCGAACACCGTATTGCCGAAGCGCAGGGCGATCAGGTTCTGCACCGTCTCCTTGCCCAGGTAGTGGTCGATGCGGAAGATGCGCGCTTCGTCGAAGGCGTGGGCGACCGAATCGTTGATGACCTTGGACGAGGCCAGGTCACGGCCGATCGGCTTTTCGATGACGACGCGGTTGGGCGCGGCGTTGAGGCCGGAATTGCGCAGGTGTTCGCAGATCGGCTTGAACAGGGTCGGCGACACCGACAGGAAGAAGACGACGTCGAGATTGCTCATATCGGCGCCCAGGGCCGCCTTGAGCTGGTCACCCCAGGTCGGGTCGGACGCGTCGAGCGCGATGTGCGAGATGCGGCGAACGAAGCGGTCGAGCGTGCCGCCTTCCAGGTCGGCGCCGATACGCTTCTTCACGGCGTCGGCGACGCGGGTAACGAAGGCGCCGTGGTCGAGCTTTTCGCGCGACACCGAGATGACGCGCAGCGAGTCGCTGAGGAAGTTGTCCTGATCGAGCATGGCCAGCGACGGCCACAGCATGCGGATAGCCAGGTCGCCGGTGCCACCGACGAGAACAAAGACCTGCTGGCGCGAACCCGAACCTGATGAGGACATGGACTTTTCGTTTCCTGAACGTTGACGGACCCACCCTCTTACGGGGTGTTGGCGCTACAAATGGTAAACGCTGCAGCCAGACCGGAATCGGTCTTTTCTGACAGCGCTGTCATAGGGCCCATAGGCGAGCGGGTCAAGCAAAAAAGCACAGTCCGGGCCGTCATTTGAGCCCGGCCGTACCCTATAGAATATTCCATTATGTGAGCACAAGGGCGCGTCGCCGTTTCAGAGCAGAATACGAATTCCTTTTTTCATTATTCGCCCGGAAATGGTCGGCCAATATGCGTAAAGAAGCAATCAGCCTGTGTTGCGCAGCGCCGAGGCGATGCCGTTGACGGTCAGTTGCGTCGCCAGTTGCAGCAGCTTGTGCGTATTGCCGGCCCGGCGGCGGGTCAGCAGATGGACCTGCAGCCGGTTGAGCGCATTGAGCAGCGGATTCGAGCGTTCGATCTGGTTGCGCAGGCGCTCATGCGTCGACAGAAGCGTCGTGGCGCCGCGCGCGCGCTTGATCAGCGCCACCGTGTCGTCGAATTCCTGCCTGATGCGCGCGAAGATGCGTTTCGCTTCATCCTGTTCCGGCGCCAGGGCGACGTAAAGCTCGGCGATCTCCATGTCGGACTTGGCCAGGGCCATTTCCATGTTGCCGATGAAGACATCGAAGAAGTCCCACTGGATCATGCCGGCCAGGGTCTCGTCGGAAATGCCGGCGGCCTTGACGCCCGAAGCGAAGCCGTACCAACCCGGCAGGACGAAACGCGACTGCGACCATGAGAAGACCCACGGAATGGCGCGCAGGTCCTCGATCTTGCCGGACGCGGTCCGCGAGGCCGGACGCGAACCGATCTTGAGGTCCGAGATTTCCGAAATCGGCGTCACCGAACGGAAGAAGGCCAGGAAATGCGGGTCATCATAGACCAGGCCGCGATAGGCGGCGAACGACGCGTCGCAGATGGCGTCCATGACGGGCGCATACTTTTGCTCCAGTTCGCTTTCGCCCTGAGCCGGGCGCGGGGCTGACGCCAGGAAGGTCGCCGCCGCGAAGCTGTCGAGCGTGCGGTGGGCGCGGACCTGGTTGCCGAACTTGCGCGCGATCATTTCGCCCTGTTCGGTAACGCGGATCTGGCCGCCGACCGTGCCTTCGGGCTGGGCCAGGATGGCGTCGAAGCTGGGACCGCCGCCGCGACCGACACTGCCGCCGCGGCCGTGGAACAGGCGAAGCGCGATCTTGGCGTCCTCGCACACCGCCTTCACGGCCTTGGAGCCCTTGTGCAGGTTCCAGCGCGACGCCGTATAGCCGCCGTCCTTGTTCGAGTCGGAATAACCCAGCATGACCTCCTGGATCGCCGGGCGCCCCATCAGCGAGCGCACGGCGAAATTCCCGAGCCACTTCTTCATGATGTCGGGCGCGGCTTCCAGGTCGCCGATGGTTTCGAACAGTGGCGATATCTTGAACATCGAATGCGGCTGCGGGCCGCCGCGCACCAGGTCGGCCTGCTTGAGCAGGACCAGGGGCTCGAGGATGTCGGACACCGACGCGGCCTTCGAAATGACGTAGGCGCCGAAGGCTTCGGGACCGAAGACCTGCATGATGCGCGCCGCCTCGTCGACGATGCGCAGTTCTTTCCGCGTCTCGTCGGAATAGCGGGCGTGCGGCCAGCGCAGGGTGCGGTCGTTGGTCAGTTCGGCGAAGAGCAGCGAACAGCGCTCGCTTTCCGACATGCCGATATAGTCGATCAGCTCGGACGACTGGGTGAACAGTTCGGCGACGACGCGCTCATGGACGTCGGAATTCTGGCGCAGGTCGAGGGCCAGCAGGTGAAAGCCGCACGAGCGCGCGATCTGGATCAGGCTCTTCAGCGTCTTGCCGATCATGCGCTTGCCGCCGAACTGCACGATGCTGTCGCAGATGACCTTGAGGTCTACGATGAAGGCCTGGACGTTTTCATAGGCCGGCACGGGCGAGGCGCCGCGGCGCTCGTCCTCGCCCAGCACGATCGAACGCGTGCGCTCGAGGCGCTTGGTGATATAGGCGATGGCGCGGCGATAGGGTTCGTCGACGCGATGGATATTGGCGTCGAGCGACTTGCGCGACATGTCGAGCAGCGGTTCCGTGACCTGGACCAGTTCGTCCGACACGGTCAGCTCCATGTCGAGCTTGGCAAGCTGCGCCAGATAGAAGCGGAAGATCAGGCGCGCCTGTTCCGTAAAGGCGAACTTCAGCGTCACCTCGTCGACATGCGGGTGGCCGTCACGGTCGCCGCCGATCCACGAGCCGAGCTTGAGGATGTTGGGCAGCGGGCCGTCAAGGCCGAGTTCGCGATCCCAGTCGGCATACAGCGTGACCAGCGCCGGCAGGATGGCGCGCTCGACCGCCCCCAGCAGGTTCTTGATCTCGTCCATCACCGTGATGCGTTCCGGACGGTTCAGGCGCGTGTTCAGCAGCAGGGCGACAGCGCGGTAGAGGTCGTCGGCCAGGGCCTCGCGCTCGGGGCCGGACGCCTTTTCATAGGCCTGCAGCAGGTTGGTGATCTCGAATTCGCGCTCGACGATCGAGGCGCGGCGCATCTCGGTCGGGTGCGCGGTGAAGACCGGCGAAGCGAGGATCCAGCGCAGGGTCTTTTCGATCTCGGCGTCGTCGATGCCTTCGTGCTTGGCCGAACGGACCGCATTAGCCAGGGTCGTTGCACGCTCGACGCCATCGGCCGCCGTGAACTTCTCGACGATCTTGAGCTGGTCGACATCCTCTGAAATGACCTGGAGCGCCGACAGGCAGGTCATGATGCGCGCGGCCCGAGCCGCCTCGCTTTCGCTCAGGTGCTCGAAATCGCAGCGCCCGGCGGTGATGTCCTCGATCTTGGTCAGCACCTCTTCGCGGCCGAAGTCGCGGACGGCGTCACGCAGCAGCGTGTCGAGCATGGCGATATGATGGTTGACCGGATCGAGCGACGTGTCGTCCATGGCTGAACTCTTTCTTGCAATCGGCTGGAGCCGTCTTCGCGCGCAAGCTTAGCGGCATTTTTGTGCATCGCAAGATGACCACACGGGAATCCCTTGTCCGACAAGTGTTTGCGTTAGCGCTAACAGTTTCGCAATCGCCAGAAAAACCAAGGGGATGCCGCAGCGCGCCATAATGATTGCGCTGTCAAAAAAATTTCATCGCGGCACGAAAAACTCAATCGTTTCAATGGAAACGACACTTTGTGCGTGCCGAACGGCGTTTTGACACAACCGTCAATAGGCGCGCCTTTCCGGATAGCACTTTGCAATTCCTAAAGGTTTTTCGTGTTGGATTGTCTGCGACCCAAATTCCAGCTTACCAGAGTGTCTCCATGGCCAAGGCCGTCTTTCACCGTCATCAGCGCGTCTATGTCGAACCCGTCGGTACCTGGGCGTCGATCGAAAAGGTCAATCCCGTCTGGGTCAAGGGCTTCGACGAGCCGGTGCGCGTGACCTACGACTGCGGGCTGGGGCGTGACTTCGCGGCCGAAGAACTGCGCCCGGAGACCGAAGGCGGCCAGCCCGACCGGGAAAACGCCATGTCGCACTGGCGCCTGATGCGCGCCCGCAACAAGTGGCAGACGGCCGAGGAAAGCCGCCACCATCCCTTTCCCGGCACCTATCCCGTCGTCGTCACCGACGTCAACGACTGGGGCGGCTGGCGTGTGCCGGGCGCCGAATACGAACGCGACCCCAATCTGATCGAAATGCAGGCCCGCCTGATCGCCAGCGCGCCGGCCCTGCTCAAGCTGGCCCGCGACCTGCACACCCATGTGCGCACCGCCACGGAAGCCGAAGACGACCTCGTCGTACTGGCCCGCCGCGCCGAACAGATCCGCAAGATCATCGACGGCGACGAAGCGGCCCCGGCCCCGAAAGTCCAGGCGGTCTAACCGGCCTTCGCCGCGGCCTCCACCTTGGCCGGGAAAGTCATCCAGAAGGTCGAGCCCTGCCCTTCCGTCGACTCGTATCCGACGGTGCCCCCCATGCGCTCGACGATTTCGCGCGTGATATGCAGGCCCAGCCCCGAACCGCCCTTGGCGCGCGTGCTCGACGAATCCGCCTGGGCGAAGCGGCCGAAGATACGCGTCCGGAAGGCCGCCGGCACACCCGGGCCTTCGTCGCGGACGGAAATCCTGACGTTTTCGCCGTCCAGCGCCGTCGTCACGGACACGACGCCTCCCGCCGGAGAAAACTTGACCGCATTGGAAATCAGGTTGGTCACGGCCTGCTGGAAGCGGGCGCCGTCCACGTGGATCGATATCCCCGGCATGAAGGGCGCGGCCACGAGGCTGATCTTCATCTTGCCGGCAAAGCCCTGGTTCAGGCCGACGCTCTGATCCACCAGGTGCGCCACGGGCTCGTCGCGAAGATCGAAGCGCATCGTGCCCGACGCGATATTGTCGATATCCAGGATGTCGTTGATCAGCAGGACCAGCCGGTCGCAGTTGCGCCGGGCCATGTCGAGCAGGCGCCGGCCGGCGTCGCTCAAGCTGTCGGCCGAGGACTCGGCGACGAAATCGAGCGACCCGCGGATCGAGGTCAGCGGCGTGCGCAATTCGTGGCTGACGGTCGCGACGAACTCGCTCTTCATCCGCTCCATTTCCCGGCGTTCGGTAATATCCTGGATCTGCGAGATGAAATAGTCCGGCGTTCCGTCCGGCTTGCGCACGAGCGACACGCTGAGCAGGCCCCAGATGATATGCCCGTCCTTGTGAAGGTAGCGTTTTTCCAGGGTGTAGCTGGTGATTTCGCCCGACAGGACCCTGGTGGCCAGCGCCCAGTCGCCGTCCAGGTCGTCCGGGTGCGTGATTGTCTGGAAGTTGGTGGCCAGCAGGCTTTCCCGCGAATATCCCAGAAGGTCGCACAGGGCGCCGTTGACGCGCAGCCAGCCTCCGTCCAGCCCTACCAGGGCTTCACCGATCGGCGCGTTTTCCATGGCCAGGCGCAGCGTTTCCTCGCTGGTGGCGAGCCGGCGGTTCGACTGGGTCAGTTCGCGCGATTTGCGGTTCAGGACCAGCACGGCCTGGACCGTCAGGGCGCACAGGACCGCGATGACCAGGCCGGCGACCAGGGCGATCACCGGGAAGGACGACTTTTCCGACGCCAGGAAGGGTTCCGTCGGGCGGATCCTGAGCGTCCAGTCGATGTTGGCGATCCTCAGCGTGCGGGTAAGCGTCTTGCCGGCGACCGGCGTGTTGCCGGCATTGGTCAGGTCGGTATCCTGGCCGGCACGGTCGAGGCTGATCTCGTAATTGCTCCGCACGTCCTCGGTCAGCGCGCCTTCGACAAAGGCGCGGGCGTCGAAGCTGCCGGTCAGATATCCGGCTGTGCCGACATCGTCGTCGTCGCGCGGCACCACAATGGTGAAACGCAGCACGCCGTTCTGGTCCACCGCCACCACCGACGCGGTCGGGAGCCGGCGCGTATCCGCCAGGTCGAAAAGGCGGCGATCGAACGCCGTGCCCGGCAGTGTGCCGGGTTCCGTCCAGCGTGCCTGGCGTTGCGGACTGAACCAGGCCAGGGCGTCGAGGCCCCTTGTATCACGGATCAGGTCGCTGGCGTCGGTATGGACCGCGCCCGAAGACAGGTCCGAGGCCGCGCTCCAGCGTACGGCGGCGCGTTCCAGCACGTTGATGTCGTCTTCCGCCCGCGACCGTAGCAACTCCTGGATACGCGACGCGTCGCGCTCCATCAGCCCGTCGGCATAATGGTCCTCCTGCACGGACAGGGTCCGGTAGGCGAAGACCGAGCCCAGCATCAGGATGGCGAATACGGTGGCGGGTACAAGGAATTGCTCGCGCCAGCCCGAGCCTTCGGGCAACTCCGCGTCCTTCAGGCTCATGGCGAAGAACAGGATGGCCAGCATGGCGGTGAACAACAGGCCGGCCCCCAGGATAAGGGTCGGGGTCACGGAGCGCCCGGTATTGTCGAAGGCGCGGGTGCTTTTCCACACGACCAGCCATGTCGTCTGGCCGATGCTGAAATGGCGGCGGGCGACGAAGGCGCCGGGCGACTCCCCGCCGCTGCTGCCGTAGATCAGGTTTTCCGCGGCCTCCTTGTCCTGGTCGAAGATTTCGAGTTCGATCTGACTGCCCTGGCTGCGCGTAAGGTCCGCCAGGAGGTTTTTTGCGACGAAGGGCGCAACGATCAAGCCTCTCAGGGCCGTGCGCCGGCCTTCGATAGTCGCCGGAACGGTGTCGGATGCAAAAACAGGATGGATCAGCAGGAAGCCCGGTGTCCGTCCCTTGTCCTGGACGAGATAGATCTTCCGCGTCAGAGCCGTCTGCCCGGAATCCCGCGCACGCACTATCGCCGCCAGGCGATTGGGCTCGAATGCCAGATCCAGGCCACGCGCCTGACGATTGCTTTCGAAGGGCTCGATATAGGTCATGACGAAATGGTCCTGCCCCGGCACGACAGGATGGATATTGAAACCTGGTACATGGTCCGCCGTCACGCGAGACTGGACGGACGCCATTTGCGACTGTGTTGCCGGCTCAATCATGCCAAGCCCGCCCATGCCGGGATAGTTGGCCTGGATGTTCAGCGTGTCGACATAGGTCTTCCATTCGGAATGGCTGACGGAGTCCTGCCCCTTCCAGTAGGCGGCGGCGCCGACCAGGGCGTTGTTATAGGCGTCCATGCGGCGCCCAAGCGCCTTTTCGCTTTCCTGGGTCAGCGCCGTGAAGGCCTGTTCCCTGGCCTTGAACTCGCCGATCGAGACGATCTTCCAGGTATAGAAGGTGAGACCCAGCGGAATCAGCAAGAGGAAGAGGGTCAGGGCGGACACCCGGCCGATAGCATTGCCGTTGAGGCTGATGGGATTGCGATTGCCCGGCGCGATCAGGGCCAGGGGCAGGAAGACCACCACCCCGAAAACATCGCCGCCCCACCACGACAGCCAGTTGTTGACGACGTCCTGCGGCGCCACCAGGCCGGCTATCCGGAGAGATGCAACCCCGACGCTGGCGGCGGTCACGCAGGCGACCGGACCGACCAGCAGGAAAAGGCGGAAAATCTGAGGGACGGACACCAGCTTGAGCGGCGTGCCGACAAACCGCCTGGCAAGGCCACAGCCGATCAGGATCTGGAGCGTCGAGCCCGTGGCGATCGCCGCCGCAAGCGCAAGCTTCGGGCCGGCCAGGCCCGCCGACAGGTCCAGCGCGCCGGCGACATAGGCGTTGAGCAGGAACGAGCCTGCCCAGATGCCCGGCCACAGGCGGCGGCCGTGGACCAGACATATGCCCAGCGCCAGACCGGACGGCGGCCAGATCACGGTGGCGAAACCTGGCGGCACCGACAGCATCAGGCCCAGCTTCCCCGTGACGATGTAGAGCGCTGCCAGACCCAGGCACTTCAGGGCATAGACCGCAATCGTTTCCTGCAGGGCCGGTTCGGAAAGGGCGGGCGTCTCGGCGCGCGACACGGGAGGCTACTCGGCCGTGCTGCGGGCGTCCGCCAGCAGCGCCCCGACCTTCGCCAGCACGACGCCGGTATCGAAGGGCTTGGTAATGAAGGCGCTGGCGCCCATTTCGACGGCCGTCACGCCGTCGGTATTCTTGTCGCGGGCCGACAGGACGATCACAGGAATATCGCGGGCGTCCGGCACCTGGCGTTTGGCGTCGAGGAAGCCCAGGCCGTCGAGCTCGGGCATGGCCAGGTCGAGGAGGATAAGCTGCGGCGCGAACCGCGCCATGACTTCAAGGCCCACGCGGCCGTTTTCCGCCGTCGCCACCTTGTAGCCCCGGGACATCAGGACGATTTCGAGCAACTCGCGAATGTCGGTCTCGTCTTCGACGACCAGAACGCGCGCCGGAGCCTGTTGGGCGGTCATGAATTACCTCTGGGCGTGCACACGCCGCAACGAAAAACCCTGAGATTGTGCGCCTCTACCCCTAATCGTCAATTAAACGAATCTCACACCCGCGGCACAATCGGGAAATCGACCGAAAAAGCGCATTGTGCCGTCTGCACTTCTTTGAAACAGTGCCCATATCGGATCGAAACCCGAGACTTCAGGAAGGTTGCCCGCGAACATGCGTACCGATACTCCCCAGCCCGTCCGCCTCGTCGACTACAAGGCCCCCGATTTCAGCATTCCGGATACGGAGCTCGACTTCGCCCTGGCGCCGGAAACGACACGGGTGACGGCCAGGCTGAGGATGGAGCGGCAGACCGCGGGCGTGCCGCTGGTGCTGATGGGCGAGCGCCTCAAGCTGATCCGCGTGGCAATCGACGGACGCGCGCTGGAGGCAACGGAATACCAGGTCACGGCCGAGACCCTGACCATAGCGAACGTGCCGGACGCCTTCGTCCTGGAAACCGAAGTCGAGATCAACCCGTCGGACAACAAGACGCTGGAAGGCCTCTACATGTCGTCGGGGCGCTACTGCACGCAGTGCGAGGCCGAGGGCTTCCGCAAGATCACCTATTTTCTCGACCGTCCCGACGTGCTGTCGCGCTATCGCGTGCGCGTCGAAGCGCCGAAGGCCGCCTTCCCGCACCTCCTGTCGAACGGCAACCTGATCGAGACGGGCGAGGCGGGCGACGGCAGGCATTTTGCCCGTTGGGAGGACCCGTTCTTCAAGCCCTGCTACCTGTTTGCCCTGGTCGCCGGTGAACTCGATGTCTTCGAAGACAGCTTCACGACCATGTCCGGCCGCAAGGTGGACTTACGCATCTTCGTCGATACCGGCATGGCGCAGCGCGCCGCCTACGCCATGGATGCGCTGAAGCGCTCGATGAAGTGGGACGAAGAGGCCTATGGCCGTGAATACGACCTTGACCTGTTCATGATCGTCGCGGTGCGCGACTTCAACTTCGGGGCCATGGAAAACAAGGGGTTGAACATCTTCAACGCCTCGCTGCTGCTGGCCGATCCGGCGACGGCCACGGACCTCGACTACGAGCGTATCGAAAGCGTCGTCGCCCACGAATATTTCCACAACTGGTCGGGCAACCGCGTCACCTGCCGTGACTGGTTCCAGCTGTGCCTCAAGGAAGGCCTGACCGTCTATCGCGACCAGGGCTTCTCGGCGTCGCAGCGCGGGGAAGCGACCGCGCGCATCAAGGACGTGCGGGCCCTGCGCGCCCGCCAGTTCCCGGAAGATTCGGGCCCCCTGTCGCACCCGGTCCGCCCGTCGTCCTACGTCAAGATCGACAACTTCTATACGGCGACCATCTACGAGAAAGGCGCCGAAATCGTCGGCATGCTCAGGACCTTCGTCGGAGCGGAGACCTACCGCAAGGCGCTCGATCATTACTTCGCGGCGAATGACGGCACCGCCGCGACGCTGGAAGACTTCGTGGCCAGCTTCTCCGCCGTCACGGGCAAGGATTTTGCCTCGTGGCTGCAATGGTATGTCCAGGCCGGCACGCCGCGCCTGCATATCCGGCCGGAGTACGACGCAACCGCGAAGACCCTGACACTGCACCTGCGCCAGCAGACCCTGCCGACGCCGGGCCAGCCCGACAAGATCGCCTTGCCGATCCCGATCCGCTTCGGTCTGCTGACCGAAGACGGAAAGCCCATGCCGTTCGATGGCGGCAAGACCGAAGCGCTGCATGTGTTCGATACCGAAACGGCCGAGCTGGTGCTGCACGATGTCGCCGGGGCGCCCGTCCTGTCGGCGCTGCGCCACTTCTCGGCGCCGGTCATCCTGACAATCGACGAGCCTGTCAGCCACGCCTTTGCCCGCGTGCGCGGCGATGCCGATCCCTTCAACCGCTGGGAGGCGGCGCAAGGGCTGGCGCGCGGCCTCATCCTCGACGCAAAGCCCGATGCGGCCCACGTCGCGGCCTTTGCCGAGGCGCTCGACGCCTGCCTGAACGACGACCGCCTCGAACCCGCCTTCAAGGCGCTGATCCTGGCCCTGCCGACGGAATCCGACCTGGCGCAGATGATGAATCCCATCGATCCGGCCTTCATCCATGCCCGCCGCGTGGCGCTCAAGGCCGAGTTGTCGCAACGCCTGTCGGTCACGGCGCGCACGCTCTACGACCAGCTCGATCCGCCGCTGACCTTCAGCCCGGACGCCGGCGCCGCCGGACGCCGGAGCTTCCGCAACGCCCTGCTCGACCTGATCCTGGCAGGCTTTGCGCACAGCGATGACAAGCCAGCCCTGACCAACCTGGCCGAGGCGCATTTCGCCCGCGCCACCAACATGACGGACATGGTCGGGGCCATCCAGGCGCTGATGCATATCCAGGGCCTGCCCTACCAGCGCGCGCTCGACAGCTTCTACCTGCACTTCCGCAACGAGCCGCTCGTCATCGACAAGTGGTTCGCCCTCCAGGCCGGCTGCCCGCATCCGGAAACGCTGAAGCGCGTCGAAAGCCTGAAGACCCACCCCGATTTCGACGCCAGGACGCCCAACCGCTGGCGTTCGCTGGTCCAGGCTTTCGCCGGCAACCAGAGCGTCTTCCACGACCCGTCGGGCGAGGGCTACGCCTTCCTGACCGAACAGATCCTGAAGGTCGATACCTTCAACCCGATGACGGCGGCGCGCCTGGTCGAGCCCCTGTCGCGATTCCGTTTCTATTCGGAACCCTATACCGGTTTGATGCGCAAGGCGCTGGAGACGATCACGGCCACGCCGAAACTGTCGAAAAACGTCGCGGAGCTGGCCGGCAAGGCGCTGGAAGGGTAACCTTCATTAACCGTTCTTAAGCCAAATCCGTTCATACCCGTGCAATACCCGCGCAGGTGTGCGAAGACCCGAGGAGACGAGATTGGCCGGCCTTGAACGCGTCAGGTTCATGGTGGTGGACGACAACGCCCACATGATCAATATCGTCAAGACGATCCTGCGCGGCTTCGGGGCCACGCAGATCTTCGAGGCGAAGGACGCCGCCGACGCCTTTCATCGCCTAAAGCACGACTCGATCGACATCGTCATCACCGACTACCAGATGGAGGTGCTGGACGGCATCGAGTTCATCAAGCTGGTGCGCAACTCGTCCGACAGCCCCAACCGCTACGTGCCGATCATCATGCTGACCGCGCACTCCGAGCGCTCGCGCGTCACCCAGTCGCGCGACGCCGGCGCCAACGAATTCTGCTGCAAGCCGGTGACGGCGCAGGAGCTATACCGCAAGGTCGTCGCCATCGTCGACTACCCGCGCCCCTTCATCAAGACCAGCCAGTATTTCGGGCCCGACCGCCGCCGCCGCCAGGACCCGAAGTACGAAGGCCCGGAGCGCCGCGACGGCTGGTCGGCCGACCACCAGCCGCCGATGAACGGCCGCGCGGCAGGATAGTCTCTTTGGTATTTCAGGATTGTCACGGCGCTCTGAAAAGGGCTGCCGTTATTTCCGTTTATAAAGACTTAAGACTCTCGACAATAGATTAACGCCGCGTTTACCCTGTTTTTTAATCCGAATCAGTGCCGGTTCACTGGCGTAAACAACAAAGGCAGATTTCAGCTTGACGGCAGGGCGCTCACATCCGCGCGTACAGGCGGGCACGACCGCCGGCGGTAAGACGCCCGGAAAGGCATCGCGCCGAGGCGCCTTGCGCAGCCAGGTCTCGCCCCTTCCCCTGCCCCTGTGGATGCGCCTCGGTGCGCTCAGCCTGGTCCTCGGCTCCATCCTCTTTTCCGGCTTGTCGACCATGCAGCTCGGCAATTCGCTGTCGGCCGACAAGGACCGCCAGGGCCAGGCCCTGCTCGACGACGCCCGCATCGACGCCGCCCGGCTCTATGGCCGGCTGGCCCTGGCCCATGCCGGGCTGGACGCGGCCGCGGCCCAACTGGCGGCGAAGCCCGACGCGCCACAGGCCGCCGTCGATACCGGCCTCAGGATTTCGCGCGGCACGCTGAAAAGCCTGGCCGTCGCCAGGACCGGCGAGGCCGGCGTGCCCGCCATCGCGGCCCAGGCCGGCCAGGACGAGGCCGAACTGCTGCGCCGCGCCGTGACGCACGACGACCGCGGCTTCGCGCTGCACACCGAGACCTCGCGCCTGACCGTTCAGGCGCGTCCCTATGCCGTGCTGAAGGGCGACGGCGGGGCGGCCCTGGCCGGTCGCCTCAGTCCCGACCTGCTCGATGCCGTAGCCAACGACCCTGGCGACGGTTTGACCGTCCTGGTGGCGCACGACGGCACTATCCTGGCCGCGTCCGACACCCGCCTGACCGGCCAGAGCGTCGACAAGGCCTTCGCCGTCTCGATCGGACAGCTCCGGGCGCGTGCCTCGTCGCGCAACCTGATCCAGGGCGCGGTGCCGGAAGGCGGCTTCATCAAGATCGCGTCGACGCCCGTCGATCCCGACGACGACACCAGCCCGCTGATCCTGTCGGCAACACCCTCGGCGCGCTTCTTTTCCCCTACAGCAAGCCTGATCAAGGGAGCCGTCTTCATCGCCGGACCGATGCTGATCGGCGTGCTGTTCGCCGCACTGCTGGTTTTCCAGGCGCGGCGCAACCGCGACGAAAGCCTGCAATTCCAGCTCAGCGAGCAGCGCTACCGTCTGGCCGTCGAAGCGGCGCGCTGCGGCATCTGGGACTGGGACCTGGAGCAGGGCCTGATTTACATGTCGGACGTGACCGGCGTCATGTTCGGCTGGGGCGGCGGCGGGGTCGCCACCACCGCCGAAGTTCTGGACCGTGTTTCGGCAGAACAGCGCCAGGCCATCGTCAAGGCCGTGGAGGAGGCCCGCTTCAAGGGCGTGCTCGACATGTCGCTGCGCATCCCGTCGGCCAGCGGCCAGACCTTGTGGATCGACGCCCGCGGCCAGGCCGTCGGCGAACGTTCGGGGGCCGGCTTCACGCGCATTTCGGGCGTGGCGGTCGATGTGACCGAGGAACGCCTGGCGCAACTTCGGGCCCAGCGCGCCGAATCGCGCCTGCTCGACGCCATCTCGTCGGTGTCCGACGCCTTCGTCCTGTGGGACCGCAAGGACCGGCTGCTGATGTGGAACAAGACCTTCGGCAAGACTTTCAATATCGACGAGCGCTTCCTGCGCGCCGGTACGCCGCGCCACCTGATCGAGCAGGTCATCCAGATCGCCATCCGGCAGCAACTGCCCGTGCCCGACGGACGGCCGGGCGTTATCGAGGCCGAGCTGAACGACGGCAAGTGGATCCAGATCTCGGAAAGCCGCACGCGCGAAGGCGGCCACGTCGTCACCGGCACCGACATCACCGCCGTCAAGCTGCAGGAAGAATACAGCCGCCGCAACGAAGAGAAGTTGCAGGCCCTGGTCGAACGGCTGGAGGACAGCCGCCGCCAGCAGGAGGTGCTGGCGCGCAAGTACGAGATCGCCAAGATCCGTGCCGAGGCCGCCAACCACGCCAAGAGCGAATTCCTGGCCAATATGAGCCACGAGCTGCGCACGCCGCTCAACGCCATCAACGGCTTCTCGGAGATTATGTCGGCCGAGATGTTCGGGCCGCTGGGCCATGCCCGCTACAAGGAATATGCCGGCGATATCCTCAATTCCGGCCAGCATCTCCTGAGCCTGATCAACGACATCCTCGACATGTCGAAGATCGAGGCCGGCAAGATGACCCTGCGCTTCGAGCCGATGGCGGTGGGCGAAGTCGTCGACGACGCCATGCGGCTGGTGCGCCAGCGCGCCGAGAAGGCCGGCCTGAAGCTGCGCACGCAACTGCCGGCCATGCCGGAGATCGAGGCCGACTACCGGGCGGTCAAGCAGGTGCTGCTCAACCTGCTGACCAATGCCATCAAGTTCACGCCGCAGGGGGGATCGATCACAGTGTCGGCGGCCCTGACCGAAGCCAGCGTCCACGTTACCGTCGCCGATACCGGCGTCGGCATCGCCGCCAAGGATCTGGAGCGCCTGGCCAAGCCGTTCGAGCAGGTCGAGAACCAGTTCGCCAAGACCAAGGAAGGCACGGGCCTCGGCCTGGCGCTGACCAAGTCGCTGACCGAAATGCACGGTGGCCGGATGGAGGTCGATTCCAGGCCCGGCGAAGGCACGCGCGTCCAGATCATCCTGCCGGTCAAGCAGGGAAAGAGCGAAGGCGCCATCCGCGCGGCGTAATGCCAAGGCCATTACGCTTTTTGCAGCTCAAGCGCAGCCGCACGGGCGGCCTCTTAATTCCTTCCCCGTTTACGGCGAAGGTGGCCGCGAAGCATAGCGAAGCAGACGGAAGGGGGAAGCCGAATGAAGCAAAAGACTTTGTGCTTCCACCATATTTCATCCCGCTCTCGCAGGCGCCCTGAAAATCGCGTTGTCTATTCAAACAAAAAGCCTCCCGTCATCGACGGGAGGCTTTGTTCGTTCAGGCTGACGCCCGGCCTTACTTGACCGGCAGAACCAGCGGCAGGTTGCGGCCGGCGCGGTTGATCAGCAGCAGGACCGAGGTGCGGCCCGCCTTCTTGGCGTCGTCGATGACGCGCGCGAAGTCGGACTGGCTGGTCAGGCTCTGCTGGTTGGCCAGCACGATCACGTCGCCCGGCTTCAGGCCTTGCTGGCCGCCGTCGCTCGACGCGTCGACATTGGTGATGACGACACCGTTGATGTCGTTGCCGATGCCATAGGCGCGGCGCGATTCCGGGGTCAGCGGCTTGACGCTGAGGCCGATGACCGGCGGCGTGCCGCTGGTCGAACCCGACGGGCCGGCGCTGTCGTCATTGCCGTTGTTGCCGTTCAGGCCCTTGGCCAGTTCGTCCTCGCCCGGGCGCAGGGCCGCGGTCAGGGTCAGGTTGACCATCTTGCCGCCGCGCAACACACCCAGGGTCACCTTTTCACCGACCTTGATGTCGGCGATGCGGCGCGTCAGCTCGGTCGGGCTCTTCACCGGCTGGCCGTTGACGGTCTTGACGATATCACCCAGCTGGATGCCCGCCTTGTCGGCCGGGCCGCCCTTGGTCAGGTCGGCCACATAGGCGCCGGTCGTGTCGGTGACGCCCAGAGCGCTGGCGGCTTCGTCGGTCACAGGCATGATCGACACGCCGATATAGCCGCGCTCGATCTTCACGCCCTTCATCAGCTGCGTCGTGATGCGGTTGGCGACATCGGCCGGGATGGCGAAGCCAACGCCGGCATTGGCGCCGGACGGCGTCACGATGGCTGTGTTGACGCCGATGACGCGGCCATAGAGGTCGAAGGTCGGGCCGCCCGAGTTACCCCGGTTGATCGCGGCGTCGATCTGCAGGTAGTCGACGTAATCGGCGCCCGAGTCCTTGAGGTCGCGGCCATAGGCCGAAACGATGCCGGCGGTGGCCGTGTTCGAGAAGTTGAACGGGTTGCCCATGGCGACGACCCAGTCGCCGACGCGCGGCTTGTGTTCCAGCTCGAAGCGGACGAACGGGAAGTCGTGGCCTTCGACCTTGAGCACCGCCAGGTCGGTGGCGACGTCGCGGCCCACGATCGTGGCCTTCAGCTGCTTGTCGTTGCTCAGCACGATCTGGATATCGGTCGCGCCTTCGATGACGTGGTTATTGGTGACGACATAACCGTCCGGCGACACGAAGAAGCCCGAGCCCGCGCCGCGGACCTCCTGCTCCTTGCCACCCTGGGCGCTGTCGTCGTCGCCATTGCCGCCGCCGGGGAAGTCGAACCCGGGCAGGTTCGGCAGGCCGGTCGGAATCTTCATCTTGCCCTTGGTCTGGATCGAGACGACGGCGGGCGACACGCGGTCGATCATGTCGGCAAACGACATGGGCGCCCCTGCGGGCGGCTTCACCGGCGTCAGGTCGCCGGTGCGGATCAGGGACGCACCGTCATAACCACCCACGCTGAGGCTGTGGTGGCTGATGCCGGTGATCGCGGCGGCAGCGACGCCGGCGCCGAGCGCCAGGCCGACCACGGCTCCGGCGACAGTCGACTTGTTCTTGGTGATGGCGCTCAGGTCCAGTTTCCCCATGATCTCTACATTCGTCCTTATGATCTCGGATAGCGGCAATCTGTGCTTTCCCGGGCCGGAATACAACCGCCCTGCTGCACAATTTCACCTTGGCGCACAGTCTAATCAAACCGCTGAGGCAAAATCGTGACACAAATTGGAAATGTCGCGGGCAGTGGCTATTCCGGCCGGGTCAGGTCGTCGAGCCGAGCCTGCTCGGCCTCGCTGAGCGCATAGGCCCGTGCCGCGCCGCGCCGCCGCGTCATGATCAGGAAGACCGCCACGCCGCCGATGACGATCAGCGGCGGCACGCCCCACAGGATCAGGTTCGACGCCGAAAGGCGCGGCCGGAACAGCACATAATCGCCGTAGTGCCGGTACAGGTCGGCGCGGATGGCGGCGTCGGACCGGCCGGCGGCAATCGCCTGGCGGATTTCGCGGCGCATGTCGGCGGCGATCGCCGCGTCGGAGTCGGCGATGTCCTGCCCCTGGCAGGCGACGCAGCGCACTTCAGTGAACAGTTTCTGCGCGCGCGCCTCATTGCCCGCCGGATCAGCATGGGCGGCCGCGGGGAGCAGCAGCAGGACGCTGAGGGCAAGAGCCTTCATACCTCCGCCTCCTTGAGCGTCCGCGCCCGGGTCGCCACCGCCACGCGCAGGCGGCGGTCGCACAGGCTCAAGACCCCGCCCAGCGCCATAAGCACGGGCCCCAGGAAGATCAGCCGCACCCAGGGGTTATAGAAGAAGCGGATCTGCCAGGCGGCCTGGCCCGCTTTTTCCTGCGGCTGGGCCATGACGACATAGAGGTCGCTCAGGGGCTCGAAACAAAGCCAGACCTTGGACTGGACGTCGTTGGACGCCGGATAAAAGCGGCGCTGCGGCCGCGCCTCGCACACCCGATGACCCGAAGCGTTCGTGATCGCGAAGACGCCGCCCTGCGCGTCGTAATTCTTGCCTTCGCTCTGGTAGGTCTTCTCGAAGGTCAGCGAATAGGCGCCGAGCCTGGCCGTGTCGCCGACCGCCATGACCTCTTGCAGGCTCAGTTTCGCGTGACTTTCGACGACCGCCCCCAGCACGAAGACACCCAGTCCGATATGGGCCAGCAGCATGCCGTGCGTCGCCAGCGGCAGGCCGAGGAAGCGCCGGACCGGATTGCCGCCGCGCGTGCGTTCCCACACCAGGCGCAGCGAGCCGAAAACCAGCCAGAAGCCGGTGAGCAGGCCGATGAAATAGCCGGCTTCGGCCAGGACATCGGGGCCTTTGTAAAGCAGCAGGCCGAGCGCCGCGCACAGGGCTGCGACGGCAAAGGCGATGGCAAGCCGTTGCAGTACGCCCTTCAGGTCGCTGCGCTTCCATGACATCAAGGCCGAGACCGGCACCACGGCCAGCCCCGCCACCATGATCGGACCGAAAACCATCAGGTAATAGGGCGCGCCGACCGACATGGCGCGGTCGAACACGGCCTGCATGAGCAGCGGATAGAGGGTGCCCAGGAAAACCGAGGTCAGGGCCGCCGACAGGAGCAGGTTGTTGAGCACCAGCGAGGCTTCGCGGCTGACCGGGGCGAACAGGCCGCCGGGCGCCAGGTTGGGCACGCGCAGGCCATACAGTGCAAATCCCGAGCCCGCGGTTACGAACAGGATCGAGACCAGCAGGATGCCGCGCTGCGGATCGACGGCGAAGGCATGCACCGAGGTCAGCAGGCCCGAACGCACCAGAAACGCGCCCATCATCGAGAAGGTGAAGGCCAGGATCGCCAGGAATACCGTCCACGCTTTCAAGGCGTCACGCTTCTCCATGACGATGGCGCTGTGCAGGAGCGCGGTCGCCGCCAGCCACGGCATGAAGGAGGCGTTTTCGACCGGGTCCCACGCCCACCAGCCGCCCCAGCCGAGTTCGTAATAGGCCCAGAAAGCGCCCAGCGTAATGCCGACCGTGAGAAAGCTCCACGCCACCAGCACCCAAGGCCGGACCCAGCGCGCCCAGGCACGATCGAGCCGGCCTTCGATCAGAGCCGCGACGGCAAAACTGAAGACGACCGAAAAACCGACATAGCCGAGGTAGAGCATCGGCGGGTGAAAGGCGAGCGCGGGGTCCTGCAGGGCCGGATTGAGCGACATCCCCTGCACCGGCGCCGGATCGAGCCGGGCCAGCGGATTGGAGCTGAACAGGGTAAAGCCGGTGAACGCCGCGCCCAGCAGCCCCTGCACCCCCAGCGCCTTATGGCGCAGGCTGGCGGGCAGGCCCTGCCCCAGCAGGGTGACCAGAGCGCCATAGACAAGAAGGATCGTGCACCACAGCAGCATCGAGCCTTCGTGACTGCCCCAGGCGCCCGATATCTTGTACAGCAGCGGCTTGTCGGTGTGCGAATGCTGATAGACGTTCTGCACCGAGAAGTCGGACCGGACAAAGGCGACGATCAGGATGACGAAGGAAACCGCCACAGCGACCGCTGCGGCCAGCGAGATGCCTTCGGCATAGCGTTCGAGGCCGCGCAGGGATTTAGACTGTCCGGCTGCCACGACCCCGGCCTGGACGGCGCTGAGCACGAAGGCGGCCGTCAGGCAGAACACGCCGATTTCGGTGATCGAAAAATTCATCAGAACGGCTTTTCCGCTTTGGGCGCCTCGGGCGCTGCGCCGGGACGCCATTCGCCCTGCTTCTTAAGTTCGTCAGACACGTTTTTCGGCATGTATTTCTCGTCGTGCTTGGCCAGGACCTGGGTCGCGGCCACCACGCCCGAAGTCGTTACCGCGCCTTCGCAAACCACGCCCTGCCCTTCGCGGAACAGGTCGGGCAGGTCGCCGTGATAGACGACCGGCACGGCTTCCAGCTTGTCCATGACGGTGAAATGCACGGTACCGTCGGGCGACTTCTGCACACTGCCCGCCTGCACCAGCCCGCCGAGGCGGATAAGGCGGCCGGACGGCACATGCGCGGCCAGCAGCTGCGCCGGCGTATAGAAATAGACGACCGTGCCCTTCAGCGCATAGAGGCTGAGGCCTACCGCGCCGCACAGCAGCGGCGCGGCGATCAGGAAGACAGTCAGGCGGCGGCGCGCCTTCACCGATTTCGGCCAGAAACCCATTATTGGCCTCCTGTATTTTCGGCGCCGACAGCGCCCTGCGCCCGCGCCAGGATCGACTGCGCGATGTCGGGCCGGTCGCGGTAATGCGCCTTCATGTCGGTTTCGGCCCTGGTGCGCGCGGCACTGTCGCCCAGCACGTCATACGACCGCAGAAGGCGCGCCCAGCCGTCGGCATTGTCGGGATCGGCCTTCAGCTGCGCCGCCAGCCCCGCCACCATGCCGCCGATGCGCGTCTTCGTCGCGGCTTCTGCCTTTTCGGCGACGTCGACGGCCTTCATCTGCTCGGCCACCACGGTGCGGCGGACGTCGTCGGGCGCCAGGCCCGACAGCGCCGCGGAAAAGTCGGCGCGCGCGGCGTCGTAACGGCCGGCGTCGAGGTTCATCTTGCCAAGGTAATAGTGCGCGCGCGTGTCGGTCGGGTCCATGGCCAGCGCCTTGTCGAAGGCTGCCCGGGCGTCGCCGCTGACCTTGCCGCCGGCGATGAAGGCCAAGGCCTCGCCCAGTTCCGACCAGGCGGCGAAGCTGGCCGGGGCCAGGCTTTCGGCGCGTTCGAATTCCTTGGCGGCCTGGTAGGCGTGGCCGGCCAGCATGTCCTTGCGCGCCAGGAAGGTCCAGAAGACGGGATCTTTCGCGTTGCGCACCACGCCCTGGCGCAGGACCGCCGCCAGCACTTCGGGCGAGACATCGTCCGGGTTCTGCTGCGCGGCGTGCGTCCAGGCCTGGAGGCGCGCCTTGTACGGCTGGTCGGGGATCAACGGACGGCCGGTGAACAGGACATAGAGGACGAAGGTGACCGCCGCCGTGGCGAAGATCAGGCCCGCCACCAGCCTGGGGCGCACGGTTATGGCCGGCGCCGTTTCGGCTTCGGCCTTCAACAGCGCCCGCGCCGCCTCGACGCGTTCTTCGTTGCCGAGGTCCGCGTCGATCTCGCCGCGCTGCTCACGGCGTTCGACGTCGGAGACGAAGGCGGCATAGAGCGCCTTGGCGTGAACCAGGCCGTCGGCCGGCAGGCGGCGCTGCCACAGGGCAACGACGCAGACCAGAATCGCGGTGATCAGGGCACAGGCAAGGGCCAGAAACAGCATGGAGCCGGGTATAGCCGAATTTCAGCCAAAACCAAGGATGAAGCGTGGGGCGTGCGGCGCGAAGTCGCAGACACCGATCACACGTCCAACAGCGATTACCTCGCTGTTGGACGTGTGATCGCCCGGCGCCACGCGTTTGGCGAGCCATGCGGCGTTTGCGCTGAAAAAGCCTGGCCCTTCGGGCTAGGCAGCGTTCGGCTTGGGCGGATTATTGACGTTGGAAGACGCAATACGGCGGCGGCCGACGACAGCCTTTTCCTCACCGCACAGGGCCTGCATCAAATCGGTCACCAGTTCGAAATACTGCATGACCTGATCGGTTTCGAACGGATCCTCGCCATTGGCGATGTCGAGCAGGGCCTCGAAATAGCTGTCGAGCATGCTTTCCAGCGCCTGCACGGTCTTGGCGTGCAACGAAGCAAAGCCGCCGGAATTGGCCGTGGCGCGGACTTCGCGGATAAAAGCCGCGACATTGGCGGCCTTGACGACGGCCTCGGGCTTGGGGAATTTCTCGATGCGCGGCACATCTTTCTTGATGCGGCCGTAAAGGCGCTCGGTCTTGAGCGGCAAGGCATCCTGAAAGACGCGCTCGGCGCCCTTGAGCTGCGTTTCGACCATCTCGGCGATCTGCTTGTGTGCGTCGCTGATACGCTTGCCCCACGGACCGTCGCGCGACAGTTCGATATAGGTGGCAAAAGATTGCAATTGGTTGAGCACGCGCGCCACGCGATCGCCGGCGCCGTGCAGGTCGTCGCCCGCCTTGGACGCCGAGGCCGTCTTCCCCGACATGAAGGCCTTGAGATCGCCAAGGCTTTCGGCAATGCGGTCCAGAATGCGTTCGCCGAACTCAGCCAGTTCGGACTCGGCCAGGAAACGGTCGTTCGGCCGGTCGGACACGGTGGCGACGAACTTGATGATCTGCGCGCCGTCTTCCAGGTTGGCGAACAGGATTTCCATGAAACGCGTGCCGCCCTCGTCCGAAATGGCGCACGCGTCCTTGAACATCAGGCGCAGAGCCGCCGCTTTTTCAGCGTCGATACGGCCCATCAGTTCGGGCAGGCGCGCCAGCACGGTCCGCGAAATGCGATGCAGGTCGAGATAGTTGGCGAATTCCAGGACTTCGGCTTCGTCGCCGCGTTCGCGCTTCGACGGCAGGATTTCAGCCGGATTTTCCCGCAGGATGGCCGCACCTGACGTCACCAGGCGGAAGAAGACCACCGGCGTCGGATCTTCGGCACGCAGGCCGCGCAGCGCATAACGCGCTTCCTGATAGAGCTCCGGCTCGCGCTTTTCGAGCGAGCGCCACAGGTTGTCGAGCACCCATTCCGGAAATTCGACGGCGTCCAGGCCGTCTTCGCGGCTTTCGAACAGCGGCATGAAGGGCGCAAATACAGCGTCGCGGGCGTTGCGGAACTCGCGTTCGACCATGATGATGTCGCGGACTTCGATCAGCGCGGCATCCTTGGTGACGCCCAGCGCCAGCTCAAGCGAACGCAGCGAGGATTGCGGCAAGGTCTTGATAAGACCTCGAAGCAAATGAAGCCGCTTGTCTGCGATTACGCCCATTGAAGTGAACCAGTCCCGGCAGTCCGATACGGACTGTGCACCCGAAATGATTAAGGAGGTTCGGTTAATTTTCTCTGACGGTAAATCTAGACCGTTTGCACTATTTTCCCAAGGAATTGCATAGGGAAAAACAACTTATCTGCCGTCCATCTCCATCATGCCCGGCAGGCGGATTTTTACCTTGAGGCCGCCCAGCGCCGCGCGCTCGAACTTGAGCTGGCCGCCATAGGCGCGCACCAGCTCGTCGACGATCGACAGGCCTAGGCCCGTACCTGGCACGCTTTCATCGAGGCGCGCGCCGCGTTTCAGCACGTCTTCGAAGCGGGATTCGTCGAGCCCCGGCCCGTCGTCCTCGATCGCCAGGTTAAGCACCTGCTCGTCTTCGATGAATTCGGCGGTGATACGAATACGGCGCTTGCACCATATGCAGGCGTTTTCCAGCAGGTTGCCGGCGATTTCCTGGAAGTCCTGACGCTCACCCCGGAAAGCCAGGCCGTCGGGCGCGCGCCAGTCGATGATGACACCCTTGTCCTGGAAGACCTGTTCCAGCATCACCGCAAGCTCGTCGAGCACCGGCTCGACGGGCGTCCGCTCGCCCAGGGTCTGGGCGCGCGCCGCCGCGCGGGCCCGCCTGAGATGGTGGTCGACCTGGCCGCGCATGGTCTCGGTCTGCTTGCGGACCGTTTCGGGCAGGGCACCATCGGCGTCGCCCGCCGCCGTCAGCAGCACCGACAAGGGCGTCTTCAAGGCATGCGCCAGATTGCCGACGTGCATGCGCTGGCGTTCCATCATCTCCTGGGCGTCATCGAGAAAGGCGTTGATCTGCCCGGCGACCGGCGTGATCTCGGCGGGATAGGTCTTGACGACCCGTTGCTGTTCACCGCGCTGGATGCCGGCGATTTCCCCCGTCAGGTCGAAGAGAGGCCGCAGGCCGATGCGCACCTGAAAGAAGATCGACAGCAGCGAGCCGATCGCCAGGATCAGCAGCGCCAGGGCCGTCACCAGGCCGAAGGTGCGGACGTCCTTGTCCATCGGGTTGCGGTCCTCGCCGGCCATGAAGACGAAGTTGCGCTGCTGGATGACCGAGAAGATCGCCGCCACACGCAGCTGCTGATTTTGCGGACCGACTTCGTTGTAATAGACCGGCTCGCCAGGCTTATGCCGTGCCTCGGCCAGCGCGTCCGGGGGAATGGTCATCGTGACGTGCCACAGCGAGCGCGAGCTGTCCTTTACGACGGGCTGACCGTTGACGACTTCCGTCACCTGCCAGTACAGCCCGGAATAGAGAAGCGTCGAACGGGCGTCGGATATCGGCGTGCTGACGCTGCCGTCGGACTCGATATTGGTGCCGGCGTAGAGGTTGTTGGCGATCTGCCCGACATTGAGCTGGAACCGCTGCAGCGCCGCCTCATGGAAGTACATGGTCAGCGCGATGCCGGTAATGACCAGTGAGAAGATGAACCAGGCCGAGGCCAGGCGGATCAGGCGCCCGACCAGCGAGTTGCGGCTATGGGTCAGCCGGGAAACAACCCTGCCGATCCACTGCAGCGGCGTCACAGGTTACCGACTTCGTCGTGCAGCGGTTTCAAACGATAGCCCAGGCCGCGCACGGTTTCGATGCGGTCATTGCCGATCTTCTTGCGCAGGCGGCCCATGAAAACTTCGATCGTGTTGGAATCGCGGTCGAAATCCTGGTCGTAAAGATGCTCGACCAGCTCGGTGCGCGAAATCACGCGGTTCTGGTGCAGCATCAGGTAGTGCAGAAGGCGATATTCCAGCGACGTCAGGCGCAGGGGTTCGCCATTGACCGAGGCGCGCGCGGCGCGCGGATCGAGCCGCAGCCCCCCGCAAACCAGCAGCGGCTGGGCGTGGCCGGCGGCGCGCCGGACAAGCGCGCGCAGCCGTGCAAGCAATTCCTCGGTATGGAAAGGCTTGGTCAGGTAGTCGTCGGCGCCGGCGTCGAAGCCCGCCACCTTGTCGCTCCACGCCCCGCGCGCCGTCAGGATCAGCACAGGCGTCGTCTTGTTTTCCCGCCGCCACCGTTCCAGCACCGACACGCCGTCGATCTTGGGCAGGCCAAGGTCGAGGATGATGCAGTCATAGGGCTCGGTGTCACCCAGGAAATGCGCCTCCTCGCCGTCAGGCGCGTGGTCGACGACATAGCCGGCGTCGGACAGGGATGCCTTCAGCTGGCGCGACAGGTCGGGATCGTCTTCGGCAAGGAGGATGCGCAAGGCTTTGGTCTCTCTGAAAAGGGCGTGTGCCGCTTAGCGCTCGCCGACGATGCGGCCCGAGTCGGTATCGACCAGCAGGTCGACGCGGCCCCGCTCGGTGGCGACGCGTACCCAGAAGATTGAGCCGCTTTGCTGACCGGCGTCAAGCACGTGGCCACGGCTCGACGCAATCGCAATGGCGCGGTTGATACGGTTGTCGCGGCGGTCTTCGCCGCCACGGTCGCGGCCGCCATTGTTCCAGCGGCCGTCATCGCGATCGTCGCGATTGTCCTTGCGGTCGTCGCCGTCGCGGCGGCGCCAGTGATCCTGGTCGGCATCGAGCGCGGCATTGATGATGGCGCCCAGCTTGACGCCCATCACGGCTTCGGCCGCAACCGGCCTGGCCGCTGCCTGGGAGGCAGGCGCGGCAAGGATCAATGCCAGGGCCAGAAGGGTGCAAATCCGTTTCATGCCGACGACTTTAGAGGTCTCCACCTGAATATTAGCTGAACGGAAATATCAAAACGGACACAATTCCCGCATCGCGGCAAACGCCCGTCACTTCTTTCGTGAGGTGACGCTGGGCGTGTACGGCGCCTGCTCGCGCCAGCGCTTCGCCAGTTCGGTCAACTCGGTGTAGAAAGGCTCCGGTTTGTTGTCCGGCAAGGCGATGGCGATGTGGGCGAATAGGTCGCCCCGCGCATCCTTGGCGCCGTCCTTGACGAAACCGCCCCGGCCCTTCAGGCGCAGGACACCGCCGGAATTGGTGCCGGCGGCGATGGTGACGCTGACCGGCCCGTCCGGCGTCGGCGCCTGGATCTTGCCGCCCAGCAGCGCATCCGGCAGCGACACGAACAGGTCCATGTGCAGGTCGTTGCCTTCGGCGCGGAAGACCGGGTGCGGCCGGACCGACAACTCGGCCAGCACATCGCCCGGCGTGCCGCGGCCACCCGGCGCCGGCGAGCCCTGGCCCTTGAGGCGCAGGGTCTGGCCGTCGCGGCTGCCCTTGGGAATGGCGACGTCGACCGTACGCCCGTCCGACAGCAGCACGCGGCGCGTATTGCCGACAATGGTGTCGAGGAGATCGATCTCCAGCCTGATCTTTACGTCGGAACCCTTTTGCGGGGCGCCCTGGCCAAAGCCGCCGCCGCCGAAACCACCCCCGAAACCGCCGGCGCCCGGACGGCGTCCGCCGCCGCCGAACATGTCGAAGATGTCCTCGAAGTCCATGCCTTCGAAACGGCCGTTTCCGCCGGCGCCACCAGAACCGCCGCCAGCCCCGGCGCCGCCACCGAAGCCGCGATAGATTTCGCGGCCGTCGGCATCGATCTCGCCACGGTCGAAGCGCCTGCGTTTGTCGGCGTCCTTCAGGAAGTCATAGGCCGCCGTGACGCGTTTGAAGCGCTCCTCGCTGGCCTTGTTCCCCTTGTTCTGGTCGGGATGCAGTTCCTTGGCCAGCTTGCGGAACGCCTTCTGGATATCGGCGTCGCTGGAATCACGCTTGACGCCCAGTTCGCTGTAAGGGTCGGTAGCCACGTAAAAATAGTCCTCCTGGGCAGGAATGTTGTCCTATCGGGAAAGTTTTCAAGTAGCAAGCACGCGAAGCGTGCCGGCGACTTGAGTCTTGCTTGGCGCGGCGGGGCCGCGCCGGCATGGCGCACGAGCGCCCGCGCCCAAAGACCGTAAGGACTGGCGCGCTTGCCGAAATCCGTGCAGGTAACTTAAGAACGCTAACCGCTATTAACCGTTTCCGGAAACGGCGTTTAAAGCCTGTTTGCTTATAGTTTCCGGCAATGGCTGGTATTGCGACAGGCTGGGGAAAGAAAAAGGCATGGCTGATGGCCATGACCGTGGCTGCGTTTGCGCCCGTCTGCGTGTCCGCCAGCCCCGACAGCCTGACCGAGACCGCCGTCAAACGCTATTTCCTGGCCCAGGCCGATGTGCGCTGCCACCTGCTGACCCCCGCCGCGTCGATGGCGGTCACGGCCGGCTACCTGCAGGCGCGCAACGCCTCGATCCGCGCAAGCGGCACCATGGGCGCGCTGACGCCCTGGCTCGAACAGGCCCGCGCCGCCGCCGCCAATGCGCCGTGCGACGCGCCGCAACTCCGTGCCGCCGCGACCCAGGCCCAGGACGCCTATCGCGGCTTCGTCGCCCAGCCCCGCCTCGACCTCGGCGACTGGACCGGCGATCGCAGCTATCCCGACACGTCCGCCTGGCGCCTGGCGCAGTATCAGTCGACCAGCGGCGCCGATGCCGTGCTCGGCCTCTATGGCACGCTCAGCGACGCCCGCTTCGTCGTCATGGCGCACTTCGCCGACGGCGCCCGCCCCTATTCCGCGCGCCTCCTGGTGCGCAACGCCGACGTCGTCAGCGCCGGCCTGATCAACCGCGCGCCACGCGAGCTGAGCCCGGCCGCGCCGCTCGGCTTCACGTCCGCCACCACGCTCAGCTTCACCGCGCGCGACAGCGCCGATGTCCGGATCGCGCTCAAGCCCGAAGTCCGCAGCAACGAAGCCGGCTTCTCACTGACCGGCGGTTTCGTCGGCAAGGCCGAGGCCGACGACGCCGTGCGCTTCGATCTGCCGACCGCCGCCTGGCGGGCCATGGCGCCGCTCGACCCGCGCGAGGACGTGGTCGTCGCCTTCGACTGCGACGACGGACCGCGCTACATGCGCTTCACCGTCGGCGACTTCCTGACCGGCCTGACCTTCGTCCGCCTGCCCAGCCCTTACGGCCAGAGGCTTTAATTCGTTGTTTTTTTAATAAAAAAGCCGCCGGCAGCGTCTGCCGGCGGCTTTTTGAATTTGCGAGGTAACAGCGCGGCCTGCCAGGCCCCTAAAAGAACCTCCGGTTCGCAATCCCTGCGAACCGGCAAGCGCGCCAGTCCTTACGGTCTTTGGGCGCCCCCGCTCGTGCGGCGTACCCGCGCGGCTTTGCCGCGCCAGGCATCAAGCCGCCATGCGGTGCCAGACTTCCTGATCGACCTTGGAGGCATTCAGCATGCCCATCATCTGTTGCTGGTACATGGCGCCCAGCACGATTTCATTGATCGACTTGAAGTCGGTTTCCACGGTTTCCGGTGGACCGCCGGTGGCCGTCGCGAAGAACTGCGCCGCGTTGACGCGCGGGCGCTTGAGCGTGATCAGGTAAGCCAGGCGCTTGGCGCGCTCGGGATTCCTGCGGTGCGCCATCGGATCCTGCGCGAACATTTCCTGGCCCAGATAGGCGACATATTCGATCGTCAGCGCGGAAAAGCGCTCGTCGTCGAGCGGATGGCTCATGCGCTCGGTATCGATGTCGAGGATCAGGTCGTTCAGCAGAAAAAACAAAAGCAACACCTTACAGAGTGGACTATGACGGCCACTGTACACGCAAGGCTTTCATGTTCTGTTGAGAGACAGAGTTAATCCCTGTAAATGAAAGAAAAATCCGGCTTTACAGCGACGGATCGACGCGCTCGGTCAGAAAGTGGCGGCCTTCCGCATCCTCGATCTCGACCACCCACAGATCAGGGTCGTAACGCAGCTGGCGCGCGATCCAGTCATCGATATCGGGCTCGTTCACCGTCTCCACCGGCCGCATCCACACCGTATCCTCGCCCGTCTGGGCTTCGCGCAGAACACAGGCGTCGCGCGTGCGCAGGTTCAGCACCTTGACCAGCACGGCGCCGAACTGCGGATGGCCCTTGCGCGCGATAAAGGCGAAGGATCCGGCCTGTTCGACGCGGCGGACCAGGGCGCCGACCCATATATCGGAGGACAGAAGCATGCCCCGAACTGATCTCACCCGCCGCTCAAGTCAATAAAAAAGGCGGCGCCGGATGACGCCGCCTCCGATCGGGGTGTCCCGCGCCCTACGGATTGGGCGAGGTATAGACGGGCTGGCCGTTGGCCGTGATGCCGGCCCACTGCTTGCGCACCATGGTCTTTACGGTTGCCGGCATCGGCACGTAGTCGAGGGTGCCGGCATTGGCGTCGCCGTTCTGATAGGCCCAGTCGAAGAACTTCAATACCGCCGCGCCCTTGGACGCGTCCTTCTGCGCCTTGTGCACCAGGATGAAGGTCGCGCCGGTCAGCGGCCAGGCGTCCTTGCCGGGCTGGTCGAGCAGCAGCAGGTAGTTGCCGGCAGCCTTGTCCCAGTCGGCGCTGGCGGCGGCGGCGGAGAACGAGTCCGCGCTCGGGGCCGGATAGTTGCCGGCCTTGTTCTTCACCAGGGCGAACGGCGCATTGCTTTTCTTGGCATAGGCGTATTCGACGTAGCCGATCGAGCCCACCGTCTGCTTGACGAAGGCCGAGACGCCGTCATTGCCCTTGCCGCCCAGGCCGACGGGCCATTCGACCGTATCGGACGCACCGACCTTGGACGACCATTCCGGCGATTGCGAAGCCAGGTAGGTGGTGAACAGGAACGAGGTGCCCGAACCGTCCGAACGGTGCACGACCGTGATCGGCGCGGCCGGCAGTTTGACGCCCGGATTGAGCGCGGTGATCGCCGGATCGTTCCAGGTCTTGACCTTGCCGAGGAAGATGTCCGCCAGCAACGGCCCCGTCAGCTTCAGCTGGCCGGGCTCGACGCCCGCCACATTGATCATCGGCACGATGCCGCCCATGACCGTCGGGAACTGGTAGAGGCCGTTCTTATCGAGGTCCTCGGGCTTCAGCGGCTTGTCGCTGGCGCCAAAATCGACCGTGCCGGCTTCGATCTGCTTGATGCCGCCGCCGGAGCCGATGGCCTGGTAATTGAAGGTCGTCTTGGCGTCCGTCTTGTAGGTCTGGGCCCAGGCGGAATAAAGCGGCGCCGGGAAGGTCGCGCCGGCGCCGGAAATCGACGAAGCCGGTTCCGAAGCGGTTTTGGACTGGCTGCACGCGGCAAGCGAAGCCAGCAGCGCCAGGGCGAGGATCTTTTTCAACACCGGTTTTCTCCGTAAGGGACGGTTGGACTTAAAGACGGCTAAAAGTGCATCGGACTTTGCGACGCACGGATTACATGTCCATAAGCAGGCCCATGGGAATCAGGCAAGGACGTGCAAAATTTCGATAAGCGTGCATAGTCGCCGTGTCATTTCCCGTCAATTCGGATCGTCGCCGCCGATTTACCGTGTGCCTTATGGTTAATCTTCTCTTTACGCGCGAGACCTTTCGTCACGCGCGGAAATCCGGCTAAAATCCAAAGGATTCCATCCATCGGCCGCAAAATCGCGGCCAAAAGGATTACGGTGCGCGCGTCGCTAAAAGCCTATTTCTCCGGTGATACCGGCCCTTCGGGGCTGACCGCGGGGCTGCGCGTCATCGTCTGGCACCTGGGTTGGGCAGGCTGCCAGCTGGCGGGCCTGCTGGGCCTGCTCTTCCTGCCGGCCGGCCCGTTCGTGCTGCTTTCCCTGCTGGCCATGGCCATTCCGGGTTTTGCGGCCATAACCCTGATGTTCCGCGACACGCCGCCCCTGCGCCAGGCCCTGGTCTGGCTGTGGGCCGCCTTCGCCTGCATCGCCGTGACCCTGACCGGCGGCATCGCCGGTCCTCTGGCGGTCTGGGCCGCCATGCCGCTCGGCGCCGCGGTCGTCCTCAACCAACGCCGCCTGATCACCCTGGGCGCGACACTGTCGCTGATGAACGCGCTGATCGCCATCATGATCAGCATCGGCGGCGGCATCCACATGCCCGACGAACAGGAATCCTTCTGGCTGTCGCTGATCGCCGTCATGACCTTCGTGCTGGGCGTCAGCGTCGCGCTCCTGCCGGCCCTGCGCTCGCGCAGCGAACGCGCCGACGACGCCGAAGAAGCGCGCGCGCGCCTGATGAAGATCATCACCGAGCAGCCGCAACTGATCCTGGCCTTCGACGAGCGCGGGCGCGTGCTGTCGGCCTACGGTGAAGCGCCTTCGGGCCTCGATCTGCATATCCTCATGCAGACCGGCCTTTACGGCGCCGCCCATCCCGGCGACCGCCAGGCCGTGGCCGCCGCCGTCGAGACCGCCGTCGCCCATGGCCGTGCCGAGATCGGCTTCGCACCGCACGGCGCCATGGACCATTATCTTTATCTCTCGATGCGCCGGGCATCCGACGACCGGCTTTACGGCGCCATCCGCGACGGCTCGCTGCAACACGCCCGCGAAGCCGCCCTGGAATCCGCCCGCGCCGACGCCGAGGCGCTGAACCAGGGCAAGACGCGCTTCCTGGCCAGCATGAGCCACGAATTGCGCACGCCGCTCAATGCGGTCATCGGCTTTTCCGACATCATGCGGCTGAAGCTGTTCGGCGACCTGCCGCCGAAATATGCCGACTATGCGCAGCTGATCTGGGAATCCGGCCAGCACGTGCTCGACATGATCAACGACGTGCTCGACATGTCGAAGATCGAGGCCCAGCGCTACGAGCTGACGCTGGAAAGCTTCGACATCCGCGAGCCCGTATCCCAGGCCCTGCGCCTGATGCGCTCGGCGGCCCACGACCGGGGCATCGACATCCATTCGGCCATGCCGGCCCACGCCCTGACCGTCAGCGCCGACAAGCGCGCCGTCAAGCAAATCGCGCTGAACCTCCTGTCCAACGCCGTCAAGTTCACGCCCCAGGGCGGCAGCATCCGTCTGACCCTGACCGAGACCGGCGACGCCGTCGACATTTCCGTCACCGACACCGGCATCGGCATCGCGCCCGAGGACCTTAACCGCATCGGCCAACCCTACGAACAGGCGGGCGCACCGGAACAGAAGGCCATGGGCACGGGGCTCGGCCTGTCGATCGTCAAGGCCATGGCGCATATGCACGGCGGGCAGATGACCCTCCGCTCGACCCTGGGCGAAGGCACCGAGGTCATGGTGCGCCTGCCGGTCCGCGCCGCCGCGGCGGCCACCGACACCGCGCCGCAGGCCGTCAGCATCGACCCGCTGAAGGACCACAACGAAACGCCCGAGGCGCTGAAAGGCTTCGGGGAATTCGTCATCCGCCCGCGGCCGTAGCGGGTAACCCAAGTTTAAAACGTCTCTGTTAGTCTTTCCGGCAAAGGGCGCATATTGGCCCTGTCCCAGGAAAGTCAGGCAGCCAAATGCCTCTGCCCCAACAGGCCGGAAAATCCGGCCAGACCGCGTCGGCCGAAGCGCCGAACTGGAACCTCAATCCGCTGCACAGCCCGGATCGCGACGTCGCTCGCCGCACCTTCCTGCGCATGGTCAGTCACGAGCTGCGCACGCCGCTCAACTCGATCATCGGTTTCGCTGAAATCCTGCGCCAGGAACTGTACGGGCCGCTGGGTTCGCCGAACTATGTCGAATATGCCGGCATCATCCAGGACAGCGGCAAGAAGCTGCTGGCCCTGTTCAACAACTTCATCGAGATCGTCCGCCTGGAATCGGGCGGCGACCTCGTGCCCGCCCCCAATCCCGTCCTGGCCGCGCTGGAAGACTCGGTCTCGCGCGTCCGGCCGTTCGCCGTGGCGCGCGGCGTATCGATCCGTATCCGCCTGCTCGACGAAGACCTTGAAGCCAGCTTCGATCCGCGCGGCCTGGCCTCGTGCCTCGACCAGCTGCTGCACAACGCCATCGACTTCACGCGTGAGGGCGAGGATATCGAACTCGATGTCACGGTTGGTGAAACCACAGATATCTCGATCTTCAATCGTGGCCCCGCGCCCGACGCCGCCGAAATCGAACGCCTGATGCTGCCTTTCGAACAGGGCAACGCCGAAATCAGCCGTCCCCGCCAGGGCGCCGGCCTCGGCTGGGCCATCGTGCGGCTCAACTGCGAAGCCATGGGCGGCCACTTCCGCGTCGAAACGCGCAAGGATGAATGGCTGAACGCCATTCTCAGCTTGAAGGCCTGCTGACGACACGGTACGGGAAGCGCGTTTCCCGCTTCCCGCAAGGTCACCATGTCCGAATTCCAGTCCCGCCTTGACGACCTGCTCGAAGAGTTCGACCTGTTCGACGACTGGGAAGAGCGCTACCGCTACATCATCGACCTCGGCAAGGACATGCCGCCGCTCGACGCATCCGAAAAGACCGATGTCACGCGCGTCCTGGGCTGCGCCTCGCAGGTCTGGCTGGTCATCGATCCCGCTCCGGCAGGCGTCCTGAAATTCCGCGGAGAATCCGACGCCTTTATCGTCAAGGGCCTGATCGCCGTGCTCAAGCGCCTGCTCGACGGCCTGCCCTATACCGACATCCAGGACTTTTCCATCCGCGACACGCTGCACCGGCTGGGCCTCGACGAAGCCCTGTCGTCGCAGCGCACCAACGGCCTGATCTCGATGGTCGAACGGCTGAAGCGCGCGACGGCCTGACGGGCGGCTTATTTCCAATTTTTAAGAATTACACGCCCCGAACTGCGCGGGCTGACCCTTTACGCGCCTGAAATAAGGATTCAGTTCCGAAACGCCCCGAACGTCAAAATCGTTAGTCAAAACCGGTCAAAACGCCTTGATCGCAGGCTTATGATGTAAGGGCCTCTTCCGAAGCCCGGGCCTATGGTTAAGAGCCTCGGCGCGACCGAAAACTTATGCGTCTTCACTTATTATCATCGGCGTTGTGAACGGCCGTGACCGCAGGGGAGTGGTCGCCGCCGGGCTTCCAGACCGATGAAAGACATCCCCATGGCACAGACCTATTCCATCACCGAAGACATCGCCTACTACACACCTTACGGCCAGGGCACGACGCCGGTCGTGCGGCCGTCGCACCTTTTGCGCGACAGCCTGATCGCCGCGGCGGCAGCCCTGGTATTCGGCGGCGCAGCCATCACCTATGGTGTAAGCCGGCTGCCGGCCGTCGAACAGTTCAAACCGGCCATCACGCCGATGAGCTTCGTCATCAGCGACGCGGAACCGCGCACGCCGATGGAAACCCTGCCGCCCGACATAGCCCAGCAGGCGCGGAGCCAGCCCGTCCACGTCAATGCGACGGTCACGGCGCCGGACATCCCGGCCGCCCTCTATGCCGAGCCGGCCAGCCGTGACGCGCGCCCTGACGACACGCCTCAATCCGACAGCGATGCGGCAGCGCCCGCCGATACAGCGGCCGGCCCGTCCGACGCCATCGCCGACGATCCCCCGCCGGAGCCGGCGCAGACCACAGACCAGATGTAGATATGAAAAAGGGCGCCGCGCAGGCGCCCTTTTCAATGGACCCTGCTGACCGCTTGCCGCACCTGCGCGCTGCGGCTAGGTTGCCGCTTTCCGGAGAAGCTGCCCGTGTCCCTCTCGCCCGCCCTGTCGAGACGCCTGATCGCGGCGGCGGTGCTTTTGCTTGCCGTCCTGCCGGTGCTGATGGTGGCGGTGCCGCCCCTGCTCGACTACCCGAACCATATGGTTCGATTCTGGCTGCTCAGCGGCGCGGCAGACACCGCGCCCCTGTCGCGCTTCTTCGCTATCGACTGGGGCCAGACCGCCACCAATATCGGCATGGACGCCCTGGCGGCGGTATTGGGGCATCTCTTTCCGGCCGAGATCACCGGCCGCATCGTCCTCGGCCTGTCGGCCCTGTTGCCGCCGGCGGGTACGGTGCTGCTGTCGCGTCAGGTGCACGGCCGCTGGTCGTGGTGGCAGCCCATGCTGTTCCTGCTGGCCTGGCCGCTGGTGCTGCTGACCGGCTTCATGAGCTTCCAATTGGCGCTCGGAACCGCGCTGTTCTGTGCCATCCTCGATGAAAAGCTGAAGGATCAGCCGCCATGGGCATCGCTGGCGCGTCGGACGGCCCAGGTCGTCGCCGTCGTCCTGGTCCACCCGTTCGGCGCCCTGCTCTATCTGGCCCTGGCATTGGGACTAGCGTCAGGCCGCGACCTTGGCCCCCTGCGGCAGAAGCCGTCATGGCAAGGACTCGGACGGCTGGCCGTAATGACGAACCTGCCGTTCGGCCTGGCGGCAATCCTGATCGTGCTGCGCCTGGCCCTGGCCGGCGGGGCGCCCGATTCCGGTTTTCCGGAATTCATCTGGCAGGACGGCTTCTGGCAAAGCCTTGCGCCCGCACATATTGCGGCCATGCTGATCGAGCCGCTGCGCTCGTACAACCTGCCGTTCGATATCGTCTTCCTGGTCCTGCTGATCCTGCCGGTGGCCGCTTCGGTCGCCCGCCGCCGTCTCGATATTCACTGGGGTCTGTTGCTGGCCGGCGCCGGTTTCCTCCTTCTGGGCCTGTTCGGCCCGCAGGACATCAGTTCGACCAGCCTGGTCGATTTGCGCTTTCTGACCATGGCCCTGTTCGTGCTCGGTGCGGCGGTCCTGCCGGAGACGATCGAGGACCGGCGGCTGGCCGTGGCCTTGCCGCTGGCGGTCGTGGCGATCGTCGGCGCGCGCGGATTATGGATGGGGGGAATCTGGCAGGCGCGCCAGGCCGACATCGCGTCCGTTCAGAACGCCCTGGCCCCGGTCCCCGCCGGCGCGCGGGTCATGCCGATGATGCTGCCGGCCGATGATGTCAGGGAACCCCAGGGCCGCTATCTCGGTGACATTACGCCGGCTTTCGAGCACCTGCCGTCGCTGGCCGTGCTCTACCGCCATGCCTACGTGCCGACCCTGTTCGCCCAGGCCGGCAAGCAGCCGCTCAGCGTGCGCGAACCGTTCAACGAGGACAACGAACCCTCGGGCGGCGTCCTCGGCAGCCCGGACGATGTCGCCAGCAACAACGGCCATGCCGCTGCCTACCTGCCCCATTGGCGCAACGAATTCGACTATGTGCTGATGATCAATGCCGATGTCGGCACAGCCACCGCGCCGCCGGGCACCTGCCTGGTCACGGACCAGGGCTTTGCGCGGCTCTATCGCGTGAGTCCCGCCTGCTGATATTATGCCGTTCTTAACGGGTTGGGACCTAGGCTAATCTTCCAGTTCCAGAGTCCAGGCAAAACGCATGGCTGAGCAGAATATGTCGCGGTTCGAGCCCGCCCGCCTGCTGGTCGTAGACGACGATCCGATCCTGCGCGAATTCGCCGTGGCCAACCTGACCACCTCAACCGTCACCGTCGAGACCGCCGAAAACGGCGAACTTGGCTGGCAGCGCCTGAAGAAGGGCGGCATCGATATCGCCCTGGTCGATCTCGAAATGCCGGTCATGGACGGCTTCGGCCTGATCACGGCGATCCGCGGCAGCGACAAGCTCTTCCCCCTGCCCGTCGTCGTCGCCACCAGCCGTAACGACATGGAGGCCATCGACCGGGCTTACAGCGTCGGCGCCACGGCCTTTACGCTGAAGCCGCTGAACTGGCGTGTGGTGTCCTATCAGCTGTCCTACGTGCTGCGGAACAGCCGCGAGGAGGCACGCGTGCGATCCAATGCCCGGACGCTGCGCCATCGCCTGCGCGCCCAGGACGAGGTGGTCAGCACCTGCCAGCAAGGCGTCGACGACCTGATGCGCATCATCCTGGAGGACATGCAGTCGGTCGCGGCCTCGGCCGACACCAGCGCCGTGCGGACCTGGACGCGCATCTTCGGCGAGGTCGACAAGTTGCGCGCCAATATCCAGGAAAAATCGGTCCGGGTGCGTTAAGCCGCTGCCGGGCAGAAGCTGTCCAGAAACGCCTGCAACATCGGCAACGTCTTCACGAAGCCGTCCAGCTGCGGTTTGACCTGATCGAGCAAGTGCTTCAGCTCGTCTGTACCCAGCCGGTCGGTCAGCGCATTGTAGCGCGACGGCCGGACCCCCATGCCCTCGTAAACCGAATACCAGGACGGCGAGCGGAACAGCTCCTCGGGCCCGACTTCGCGCAAGGCGCCTGAAGCCCGGAAGACATCGATTCGCGCCTTCAGGCTTTCCGGAACCGGCAGGCTGGTAACCCGGCGCCAGAATTCGGTATCGCGGCGCTGGCTGACGCAATAGTGCAGGATGATAAAGTCCTTAATCTCTTCGTAATCCGCATAGATCCGGCGGTTGAAATCGGCCTGAAGCGCCGGATCGAAGCTTTTGTCGGGGAAGTAGCGGAAGAAGAAATCGAGTGTACGATAGACCAGATGGATCGCTGTCGATTCCAAAGGTTCAATAAAACCGGAAGCAAGACCCAGGCTTAAGCAGTTGCCGTGCCACACTTTTTTACGGATGCCTGTGGTAAACGGCACGATCATCGGGTTAGTCAGCACCTTGCCTTCGACCTGGCGCAGCAACGCCTCGGTCGCTTCGGCATCCGTAATATGGTCGCTGCAGAAGACATAGCCGTTGCCCGCGCGCGTCTGCAGCGGAATGCGCCAGCGCCAGCCTGAATCTTGTGCATGCGAAATGGTGTAGGGCGGCGGCGGACCGACGTTTTCGGTCTGGCAGACAACCGCGCGGTTACACAGCAACTGGTCGGCCCAGCTTTCGTAACCGATGCCCATGGCGCCGCCGATCAGCAGCGCCCGGAAGCCCGTACAATCGACGAAAAGATCGCCTGCAATCACCTCCCCCGACTTGAGAGTCAGCGACTTGATCTGTCCGTCGGCGTCCAGGTCGATGCCGGAAATCATGCCTTCGGTCCGTTGCGCCCCGTGCGCCTCGGCATGACGGCGCAGATACTGCGCCACAAGCCTGGCGTCGACATGCAAGGCATAGGCCGCCGTACCGATCGGCGACTGCGCGGCCTTGAACGGCAGCATGAAGCGGCCCTGACCGGCCATGACTGAGGCTGGCGCGAAGTCCTGGAGCTCACCGGCATACCCGGCCATCTTCGCCTTCAGCCAGCAATGATAAAAGTCGTTCCCGTCGATCGGTTGGCCAATCTGTCCAAAAGGATGGAAATATGCGTGGCCTTTTTCACGCCAGTCGGGAAACTGGATGCCCAGTTTGAAGCTGGCCTGAGTCTTCGCGATGAAGTCCTGTTCGTTGATGCCAAGCTTGCGGATCAGTCCCAGAAACGGCGGGATGGTCGATTCCCCGACGCCGATCGTGCCGATGTCCTCGGACTCGATCAGGCTCACATGTACGTTCGGCATATGGACGGCAAACAGGGCCGCCGCCAGCCATCCGGCGGTACCGCCGCCGGCAATGACGATATTCCGGATTTCATTGGAAGTGTTCATGTCACGCACTCCGGGCCGGCGCCGCATTGCGGGCCAGACGGTTACAATGGTCGATGAAGGCCTGGTGCATGGGCGCGGCCTGGACGGCGGCGTCGATGCGATCGCGGATCGCCTTCAGGTTCAGGTCGGCTTCGATGTCCGACAGCTGGCTCGCCGCCGGATCGACGCTGTCGGGCCAGACGTCGAAGCCGGCATAGATGGCCAGCCACGACGCCGGATGGAACATCTCCCAACGATAACGCACGAAGTGGCCGCGCGAGCGGTAAAGCTCCATCTTTCGCGCCAGCGTATCGGGCACCTCCATGTCCGCCGCCTGGCACCAGAAGTCGCCGTCGCGCTGGTTCAGCTTGTAATGCAGGATGATGAAATCGCGCGTCCGCTCGAACTCGCGCTTCGCCATGTCATTGTGTTCATCGATCGCAACGGGATCGTAGCCGTCGACCGGCAGCAGCATGTGCAGGCGCTCGATGCCCGTCTGGACCAGGGCGATACTGGTCGATTCCAACGGTTCCAGAAAACCGGAAGAGAGCCCGATGGCGACACAGTTCTTTTCCCAGGCGCGCTCGCGCCGGCCGGGACGAAAGCGAATGATGCGCGGATCAGTCACCGCCTTGCCCGGCAGGGTCTCGGCCAGGATCCGCACCGCTTCGTCATCGGACATATGGGCGCTGGAATAGACATGACCGTTGCCCGACCGGTGCTGCAAAGGAATGTGCCACTGCCAGCCGGCCGGGCGCGCCATGACCTCGGTAAAGCTGTTGGGGGCATCCACGCGCTCGCTCTGCTGTGCCACCGCGGCGTCGCAGAACAGCCAGCGGCAATAGTCCTCGTAGCCCACGCCGAGCGCCTTGCCGATGAGCAGCGCCTGAAAGCCCGAGCAATCGACGAACAGGTCACCCTCGACGACCTCGCCGCTGTCGAGTTCCAAAGCTTCGATAAAGCCGGTCGCGGGCGCGAGGCGCACGTGCTTCAGGACGGCGTCGATGCGGCGTACGCCGGCCTTCACCGCAAAATCACGCAAATGGTTGGCGAACAACCCGGCATCGAAGTGCAGCGCCCAGTCGAACTGCGTCCAGGTCTCGCGCGACGGCGACGGCAGGGCGAACCTGCCGGCCTTGGCCAGGGCCGCGCCCAGGGCATAGTCGTCGAGCGGTCCCGGGTTGGCGCGCCCGCGTGCAGCGTTGAAGATGTGATGGAATTCGGTCGCCGCCAGGTCCTGGCCGAAGCCGCCGAACGGGTGGATGAAGCGGCTGTCCTCGCCTGCCCAGCCCGAGAAGCGGATACCGAGCTTGCACGACGCGTTGGTGGCGGCGACGACCTCGTAATCGGTCATGCCCAGGCCGTGATAGAAGGCGCGCAGGGTCGGAATGGTCGCTTCGCCGACACCGATCGTGCCGATGGCCGACGATTCTATAACCGTGATCTTGATACCCGACCGGCGGTAGCGGTGGCCGAGCGACGCAGCCGTCATCCAGCCGGCGGTCCCGCCGCCCAGGATGACGATATGGTTGAGGCTTCTGTTGCCTTGCATGATGTTTTGTCCGCGGGCTCTGTTGGCCCTTTTGCGAAAGGAAAAAACTCCCGTGCGACCGTCTTAAGCAAGTCGCACGGGAGGGGTACCGTGCCATGAAGACACCTCAGTTGGGGAAGAACGGACCCCGGGCGGGGAGACCGCGCCGGAACGTCCAGATCACATGCCGGACAGGGCATGTGAGAGGTATCGGGCATCGACCGCGAAGCGTCAGGACAACGCGTCGGACGGCCGATGCCCGAATCTTGTGCGCTCAAGCGCCGCACGAGCGGCGGCGTGCAGTCGCACGCTGCCGGGCTGCGAAAAGCTAAGCTTCCCGCAGGCCGGAGGCGCTTACCACTTGGCGCGGATGCCGACGGTGTAGCGCGACTCGAATTCGTTCTCGTAAGAGAACTGCTTCGACTTGCCGAAGTGGTAGTAATACTTCTCGACTTCACCGGTGACGTTGGAGCCGTTGAGGTACAGCGACAGGTGATCGTTGATGTTGTACGTCGCGTTGAGGTCGACGAAGCCGGTCGGATCGGCGAAGGTCGGCACGTTGGAATTGCCGTTCAGCACCGAAACGCTGCGCAGACGTTCGCTGCGATAGTTGTAGGCCACGCGGACCTGCAGCTTTTCGTCCTGGTACCAGCCGACCAGGTTGTACAGGGTCTTCGAGTTGTCGACGAAGGGCAGGCGCTTGCCGTCGAGACCGACCTGCTGGGCGTGGCTCGGCGACAGGGTCATGTTTGTGTCGACCCCGAAGTTCGAGAACAGGCCCGCGTCCCAGAAGTCCTTGAAGGCGAACTTGCCGCCCAGTTCCAGACCCTGGACCTGGCCGCCCGAACCCTGCAGAGGCAGGTTGATCTGCACGACGCCCGAACAGGTGTTGTCGCTGTTCTGATAGTCGCACGGACCCGACAGTATCTGGCCGGGGGTGACAAAGCTCTTGATGTCCAGGTTGAACAGGGCCAGGTTCACCATCGACGCGCGGCCGAGATAGTATTCGGCCGAGAAGTCGGTGTCGGTCGAACGCCACGGATCGAGGTTCGGGTTGCCGCCGAAGCTGACCGAGGTCACGACGCGGCGATTGTGCGCCGGATCGTCATTGGTGGCGATCGAAACGCCGCCGCCATAATTGCCGAGGTCGAGCGGCTGCATGGTTTTGGACCAGGCGAAGCGCAGCTTCAGGTTCTCGGTGACGTCGGCGTTCAGGTTGAACGACGGCAGCACGTCGACATAGTGGCGTTCGGAGACCTGATCGCCATTGTCGAAGTTGTCGTCGCCGTACGGCACGGCCACCGGCGAGGTCACGTTCTGGCGGACGCGCAGGTTGGTGCGGATGACGCGGACGCCGACATTGCCGCTGAAGATGCTCTTTTCGAACTCACCGGCGACATAGGCGCTGTCTTCCTTGAGCTGGACGTCGAACGACTGGCCGGGGACCGGGGTGCGGACCGCCTTGCCGAACACCTTGTTCATGAAGGCTTCTTCGTCGTCGAACGCCTTGGGATCGACCGCCCAGAAGCCCGGAATGCCCGAAGCCGTCTTGCCGCCCAGCCCCGTGACGAAGGTCACCGGGTTGTAGGTGTCGAGCGCCGTCGGCTTGTTGACCGTATAGCCCTGGAAGATGGTGGCGGGCGCGCCGGCCGAGTGATCGGAATTCGGTACGTATTCGCCGGCCGAACACAGCGGGTTGTTCATGACGACGTCGATGGCTTTCCACTGCGCCGCGCAGCCGGCGGCGCCGACCGGCACGGGATTGCCGTGGCTGTCATTGATCATCTGGACGCCGGTATTGGCGTAGAAGGACGAGAACAGGTGGAACTGTTCGACGTCCACGCCGCGCTCCGACGTGCGGACGCCGGCATCGACCTTGGTGAACAGGCCGAACAGCTTTTCGTCGAACTTGTAATGACCGTCCATGCGCGCGACCTGGAGGTCCGAGTGGGCGTCGTTATTGCCTTCGGACGAATAGGCCGCGACCTTGTACGAGCCGAGATTGGCCATGTAGTCGGCCGTCGACTTGCCGGCGCCGAGGCCGCCCGTGCGCGCCATCGGGTCTTCGAAACCGCTGAAGGCCAGCGTGCCGCCGCTCGAATTGACGTGCAGCAGCGGGTTCGACTCGTAACCCAGCGGGTTCGGATTGAGGTAGCAGCCGCCGGCCGAACCGGTGATGCTGTTGGACCGCTGCGACGCCGGGTACTGCGAACAGATCGACGACGGATAGAAGGTGCCGCGCGTCCGGTCGTTGGCGTCGCGGAACAGGGTGAATTCGTTCGGCGCAGCCGACGAATATTGCCAGTTCGACAGGTCGCCCTGGACCTGGCCGTTCATGCTGAGACGGTGGGCGCGGCCGCCGACGAAGCGGCTTTCCATCGTGAACTTGCCGCCGTTGTCGTACTTCAGTTCCAGATTGAAGTTGGTGGCGTCGTTGTGGTTGGTGCGGTTGACGGTGAACGAGTTCAGCCACTGCGCATTGATGTCGTACTGCGACACATTCCACCATGGCGTGCCGTTGCCGTCGGCAAGGCCGGTGTCGGTGTGGGCGGTCGGGGTCAGCCAGGTGCCGAAGGCAGCGCCGTCCCAGCGGTTCGAGATGTTGAGGCCGACGGCGCGGTTATGCTCTTCCAGGTGCGTGTAGAAGGTTTCCGCCGTCAGCGTCCAGCCTTCGCCCAGCTTGGCCTGGAAGGCCGCGTTGACGCCCGTGCGCTTGCGCTCTATGGCGCGGTTGTAGATTTCGAAGCCGTGCGGCGAGATATAGTCTTCCGCATTGCCTTGCCCCCAGTCGTTTTCGGAGAAGACGCCGCCGCCGAAGCCGGAATAGTTGTTGCCGAGGTTCGAATCCGAGGCGGCCGCCGTGACCAGGAAGCCCACGCGGTCGTTACGCCAGTTGAACAGGGCGTTGACCGAATAATCGTTGCCCTTCGTATAGTCGCCGCGCGACCGTTCGGCGGCGCCGGTCAGGGTCACGCCCTTGGCGAACTGGAACGGACGGCGGGTCTGAAGGTCGATCGTGCCCGAAACGCCAGCCAGCGGCGTACGCGGATCGGTCGACTTGTAGACCACGACGCTGTTCAGCAGCTGCGACGGCACATCGAGGAAGTTGGCCTGGGCCTGGCCGATATTGCCGGCCGACAGATACTGTTCGCCGTTGAACAGGGTAATCGTCTGGGCCAGGCCGCGGATGTTGACGGCGGCGCCTTCACCGGCGTCGCGGACGATCTGCACGCCCGACACGCGTTGCAGGCTGTCGGCGATGGTGACGTCCGGCAGCTTGCCGATGTCTTCGGCCGAAATGGCGTCGACCTGGGCGATGGCCTTCTTCTTCAATTCGACGGTGCGCAGCTGCGAACCGCGCACGCCCTTGACGATGACGACCTGGTCATCGGCAGGTTTGGCGGGAGCCGTTTCGGCCTGCGCTGCGGTCGCGAGCGCCAGCATCGAGACGCCGGTACACAAAAGCCCGCCCAGCGCGATGCGACTGAGCGTCTTGGACTTGGTAACTGACATGGTTCTTTCCATCCCTTGGTTCCTGATCAGTTGGAATTTCCGCGCACGGCTTTGTTACGCGTTACCCTGCGCACGCGGTTTGAATGTCCACTTGGACATTGTCTATTTGTCTTGCAGACAATTTCTCGAACCCGTGGATTTGATCCGAGTTTCTATAACGACCCTGCTTTTTTATGCTTTTACCGCCCTGTGCGGGCAATCGCCTGCCTCTGAACGTTGACAAATGGGTGGGCTCAAGTCAATAAAAATGTCATCGATGTCATTTTGACATGGACAAAATGGACAGAAACCTGTCCATATGTTGCAGCGTTGTCACAGAACGGGCCAGGGATGGACATGGGATCGCTATTGAAGACGGTTTCCCCACGGAAAGTTTCGAACTAAGGTGGAATCGGGCGTATCGAGAATTTCCATGTCGACCATTTATGACGTCGCCGAGTTGGCCGGCGTGTCCGCGAAAACCGTATCCCGCGTGCTGAACGACGATCCGGCGGTGAAGGCGCCGACGCGCGAACGCGTGCGCAACGCCATGACCAAGCTCGAGTATCGGCCGAACAGCCAGGCGCGGTCACTGCGCAAGGGCGAGAACAAGTCGGTCGGCATGCTGCTGGAGGATCCGGCCAGCGGCTACCAGGGCCGCTTCCACCACGCCATGCTGATGGCGTCGATGGAGACCCAGAACCACCTGGCCATCGATCTGTTCGCGCCGGGCCGGACCGATTTCCCGCGTGAGGACATTGCGCGCTTCGTCGCCGACGCCCAGTTCAAGGCCATGGTGCTGTTGCCGCCCCTGTGCGACTACGGCCCGCTCAAGACCTTCCTGAAGGACCACCATGTCCACTGCGTGCTGATCTCGCCGACCACGCCGGACGACCACTATCCTTCGGTCAATATGGACGACCGCAAGGCGGCGCGCGACGTCACCGACTACCTGCTGTCGCTCGGCCACAGGAAAATCGCGCACATCGCCGGCCACCCCGAACACGCCGCGGCCTTCCTGCGCCGCCAAGGCTTCAACGAAGCCTTCGACGCCGCCGGCATCCCGCGACCGCCGAAGGACTACACCGTCGAAGGCCTGTTCAACTTCAAGTCAGGGATCGAAGCGGCGGAAAAGCTGCTTAGCCTCAAGGACCGTCCGACAGCTATCTTCGCCTCCAACGACGAAATGGCCGCCGCCACCTGCTCGGTGGCACACAAGAAGGGCCTGCGCATCCCGGAAGACCTGTCGGTCGTGGGTTTCGACGACGCGCCGATCGCTTCGGCCGTCTGGCCGGCCCTGACCACGGTGCGCCAGCCCTATCTCGACATGGCGAAGCGCACCCTGCAGATCCTGAACGCCGCCGGCGATACGCTGCACCGCTCCGACGTCCAGGAACGCCACATCATCCCGCACGAGCTGGTCGTGCGCGAATCGACGGGCCCGGCGCCGGCCGCCTGAACCTCACCGTTTGGCCCCTTGCCCGCCCCGCCTTTCCGCGCGATAGTCGCAGGCCAGGGCGGGGGGATCGTCAGCCGTGCATCTACCCGTCGTCTTTCATCTCTTCGGCCTGCCCCTGCCGGCGCATCTGGTGTTCGAAAGCCTGGCCTACGGCGTAGGCTTCCGGCTGTACCTGTGGCTGCGTAAGCAGGGTGACCGGCTCGACGACCGGACGCGCATGACGGCGCTCATCGGCGCCATTGTCGGCGCAGGCCTCGGCTCGAAGCTCCTGGGTTTCGCCGAGCATCCCGAACTGTGGGGATTGATCGCGCGCAATCCCATGTATCTGCTGGCGGCCAAGACCATCCTGGGCGGGCTGCTGGGCGGCATTATCGGCGTCGAGATCGCCAAGGCCACAGCCGGCGTCAAAACCTCAACGGGCGACCTCTATGTCTTTCCACTGCTTGCCGCCATCGCCATCGGCCGCATCGGCTGTCTGCTGACGGGAATAAGCGACGGCACCTGGGGCGACGCCACGCATTTCGCCTTGGGCTTCGACGCCGGCGACGGCATTATCCGTCACCCGACGCCGCTTTACGAGATCGCATTCCTGGTCGCGCTGGCCGGCGCCCTTTGGCAGATCCGCAGACGCTTCACCTTGCAAAACGGCGATCTCTTCAAGCTGTTCATCATGGCCTATTGCGCCTGGCGGTTTGGTATCGAGTTCCTGAAACCCGTCACCACCTACACGCTGACAAATAGCTTGAACATTGTTCAAAATATCGCTACCGATAGCGACCTGAGCGCGAAGCCCGGCCTGTCGATGCTGCAAATGGCGGCGGTGCTGGGCTTTGCTGTCTATGCCTGGCATTTTGCGCAGTATCTGAGGGGGAAACGGGATGGCGGCGCGTGACTATATCTTTTTCGAGCTGACCAATTCGATCTGCTCGACCTGCTGGCGCAAGCTGGAAGCCAAGATCATCTTCCAGGACGACAAGGTCTACATGCTGAAGACCTGCCCGGAGCACGGCCGCGAAAAGGTGCTGATCTCGACCGACATCGCCTGGTACAAGATGACGCGCGACTTCAACAAGCCAGGCGATATGCCTAGGAAGTTCGGCACCAAGGTCGAGCGCGGCTGTCCCTACGACTGCGGCCTGTGCAGCGACCACGAACAGCATTCCTGCGTGTCTATCGTCGAGCTGACCGACCGCTGCAACCTGACCTGCCCGACCTGCTACGCCTCGTCCAGCCCCAGCCACGGCCGTCACCGCACGCTGGAGGAAATCGAACGCATGCTCGACATCGTGGTGCGCAGCGAAGGCGAACCCGACGTCGTCCAACTGTCCGGCGGCGAGCCGACGCTCCATCCGGACTTCTTCACCGTCATGGACATGGCCAAGGCTCGGCCGATCCGCCATCTGATGATCAACACCAACGGCCTGCGCATCGCGCGCGAGCCCGCCTTTGTCGAACGCCTGGCCGGCTACATGCCCGGGATCGAAGTCTACCTGCAGTTCGACTCGTTTTCGCCCGAGGCATTGAAAACCTTGCGCGGAGAGGACCTGACCGCGATCCGGCAACAGGCGATCGACAATCTCAACCGCTTCAACATCTCGACGACCCTCGTGGTCACCCTGCAGAAGGGGCTGAACGACCACGAGGTCGGCGACATCCTGCGCTATGCCCGCACACAGCCCTGTGTGCGCGGCGTTACCTTCCAGCCGACCCAGGCCGCCGGCCGCACCGATCAGTTCGATCCGGCGACGGGCCGTATCACCCTGTCCGAGGTCCGCCAGGCGATCCTCGACCAATACGACGTCTTTGTGCCCCAGGACCTGGTGCCGGTGCCGTGCCACCCCGACGCCATCATGATGGGCTATGCGCTGAAACTGGGCGACGACACCGTGCCGCTGACACGCTATTTCAGCCCGGAAGAACTGCTGGCAACGTCGCGCAACACGGTCAATTTCGAAACCATGCCCGAGGTTCACGCCAAGCTGGTCGGACTGTTCTCGACCGGCAATTCGCCGCAGGACTGTACGGAAAAGATCGCCGACATCATGTGCTGCCTGCCGCGCGTCGATACCGGCACGTTCGGCGGCCTGACCTATGCCAATCTTTTCCGCGTTATCGTCATGAAGTTCTACGACGCCCACGATTTCGACGTGCGTGGCGTCAAGAAGACCTGCGTGCATATCGTGCACAAGGACGGCCGCATCATCCCGTTCGACACGATGAACCTGTTCTACCGCGATGCCGAGGATGAAGCGCGGTTGATGGCGGCCGCGCGATGACGCCGCTTCGCATCGTCCTCGGACTGAACGGTATCGTCCTGCTCTTGGTTTACGTCAGTACCGGCGTCTTTAACTATTGGGGGCAAGCCCGTACAGTGGCCCTGACGGCACCGTTTCTCATCTCCGCCATGAATCTTTGCCTCGGCGTCTTAAGTCTTATCCTGATGGGCCTTCTGAAAATCGCCAAGAGCGATGGTGCCGCATTGGCGGATAAATACATGCAGACCTTCATGATCAGCTTCGGAGTTGGCTTCGCCTATGGCATCCCCGCCTGTATGTTCGGCATAAACCTCAAATAGGGCAAACGATGCAACACAAACGCACTCTAATGCTTGTCATGGGCGGTCATCTCGTCCTCCTGCTGCTTATTTACCTGCCCTATGTCTTCAAACACATGGAATCGCTGGAAATCATCGTGCCGGGACTGCTCAATATCCTGCTGATCGGTGTAAGCTTCGTGGCGTCGCTGATCGTCAGCATCGTGCCGTCGTGGCAAAAATATTGCGGCTGGTGGTGGCTGAGCTTCGGCGCGCTGATGCTGGCTTCGCTTCCGGCGTGCCTGGCCACGGCGCAGCTTAACGAGATGATCGTGCGTTAGGAGACGGCTTCGACGGACGCCGAACGGATGCCGCTTTGCAGGAGGTCGACCTTGCCGATCAGGGCGTCATGCCCCAGGATCATATCGACATTTACGCCGTCGCTGGCCAGCGGCAAGCGCAGCCAGAAGAGACTCAGGCCCTTGGCGCCGCGCCACGCCATCGAGGACAGGCCGACATTGGGCTTTCTGTTTTCCACGACAAAGCTCAGCGCCTCGGCCCAGTATTGCGCTTCCGACGCCGTATAGATCTTGTTGAACGTCATGCCGGTGATTTCCTGGCCATAGGCATCGAACAGTTCGGTGCCGGCCAGGCGCTGGCGGAAGTAGACGGCGTCGCTGTCGGGATTGGGGTCCAGGACGTCGATCAGCGAAATGGTCGGCAGGCGGCGCTTGATCTGCATCGGATCGATGTCGGCGCGGGACGGCAAACGGCCGCGACGGCGCAACCCCTTCCAGTACCGGAAGATCTCCTCATGCGAACGCAAGGCCGCCAACATTTCGGACGCGAGACCAGCCATAAGGAATAGTTTACGACAACCCCGAGTAAAGGATCAGCAATTTTTTCTTGGATGGCGCGCATTCCAGACGCGTGCCTTAAGAAAATCTGCACGTTTCGCTCTGGTTTGCACCGCCGGTGAAAGCCCGAATCAGCCCTATTTTCACCATCTCTTAACTCACAGGCCGATGGCAAGAAAAAAAGGGTTAACACTCACCGCTGTTCTGGAATTACCACAGAAAAAAGGCCCTGATCCAAGATCAGAGCCTTTGTTCCACTTTTGTTTTAAAGGTTAACGCGCAGCGCGTTTCCCGTCAAAATTACGCCTTGGCGCGGCCCTTGCGGGCGACCTGACGGCCACCCTGGCCCAGGCCCATCTGCTTGGCCAGGTCCGAACGCGCCTTGGCGTAGTTCGGGGCGACCATCGGGTAATCCTTCGGCAGGTTCCACTTGGCGCGATATTCTTCCGGGCTCATGCCGTACTTGGTGCGCAGGTGACGCTTCAGCGACTTGAACTTGCGGCCATCTTCCAGGCAGACAATGTAGTCGTTGGAAATCGACTTCTTCACCGAAACGGCGGGTTCCTTCGGCGCCTCGACCTTGGTTTCCTCACCCGAGGAAATAGAATTGAGGGCTTGATATACGCTCTGGATCAGCGACGGCAATTCACCAGCCGGGATTGAATTGTTGCCCACGAACGCAGACACGATGTCCGCGGTCATATCCAGGGTGTCAGTCTTGTTTTCCATTGTTATATCCCACGAAAACCATGCGTTTTAGCTAATCCAAGCTTTTGAAATATTCAAGCACAAATACAAAAAAAAATCTAACGGCTGCTTATTCCCGCACAATCTACTTGTCTCTTGGGGTATTTGCAGCCGTTAATTGTCCGGATTTGCGCGTATTCATCGCTTATTTCGATGAAAATCGCCAAAATAACGACGTTTTTTTGTGAAATGCGAATCGTGGCGCTTCTGTCTTCAATCGCAACGGCACATTGCGAGCGCTTTTCAGGTTTCGACCTGATTTCGCATGGCGTTTTCTTGGCCGTTTACGGCGTTTCCATACCCTCGGCTATACGCTGATGGCGAAAGAAGCCGCCGGACCTTACGCCTTGAATTCCTGGGCAAAGGCCAGCATGGCGGCGCGCTGCGGAACGCTCAAAGTATCGAGATCGACATCTTCACCGCGGCTGAGCGACTTCAGCATGACGTGGGTCAGGGCCGAGGACAGCGACCAGTTCCAGTAGCGCAGGACGGTCTGGGCCCGATCGACGGCCAGCATGTCGTAGGTGATCAGGACTTCGGCCAGTTGCGGATGGATCTGCCCGGTTTCGGTCCGCATGGGCCGGCGCAGGGCCTTCCACAGGGCCTTCAGCGCCTTGCGCGACAAACCCGTCGCCTTGCACAGCACGGCCAGGCCCTCTCCGCCGGCGTCGCGCAGGATCTTGGCGCCGGTCGACGGCTTGATCCCCGACAGATAGGCGATTTCCTCGGCCATCTTGCGCGTCATGCCGTTCTGCGCGGCGTCGGCGATCGCCGCTTCCAGCGAGTCGTACGGGCTTTTCTTCAGAGCCTCGCGGTTGCGCTGGCGGCGCTCGATGAACTGGAGCGCCTTGCGCGACATGGCGTCCTGCCACTTTTCCTGAGCCGCCATGGCGAACACGTCGGATGCCATGTCCTGCATGATTTCGCGGTTCACGCCGAAGCGGCTGAGGATCAGGCGGCGCACCTCGGCGGGGCTCCACCAGAACAGGATATAGGCCGAAGACGGGCGCAATTCGGCGCGGCGCATGAGCAGCGGGATCAATTGCGGGGCGTTCTGGCTGAGCGCCACCACGGTTTCGACGGCCTGTTGCGACATCTCGGCCTTGCTGTTCTTCAGCAAGGTTTCGATGACCGGCATCTCTTCGCTGTCGACGAGGATTTCGGACAGGAAGCTCGGCAGCGCCTTGCGGCTGGCCAGCAGGATGCGGTGGCCGTGACGGCCGTTGCGCGCGCAGAAATAGAGGTCGGAGTCGGACAGCGCCTCGCCGTCCTCGATCAGCGGCCGCGCCACCTCGACCTCGTCGACCAGCAGCAGGCGCACCAGGGAGTTCGGCAGTTCCGCCAGGATGCTCAGGCGCTTGGCGACCCGGGCGCGTTCCTCGACACCGGCCTCGCGCAGCATCTCAACCAGCAGGTCGGCGGTGACCGCACGCTCGAAGGCATTGATCCGGCTTTCCGGCAGGCAGACCACGTCGGCCAGGCGCTTCAGAAGGACGTGACGCGCCTGGGACGGCGCCGGTTCCGGCCGGCCCATGCCTTCGCCATCCGGCAAGCCGGCGTCGGTCGCAATCTGGGAGGCGGAAACGGACATGGCCGCCAATATGGCGGCCATGCGTTAAGCATTTGTAAGTAGAGCCGGCTTCGACGGCGTTTGCGCTGCTTAAAGGCCTTCGAACAGCGCCGTCGACAGGTAACGCTCGGCAAAGCTCGGGATGATGGTGACGATCGTCTTGCCGGCGTATTCATCGCGTGCCGCCAGGCGGAAGGCGACTTCGAGGGCAGCCCCCGACGAGATGCCGACCGGCAGGCCTTCGACCTGGGCCGACTTGCGCGCCATGGCGAACGCCGCGTCGTTGGATACGGTTTCGACGCCGTCGATTACCGCGCGGTCGAGGATCGCCGGGATGAAGCCGGCGCCCAGGCCCTGGATCTTGTGCGGGCCGGGCTCGCCGCCCGACAGGATGGGCGAGGCTTCGGGCTCGATGGCGATCATCTTCACCGACGGCTTGCGCGCCTTCAGCACTTCGCCGATGCCCGAGATCGAGCCGCCGGTACCGACGCCCGCCACCACGACATCGACTTCGCCGTTGGTATCGTTCCAGATTTCCTCGGCCGTCGACACACGATGCACCGCCGGATTGGCGCCGTTTTCGAATTGCTGCGGAATGACTGAGCCCGGGATTTCGGCGGCCAGTTCCTGCGCGCGGTTGACGGCGCCGCGCATACCCTTTTCGGCCGGTGTCAGTTCCAGCCGGGCGCCGAGGATCAGCAGCATCTTGCGGCGCTCGATCGACATCGATTCCGGCATGACCAGGACGACCTTGTAGCCCTTGGCGGCGCCGGCGAAGGCGAGCGCGATACCCGTATTACCCGAGGTCGGCTCGATGATGGTGCCACCGGGCTTGAGCTTGCCCGACTGTTCCAGCGCCTCGATCATGGCGATGCCGATGCGGTCCTTGACCGACGCCAGCGGATTGAAGAATTCGAGCTTGGCCAGGACGGTGCCCTTGGGCTTCAGCTCGGCCGACAGGCGCGGCAGCCGGATCAGCGGCGTATCGCCCATGGTATCGAGAATCGAGTCGAAGACCTTACCGCGTCCCTTGCGCGCAAGATTGTCGAGCGAAAAGCCGTCGCTTACGGGCTTAACGTCGTCGGAAGAGGCCATGGGAGTGCTCCTGCAAGAAAAATTTAACGATGATGACCGGGGCTAATGCCTTAATATTCAAGGGGGTCCATACGCCCGTGCGATTTACGCGGTCCCTCGTTAAGAACATATTAAGAGATATTATCGCGTCTTAACTTTCTCGTTAAGCCAAATCACCTCACATCTCCTGTGAGACAAACTAAACCGACACGACCCGGCCAGCCAAGGATTGTTACGATGAGCATGGACGATATCTACACTCTGCAAGCCGGCGCCGTCGCCGGTGAAACATCCCACGACGCTGCCCCCGTGACGGAAACGGCTGCTGAAACCGTTCCGCAAGCAGACCCAGCGGAGGCTTCGGACCTGCCCGGCCGCCACGAACTGGCGACCCAGATGGTGGCCAAGCTGTGCCACGACTTCATCAGCCCCGCCGGCGCCATCATGTCGGGCCTCGACCTGCTGGAAGACCCGTCCGCCCAGGACATGAAGCAGGAAGCGCTGAACCTGATCTCGACCTCGGCCAAAAAGCTGGTGGCGCTGGTCTACTTTGCCCGCGTCGCCTTCGGCGCGGCGACGACTTCGGAAGCCTTCTCGGCGGCGCAACTGAACAAGATTCTCAACGACGTCTATTCTTCGATGCGCGCCGAACTCGACTTCCGCATTCCGCCGGAAACCGTGTTCGAAAAGCCGGCTGCCCGCGCCCTGCTCAATCTCGGCCTGCTGATCGGCAATTCGCTGCCCATGGGCGGCAAGGCGCGCCTGGAAGCCACGACCGAAGACGGCACGCTGACCATCACCGCCGACGGCCGTGGCCCGCGCGCCCGCCTCAAGCCCGAGGCCGTCGAGGCCCTGGCTGGCAAGCCGCTCAGCGACGGCCTGTCGGGACAATGGATCCAGCCGCATTGGCTGCACAGCGTCGTGGCCGAGGCCGGCGGCACCATAACCGTCGAAGCCGAACAGGACGCCCTGGTTCTGACGGTGACTATGCCGGCCAGCTGACCGGACACGTCCAGTCGCCTGAAATTTGACGCCCGCTGTACTGGCGCGCCTCGGAGACCTCTCCGTGGCGCGCCAGCATCGCATTGGGCGATCCCGCCAGCGCGACGTCGCGGGCGATGATGGCGTCCCGCAGGGTTTCGTAACGGCCGTCGGCGCGCAGGCGCTCGAACTGGTCGTGGGCATTGAAGACCAGAACAGGCGTCTCGAAGCGCCGCGCCGGGCGGGAAGCGCCCGGGTGCAGGCCGACCACAAAGAAGGCTTCGCCGCCAAAGCTCAAGGAAAACCGCGCATCCCCGATATCGGCGCTGACCCGTCCGTCATACTGGCAGCCCCTGGCCGCATCGGTCTGACGCAGGCCTTTCAGCCTCTGCCACAGAAACTGCTCGAAAGCCGCTTCGGACAAGGTGTCGGCTGTCGGAAACAGCACGGCGAACGTCTGGAAGGGGCCCGGGTGATCGCGATAGGCCTGCACGAAGTCGCACAGGGCGTCGTGAATGGCGGCATCGTCGCGCGGGCAACGTATATCCCCGGCGACGAAGGTCTGGATCTGCCCGCGCGACAGGGCGGATTTGGCGCCGACGCAGGGGAACGCCTTGTGCTTGATATGCGCCTCGAAACGCTCGACAAGGCCCGCTTCGGCGGTGGCGTCGCCCGTCTGGGATTCAGGGAAATGGTACACGGCACGCATCCTCTTGAACTGGACGCAAAGGCTAACGGCAACGGGATGCGACTTTAAATCGTCAAGACAAAGGCCGCCGGCAAGAAGCCCGTAAGCCGCCGGGCCGCACAGAAATCTTATTGAATTCCAGTACTTTTTTGAAACCCGACCGCGTCTTTGCAGCTTGGGTCTATTTTCCTATCCCGCCCTTACATCGGCCCGCGCTACCGGTATTGCGTAATTCTGGAGGGTTTATGGTCACGGAAATCGCGCCGCGCTCGGGCACGGCATTCACCTTGAAAAAAGGCCAGCGCCTGCGCGTCATCGATCCGCAGGGCGAACAGGTGTCCGACATGCTGGCGTTCAACGCCGACGACACCGACGAAGTGATTTCGTCCGGCCGGACGCTCGACTATGCCTCGAAGCTTTTCCTCAGCATCGGCGATCCGATCTACTCGAACCGCAGCAACATCATGCTGCGCATCGTCGAGGATACGGTCGGCCGCCACGACTTCCTGCTGACGCCGTGCTCAAAAGACACGTTCCGCATCATCTACGGCGACGAACATCCGCACCACGGCTGTTTCGGCAACCTGGCGCATGCGCTCGAGCCCTACGGCATCGCGCCCGACCGCATTCCCGTCGCCTTCAATATCTTCATGAATGTCCGCGTCGATGGCGACAGCGGCGAGATCAAGGTCGATCCGCCGCTCAGCCGCGCCGGCGACCATATCCTGTTCGAAGCCGAGATGGATCTGATCGTCGCGCTCACCGCCTGTTCGGCGCTGCAGTCGAATAACTATGCCTTCAAGCCCATCCACTACGAGGTGGAAGCCTAGGGCAAAACGTTTCCTTGCCGGTGAAACCATTCCGTGATTTCCTGAAACCGGGACATTACGGGCCGGGACATGACTTCAACAGACACGACCAAGGCTGCCGGCGGCGGACGCCTGAGCGTTATCGACGCCCTGCGCGGGCTGGTCATCATCGTCATGGTGCTGGACCATGTCCGCGACTATTTCCACGTCAGCGGCTACGCCTACGATCCCATCGATTTTCATCATTCACCGCCTGCCGTCTACGCCACGCGCTGGATTACCCACCTGTGCGCCGCGACCTTTGTCTGGCTGGCCGGGGTTTCGGTCTGGCTGAGGCACGACAAGACAAATGACACAAGGGCCGTATCGACCTTCCTGCTGACGCGCGGCCTGTGGCTGGTCTTCCTGGAATGCACGGTCGTCAATTTCGGCTGGTCGTTCTCGGTTCCTTTCCTGCCGCTGCTCCAGGTTATCTGGGCCATCGGCTTTTCGATGATCGCGCTGGCGGCGCTGGTCTGGCTACCGCGCGTCGCGGTTCTGGCGACAGGCATCGTCATCATCGCCGGCCATAACCTGCTCGACGGCATATCGGCCAAGTCCTTCGGCGCCTGGGAAGGCCTGTGGATGTTCCTGCACGAAGGCGGGGTAGGCATGTGGCATGGCCAGCCCTTCGCCCTGATCTTCTATCCGGTCCTGCCGTGGATAGGGGTGATCGCCCTGGGCTACGGCATGGGCGCGGTCTTCACATCGTCACGCCGCGACCTGATCTTCACGGTTTGCGGCCTTCTCATGATCGCCGCCTTCTTCGCCCTGCGCTGGCTGAATGTCTACGGCACGACGGCGCCCTGGGCCAACCAGCACGACACCGCCAGGACGATCATGGATTTCATGAATGTGCAGAAATATCCGCCGTCGCTTGACTATGTGCTGGCCACGCTGGGTCCGATCTTCGTGCTGATCCCCTGGCTGGCGCGCCTGAAGGGGCCGGTGGCGGGCTTCCTGGTCACCTTCGGCTCGGTGCCGCTGATGGCCTATGTCGCGCACCTCTACGTCATGCACGCCCTGTCGATCGCGGTGCACTTCGCCGCCGGCCAGCCCTTCCTGCCCTTTATCGACACCATGCGGCACTTCGTCATGTCGCCGGACCTGTTCAAGGGCTCGGGCTTCCCTCTGTGGGCCGTCTATCTGGGCTGGATGGCCACCGTTGCGATCATCTATCCGCTGTGCCGCTGGTGGCAGGGCGTGAAACGCACCCGCCACGACTGGTGGCTGTCCTATCTTTAGGACAAATTGACGCCGGCAAACGCCCTGTCCCATTTCGCGGTTAGCTCCGTTGCCGACAATGCAACGGTTAATGATTTTTCGCGTTTCAAGGGAGTTTGATCATGCCGCGCGAACGCCAGATTAACGAACACGATACCGACCGCGCCGAGGCGCTGCAGGACAAGATCCAGGACGAGCTGGGCTCCGGTCCATCCTTTATCCAGACGCCGGAACAGGCCCGCAAAGACAATCTGATTAAAAAGATCGAAAGCGAAGGCTACTAAAACGTTTGCACGATTTACGCGCTTTTCTCGCGCATTCACTCTCCAGTAAGATTTTGCGAACGCTCTTTTAACCAAAGCGACGCACTATCCGGGTCAAAGGGCTGGGCGAACTGTATCCGCCATAGGCCCGAAGACTCCTGAAGAGGGTGCGTCGTGGACGATCTTATTGCTGAATTTTTGACCGAAACGGCTGAAAGCCTCGAGGTCGTCGATAGCGAACTTGTACGGTTCGAAGCCAACCCCAACGATCGTAAGACGCTCGATAATATTTTCCGGCTGGTGCACACCATCAAGGGCACCTGCGGCTTCCTCGGCCTCGGTCGACTCGAAGCGGTGGCGCATGCCGGCGAGACCCTGCTCGGCCGTTTCCGCGACGGCAAGCTGGAAGTCACCCCGGTCGCCGTGACCCTGGTCCTGCACTCGATCGACCGCATCAAGGTCATCCTGGCCGGCCTCGAATCGACCGGAAACGAGCCCGACGGCAACGACCACGACCTGATCGCCCAGCTGGAAGCCATGGCCGAAGGCCATGAGGTCAACCTGTCGGCCGTGCAGGCTGTCGAAGTCCCGGTCCGCCCGATCGCATCGGAAGTCGAACCGGCCGAACTGAACATTCCCGCGCTCGGCGCCGCCGCCCCGGCCGCTGAAGAGGCGAAGGCCACCGGCCTGCAAACCGGCGATATCGACCCGGCCACCGGCCGCGCCCTGCGCCCGGGCGAAGTCTCCGAAGCCGACCTGGAAGCCGCCTTCCTGGCTGCCGACGGTCCCGACTGGATGGACGACACCGCGCCCGAGCCCGTCGCCGAAGCCACGCCGGAACCCGTCAAGGCTGCCGAGCCCGCTCCCGCGCCTGTCGCAGCGCCGGCCCCGGTCGCGCAAAAGCCCGCAGCCCCCGAGCCGCTGGCCGGACTGGGCGGCGAGGACGCGCAAGGCATCGCCACCACCCAGTCGATCCGCGTGTCGGTCGATGTGCTGGAAGGCCTGATGACCCTGGTCTCGGAAATGGTGCTGACGCGCAACCAGCTCCTGCAGATCTCGCGCAACCGTGAAGACTCGGCCTTCGCCACGCCGCTGCAACGCCTGTCGACCCTGACCGGCGAGTTGCAGGACAGCGTCATGAAGACGCGCATGCAGCCTATCGGCGCCGCCTGGAAGAAGCTGCCGCGCCTGGTGCGCGATCTCAGCTACGAACTGGGCAAGAAGATCGACCTGATCATGGACGGCGAGGGCACCGAACTCGACCGCCAGGTCCTGGAACTGATCCGCGACCCGCTGACCCACATGGTGCGCAACTCGGCCGACCATGGCCTCGAACCCACCGAGGAACGCGTCCAGCTCGGCAAGCCGGCGAACGGCACGATCAAGCTGTCGGCCTTCCACGAAGGCGGCTATATCGTTATCCGCATCGCCGACAACGGCCGTGGCCTCAATACCGGCCGCATTCGTGAAAAGATCATCGAAAAGGGCCTGGCCGCGCGCGGCGAGGTCGATGGCCTGACCGACCAGCAGGTCCACCGCTATATCTTCGCGCCGGGCTTCTCGACGGCCGCCAAGGTCACCAACCTGTCGGGCCGCGGCGTCGGCATGGACGTCGTCCGCACCAATATCGAGCAGATCGGCGGCCAGATCGACCTGAACTCGGTTCCGGGCCAGGGCACGACCTTCACCATCAAGATCCCCCTGACACTCGCCATCGTTTCGGCGCTGATCGTCGGCGCCGGCGGCCAGAAGTTCGCCGTGCCGCAGACCTCGGTCATGGAACTGGTCCGCACCGGCTCCAATACCGAGCACAAGATCGAACGCATCAACGACTCGCTGGTCCTGCGCCTGCGTGAAAAGCTGCTGCCGCTGGTCCAGCTGGGCCCGACGCTGCAACTCGAAGCCGCCGAGACCGAAAACCCGACCTTCGTCATGGTCATCCAGGTCGGCGAACGCCGCTACGGCCTTGTCGTCAACGACGTCCTCGACACCGAGGAAATCGTCGTGAAGCCGCTGGCCACCATCTTGCGCGACGTCAACGTCTTCTCGGGCGCCACCATCCTGGGCGACGGCTCGGTCGTCCTGATCCTCGATCCCAACGCCATGGCCGAACGCGCCGGCAACATGCTGGAAGAAAAGCAGGCCGAAGACGGCGAAGAGACGAGCACGGAGATCGAAGGCGAAAAGGTCGCCATGCTGCTGTTCCGCGCCGGCGCCGGTGCGCCGAAGGCGGTCGAGCTGGAACACATCACTCGCCTGGAACACGTCCATTCGTCGCAGATCGAGATCATGGAAGGCCGCGCCGCGCTGCAATACCGCGGCAAGCTGATGCCGATCCTGACGGTCAACGGCGACCTGTCGAGCCTGATGGCCTATCAGCAGCAGGACGGCGAACACATCCAGCCGCTGCTGGTCTTCACCGGCGAAGGCTACGCCATGGGCCTGGCCGTGGACGAGATCATCGACGTCGTCGAAGACCGCCTGCAGATCGAACTGTCGGCAGACCGCCAGGGCATGCGCGGCACCGCCGTCGTGTCCGGCAAGGCGTGCGAAATCCTCGACGTCGACAACTATCATCTTCGTGGCCTGGCCGAACACCAGCGCCGCCCGCAAAACGCTGCTGAAAGGGCTGTGGCATGAGCCTGCGTGACTATGTAACCCTGCGTGTCGGCGGCCAGCTGTTCGGCGTCGACGCCGCGCGCGTCCACGACGTCTTCCATCCGCGCGGCCTGACCCCCGTGCCGCTGTCGCGCTCCGAAATCGCCGGCGTGCTGAACCTGCGCGGCCGCATCGTCACCGCCGTCTGCGCCCGCCGCCGCCTTGGCCTGCCGCCGCGCGGCGAAGGCGCGCCCGAGCCCCTGGCCATCGGCCTCGAAGTCCACGGCGATTCCTACGGCCTGGTCATCGACTCGGTCGACGAGGTCCTGAAACTCGACGACGAAAAGTTCCACGCCCCTCCCGGCAATCTTCCGCCGCGCTGGGCCGAAATAATCGTCGGCGTTTATCAATTGGAAAAGGAACTTCTGATAGTCTTGGATCCGCACACGCTCCTGGATGCAGCGCATCTCAAGGCCGCGTAACAAGATTTTCAACAGGAGTACCAGGGATGAAAACCTGCCTCGTCGTCGATGACAGCCGCGTTATCCGCAAGGTTGCCCGCCGCATTCTGGAAAACCTGCAGTTCGAGGTCATCGAGGCCAATGATGGTCTGGAGGCGCTCAATTCCTGCAAGGAAAAGATGCCTTCGGCCATCCTGCTCGACTGGAACATGCCCGTCATGGACGGCATCACCTTCCTGCGCCAGCTCCGCAAGGAGGAAGGCGGCAAGCAGCCGGTCGTGGTGTTCTGCACCACCGAAAACGACCTTGCGCACATTACCGAAGCCCTGACCGAAGGCGCCTCGGAATACATCATGAAGCCGTTCGACGGTGAAATCCTGGAAGCCAAGTTCTCCGAAGTCGGCCTGATCTGACCTTCCTGATCTAAGCTTCCGGTCCACGCCGTCCGGTACCTTTTTCCAGCGTTCGCTCTTTAGTCATTGTTCGGGTCCATGTCCGTTAACCCTAATCCCGCTGCGTCGCTTCGGCCGTTGAAGATCATGATCGTCGACGACTCTGCGGTGGTGCGCGGGTTGATTTCGCGTTGGCTGGAACAGGAACGCGACATGGTGCTGGCGGGCCTGGCCATCGACGGTCTCAAGGCCATCGAGAAGGTCCGGGAAATCCAGCCCGACGTGCTGATCCTCGACATCGAAATGCCGAACATGGGCGGGCTCGAAGCCCTGCCCAAGCTGTTGGCGGCCAAGCCGGGCCTCAAGGTGCTGATGGCGTCGACCCTGACGACGCGCGGCGCCAACGTCACCATCCGTGCCCTGGAACTGGGCGCGGCCGACTATATCCCGAAGCCCGATTCGACCCGCATCGGCGGCGCCGACGGCTTCCGCACCGAGCTTCTGACCAAGATTCGCGCCCTGTGCGGCCGCACGCGCCAGTGGCCGGTGCCGCCCGCGCCGGACGCCCGCGCGCCCGAGACAAAGGCGCCCGAAGCCAGGCCCGCACCGTCGGCGCCCACGGCGCACGGCCCGCTGCCGACGCATACGCCGTCGCATTCGGTGGCCCCCAAACCCATTCACACGCCTGTCGCGCCGACCCTGCGTCCGCGCGGCATCGGCCCCAAGCGCATCGATTGTCTGGTGGTCGGCGCCTCGACCGGCGGCCCCCCCGCCCTGCGCGCCTTCCTGCTGGGCCTGGGCAACGACTGGAAACTGCCGATCCTGATCGTGCAGCACATGCCGGCAACCTTTACGACCATCCTGGCCGAACACCTCGACAAGGCCCTGCCCATGAAGGTGCAGGAGGCCAAGGACGGCATGCTGATCGAGTCGCGCAACGTCTATATCGCGCCCGGCGACTGGCATATGACGATCAAGAACGATCCGATCTGCAAGCAGCTCAAGCTGGACCAGGGCCCTCAGGTCAACTGGTGCCGTCCGGCGGTCGATCCCCTGTTCAAATCCGCGGCCGACGTCTACGGCAACCATGCGCTGGCCGTCGTGCTGACCGGCATGGGCCATGACGGCCGCGACGGCGCCCAGGCGCTGGTCAACGTCAACGCCTCCGTCATGGTCCAGGACGAAGCCACCAGCGTCGTCTGGGGCATGCCCGGCGCCGTGGCCGAAGCCGGCCTCGCAGAAATCATCAAACCGATCGAAGGCCTGTCGGCGGCTTGCCGCGCCTTCGCCCGCGGCGAACGTCCGTAAAGAGAGACATAAAAATGACCAACGAAGACATCGAACATCTCTCGGCAATGCTCAAGACCCGCTCGGGTCTCATCCTGGGCTCGGACAAGACCTACCTGATCGAAAGCCGCCTGGCGCCGGTGGCGCGCAAGGAGGGCTTTTCCTCGGTCGCGGCCCTGCTGACGGCGCTGCGCACCAAGCGCGACGAAAAGCTGATGACGGCCGTCACCGACGCCATGACGACCAACGAAACCTTCTTCTTCCGCGACAAGGTGCCGTTCGACCAGTTCAAGTCCGACGTGCTGCCGGCCCTCGCCAAGACGCGCCTGAACGGCGAGATCAAGATCTGGTGCGCCGCCTGTTCGACCGGCCAGGAGCCCTACAGCCTGGCCATGCTGATGGAAGAAAGCCGCGTCCAGTTTCCGCGCGTCAATCTCGACATCCTGGCGACCGACATTTCTGACCGCTGCCTCGAAAAGGCGCAGTCCGGCCTTTACACCCAGTTCGAGGTCCAGCGCGGCCTGCCCATCACCATGATGGTCAAGAACTTCGAGAAGGTCGACGAAATGTGGCGTATCTCGCCGAAGATGCGCCAGTCGATCCGCTTCAAGAAGCTGAACCTGCTCGACGACCTGCGCGGCATGGGCCGCATGGACGTCATCTACTGCCGCAACGTGCTGATCTATTTCGACATCGAGACCAAGAAGAAGGTGCTCGAGCAGATGGCCCAGCTGCTGCCGGACGACGGCTACCTGTTCCTGGGCGCGGCCGAAACCGTGCTCGGCATCACCGACGCCTTCAAGCCGATGCCCGGAATGCGCGGCCTGTACATCAAGAACCAGGCGGTCAAGACCGAGCCGGCCCGCCGCCTCGCCTGACCGGTCCGCAAATGATATTTCCAAGCCCCCGGAAACGGGGGCTTTTTTATTGCGCCGGCCCTTTCTCGGCGGGCGGTCAGCGCCCATATGGGCGGTGCCGGTATTCTCCCCAAAATATATTGCTAGAGGGCAACTCCATGAAAACACGCGTACTCGGTAAAAGCGGACTCAAAGTATCTGCCCTCGGCCTCGGCTGCATGGGCATGAGCTGGGCGTACGGGCCGTCGGACCGCGACGAATGCCTGACCCTGCTGCGCCAGGCCGTCGACCTGGGCGTCACCTTCTTCGATACGGCCGAGGTCTACGGTCCCTTCACCAACGAGGAATTGCTGGGCGAGGCCTTCCAGACCTTACGCGACAGGGTGGTCATCGCCACCAAGTTCGGCTTCCAGATCGGTCAGGGCATTGCCGGCTCGCTGTCGGGCGTCAATTCCCGCCCCGAGCACATCCGCGAGGTCGTCGAGGCCTCGCTGAAGCGCCTGCGCACCGACCGTATCGACCTTCTGTACCAGCACCGCGTCGATCCTGCCGTGCCGATCGAGGATGTCGCCGGAGCGGTCAAGGACCTGATCGCCGAAGGCAAGGTGCTGCATTTCGGCCTGTCGGAGGCATCCGCCGCCACCATCCGCCGCGCCCACGCCGTCCAGCCGGTGACGGCGCTGCAAAGCGAATACTCGTTGTGGACGCGCGATCCCGAGGCCGAAATCCTCCCCGTCCTTGAAGAGCTGGGTATCGGCTTCGTCCCCTACTCGCCGCTCGGCCGCGGCTTCCTGACCGGCGCCTACAAGGCGGTCGAGTCGCTGACCGAGGACGACTTCCGCCGCAAGACGCAACCGCGTTTCAATGGCGAGGCCCGCGATCAAAATCTTCGCGCCGTCGATGCGTTGGAAGAGGTCGCGAAATCGCGCGGCGTCACGCCGGCGCAACTGGCCCTTGCCTGGCTTCTGGCGCAGAAACCATGGATCGTGCCTATTCCCGGCACGCGCAAGCTTAGCCGCCTGACGGAAAATTTGCGCGCGGCGGATATCCAGCTGAGCCCCGCCGATCTCAAGCTGATCGAGGACACCATCGCCGAAACCGGTTTTGCCGGCGCGCGTTATGGCGAGGCGTCGCTGGCCATGACAAACCTATAACCACGCAAAGAAAATCCTCCCCATCGCATGATGGGGAGGTGCCAGCATAGCTGACGGAGGGGTCAACGCCGTCGCCTACTTCTTCTTGGTATGCTTCACCGTCTTGGTGGCCTTCGAGGCCGTCGGTGTCGCCGGCGCGGCCGCTGCATCCGGCTCGGACGCGACGCTGCTGGCGGCGGCGTCGAGCTTGGAGCCGTCCGCCTGCAGGCGCGGCAGGTCGGACTGGGCGAAGGTCTTCACCGTCGCGTCGGTCCCAGCCGAAGCATAGGTGCTGTAGGCGCTGGCCGCCGTCTTGGTGACATCACCCTGGGTCGCCAGGTACTTCTGGTCGAATTCCTTGCCGGTGACGGATTGCAGATCGGCCAGCTTCTGCTTGTATTCGTCGGTCCAGCCCTGGTCGAAATGCATGTCGGTCGTCGCGCCCTGGATGGCGGCGACCATGTCCTGGCGCACCTTCATGCCGTCGGTAAGCACGCTTTGAGCCGCCGCCTTGACCGCCGCATTGCTGCTGGTCTTCAGCGCGACCTGGGCGGCGGCTATGCCGAATTCATTGGTGAGATAGGCCTGCTGGATAAAATCCTTGGCCACGGGGCCCGTGCCTTGCCCCGCCGTGCCTTGCCCCGCCGTGGCGGTCGCGGCCGACGAGGTGGCGTCGCTGGTTGCGGGCGGGCTCGCCGGGGTTGGGGCCGGCGCTTGAGCCGGTGCCGTGGCTGGCGCCTGATCGGCCGGCTGGGTCGCGGGTGTGGTCTGCGCATAAGCGCCGACGGGCAGGGTGCCAAGAGCCGAGGCCGCCAGGGCGGCAGCCAGAATTCCGGTGATCTTATGGGCCTTGCGGGTCGTCATGACACTTCCTTTCGATAGTGAGAAGAAGTGAAAGCTTACCGGCACGTCAGGGTGCCAATGTGACGCGAAAGAGCCTTTCCCGTAAGGAAAAGGCTCTGAAAAAGCATCAGATTATAAAGGCGCTATACGGCTACTTAGCCTCGGCCATGGCCGGCTTGCCCTTGAAGAAGGCGCGCAAGGCCTGCGAAGCCTCGTCCTGGCCCTCGCAGCAATCCTCGACCATGAAGCCGACCAATTCGGAAAAATGCGAAAAGTTGGCGCGGTAGATGATCGAGCGGCCGTCGCGATAGGCGCTCAGCAGGCCGGCGCCCGTCAGGATGCTGAGGTGGGTCGACGCGGTATTGGCGGGAATACCGACGCTTTCGGCGATCTTGCCGGCGGCAATACCGCCCGGGCCGGCCTTGACGATGGTGCGGAACACATTGAGGCGGCCCGGATGTGCCAGGGCGAACAGGTTTACCACCGCATCGTCATTCGTCATCAATTCTACCTTATCGGAAATTTATACGATCCTTATGGCCGGGGTTTTTATACCCGCCCCCCGGAAATGAAAAGCAAGCACACGCACACCGCAAAAAACTTTTTTGTTATTGCCGTTTAACCCGCTGCGGCTTGATTTTTGCCTTTATTAGTATGACGGCTCAGCCGGCCATGCGGGGATGGGGCATGGCCATCTGGTCGAGCCGCAGACAGATGTCGGCATCGCCGAAGGCTTCGGGTGTCAATCGTGTCATGGCCTCTATCCGGCTGGTCAGAACGCCGAACAGGGTTTCATAGCCCTGGGCGATCATAGCCTTGCCGTCAAAGGCTTCGCGGGGGTCGTCCATGCACCAGTCGACGATGACCTGTCCCTGGCGGCACGGTGGCCAACGCCCGCCGGACGGCACGCCGGGAGACAGGCGGACGATCGCGTCGAAGGGCGGGATATAGCGGCTGATCATGGCCTCGACCGGCTTTGTGGCCAGCCAGCCCGTGTTGTAATGCATGCGGTGCAATACGCCCAGAACGTAGGGACTGACCGCCGCCACCGGATCGAAGCCGGCGGAAAAACCTTCAAAGCGCCCGGCGCCCAGCCGGTTGAGCAGGGCCTCGGCCAGGATCGACCGCGCCGAATTGCCGGCATCGACAAACAGGATATTGATGATCCGGGACTCGCTCATACACGTTGAGCCTAGGCGACAAGGCTTTATTCCGGTCTTTATGAAATGGGTTAACCGGCATTAGCCCTCTTTGCGTGAGCGTTAACATTAAAGTTTCACGGTCCGCTCAGAGATCAGGCGTACAGTCGATAACACAACTACATGAATTCTGCCCGTTCGAGGTCGCGTTGCGTAGAGAGACTGTCCCCGAGGAAACTGCCGGATTTGCCCGCCGGAGCCTGCGCCTGATGGCCGGCGCCCGGTTCGAGATGGCGCTGCTGTGCCTGCTGCTGCTTACGGCAGGCGCCGTCATCTGGCAGAAGCCCCTCCTTGAACGAACGATCCATTACACGCCGCCCGGCGTCGCCAGTGCGACGCGTACGCTGTTCGCCGACAACGACAACGGCGGCAAGTCCACCGTATGGAGTACCGGCAACATGTCCTGGGCGTGCGACCTGCGCGCCGGCAATGCCTATCCTTATTGCGGGTACGAGCTGTTCACCGACGGCAACAAGGGCACGCACGGGCTGAACCTCAGCAATATGCGCTCCTTCGCCATGACCCTGATGTACAAGGGTTCGGCAACGTCCTTCCGTGTGCACCTGAAGAACTTCGATCCGCGCTACTCCACCATGGCGGACATCGAGTCGCCGAAATTCCTGCGCGTCGAAGCCGACACAACGCCCGGCAAGCTGCAGCATATCGAATTCGTGCCGACCGACTTCGGCGTCGCCGACTGGTGGCTGCGCAAGCGCAAGCTGCCGCCGGAATTCGGCCGGCCGCAATTCGACAATATCACCTCGTTCAATATCGAAACCGGTTCCGAAGCGCCGCTCGGCCCCCACAGTTTCGAAATCCGCGATGTCACCATCAAGACGGCCATCCTGTCGGACGCGCAGTGGTATTCGCTGCTGCTCGGCATCTGGATCGTCATGATCGTCATCTATCTCGGCTACCGTGTCGGCAACCTGCGCCGCGCCCAGGCCGAACGGCTGGCGCTCGAGGCCATGGCCCTGCGCGAGGCCCAGGAGGCGGCGCGCCGCGACCACCTGACCGGGATATTCAACCGCCGCGGCCTGATGGAACGTTTCAACGAGCTGGCCGGTCACCGCCGCGGCGCCTTCAGCCTGGCGGTCATCCTGCTCGACCTCGATCACTTCAAGGCGCTCAACGACACCCACGGCCACGACCAGGGCGATCGCGTGCTGAGCGCCGTGGCCCAGGTCATCAACGGCAATGTGCGGTCAGGCGATCTGGCGGCGCGCTGGGGCGGCGAGGAGTTCATCGTCGTCTGCGCCGACGTCGATCGGCGGGCGGCCCAGAAGATCGCCGAAAAGATCCGCGAACGCGTCGAAGCCTTCGATTTCGGCATACCGGGCGGCGTCACCGCCAGCCTGGGCGTCAACTGGTCGAACATGGCCGAACCCGACCTGACGCAACTGGTTGCCCAGGCCGATATCGCGCTCTACGCCGCCAAGGCCGAAGGCCGCAATCGCGTCAAGCTGCGCGGGGTGGCGACACCCAAGGCAGCCTGAAGTCACTGATCCTTGTCCCGCGCTTCGTGCGGTTCCGTCGCGCGGCGCATGGCCACATCGCACCGTTCGTACCGGGCACCGTAGCGCGCCATGATATCGGCATCGTGGCGGAAACCCAACTTTTCGTAAAGGTGGATGGCGGCTTCGCATCGGGCATTGGTCAGCAGGTACAGCGTCTCGACCTGCAGCGCGCGCGCCCGCGCGATCATGGCGTCGAGCAGGAATTCGCCGGCCTTCAGTCCCCGCGCCGTGCCGCGCACGCCCATCTTGGTCAGCTCATAGGCGCCCGGCCCGGTCTTTTGCAGGGCGCAGGTGCCGACAATGCCCAGGCCCTCCGCCTCGACGAACAGGATGACGCCGCCGGGCGCAATGATGCGCGTATCGGGATTGCGCAGCACCTCGACATCGGTCTCCTCCAGCCGAAACATGGTGCTGATCCATTCAGCATTGATGTCGTGGAAAGCCTGCGCCAGCTCGGGGGCATATTCACGGATCGTCAGGGCCGGCCGGACGGCGCCGGCCGCGCGGGCATAGAGCGAGCGAGCGTCCAGAGCGCTTTCGATCTTTGCGACCTGCCCCAGGAAATCATTGTCGAGGCTGGCGAAAATACTGTTCACACCGGCTTCGATGCGCGGCATGGCCAGGTGCTTGGCGCGCGCCATGGCCGCCTGTCCTTCAGGCGTGAGGGAGATCAGGCGCCGGCGCTGGTCCTCGCCGCGTTCGGACTGCACCAGGCCCAGCTCCACCAGTTGGCCGATGCCGCGTGTCACGCCCGGCTGGCTGGTGCCCACGACCTCGACAAGCCGGCCCACCGTCGCCGGCTCGCGATCGAGCGCCACCAGCAGGGGCATATGCGTCGGCTGCACCGGAAGGCCCGCCTCGTTGACGACGCGGGCCGCATCGGCCTGTAGCCGTTCGGCCAGGCGCTTCAGGCGGCTGCCCAGGAAGACCGGGCCCATATCGCTGAGGATGTCCATGCGGCCACCTTACATAACGCGTTATATATCGCGATATACAAATGCACCCGCACGCTGATTTACGCAAGGGCCCGGACACCAAAAAAACACATGACGAAAACGCTCGTCCAAAACGAAAAACGCCCGCCATGAGAGGATGGCGGGCGTCTTCGAACGAATTTTTGTCGCGTTTAGGCGGCGACGGTGCCCGACTGATCGTGCGGGTCGCGCAGGACATAGCCGCGGCCCCAGACCGTTTCGATGTAGTGGTTGCCGTCGGCGGCCACGGCCAGCTTCTTGCGGAGCTTGCAGATGAACACGTCGATGATCTTCAGTTCCGGCTCGTCCATGCCACCGTACAGGTGGTTCAGGAACATTTCCTTGGTGAGCGTCGTGCCCTTGCGCAGGGACAGCAGCTCGAGCATTTCGTATTCCTTGCCCGTCAGGTGGACGCGGTTACCGCAGACTTCGACGGTCTTGGCGTCGAGGTTGACGATGATGTCACCGGTCTTGATGATCGACTGGGCGTGACCCTTGGAGCGACGGACGACCGCGTGGATACGGGCGATCAGTTCGTCCTTGTGGAAGGGCTTGGTCATGTAGTCGTCGGCGCCGCCGCCGAGCGTCTTGACCTTGGTTTCGATTTCCGCCGTACCCGACAGGATCATCACCGGGGTGTTGACCTTGCCGACGCGCAGCTGGCGCAGGACTTCGAGGCCCGACATGTCCGGCAGCGAGAGATCGAGCAGGATCAGGTCGTAGTCGTAGATCTTGCCCAGATCCACGCCTTCTTCGCCCAGGTCGGTCGTGTAGACGTTGAAACCTTCCGACTTGAGCATCAGCTCGATGCTTTGCGCTGTCGCGCTGTCGTCTTCGATAAGTAGTACGCGCATATAAGCCCCTCCCGGCTTCGTGGGTAACAGGTTAAGCAGGAGGCAATATGCCTCCGCCCGTTCCCCGTCATGCTAAACAGGAAATCACTTAAGATTCGTTAAGCTTAACACCTGAGTGTCCGGCGTAAGGTGATTTGCGAATCGGGGGCAAGAGTCTCGAGTCAACGAATTTGCTTACTCACAGGATTTTTACGGTCATTTTTTGACAATGAGTCTTTTGAATCACACAGTTGTGTGAGCGGCTCTGCATAAAAATCTGCCGTCCCCTCGCGCAAAAAGCGAAAAGCGACACCCGATCAAACCTTGAATTTGCGGCTTTTTGGCGAAAATTTCCGCCATGGTTTGGCCTCAGGACTTACCAAAAAATTGTAAGGGCGGCGATTTCCGACGGCCGCCTTAAGACTTCGCCTTAAGACTTCGGCTTAAGATTTCGGCTCGACAGCCAGCACTATGGGCATGCCCCAGTCTTCGTCGAGCGGCCAGCGAAGGACGCCGACCGTCGTGTCATGCGGTTGCGCTTCGACGGTGGCGTGAACGTCGCGGCGGAAGCCGCCGACACGCTCGCCACGGCAGGCGATCGGCCCGCCGTCGAGATTGAGCGCCGTCCGGATACCGAGCGGTGCCGCTTTCAGGAACGCGGCCAGCCGGCCGAGCGAAAAGAAGCCAGCCCTGGTCGAGCCGACAATAATGTGTCCGGTACCGTCCTCGGCGACAAAGGTGCGGTTGGCCAGCCAGTTGCTGGCGACCGTAACGCGCGTCTGGCCGTCTTCGCCAACCAGCATGGGATAGGAGACCATGGCGTCGGCGCTGCCTTTCAGGGCGTCCCGCCACGCCTGGTGCTGGAGGTCGATCACGGCCGCGCCGGCATCATTGGCGACGAACGCCCCGGCCCTGGCGTCGTAGGTCTGCGGCCCAAGGGCCTGGCCGTCACTGACGAACGGCGTGTCGGGCAAGCCCTTCTTGTCGAAGTAACTGCCGTTGACGATCAGCGCCGCCCTGGGCAGCGCCTTTTTCCACTCGCCGATATTCCTGCCTTCGGGAGCATTGTGCGCCGTAAACCGATAGTACGCCGGATCGATGCGGCTGAGGATAAGACGGTCGACCTCGGCGCCGTCCAGCATGACCGGGATTTCGGTGACCTCATAACCCGGCGCAACGGCTTTCCACGCGAAGGCGCCCGCGACGGCCTTGTCCGCGTCCGGACGAATGGCCGCCCGGATCGACGCGTCGAGCGAGGGATCGTCCTTCGCCACTTCGGTCCAGTAGTTGCCGCCCGTATGGGCGATAACGCCGAAGCCGTAAGCGCCATGGCCTTGCCAGATCCACGCCGCACCGGCGATACCGGCGCAGGCGATGACAGCCGCCGCTATTTCCAGTTTCTTCATTGTCCCCTCACAATGGCTGAAACCCGCAGTTCTTCAGGTATTCGTAAGTCCCATCATAGAAGTGCGGCGGGCGTGTGGCGTCGGTTTCGTCGCCCTTCGGCACGAAGACCACAATGCCTTGCCGAGCCCGGGTCAGGATGACGCGATAGGCATTCTTCAGATAGAGTTTGCGCCAGTCGTCATTGATCGACTGCCAGCGCGTGCCCTTGAAATTGTACATCCGCCAGCCGCCGTCATAACGCAGGTCGGCATCCCAGCAGACGCCCGTCCAGTCGAGCTCAAGCCCCTGGATATCGAACTCGCTGGCCGCCTCCTCAAGGGCAAACGAAGACCGTACGTCGCTACGGTCATTGAGGAACCAGTTGGCCGGGTCGATGGCGGCCTTGATGTGCAGGCCTTCCGGCCGCAAGCGATGCGCCCCCGACGACGCGACCAGTCCATAGCGTTCCGTGCCGCGCGCCTTTGATTTCAGCCAGTCGCGCGCGGCTGCCAGGTCGCGCGTCAGCATCAGCGGATATTTGTCGAGCTTATCGGCCGCCGCGTGCGCGGCCTGACGATCGCCGCCCAGCACATGGGAGCCCAGCACATGGGAAATGAAATCCGACAGGGTCTCGGCGCGGAAGGACCGCATCGAAACGCCGAGGTGCAGGTCAGGGCTGGGCGTCACCTGTGCCGAGGCCAGGAAAGCTTTGGCGTCTTTCCGGAGATCGTAATCCGGATGCTCGATCTGGTCGGAAACGTGGACACGCCAATGCGGGAAATGGTCGCGGATCGCCGTCATCCATTCCGACAAGCCCGCCTCGCCCGTATTGATCTCCTGGCCGCCGCCGATCAGGCAGACCACCGTGCACCAGTCGGCGTGGCGGTCCATGACACTGAGCAGAAATTCCGGCTCGGACATGTCGAAGTCGGGAATATTGCGCTTGGCCTGCATGAACTTGGAGGCCTGGGCGCGTGTCCAGGCGCGCTGGGCCTCGTCGAAGACCACGACGTGGTCCGACGGAACAGTGTCATTGCCGGCATAGTCGTCGCGGAAATTATGGATGTTCTGGATGAAGGCCGCGACACTGCGCGCGGCGTTGGCCTTTTTCACGCCGGTCCGTTCGCAGGTATCCCGCGCCAGGGCTTCCCGCAGGACCTCGACCAGCGGACCATTGCCGGTGAGATAGGTGGCATGTTCGCTGGCATCGCCGTCCTGACGGCGCGTGGCGACCGTCAGCCCGGCCAGGGTCTTGCCGGCGCCGGGGACGCCGGTGATGAAGCAGATCGATTTCAGGTTCCGCGCCCGCGACGTCTCGATCACCGCCGATATCGCGTCCTGGGTGCGGCCGAGATTAAGGTCGTCGGCGCCACTGCGCGTAATGTCTTCGACGCTGTGATTGGCATAGAGCGCCCGGGCGGCCTCGACGATGGTCGGTGTCGGGCGATAGCCGCTGGCCGCCCAGGCTCCGGCATCGAAACCCGGGCGGTGCCTGGCCGAAATCAGCCGCAGGACCTCGCCGAGATCGTGGCTGGTCACGCTGAGTGGCTGCGACACCAGATCGAAGGCCAGTTCCATCTGGACGTCGCGGGATGCCTCTGCCCGCGTCGCCACCAGGACCGGCACGATCGAAAGATCATGGCTGCCCTGGTGGAAATTCTTGAGATCGAGCGCATAGTCTTCGACCTGTTCCAGCGCGTGACGGTCGAAGGCCTCGCTGCCGACCTTGAACTCGATGACGAAGACGGTATCGCCGATCAGCACGACAGTATCAGCGCGCTTGCCCATGCGCGGGATGGCGAACTCAAAAAAAAGCGTGAAGTCCGGAATGTCTTTCAGCGCCACACGCAGGATGGCGATCTGTTGCCGCCACGCGCTGGTTTGCGCCTGCTCGGTCGCGAAGCTATGCCAGGTCGTCAGCTCACCCAGGATATGGGCATCGGAATGACTGTCGAATTGCGCCCTGGACGCGGAGTAGTAGGCACGCATGCGGTCAGGACTTCACTTTCGACCGCAACGCCATGTCCGCACCTGGACCTGCCATGAAACCCTCCCCTGAGCCCGGAGAGTGTGGAGCGCTATATCTTCCCTGGCAAGGCTTATTCGTGCCAGGATTTGTAACGCGGCGCCGGATGAACGGCATGCACGACCGTGGGAGAATCGCGGTGCGCCCGGTGGCGCGGCGCCGGACTTGTATCGGCGGCGCTGGTGCTCCGGCCCGTCTTTCGCGACGTCACGGCCGGAACGTCTTCCGCCGGCGCCACGACCGCAGCCGGTTTTGCCATGCTTACGGCCACGGCGGCTTCCTCGGGCAGACCCGCCTGGGCGATGTTCAGCCCTTGCGGCGAGAATTGCAGGACACGCGTCCCCTGCCCCAGCACATCGGCCGAGACCGTGACCTTTTGCGACCGGTTGGCGCGGGCGATGAAGGTTTCGGGATTGGCGATGAACACCATGCCCTGGCCGTCCGTCGCCAGTAACGGGTCGTCGGTTGGACGCGGCGCGCACGGCAGGGCCTCGGCGTCGGCGGCGTCGAACTGGACGGTTATCGTCCCGTTGGCGGCTGCGTTGCAGGTGAACTGGCCATCGATCCTGAGCGCCGCCGACGGACCGCCCGAGCCGCTGCGCACGATCAGGGCGCCGGGGATAAGGTTCCCGGTGGCCTCGGCATCGTCGCTCATCAGGGTCGACACCCGCACCGAGCCATTACTGTCGCTGTCCTCACTGTAGGTCCAGCCCTGCGGCGCGGTTGTGGCCGCCGCTGCCGCCATGGCGGTGCCAGGCTCCGGCGACATGTTTTGCCAGCCCAGCGTCCCGAACATCGCGACGACGGCCAGGCCGGCGATGGCCAGGCCGAGGTCGCCGGTTATCGGCAGTTGGCGCAGGTCGAAGCGCTTCCGGCTTCCCTTTTCGCCGTACCCGTAGGCATAGTTATACTTGTAATAGACCTTGTGGTACTGGGTGGCTTCTCGCCGCAAGGCTTCACGCAGGCTCCAAAGCCAGCCGAGAACCGTAAAGCCCAGAAGAATATCGACCAGCCAGATACGCCAGGCCCCGGGATGGCGCCGCCCGGTCGCGATCAGGCCCGGCAGGGCATAGAGACTCGCGCACAACAGGATGATCAGAAACACGAGCATCACTCGCTCCTCACATTTTCCGGATGGCCACACCTAAGCTTTTTGCAAACGCAAACCGCTAAGTTTCCCGAGATATACAGGCCTTGATGCGGTTGGCAATGCGGATTTTGCTGCAATACAGCAAAATTAACAACGGGTGACCGTTAACCTTTGTTAACCCCGTTTCCGCTACAATCGTTCGCATGCAAGACCTCGTTCAGATCGCCCGCAATATCGAGCCCGTACGCGTCTTCGGCCGCGTGGCTGTCGTCAACGGCCTGCTGATCGAGGCCAAGGGCGGCCTCAGCTATATGCAGGTCGGCGCGCGCTGCGAAATCATCCGCCGCCACGACGATCCCCTGCCGGTCGAGGTCGTGGGTTTTCGCGAGGACCGCGCCTTGATGATGCCGTTCGGCCCGGTCGAAGGCGTCAGCCCCGGCGCTGAAATCCGCGTCTCGTCGGAGGGCGCCAAGGTCTATCCGACCACCGGGTGGCTGGGACGCATCGTCGACAGCTTCGGCGATCCGATCGACGGCTTCGGCCCGTTGCCGCAGGGGCCGGAAGGCTATCTGCTCAAGGCCGCGCCGCCGTCGGCCCATACCCGCCAGCGCGTCGGCGAGCGCCTGAACCTGGGCGTGCGCGCCATGGACGTCTTCACCACCTGTTGCCGCGGCCAGCGCCTGGGCGTCTTCGCCGGCTCCGGCGTCGGCAAGTCGGTCCTGCTGTCCATGCTGGCGCGCGAAGCAACCTGCGACGCCGTCGTGGTCGGCCTGATCGGCGAACGCGGCCGCGAAGTGCGCGAATTCGTCGAAGAGACGCTTGGCCCCGAAGGCCTGAGGCGCGCCATCGTCGTCGTCGCCACCTCGGACGAGCCGGCGCTGAAGCGCCGCCAGGCCGCCTATATGACGCTGGCCCTGTCGGAATATCTGCGCGACCAGGGGCTTGAGGTTCTGTGCCTGATGGATTCGGTTACGCGCTTCGCCATGGCCCAGCGCGAAATCGGCCTGGCGACGGGTGAACCGCCGACGACCAAGGGCTATACCCCCACCTGCTTCGCCGAACTGCCCAAGCTGCTGGAGCGCGCGGGTCCGGGTCCGGTCCTGCCCGACGGCACGCAGACCGGGCCGATCACCGGCCTGTTCACCGTGCTGGTCGACGGCGACGATCATAACGAGCCGATCGCCGACGCCGTGCGCGGTATCCTTGATGGCCACATCGTGATGAGCCGGAACATCGCCGAGCGTGGCCGCTTCCCGGCGATCGACGTGCTCAAAAGCATCAGCCGGACCATGCCCGACTGCCAGACCATCCCCGAGCGCGATATCGTCCGCCAGGCGCGAAAGGTGCTGTCGTCCTATTCCAACATGGAAGAACTGATCCGCATCGGCGCCTATCGCCAGGGCTCGGATCCCGATGTCGACCGCGCCATCATCCTTAACCCTTCGGTCGAGGAATTTCTTCGCCAGGGCAAGGACGAGTACACCCCTCTTGACGAGTCCTTTACTCTTTTGGGGGAAATTCTTTCTCAGGCTTAAGGTGTTTGAATAAGCCGTTAAAGGAAGAATACCATGACCAAGTGGGCCAAGTCGCTGATCCGCCTGTCGACCTATGAGGTCGAAACCCTGCAGAAGCGCCTGGCCGAAGTGGTCACCCGCCGCACTCACTACGAGATGAAGATCGCCACGCTCGACGCCGAGTTCGAGCTGGAATGCGCGAAAGCCGCGGCCGACGCCGCCATCGCCCACATGCTGCCGGCCTACAAGCACGGCTTCAAGCTGCGCCGCGACACCGCCGTCACCGACCTCGACATGATCGTCAACGAGGAAGACGGCATCCGCGACCAGCTGTCGGTCGCCTTCGAAGAGCTGAAGAAGTTCGAGCACGTCGCCGAAGTCACGCAGCTGAAGCGCATCGCCGCCCAGAAGCGCGTCGAAGACGCCGCGCTCGACGAAGCGGCCCTGCGCATCACCGCCAATAACGCCAAGGCCCAGCGCCGGGCGTAACACTTTCTTGCATCTCCCCGTTCGGAACGAATGGGGAGGGGGACCGCCCGTAGCGTTAGCGAAGGGTGGTGGTGGGGTTTCTTACTTTCCTTGGCCCGCCGGTGCCTGAAAAGTAAGCAAGAAACCCCACCACCACATCTCCTTCGCCTACGGCTCAGTCGTCTTGCGCTTGCCGAGGCTATACCTCGGCTGCGCTCACCCTCCCCATCGCTACGCGACGGGGAGATACAATTTACTCGGGGATTGAATGAAAAATCGCCGCACCGTCCTGGCCGGCCTGACGGCGGCAGCCATCGCGCCCGCTGCCTGCGCCGCACCGTACGGCGCCGTACCTCCGCTGAAATCGTGCGCCCGCTTCCCCATCGGCGTCGCCGTGCGCGCGCCGATGCTCAGCGACGACGCGCAATATGCCGGTCTTGTCGCCACCCATTTCTCGCGCCTGACGCCCGAGTGGGAAATGAAGATGGAATACATCCTCAAGGCCGACGGCAGCTATCAGTTCGACCGCCCCGACGCCATGGTCGACTTCGCCCAGAAGCATGGCATGGGTTTCCACGGCCATACCCTGGTCTGGTACGCCGAGGACGGCGATATCTTCCAGAGGCTCAAGGATAAGCCGGACGCCTTCCTCAATGCCTACGTCAAATACATCCAGGACGTGGTCGGGCGCTATAAAGGCCGTATTCGCGGCTGGGACGTGGTCAACGAGCCCGTCATGGAAGAAGGCGAGGCTTTGCGCGACTGCCTGTGGAGCCAGGTGCTGGGCCAGGACTATATCGGCCTGGCCCTGACGGCGGCGCATGAGGCCGATCCGTCCGCGACGCTTCTGGTCAACGACTATTTCCTTGAGACCAAGCCGAAGAAGCGCGCCACCTTCATGAGGATGTGCGAGACGCTGCTGAAAAACGGCGCGCCCCTGCACGGCGTCGGCACGCAGACCCATTTGATGGCCGATATCGAGCCCGGCCTGATCACGGCGGCGATAAAGGACATTGCCTCGCTGGGGCTCAAGGTCCACGTTTCGGAAATCGATATTTCGGTCGCGGGCGCAAGAGCCGGCGGCAACCGCGCCGAGCCGCGCGAAGGCCAGATCCGCGCCATCAACGAGATCGTCGAAGCCTATCACCGTCTGCCGGAAGCGCAGCGCTACGGCATCACCATCTGGGGCGTACGCGACAGCGATTCGTGGCTCAACAGCGACAAAGAGTTCAAGGGCGCGGACGACCCGCTGCTCTTCGACAGGATGGGCCGGCCGAAGCCTGTGGCGCGCGCCTTTGCCGACGCGCTGAAATCAACTCAGTCCTGACGGAAACGCGGACGGAAGAACGGGTCTTCCAGGATATTGCCGGTTTCGGGCGAAGGCGCCGGTTCGCCATCGGCAGCGGGGGGCTCGAACTTCAGCGGATCGATCTTGGGCGCGAAGGTTTCGGCTGCGGCCTGCGGCTGGGGCGCGGTGATCGACGCCGCGGTACGGTCCTGCGAAGAAGACGGGGGCATTTCCAGCTTTTCCTGGTACTGGCGCAGCGTCCGCAGGTCCTCGGCGATGCTGAGGACCGCCATGTAGAATTCGCAGGCCGAGCGCCACACCAACATGCCGATCAGGATCAGCAGCCAGCCGCCGACCGTCATCCCGAAGGCTAGAAGCCAGCCCATGGCGTCGCTGTCGTGCAGGGCCGAGCCGATCGACACGCCCGCGATAATGCACGCGCCCAGGAAGAACAGGCACAAGCCTGCCCAGTAGACGATATGCACGATGGGCTTGGTGACCAGACGGTCGAAAGTCAGCAGGGAATTATAGATTTCGCCGGGCCGGGTGGTGCCGAACGCCTGCCGGATAATACGGTTCATGAAGGTCCCTAACCTGTCGGGCTACGCCGGTACAAATACGCCAGATAGACGAAATCTCGCCGCAACGCAGTAAAAGGCGTTTTGTTGTGGAAATGTCAAGAGTCTGAAGCCGCTTGAAAGCCGAACCTACACCTGCCCGACGGTCTTGAGGCGGACCTTGGGGTGGATTTCGTTCTGGCTCATCACCACCGTATTGGCGCGGAAGCGTTCGATGATCGAGCGCACGAACGGACGGATCATCGGGCTGGTCAGCAGCACCGCCACCTCGCCCGACATCGAGACGCGCTCGAAGGTGTCGCGCACGGCGCGGATGAATTCCTGCAACTGCGACGGCGCCATGGTCAGCTGACGATCCTCGCCCTGCCCGACCAGCGACGAGGCAAAGGCGCTTTCCCATTCGTGCGACAGGGTGACGATCGGCAGGCTTCCGTCTTCCGAACGGTTCTGCCAGCACAGCTGACGCGCCAGACGGCTGCGCACGTGCTCGACCATCTGGGTGATCGACTTGGTATGCGAGGCCGCCTCGCCCAGGGCTTCGAGGATGGCCGGCAGGTCGCGGATCGACACGCGTTCCTTGAGCAGCGACTGCAGGACGCGCTGTACGGTGGCGGCCGAGACGACCTGCGGGATCAGGTCGTCGACCAGCTTCTTCTCGTCGGCCGGAATGTCGCGCAGCAGCTTGGTCACTTCCGAGTAGGACAGGATGTCCGACATGTTGTCCTTGAGGATCTCGGTCAGGTGCGTCGTGATGACGGTCGCCGGATCGACGATGGTGTAGCCGAGGAAGGTCGCTTCCTCGCGCAGGGACTGGTCGATCCAGGTGGCAGGCAGGCCGAAGGCCGGTTCCTTCATGTGCTCGCCCGGCAGCTCGACCTGGCGGCCCGACGGGTCCATGGCCATCAGCGAGCCGATGCGGACCTCGCCGGCGCCGGCTTCCATCTCCTTGATGCGCACCGCATAGCCCTGGTTGGCCAGGCGCATGTTGTCGAGGATGCGCACGGACGGCATGATGAAGCCGTATTCCTGCGCCAGCGTGCGGCGCAGCGCCTTGATCTGGTCGGTCAGCTTGCGGCCGTCGAGGTCGTTGATAAGACCGAGCAGGCCCAGGCCCAGCTCGATCTTGACGTCGTCGATGGCCAGCGCCGCCGAGATCGGCTCGTCCTCGGGCGCGACGGGTGCGGCCGTATCCATGGCCGCCAGCTCTTGCGGCGTCGGCCCCTTGGGTTTGTTACCGTTCTTCCAGGCCAGCATGCCGGCGCCGATGGCGATGCCGGCGAAGGGGATCAGCGGCATGCCCGGCACCAGGCCCAGCACGCCGGCGGCCGCCGACACCATGCCGAGCGCGACCGGGTTGGTGGCCAGCTGCTGCACCAGCGCCTTGTCGGCCGAACCGTCGACGCCCGCCTTCGACACCAGGAAGCCGGCGGCTAGCGAGATGATCAGCGCCGGGATCTGCGTCACCAGGCCGTCACCGACGGTCAGCTGGATATATTTCGACGCCGCGTCGCCGGGCGCCAGGTGATGGCTGAAGATACCGATCAGCATCCCGCCGACGATATTGATGCCGGTGATGACCAGGCCCGCCACGGCATCGCCGCGCACGAACTTCGAGGCACCGTCCATGGCGCCGAAGAAGCCCGATTCCTGCTCGACTTCCTTGCGGCGTTTCTTGGCCTCTTCCTGGTCGATCAGGCCCGACGACAGATCGGCGTCGATGGCCATCTGCTTGCCCGGCATCGAGTCGAGGGTGAAGCGCGCGGCGACTTCGGCGATCCGGCCCGAACCTTTCGTGATGACCACGAAGTTGATCAGGATGAAGATGGCGAACAGCACGATGCCGATGATGAAGTTGCCCTGCATCAGCAGGTGCCCGAACGCCTTGATGGTCGAACCGGCGGCGGCTTCGCCTTCCTGGCCGTGGGAAAGGATCAGGCGGGTCGAGGCCACGTTCAGCGACAGGCGGAACATGGTGGTGACCAGCAGCACGGTCGGGAAGGCCGAGAATTCGAGCGGGCGCTTGATCAAAAGCGCCGTCATCAGGATCAGGATGGCCGACATCACCGAGATCGACAGCAGGACGTCGAGCAGGATCGACGGCACCGGCAGGATCAGGAAGGTGATGATCATGATGACGCCAAGCGCCATCACGACTTCGCCGCGCTTCAACCAACCCTGGATGTCGGAGAAGGTAATAGCGGGGCCGTTACCGGCGGTTGGCGCAGCGTCAGCCACCGAAGGAGACTCCAGAAATCGGGGATAAAGAGAGCCACTCGGGCACTAGGCAGAATTTACCCGGCCGATGGTGAACAAGGCGTTAAGATATCGCTGTAACGCCCTGCCACATTCCGGTTGCGCACCTGAAATATTCTGCGGCCTGGCTTGGGGTAAATCTGACAAGACCGGGGCGGAAGCGTAAAATCCGCTCCGATTCGAAGGAACCGCAGGGATCACTTGATGACGGAGCGAGGCATAAGACTGGCGGCGGTGGCCGCACTGGGTTGGCTGGCCGCCATGCCCATGGCGGCGCAGGCGCAATCCGTCGCCTGTCAGGGCAATAGCGGGACGCAGCAGGGCGCCGGCACCATCGCCTGCGCGCGCCCGCCGGGCGGATCGCCCCTGCCACCTTTCCTGTTCAACAGTCCCCACGCCGCCAATATCCAGGCCTTGCAAGGCATGGCCATCTGGTCGGGCTCGGTGCTCGGCTTCGGCAATGCCCGCTTTGCCAGCGGCCAGATCCCGGACAATGTCATCGGCGGCAATCTCGTATCGCGCACCTGGCGCGACAAGGGCGGGTCCATCGTCACCGACGGGTTGTCGTTTCCCGGCTCGGAAAGCCGCACCTCGGTCCACGGCGCGGCGCTCCAGGACATCTACGACGCCGGTTCGGCGCTGGGCCTCGAGGGCGACCAGAGCCTCTATGTCGCCGGTTTCGCCAACCTGGCCGACAGCCGCACCGTCTATGCCGTCGACCGGCGCGAGACCAATGAGCGCGACCTGACCGTCAGCGCCGCCGCGGCCTGGCGCACCGGCGAAACCTATCTGATCGGACTGACCAGCCTCATCCACGGCCACGGCAGCCTGGGCGACAATGCCTCCGGCTCGTTCGGCCGCTACAGCAACAGCGGCTTCAACGCCATGGTGACGGCGGGGCGGCGTTTCCCGCTGATCGATCCGGCGCTCCGCGGCTTCGCGATGAGCCTCGACCTCAGCGGCCACCTCGCCTATTTCGAAGGCCGGTCCGCCGGATTTACCGACGATCGCGGCACTGTCTACGGCCGGGGCCGCGCCCAGTCCTGGCTGGGCGGCGGCGAGGCCAGCCTGCAATTCATCGTGCCGGGCAAGTCCTGGCGCTGGACGCCCTATATCGGCCTGACAAGCGACCGCTACCTGTCGCCGCACGTCTCGGTCGACGCCACCGACACGCATGGCCGGATCGACTACGTGTCGCGTCGTGACCTGAGCGGCGTCGAAACCGGCTTCGCCATGACCAATGCGAAAGAGCTGTCATTGTCGGTCCAGGCCTACAGCCAGAGCAATGCCGAACTGAACGACACGGGCATCCTGCTGTCGCTGTCGCATCCCATGTAGGATGATGCGCCGGGCCGCCCTCTCCTGCCTGATCCTGCTCGGCGCCTGCGCGCCCGTTGCGCGCACGCCGCCGTCCGCCGAACTCTATGCCCGCTTCGCCATGGTCTCGCGGCCGGTCGTCGCGCCGGGCGCGCTGATGCTGGGCGACAGGGCCATGCAGTGCGGGCCAGCCAGGACCGTGATGGACGCCGGTTTGCGCGACTACGGCGCGGCGATCGGCGACTTTATCGTGCTCAATCCCGACCGCCTGGCCGGGGCGCCCGCGGTGGCGCAGCAATGGGTCTATGCCCACGAATGCGGCCACCTGAACGGCCAGACGGACGAAGAGGCCGCCGACTGTTTCGGCGTCCGGAAGGGCCGCGACGAGGGCTGGCTCGATGCCGGCGGGCTGGACGCCGTTTGCGCCTTCGTGGCCAGGGTGCCGCCGGATCATGCCCATGCGCCCGGCGCCGACCGTTGCGCGGCCATGCGGCGGTGTTTCGCATCAAGCGCGCCATAGCGCCAATTTTCCCCTGTCCTTTCGGAAAAACCGGTGATAACGTGGTTCCAACGATAGCGGTAACAGCCGCAGGGGAGACGAAATTGAAATCGATTACAGCACTGACGGTGCTTACGGCCCTTCTTACCGGTCCGGTCATGGCCGCGCCTGCAAGGCCGCCGGTTACCGCAGTGTCGCATATCGCCGTCTACGCCGCCGACAGGGCGAAGACGGACGCCTTCTATGTCCATGACCTGGGCGCCGCAAAACGGTCCGATCCGGAAAACGCCGCCGGTACGCGGTACTACGTGTCGCCGACGCAGTTCATCGAGGTGCTGCCCCTGCCGGCCGACGCCGGCAAGACCAGGCTGGACCACATTGCCTTCGCCACGGCCGATGCCGAGGCCATGCGGCAATACCTGGCCGGTCAGCATGTGGCAGTGCCGGCGAAGGTGTCGGTCTGGGCGGACGGATCGAAAAGCTTCGTCGTCACGGATCCCGAGGGCAATCGCGTCGAATTCACCGAAGGCAAGCCGGCCGACGTGCCGGTCAATGCGCTTTCGGGCCATATCATCCACGTCGGCATGATCGTCCACGACCGCGCGAAGGAAGATGGCTTCTATCGCGCCGTCCTGGGCCTGCGCCCCTACTGGTACGGCGGGTTTAAAGAAGACAAGCCCGACTGGGTGTCGCAGCAGGTGCCCGACGGGTCGGACTGGCTGGAATACATGCTGGTGGCGGGACCGGAAACGTCAGGCATCCCCGCAGCCATGAGCCAGCAGACGGCCGGCGTGCTCAACCACTTTTCGCTGGGTGTCACCAATGCCGAGGCCGCCTACACGACACTGTGGACCGGCAAGCGCCTCGAAGGCCAGGGCGACGGCAGCCACCCGAAGATCGGCCTCGACGCCAAGTGGCAGATCAATTTGTACGATCCCGACGGTACCCGCGCCGAGATCATGGAATTCCACGCGGTAGGCACGCCCTGCTGCTCACCCTTTACGGCAAAAGACCCAGAGAGATAGCCGGCGCGTCAAGCGTACGGCCAACCAGAGTGTGAAAACACCACCCCTATCCGGCGCCAGACGCCAACCACTCCCCCTTTAGGGGGAGCGGACGATCAGACAAAGGAAACACCGATGACAGGAATCAACCGCCGCAATCTGTTCATGGCCGCCGGCGCCACCATGGCCGCCCCCATGGCCGCCGCAGCCGCTACCCCCGCCGCGATGAGCGCGCCGGGCGTCAAGGCCGAGGGCCAGCCGGTGATCGGCAATCCCGACATCCCCCAGGAACCCGGCAAGCGCACGCGCTGGGCTATTGTCGGCTTGGGCACCTTCGCGCTTGGCCAGGTCATTCCGGGCATCCTGGCGTCGGACAAGTGCACGATCACCGCCTTCGTCTCGGGCAATCCGCAGAAGGCAAAGGATCTGGGCGCGCATTACGGCGTCACGAAGTTTTACGATTACAATAACTTCGACAGCATCGCCGCCGACCGGGAGATCGACTGCGTCTATATCGTCCTCCCCGTGGGGCTGCACGCCGAATTCACCATCCGCGCGCTCAAGGCCGGCAAGCATGTGCTGTGCGAAAAGCCGATGGCTTCGACGGTCGCCGAATGCGAGGCCATGGTCGCCGCCGCCAAGGCTGCAAACCGCCAGTTGGGCGTCGCCTACCGCGTCCATTTCGAGCCGAACAATGTCGACGCCGCCAAGCGCGTCAAGGCCGGCGAAATCGGCAAGCTGCGCTACCTGACGGGCGACGCCGGCTTCAACGCCAACCTCAACTGGCCGCCGCACGTCTGGCGCCTGCAAAAAGGCCTCGGCGGCGGCGGATCGATGTACGACATCGGCATCTACGCGATGAACGGCGTGCTGATGTGCACGGACGAAGAGCCCGTCTCGGTGTCGGCCGTCTATTCCTATCCGCGCGACGACGTGCGCTTCAAGGAGGTCGAAGGCGGCGTCGACTGGCGCATGACCTTCCCGTCGGGCATCAGCGCACAGGGCTCGTCGTCCTACTGCTATTTCGGCGGCAACCGCCAGAAGATCTTCGGCTCCGAAGGCTCGATCATCATGGATCCGGCCAATACCTATTACGAGCAGCGCGTGACCATCCAGAAGGGCGGCAGCGGCATCATGGAGTTGCACGCCGGCAATCCGTACACGCAGTTCGCTGGCCAGGTCGACGGCTTCGCCGAGGCGGCGCGCACCAATACGCCGCACCGCACGCCGGGCGAAATGGGCCTGCGCGACATCCGCCTGATCCAGGCCATGTACCGCTCGGCCGACGCCGGCGGCGCCAGCGTCAAGGTCTAGGCTTTTGTAATCCCGCCTCGCAGGGGGCGGGTCCTGTGTGTGCGGCCATCCGGCCGCGCACAGTCCTCCTCAGCTTGTGGCGGCGTTTCCGGACGCCGCCATTTTTTTAGGCCGCGGGACAGCCTTCAGCCACCGAGCGCGTCTGGGCCTGCCATTGATGGATCTGGTCGAGCATTTTCTGCGTCTGGGCGGCGTCGGCCGGCGTCGTGCCGTAGGTCTTCGCCAGCGCCTTGATATAGGCCTCGAGTTCGTCGAGCGCCGCCAGGCCGTCCTTGAGGTTGAGGCAGGCCGTGGCGCGGTCGCCGGCCGCCTGGGCATTGGTCGCTGCGGTCATATCGGCTGAATAGCGCCGCACCAGGCCCATGACCTTGTCCTGCACCGCCTTGACCTGTGGATCGGTCTCCTGGTTCATCTGGCCGCTGCAGATGGTCTGGACCAGGTCGGGCATCCTGGTCTTCAGGTCCTGCATCTTGCCCATGATCTCCGTAAGGCGCCCGGTGTCCTTGCCTTCGCGGGTCAGCTGCGCATAGAGGGCCGCCAGGCGGACATTGACGGCCTCGACCCGGCCCGCCGCCGACTTGACGGCTTCACAGGCATGAGGCTGGTCGGACTGCGACAGGGAGATGGCCGTGTTGAGCTCATTCATCATCGGCACCAGCAGGTCGCGCAGGATACCGTTCAGCTCGGCGATCTCGGCCTCCGACCATTCGGCCGCCGTGCCGTGGGCCGCCGCCGTGTCGGCCAGGACCGGCGCGGACGACAGGCCGAACCCGCCCAGGACGAGGGCGGCGGCGAAACACAGGCGAGCGAATATGGATGTCATGAAAAATCCCCCGGACCAGGTTAACTATGCCGGGGGATCTTCAATTGGCAAGTGCTGCGCGGACACAGGTGCCCGCCGAAACGTCAGGCGACCGCAGCGCCCGACTGCGGCGCGGGGATGGCGACGCCGGAATCGGAATATTCCTTGAGCTTGTTGCGCAGGGTGCGGATCGAGATGCCGAGGATATTGGCGGCATGCGTCCGGTTGCCCAGGCAGTGCGTCAGGGTGTCGAGGATCAGCTTTTGCTCGACCTGGGCGACCGTCGAGCCGACGAAGGTGCGCGCAGCGCTTTCGGCGGCCAGGCTGACGCGGCCGACATAGTCCATGCCGATCGGCGCCACCGGATTGAGCGGCTGGCCGTCCGGCAGGCGGATGGAGTCGGCATCGATCTCCGCGCCGGCCGACAAGAGGACAGCACGGTGCATGGCGTTTTCCAGCTCGCGCACATTGCCGGGCCACGGATGGGCCTGCAGGCGGCGCTTGGCTTCGAGGCTGATCGGCTTCAGCGGAATGGCGTTGGCTTCGGAATACTTCTTGGCGAAATAGTCCGACAGCGCCGCGATGTCGGCCGGGCGGTCGCGCAGGGGCGGGATGGCCAGGTTGATGACGTTGAGACGATAGAGCAGGTCTTCGCGGAAGGTGCCTTCCTTGACGGCCTGGGCCAGGTTGCGGTTGGACGTCGCCAGCACGCGGATATTGACCGGCACGGGCTTGGCGCCGCCGACGCGGTCGATGACGCGTTCCTGAAGCGCCCGAAGCAGCTTGGCTTGCAGGCGCGCATCCATTTCCGAGATTTCGTCGAGCAGCAGGGTGCCGCCATCGGCCTCTTCGAACTTGCCGATGCGGCGCGCCATGGCGCCGGTAAAGGCGCCCTTTTCGTGGCCGAACAGCTCGGATTCGAGCAGGTTGTCGGGGATGGCGGCGCAGTTGACCGAGATGAAGGGCTTTTGCGACCGGCGCGACTTTTCGTGCAGGTAGCGCGCCATGACTTCCTTACCGACCCCGCTTTCGCCGGTGATCAGGATCGAGGCATCGGAGCCTGCCACCTGGTCGGCCAGCTTGAGCACGGTCTGCATGGCCGGATCGTTGGTGATCAGGGGCCTTGCATCGTCCGACACGGCCGACAGCACCGCGGCGATCAGCTCGGCGTCGGGCGGCAGCGGGATGAATTCGCGCGCGCCGGCGGTGATCGCCTGGGCGGCTTTGCGCGGGTCCGGATTGACGCCGCACGCCACCACCGGCACCGAGATGTGCTCGCGCTCGTTGGTTTCGATCAGGCTTTTGATATCGAGCTCGTAATCGACCATCAGAAGGTCGGCGCCCTGGCCCTTGCGCAGGGCGTCGGTCGCCTGGGCGATTCCATCGACATGGGCGACCTTGGCGCCCGAATCCATGGCCATTTTGACCGCGACCGAGAGCTGTCCGCTCAGTTTTCCTACGACCAGCAGTCTCATGCGCCGCTATCCTCGCTCTTGATGATTTCCGTCATGGTTACGCCCAGGCGATCGTCGACCACGACGACTTCGCCCCGCGCCACCAGGCGGTTGTTGACATAGATATCGATGGCCTCGCCGACCTTGCGGTCGAGTTCGAGGACGCTGCCCTGGCCCAGTTTCAGCAACTGCGACACGGACATGTAGGATTTGCCCAGCACCGCCGAGATATTGACGGGAACATCGAAAACGGGGGCCAGGTCGGCGGCGGCCTTGTCGCCGCCGTCGTCGTCCGTCATCTGAGGTCCGCCGCCCTCGTCGAAGTCTTCGAGACCGAGATCAGCCATGGGTCATACCTGAATTTGCACGCGATTGATGATAGGCCTCGGCGTCGAGCGCTTCGTTCAGCGCGGCGTCGAGGGCATTGAAAACCTGTTCGGGGTCGAAGCTGGCGCGGCCGTCGGACCAGACGATCTCGAACGCGCCCTTCGGCATTTGCGGCATTTCGCGGAACTGGATGGCGCCGGGGAAGCCGGCCATGTGGGCGGCGTCCTGGGCGGCGCCTTTCAGCGCGTCGTCCGGATTGCTGCACAGGAGCACCAGGCGGGTGGCCTTTTCGATTTCCTGGCCGAGCGCTTCCAGCGTGGCGGTGACCGGCGCTTCGGGGAAGCGGTCGAGCGCCTCTGCGGCGATGCGCTGGGCGCAGACCAGGGCCAGCTTGACCGCCGCCGTCTTGTGGGCATGGATGGCGTCGTTGAGGCTGCCGAGACCTTCGGCCGAAAAGCTGGCCAGTTCCTGGATGGCCGAGGCCTGCATCATCTGGGCGCGTGCCATGGCCGAGTTTTCGCCCTCGGCATAGGCTTCGGCGCGGATGGCTTCGACCTCTTCGGGGGTGAAGAACTTCTTTTCGCGCTTGGGCTGGGCGACGACGTTACCCGCGTCGCCGAAGACCGTGCCGAAATCGAATTTCTGGTGCTGGGTCATGCGAAGGCCTCCGCGACCGGGGACTCTGTCCATACTTCTCCTTCCCCGTTTACGGGGAAGGTGGCGCCGAGCGCAGCGAGGTGACGGAAGGGGGGAAGCGTCAGAACGGCTTGCTGCAGCGCGTGGACTCCCCCCTCCCACCGCTTCGCGGTCCCCCCTCCCCGTAAACGGGGCGGGAGAAGGCTATCAACTTGTGACTCCCGGAGCGAAGCGACTAGCGCCGTTGAGGCGCGCAGCCTGCGTGGCGCCAAATGAGCGAAGCGAATTGAACGCAAACCCTTAATAAATAAGCTCATCATCGCCTCCCTGGCCGGCAAGCATGATTTCGCCCTTGGCGGCGAGGTCCTTGGCGATCTGGACCATGGCCATCTGGGCGGTATCGACGTCCTTGAGGCGGACGGGGCCCATCGATTCCATGTCGTCGCGCATGATCTTGGCGGCCCGTTCGGACATGTTGGACATGAACATGTCGCGCAGGGCGTCCGATGCGCCCTTGAGCGCCAGGGCCAGCTGGTCCTTTTCGACGGCGCGCAACAGGGTCTGGACGCCGCCGGGATCGAGCTTCGACAGGTCTTCGAAGACGAACATCAAGGCGCGGATGCGTTCGGCGGATTCGCGGTTGCGTTCTTCCAGGGCGGCGACAAAACGGCTTTCGGTCTGGCGATCGAAATTGTTGAAGATTTCGGCCATCAGCTCGTGACTGTCGCGCTTGGACGTGCGCGCCAGGTTCGACATGAATTCGACGCGCAGGGTCTGTTCGATCTTGTCGAGGATTTCGCGCTGGACCGGCTCCATGCGCAGCATGCGCTGGACGCATTCGAGCGCGAAGTCTTCGGGCAAGGATGCGAGGACGCGGGCGGCGTGGTCGGACTTGATCTTGGACAGGACGACGGCGACGGTCTGCGGGTATTCGTTCTTCAGGTAGTTGGCCAGGACGCCTTCGTTGACGTTGCCCAGCTTGTCCCACATGGTCCGGCCGGCCGGACCACGGATTTCTTCCATCAGCGACTCGACCTTCTCGGGCGGAAGGAAGGAGCCGAGCAGGCGTTGGGTCTGTTCGAACGAGCCCATGATCGTGCCCGACGACGACATGCCGGAAACGAATTCGACGAGAAGTTCTTCGACCACGTTCGAGCTGACCGTCCCGAGCGACGACATGGCCTGGGAGATTTCCTTGATCTCCTCTTCGTCCATGGACTGCCACAGCTGCATGTGGTCTTCGCCGAGCGCAAGCAGGACCACGGCCGCCTTTTCGGTGCCGGTCAGTCGCTTGGGATCATCGATGATATTCTTACGCACAGACATCCCTAACTGTCATGCAGCCAGCCACGGAGGATCGACAGCGATTCTTCCGGGTGGCGTTCCACGAATTCCGAAACCTTCTTGACCGACGAGGCGCGGACCTGGCCTTCGATGCGGGCGATGTCGATGCGGCCATCCGGCTCAGGCATCGGCACGACGGCGGTGGCCGGCGCCGAAATGGCGGCATTGCCAGGGATGCCCGCTACGGCCGGCGCCGGGCCAGCGCCGGCCATCATCGGCACGCTGCCGGGTGTGACATAGGTGGTCGGACCCGAATTGATGAACTTCATCAGCGGACGGGCGACCAGGAACAGGGTGAGCAGCGCCACGACCAGCAGGACGGCGATTTCGGCGCCGCGCATGATGTCGTTCTTGTCGAAGTCCATGAGCGGCGCCTTGGACGCCACGCCGCCGACCGTGTCGCCGACATTGTGGTTGAAGCGGACATTGATGACCTGGACCTGGTCGCCGCGCGTCTGGTCGTAACCGATGGCGGCCTTCACCAGGGCATCGATTTTCTGCATGTCGTCGGCCGAGCGCTTGGCGTAGGTGTCGGGCGCCTTGCCGTCCTTGGACGGGGTGACGGAATCGTCGACCGCGACCGACACCGCCAGCTTCTTGACTTCACCCGGCTGGGTGACGGTCGTCGTCTTGGTCGTCGAGATTTCGTAATTGGTCGTTTCGGTCGTCGTGCCCGACTCGTTGCCCGAAGCCGAGGCGCCCGGCGCCGACGGGTTGCCGTTCGGGATATTGGCCGAAGCGGTCGTCACGCCGTTGGAGTCGGGCGAGGTCGACTTGTCCTTCGATTCCGAGGTCTGGGTCGACCGGACGACCTGGCCGTCCGGATCGTAGAGCGTCTTTTCCTGCGTCGTGGCGGTCTGGTCGACATCGGCGGTGACGGTGACGCGGGCCGCCCCCGGGCCGACCACGCCTTCGACGATTTCCTTGACGCGCTTGCGCAGGGATTCCTCGACCTCGTTCTTGTGCTGGGCGGCGCCCACGCCGAGCGCGGCGTCGGTTTCATCGCCCGCGGCCAGCAGGTGGTTGCGGCTGTCGACCACGGTGACCTTTTCGGGCTTCAGGTTCGGCACGGCCGAGGCCACCAGGTTGCGGATGGCGCGGACCTGGTCGCCGTTGAGATCATTGCCGGAAATGCCGAGCACGACCGAGGCCGTCGGCTGCTGGGCCTCGTCCTGGAACAGTTCGCGCTTGGGCATGACAAGCAGCACGCGCGCCGAATCGATGCCGCGTATCGACCTTATGGTTCGCGCCAGTTCGCCTTCCAGCGCCCGCTGGTTATTGAGATTCTGAACGAATTCGGTCTGGCCGAGCGCGGGGGCGTTGTCGAAGATTTCGTAGCCGACCGAGCCTTGCGTCGGCAGGCCCTTGCCGGCCAGCAGCATACGGGCCTTCGCCACCTCGTCGCGGTTGACCATTATGGTCGAGCCGTCGCCGCGCGATTCATACTTTATATTGGCCTGGTCGAGCGCCTGGGTAATCTGCCCGGCTTCCTTGAGGTCCAGGTTGGAGAACAGCAGGGCCTGGGGCTGGGCGCCGAGGTGCAGGAAGACCGCAGCCAGGACACCCGCCAGACCGGCGGCGATACCCAGGATGGTCATGAGACGTCCGAGACCGAACTTCTGCAATCCCGAAAAGAATGAACCCACGTTCGTCCGCCCATCAACAACGAAGGCGAGGTTGGTCCTCGCCGTCTACTAGGCAGTAATTTCCCAGTGGTGGGTTAACGCGGGTTTAATTTTCACACGGACGTGAACGGAATTTTCAGATTCATGACCGCTGACAAGCCTCTAAAATATCGGCGTTTTTTAACCGACGGTTAAGGTATGTCCAAACGGCCTCGCTCTCCGGAGCGTGATAGCCATCCGAAGAGAACGCTCATGGAGCGAAGCGACTAGCGCCACTGAGGCGCGCAGCCCGCGCGGCGCCAGATGAGCGAAGCGAATTGAGCGCAAAGCAAAAATCCCTAGCGCCACTGAGGCGCGCAGCCTGCGTGGCGCCAAGCGAGCGCGAGCGAGCTGAACGCAAAAACAAAAAGCTGAAATTCCGGAGCCTGGGCGCGCGTGCGCGCCCAGAGCGCAAGAATTTTAGCGATACTGTTGGATGCGCGTGGTGCGCAGGCCGGCCATGCCGTGGTTCTCGATCGCCTTCTGCCAGCTGATGAATTCTTCCGACGTGATCGTATAGCGTTCGCACGCTTCGTCGAAAGTCAACAGTCCACCGCGCACGGCGGCGACCACTTCCGCCTTGCGGCGGATCACCCAGCGCTCCGTCCCCGGAGGCGGCAGGTCGTTCAATGTCAATTTCGCACCGGTCGGACCGATCACGTACTTTTCGCCCTTACTATCGCGGCGTTGTTCTTGCAACATGGCATTTTGCCTTTATTACCATCACCAATGAAGCGATCATAACCCATGCAGTCTAAAATCCGCTTAAAGGTCGTAGTAAACAGACCCCTAACGCAACTTTGACGATTGGTTAAACTTCAATTGACTCTGAAGGCAACACCACTGTCGGATTAACGCGCATTAATAATTTAAATGATGGCGCGAAATACTATTTATATCATCGCACCATCTCTAACTCGCCGGTTATTGCTTGATGGTTAACAGCTCTTGCATCATCTGGTCGGCGGTGGTGATGATCTTCGACGCCGCCGAATAGGCGCGCTGCGTCGTGATCAGGTGGGTAAATTCTTCGCTGAGGTCGACCGTCGAGTTTTCGAGCGTCGAGCTTTCCAGCGTGCCCACCCCGTTCGAGCCCGGCTGGCCCAGCGTATAGCTGCCGGACGACGTGCTCTGCTTGTAGGTGTTGCCCGACACGGCGATCAGGCCGTTGGCATTGTTGAAGGTGGCCAGGGCAACCTTGGCGATCGCCTTGGTGTCGCCGTTGTCGTAGATGGCGGTGACGACGCCGTCCTTGCCGACGGTGACGCTGGTCAGGGTGCCGAACTCGGTGCCGTCGGCCTTGGCCGTATAGCTGGTGTCGGCGGCGGTCGAGGTCAGGGTGCTGTTGCCGGAGGTGATCCCCAGGTCGAAGGTCTGCGACGGCAGGGATGTCGAGGTTCCCCAGTGCGGCGTCGTGCCCGACGTCGAGGCATTGATGGTCAGGGCGTCGCTGAAGGTGCCGCCGGCCGTCGTCGAGTTCGCCGTATCCAGGGACCCCGTCGAGGTGAAGGACAGGGTGCCGTAGGAAATCTGGTCGGTGCCGTTGGCGTCGACTACGTCGGGCGACGACACTTCATAGTTCCATTCCGTTTCGCCGGTCGTGGCGTTCAGCCCCTTCTTGAGCAGCGACAGGGTGACGGTATGCTGGCCGCCCAGGCCGTCCGAGATCGTCATGGTCATGGTCGTGTCGGGCTGGGTACCGACACCCGTCGTGGCGGAATAGGCCGACATCGACTGCGTCGCCGAGGTGGCGCTGTAGGTCGGCGTGCTGGCCGCGGTCGAGACCGCCGTGTCGGAATCGAGATTGCCCTTCAGCGTTACGGTCGTCGAAGCGGCCGCCGTGTTCGAGATATTCTTGACGTTGATCGCCTGCAGGCCGTTGGTGCTGGAGGTCTGGTTGATATTGCCGGCGGAATCGGCGACCCAGCCTTCGAGATAATAGCCCGACGTATTCAGCAGGTAGCCGTTGGTATCCGTGCTGAACGAACCGTCGCGGGTATAAAGAACCGTGCTGTTGGTGGCCAGCGCGTTGGACGAGTCCGACACCACGAACATGCCCTGGCCGTTGACCGCCAGGTTATATTGCGACGTCGTCGTCGACAGGTCGCCCATGGACGACACGTTCTGGATGATCTTTGACACCACGCCCTGGCCGTTGATCGTGCCGGTGGCGTTACCGCTGATCAGGTCCGAGAAGCTGGTCGAAGTCGCCTTGTAACCGGTCGTGTTCATGTTGGCGATGTTGTTCGAAATGCCGGTCAGGGCCGTCGACGTCGCCTTCATGGCGCTGACGCCGACCTGCATGGAACTGTTGAGACTCATCGTGCAAATCCTTTTCTGAGAGGGTCTTGCAAATTACAAAGGAATGTTTGGGATCAGGAAACCTTGGTCACGCTGGAGAGCGGGACCAGGGTGCCGTTGACGTCGATCTGAACCGTGCCGTCGCTGGCGGTCGAAGCGGAATTGACAGTGCCGGTGACGCCCGTGGTGGTGGTCACGGCGCTGCCGTTGGAATCCTTGGCGGTGACCGTCAGCGTATAGTCGCCGCTGGTTTCGGTCTTGCCGGCGCTGGTCTTGCCGTCCCAGCTGAAACTGTGATCACCCGAACTCACGTCCGAATTGGTTTCGGTGTAGAGGACGTTGCCCTTGGAATCGGTGACCTTCAGCGTGACCGAGGCCGCATCGTCGGCCGTATTGTAGTTCCAGTCGGCCGAGCCGTTCTTGAGCGTCGCGGTGGCGTCGCTGGTCTGCACCGTCTTGCCGATATAGGATACCGCGTTCGACATGGTGTCGCCCGAGTTCGACGCGATCGTCTTCAGATAGTCGTTGGTCTTGAGCGCCTGCTCGACCTGGGAATACTGCACCAGTTGCTGGGTCCACTGGGTCGTGTCCATGGGCGACAGCGGATCCTGGTTCTGGATCTGCGCGGTAAGCAGGTTCAGGAAGGTGCTGTAATCGGCGGTAATGCCGTTGCCGCTGGTGCTGGTCGAGCCGGTAGCGGTTGTGGAGGTGGCGCTGGTCACACTCGTCATGACGATATCCTAGACGATGAGATTGAGGGCAAGGGTGGAAGAGCCGCCCGCGCGCATGGCCAGAAGGCCTGCGTCAACGGAGGCGGCGGCGGAGGTATCGGCATCGGCCGCGACAGCCGCGGCGTTCTGGAAGGCACGGGCCTGGGACTGGCGGCTCTGCGACTGCTGGTCCTGCTGCTGCGACTGGGCAAAGGCCTGGCTGAAGCTGCCGCCATTGCCGTCGTCGCGCGACGAAAAGGTCAGCGAACCGGAATCGAGGTTCAGGCCGGTCTGGGCCAGCTGGTGGCGCAGGTCGCCCTCGTGCGCCTGGAAGGCCGCGGCGGTGACCGGCGTATCGAATTTCAGATGCGCGGTCGTCGTGCCGTCGCGGGCGATGTTGAGCGTGACCTCGACCTTGCCGAGATCGGCCGGATGCAGCTCGACGGCGAACTTCGTATTGCCTTCGCTGAGCTTGCGGTTGATCTGAACCGCCATCGCCGAAAGGTTTTCGACCGTGGCGCGGGCCAGGTTGGAACCGCCTTCCGTCATGCCGGCCGCCTGCGCGCCCGTGGCCGTATAGGACCCCGTCGCTTCCGCCTGGGGCTGCTGCAGGGTAAAGCCGCTGGGCGCGGAGGGGCGCGATGCCGGCGCGCCGCCGGCCACGGATGCGTCGTCGGTCAACGCCTTGCGCATCGTCTTGAGTGCGCCACCCAGGGCATCCGTTTTCGGGGCCATCGGGGTGGGCGCGGCAACGGCGGCGGACGTATCCGGCGTCGCGGCGGCCTGAGCCGGAGCCTGCGCATCGCTGCCATCTGAAGCGGCCCTGGCCGGCGTCTTGGCGGGTGCGGCGCCTTGAGCGGCGTCAATCCCGGTAGCCGAAGCGGGCACGGTAGCCGAAGCGGGCACAGGAACCGAAGCCGGCAGGGGTTGAGAGGAGCCCGCCACCGGGGCTTGCGGTTTTGCCGGCGCCTTCGGCAGGACGGGTGCGACCGACCGGGCTTGCGCCTGTACCGGAGACTGCGCGGACGACTGGGGCTGAACCGCCGGCTGGGCCTGCGCGGCAGTAAGGACAGCAGCCTGGACGGCCGCCGTGTCGGCCCCGGCATCGGCGCCATCGTCGTCCCGAGCCTTGTCGGCCTGCGGATCCGCGTCGGCCGGCTGGGACGACACGCGCGTCCTTGACGCGGGAACCTGAGCCGGCATCGCAGCGGCCTGGGTATCGGCTTGCGGGGCCGGCAGCGTGGCAACGGACGGCTGGACCGTAACGGCCTGGATCTGGACGACCTGGATCGCCGCCGCCTGGGACACGGGCGCATCGGCCGGCACCGGCGCGGACGCGTCGGTCAGGTCCATCGCGATATCCTGTCCGGACGTCTTTGCCGTCTTAGGCGACGGGGGCGCAGCGTCGGCCGCTTCCGGCGTCACAGCCGCCGGATCGGCCGTAGCGACGGCCTGAAGGTCCTGGACAAGCTGCGGCAGGACGGGCGGCACGGTCTGCGCCTGAGCCGGCAAGGCCGCCGAAGTATCGGTCTGGGGCGCGGGCGCCGCGGGATCGGCCGTCGTGTCGCCGGCGCCTTGCGTATCCGAACCCGCCGGAGGTGTCAGCGCAGCCATCAGGGCGCCAAAGACAGAAACGGTGTCCGCCGGTGCCGCCTGACCCTGGGGCACGGACGCGTCGTTCGGCGCACCGGCGCCCTGGGGGGCGCGGCCGGACGAGATCGGCAGGGGCATAGGCAAGGCCTGGTCGGGGGACATGGTACTCACAAAAAAGGCGGTCGGATCGTTCAAGCCCTCACCGCCCCGCATTCGGCGGAGTGTTCAGGCAGCTCGTTCATCCGCAACTTCTTTGCGCGAACCCAATGGAGCCTTCGTGTAGCAAACCCCGGGCCAGAATTTATCTTATTGAATTTATTGAATTTAATATGGTGAACGGGCGGTCAAAATTGCCGCCTTGGCGGGGCGTCATGGACAAACTTGCCGGGTGGAGGCGCTGCGCCGGCGGGCGGCCGTGCCGGTGATCCGCCATCCCCTCACGCGCGAGTCATACAGTCACGCCGCGCTCTGGCACGCGACTTGAAATATTAATCGCCAAGAGTATCGCTTCCGCGAACGGAAAATGGCAAGATTATGAAATATAAGGCATTTTTGTATTTCAAACCTGAAGGCACCCGGCAAAACCTGCCGGGCGTGCTGCAGGCTTTGCCGGATTCCAGCCGCGCAGGCGCCGCGTACGGGAGCCCATCATGTCGATAAACGGCATCATGAACATCGCTACGTCGGGACTGTCCACGGCACAGAATGCGCTGAAGGTCACGTCCGACAACATCAGCAACGTCAACACGCCTGGCTACATCCGCAAGGTGGCGAACCAGCAGACGGTCGTCTATGGCGGCCAGGGCGCCGGCGTCACCTCGGGCCCGACCACGCTGGCGGCCGACCGCTTCCTTGAGCAGGCGACGTACAAGGCGCAGTCCGCTTCGTCGGCGGCGCAGGCCAGCTACGACCTGGTCGACCAGATCCAGACCCAGTTCGGCGACATCACCGACACGAACAACCTGTTCAACCAGATGAACAGCGCCATGTCGTCCCTGGCCAGCGTCGCCGAAAGCCCGAATTCCAGCGCCGGCCGCCAGGAGGTCATTTCCAATCTCAGCGGCTTCCTGGCCGAGGGCCAGCGCATCTCCGAGAAGATCCAGCAGGTCCGCACCGACGCCGACACGCGCATCGATACCGACCTGAAGTCGGTGAACGACCTGCTGAAGAACATTTCGACGCTGAACTCGACCATCTCGTCGGCCAAGATCCAGGGCCAGGACGTAACGGGGTCGCAGACACAGCAGACGCAGTATCTCGACCAGCTGTCCAAGCTGATGGACATCAAGGTCAGCCAGAACGACAACGGCGGCATCACCGTGCGCACCAGCTCGGGCCTGATGCTGGCCGGCGACGGCGCCGCTACCCTGTCCTATACGCCAACCGCCTCGGTCGATTCGAGCACGGTGTTCAACCCGATCACCATCACGACGCCGGCCGGCGAAAAGCGCGACCTGGCCGACAACCTGGCCTCGGGCGAGATCAAGGGACTGCTCGACGTGCGCGACAAGCAGTCGGTCGCCGTCAACGACCAGCTCAACCAGTATATGTCGAGCTTCACCGAGCAACTGAACGCCGCGCATAACGCTGCCTCGGCCGTGCCGGCGCCCGCCACCCTGACCGGCAAGAACACCAGCGCCACCCAGGATGAGATGCTGAACGGCATGACCGGCACCACCAACCTGGTGACCGTCGACACGTCGGGCAATATCGTCCATCAGATGGCGGTCGATTTCAGCGCAGGCACCTGGTCGCTCGACAACGGCGCCTCGACCGGCACCTTCTCGACCTCCAGTTTCGCCAGCGACATCACCAGCGCCTTCGGCGGCGCCGCGACCATGAGCTTTAACAATGGCGTCATGTCGCTTACCGCCGGCAGCGGCGCGACCGGCGTCGCCATCGCCGATTCCACGACCACGCCGTCCAGCCGTTTCGGCCAGGGCTTTTCGCAGACCTTCGGCCTTAACGACCTTGTCTCGTCCAAGCTGCCGACCAACACCTCGACCGGCCTGACGCTCAGCTCGACCTCGGGCTTCTCGACCGGCAGCACGCCCGACTCGGTCAGCTTCGCCGTCAAGAATTCCAACGGCGGCACCTTGTCGACCGTCAATGTCCAGATTCCGTCGGGCGACATGAATTCGGTGCTGACGGCGCTGAACGACACCAATACGGGTCTGGGCCGCTACGGCCAGTTCAACCTCGACTCGACGACCGGCGCCCTGACCTTCAACGGCTACGGCTCGCCGGCCAACAGCATCGGCGTTAGCGCCGACTCGAGCTCGCGCTACGGCTACGGCGTGTCGTTCAGCCAGTTCTTCAGCCTGGGCGGCTCGGCGGGCAACGTGGCGGGCGGCCTGGCCGTCAGCAATGCCATCAACGCCAACCCGGCGAACCTGTCGCTGGCGACGCTGAACCTGACCAACACCACGACGCCGGCCCTGGTGGCGGGCGACGGCTCGGGCGGCCAGGCCATGTCGGACATCGCCAGCAAGAGCGTGACCATTCCGCGCGCCGGGCTGAACAGTGGCGGCTCGACCACGCTGACGCGCTACGGCTCGGACCTGGCGGGCCAGGTCGGCAACCTGGCCGCCAACGCCAAGACCGACCAGCAGAGCTCTGACGCCCTGCTGACCGAAGCGACCAATCGCCGCTCATCGACCGAAGGCGTCAATCTCGACGAAGAACTTGTCAATCTCACCACGTACCAGCAGGCCTATTCGGCCTCGGGCCGCCTGATCCAGGCCGCCAAGGACATGTTCGATGTCCTGCTGAACATGGTGTAGGAGGTTAAGCGATGCGTGTTTCCACTTCGCAGATCTGGGGCAATGCCGTGAACAACCTGCAATCGGCGCAGGACCGGCAGATGCAGGCCAACAACCAGGTATCGACCCAGAAGGTGTCCACCGACCTGATGGGCTATGGCCGCTCGGCCGAAATCATCGCCTCGTACCAGGCGACCCTGTCCAACACCAACGCCTTCATCGACGTCAACAAGACGGTCTCGGACCGGCTGGACGCCCAGAACATCGCGCTGGAGCGGACCAGCGACGCTGCCTCCCAGGCCAAGGACGCGATCATGAGTGCGCTGGCCTCCGGCGACGGCACATCGCTCGCCACCGCGCTGCAAGGCGCGTTTTCGTCCTCGCTCGACGGCCTCAACTACGTCCACAACGGCCAGTACCTGTTCGGCGGCGGCAATGACGACCAGGCGCCCGTCAAGGTCGGCACCCTGACCGACCTGGCCGCCCTGACCCAGCCGTCCGACGCCTTCCAGAACGGCGACGTCAAGAAGTCGTCGCGCATCGACGTGCATACGACGCTGCAGACCGGAATGCTGGCCTCGGACCTCGGCACGACGCTGATGGGCCTGTTCCAGCAATACCAGCAGCAGGCCACGGCCACGCCGTTCGGCAGCCAGCTCGACGACACCCAGAAGGCCTTCCTGACCAACCTGGCCAACCAGTTCTCGACGACCTACGACGGCCTGGTCGAACAGACTTCGCTGAACGGCACCATGCAGAAGCGCGTCGACAATACCCAGACCTCGCTGCAGGGACAGGTGACCAGCCTGACAGGCCTGATCGGCGACCGCACCGACGCCGACATGGCCAAGGCCTATTCCGACCTGCAGATCGCCCAGGTCTCGGTCCAGGCATCGGCCCAAGTCCTGTCGAGCCTGAAGGACACGTCGCTGCTGAACCTGCTCAAGTAAGGGTTTCAGCCAAAAGACCTAGCAATTCGCTCGGGTTTGTCCTATCTGGTGCGGCATGGACGACAGCTGCCCCATCCCCTTGATCGCCGACGCGGACCTCGACGCCGCCATTGCCGCCACGCGCGCCGCTGTCGGCCTGCCGCAAGGCGCGCGCGTCGTCGCGGCCATGTCGGGCGGAGTCGATTCCACGGTCGTCGCCGCCCTGCTGCACCAGGCGGGCTATGAGGTCGTCGGCGTCACGCTCCAGCTCTACGACCATGGCGCGGCCCTGAAGAAGACAGGTGCCTGCTGCGCCGGCCAGGACATACACGACGCGCGCATGGCTGCCGAAAAGATCGGCATCCCGCACTACGTCCTCGATTACGAAAGCCGTTTCCGCGACTCGGTCATCGAAGAGTTCGCCGACAGCTATCTGCGCGGCGAAACGCCCGTGCCCTGCATCCGCTGCAACCAGACGGTCAAGTTCAAGGATCTGCTCGATGTCGCCCGCGACCTCGGCGCCGAAGCCATGGCGACCGGCCACTATGTCGAGCGCTCGGACGACGGCAGCCTCGTCTCCTTGCGCCGCGCGGCCGACATGTCGCGCGACCAGAGCTACTTCCTCTTCGCCACGACGCGCGAACAGCTCGGCTTCCTGCGCTTCCCCCTGGCCGGCATCCCCAAGCCGCAGGTCCGCCATATCGCCATGCAACTGGGCTTGAAGATCGCCACCAAGCCCGACAGCCAGGACATCTGCTTCGTGCCGGAAGGCAAGTATACGACGCTGATCGACAAGCTGCGCCCGCAGGGCCGCGAAGCCGGCGACATCCGCCATGTCGACGGCCGCCTGCTGGGCCGGCACCAGGGCATTACGGGCTATACGATCGGACAGCGCCGCGGGTTGAACATCGCGGTCGGTGAGCCCCTGTTCGTCGTGCGCATCGACGCCGATCGCCGCGAGATCGTCGTTGGCCCGCGCGAGGCCCTGCTGACGCGCGCCCTGTCGCTCAAGGAAACCAACTGGCTGGGCGACGAGACAGACCTTGAGGCCGCCGCCGGCGCTGCAAAGCCGGTCCTGGCCCGCGTGCGCTCGACACGCCCGCCGGTGCCGGCGCGCCTGGTGCGGGCTGGCGCGGGTATAGAAGTGGAGTTCGACGGCGCCGAAGAAGGCGTGGCGCCCGGCCAGGCCTGCGTTCTTTATGATGTGTCCGACCCGGGCCGCGTGCTGGGCGGCGGCTTCATTTCATCGACACGCAGCGCGTACTGATACGCCACCCAGCTTTTAGCTTGCGCTAACGCTACGCTCTTTCAGCGCGGGCGCCGGCTTCATTTCATCGACACGCAGCGCATACTGATACGCCGCCCGGCTTTTAGCGTGCGCTAACGCTCCGCTCTTTCAGCGCGGGCGGCGGCTTCATTTCATCGACACGCAGCGCGTACTGATACGCCGCCCGGCTTTTAGCTTGCGCTAACGCTACGCTTTTCAGCGCGAGCGTATTAAAAAAGCCGCCCCACGGACGTGAGGCGGCTGAAATTCAGCGACAGCGACGAAGGCTAGACCTCCGTCTTTTCCTTGTAGATTTCGGCAAGTGTCGGAGCATCGTCGTGCAGGACGACCTGAAGCTCGGCCTTGTCGATCGTCTCGCCGCATTCCATGCACTTGGTGATCGGGTGCACGGCGTGGCCGGCGTGCAGGAACTCGAAACCCGGCGTCTCTCCGGCATAGACATACTTGCGACCCCAATCCATCATGTTGAGAAGGATCGGTTTCAGGTCGCGGCCCTTGTCCGTGAGCACATATTCATAGCGCTTCGGCCGCTCGCAATAGAGCCGCGGCTCGAATACACCATGAGCGACAAGATGCTTGAGCCGCGCGGCAAGGACATTGCGCGCGAGACCAAGCCGCTCCTGCCATTGCTCGAAGCGGGCAATGCCCATGAATGCGTCCCGGATAATCAGCAAGGTCCAGGGTTCGCCAATAATGTTCAGGCTGCCCGCGATGGCGCAGCTCTGCTTGCTGTAATCAGCTGATCGTCCCAAAGTCTACTCGTACTTTCTTGTTGGCGCCCCACCCCGGTAAGCGCAATGATGCGGTAAACCCTACATTAGTCACGCAGAGCAAAATCGCTAGTACTAATTGCAGAAAATTTCTCTGCTACAATGAGTATTCAAAAACTACTCATTGCAGAACCTTACGATGTCTACCGTTATCGCCGTAGCGAATAGTCACGCATAATAGAATGAATACACAAAAACTACGGCGCATTTGCGGTCAACATGCGGCTTTTTAATGCGTGTCGCACAAGGCATGAAGCGGATTCAGCCGATATAATGTTGTTTTTTCATAAAAAAAACGCTGATTCGGCTGTGACGTCCGGGCACGCCCAAAAAAAATCGAGAGCGTTTTACCGGTTCGCGGCGTACATGCCGGCCATAGTATCCGCCAGTCCTGCCCAGGGCGCCGCGGCGTCAGGCTTGATGAAGTCCTGGTCGAACCGGCCACCCTGCCAGTGCATGAGTACCGTTACACCGTCGCCAAGATTCAGCACCAGGCTGTCGCTGGCGGTAACGATCGCCGCCTGGCCGCAGCTGGTGGCAAAGGTGCCGCAGTCGGCCGTATAGCGGCCGGCCGGGACGATGCGCGGCGCGGTAGCGCCGCCATGGGCATCATAGCTCGACACGCGCAGGTCACGCTCGCCTGAAGCGGTATTCAGGCGGACATGGACGGCGATGCGGCCGGTCGCCGGCTCATCGACCAGATAAAGCGTATCGCGGCGACCGTCGCCGTCAAAGTCGCCTTCCCGGACCTGGGCATCGACGGCGCCCGGATGAACGCCATACGGCATAGGCGACGCGCAGGCGGTTCCAGCCAGGGCCAGGAAGCCCGCCATAACCGCGACGCCTTGCACCGCATGCCTGAAAATACCCACCGTCGAATTCCCTGTTTCCGGGCCGGCTGTCCGAAAAAAACACAGCCGTCGCGCCCTCGCCCGCTTGTCTCGCAGGTTCGATGCCAGCATTGGCATAAACAGGGTTAAATGGGAATAATATTTTGTTAACCATAAACAGGCCTGACGGTATTGGGGTTTTGACCACCCCATTACCGCATTATCCGTTTACGGATTAATTTTCAGGGCCGCGATCACGCCGTTCTGCGGGGTCTTGGTCGCGCTGCCCTGGCCGTCCAGCGCGTCCCACTGGCTCTTGGCGACGAAGACGAAGGCATCGCCGTCCATGATGCCCTGGGTGGGCTGGCTCATCTGCGTGTCCGAGCGCAGCACGACATCGACCGACTTTACTTCCGACCAGTCGTCCGACATGTGCAGGCGCAGGACCTTGTCGGGATTGAACCCCGTCTGGATCGCCACCAGGTCGTTTCCGTACCGCGTCATGAACGAGATACCGAGCAGCGAGGCGTCTGCCGGCGTGACGATATGCTTCATTTCACCGGTCGCCAGGTCGACCCTGTACAGCCCGGAAATATAGTCGGCGACCATCAGCGCCTTGCCGTCCTGGCGCTCGGCCATGGCGTCGGGCGTGTCCATGTAGCCTTCCGGGATCAGCGTCTGCAACGCACCCTGATAGGCATTGAGCCGCAGGATTTCCCCGTGCTCGCTGTCGGCGACATACAGGTCTTCGGCGCCAAGCAGAAGATGGCCGAACTTGCGCGACTTCGACGGGTCGGTGATCGTCTGGACGACCTGTCCGTTGGCCGGGTCGACGACGACGATCTTCGAGGGGATCGACGTTTTCGGGTCGAATTTCAGCGTCTGCTTGCTGGCGGCGGTCGTCGCCCACAGCTTCCCGTCGTGCAGTCCCAGCCCGTAGGCGGCAACCCCTGAGCGGAAATGGATCAGGTCGCGCGCCCCCTGGGTCGACAGGACCGTCACCGTGCCGGTGCGCACGCCGCTGACGAAGAACTGCGTCGTTTCCGGCGCGTAGGCGATGCCCTCGGTGATAGCGAAGTCAGGCGAACTCGACACCACGCGCACCTCGCCCGTTTCAGACCGGTTCTGGCGGTTGCGCGCCTCCAGCGCGTCGTCCCAGAACTGGCGGAAGTCGGAATATTTCTTCAGGTCCAGCACATAGCCGCGGTGGACATATTCGCTGAGGAAGGCGCGCGCGTCCTTGAGCTTGTTCTGCTTCTGCGCCACCTGGACCTTGAGCAGCAGAATCGACGGCGAATCGGGGATGATCTCGCCCGCCTTCATGAAGTTCGCCATGGCGGCGTTGGGATCGTTGTGATCCATCGCCTTCATGCCGGCGTCGCGATAGTCGCGGAACTTGCCGAGATCCGAAGCCGCGTCAACGGCCTGCGCGCCGGCCTGCCCGGCCATCAGCGCACTGCTCATCAGCAGGGTCACGAGAATTCGCTTCATGTGTCGCTCCGAATAGCCCCGTCCCGCTTTAGCCCAAGCGAAACCGGCATGCCAGAGCATGATGACGGGATAAAGGCGAAGGCGAGATCAGACGTTCTTGACCAGCCGGATCGGCACGGCCGTCGTGTTCTTGACCGAGCGCATGATGATGCGGCTTTCGACGCCCGACACCAGGTCCGACGCCAGCAGCTTGTCGCGCAGGAAGTCGTCATAGGCGTGCATGTCGCGCGTCATCACGCGCAGCATATAGTCTTCGTGACCGGTCACCGTGACGCACGACACGACCTCGGGCCATTCGTCCAGCCGCGCCTCGAACGCCTCGAGATTGGCGCGCGACGGCAGGGACAGCTTCACCGCGGCATAGACCTCGAAGCCCAGGCCCAGCTTGTCCGGATCGAGCACGGTCACCCGCTTGCGGATCACGCCCAGATCTTCCAGCCGCTTGACCCGGCGCCAGCACGGCGACGGCGACAAGCCGACCTTTTCGGCCAGGTCGGCTACCGAAAGGGAAGCATCCTCCTGAATCAGGTCCAGAATACGCGCATCGAGCTCATCGATCAGATCGGACAAGATTTTACCCTCAACCCAAAGACTCACACTCATTCCAATGCAATATGGACAGGATTTCGCGAAAATTTCTACCCTTATATAAGCGTTGACGTGGGGTCACCTTGCCGGATTGAAATATTTTTGACGGATTTGTTGCCCAAGGACGATTTAACAGGCATCCACTACGGGGTGCCATTCCGGGGAAGTCTCTGAGCGTGCGTGTACTGAACATCATGCTGGCCGAAGGGCTGGGCGGCGTCGAGACCATGGCGTTGCGCTATCACGAAGCCCTGAAGGCGGCCGGCTGCGAGGTGATGAGCCTCGGGCCCGAGCGCGGCATGCTGGGTCAGGCGCTGGTCACGCGGCCGGTCGAGTTCCGGCCGATGAGCGCCCACATCAACCACGATCCGTTCGCCGCCCTCACCCTGCGCGGCGTCGCCCAGCATTTCCGCCCCGACCTGGTGCTGACCCATGGCAACCGCGCCACCGGCATCGCCTTGCTGTCCCTGTCCGGCACGGCGTCGCGCACCGTCCAGGTCGTGCACAACTTCCGCCACAAGCCGCAGGTCGCGCGCCTGCGCGCCGTTATCGCCGTCAGCCCGCCCGTCGCCGACAGCGTCCGCCGCGCCCATCCGGATCTGCCGCTGTTCACGGTCGACAATTTCGCCGCGCTGGATCCGCACGCGGTCAAGCCCGCGCCTGCAGCGACGCCGGTTCTCGGCACGCTCGGCCGTCTGCATGTCAACAAAGGCCTCGATATCGTGCTCGACGCCATCGCCCTGCTCGTCGGCGACGGCGTACAGCTGCACCTGCGGCTTGGCGGCGACGGCCCCCTGCGCGGTGCGCTGGAAGCCCAGATCGAGGAACTGGGGCTTCAGGATCATGTCACCTTCTGCGGCTGGATCGGCAAGACCGGCGAATACCTTAAGGATCTCGACCTGTTCCTGTGCCCGTCGCGCGTCGAACCCTTCGGCCTGGTCGTCATCGAAAGCATGGCCGCCGGCGCACCCGTCGTCGCCACCGATATCGACGGCCCCCGCCAAATCCTCCAGGGCGGCAAGCTTGGCTATCTGTGCGCGCGAGAAGATGCCCGCGCCATGGCGGACGCCATCCGGACGGCCCTGTCGGACTGGCCGGGGACGCTGAAAAAGGCCGAGGCCGCGCACGCCTACGCCCTGTCGCATTATACGCTGGAAGCCGGCGAACACCGCCTGATGGCGGCCCTTCAACAGATTGCTGAAATCAAGGCTTGATCAGGCGAACGGGATTGGCTATAGCGCCTCCCTCCGATGGACGCAGCGCGTCAACCCGGTCAGGTTGGGTAGCTCAGATGGTTAGAGCGGTGGATTCATAACCCACAGGTCGGCGGTTCGATCCCGCCTCCAACCACCAAAATTCCGCTGAAAATATGTGGCGCCATGCCGCCTCCGGCCCAGCCGGAGCGACGCCGCCGCGCCTGTCTCCATGCGCTCGGCAGGGGAAGACCCCGCCTGCGTAATGCAACTTTCGATTTATTTGAAAATCGAAACGGCGTTATGGCTGCGAATATCCAGAACGTATTGTTCTGCAACGGGCCGCGGTAATTATCACCGCCCTGCAAGAATCCACGCAAACGTTTGCGGGATTATCGGTTAATTAGGGAATAACCACAATTTTGGGTAGCGGGCAAAATGCCTCCGGCCGACAAAATGTCGTCCGGTATTTCAAAATGAAGGACAAGACGAAATGTCTTCTTCGGTTAATACCAATGTCGGGGCCATGGTCGCCCTGCAGAACCTCAACGCGACCACGTCGCAGTTGATGACCACCCAGACCCGCATTTCGACGGGTTTGAAGGTTGCGAGCGCCAAGGATGACGGCGCCGCCTACGCCATCGCCCAGACCCAGCGCGCTACCGTTTCGTCGCTCGACGCCGTCAAGGACTCGCTGTCGCGCGGCACTTCGGTGGTTGACGTCGCCATGTCGGCCGGTTCCTCGGTCTCGGACATGCTGACCCAGCTGAAGGAAAAGGCGCTCGCCGCCTCGGACACCTCGCTCGACACCACGTCGCGCGCGGCCCTGAACTCCGACTTTACCTCGATCCGCGACCAGATCACCAAGACGTTGTCGAACGCCACGTTCAACGGCATCAACCTGGTCGACGGCTCGCAGACCCAGATTACGGCGCTGGCCAATTCGGACGGCTCCGGCAAGATCACCGTATCCGGCCAGGACATGTCGCTCGGCGGTTCGATCGTGACGCTTTCGGCCGCGGCCGGCTTCACGACCGCGACCTCGGCGGCGGCGCTTCTGACCACCATCGACAGCTCGATCAGCAACGTTTCGTCGTCGCTGGCCAGCCTCGGCACCTCGTCGAAGGCGCTGGACAACCACTTGTCCTTCGTCGGCAAGCTCCAGGACTCGATCCAGGCCGGCATCGGCAATATCGTCGACGCCGACATGGCCAAGGAAAGCGCCAAGCTCCAGGCGCTGCAAACCAAGCAGCAACTGGGCGTCCAGGCCCTGTCGATCGCCAACCAGTCGACGGGCACGGTGCTCAGCCTGTTCCGCTAACCGCGGCGGGACTGGCCTCCGGGCCAGTCCCTTTTCATGAACGCCGAATGAACGCAGCCGTTCAAAGGCCGTTCAGGCGCAGACGACCATAGTGGTCCCATGACACGCGGCCGAAATGTTCAGGACCGCTCCGTGAGAGGGATATTCGTCATGCTTGCGCGTACAGACACCATCTTTCATCCGACCGCCGACAGCTTCGGTACCCTGACCGTGCGCGCCGCCGCGGCGCCCCGCGCCAATCCCGTACTGATGGCCGCCGGCCTTCTTCTCAGTCTCGCCCTGGCCCTGGGCACGCTATACCAGGTCGACCGCATGGTGTTCGCTCCGGCGACGCCCGTCGCCCATGGTGAAATCTTCGCCGTCGACATGGACTAAACAGGAGAGCGCCTCCCCGTCCCAAGGCGAAAAGGGACGAGGAGGCTGCAGGCCAGACGACTTAACGCGCCTTGGCCAGGTTGTTGGCGAAGTTGCCGTCGTCCATCGACACGTTGGCCGAGCCGAAGTCGGTCGTGTTGAGCGCGGTGCGCGCCGCGTCGGTCAGGTTGGTCCAGCCGATCAGGGGCTGGGTGCCGCCGACCGTCGTCGTGTCGCCCACCGTGTGGTCGGTGATGCCGTCGGTGAAATAGCGCACCTTGGGGTGCGTGCCGTTCATCGGCGGCGTGGTCAGCTTTTCATACGAGGAATGCTGCGAGTACGAGACCTGGACGACGGTCGCCGACGTCGAGCAGCTCGACAGCCACACGACGATGTTTTCCCAGTCGTGGCGGTGGCCGGCGATCACCTGGTCCTTGGGGAAGTACCAGGCATACATGACGGCGCATAGGCCGTTATAGGTCCCGACGCGCGAATAGACCTGGCCGGTGCTGCTGGAGCAGCCGCCATTGCGCGCGCCCGAAGCCGCTTCGCCGCCCGAGGTATTGCCGTACTGGTCGACGGCCGGGAACGGCACGCAGCCGTCTTCGACCTTCAGCGTCGGCTTGAATTGCAGTTCCAGCGCCGAAGCGCTTTCGGCGAAGCCCACGACCTGGTCGTGGTTGATGACGCCGGCGTTGGACTGGCCGGCCACGGCGGCCGACACGCCGAGCACCATCAGGGCCGGCAATGCACGCATTTTCATGAACATCGGTAGTTCCTTTGCTGTCTTTTGGGGGAGACGCTCCGGCGGGCGATGGGGAGGTACGCTTGCCTTGTCCGGACGCCGCAGGCATACGGTCGTCATGTGACGCTTTTGCCGATGTTTTGTGTCACTTATAGTAATTCTTTTTTCGGCATCGACGGAAAATTGGATATCATGTTCCAATTTTTATTTAAATGGAAATATCTTTCCATAATAAAATCAGTGGTATAAAAATTATTTTGCGACATTTGTCCCCTTTTTGCGCACAAACGGCTCTTATAGGTCGGATGCCCCGTTTTCGGACGGACTTGAGGACAAAAAATACAAAATCATATTCATAAATAAAAATGTCACAATAAAAATGTATGTGACTTCGCTTTTGCCCACAATTACTTAAGGAGCAAAAACATGAAGAGCCACTTTTATTTGACGTCAGCCCTCGCATCCTGCTGTATACTTACAGCCGGAATAGTATCCACGCCTGCGTCCGCACAGACTCAGCCTGCCGCCAGCAGCGATAGCGACGTCGTCGTGGTCACCGGCTTCCGCAAGTCGGTCGCCAAGGCCACCGACCTCAAGCGCCACGCCAACGGCTTCCAGGACAGCATCCTGGCCGAGGACATCGCCAAGTTCCCCGACACCAATATCGCGGAATCGCTGCAGCGCGTGCCGGGTGTCGCCATTTCGCGGGACGGAGGCGAAGGCCGCCAGGTCTCTATCCACGGCATGAGCGCCGACTGGACCCAGGTGCGCCTGAACGGCATGGAAGCCCTGGCGACGACGACCAGCATCGACAGCCGCGGCGGCGTCAACCGCGGCCGCGCCTTCGATTTCAACATCTTCGCCTCGGAACTGTTCAACCGCGTCGACGTGGTCAAGTCGACCGCGGCCTCGGTCGAGGAAGGCGGCGTCGCCGGCACGGTCGACCTGCATACGCCGCACCCCTTCGATTATAAAAACCTGACCTTCGCCGTGTCAGCGCAGGCCGCCACCACCAGCCACACCAGCAAGGCCGATCCGCGCATGGCACTGCTGTTCGCCAACAGGACGGCCGACGGCCGCTTCGGTTTTCTGCTGTCGGCTGCCTATTCGAAGAGCAATATCGTCGAAGACGGCTATTCCGACGTGCGCTGGGCGCAGGGCGGCTGGAACACGGCCCTGGCCAGTTCGTCGATCGATCCGTCCATCGTCGCGCGCCTCAACACCAAGGGCAAGGACGCGCTCTTCTACCCGCGCTACGACCGCTACGACATCTTCGCCTACCACAAGGAACGCACCGGCCTGACCGCGTCGTTCCAGTACAAGGTCAGCGATGACCTCGAACTGGGCCTGGACCTGATGGCCGGCCGCCTGCGCAACAACCGCGAGGAATATCACCTCGACGCCGCCGCCTTCTCGGCCACGTCGTCGACCAATGTCATGACGATCAACAGCCTGAAGGTCGCGGGCAACGACATCGTCGCCGGCTCTTTCGGCAATGTCTACCTGCGCTCGGACAGCCATATCGACCGCAACCGCACCGATTTCACGCAAGGCCTGCTGAACGCCAGGTGGCACGCCACCTCTACGCTGGACGTCACGGCGTCGCTGGGCCGCGAGGAATCGAACTTCAAAAACCCGATCCAGAACAACATCTTCCTGCGCACGCCGTCGACGGTCACCATGACCTACGACTTCGCGCAGTCGGACCGCGTGCCGGTTCAGACCTACAGCGTCGACACCAGCAATCCGTCGAGCTTCTACCTGTGGCGGGCCCGCCGCCGCAGCGACTATGTCGACGACGTCCTGACCCAGGCCAAGGCCGATGCGGTGTGGCGCGCCAGTGACGATATCAAGGTGAAGTTCGGCCTCAATCGCTCGACTCAGAGCTATGACAGCACCGGCTACGGCGCCAATGACGACGTCACCTATCCGACCGGAACCTCGCTGACCGGCCTGACCGAGACCCTGCCCTATAAGTTCGGCAAGGATCTCGGCGTGTCCGGCCTGCCGACAGGCTGGGTCGTCACCAACCTGCAAAGCGCCTGGTCGCAACTGCCGACGACGCCGGCCTATACGCAGACGGTCACCACGGGCAGCGTCTACACCATCAGGGAAACCCTGTCCGGCGCCTATGCCGAGGCGGAGTTCCGCACACAACTGCTCGGCCGCACGCTGCGCGGCGATGCCGGCCTGCGTTACGCCGACACGATCGAGGACAGTTCGGGCCTCGACGCCACCGGCACCAGCACGGTCGCGGCGCGCAGCCACTATTTCGACTGGCTGCCGTCACTGAACCTGGTGTGGGAAGTGCGTGACGACGTCAACCTGCGCTTCGCCGCCAACCGCAACCTGACGCGCCCGACCCTGTCGTCGCTGGTCCTGAACCCGAGCGTCAATTCGAGCGCGCGGCAGGCATCGAGCGGCAATGTCAACCTGAAGCCCTTCCGCGCCAACACCTACCAGGCCGGCGCCGAATGGTACTTCGACAAGACGGGCGTGCTGGCCCTGAACGTCTTCCACCTCGATATCGACAGCTTCATCGTATCGACCTCGGTCACCCAGACGTGGCGCGCCTCGGGCCTGCCGACCTCGCTCCTGCCCGCCTCGCAGGTGTCGAGCCTGATCGACGAAGCCTGGGTCTTCACCCGCCCGGTCAACGGCAAGGGCGCCAAGCTCAACGGCCTGGAGCTGCAGTACAATCAGGACATGACCTTCCTGCCGGCGCCGTTCGACAAGATGGGTTACCTGCTGAACTACACCTATGCCGACTCGACGACGCATCAGTCGATCCCGTGGGTCGACGGCACTTCGACCGACACCGTCCTGCCGCTGCCCGGCCTGTCGAAGAACAGCTATAACGCCACGCTGTACTACGAAACGCCGAAGTGGGGGGCGCGCCTGGCCGCCAACTACCGCTCGAAATACATCACCAGCGTTCCGGGCGGAAACTATAACGACGTGGCCGGCGTCAACGAGTCGTTCAACCTGGACGCCTCGGCGCACTACAATCTCAGCCGTCACCTGACGCTGACCTTCGAGGCGCTGAACCTGACCAACCAGGCCGACGACGAGTACGTCAACTCGACCAACCGCGTCTATAACTACACCAAGAGCGGCCAGCAGTTCCTTGCCGGCCTGCGCTATACCTACTAATGTCGATGCGCCCCGAAGACCTTGCGCCTTCGGGGCGCGTTTCCTTTTCCCGCGAGGCCGTCTCCATGCCCGGCGCCGACGATATGACGCCGAAACAGCCCGGACTGGTGGCCCAGCTGGTCGGCATCGAACGCCGGCTGAAAGCCTATCTTGCGCGCCGCACGAAGAATGCCGCCGAAGCGGACGACATCGCCCAGGAATCGCTGCTGCGCCTGTTCCAGCGCGGGCGTGAAGCCGATATCGTCAATCCCGAATTCTACGCGCTCAGCATCGCGCGCAACCTGCTGACGCGCCGCCGGCCCGATGTCGAGGTGCCGATCGAAGACGAAGCGCTCGAGATCGCCAGTCCCGAACCCGAAGCCCTGCAGACCCTGCTCGACCGCGAGCGCGTGGCGGTCCTGCGCAAGGCGCTGGACAGCCTCCCGCCGCTCAGGCGCGATATCTTTATCCGAAGGCGGTTGCACGGTCATACGCGCGAACGGATCGCGCGGGACCTCAATCTCAATCCCGAAACCGTCAAGAAGCATATTACCCGGGCGCTGGTCAGCCTGACAGAAGCGATGAAAGACCAGCCCCATACGATCGAGGACGCCTGAAGTGCCCGCTGATTTTTCTGAAACGCCAGAGATCGATATCATGGAACAGGCGGCCGACTGGGCCGACCTGGCGCGCGGCCCCATGGACACGGAGACGATGCGCGCCTTCCACGCCTGGCTGGCCGAAAGCCCGGCGCATTTCGAAGCGCTGAAACGAATCCAGGCGATCGACGGCGATCTCCATCTTGTCGCCGCGCTGGCGGAAACCGCGCCGGCCCGCCCTGCGCGCCGCTGGCTTTTTGCCACTGCCGGCGGGCTGGCCGCCGCGGCCGCACTGCTGGCATGGCTGAGCCCGCTATCGGCCCCGCCGGTGACTTATTCGTCCGCCCACGGAGCATTACGCCAGGTCGCCCTGTCGGACGGCTCGCACATCACGCTCGATGCCGACAGCGAAATGGTGGCGCGCTTCGGCCATGGCCGCCGCAGCGTCGAACTCAAGCGCGGCCAGGCGTGGTTCGCCGTGGCGCATGATCGTTTCAAGCCCTTCGTCGTTCGTGCCGGGGGAGTCGAGGCGACAGCCGTCGGCACCGCCTTCCGCATGGACCGGTCGGGCGAGGTCGCGGTGACCGAAGGCCGCGTCCGCGTCGATGCCGGCGCCGAACATCGGGACGTGGCCGCCGGCACCCGCGCCGATTTCGACGGCGGGCATCTGGTGCTGGCCAGCTTCGACACCACCGCTCCGGATTTCCGCACCGGCTGGATCGATTTGCGCGACCAGAAACTCGGCGATGTGGTCGATCGCTTCAACCGCTACAGCGACCGTCCGGCGGTGCTGGGCAACCCGGCCCTGGCCCGGTTGCCGGTCAGCGGCCGCTTCCGCCTCGACCAGCCGCGCCAGTCGCTGAGCCTGATCGCCACTGCCTATGGTCTCAGGGTCACAGTCGACGGCAATGGCGACCAATACACCATAGTGTCACAAAAAATGACAACCGGCGGCCTATAGCCCGGCAGGTTTTCCGTGGGGCGACATGCACAAGCAAAGGGTACCGGCCTGGATGGGTCTGGCCTGCGTCGCCGCGGGCCTGATCTTCGGCGCGCCCGCCCATGCCGCGACGCCGTTCACCCTCGATATTCCCGCCGGTGACGCCGAAGGTGCGCTGCGCCGCCTGTCGGCCGAAACCGGGCGCGCCATCCTGTTGCCGCCGTCGGCGCGGCTGAGCGGCCGCCGCAGTCCCGCGCTGCAAGGCCGCTTTACCCTGGCCGAGGCCATGGCCCGGCTGTGTCCGCCGGCGGGGCTCGACTGTCGCGACCTCGGCGTCGGCATCCTGGTCAGCCTGGCGCGCCCGCCGGCGCCTGTGCACACATCCGCGCCGTTATCGGTCCCCCAGGCTGGTCCGGAGGTCGTGGTCACGGGAAGGCGCGGCGTGCTGGGCCTGAAAGAGGCCGAGCTCAGCTATGCCGTCAGCCATTTTTCGACCGATGCCCCCGGCCACGGTCCGGCCGTCACGGTTGCCGATGCGCTGGACGGCTTGCCCGGCCTGTGGGTCGATACCTCCGCCGGGACGAGCGGCAACCAGGTGCGGCCACGCGGCATTCCGCTGGACGGATACGGCGCCATCGCCATTCTGGAAGACGGCCTGCCGGTCGAACACGAACCCAATCTGCCGTGGGCCGATCCGGACCAGTTCTATCGACCCGACGACATGCTGGCCGAAGCCACCTATGTGCGCGGCGGCCCGGCTTCGATCTTCACCAGCAATGCCCCCGGCGGCGCTGTCGATTTCACCACCCGCGCCGCCCCCGACCATGCCGAAGGTTCGGCCGCCGTCACGACGTCCGATACCGGCCTGGCCCGCCTCGACGCCCACGCCGGCGGCCCGGCCGGACAGTGGCGGCTGATCGTCGGCGGCCATGTGACGCGCGATCCGACCGAGCGGCGGCTGGCGCGTCCCTTAGGCGGCGGGCAGGTTACGGCGCGCGCCGAACGCGCCTGGGGTAGCGGGCACCTGAGTATAACCGTCCGCCATCTTGACGACACCAGCCTCAACACTTCGTCGGTGCCGTTACAGCGCATCGGCGGGCGCATCCGGCCATTGCCCGGCTTCGACCCGCGCGAAAGCTCGTGGTTCGGACGCGACGACGGCGTGCTGGTGTTCCGGACGCCACGGGGGCCGGACGCCCAGCTGTTCCGCAACAACAGCGGCAACCGGCTGGATTCGTTGACCGTTGCGCTGTCGCAGGCCCTGGGCCCACAGACGCGGCTGGAGATCAAGGCGCGCACACGGTTTTCCGCCACCCGGCGCTTTTCGTTCTCGTCCAATGGCGGCGCGATGACGCAAGGCGCGCTGGCCAGCCAGTTCGGCGGCGGGATCCGTTTTGCCGACACGACGGGCGCGGCCATCGGCGGCGACACCCTGCTGGCCATGGTGTCGCCGGTGGCGGCGCGCGTCACGGTGCGCGAAACCCTGGTGGACGCCTCCCTGTCGCACCGGTTCACCGCCTTCGGCGACCACGACGCCACGGTCGGCGTCTACGGCGCGGATTTCCAGTGGGACTATAACCGCCAGATCGCCCGCGCCCTGGTCGAGGTCGCCGACCAGGGCCGGCTGATCGACATGACGGGTCCGGCCGGCCGCATCACCGACCACGGCATCGTCAATTACGGCACGACCTACGAGGAGACGCTGAGCGACAACCACCTCATCGCCCTCTACGCCGCTGACGAATGGAAGCTGAACGACGCCCTGCGCATCGATGCCGGCATCCGCCGCGAACAGTTGCGCTTGCAGGGCGCCGTCGAGCGCACGGCTACTTATAATCTTGGCGACGCCTCGATCCTGGCCGACGACGCCGTGCAATACGGCACCGGCGCCTATGACCGCTTCGGCAAAAGCTTTTCAGCGACGGCCGCTTCGGCAGGGCTCAACTGGTCAGTGACCAGGGGACAGTATGTCTTCGCCCGCGCCACCCGCACCTTCCGCATGCCCGGACCCGGCAATTACCGCGGCACGGTTGATCCGCAGGGCGCGGGCGTGCTGCACATGGACCAGCAGGAACTGGGCTACCGCTTCAACGGCCGCAGCCTGTTCGTCAGCGAGAGCCTGTTCCACACCTTCTTCCGCGACATCGTCTTCTTCGACCAGGTCATGGGCCCGCAGAGCGGCGCGCTTATCCGCCGCCAGCAATCCGCCCAGGCCGTGACCAGCGGGCTGGAAAGCGAGCTGACCTGGCAGCCGTCGAAGATTTTCCGGTTGACCGGCGCGCTGACGGTCCAGGCGCCGCGTTTCCGCAACTATCGCTTTTCGCAGATCCAGAACGGCGTGCCGACAGTGTACGACCTCGACGGCCGGTCGCCGCGCCGCATTCCCGATGTGCTGTTTTCATTGAGCCCGAATGTGACGCTGCTGAACGGGCGCGTCGTGCTGTCGGGGACCTGGCAATATCTGGGGCCGCGCTTCGCCGACGACGCCAATACGCTGAAATTTCCGGCAGTCCATCTGTTTTCGGCCGCCGCGACGGCCGACCTGGGCAGGGGCTGGAAGGTCGATGTACGCGCCAGCAACCTGGGCAACGCATTGGCCATCATGCAGGGCGACGCCAATGGCGGGGAAATCGTCGCGGCCGCCGGCAACAGTCAGATGATTACAGCGCGCGCCCTGCCCGGGCGGCACGTCCAGTTGACCCTGAAGCGAAATTGGTGATCAGGCCGGGAGGGGAACCAGCGCGTCGCGGATGCGTTCGCGGACAGCATCGCTGATCCGGATGTGGCGGACGCGGCATTCGGCGTCCATGAACGAGGCCATGGTCATGGCGTCGTTGAGAACCACCTGCCAGGCGCCTTTCGGCAGGTCAAGTATAGGCGCAAGGGCAACCACCAGAGGCGATGCCTCCGTTGAACGAAGTTTTCGGGCCATTCTCAGCCTCCCCTGTGGGTTTACAAAACCTTAACACAGATTGACGGTCTGTCAGCCCCCAGATAACACCTGTAATGAATTTGTGATATTTTCAGCTCACGGAATGCTTGCGCAAAGGCCCGAATCCTGACGGTGCGCAGCGCCTCTACTCGATTAAAAGCAAGGTTACGCCCTGACGCACCAGGGTAAGGTCGAGCCTTGTCTTTCCCCCCGTGACGGTCAGGTCGGGCAAGGCCACGGGCGCCATGACCGACGCGTCTTCCAGGACCTTGTACTGTTTCTCATCGGGAGACTGCGGCGAACCCATGGCCTGCCAGGCCGCGTAAGCGTTGCCCGTCGTCGGATCGACGGTATAGCGCGTTACGTGCCGCGCACGTCCAAGGCCTGACACATCCAGGCTGATACGGGCGTCGGGCCCCTTCAGGTCGTCGTCATTGTAATACCAGACCAGGATGGCGATGCGGTCGCCGTCGCGCGTGGCGATGGCGGCAACGTCGTTGCGGCCGGTCGCCGCCTGCATCATGTCGTCGAGCGCGATTTCCGACGAGCTTGTGGCGCTCAGCCGATCGGGACCGAGCTTGGAGAACAGCCGGAAGACATTCATCACCGGCAGGTCGATGCCATTGGTCGCCAATTGGCGATAGCCGGCGAACCACGGCTGGTCCTCGAAGGTAAAGGCCCAGGTCAGCGCCCCTTCGAGACGGACGTGGTCGCGGTCGGCCAGGTCCCAGATGCGCGCGAAGCTGGCCGCCGTATAGCTGGAATACATGGTGCCGTTGCGATAGCCGTTCTGCGGCCCCGGGCAGGCGGCGCAGCCTTCCGGATCGCTCTCGCCGATGACGATCGGCTTGTCCTTCAGTTCAGGGACGGCGGCGATCTTCCTGAAGCCCGTGTCCACGGCCTTCAACTGCTGGAACATGCCCATGCGGACGTGACCATCGACAAAGGCCGGCTGCCCCTTGGCGTGAAACGACAGGAAATCGGTCGGCGTGCCGGTCTGCCCCGAGGCGTAGTTGGTGCCCGACACGACGTGCTTCAGGAAGCCGTCCATGAAGGCGCCGCCCGAGCCCGCCACATCGGGACCGCCGACGCGCGCTTCCGGCAACGCCCGGCGGATGCCGGCGACGGCATAATCGTGCAGCTTGTAGAAGTCTTCCGGCGTGCCGGTCCAGTAGGCCGGGCCGTTGGGCTCATTCCACACTTCGAAATACCAGGACGCCACCTCGGCGCGGCCGTAGCGTTCGATATTGTGCTTCGTCCACTGATAGGCCAGTTCGCCCCACTTGACATAATCCGTAGGCGGAGCATTCCAGCCGCCCGCGATCAGGCCGTAGGAAAAACCCGGCCGCCAGCTGTGGCGATACGGGGTTCCCTTCGCCGACGACAGGGCCTCGGGCATGAACCCCAGTTGCAGGTATGGTTTCACGCCGCGCTGACGATAGGAGTCGATGATGCGGTCGGTGACCGTCCAGTCGTAGACCGGGTGGCCGTCCTTGTCCTCGGTATAGGCGTTGGTCGAGCCCCACTTGAAGGCCGCCGTGCCGTCACCGGTGTTCAACAGGTTGTGGGCACGGAAATAGATCGACTGTGGCCTGAGCTCGCCGAGGTGCGACAGCAGTGTCTGCCCGTCCTTCATGGTGGCGTAGTTGGGCTCGTCCGCGCCGAAGAAGCGCCAGGCCGGCGGCAGCTTGCCCACCGTCTTTGCCGCGTCGACCGTGATGGTCACCGGAAAGCTGTCCTGCGCGTACGCAGGCAGCGCCAGACACATGGCCGCGAATGCAACCAGACCCGTTTTCAGCATGAGCGTTCCTCTTTTGGGAACAATACTCAGACTATTATTTCAGACCTGTCAATTCGTCAGGCGAGCGCGCGGTAGACGAAATTGCGGAAGCGGACCTCGCCCGTGCCGGCCGCATAGATGGCTGGCTTCAACATCAGGAAGCCGCCACGGACATTGTGGTGATAGCCCGATACCTCCATGCCGCGGTCGAAGCGTTTCCACGTCACACCGTCGGCCGAGGTATGAAAGGCGACGATGTGGCGGTCGTTGCGCAGCCGCATCTTCATGCGCGTACCGTATGGGTTGGCCGGACGGCCGCGCTCGATGCCGTACTGGTGCGTGATAAAGCTTTTGGCGTCGAAGCCCAGGCCGCAATAGAGCTTCTGGTCGTACCACAGCAGAAGACCGGCCCTGGCGCCCGGGTCGATCTCGATATCGCATTCGATCTCATAGGCAGGGTCGCCGACGACGAAGGTGAGCGGCGAAGACGAGCTGGGCGCGTCGCCCGACGCCGCCAGATGAAGCACACCGCCCTCGCGATGCAGACGCTGGGTTTCGGTTGCCGACGGGCTGAAGAAGTTCCATTGCAGCCCGAACTTGTCGGCGGAAAAATCATCCGACAGGGCGATACCGTGCGCCCCGGCCTGCCCGCCTTTGGGCTTGGGCAGGGGCTTCGACAGGTCGCCGCCGCCGATATCGAACCAGCCGTCCTTCGTCCAGGTGACCGGCGCCAGCAGCGCCTGGCGGCCGAGCGTCCAGTAGCCGTTCTCATAGCCGTGGTAGACAGCCCACCAGTCGGCGTCTCCGCTGTCTTTGGCTGGCCCGTCGATCACCGTGGCATGGCCGCGCGACCACCATTTTTCCTCGACCGAGGTCGTGCGCACCAGCGGATTGCGCGGATGCTGTTCCCACGGCCCATGGATCGACTTCGAGCGCGCCGCGATGACCATGTGGCCGGTCGGCGGGCCGGCCGTGCCGCCGACGGCGGTGATCAGGTAGAAGTATTCGCCGTGCCGCATCACCTTGGGGCCTTCGGGCGAAAAGCCTTCGACGTCCCACTCTTCCGGATAGTGCCACGGATCGTAGACGTGCTCGGGCTCGCCCGCGCGCTTCAGCCCGTCGTCCGACAGGCGCACGCGGTCGCCCCCCGACAGGAACAGCCAGCGCGAGCCATCCTCACCGACGACATGGCAGGGATCAATATGCTTCGGCAGGTCGAGGTCGACCGGCTCGCTCCACGGCCCTTCGATATGATCGGCCCAGATGACCCAGGACGTCGTCTTCGAGCCCGGCACGGCGGTCTGCTTGGTCGGGATATAGAGGAAGTAGCGGCCGTTATGTTTGGCCAGCGACACGGCCCAGACCGAACCGATATTGGTCTTCAAGGCCGCCGTTTTCGGCGTCCAGTTCACCAGGTCCTTCGAATGCCAGATGATCATGCCGGGATAGGCGTCGAAGGATGAAAAGGTCATGTAATAGTCGTCGCCGTCTTTCAGGATGGCGGGATCGGGATGGTCTCCCGCGAGGATCGGATTGAGGAAGGCGCCGTTGCCCAGGTCCGCCTTGCGCTGGCCTTCCAGCCCCTTCGCCCAGGTAACGGGCGTCGCGGACTTGACGGGCGCGGCTTCGGCCGCGACCGGTGCGCCGAACAGCAGGGCGCCAAGGCCAACCGATTTCAGGGCGTCGCGGCGGCTGGTTTCACTCATGTTTCGTCTCTCGGATATAGAAAAGGCGCCGGTCCGGGAACCAGCGCCAGGTGCCCAGCCTGTATGACCATGTCGGTCCAACGGGGAGCTGGTAGGGGAACCGGCGGACAAAATTTTGTCCGCCGGGTAACAGGTTAGTATTTGTAGCGCACGCCGACCGTGATCTGACGGCCGGTCGAGGCGTAGGAGGTCACGACCGGGTTCGACGTGTAGGCATAGCGGTTCGAGGTCTGGTTGGTCAGGTTCAGCCCTTCCAGGCGGACAGCCAGGTGCGGGGTGAAGTTCCAGGTCAGGTTGCCGTCGACATTGAGGGTCGACTTCGAGAAGGCGAAGTCATTGACCAGCGGGCTGTCGCACGCCACCTGGGTGGCCGAGGCCGCCGCCGGCGTGGTGGTGATCGTCGGGTTTTGCAGGCCGGGGTTACACGAGCCCGCCGCGATCGGGAAGGTCGTGTCGTAGCCGGCGCGCTGGGCGATCGACACCCGCGCCGAGAATTGCGGCACTTCGTAGTAGAGGGTGAAGTTGATCGCGTCCGGCGAGGCGTTGAGCCACGGACCGTTGGCGTAGGTGATCGGCTTGGTCTGGACGCCGTTCACTTCCGTACCCGGATCGATGATGTACTTCAGCTGCGATTCGATGTGCGTGGCGTTCAGCTGCATGCCGAAGTTCTTGACGAAGTCCGGAATGAACTTGAAATGCTCGGGCAGGTAACCGAAGTCGGTCTGGAAGTTGAATTCCGCGCCGCGCAGATAACCGCCGGGCGCATCGCGGAACTGGCGCGCCGTGACCGAGTTGTTGGCGTTGATATAGGCCGTCTGGTTGGCATTGCTGGCGAACTGGGCCTGCAACGCCGTCAGGGCGTCACCGCTGAAGAAGGACTGGATCGGGGCGTCGAACAGCACGGTCTGCGGGAAGGTGCTGATCTCCTTGTCGAACAGGGCGAACGACACCAGCGAGTTCTTGGCGAAGTACCATTCCACGCTCCAGTCGTAATTGGTCGAGCGGAACGGCTTCAGCTTGGTGTTGCCGATGGTGATGCTGCCGCCGACAGAGGACCCGTCGGTCGGGATCGACACGGCGGTAATGGCCGGGTTGAGGTTGCCGAGCTGCGGACGGGCCATCGCCTTCGACGCGGCGAAGCGCATGTTGAGCGTGTCGGTGATGTGGTAGTTCAGGTTCAGCGACGGCAGGGTGTCGGTGTAGTGGTTGGTATCCTGCACCGGACGCTGCTTGTTGTCGTGGCCGGTCGCGACCACGTCGGTCGTGGCTTCACGCACGCCGATATTGCCGGTCAGGTCGCGGCCGAAGATGTCGTGGCGGAAGTCGAGCTGGACATAGACGCCCGTGTCCTTTTCCGTAACGCCGTACTGGGCCGCACCGCTCTTCAGGTTGGTCAGGCGGAAGTCGCCGTACTTGTTGACGCAGTTGCAGTCGAAGCCGAACGTGGTCGAGAACGCGTCGATGTTCGGCGCGAAGAAGCTGGTCGGCGTGCCGGCGGAGACGTCCAGGCCCTGGCCGAACTGGTGGACGGAGCCCAGCGAAGCGACGCTGACGTGCGCTTCCTTTTCGGTCGGCGCCAGGGTGTCGGTCGGACGCTCCCACTGGTCGGTCGAGAAGATGTACTTGCGCGAATTTCCGCCGAAGGTCAGTTCGTAGTCGTCGGTGATGTTCCAGTCGAAGTCGATCTTGGCCTGGCTGTAATTGTTCTTGGTCGTGCGGATATAGTTCCGCATGGCCGAGAAGCCCTTGATGATGCCCCACTGCGTCGGGTCGGCGACGTTCCAGCCCGGATTGACGACCGGCATGTTGGGGCTGCCGCGTTCGTCATAGGTGAAGGTCTCGGGACGGTCCATCGAGTCGAATTCGACCAGCAGGCCCTGGTTGACGTTGATCGACCGCGAAGCGCCGACGACCGCGTCCACCTTGAAGTTGCTGCTGAAGCGCTTGGTCAGGTTCACCGATACCTGGTCGAAATTGGTGGTGTAGTAGCTGGCGTCCGCCGCCGAGCGCCAGTCGACGTTCGACAGTTGCAGATAGTCCGCCACGCCGTTGTCGACCTGCGCCGCCAGGACCTTGGTCGTCGGCCGGCCCATCAGGGCGATCATGCCGCCGATGCCGTAGGGATCGGCGACGTAACCCGGCGAATTCGGGTTGTTGTAGTAGTCGTAGGGATCGAGGTTGTTCGGGTTGACCGAGAAGATGTTGCTGTTGAGCACGGCGGCCGCACCGCCCGGCCCCGTGGAATAGGCCGGGGTCGTGCCGTAGAGCTGGGCGCCGCAATCGACGGCGTAGACGATGTCGCTGGCGGCCTGGGCCTTACACACGCCGGGATAGAGGCCGTGGCGCGTCGAAATCTGGGCCGCGGTGATCGGCGACGACGGCGCCGTCAGAGTATTCAGCGTCGCATTGGTATTGTTGCGGTTAAGGCCGACGCTCTGGATCTGGTAGTTGGTGCTTTCGTTGTGGAAGCGCGAATGCAGGTAGTCGACCGTGACGCGGGTATCGTCGTCGAGCTGCATCTGGAAGGACGACGTAATGCCCAGGCGGTCCGAATGCAGTTCCTGGTCGTTGAGCGTCGCCAGCGCCGGAATGCGCACGGTCGAGTCGTCATAGCGCCCCGCCGTCGAATTGCTGGACGGATAGAGGGCGGCATAGGCCGCGGGGTCGGAGCCGGTCATGGCCGCCAGCACTTCCGGGTTGGAAATGGCCGCGACGTTACAGATCGTACCGGCCGGCGTGGTCGCGCTGGTCGAGGTGCACTTGCCCGACGCCGTGAGCACAGTCTGCGGGAAGGTCGTGCCGGTCGGCGCGGCGAAACCGGCGCGCTGCGGGTATTCGTTACCGGCCCACGAGGTGCCGCGGTAATCGTAGTCGGCCGACCCGGCCTGGCGCGCATAGGAGCTGATCGAGGTGTCGCGCGACTGGTAGGCGCCCGAAATCAGGAAGCCGAGCTTGCCGCCCGCCCAGCGCTGCGAAAACAGGCCGGCGATACGCGGGTTCTGGTGCTTGCCGTTCTCGTAATAGGCGTCTTCCGCCGACAGGGCCATCTTCAGGCCCTTGTAGTCGAACGGGTGCGCGGTGTTCAGGTCGACGGTCGCGCCAAGGCTGCCTTCGTCGGTCTGCGCCGCCGTGGTCTTGCGGACCTGGATGTTGTTGAACAGTTCGGAGGCGAAGGTGTTGAAGTCGAAGCTGCGCGAACGGTTGGGCGAGGTGCCGGAATCGTTCGACCCCGCCGTCGACAGGGCTTCCATGCCGTTGATGCGGACGCGGGTGAAGTCGCCGCCCAGGCCCCGGACCGAGATGGTGCGGCCTTCGCCGTTATCGCGGTCGATCGAAATGCCGGGAATGCGCTGGAGGCTTTCGGCCAGGTTGGCTTCCGGGAACGAGGCGATGTCGTCGGCGTTGATGGCGTCGAGCATGACATTCGACTTGCGCTTGGTGTTCAGCGCGCTTTGCAGCGACGCGCGGTAACCCGTCACGACGATGGTGGTGCTGTCGCCGGCCGGCTGCTTCGCGTCCTCCGCGTGAGCGTCGGTAAAGGCCAGACAATTGCCCAGCGCCAACAGCGAAATGCTGTAAAGCCACGCTTTGGACACACTATTCCCGTGCATTTTTTGGTTTTTCATAATTTTTCCTTCCCAGCGAGCCGACTAAGTTCAGCCACTCTTTTTTAACCCTGTGATCAACTTTCACCATTGATACCGGTGTCATTGATCATCATTGGGCGTCTGGGAAAGTGGTAGCGTTACCGACCCGTCATTTGCAAGGTTAATTTGCCCTTAAAATGTCTTTTTTGCGACTAGCCGGACAATATGTGACAATAAGGACACGTAACAGCAACGGATCGCGTTCGGCGATACTTCCGGAATTCGAATACTGAAATTTGCCTTACGAATACAATGTCTGCGGTTGACAGCGCTGACAAACGGCCAGAATTTACCCGTAAAAGAGAACGCTGCTATTGTTTCATCGCGGCAACAGCAATTTCCGCGATCGCCAGGTCCTCTTCCCCCGCCAGGCCGCTGACCGCTACGGCGCCGACGCATTGACCGTCGATCACCACCGGCACGCCGCCATCCCAGCCGACATAGCGGTCATCGCCGTGATAGCTCATCAGCGCATTGTCGGTGAAGGTGGCGCGCCCAATCTCGCCCGAAAATCCGCGCAGGCGCGCCGCCGTATAGACCTTGTTCTGGGCAATGACGATCGACGGGAAATTGGCGCCGTCCATGCGATACAACGCGATCAGTTCGCCGTGGCTGTCGCCGACGGCCACGGTAGCCGCCTTGCCGCGCCGGCGCAGCTCGGCCACGGCCGCATCGATCGCCAGTTTCGCCTCGGCTTCGCCCAGGGTCTTGAAGGTTTGCATCGCTGTGGTCTCCCATTTTTGAGCCGCGATTCGCGGCCTCTTGACGACAACGTTGTCAGCGTGGTCCAGTCGGCGCAATCAAATAATAAGGGAGATCGTCATGTCCATAGTGTCGCCTCGCCGGCGCAAAACCCGATGGCTGGCCGCCGCCGGCCTGTGCCTTTTATCGGCTGCCGCCATGTCGGCGCAAGCCAGGACGCATCATGGGAAAGCCGCCGCGAAAGCCGCCATGGTCGATCCGACGCAGGTCCACTTGGCCTTGTGGCCGCAGGCGAAGTCGCCGGTCGGACTGGACCCCGCCATCGAAACGAAGATCGACGCGATCCTGGCCAAAATGTCCGTCGAGGAAAAGGTGGGGCAGACGCTTCAGCCTGAGTGGAAATCGATTACACCCGATGAAATGCGCGATTATCACATCGGCAGCATCGAAAACGGCGGCGGCGCCGTGCCGGGCGGCAACAAGCACGCCAGTGTCGAGGACTGGGTCAACCTGATCAATCCCTACTGGGAAGCGTCGGTCGATCCGCGCGCCAATACGGTGCGCATTCCGATGATGTGGGCGTCGGACGCCGTCCACGGCCACAACAACGTCTTCGGCGCGACGCTGTTTCCGCACAATATCGGCCTCGGCGCGGCGCACGATCCCGAGCTGATCCGCCGTATCGGCGGAGCGACCGCCGCCGAGGTGCGCGCCACGGGCATGGACTGGTCGTTCGCGCCCACCATCGCGGTCGCCCGCGACGACCGCTGGGGCCGGTCGTACGAAAGCTATTCCGAAGATCCGAAGATCGTCGTGCAGTACGCTGGCGAAATGGTCAAAGGGCTGGAAGGCGAAGGCAAGACCTTCCTCGACAAGGACCACGTCATTTCGACCGCCAAGCACTTTTTAGGCGACGGTTCGACCGCCGGCGGCCGCGACCAGGGCGACTCGCTGGCATCCGAGGCCGACCTGGCTCGGCTGCACGGCGCCGGCTACCAGGCCGCCGTCGATGCCGGCACGCAGTCGGTCATGGCGTCGTACAATTCCTGGCACGGTATCAAGATGCACGCCAACCATGCCCTGATGACCGACGTGCTGAAGGGCCGGATGGGCTTCGACGGCTTTATCATGGGCGACTGGAACGCCCACGGCCAGATCCCGGGCTGCAGCAATGCCGACTGCCCGGCCGCCTTCAATGCCGGCCTCGACATCTACAACGTGCCGCAGGACTGGAAGGCGCTTTACGGCAATATGGTGCGCGAGGTGAAGGACGGCACCATCCCGATGAGCCGGCTGGATGATGCGGTGCGCCGTATCCTGCGCGTCAAATTCCGCGCCGGCATTTTCGACGAGCCGGCACCGAAGGACCGCCCCGATACCTTTAAAAACCTGGGTGCGCCCGAACACCGCGCCATTGCGCGCGAAGCCGTCGCCAAGTCGCTGGTCCTCCTCAAGAACAATGGCGTCCTTCCCGTCAAGGCCAATGCCAATATCCTGCTGGCCGGCGACGGCGCCGACAATGTCGCCATGCAGTCGGGCGGCTGGACCCTGTCGTGGCAGGGCGCCGACAACGGCCCGAACGACTTCCCCGGCGCGACCTCGATCTATGCCGGCATCAAGGCGGCGGCGGAAAGCGCCGGCGGCCACGTCACCCTGTCGGCGGATGGGGCGTTCACGCAGAAGCCCGATGTCGCCATCGTCGTCTTCGGCGAGACCCCCTATGCCGAATTCATGGGCGACCAGACCGACGTGGCCTTGCACCACGACAATGTCGAAAGCCTGGAACTTCTGAAAAAGCTGAAAAGCCAGGGCATTCCGACCGTCGCCGTGCTGCTGTCGGGCCGTCCGCTCTATGTCAATCCGCAAATCAATGCGTCGGACGCCTTCGTCGCGGCCTTCCTGCCGGGCTCGGAAGGCGAAGGGGTCGCGGACGTGTTGCTGGGTCGCCAGGACTTCAACGGCCGCCTGAGTTTCTCGTGGCCGAAGCGCCCCGACCAGACGCCGCTCAATGTCGGCGATAAAACCTACGATCCGCAGTTTGCTTACGGTTTCGGCCTGACCTACGCGGCGCGGAAAACCACGCCGCAACTGCCCGAGGTCAAGGAAACGACGCGCTACGGCGAGCGCAACGTCTACCTCGCCAAGGGCCAGTTGTGGAACGGATATCACCTGACGATCGGCGACACGAATGCGCCGCACATGGCCTATGTCGGCACGCGCACCACGCTGTACGGTTCGGCGGCGATCACCGTGCAGCCGGCGGATAACGGCATCCAGGCCGAATGGGCGGGCAAGCGTAATTCATGGGTGGATATCGGCGCCGACGCGCCTTCGGACGTGGCGCGCGAAGCCAACGGCGCCATGCTGTTGAGCGTCAGCCTGACCGTCAAGTCGGCGCCGTCGTCGGAGGTCCGCCTGGGCGTGGGCTCGGCCTCCGTGCCGGTGACCAAGCTTTTGACTCCAGGCGCGGTGACCATCAACGTACCGCTGTCGTGCTTCAAGGCGCAGGACCTGTCGAAAACACCAAGCGTCATGCACCTGGAGACCAAAGGCACGCTCGACGTCGTGCTGACCGAGGTGCGCCTGAGCGAGACCAAGCAGGGCGCGGCCTGCCCGGCGGAATAATTGTGGATGCGTCAGAGCTCGATGGCTTCTGCCGTTCCCCCTTCCGTCATCCGCCGCTTGCCGCGGCGTTTGCCACCTTCCCCTTAAAAGGGGAAGGAAGGGAGTTTCACTATCCAATTCCTTCCCTGCGCAGCGGGGAAGGTGGCTGGGTCGGCGTCAAGCCGATCCAGACGGAAGGGGCAGATCCGTCGTTGTTGCAAGCGGCCTTGCTGTTATGACGTTTCCAGACGCCGCAGCACGGCTTCCGTAATCGCATTACAGCGCGCGCCGAGGAAGGCGAAGGCGTCACCGAACGCGCCCGACAGCTGTTTGTCGAGCGCTTCACGCAACAGGCGGCGGGCGCGGTGATGCCGCGTCTTGACCGTCGCGGCCTTCAAGCCGAGTTGTACGGCGGTGTCCTCGACCGAGCAGCCTTCGACTTCGCGCAGCAGGAAGACCAGCCGGAAGTCGACCGGCAGATCGTCGACCGCGCGTTCCAGCAGGCGGCGCATCTGGGCGCGCGCAGCCTCGTCTTCCGGCCCGGCCGGAACAGCGGTCAGCGGAAAGGCCACGACATTGGGCTGGTTTTCGATCGCCGTCATTTCGACCGTCCTGCGCCGGCGGCGCAGGCGCGCGCGGGCTTCGTTGAGCGTGATGGCCGACAGCCAGGTGAACAGGCCGCTGTCGCCGCGAAAGCCCGCAATGGCGGCAAAGGCGTGCAGATAGGCTTCCTGCAAGGCGTCCTCGGCTTCGTCGTCATTGCCGAGTACGGCGCGAGCAATGCGGAACAGGCGCTGGTTGCAGCGCTGCATGATGGCGCGGAAGGCGTCGCGGTCGCCCGTGCGGGCGTGCATGACCAGGGCGTCTTCGCTTAAACCCCGATAATCTATGGCGGTCAGCATGACGATCCTTCCCGGAACGATTTCAGCACGTCCGTGACACGGTCCGCAAGGCGGGTCATTTTACCGTCAGGCGGATCGTCATGGTAGGGTGGTAGCGGCATGTGACCTCATAGGTTCCGGAATGCTTCAGCACGACGCTGCGGCTTTCGCCCGGCTTGAGGTCGAGATCGAACTCGCCCTTCGCCGTGGCCGTGTGGCGGAAGGAATCCGCATTGGTGAAGACCAGGGTGTCGCCGGCTGTCAGCCCGGCCGACGGCGGCTGGAAGGCCATGTCGCGGATGAACACCGTCGCGCTCTGCGAGGTGCGGGCGCCGGCCGGAAAGGCCAGCGCCAGCACGGCGGCCGCTACAAAAGCGATATGCCTCAATGCAGTTCCCCATCGACCATTTCGGCGTGGGCCTGGTGGGCTTCGAACAGCTTCAGCCCGGTTTGCAGCAGCGATTTCAGGTCGGCGTTCTGCGCATTGGGAATCAGGGTGTCACGCAGGGCGCCGTTGACCGTCTTGTGGTAGGCGACCTCGTTGTCGACATAGGCCTTGTCGAAGGCAGCGCTGTCGAGCGCCTCCAGCTTTTTCGCCTCGGCGTCGGCCCCGGCCTTCAGCGCCTGGCTGGTGGCGTTGTCCTCGGGTGTGACTTTCAGCTTGCCGAGCAGGGCCAGGGCCTTGTCATTGACGGCCTTGTGGTCGCGCGCCATGTCCTCGGCGAAGGCGCGGACCCTGGGATTGTGCGATTTCTTCAAGGCCAGTTTGGCGGCGTCGATATCGATATTGCCCGCCGTATAGGCGATGTGGGCGATCTGCGCGTCATTGATCTGCGTGTCGGCCAGGGCCGCGGCCGGCAGCATCAGGGTGGCAATCAGGCATGCGGTGCGTACGAACATCACTATCCTCCTCGGGATTTGCAGCGCGCGCCTCTCGCCACGCCTGACCATTGGATGCGCCGGCCGCCGAAAGGTTCCCGAAAATCCTTCCCCCTTGACTCTTATTTCGAATGGGAACAAAAAGAGAACATAATTCCGAAGAACTCGGAGCAATGGTGGTTGTCATGTCGAAGCTCTCACACACGGGACTCGCCCAACTGCGCCAGCGGATCCAGGCGCTCGACGGCAGCCGGCGCGCGGCCGGCGTGTTGCCGTTCGGCATAGCCGCGATCGACGACCGCCTGCCGGGCGGCGGACTGGCGCTGGGCGCGCTGCACGAGGTGGCGGGTCACGGCGACGGGGTCGTCGACGGCGCCGCCGCCGGATTGTTTGCCGCCGGCATCGCCGCGCGCACGGCGGGCAAGGTCCTGTGGTGCGTTACGCAGTCCGACCTGTTCGCACCCGGCCTGGCGCAGGCCGGGCTGTCGCCCGGCCGCGTCATCCACGTCGAGGCCGGCGACGACAAGACGCTGCTGGCCGTGTGCGAGGAGGCCCTGCGTCACGGCGGCCTTGGCGCCGTGGTCGGTGAGGTAGCGAAACTGCCCATGGTGGCGTCGCGCCGCCTGCAGCTGGCCGCCGAGGACCACGCCACCCTGTGTCTCATCGTGCGGCGCTGGAAACAGGTCAAGGCCGCCGCCGAATTCGGTCAGCCGACCTCGGCGACGACGCGCTGGCGTGTGGCGGCAGCGCCATCGTCCCCCCTGCCCGTCCCCGGCCTGGGCCGGGCGCGCTGGGACCTCGAACTGATGCGATGCAAGGGCGGAGAAGCCGCCCGTTTTACCGTGGAGGCCTGCGATGAGAAGGGTCGTCTCGCTCTACCTGCCGCGCTGGTCCACCGACCGGCTGCGCCGCCGCCCCGGCTGCGCGCTGCCTCCTGAGCAGCCTCTGGTCCTGAAAGGCATGGACGGACGCAAACGCGTCGTCACCGCGCTCGACAAGGCCGCTGCCGACCAGGGGCTTTATGTCGGTATGCCGCTGGCCAAGGCGCAGGCCCTGGTCGAGGGCCTGGTGGTCCACGACGCCGAGCCCGAAGCCGATGCCGAAGCGCTGGATACCCTGGCGCGCTGGGCGCTCAGGCGGTTTTCGCCCGTGGTCGCGGCCGATGCGCCGAACGGCCTGGTCATCGACATTACGGGAGCCGCGCACCTCAACGGCGGCGAAGACGGCGTGCTCGACCGGCTGGTCGAGGCGCTGAAGGCTGAAGGCGTCACGGCGCGCGCCGCGGTCGCCGATAGCTGGGGGGCGGCTCACGCGGCGGCGCGCTTTTTGCCGAAACGCACCGCCGTCATGGGCCCGGCCCGCGACTGGCTGCCTGCCCTGCCGCTCAATGCCCTGCGTCTGACGCGCGACGTGGTGTCGGGCCTGAGCTTGCTGGGTTTCGATACGATCGGCGACCTTGTAGACCAGCCGCGCGCGCCGCTGATCCGCCGCTTCGGCCTCGACCTGGCGCGCCGTCTCGACCAGGCGTTCGGTCACGTGCCCGAACCTATCGATCCTATCCGCCTGCCCGATGTCACCAGCATCGAACGCCATTTCGCCGAACCGATCGGCGCGCCCGAGACGATCGCCCGCTATACCGGCAAGCTGACCGAGACCTTGTGCGACGCCCTGGAAGGCAAGAGTCTGGGCGCGCGCCAGCTCGACCTGGTCTTCTACCGCACCGACAATCGCATCGAAGCCGTGCGCGTCGCCATGGCGCGGCCGGTACGCGATATCAAGCGCCTGACGCGATTGCTATGCGACCAGATCGAAACCGTCGACCCGGGCTTCGGCATCGAGCGCATGCGGCTTGTCGCCACCGAGGCCGAGCCCTTGATTCCGACACAGACGGGCAGCGATGACGCGGCGCAAACGCCCGACATCTCGGTCCTGGTCGATATCCTGAGCAATCGCATCGGCGCGGACCGTATCTTCTGCCTGCAACCGATGGAAAGCGACGTGCCCGAACGCAGCGTGGCGCGAACCGACGTGCTTGGAGCCGGCGCCGGGCTGACCTGGCCGGCGCACTGGCCGCGCCCCTTGCGTCTGTTCCGCCGGCCGGAAACCGTTATTACCCTTGGCCGCCTGCCCGACTATCCGCCGAAAGCCTTTATCTGGCGAGGAATCCGCCACATCGTCACCCATGCCGACGGCCCCGAACGCATCTTCGGAGAATGGTGGAAGCGCGAGGCCGAGACCGACGCGCTGCGCGACTATTTCCACGTCGAGGTCGAGGACGGCCGCCGCTTCTGGCTGTTCCGCACCGGCGACGGCGAAAGTGACGATCCCGAACAGCACAAATGGTACGTACACGGAGTCTTTTCGTGACGTCGTACATAGAGCTTCAGGTCACCACGCAGTTCTCCTTCCTGCGCGGCGCCAGTTCGTGCGACGAGCTGTTCGCGCGAGGCCGCGAACTGGGGCTGGAGGCGCTGGGCGTCGTCGACCGCAATTCGGTCGCCGGTATCGTCCAGGCCTACCAGGCGGCGCGGGAGCACGGCGTCCGCCTGGTCGCCGGCTGCCGGCTGGATCTCGCCTGCGGGACGTCCCTGCTGGTCTATCCCATGGACAAGGCCGGCTGGTCGCGCCTCTGCCGCCTCCTGTCTCTGGGCAAGCGCCGCGCCGGCAAGGGCAAATGCCACCTCGAGTGGGGCGACGTGGCGGATTGGAACGAAGGCCTGATCGCCGTGCTGGCGCCGGACATGGCCGACGAAGCCTGCGCGCTGAATTTACGCCGCCTGAAGGCAATTTTCGGCGACCGCGCCTATCTGGCCCTGACCTTGCGCCGCCGGCCGAACGACGCCCTGCGCCTGCACGACCTGTCGCGTCTGGCCGAAAGCACCGGCGTACCGACGATTGCCAGCAACGATGTGCTGTTCCACGCACCCGAACGCCGCATTCTGCAGGATGTCCTGACATGCATCCGCCACAACTGCACGATCGACCAGCTGGGGTTCCGCCGCGAGCGCCACGCCGACCGCTATCTCAAACCTCCGGAAGAGATGGCGCGGCTGTTCGAGCGTTATCCGGAAGCGGTCGCTCGCACGCGCGAGATCATGGAGCGCTGCACCTTCTCACTCGACCAGCTGAAATATCAGTACCCGGACGAACGCATGAATCCGGACGTGCCGCCGCAGGAGGTGCTGGAACGGTTCGTGCGCGAGGGTGCGGACAAACGATATCCCGAAGGGGTTCCCGAAAAGGTTCGCAGGCAGCTCGACACCGAACTGGCCCTGATCAACAGGCTCGGTTACGCCTCCTATTTCCTGACCGTGCACGACATCGTCTATTACGCGCGCTCTCAGGACATATTATGCCAGGGACGCGGTTCGGCGGCCAACAGCACGGTCTGCTTCGTACTGGGCATCACCGCCGTCGATCCGATGAAGCACGACCTTCTGTTCGAACGCTTCATCTCGGAAAACCGCAACGAACCGCCCGATATCGACGTCGATTTCGAACACGAGCGGCGCGAAATCGTCATGCAGTGGGTGTTCCAAACCTATGGCCGCGACCATGCCGCCCTTGTGTCGGTCGTCAGCCGCTACCGCGCCAAGGGCGCCATCCGCGATGTCGGCAAGGCGTTGGGCTTACCGGAAGACATGCTGCGTACCCTGTCGCAGCAATTCCGCCACTGGGGCACCGAGGTCGATCCCAAGCGCTTCGAAGGGCTGAACCTCAACCTCGCCGACCGGCGTATCCGCCTGACCTGGGAACTGGCCAACCAGTTGATCGGCTTTCCGCGCCACCTGTCGCAGCATCCCGGCGGTTTCGTGCTGACGCGCGACCGGCTGGACGACCTGGTGCCGATCGAGCCCGCCGCCATGGAGAATCGCCAGGTCATCGAATGGGACAAGGACGATATCGACATCCTGCACTTCATGAAGGTCGACTGCCTGGCCCTGGGCATGTTGTCGTGCATGAAGCGCAGCTTCAACATGTTGAAGGCGCACAAGGATATCGATATCGATCTGGCGGCCATCCCGCAGGAAGACGAAGAGACCTACGACATGATCTGCAAGGCCGACACGATCGGCGTCTTCCAGATCGAAAGCCGGGCGCAGATGTCCATGCTGCCGCGCCTTCGCCCGCGCGAGTTCTACGATCTGGCGATCGAGGTGGCGATCGTCCGTCCCGGGCCGATCCAGGGCGACATGGTGCACCCTTATCTCAAGCGACGGCACGGCCTGGAAAAAGTCGAATACCCGCATCCGGATCTCGAAAAAATTCTGGGCCGCACCCACGGCGTGCCGCTGTTCCAGGAGCACGCCATGAAGGTCGCCGTGCACTGCGCCGGGTTTACCGCCGACGAGGCCGATCATGTGCGCCGCAGCCTGGCCACCTTCAAACACACGGGCGGGGTCAAGAATTTCCGCGACAAGATGATGCAGGGCATGCTGGAACGCGACTATACGGAAGAATTCGCCCTGCGGCTGATCAAGCAACTGGAAGGCTTCGGTTCCTACGGCTTTCCGGAAAGCCACGCCATTTCCTTCGCCATGATCGCCTATGCCTCGTCGTGGATGAAGTGCCATCACCCCGATGTCTTCTGCGCGGCCCTGCTCAATTCCCAGCCCATGGGCTTCTACGCGCCTGCGCAGCTGGTGCGCGACGCGCAAACCCACGGCGTCGAAATCCGGCCGGTGTGCATCAACGCCTCGCACTGGGACTGCACGCTGGAAGAAACGGGCAGGACGCACGCCGTCCGGCTGGGCCTGCGCATGGTCAAGGGCCTGTCGAACGCAGACGGGGCGCGGCTGGTCCTTACGCGCGAAACGCCGTTCACCTCGATCGAGGACGCCTGGCAGCGCAGCGGCCTGCCCGTATCGACCCTGGTGCGGCTAGCCGAGGCCGACGCGTATCTGCCGTCGCTCAAGGTTTCGCGACGCGACGCCCTGTGGACTTTGAAGGGGTTGCGCGATACGCCGCTGCCGCTGTTCGACGCCGTGCAGGCCATCGACATGCCGGAACCCACGGTCCGGCTGAAGGCCATGGCGGCCGGACACGAAGTCGTGGAAGACTATGGCCATGTCGGCCTGTCGCTGCGCCGTCATCCGCTGGCCTTTCTGCGCGGCGACCTCGATGCGCGCTGTATATCCAGTTGCGAGGCGGCCACCGGCCGCCCGGACAAGGCGCGCGTCACCGTGGCCGGCATGGTGCTGGTGCGCCAGAAGCCGGGTACGGCCAAGAACGTGACCTTCATGACGATCGAGGACGAGACCGGCTCGGCCAATATCGTTATCTGGTCGAAGCTCTACGACGAACAGCGCCGGCTGATCCTGACGACGCGCATGGTGGCGATCGAAGGGCAGGTGCAGCGCGAGGGCGAGGTCGTGCACATCGTGGCCCGGCGGCTGATCGACCTGTCGGCCGAACTCGACAGCATCAGCGAACGCGACGACGCCTTCCCGGTGCCGTTCGGACGCGGCGACGAATTCCGCCGCGGGGAACCCGGCCCCGACCCCAGGACGCGGTCGAAGGTGATGAAGCGCACGGGCAGCCGCGCCGCGCAGTCGCCGGTCATCCTGGTGCCGTCGCGTGACTTCAAATAGGTTACTTGGCGTCCGCGAAGTCCGGACGCGTCACCGACAGCAACAATTGGCCATCCAGCATGCTGACCTGGCGCATGGCCTGGTCGGCCTGGGCCTGGGAGTGCGTGACCATGACCACGGTCGAGCCGGCGGAATTGAGCGATTTCAGAATGGCCATGATCTGGGCGCCATTGTCGCTGTCGAGATTGCCTGTCGGTTCGTCGGCCAGGATCAGGTCGGGCGCGCCGACGATGGCGCGGGCAATCGCCGCCCGTTGCTGCTGACCGCCGGACAGTTGATGCGGGAAATGCCGGGCACGGTGGGCGATGCCGACGCGGTCCATGGCGGCCTCGATCAGGTCGCGACGGCGGCCGGAGAGATTGTCGCGATAAAGCAGCCCCAGCTCGACATTTTCATAGACGGTCAGGTCGTCGACCAGGTTGAAGCTCTGAAAGACGAAGCCCAGATGGCGGGCGCGGAACCTGGCCAGCTTCGGTTCCGAAAGGCGCGTCAGGTCTTCGCCGTCGAAGCGATAGGCGCCGGACGTCGGCCGGTCGATCGTGCCCAGGATATTGAGAAGGGTCGATTTGCCGCAACCGGACGGCCCCATGACCGCCAGGAATTCGCCACGCTCGATCCGCAGGTCGACATGGCGCAACGCCACCGTCTCGACATCGGCGGATTGATAGCGGCGCGCAATGGATTGAAGTTCGATCACGGCAAAAAGGCCCCCGGCTCAGGTCAACGCGCGTCCGCCTGGCCCGCCGCGTATAAAGGCTGTATCACACAGCGATGCCGGGCAGGAAGGGACGTGGACGTGATCGGGCGGCGACACGAAAAATGGCAGCGTGTCCCAACCCGATCAGTCCCCTCGTAGTCCCCCCAAAAAATCCGGAAAGCTTGCCGAGGCAAAAAGGCAAGAGCCGGATTTCGAAAACAATTTTAGCACAGCAGACACAATCGAGATAGCTCCATGAAAAACGTTAAGTCACAGAAAATATTTGACTTTCCAAAAATATCGGTCATTTTGAAAAACGCCTGTTCTGCCTACCTGTCCGAAATCGAACAATGCCTGCCGTCCACCGCACCGTCCTCTTCCTCGATGATGATCCTGACATCCTGACCTCGGCCGACCTGGCGCTGGGCCGGCATGGTTACGCGGTGACCGGCGTCCAGAGTCCGGACGCCGCGCGCGAGCATCTCGAAGCCGGGCGTTTCGACCTGATCCTCCTCGATCTCAACTACCGGCGCGGCGACACGTCCGGGGAAGCCGGCCTGGCCTTCCTGGAAGAGCAGATGCGCCGCGATGCGCGCACGCCCGTTGTCGTCGTCACCGGCCACAGCGGCCTTAACATCGCCGTCCAGGCTATGCGGCTGGGCGCCGAAGACTTCATCGTCAAGCCGTGGAACAACGACCGGCTGGTCGCGACAGTGGAAAAGGCCATAGAGGCTCCGCGCCAGCGCGCCTCCGCGCCACCGCAGGACCTCAATCTCGAACGGTCGGAGCGCGAAATGATCAAGGAGGCGCTCAACCGCAACGCCTTCAATATCTCGCAAGCGGCCAAGGACCTGGGCCTGACGCGGGCCGCCCTTTATCGCCGCATGGAAAAGCATGGTCTCTAAACGGTTCCTGCTGGCGGTCGCCGGGCACTGCGGGGTTTTCGCGTGCGGCCTGCTGGTATGGTCCATGGCGGCACAGGGCCACTTCGCCACCGCCCTTGTCCTGAGCCTGTGCGCCCTGTTCCTGGTCAGCCTGCTGATGCGCGCCTATCCGGTGCGCCCCCGGCAACGCCCGTCGGTTCCCGAATCGACCTTCGTGTCGGAACAGAGCCGCCGGCGGCTGGAGGCTCTGATCGACCAGACGCCGTCGCCGCTGCTGCTCCAGGAAGATCACGGCCGGCTGATCGCTGTCAACCGCGCCGCCCGCAAGCTGTTCAGCGCCTCGTCGGAAGTGCCGCGCGCCATGCGTGAAGCCCTGCTGGGCCCGGCCGGGCGCATCGGCGAACTGAAAAGCCAGATTGACTGGGGCGGCACGCGCTATGCCGTACAGTCGGCGTGGCTCGACCAGGCGGCCCTGGCGGTCCTGGTCGACATCACGCCCGAGGTTCGCGCCGCCGAGGCCCATGCCCTGCGCGACCTGTTGCGGGTCCTGAACCACGAACTGATGAACGCCCTGACGCCGGTGGCCTCGATGAGCCGCAGCGCGCTCGACCTGATCGAGGACAATACGCCCGGCAGCATCGAGCAGGCGCGCAAGGCGCTTGAGCGCGTCGTGGCGCGCACCGAAGGCCTGGTCGGCTTCGTCGAATCCTATCGTATCCTCACGCGGCTGCCGCAGCCGGACCTCGGCTCCGTGCGGCTTGCGCCCTTCATCGATGAAATCGCCCAGGAATTCCGCGCGCGCTGGCAGCCGCAGGGCGTCGCGCTGGAAGTCGACCTTTCCGGCGACGGCGATATCGCCATGGACAGGGTGCAGATTCGCCTGTGCCTGACCAATCTGCTCAACAATGCCTCCGAGGCGGCCATGGAACGGGACGCGCCCCGTGTCAGGCTCATCGCCACCGCAACCGCGGCCGGCGCAACGGTCGCGGTCGAGGACAGCGGTGGCGGGGTGTCGCCGGAGTTGGCTGAAACCGTTTTCCTGCCGTTTTACACGACAAAGGCGACGGGTACGGGCGTGGGCCTCAGCCTGGCCCGCCAGATTTTGCAGGGACACGGTGCAGCCCTGTCCGTTTCAGCCTCCGATGCATTGGGCGGCGCCCATTTTTCCTTTGCCTTATCGGCCGCAAATTAACACAAATCGGTGCAAACGGGGTTGTTAACCTTGAAACCGTGATCAATCACGATTAGGGTGAAGAGGTCGCCGCAATCACTTCCCCCCTCGAACGCGGCGACATGGCGGACGGCTTGCCCCCCAAGACGTCCGCCTCCCTCTCCTCCCCCCATCGCAAACCGTCACGACCGGCCAGGAAGTTTCACTTCCGGCGCGGATCGATCAGGCCCGCGATTCGCACGGGGCTTTTCCGCCGATTCATAAGGTCCCGGCCCACGCCGTCACCGCGGCAGGGCACAGGGGTACGAGGCAACAAAATACTTGACGCAAAAATGATACCGGTGTCAATACTGTGCGACAGGGGCGCAAGCGACTGGCTTTCGCAAAACATACGTATAAAGTCCGTAGCGTCGCCACATCCATATTGTCGGGGGAACCACCGTGCCTGCCAACCGTCTGCTTCTCATCCTCGGCGCCATCTGCGCCGTGACTGCCGTCTCGCTGCCCGCCTCGGCCGACACCGCCGCCACGGTCGCCGCGCGCTCCGATTTCTTCCACGGCCTCGGCAAGTCGTTCAAGGGCCTGCGCGAAGAGCTGAAGGCGCCGTCGCCCGACCTCACCCTGGTGCGCAAATACACGGGCGACCTCGCCGCCGCCGCGCCGAAACTGCCGGCCCAGTTCCCGGCCGGCAGCGGCCCGCAACCGGGCGTCAAGACCGAGGCCAAGGCCGAGATCTGGAGTGACGCCGCGAAATTCCAGCAGGCTGCCGGAGCGCTCAACACCGCCGCGCAGGCCCTGAACACGACCGCGCAAGGCAGCGACATCGCGGCCATCCGCACGGCGACCGGTAATCTCGGCCAGACCTGCAAGACCTGCCATATGAGCTTCCGCCAGGAAAACCACTAAGCGATGGCCGAAACCGGCACGCGCATCGCCGTCTGGGACATACCGGTCAGGCTCTTCCACTGGAGCCTGGCAGGCCTGATCGCGTTTGCGTGGTGGAGCGCCGAAACGCACCATCTCGACTGGCACAAGATCGCCGGTTCGCTGATCGCAGGCCTGCTGGTCTTTCGGCTGTGGTGGGGCGTGTTCGGCGGCTCGACGGCGCGTTTCGCCGACTTCGTGCGCGGCCCGGGCGCCATCCTCGACTATCTACGCGGCAAGGCCAAGGGTTTGAGCGCCGGGCATAATCCGCTCGGCGCCTTGAGCGTCCTGGCCCTGCTGCTGGCGGCCTTGACCGTCGTGGTCAGCGGCCTGTTCACCGTCGATACCGACGGCATCGAATCCGGGCCGCTGTCGAACCTGGTCGATTTCGACCAGGGGCGCATCGCCGCCGAAATCCACGGCTATGGCTTCAATGTCCTCGAAGTCCTGGTGGTCCTGCACCTTGTGGCCATCGCCTGGTACGCCTTCGTCAAGCGCGACGGCCTGATCGGCGCCATGCTGCACGGCAAGCGGACAGCCAGGGGCGAGATGGCCGCCATGAAGCCGGCGCGTTTATGGGCGCTGGTCGTCGGCCTTATACTGGGCGGGGGCGTGGCGGCTTACCTCATCCATCTCAGCGCCCTGTCCTGAACATTTGCGTAACCTTTGTTTGGTAAAAAACGAACCGGTGGCAGAAGCCGCAGGAAGTTCGTCAGTGTCCCATTCGATCCGCCTTTCCGATTCGTCCGCACCGCGTTTAGCGCGCGCCCGCCAGCGTGTCACGCTGGCCGGCCTCAAGATTCTCGTCGCCGAAGATGTCGAGATGGTGCGTGACCTGATCACAATTCTTCTGACGCGCGAACAGGTGTCGGTCACCTCCGTCGACAACGGCCAGGCCGCGCTCGACATGGCGGCGACGCAAGCCTTCGACGTCATCCTGATGGATATGTCGATGCCGATCATGGGCGGCTTCGAAGCGACCCGGCGCCTGCGCCAATCCGGCGGCCCCAACGCCCACACCCCCGTCATCGCCCTGACCGCCAACGTCTCCAAGGCCGAGATCGCCCAGTGCCAGCGCGCCGGCATGGACGGCCACGTGCCCAAACCCTTCTCGCTGGAAGCCCTGTCCGACGCCATTTCCGGCCTGCTGCACGGGGAATAGCCCCCGTTTTTCCCAAAAAACGTCGTTAACAGACTGTTTCTGGCTTAAGCATAGAATCGGCCTGTACTGATGTTAGGTGCCGCATGACCCACGCCTTGAAAGCCGCCCCGCAAGACAATGCCGTCGATGCCTTTATCGCCGATGGCTTCTACAGGTTCGGCGAAGTCCTGTCGCCGGCGCCATGCGAAGCGCTGATGCAGGCTGTGCGCGCCTCGCGCAATTTCGGACCGGATATCTTCCTCAGTCAGGCCGCCTTCGAAGCCGACCCGCAGTTCAAGGGTGTCAACCCCCAGCCGGGCCGCAATCTGCTGCACGCCCTGTCGTCGCTGTCGGACTTCATCCTGGCCGACGACGCGATCCGCGGGCCGGTCGCCGACGTCCTGGGCGCCGATTTCGAGGTGCTCGATTCGAAGTTCGTCTGCGGCGTGCCCGAACGCTGGCTGCCTGACTGGCTGGCGCCGCGCATCCGCGGCAATCCGGTCAATAACCTGGGCGCCTACATAAAGCCCGAATACCGCGACATCACCTATTTCTACGGCATCGACTTCCACCAGGACATTATCGACTGGAAGAGCCGCACCGCCGACTTCCTGACGCTCTACGTCTATATCCACCCGGTGACGGCCGGCGACGCGCCGCTCTACGTCATACCGGGCAGCCATGTGCTGGGCGCCACCCTCTTCCCGCACGACCTGGTGCCCGACACACGCAACAAGGGCCACTGGCGCTATTCCGACGGTTTCGGCCGCAGCGTCGGTGTCCAGGACATGATGCTGGTCGGCGGCACGGGCTACGCCGCCATGTGGCACAGCTTTACGCTGCACGGCACCCAGCCCGTGTCGTCCGATTCCGAACGCTTCTCCGCGCGCTACATCCTGACGCGCGGAAGTGCCGAAAAGACCGGCATGGACGCGGTCAACGCCACGATCGACGGGCCGCTGAGCCTCGAGGAAACGCGCCGCGACCTCGACGCGCATGGCGCCGCGCAGATCAAGGCCAATACCATCATCACGCGCCCGGAATGACTTTGGTTGCCTTAAGGTCTTTGGCGGCGGACGACAGCGACCGCCTGTTCGACTGGCGCAACCGCGACGACGTCCGCGCCTACATGTATTCCGACGGCCTGATCGGCCGCGACACGCATGACCGCTGGTTCAGCGGCGCGCTTGTCGCGGCCGACCGCCGCTACTGGATCATCGAATGGGACGGCCTGCCGGTCGGCCTGGCGAATCTGGCCGACATTTCCGCGATTCATGAAAAGGCGGCCTGGGCCTATTACCTGGCCGACCCGGCGACGCGCGGCAAGGGCATCGGCGCCTGCATCGAGTATCTGATGATCGAAAAGGTCTTCGGCGAATTCGCCCTCGAAAAACTGTGGTGCGAGGTGCTCGTTTCCAACGAAGCCGTATGGAAGCTGCACGAATCGTTCGGGTTCGTGCGTGAGGCTCTTTTCCGCCGCCACGTCGTCAAATCGGACGGCCCGCACGATGTCTACGGCCTGGGCCTGCTCAAATCCGACTGGCAAGACAGGCGCGACGCGGCCCGGGACAGGCTCGCAATCCGAGGTTTTCAGCTTTGATACATCAAAGCCTTTATTAACGATCTTGGCGTTACCCTTTTGACATAGTTCTCAAGGGTCTTGCCATGTCCCGCCTGTCTCAGCGTATCACCCCCGCCCCCGCCGCTCCGGACACCGCGCCTGAAATCGCATCTCAGCGCATCGCCATCGCGCGCCCCTACATGCCGGCGACCGCGGCCATCCTTCCCTACCTCGAAAGCATCGAGCAATCGGGTTGGTATTCCAATTTCGGCCCGGTCAACCAGGCACTGGAAGCCCGGCTGGCCACGCGGTTCAAGGACGGCACGCGCATCGTCACCGTGTCAAATGCGACGCTGGGCCTTACCGCCTGCCTGAAGGCGCTCAAACTTCCGCAAGGGAGCCTGTGCGCCCTGCCGTCGTGGACCTTCGTCGCCACCGCCCATGCCGTGACGGCCGCCGGCCTTACCCCATGGTTCGTCGATGTGCGCGAAGACACGTGGATGCTCGATCCCGAGACCTTCGCGGCGCAATTGAAGCACGCGCCCGGCCCGGTCAGCGCCGTCATCCCGGTCTGCGCCTTCGGTCAGCGCCTTGATCTCGACGCCTGGACGGCCTACGACCGCAACAGCCCGATCCGCGTCGTCATCGACGCGGCCGCCGCCTACGACACCGCGACCACCGCCGATATCCCCGTCGTCGTCAGCCTGCACGCCACCAAGGCGCTCGGCGCCGGCGAAGGCGGTTTCGTCGCCGGCCCGCGCGATTTCGTCGAGCGCGTGCGCTCGATCACCGCCTTCGGCTTCTACGGCACACGCGAATCGCTGCGCCTGGGCACCAATGCCAAGATCAGCGAATACACCGCCGCCGTCGCCATGGCCGCCATGGACAACTGGACGGCAACGCGCCAGACCTATCAGCGCGTCGCCCAACGCCTGCGCATCCTGTTGATGAACGCCCCCGTCGCCTTCCAGGACGGCTGGGGTCTCGACTGGATTACCTCGGTCTGCGTCGCCCATGTCGGTGACGGCCGCAGCGCCGAGGTTGCCGAGGCCTTGGCCGCGCAGGGCATCGATACCCGCATGTGGTGGGGAATGGGCTGCCATACCTCGCGCGCCTTCGCCGAATTCCCGCGCACGCCCTTGCCGGTCACCGAACGCCTGGCAGCCTCGACGCTTGGCCTGCCCTACTTCGCAGCGATGGGCGATGAGGATATTATCCGCCTCGCCACGGTGCTGGGCCATTATCTGAGATAGCTATGGAAACCGTCCTCGTCTTCCCCTGCGGTCTGCCGGAATCGGTCGACTACGCCGCCCGCGCGAAATCGGCCGGCAAGCGCGTCGTCGGCGCCTCGTCCTTGCGCTTCGACCCCGCGGCCGTGCATTACGACGACTGGCACTTCCTGCCCTATGTCCACGAGGCCGATTTCCGCGAAGAGCTGATGCGGACGCTGGAGACGACAGGCGCGCGCTCGATCTTCACGCCCCACGACGTCGTCTCGACCGTGCTGACCGAGACCCTGCCGGACACCGACATCAAGCTGCTCAACACGTCGCCCGTCGCGGCGAAGATGCGCGAATACCAGGCGCTTTATAACCGCGCCGACCGCATCGCGGCCGACGACGACTGGTTCATGGAAGCGCAACAGCCGCGCCTGTCGGGCGCCATGCTGGCCGGCACCCTCAGGCTGGTCGACACGATCGGCGGCATGACCGACAACGACAAGATCGCCGCCATGATCGAAGCCTTCCGGTGCGCGCCCAAGGGCGACATCGTCGAGATCGGCTCATGGTGGGGACGCTCGGCCGGGCTGATGCTGCTGCTGGCGCGCCATTACGATATCGGCAAGGTGCTGTGCATCGATCCGTGGGTCAACGATCGCGCCGTCATGGACCAGGGCGTGGATGCGCTGGATCGTTCCACCGCCAATGTCGACTGGGAAGAAGGCTACACCATCTTCCAGTGCAACCTGGCGCCGCTGGCCGGCGGGCGGCTCAACGTCTTCCGCGGCCTGTCGGTTGAGGCGGCGAAGCACTACGGCCCGGGCGCGCGCATCGTGTCGGAGACCTTCGGCGAGACGGACTATTCGGGGCAGATCAGCGTCCTGCATATCGATGGCAACCACACCTTCGAACAGGCCGACCTCGATACGCGCCTGTGGACGCCGCATATGGCGCCGGGCGGCATCGTGATCTTCGACGACTATGTCTGGGCGTTCGGCGACGGCCCCAAGCGCGTCGGTGACGCCTATCTGGCCGACCACGCGGAAAACGTCGCCTTCGCCTTCGTCATGGGCACGGCCCTGTTCGTCAAGCTGAAGGGCTGAGCATGAACATCCACGGCCAACGCGTCATCCTTCGCGCCATCGAGGAAGGCGACCTGCCGCAACTGCACGCCTGGGCCAACGATCCCGAGCTGTGGCAACACCTTGGCGGCTGGCGCTTCGCCTCGAACCTCGAATCGACGAAAACCTGGTTCAAGGGGCTGGGCCACGACGCCAACAATCATCGCTACGCCATCGTCAGCAAGGATGAGGGCGCGCTGATCGGCACCGCCAATATCGTCAATATCGATATGAAGAACGGCAATGCCTTCCACGGCATGATGCTGGGCGCCGAAGCGACGCGTGGCAAGGGCTATGCCCGCGACGCGGTGATGGCGACCATGCGCTACGCCTTCGACGAGCTGCGGCTGAACCGGCTCGACGGCGACATCATCGAATACAATATCGCCTCCTATAAGCTCTATGTCGGCAAGTGCGGCTGGAAGGAAGAAGGCCGCCAACGCGGCTGGCACTTCCGCCAGGGCCGGCACTGGGACCGCATCATCGTCGGCGTAACGCAGGACGATTACCGCGAGCTGCTGGCGGAAACCGACTACTGGGCGGCGCCGTGACCCGGCACGCCTACGCCCGCGACGACTATGTGGCGGCGCTGGGTACGGCGGTCGCCGTGCCGTCATGGTCGACCGCCGTGGTCGATCGCGACATCGCCGACGGCGGCCACGACGCCGTCGGGTCCTACCCCATGGCGATCATCAGCGGCGATATTTCCGAAGGGCTGGAAGATTTGCGCGCCCACGGCCTGGTGTCGCTGGTTATCGTTCCGGATCCCCTGGCCCACGATATCGAGGCCTTCCGCCCGCATTTCGACCAGGTGACGGCCTTCAAGACGCACCTTTTGATCGACGGGGCGTTTGAGCCGTCGGCGCACCACCGCGAGCGCATCCGGCGCGGCCACCGCCGCTGCCGCATCGAACAGGGCAGGCTGGCGCGCTGGCTGCCCGACTGGAACATCCTCTATGCCGGACTGGTCGAAAGCCGTGGCGTCACCGGCATGGCGGCCTTCAAGCCCGGATATTTCGACGTCCTGGCGAAGTACGACGACATCACGGCCTTTGCCGCCTTCGTCGGCGACGAGATGGCGGGCATGACTCTGTGGTTCGCCAATGACGGCATCGTCTATAACCACCTGACGGCGTGCAATGAACTGGGCTACAAGAACGGCGCGGCGTTTGCGCTGTACGACGCCGCCATTACGCATTTCGGCGATCAGGGCGTGATCAATCTCGGCGGCGGGCCGGGTGCCTTCGGCGCCGAGGACAGCGGGCTTTTCCAGTTCAAGCAGGGTTTCGCCAACAGCCGGACGGCCGCTCACGTCTGTGGCGCCGTGCTCGACCGCGAGGCCTATGACCGGCTGGCGGCGGACAAGAGTTCAGCCTTCTTCCCGGCCTATCGCGGGTAGACTTCGCGAATTGTCGCGACAATCCTTTCCATATCATCGGAATCGTAGCGCCCGTCGAGCGGCAGCGACAGGCAGCGGCCGCTGAGCGCGTGTTCCGCCGCAAAGCCTTGCGGCGACGGCAGTTCCGCCCAGTGGCGCGCGCACCAGATGCGACTGGCCGCCATGTGCGCCGCCAGCGCGGCGGCATCGTTCACGACCACCGGAAAGGCCATCGGCGAGAAATCAGGCGTCGTCACGGGCCATAGGGCAATGTCGGGCAGCGCTTCGGCCAGCACGGCCCAGTTGGCCTTGCGCGCCGCAATCTCGGTGGCGGGCTCGACCGATTTCAAAGTGTCAAGCGTACGCGCCGATATGGCCAGGGGCGCTGGATCAAAGGCCGCTTCACGCGCCCGGAAGGCGCTGAACCACGGCGCGGGATCCAGCCCGTCAGGATCGGCGGCACGCAGGTCGTTGGGCGCGAAGACGTTGTCGTTCCCTGCCCCGGCCGGATCAGGCAGGTCGTCACCGACCAGGAGGCCGCCGTCACCGACACCCCAGACCTTTCGCGGACTGTGCAGGATGACTTCGCCGAACGGAGCGGCGTCGGGCGCCATGGCCTGGGCGCGGTCTTCGATCCACAAGACCTCGGTGTTATGGGCCAGCCGTCTTACGGCGTCAGAAGGGCTGCGGCCGAAATAGTCGATGATGACGGCAGCGTCGCCCGCAGCGACGCCATCCAGCGCCTCGGGCGAAATCTCCAGACGGTCCCCCGTCGCGTACCACCGGACCTCATAGTCGCCCGCGCCTTCGACCAGAGTCGTGCAGACATAGGCCGGCAGCCACAGCCGCTTGATGCCGCGATGGCGCAACAGCGCCTTCAGCGCACCCCGCGCCGTACGGAAGCCGCGCCAGTTTCGCCCGGCGGTCATTTCGGAAAAAAGCGAAGGGACGCGCACACCTGGGGCGGGCGGCGGCAGGACGCTGCCTATCCCTTTTGTCACGCGACCTTCACGGCGGCGGCGCGGCCGGCCATATCGACCAGCACGGTCTCGAAATGACGCGTAAAGCCCTGTTCATCGCGGATCGGCGACGCTTCGAAGGCGTCACGGATACCGGCGCGGATTTCGTTCAACCGCGCGATATCGTTGCCAAGCCCCACGGCCTTTTCGACATAGTCGTCCCAGGACGAAGCCACCAGTTCCGGCACGCCGAGATAGCTCATGGCCTGCAGGCCGATGCGGGCGTAGAAGTTGTCGCCGGCCAGGGTCAGGACCGGCACGCCGTTAGCCAGGGCGTCGCAGGTCGTGGTGCCGCCCGGGCAGGGCGACGGATCGAGGGCCAGGTCGATGCGCGTGAACGACTGCGCATATTCGGCGCCCAGCGAGAAGCCTTCGAAGACGACGCGTTCGGGATCGACGCCATGAGCTTCGAAGCGGGCGCGGAAGGTGCGCTGGATGACCGGGTCGTTGAAATACGCGTATTTGAGCAGCAGGACGCTATTGTCGCAGCCTTTGAGGATGCGCGCCCAGGCCTTGATCGTCTCGGCGCTGAACTTGGCCGGGTGGTTGAACGAGGCGAAGGTGACGACGCCGCTTTGCAGCGCCGGCGTGGGGGCGGGCGCGGCGGGAACCATGGACGGGCGATAGGGGATGGTCACCGCCCCCATCGAGAAAACGGTCTCGCTGAACAGCGCATCGGTGCCCGGCGCCGCCATGGAATCGCAGTGCAGGACATAGTCCATGGTGCCGAGGCCCGTCGTCTGGATGAAGTTGATCCAGGCGATCTGCACCGGCGCGGCGCGGCGCGCGAAGACCCCCATGCGGCTGCCGGCCGTATGGCCCCAGGTATCGATCAGGATATCGACCTGGTCCTTGCGGATCAGCTCGGTCAGCTGGTCGTCGTCCATCCCGCCGGTGGCCACCATGCGGTCGCAGGTCGCGCCCTGTTCGTCGGCGGGATTGTGGACGTAGAGGATCACTTCCACGGATTTGGAATCGTGTGCGTCCAGCACCGGCGTCAGGAACTGGCGCAGCTGCGTCTTCATGATGCCCGGCGCGACATAGCCGATGCGCAGGCGGCGGCCCTCGAGAGGCGCGCGCGGCATGGGCGGAGCCGCGAAACGGCCGAAGCGCGCCGCCCAGTTGCGCGCCTCACGCGCATAAAGCTCGAAACCGTTCGGCATGAAGAAGCAGGCATAGAGATAGAATTGCATGACGCCCATATGCGCGTGCATCGATGCGGCATCACGGAAGACGGTGAAGGCCTTGTCCATGCGGCCCTGGTGCTGGAATGACAGGCCGTGATGAACCAGGACTTGCGGATCGGTCACACCCTGGCTGATCGCCTGCATGCCGAAGATCGAGGCGACCGCCGGAAGCTTGTTGCCGTAGGCAACCTGGCTGATCTGGATATTGTAAGCCGGGTCCTTGAGAAAACGCTGCACATCGATCTGTAAGCTATCGAACAGATCGTAGACCTGGGCGCGGTTGGCGACATCGAAAGCGGCGGCGGCGCCCATCTCGTCGCAGGCGGCGATATGCGCGCTGGCCTTCCAGTACCAGGCCTCGGCCGACTGCGGCAGATCCTCGACCAGCCGGTCGGTAGCGATAAGCGCGTCAGCCGGCCGTCCATCCTTCAGCGCCGCCCGGAAATCAGCGAGATTGGCGGATACGCGTTCGAGCAGGGCGGGATCGGCGGTCATGGCCAGTGTCCGTTGTGATTGCAGATTCGAAACATAGTTTCAGACGGTTAACGAACCGTGTTTTGAAGGGCCGCGCAGGCTGTACAAAGCCAATTCGCTAAACTAGCGTAGCACGCGAAAAGACGAGGAAATTCCATGGCTGACGACAGCGCGACGACAGGCATTTCGATCCGGGAACGGCTGCTGAAGGAGCGGCACGCCCTGCTCGACCTGTCGACACGCAACCGGCTGCTGAATGTGCCGCTCAGGACGCGCAATAATCGCGTGGTCGAGATCGTCGACGAAAAGGCGGCCGAGGTCTTCCGCCTGCTGTCCGACGGCAAGGCGATGACCTTTCTGCCGGGCGTTGACCTCACGGCCGAAGAAAAGGCCGCGCTCGATCCTGAGGATCGCGAGACTGGCGGCATCCCACAGCCCGGCGACGAAAAGACCGACGAGAAAGGCCGCGCGGCGCGTCATACGGACTCGAAACTACAGACGCGCCTGACGTCGGAAGGCCTGCAAAAGCGCCTGTTCGACATCTGGTACGACGCCCGCACCTTCGAGGAGGAACAGGGCGTCAATATCCTGTACCTCGCGCTCGGTTTGCTGCGCTGGTACGACGATGACGCGTCGGATATCGCGCGCCATGCCCCGCTGGTGCTGTTGCCGGTGCGGCTTGAGCGTTCCAGCGCCGCCGACCGCTTTCACCTCAAAGGCCGCGACGAGCCACCCTCGCCCAACCTGACCCTGCAAGCCAAGATGAAGCAGGAGTTCGGCCTGGTCATCGAAGACTTTCCGGACGAGGACGAGGTCGATCTTGGCGCCTACGCTTCGACAATCTCCGAAACCGTGAAAGGTAAAAAACGCTGGGAAGTCCTTCCGGACGCCATGGTGCTGGGCTTCTTCTCGTTCGCCAAGTTCCTGATGTACCGCGACCTCGATCCCGATACATGGCCAGCGGGGGCGATCGAGCAGCACGCCATGATCACCGCCATCCTGCGCGACGGCTTCCCGGAAAGCCAGCCGCTGGTCGGCGACGATGAGCCTATCGACGACACCTTGCCACCGGGCGGGCAGCGCCACGTGGTCGACGCCGATTCGTCACAGGCCGTCGCCATCGCCGAAGTGGTCGGCGGCCGCACCCTGGTCGTCAAGGGACCGCCGGGCACCGGCAAGTCGCAGACCATTACCAACATCATTGCCGGCGCGGCCGCCGAAGGCAAGAAGGTGCTGTTCGTGGCCGAAAAGATGGCGGCGCTCGACGTCGTCCATTGCCGTCTCAAGGCCGTGGGCCTGGGGCCGCTGACACTGGAACTGCATTCCAACAAGGTCAACAAGCGTGCCGTGCTGGAAGAGCTGAAGCGCACCCGGGAGGCGGCCACGCCCGCCGTCCGTGTCGATGCCACGGTTCCGGAACAGCTGGATGCCGTCACCGGCGATCTCAACGGTTTCGCGGACCGTCTGCATCAACCGCTTGCTCCGTCGGGCCTGTCACCGCAGCAGATCCTGGTGCGGCTGGCGGGCTGGCATGGCGACGGCGAGCCCGGCGGCGAGTTCGCGCTCGACGGCGCACGCGGCTGGACGGCCCGCGATGTGGCCGAGCGCCGGGCCGTGGCGGAGGACTTCGCCGAACGCCGCACCATTGTCGGCCAGCCGACGCAGCATCCGTGGCGCGGGGTGGCGTGCGACCCGCTCGATCCGTCGGAACGCGACGCCGTCGCGCGCGACATCGGCAAGCTCCAGATCGCGATCGCAGCCGCCCTGACCGAAGCGCAGGTCGCGACGCGCCTTCTGGCTGCGCCTCCGCCCGAGGTCCTGCACGATTTCAAGCGCTCCCTGGCCTGGCTGCAACTGACGCCGCTGCCGCGCGACGCCGACCGCCTGGCGTTTCCACATCCGGCGTGGACCAACGTCAAGGCGCTGGACAAGCTCATCGAAACAGGAGAGTCCCTGACGCGGCAGCGCGTCGACGTCCTGCCGCTGGTCAACGAGACCGGGCGCGACGCCGACTACAGCGCCATCCGCACCGCCATCGCGACGAAGAGCAGCGACCTGTTCCGCTTCCTCGACGGTGACTACAAGCGCCAGATCGCACTGCTGCGTTCGTATCTGCGCGGGATTCTGCCGAAAGACCCCGATGCGCGGCTGAAGCTGGTCGACAAAATCATTTCGCTGCAAAAAACCGAGGCCGCCATGGCCGGCATGGGCGAACAGGGCCAGGCCTTCGGGCGCCTGTGGCAAGGCGCCGACAGCCAGTGGGAATCCCTGGCCAATGTGCTGAACTGGCGCAAGTCGCACGCCGACCTGCCGCCCGAGGTCTGGCCGAAACTGGCGGGGCTCGATGATGCGGCCCTGAACGACGCCGACCGGACACGCCAGGCGCTCTACACCGCGATGACGGAGGTCACGACCCTGTTTGACGGCCTGGCTGCCCAATTGACCCTCGATCTTCCCCGCGCCTTCGGTGTTGACGAGGCGCGCAAGGTCGTCATCTCCGATCTCGATGCACGCTGCCGCGCGTGGTCGGGTGACCTGGAAGGTTTGAGCCGCTACATCGCCTTTGCGGCACGCGGCCGCAAACTGGCTAGCCTGGGGGCCGTGCCGATCGTCGAGGCCGTGCATGGCGGCGGGCTCGATGGCGAGGACATCGTCCCGGCCTTCGATGGCGCCTACGCCAAGGTCTTGCGCGACGTGCTGTTCGAAGCCTGGCCCGAGCTGAAAGCCTTCGACGGCGAAGGCCAGGCCCGAAAAGTGGCCGATTTCCGCCGGCTGGATTCCCAACGCATCGAACTGGCCAAGCAGGAAATCGCCGTGCGTCACGGTGAAGACCGGCCCAAAGGCTCGGCGGGCATCGGGCCGCTGGGCGTGCTCAATGCCGAGCTTGCCAAGAAGCGCGGGCACAAGCCGATCCGCGTGCTTTTGGAACAGGCCGGCGCCGCCATCCAGGACCTGAAGCCCGTCTTCATGATGTCGCCGCTTTCGGTGGCGCAGTTCCTGAAACCCGGCGCGTTGCAGTTCGACCTGCTGGTCATGGACGAGGCGTCGCAAATCGAGCCGGTGGACGCGCTGGGCGCCATTGCCCGCGTCGACCAGATCGCCGTCGTCGGCGACGAACGCCAGTTGCCGCCGACCGCCTTCTTCAAGACGCTGACCGGCGACGACGCGCCGGAAGACGACGACGGCGTGACGATCGCGGCGCGCGACGCCGAAAGCATCCTGGACCTGTGCCTGGCCAAGGGCGCGCCCCACCGTATGCTGAGCTGGCATTATCGCTCGAAGCACCAGTCGCTGATCGCCGTGTCGAACCGCGAATTCTACGACAACCGCCTGTTCATCGTGCCGTCGCCGTTCGATGCGGTCGCCGGCATGGGTTTGAAATTCCACTGGCTGAAGGACACGGCCTACGACCGCGGCAATACGCGGACCAATCCGAAGGAAGCCAGGATCGTCGCGGAGGCCGTGATCGCCCATGCGCAGCAAAATCCGCAGCAATCCCTGGGCGTCGCGACCTTCTCGGTGTCGCAGCGCCAGGCGGTGCTGAAGGAACTGGAATTGCTGCGGCGAGGGAATCCGGACTGCGAGTCCTTCTTCGACGAAGGCCGCGCGGAACCGTTTTTCGTCAAGAATCTCGAAAACATCCAGGGCGACGAGCGCGACGTCATCTTCATCTCGGTCGGCTATGGCAAGACCGAGCAGGGCAACCTGGCGCACAATTTCGGGCCGTTGTCGGGCGAAGGCGGCGAACGCCGGCTCAATGTCCTGATCTCGCGCGCCAAGCTGCGCTGCGAGGTCTTCGCCAACTTCACCGGTGCCGATATCGACCTGGAGCGCACGCCGTCGCGCGGCGTGGCGGCGCTGAAACTGTTCATGACCTTCGCCGAGACCGGACGTTTCGAGACAGCGGCGGATGCCCTCAGTGAGACCGACAGCCTGTTTGAGGACCAGGTGGCCTCGCGTCTGCGCGCCCTGGGCTATGATGTGCGCACACAGATCGGGGCGTCCGGATTCCGTGTCGACCTGGCCATCGCCGATCCCGAAAGGCCGGGCCGCTTCGTGCTGGGCATCGAATGCGACGGCGCGCAATACCATGCGTCGCGGTCGGCGCGCGACCGCGACCGCCTGCGCCAGCAGGTTCTGGAGGCGCACGGCTGGATCATCCATCGCGTCTGGAGCGCCGACTGGTATCTGCGGCCCAAGGAGGAGCTGAAAAAGCTGGAGGCGGCCATCGATAGCGCGAAGGCCGAGTGGCGCGAACGCGATGCGCACGCCCCCGTGCCGGCGGCGGAGGCCGTGACACCGCTAGCCGTCGCCGAGGCCCTGGCGCCGCCAGCCGAAGCCGGGGACGCGCCCGAACGCCTCTACTATGCCGAGGCGGCGTTCGCCGTGAACCGCCGCCGCGATCCGGGCGACCTGTCGATCGCCGACATGGCCGATATCGTCCTGCCGATCGTCGAGCAGGAAGACCCTGTCCACGCAGATGAGGTCGTCACGCGCGTACGGTCGCTATGGGGCCTGCCGCGCACGACGCCGAAGCTGAAAAGCCTCGTGGCCGCGGCCCTGGCCTATAACCAGGCGCAGGGCGTCATCGATGAGGATGACGGCTTCTGGCGCGTGCCGGACAGCCAGATCCATATCCGCGACCGTTCGCGCGTGACGTCAGCCAATCTGCGCAAGCCGGAAATGCTGCCGCCGGCCGAGATCGATGCGGCGGTGCTGAAGATCGTCGGCGACAATTACGGCGCTGCGCGGGACGACCTGATCCCGGCGGTGGCGCGGCTGTTCGGCTTCGGCTCGACCTCGGCGGCCTTACGGACGCGGATCGAGGAGCGGGTCAGCGCGCTGACGGCAGATGGCCAGTTGGTGCAAAAAGGCGACCTGCTGACGGTGGGGTAGGCGAAAGAATCCTTCTCCCCATTGAAAATGGGGAGGTGTCAGCGAAGCTGACGGAGGGGACGAAGCTAAAGAAAGAGGCCCCCTCCCCCCCTTCGGGGTCCCCCTCCCCACGCTGCGCGTAGGAAGGAGAAACGCGCCGCTACTTCTTTTCGCCCTTCCCTGCTTCCGATTCGTCCCGGTCGTTTTCGACGGACTCCGTGCCGTGGCGCTGCGGCGGGTCGATGACCTGGCCAAAACCCAACAGCATCATACCGATACCGATGCCGTGACGCAGGCCCTTGCCTATGCGACGGCCGAACATGGCCGCCAGCACGGCGAGGACGACGAAAACGACAATAAAGAGGAATGTGCTCATCGGCAAAAGATGGGCGTCGACCGGGCCTGCGCAAGTTTTCTACAATTTTCCCTTTGTCCCGCCCCTTGACTCCGCCGGACCCCGAGACTACCTCCCGGGTGTCGTTGGCACTCCCCGCGGGGGACTGCTAACAAACCCACTCAAATGGAGGACATATCATGAGCTTTCGCCCGTTAGGCGACCGCGTCCTGGTCAAGCGCATCGAAGAAGAAGCCAAGACCAAGGGCGGGATCATCATCCCCGACACCGCCAAGGAAAAGCCGCAGGAAGGCGAAGTCGTCGCCGTCGGCCCCGGCAACCGTAACGACAAGGGCGAGCAAGTCGCTCTCGACGTCAAGGCCGGCGACCGCGTGCTGTTTGGCAAGTGGGGCGGCACCGAGGTCAAGCTGAACGGCGAAGACCTGCTGATCCTCAAGGAATCCGACATCCTGGGCGTTGTCGTCGCGTAATCGCGCGCAACCGTCCTATTTTCCAATCTCAGTTTAAAGGAACGAAACAATGGCTGCCAAAGACGTATTGTTTGCTTCCGACGCGCGCGACAAGATCCTGCGCGGCGTCAACATCCTCGCCAATGCGGTGAAGGTCACGCTCGGTCCCAAGGGCCGCAATGTCATCCTCGAAAAGTCCTTCGGCGCCCCGCGCTCGACCAAGGACGGCGTTTCCGTCGCCAAGGAAATCGAACTTTCGGACAAGTTCGAAAACCTGGGCGCCCAGCTGATCCGCGAAGTCGCTTCGAAGACCAACGACAAGGCCGGTGACGGCACCACGACCGCCACGGTCCTGGCCCAAGCCATCGCCGTCGAAGGCCTGAAGTCGGTCGCCTCGGGCCGTAACCCGATGGACCTGAAGCGCGGCATCGACAAGGCCGTCGGCGTCGTCGTCGAGCAGATCAAGGCGTCGTCGAAGAAGGTCACGACCAATTCGGAAATCGCCCAGGTCGGCACCATCTCGGCCAACGGCGACACCGAAGTCGGTGAAATGATCGCCAAGGCCATGGAAAAGGTCGGCAACGAAGGTGTCATCACCGTCGAAGAAGCCAAGACCGCCGAAACCGAGCTGGATGTCGTCGAAGGCATGCAGTTCGACCGCGGCTACCTGTCGCCCTACTTCATCACCAACCCGGACAAGATGGAAGCGGTCCTCGAAGACCCGTACATCCTGGTGTTCGACAAGAAGATCTCGTCGCTGCAGCCCATGCTGCCGATCCTCGAAGCCGTCGTTCAGTCGGGCCGTCCCCTGCTGATCATCGCCGAGGACGTCGAAGGCGAAGCGCTGGCGACCCTGGTCGTCAACCGCCTGCGTGGCGGCCTGCGCGTCGCCGCCGTCAAGGCGCCGGGCTTCGGCGACCGCCGCAAGGCCATGCTGGAAGACATCGCCGTCCTGACCAAGGGCGAAGTGATCTCGGAAGACCTGGGTATCAAGCTCGAAACCGTGTCGCTCGACATGCTGGGCCGCGCCAAGAAGGTCACGATCACCAAGGAAAACACCACGATCGTCGACGGCGTCGGTGACAAGGCCGACATCGAAGGCCGCGTCGCGCAGATCAAGAAGCAGATCGAGGAAACCACCTCGGACTACGACCGTGAAAAGCTGCAAGAGCGTCTGGCCAAGCTGGCCGGCGGCGTCGCGGTCATCCGCGTCGGCGGCTCGACCGAAGTCGAAGTGAAGGAAAAGAAGGACCGCGTCGACGACGCGCTCAACGCCACCCGCGCGGCCGTGGACGAAGGTATCGTTCCGGGCGGCGGCACGGCGCTGCTCAAGGCGTCGAAGGCCCTCGAAACCCTCGAAGGCGCCAATGACGACCAGACGGCCGGTATCGCCATCGTCCGCCGCGCCCTGCAGGCTCCGATCCGTCAGATCTCGGAAAATGCCGGCGTCGAAGGTTCGGTCGTCGTCAACAACGTTCTCGGCAACGACAGCCCGACCTACGGCTTCAACGCCCAGACGGAAAAGTATGTCGACCTGGTCGCCGACGGCGTCATCGACCCGGCCAAGGTCGTCCGCACCGCGCTGCAAGACGCGGCTTCGGTCTCGGGCCTGCTGATCACGACGGAAGCCGCCGTGGTCGAGTCGCCCAAGAAGGACGCAGCGCCGGCCATGCCGGGCGGCGGCGGAATGGGCGGCATGGGTGGCATGGACTTCTAAGTCCTGTGTACCAGCACTCCAAACGCAGAAGAGCGGGCCGCGAGGCCCGCTCTTTTTGTATCCGGGTTTTAAAGACCGCTTATACCGTCCGGCCTCGCATCATGCGGCCGATGGCAATCAGGATACAGGCGCCGACGATACCGGCGATCAGGTAGCCGACGACCCCGCCCAGCGCGATGCCGAACATGGCCAGCAGGGCATTGGCGACGACAGCGCCGATAATGCCCATGATGATGTTCATGAGCAGGCCTTGATGCGACTTCATGATCTGCTCGGAAATCCAGCCGGCAAGGGCGCCGACGATGATGGCCGTTAACCAGCCTACAGGTTGAATGTCCATGATGTTATCTCCACAGTTCCCCGCGGCGTGCGGCGATGGGCAACCATAACGTCCCTTGGCGGAAATCGGGATTACGGATGGGCCTCGCGTTCGTAAGCTTTCAGCAAGCTTTCTCTTGCCAAGCGGCCCGCGAGTTTCGATAAAGAGCGCAGGATAAGCGGAGCGAGACCATGAGGCGTCAATTCCTGGCCGGCGTGCTGGCCCTTTCGGCAGTCGCGATTACGGGCGTCATGACGGGCTGTTCCAAGCCGGCCGAGCCGCCGAAAGCGGAAGCCCCCGCCCCCGCTCCCAAGCCGAAGAAGGCGCCGACGCTGGAAGATACCGGTCTTGCCACACCGCCAGACACGGCCCGCGTCTCGATCCTGACCGACAAGGGCGAGATCGTCGTCGAGCTCGACGGCAAGCACGCGCCGACGACCACCGCCAACTTCCTGCACTATGTCGATACGCACAAGCTCGACGGCGGCAACTTCTACCGCGCCATGAAGTCGGGCACCGGCGCCGGCTTCATCCAGGCCACGGCCAACGGCTTCACCTACCCGCCCATCCCGCACGAGCCGACGACCAAGACGGGCCTGTCGCACGTCAACGGCACGATCTCGACCGCGCGCTACGCCGTTGGCACCGCGTCGAACGAATGGACGATCTGCGTCGGCGACATGACCTATATGGATGCCGGCCGCGATCCCAAGGGTGACAATGCCGGCTTTGCCGCCTTCGGGCACGTCGTCAAGGGCATGGATGTGGTCAAGAAGATCCTGTACGGCAAGATTTCCACGGCCAAGGCCGCGCCCGGCGAATGGCAGGGCCAGACCCTGGCGAAGCAGGTCAAGATCATTTCGGCAAAGCGCGTGTCATGAGCCACTTCCTGCTGTTCTACGATTTCGTCGAGGACTATCTCGAACGCAGGCCTGAGTTTCGCGACGCGCACCTGAAGGCGGCATGGGCCTCGGTCGACCGCGGCGATATGGTCCTGGCCGGAGCGCTTTCCGATCCCGCCGATACGGGCGTGCTGCTGTTCGACAGCGAAACGCCCGACGCCGCCGAAGCGTTTGCACGCAACGATCCTTATGTCCTCAACGGGCTGGTGAAGTCCTGGACGGTCCGCAAATGGACCACGGTCGTCGGCCACGATGCCGCCACGAAGGTAAAGGTATAGTCGCTTATGATCCGCCGCAGCCTGATTGCCGCCCTCGCCGTCCTGGCCCTGTCGCACCCTGCGTTGGCCGCCGATCCCGATCATCCGCGCGTCTCCATCGTGACGACCAAGGGCACGATTGTCGTTGAGCTCGAGGCAAAGAAGGCGCCGGTCACGGTCAAGAACTTCCTGCACTATGTCGATACGCAAAAGTTCGACAACACGGTCTTCTACCGCGCCCTGCGCTATACGCCGGAACAGGGCCTGGTCCAGGCCGGCGGCGGAGAGCGTCCCTATTCGCCGATCGCTCATGAATCGACGAAGAAAACCGGCCTGTCGAATGTCGACGGCACGATCTCGATGGCGCGCTATGCCCCGGGCACAGCGTCGGAAGACTTCTTCATCTGCGTCGGCGACATGACCTTCCTCGACGCAGGGAAAGACCCGTCGGGTGACAATCTCGGCTTCGCCGCCTTCGGTCACGTCGTGTCGGGCATGGACGTTGTCAGGTCGATCCTGGCTGGCAAGACCGTCCAGCACAAGAAGGGCGACGACAATATGAAGGGCCAGATGCTGGCCGCCCCCGTCAAGATCGTCTCGGCCCGCCGCGTTCCCTGATGTCCAAAGCCGTGCGATGGCTTCACCCGGGCTGGCTCGGGGTGATGAGTCGTGCGTGATTTTGATCCGGCCTTGCCAATTGATCATATATGCGCAATATTGGTCAGGCCGGATCATTCTCGCCCTAAGCAGACCTCATGTTTTTGAAACGTCTCACGGTCAGCGCTGCCGCCCTGATGGCTGCCGCCGCCTGCACGCCCGCCCTGGCCGAGCGCGCCTCGACCGTTATCGCCTCACCCCGCCAGTCGTTCGACTTCGACCAGGACTGGGTGATGAAGACAGGCGACGATCCGGCCGCCAGCACCACGGGCTTTGACGACAAAGCCTGGACAGCCGTCACCCTGCCGCACGCCTTCAACGAGACCGAGGCCTTCGCACGCGACATCCACAAGCTGTCGACCGGTATCACCTGGTACCGCAAGCACTTCAGGCTGCCAGCCGATTTCAGGCCGGGCCACGCCTTCCTGGAATTCCAGGGCGTGCGCCAGGCCGCCGAAGTCTGGGTCAACGGCGTCGAAATCGGCCTCAGCGAAAATGGCGTCATGGCCTTCGGCTTCGACATCACCAACGCCTTGAAGCCCGGCGACAATGTCGTGGCGGTCCGCGTCGACAACGACTGGAAGTACAAGGAGCGCACCACCGGCAGCGCCTTCCAGTGGAGCGACATGAACTTCTACGCCAATTACGGCGGTATCAACAAACCCGTGCGCCTGCACCTGACCGGCGACCTCTACCAGACCCTGCCGCTCTATTCCAACCTCGGCACCACCGGGGCCTATATCTGGGCCGACGGTTTCGATGTGCCGGCGGGAGCCGCGACGATCCATGCCGAGACACAAACGCGCAATGACGGCACGGCGGCCCGCGACGTCGCCTACACGGTCGAGGTCCGCGATCTCGATGGCAAGACGGTGGCCAGTTTCGACGGTGGCACGGCGACGATCCAGTCCGGCGAAACGAAAACCCTGGTGGCCGAAAGGCGCCTGTCCGGCCTGCATTTCTGGAGCTGGGGCTACGGCTATCTTTATACGGTCACGACCGTGCTGAAGGACAAGGCCGGCCACGTCATCGACGCCGTCGATACCAGGACCGGCTTCCGCAAGACGGAATTCGCCGACGGCATGTTCAAACTGAACGATCGGGTTTTGCAGCTCAAAGGCTACGCCCAGCGTACGACCGACGAATGGCCGGCGGTCGGCATTTCGGTGCCGCCGTGGATCACGGACTTCTCGGACGGGCTGGTGACGGGATCGAACGGCAACCTGGTGCGCTGGATGCACGTCACGCCGTCGAAGCAGCAGATCGAATCGTCCGACCGCCTGGGCCTGATCACCAACATGCCTGCCGGCGACAGCGAAGGCGATCCTTCCGGCCGGCGCTGGACGCAGCGCGTCGAGCTGATGCGCGACGCCATCATCTATAACCGCAACGACCCGTCGATCGTTTTCTACGAGAGCGGCAACAAGGGCATCAGCCCGGCGCACATGGCCGACATGAAGGCCGTCCGCGATCAATATGATCCGCACGGCGGCCGCGCCATCGGTTCACGTGAGATGCTGGGCGCAGACTCGGTCGCCGAATACGGCGGCGAAATGCTCTATATCAACAAGAGCGCGACCAAGCCGTTATGGGCCCACGAATATTCGCGCGACGAAGCCGCCCGCGCTTATCAGGACGACTTTACGCCCCCCTTCCACAAGGATGCCCCCGACTATAACCGCAATGTCGAATCGATGGCGGTCGAGGACGTCAGGCGCTGGGACGACTATTACCGCGAACGGCCAGGATCAGGCACGCGCGTCAGCGCCGGCGGCGTCAAGATCGGCTTTACCGACTCGAACTCCCACTTCCGCGGCGACAACAATTACCGCCGGTCCGGCGTGATCGACGCCGTGCGCCTGCCCAAGGACCCGTGGTACGTCCACCAGGTCATGTGGGACGGCTGGGTCAATTCCGAGGTGCCGCGCACCCACATTATCGGCCACTGGACCTACGCCCCCGGCACGACCAAGACGATCTATGTCGCCTCGAACGGCGACCACGTCGAGCTGTTCGTCAACGGCAAGTCGCTGGGCCAGGGCCAGAGAAGCGACGGCTTCCTGTTCACCTTCCCGAACGTGGCCTTTACGCCGGGCGAGCTGAAAGCAGTCGCCACCTATGACGACGGCCGCACGTCGCAGGACGTCGCCACCACGGCCGGTGCGCCGGCGTCTATCCGCCTGACGCCGCATTACGGTCCGCGCGGGCTGATGGCCGACGGCGCCGACCTGATGCTGGTCGATGTCGAGGTCGTCGACGGCAAGGGCCAGCGCGTGCCTACCGCCTTCAATCCCGTTACCTTCAAGTTGAAGGGCGCTGCCCAGTGGAAGGGCGGCATCGCCCAGACCGAAGCCCCCGCCGATCCCGCCAAGAAGGACGCGGCCAACGGCGTTCTGGCCACGACCCTGCCGGTCGAGCTGGGCGTCAACCGCGTGCTGATCCGGTCGACCAACACCGCCGGCAAGGTTCATCTTGAAGCTTCCGCAGACGGCCTGAAAGGTGCAACGCTCGATACGGTCAGCAAGCCCGTCGCCGCCAAGGATGGACTGTCGAGTGTCTTTGCCGAGGACTATCAACCCTCGGACCTGTCGCGCGGCCCAACGCCTTCGACGCCGTCCTTCACCCAGTGGCGCCGCGCTGTGGACATCGCCTCGATCACCGCGGGCTCCAACGCCGATGCGGCGGCAAAGAGCCACGACGACAACGAAACCACTGCCTGGACCAGCGACGGCAAGCCGGAAACCGCCTGGATCGAATACACCTTCACCCATCCCGACACGCCCGAAGCCCTGTCGCTGAAGCTGACCGGCTGGCGCCTGCGCGCCTATCCGATCCGCGTCACGGTCGACGGCCAGGTGGTGTTTGAGGGCACCACGCCCAAGTCGCTGGGCTATGTCGACCTCGATCTCAAGCCGGTCACCGGCAAATCCTTACGCATCAGCCTTATGGGGAACACGGAGGACCGCGACGCCTTTGGCAAGATCGTCGAGCTCAAGGACAACAAGGAAGCGCAAAGCGTCGGCGCCGACAAGGTGCCCGCCGGCATGACGCTCAGCATTGTCGAAGCCGACATTTTAGCAAAGGCGCAGACAACGAAATAACTGATACGGTCCTTACCGATCCAACCGCAACCGGTGCTGCCGCTTTACGCGCGAAGGATTAGCGTCGCATTCAGGAATTAACCCTGGAGTGCGTGTCATGTTCGTCGAAAGCGGAGCTTCCCTGCTCAAGGCGCAGATTTCCGGTCTTCTCGTCGCGTTCGAGACCGGCGTGGAGGGTGGCGAGGAAATCGCCCTCGACATCATCGAAATGATTGCGCTGCGCATGCCGTCGCGCGACGACTATCAGGTCGGCGTGCTCGGTTTCTTCGTTCGCGCCAACCTGGTCGCCCTGCATCGCGAAGCCATCAGCTTCCCGGAAGCCGTTGGCCGTTTCCTGGCCGCGGCGCTGGCCGCACCGCTCGGCCACGTCGAGCTGACCGCCACCTTCGAAGCCGGGATAGGCGATCTTTTCCTTTAAGTTTGATGGTGCGCCCGCGCCCGTATCCGCGCCTCGATAAACTGGCGCAGTTCGGCCGGCGCCGCCTCATAGGCCAGCCGTTCCTCGGTGCGGGCGTGCTTGGCCGCAAGGCTTTCACCGGTGGCCGAGGCATAGACCTTGGTGAACTCGGCGCCCAGGAAGAATATCTGCGCCGAATAATAGACCCAGGTCAGGAGCGCGATCAGCGATCCCGCCGCCCCGTAGGTCGAGGCGAAGGCGCTGCGGCCAAGATAAAGCCCGATCAGGTACTTGCCGAGCGAGAAGAGCAACGCCGTGATGATCGCACCCACCCAGACATCGCTCCAGCGGATATCGACATCGGGCAATATCCTGAACGTCATGGCGAATAAAAGCGTGGTCACCACGATCGATACGACGAAGTTGGTCACCGGCAGGACAACATCCGGCAGATAGCCGTTGAACGCGGCCGTAAAGGCTTCGATTCCGGCCGACACCACCAGCGAGAACAGCAGCAACAGGCATATGCCGGCAATCAGGCCGAAGGACAGAAGCCGTTTCTTGACCACGTCGAACATGCCTGCGCGTTCGGTCGGCACCTTCCAGATGGTGTTGAGCGCCAGTTGCAGCTGGCCGAAGAAGCCCGAAGCCGAAAACAGCAGGGTCGCCACGCCGATCGCCGTCGCCAGGAGGCTTTTCGCCGGGCTGCGCGAATGCAGAAGGATGTCCTCGATGGCGCCCGCTCCCTGTTCGCCGATCAGCCGGCGCATCTGTCCGACCATGTAGCCCGACGTCGCGTCGTGTCCGAAAACGAGCCCGGCGACGGACATGATGATCAACAGAACCGGCCCGATCGACAGCACCGAATAGAAGGCCAGCGCCGCGCCGTGCAAGGGAATACGGTCGTCGTTCCACGCCTTGACCGTCCGCTTGCCGATCGACCACAGCCGGCCCAGGCCCGATGGTCCGTGATATTCAGAATGCGCGTTCATGGCACAGCCTCCGCCAACAGGGTGTGGCTATCACACGCCTTTCGGGGAAACGCGACACGGCGCGGCGGCGGTTTCGATAAGGGCGGAATAAAAATCCTGTTAACGTCTGGGCAACCGGGTCCATGTAGGTTAAGACCATCCCGCACAGTACAGGACGCGTATATGTCTCTCGTTGAAAAGCTTTTGATGCCCAAAAAGCTGCTGATCGCAGCCTATGTCATGATGGCAACGCTGTCGCTGGCGATTTGCGCAGAATATTTCCTGCATTTCGAGACCTTCCGCATCGTCAAGTCGGTCTTCTTCTACCTCATTCTCGACTATATCTGGACGTCCGTGCGCAAAGAGTGGTTCGGCCAGTAAAGCGCCCTTTCACATAACCGTGAAATATGCCATGACCGGTTGGCCGTGCGCCGGTGCGCGGCAGAACTCCGGGGTGATATATGACGTTTCCGCAGGCAATCCAAAGCTGTCTTAAAAACTATGCGAAATTCGAGGGCCGCGCGACGCGGTCGGAATATTGGTGGTTCTTTCTCTTCTACCTCCTGGCTTTGATCGTCCCTTCGTTCGTGGGCGCAATCCTTCAGTCCCAGATCGTTTCCGCCATACTGGGTCTGTTCATGCTCGTCGCCTTTTTCGGACTGATCCTGCCTTCGCTCGCCGTGTCGATCCGCCGTCTGCACGATACAAACCGCAGCGGCTGGTGGCTGCTGCTCGGCGCCCTGCCGCTTGGCGGCTTCGTCGTGCTGGTCTTTCACTGCCTCGAAAGCACGCCGGGCCCCAACAAGTACGGCCCCACAGACAACACCAAGGCGATCGCCGACGCCTTCTCCTGAGCCTGTCCTTTCAGGCGAGACCTGTGGCCGGCCGCGACGATCGTCGCGGCCGTTCGCATATCAGGCCGCGACCGAAGTCGTGCTGGCGGACGACGTCGCCGCCGTCGAAGTGCTGCTGCTCGTGCTGTTCGCGGTCGACGCATAGCTTTGCAGCGCGGTCAGCAATTGCTGCATCATGTCCGCCATGCTCTGCGTGCCGGTATCCGACGCACTGCTGTCGCTCGATGACGACGAGGACGAGTCGGTGGACGCCGTGGCGGACGGCGGCGGTCCAGGGGGCGGACCCGACGGGCGGTTGGCTTCCATCTTCTTGTCGAACGCCGTCTTCTCGTCGGCGCTGACCGTGCCGTCGCCGTTCGTGTCCATCTTGCTGAACATTTCGTCGGCCTTGGATGTGTCCGAAGTCGAAGAGGTCGACGACGTGCCGTCCGACTTCGACGAGGCGAAGCTTTCGAACTCGGTCTTGCTGATGCTGCCGTCGCCATTGCTGTCGATGTCGCTGAGGCTCGGCGGTCCGCCGGCCCCGCCACCGCCACCACCCGGCGGAGGCCCCATCTGTCCGCCGTTGCCGCCGCCCTGGGCCTGCAGCAGGCCGCCCATGGTGTCCGAAGACAGGGCGCTCTGGAAGAAGGACTGAAGCTGGGCGACGAGGTCGCTGGCCGACGTGTCGGTCGAGCTGGTGTCGGAGGCAGACGTGCTGCTGCCCGTTGTGCTGCCCGTTGTGCTGCTTGTCGAACTGGTGCTGGTGGTGCTGCTGGATCCGGTCGTCTGACCGGACTGGATCTGGCTGAACAGCCGCGCCAACTGCATCAGCGACGAACCGGCGCCCGAGCCGTTTACGCTGATAGTCATGATCATCTCCTGATCGTCCGCGGACACCCTTGTCCGCAAGATGAAAGAAGCGTTCCCACAATTAACAAAATCTTATTTTAAGGCATATTTCAAATCTGAAACATCGAAAACATAAATAAATCTCCGATCAATATTCAATTTATACTGAAAATTACAATAGCAAAACAAAAGAGGACATAAATGATCACGGGTAAAAATTGCCGGGCAAGCCTTTCCTACCAAGATTCGGCGCTTGCGGCCCCCGCACGATGTGCTACATCTTTCCGCGCCCTGATCTTTTGTCCGCATATCTGCGAGATTGCCATGTCCTTGTTCCCCCGGATTGTCCTTTCGGCCGTGCTTCTCGCCGGCGTTGCCACGACGGCATCGGCCCAGCCCATGCCGCGGGGCGGGCCCGAAGACATCCAGATGGACGGCCACGGCCTTCAGGTCTTCTTCTCGCCGTCCGGGCAACCGTTTCGCGCCAAGCCGGGCGAGCCCTACCCCGTCGCCGCCTGGTTTGCCCAGGCCGACAAGGACCATGACGGCAAACTCAGCCGCGATGAGTTCACGAACGACGCGGTGAACTTCTTCCGTATGCTCGACCGCAATCGCGACAACTATATTTCCAGCCCGGAAAATACCTTCTACGAGACCGAGGTGGCGCCGGAAATCACGCGCGTCGATCCACGCATCGACCAGCCGACGAATTTCCACAACGACGACACCGACGACAGCGTTGACAAGGATCCGACACTCGGCCGGTACCAGAAGTCGATCCAGGGGGCGTCGCAATACGGCCTGATAGACGAGCCGCAGCCCATCCGCGGCGCAGACGCCAACTACGATTTCCGCATCTCGATGGACGAATGGGTCAACGCCACGGCCCAGCGCTTCAACGTGCTCGATGTCAATGGCGACGGCTTCATAACCCTGGACGAACTGCCCAAGACCCCGGCGCAGAGGGCGCTGGAATCCCCGAAAAAGGGCCCGGGCGCCAAGAAGAAACGTTTCGGCTGGTAGTTTCACAGAGGTCGATTTTTGCGCCCGCCCTGCCACGGGCGCAAAATTTTCCCGATCTTTGCGCAAAACTCCCGAAATCAGCCCTGCGGCGGGGATTGTCCTCGCCTCGCTTTTATAAATATGTTACGCGCGCGGTTTCGGTTTTTTCGGAAGAGCGAAGTACAGGCGTGTTCAGGAAAACGCACAAGCTGGGACTATTCGGTCTGGGCGCCTTCGGGCGGCTCATAGTCAAGCATCTCGCCCCCTATTTCGAGATCTATGCTTACGATCCCAGCCCCGAGGCGCGCGCCTACGCCAAGCGTCACAACGTCACCCTGACGACGCTGGAAGAGACGGCCGCCTGCCGCATCGTTGTCCTGGCGACGCCCGTCCGGACACTGAAGGCGCTGGCCGAAAGCATAGCTCCCTACCTGCATCCGCGCGCCCTTGTCATCGACGTCGGCTCGGTGAAGATGAAGCCGGCTCAGTGGCTGCTCGACGCCCTGCCGAAGAGCGTCTACATCCTGTGCACCCATCCCCTGTTCGGGCCGCAATCCGCGCGCAAGGGCATCCACGACCTGGAAATCGTCGTCTGCCCGGTGCGCATCCGCCGCATCGGCCCGATCCTGCGCTTCTTCCGCGACACCCTGGACCTCAAGGTTTCGCTGGCCACGCCTGAGCAGCACGACCATGCCCTGGCGGCCGTGCAGGGCCTGACCCACCTGATCGCCAAGGTGCTGAGCGGTCTCGAACCCCTGCCGCGCGTCCACACCACGCGCTCCTATGACCTGATGATGCAGGGCGTGGGCCTGGTGCAGGGCGATTCCGACGAACTCTTCCTGTCGATCGAACGCGACAATCCTTTTGCCGCCGAAATACGGAAGCGCTTCTTCCACGAGATCGACACCTTGCGCAGCCGGCTGGAAGCGCACGACCACACGGGTAAATGATCCTCCGGGATGGCGCGTCCATCCCGGCAAGCGCGCCGCAATACTGAGCAGGATCGGGCGCCTGAGCGGCGAAAGCCTCGCCTTCATTACAAAGATTTCATGATACAAACGGTTACATGTGTATCATGGTGCCCTTAAAGGCGAAGGGGCAGCAACCGTCTCCCCGTGCCCGTAACATGCGAGAGACATTATAATGCGCACGCTTCGCACCCTTTTTCTGACCACCGCAATCCTTCTTCCGCTTTCGGCGCCGGTCTTCGCCGAGGTCACAAGCCATGACGTGCCCACGGCCCCGCGCGAACACAGCCTGCTGGCCGAGACGGCCGCGGCGCCGTCCGACGCTGACACCATGGCGAACCTGGCGAAATCCTACGGCACCTGGGGCTTCGACGTGTCCGGCATGGACCCCGCCGTCAAGCCGGGCGACGACTTCTTCAACTACGCCAACGGCAAGGCCCTGGCCGCCATGAAAATCCCCGGCGACCAGCCCGGCTACGGCAGCTTCAACAAGCTGGCCGATCTTTCGGAATTGCAACTCAAGGCGCTGGTCACCGGCCTGGCGGCGAAGAAGGGCTTGACCGGCGACGACCAGAAAATCGCCGATCTCTACAAGTCGATGATGGACGTGAAGGCGCGCGACAAGCTCGACATCGCGCCGCTGAAGCCCGAACTGGCCAAGGTCGCTGCCATCAAGACCAAGGCGGACCTGGCGCGCTTCATGGGCTGGACGTCGAACGGTTTCGGCTCGGCGGTCTTCGGCCTCAGCGTCGGCGACGACGCCAAGAAGCCGGGCTACTGGGCACTCCAGGTCGGCCAGGCCGGCCTCGGCCTGCCCGACCGCGACTATTACCTGGTCGATACCTATGCCGACAAGAAGAAGGCCTACCAGGCCTACATCGCCGACCTGTTCAAGATCGCCGGCTATCCGAACGCCGAGGCCAACGCCCAGGCCATCGTCGACTTCGAAACCGAGATCGCCAAGGTCAGCTGGAACCGCATCGACCGCCGCGACGACACCAAGACCTATAATCCGATGGCCCTGGGCGAACTGCCGGCCTACGCGCCCGGCTTCGACTGGGCGGCCTTCTTCCAGGGCGCCGGCGTCAGCCAGGCCAGCAAGGTCGTGGTCGCCGAAAATACCGCCTTCCCCAAGATCGCCAAGATCTTCGCCGATACGCCGCTCGAAACGCTGAAGGCCTGGGAAGCCTTCCACGTCATCGACCAGGCTTCGCCCTACCTGTCGCAGCGCGTCTACGACCGCCGCTTCAGCTTCCGCTCCAAGGCGCTTTACGGCATCGAGGAACAGCGCCCCATGTGGAAGCGCGCCGTCGGCCTGACCGACGACAAGCTGGGCGAAGCGCTCGGCCGCGCCTATGTCCGCGACTATTTCCCACCGGCGTCCAAGGTCAAGATGAACGCCCTGGTCCACGACCTGCTGACCGCCATGAAGGCGCGCCTCGAAAACGTGACCTGGATGAGTGCGCCGACCAAGGCCAAGGCCCTGGAAAAGCTGGCCGCCTTCGGCGTCAAGATCGGCTATCCCAACAAGTGGCGCGACTATTCCAAGCTGACCATAAAGGCCGGCGACCTGTACGGCAATGTCGAGCGCTCGTCGGCCTTCGACTGGGCCTACCAGGTGTCGCATATCGACCGTCCGATCGATCCCGACGACTGGGGCATGACGCCGCAGACGGTCAACGCCTACTACTCGCCGACGCGTAACGAGATCGTCTTTCCCGCCGCCATCCTGCAGCCGCCCTTCTTCGATCCCAAGGCCGACATGGCCGTCAACTATGGCAGCATCGGCGCTGTCATCGGCCACGAAATCACCCACGGCTTCGACGACCAGGGCCGCCATTACGACGCCAAGGGCGCGCTCAACGACTGGTGGGCGCCCGAGGATTCGGCAAAGTTCGAAGCCCAGACCAAGGCGCTGGGCGCGCAGTACGACGCCTACGAAGTCGCCCCTGGCGTCCACGTCCAGGGCGGCCTGACCATGGGCGAAAACATCGCCGACCTCGGCGGCCTGCTGGTGGCGCTCGACGCCTACCACCTGTCGCTGAACGGCAAGGATGCGCCAGTGCTCGACGGTTTCACCGGCGACCAGCGCGTCTTCCTCGGCTTCGCGCAGGTCTGGCAATCCAAGTACCAGCTGGACTTCCAGAAGTTCCTGGTGACGTCCGACCCGCACTCGCCGGACATGTACCGCGCCATCGGCGCCCCGCGCAACGTCGATGCCTGGTACAAGGCCTTCAACGTCACCGACGGCAAGTACTACGTCAAACCCGAAGACCGCGTCCGCATCTGGTAAGGGGGCAAGCCCCCTCAACCCGGACCCGCTACAGCGCGCGCTGAAAGGACAGCGCTCACTCGTCTCCTCCCCATCGTTAGATGGGGAGGGGGACCGCGAAGCGGTGGAGGGGGCGTAGCCACCCGAAGGGTGGCGAGCTAATGGAAGAAGACCTCTCCAGCCACCAGCCCGGAGAGGTTTTTATTTGCTCCCTCACCAAATGAGACTGGCGCAATCCATTACATCCGGTACTCATCGCAACCCGAGATCCAAACGGATATAGACGACAAATGAGCTCAGCGCCGATCAGTACCCTTTTCACCCTGCCTGAGGGCTGGCGCCTTGCGCGCGAAGACGCGCAGGCTGCCCTGTACGGCAATGCCGCCGGCGATATCCTGTCGATCAACTTTTTCGACATGATGCCGGATATAGACGCCGCGCTTGACGATGTTGACGGACTGCGCCGCACCTATCGGCGCGCGACGATAGAAAACGACCTGGCCCTGATCGAGACCGAGACGGCCCAGGTCGACGGTCTTCCGGCCGTCCGCACCTTGTTCAAGGGCCGCATGGATCCACGCGGCTTCGTTTTCATGGGCGCCTATACCCTGCCTTTCGCTGCGTCGTCCTACGTCGTCAGGGTTCAAAGCGAAGAACGCGGAACCACCGGCATGCGGGAAACCATGGTGTTTATGATGGCTGGATTGCGAGACTCCGATCCTGTGACCCGAAAGATTATCGGCTGGGAACAGGATCCTTATGAGCCCGGCAGGACCGATGCCTTTATGCGCAATCTCGCCGATGACGCGAAACATGATGCGATGATTCCCGACCATCCGCTGACCAAGGTCCGGACGTACCTGGCTGAAATCGAGGCGTCGATGCGGGTGGCGCCGATTGTCCGCGCGCTTCCGCCCTTCCACTATCCGTAACGCATCGCCCTAAATCCAATCCCCCGTAATCGCCATCGCGCTGATAAAGCTCACGAAAAAGGCGACATAAAGGTTGGCGACGACCAAAGCCGCCGACGCAGCCCGATATCCTTTGTTACAGATAACCACCGTCAGGCCGATGCCGGCGTAAGGCACCAGCGCATATGCGGCGGCATTGCCGACGGCTTCCGGCAAGTGCCCGTTAAAAAACGTCCCGTACAGACCGATGGCTATCGCGATCCCGAACCAATAGAGCGCGTAACCCATCAGGATCCGGCGCCATACCCCGGCCTTTCCCATCGCCAGCGGCAGCAGGAAAAGCGCCAGGAAGACGCATATGAATACCGGAAGGTTGCGCAATACCCCGGGAAGAGGCCCGAGAAACCCTTGCTCGCATAGGCTGTTCAGCCCGCCGAAAAATTTGCCGATGGACGGCGCCGGATCATCGCCCACAACAGCCTACTTCGGCTGGATATTGGCCGGGTCCATGGCGTGACGAATGCGGCCTTCGTAGCGCGAGCCGTCGGTCGGCTGATAATGCAGCAGTTTCGGCAGGTCGTTGGCCGCCAGTTCGGCTTCACGCGTCATCTCGGCGCGGGACTTGCCCTGGAAATGACCGTGCGCGGCAACCGCCAAAGGCACCACTGCCAGGACAACCAGACTCATCGCAAAACGCTTTACCCACTTCGTCGCGGCCATGGCCGTATTCCTTCTGAATAGCCCTGTTTCGGGACCAAAGGGGTGAAGGCGTCGGATTACCGCCCTCACCCCCGGCTTGGTCCCCCCAAGTCCCCCACGATCCGATAAAAACCGGCCCGTGCCGTGATCGACGCTTCACCATCGGGGCTATTGATGATATGAACGTCGTTCACGAATTGATGGATACGGTATTTTTGAACGTCGTTCAAGAAATATTTTGAACAAAGTTCAATTTTTTTATGAGTACCCTATGGAACCCCTACAAAACAAGGCGCCACATAAGGCGTCGACGCGCACGCAAGACCGCCGCCAGGCGCAACTGGAAGCCCTGATCGCCGCCGCCGAAAAGCGAATCTGCGACAACGGCCTGCTGAGCCTGAAGGCGCGCGACCTGGCGGCCGACATCGGCATCGCCTTGGGCGGCCTGTACAATATCGTCGACGATATGGATGCGCTCCTGCTGCTGGTCAGTTCGCGCACTCTCAATCGCCTGGGCGATTCGGCGGCGGAACGCACCGGCCACCTGCCCATGGCGACGCGCGAGGAGGCGATCGAGCGCCTGGTGGCGGTCGCCCACACCTATCTCGACTTCGCGCGCAAGAATCTGCCCTTGTGGCGCATGGTGTTCGAGCTACGCGTCGATTCCCCCTTGCCCGACTGGGCGGCGCAGGACCAGCTCAGGCTGTTCCGGCACATCGCCGAACCGTTGAAGGTCATCATGCCCAATCTCGACACCATCGCGCTGACAGTGCGGGCGCGCACCCTGTTCGCCGCGGTCCACGGCATCATCAGCATCGGGCTGGAGGAGCGGCTGATCGCCGTGCCGGCGCAGAAGCTGGCCGACGAGATCGCCTGGCTGACCCGCGCGGCGTGTAGATAAGCCGTTATAGCGAACGACGGAAAGATTGTATCCGACTGTTAAATCATTGTGATTATAAACGCTTTCGTGACTTGCGGCTAAATTGCCGCACGGACTAGACAGCGCGGCCAAAGGGACCGAAACTCGGTCCGCTCCCGCAAAACGGGTGACGAGAGGGACAAGACGATAGTGACGAAGGCAGGTCCGGTGCGCGGCCAGCGCGGTTTGCTGCGGCAGATCCGCGAAATCATGGAGGACGATCAGTCCGCCCAGTCGCGGCTCGACGCCGTCGTGCGCATCATCGCGTCGTCGATGGTCGCCGAAGTGTGCTCGATCTACCTGCGCCGTACCTCCGAGGAACTGGAACTGTTCGCCACCGAAGGCCTGAACCGCGACGCCGTCCACAAGACGCGCATGCGGCTGTCCGAAGGTCTGGTCGGTGAAGTCGCCCGTGCCGGCGCCCCGCTGAACCTGATGGACGCCCCGGCGCACCCCAGCTTCTCCTACCGCCCGGAAACAGGCGAAGATCCCTACCGCTCCTTCCTCGGCGTGCCGCTCCTGCGCGGCGGCCGCACCATCGGCGTCCTGGTCGTGCAGAACATGGCCGCCCGCCGTTACGAGGAAGAAGAGGTCGAGGACCTCCAGATCATCGCCATGGTGCTGGCCGAGATCGTCACCGCCGGCGACCTGGTGGGGATCGAGGAACTCAAGGACATCGAACTGTCCCCCAGCCGGCCCGAGCGCATCAAGGGCTCGATCTTCGCCGACGGCCTGGCGCTCGGCACGGTCGTGCTGCACGAAGTGCCGGTGACGCCCGAACACCTGCTGACCGACGACCCCGTCGCCGAAGAGGCGCGGCTGCTCGACGCCATCTCTGCCTTACGCGAACAGATCGACGCCATGTTCGAAGGCCAGCACGGCCTGGCGGGCCCGACCTTCGACGTGCTCGAAACCTACCGCATGTTCGCCCACGACCGTGGGTGGACGCGCAACCTGGTCGAGGCCGTGCGCAACGGCCTGACCGCGGAAGCCGCCGTCGAACGCGTGCGCAACGAACAGCGCGCCCGGCTCAACAGCGCGCGTGACGCCTATATGCGCGAGCGCCTGCACGATCTCGAAGACCTGGCCAACCGCCTGCTGCGCGTCCTGGCCGGCAAGAACACGGTGGCGCGCGAGATTCCCCACGACGCCATCCTGGTGGCGCGCGACCTCGGTCCCGCCGACCTGCTGGAATACGACCGCACGCGCCTGAAAGGCATCCTGCTCGAAGAAGGCTCGTCGTCGAATCACGCCGCCATCGTCGCGCGCGCGCTTCAGATTCCCTGCGTCGGCCGCCTGCAGACCCTGCGCGACAAGGTCAACCAGGGCGACCCCGTCATCGTCGACGGCGAAACCGGCGAAGCCTACCTGCGCCCCCGCCCCGACATCATCGGCGCGGCCATGGCACGCATCGACGTCCGCGCCCAGCGCAAGGCCGAGTTCGGCCGCATCAAGGACGTGCCCGCCGTCACCAAGGACGGCCAGCGCGTCACGCTTCTGATGAACGCGGGTCTCGAATTCGATATCGAGATCATGAACGAGACGGGCGCCGAGGGCATAGGCCTGTTCCGCACCGAATTCCAGTTCATGGTGTCCGAGGACCTGCCGCGCCTCAAGCGCCAGACCGACCTGTATGAGCGCATCATGGACGGTGCCGGCGACCGCCCGGTCACCTTCCGCACGCTCGATCTGGGCGGCGACAAGATCCTGCCGTACATGGAGATGGAGCGCGAGGAAAACCCCGCGCTCGGCTGGCGCGCCATCCGCATGGGCCTCGACCGGCCGGCGCTGCTGCGCATGCAGCTGCGCGCGCTTTTGACCGCCGCGCGCGGCCGCGAACTGCGCATCATGTTCCCCATGGTCGCCTCGATCGACGAATTCCGCACGGCGCGCGAAATGGTCGATATCGAATGCGCCTGGGCGCGCCGCCGCGGCCGCCCGCTGCCCGCCATCCTGCGCGTCGGCGCCATGATCGAATGCCCGTCGCTGCTGTTTCACCTCGACGCGCTTCTGCCACTGGTCGACTTCGCCAGCGTCGGCACCAACGACCTGACGCAGTACCTGTTCGCCGCCGACCGCACCAATCCGAAGATGAGCGACCGCTACGACCCGCTGTCGCCGCCGCTGCTGCGGGCCCTGTCGTCGATCCAGAAGGCCGCCGAGGAATCGGGCACCCCCGTTTCGATCTGCGGTGAAATCGCCGGACGGCCGCTCGAGGCCTTCGTGCTGATCGCGCTCGGCTTCAACCGGCTGTCCATGCCGCCCGCCGGCCTCGGCCAGGTCAAGCGCATGATCCTGTCGTGCGACCGCGACGCCGCGTCCAAGGCCGTCACCAAGCTGATGGGTTCGTCGAACGGGTCCTTGCGCAACGAAATCCTCAGCCTGGCGCGCAAGCTCAACGTCGATCTGTGATTTCCGATCCGCGCGCCTTTATCGAGGCCAACCTGCACGTCCGGCCCGCACCCGGCGTGCCGGAAATCCGCCTCTATGCCGCTCATCCGGCCAGCCGGCTGTCGCGCATAGCCGGCGATGTCTCTCCCTACTGGGCCTATGGCTGGGCGGGCGGGACCGTGCTGGCGCGCTATCTGCTCGATACCCCGCACATCGCCAAGGGCAAGCATGTACTCGATCTCGGCACCGGTTCGGGCATAGCCGCCATCGCGGCGGCCCTGACCGGCGCAGCCGAAATCCAGGCGATCGATATCGATCCCAATGCCATAGCCGCGACCCAGCTCAACGCCGAACTGAATGGCGTCGCGATCGCCACCCGGTGCGCCGATATCCTCGACGATCCGGCGCCCGGCGCCGATCTTATCCTGATCGGCGATGTCTTCTACGACGAAGCCGTCGCCCGGCGCGTCCTGCCGTTCGCACGCAGATGCCGGGACGCCGGTTGCGACGTGCTGATCGGCGATCCGGGCCGCAAGCCCTTGCCCGTCGACGCCTTGCAACGGATCGCCACCTTCCCCGTGCCCGATTTTGGCGACGTTGCCGGTAACCTTTTGAGCGACAGCGGCGTCTATCTACTAAAGTGACGCAACCCCCTTTACGCCGGGCATAAGACGCGGCACAAATCAGCGAAATTCCAGCCAACAGGTGACGTGTGCGTTTCAGGGGTTTCTTCCGATTTCTGCTGACGGCTCTGACGCTACTGACAGCTGCCGCCGGTGCTCACGCCCAGGACGGCCAGTCGGCGCACATCAAGGCCAAACTGGTCACCGCATCTGCGGCGGTTCCGGGCGGCGCGGACCTGTGGGCCGCAATCGATTACACCTCGGCACCCGGCTGGCACACCTACTGGGTCAATCCCGGCGATACGGGTCTGGCGCCCAAGGTCACCTGGGACCTGCCGGACGGCTTTTCGGCCGGCGACATCCAGTTCCCGATACCGAAGCTTCTGCCGACGCTCGGCCTGGTGAGCTATGGCTATGAGGGCCGCACCGTCCTGTTGGTCAAGCTGCACAATGGCGGCCATTTCGCCGCCGGCCAGCCCTTGCCGCTGAAAGCCCATATCGACTTCCTGGTCTGCGCCGATGTCTGCGTGCCGGAAGGCCTCGAGGTCGCCGCCACCATCGCCGCGGGCCCGGCCAGAGACGGCGACGGCAAGGCGACAATCGACAAGGCGATGAGCGCCCTGCCCAAGCCCCTGACCGTCCCCGCGACCATCAGTGTCGCCAGTGGCGTGGCGCAACTCGGCTTCAGGCTGCCCGGCCGCGCCGACGGCGCCTACTTTTTCCCGGCCGACACCAATGTGCTGAAGCCTGCCGCCGCGCAGGCGCTCGACCTCGGTGCGGCCGGCTTTACGCTCCGCACCGAAACCGTAAAGCCCGATATCGCGGCCAAGCCGATCAGCGGCATCCTCAAGCTGGCCGACGGCACGGCTTACGCCATCCAGCTGGCGGTGGCGCCGCTGGCGCCCGATGTCCACGGCCTCGGCTCGGCGCCGGCGGGCAGCACCGACACTTCGCCGCTCGGTATCGCGCTGGCCATGGGCCTGGCCTTTGTCGGCGGCCTGATCCTCAACCTGATGCCCTGCGTCTTCCCCGTGCTGTCGATGAAGCTGCTCAGCCTGACGCGCGCCGGCCACGACACCAGGCTGGCCCAGGCCGAGGCCCTGCTCTATGGCGCGGGCGCGATCCTCAGCTTCGTCGCATTGGCCGTGGCGCTCGACCTGGCGCACCGCGCCGGGGCATCGCTGGGCTGGGGATTCCAGCTGCAGTCGCCCTTCGTCGTGGCCGCCCTGGCCATCGTCATGCTGCTGGTGGCGCTCAACATGTCGGGCGTGTTCGAGATCGGCGCGTCGCTGCAAGGCGTCGGCTCAGGGCAGATCGACGCCCGCCGCCCCCTGCTCGGCGCATTTCTTACCGGCGTGCTGGCCGTCGTCGTGGCCGCACCATGCACCGCGCCCTTCATGGCCACCGCCATCGGCGTCGCCCTGGCCCAGGGCGGCATCGCCAACTTCGCCATCTTCTTCGCGCTGGGCCTGGGCTTCGCCCTGCCCTTCGTGGCCCTGACCTTCGCCATCACCCTGGTCCCGGCCGTCGCCAACGCCCTGCCCCGGCCCGGCACCTGGATGAACACGCTGAAGCTTGTCCTGTCGCTTCTGATGTACGCCGCCGCCCTGTGGCTGGTCTGGGTCTTCGCGCAACAGGTCCAGGTGATGGGCGTGGCCGTGCTGGTCATCGCGCTGATCGCCGTCACCATGGCCGTCGCGCCGTTGAAAGCCTTACCCCGCCCGATCAAGGCCGGATTCCTGGCAGTCGGTGTCGTGTTGGGTTTCGCTTCGGCCGCCCTGCCGCGCGCCACCAGTTCGGCCGCACCCGCCACCGCGGTGCCGTCGCAGGCCTTCCATGTCGCGACCCTGGCCGAGCTGCGCAGCCAGGGTAAGCCCGTTTTTGTCGATCTGACCGCCGCCTGGTGCGTCACCTGCAAGGTCAATGAGCGTCTGGTCCTGTCGGGAAAGGGCTTCGGCGACGCGGTGAAATCGACCGGCACGGTCTATATGGTCGGCGACTGGACCAACCAGGATGCCGAAATCTCGCACTACCTGACGCTCTATGGCCGGTCGGGCGTGCCGCTCTACGTCTATTACGGTGCGCACAACGCAGAACCCAAGGTCCTGCCGCAGATGCTGAACAGCGACGCCGTCGTCAAGCTGTTGACGGACGGGGCGAAATAACTACGCGCCTTTTCCAAATTCGATCACGCAGTCGAGGCCGGAATCCGTCGTCGCCGGCGTCACGATAACGTCGACATTGTCGGACAGCAGGTCCGACATGTTGTGAAAGGCCGTACCGAGGTCGGCATCGGTCCTGGCGGCTTCGATCGCCGTCATCTTGATCTCAAGATCGCGCGACACGCCCATCAGGATACACTTCAGGTCGTTGTCCGTACCGCGATCGCGCAAAGTATAGTGGCCCTTCAGGTCGCCGGCCGACAGGGCGCGGATATCGCGGGCATAGGCCGCAAACTTCGCGGTCTGCCGCACAGCCAGAGCCGGATGCGCGGAGAACCGGTCGGTTTCCGTTTTCAGCGTCCTGGCGCTTCTGACCAGCCCGGCAAAGGACGGCTCACGCGATATGACACTGGCAGCGGGTTCCGCCGCCGTCGCGCCATAAGGCAGGACAGCCATAAGGACAGCCAGAATCGCCGCATGCCGCATCGTGCGCTCCCTTGGAAAAGAAGCACAGCATGCAAGTTCGCGGCCAACAAAGCGTTAACCGCGCTCTTATGACGACCTTACAATGTGAAATGGATCAGGCTCAGTAGTGGGCCTGGTTCATTTGGGTGCTCGTTCGGCACTCGATACCGCCGGAGCAGCCATGATTGTCGGTAGCCATCACCAGGAAGGCGGCTCCACCAACGACAACGACAGCCCCGATCAACGCGATTACGAAATGAGAGAAACTCTCTGCAGCATGTGACTTGCTCATGTCCGGTTTCCTTCCTCAATCATGCCTTCGGCATCAAAGGCCAGGCATCAAAGGGACGTAAATTATAACACCGTTCGCAAGTCATTTACATCCTTCACGGCAAAATTTTTGACAAATATGTCAAATTATTGATTTGTTTAGAAATTCGCCATTTACGCGAAGTTTTCAAAAGCATGCGGCAGGCGTGTCGCATGGCCCACCCGAAATTTATTGAGTCGGCGCTGTCTTTGGTCTATCGCCCGGGCATGAGCGATACCGAACAGACCTTCCGCCCCGAAGCCCGCAATCCGCGCGGGTTCGCCGACAAACGCAGCGACCAGATCGCGCTGGAGCGCCGGCTGATCACCACCGTGTCCCAGGTCTATGAGGCCTTCGGCTTCGAGGCCCTGCAAACCCCGGCTTTCGAATATGCCGACGCGCTGGGCAAGTTCCTGCCCGACGCCGACCGGCCCAATGTCGGTGTCTTCGCCCTGCAGGACGACGATGAGCAGTGGATGGCCCTGCGCTACGACCTGACGGCGCCGCTGGCCCGTTTCGCCGCGCAGAACTGGGAAACCCTGCCCAAGCCCTTCCGCCGCTACGCCTTCGGCCCCGTATGGCGCAACGAAAAGCCGGGCCCCGGCCGCCTGCGCGAATTCATGCAGTGCGACGCCGACGTGGTGGGCTCCGACCGCCCCGAGGCCGACGCCGAGGTCATTGCTCTGGCCGTCACGGGCTTCAAGGCGCTCGACATCCCCGTGCGCATCCGCATCAACAATCGCAAGCTCCTGAACGGTTTGCTGTCCAGCCTGGGCGTCACCGATCCGACCCAGCAACTGGGCGTCCTGCGCGCCATAGACAAGCTCGACCGTTTCGGCATGGCGGGCGTCGAACTGCTGCTCGGCGCCGGCCGCAAGGATGAAAGCGGCGACTTCACCAAGGGTGCGGGCCTGCCGGCATCGGCGATCCAGCCGGTGCTCGACTTTGTCAGCGCGGGCGGCGGCGCCACGCGCGCCGAGGTTCTGAACCGCCTGGCCAATGTGCTGGCGCAGTCGCCCGAAGGCCAGGCCGGCGTCGAAGACCTGGGCCGAATCGCCACGGCCCTGGCCGCCATGGGCGTCGACGACGCCGCCGCCGTGTTCGATCCCGGCATCGTGCGCGGGCTGGAATACTATACAGGTCCGGTCTTCGAGGCCGAGCTGCTGCTGGAAACACGCGACGAAAAGGGCAATATGGTCCAGTTCGGCAGCGTCGGCGGTGGCGGCCGCTACGACGACCTTGTGGCGCGCTTCACCGGTGAGCGCGTACCGGCGACAGGCTTCTCGTTCGGCGTGTCGCGCCTGGCCGCCGCGCTGGCCCTGGTCGAAGGCAAAAAGGCGGCCCGCGTCCGCGGTCCCGTCGTCATCATCGCCTTCTCGGACAGCGATATGGGCGAATATTTCAAGCTGGCTGCCGAAATTCGCGCCGCCGGCATCCCGGCCGAAGTCTATCTCGGCCGCTCAGGCATGCGGCCGCAAATGAAGTACGCCGACCGCCGCCTGAGCCCCGCCGCCGTCATGCTGGGCGGAGACGAACTGGCGGCCGGGACCGTAACCATAAAGGACCTCGATCTCGGACGGGATTTAGCGTTGCAAATAAGCGACAATAAGGCGTGGCGCGAGGAGCGTCCAGGGCAGGTGACACTGCCGCGCCAGGAAGCCATCAAGCATTTGAAAAAAATAATGGATTCGATTTGATAGCGCTGTCAAAAACGGGCCTCCGGAACGTGGTTTTTTGGCACCTGTGTTGTAATGACATTTCCGTGAAAAATAATTTTGACACAAAGATCGAAAACAAGTTGACCGGCTAAAAAAAAGGCGGCTATATCGTCCCCACGAACGGAACTTCTCCCGACGAGAGAGAAGTCAGTTCTAGCGTTTCGGGGAGGAAACGCTCGCTTTAAACAAACAAAAAAGCCCGCCAGGCGTTATCCCCCCTGAGCGGGCTTTTTCTTGTCCATTTCCCGACATCGGTGTCAAAAAAAGAGAACGGACGTTACGCCGATCTACGCCTCGCCGCGCATGCGGACGACGGCGGGGCCGGAGCGGACGCCGAACATGCGACGGAAGACGTCGCGCTGTTCATGGACGCTGGCCAGGACCAGTCCCATGGGTACACCCAGGTCGATCAGCGTGTTTTCCGCCAGTTGCAGGCTGGCCTCGATGGTTTCCGGCACCGCATCGGTCGCGCCCAGCCGGTAGAGTCGTTCGGCATGACCGGCGTCGCGGGCCCGGGCGATGACATGCACATCCGGCCGCGCCCCGTGCACGGCTTCGACCACCATATCGGTAAAGGCCGTATTCGACGCGGTGACGACGACGGCCTTCGCTTTCGCCAGGCCCAGCCGCTCCATGAAATCCGGCACGGAGGCGTCGCCATACCAGGCCTGGACGCCCGCAGCCCGGGCACGGGCCACGACACGCGGATTGATATCGACGACACTGAACCCGATCTCATGCGCCTTCAGCATGTCGGCGACCAGGGCGCCAACGCGGCCATAGCCGACGATGATGACCGGATTGTCTTCGCTGACCGTATCGGGCGCCTCGGCCGGCGGCGGATCGGACGGCGCCAGGCGCCCGGCGATGCGCCCCGACAGGGCCGCCAGCAGCGGTACAAAGAACAGGCTGAGCGTCGCCGACAGGATCACCGCCTGGCCGATGTCCGGCGTCAGGATATGGCGGCCGATGGCTTCGTCGACGATGACGAAGGCGAATTCGCCCGCCGGCCCCAGGATCGCCGCCGTCTCGATGGCATTGCGCCGGTTGAGCCCGAAGGCGCGCGCCAGCGGATAGACGGCCAGCGCCTTCAGGACCATCAGCGCGGCGGTCAGGCCCAGCACGAAGACCGGCTGCGCCAGGATTTCGCCGATGTCGAGCCGCGCGCCCACCGTCACGAAGAACAGGCCGAGAAGCAGGCCCTTGAACGGATCGATCAGCACTTCGATTTCACGCCGGTATTCGGTTTCGGCCAGCAGCACGCCGGCGACGAAGGCGCCCAGTCCCATGCTGAGGCCGGCCATGACGGCGATCTGGCCCGAGACCAGCACGACCAGCAAACACGCCGCCATGAACAGCTCGCGGCTTTTCGATGCCGCCACCAGCGTAAACAAAGGCCGCAACAGCCAGCGCCCGGCCACCACCAGCACGCCCATGCCGATCAGGGCCGGGATCAGCGCCAGCAGGCCGCCCGCGCCGTCCTTGCCCGCCTCGCCGGCCGTCAGCATGCCGACCGTGATCAGGATCGGCGCCACGCTAAGGTCCTGGGCCAGCAGCACGGCGAAGACGCTCCGTCCCGATGCCGTACGCAACGCCTTGCGGTCGGCCAGGGCCGGCAGCACCATGGCGGTCGATGACAGGGCCAAGGCCATGCCCAGGGTCCCTGCGGCGCCGATGCTCTGGCCCAGCCAGACGAACAGGCCCGCCAGCACCAGCGAGCTGACCGTCACCTGCAACAGGCCCAGCCCGAACACCAGCCGGCGCAGCGACTTCAGGCGTTCGAACGTCAATTCCAGCCCGATCGAGAACAGCAGGAAGACGACACCCAGCTCGGCCAGGGTATGGACGCTGTGCGAACGCATCAGGGCGAACGAATCGAAGACGGGCCCCAGGGGCCCCGGGACATTGCCGATCAGCCGGCCGACACCGTCTGGCCCCAGCAATACGCCGACCGCCAGGAAGCCCAGGACGCCCGACACCTTGTAGCGCTGGAACAGCGGCACCACGACCGCCGAGGCCAGCAGGAAGACGATGATGACGACGTAATAGTCCTGCGCGCCCGCAACGACGTGTTCAGCGGAAACATGGGCGTTGGCAGTGGTCATCAGGCCTCCTGTCAAACCGCGGGATCATTAACGAAGATTCATGTATGGCTTCGAAAAAAGCGGTTATGGTGAAATGGTTTCTTTTTCAATCAAGCGGCAGCGCCGCCTGATGACATGTGGGGCCGAACCCCGCACAGGCAAGGTACAGGGCGAAGTCCGAATGGCCAATAAACTTCTGATCGCGACTGCGTTAGCAACGACGCTCGGTATGACCGCTTTCGCGGCGGCGGGCGCCACCCCGCTGAACGACCCCAGCCTGGCCACGCCGCGCTTCGGCGCCTGGGGCATCGATCTCAAAGGCATGGATACGGCCGTCAAACCCGGTGACAACTTCTTCGACTATGTCAACGGCACGGCCGACCGGACCATGGTCATTCCCGCCGACAAGACGTCGAACGGCGTCAACGAAGTCCTGGAAGACCTGTCCGAAGCGCGTTCAAGGGCGATTGTCGAGGACCTGGCATCGAAAGCCAGCCTGTCGGGCGACGACAAGAAGATCGCCGACCTCTACAATTCGATGATGGACGAAAAGACGGTCGAGGCGCGCGACGCCACGCCGCTGGCCCCCGCGCTGGCCGACATTCGCGCCATCGCGACCAAGAGCCAGATGGCCGCCTATATGGGCAAGACGTCCGGCACCTTCGGCGGCGCCATCTTCGGCGCCGGCATCAGCGCCGACGCCAAGAACCCGAAGATCAACGTCCTGAGCCTGGGCCAGGCGGGCCTCGGCTTGCCCGACCGCGACTATTACCTCGACGCCGCCTATGCCGATAAGCTCAAGGCCTATGAAGCCTATGTCGCCCGCCTCCTGGGCATGACGGGCTATCCCGATGCTACCCGTCACGCCCATGCCATCGTCGCCTTCGAGACCGCAATCGCCAGGGTCAGCTGGACGCGCGCCGAAGACCGCGATCCGATCAAGACCTACAACCCGATGACGCTGGCCGCCGTCGCGAAGCTGGCGCCGGGCTTTGACTGGAACGCATATTTCAAGACCGCCGGTGTGTCGGGCGCCAGGAAGGCCGTGGTCGGCGAAAAGAGCGCCTTCCCGAAAATCGCAAAAGTCTTTGCCGACACGCCGCTCGATACGCTCAAGGCGTGGGAGGCCTTCCACGTCGTCGACCAGGCCGCGCCCTATTTGTCGAAGCGCTTCGTCGACGCGCGCTGGCAGTTCAGGAGCCACGAATTGGGCGGCGCCGAGGAACAGCGCCCGCGCTGGAAGCGCGCCGTCGGCCTGGTCGAGGATTCCCTGGGCGAGGCGCTGGGCCGCGACTATGTGGTCCTCTATTTCCCGCCCGAGTCCAAGGCCAAGATGCAGGAAATCGTCGGCTATTTCCACGAAGCGCTGAAGCACCGCATCGAAAACGTGAGCTGGATGTCGGCCGCCACCAAGCAGAAGGCGCTGGAAAAGCTCAGCAAGATGAACGCCAAGATCGGCTATCCCGACAGATGGCGCGACTATTCCAAGCTCGAGATCGCCGCGGGCGACCTGTACGGCAACGTCGACCGTGCCAGCCGCTTCGAATGGAACCGCAGCCTGGCCAAGCTCGACAAGCCGGTCGATCCGCTCGAATGGGACATGACGCCGCAGACCGTCAACGCCTACTACGACCCGACGAAAAACGAGATCGTCCTGCCGGCCGCCGAACTGCAGGCCCCCTTCTTCGACCCGAACGCCGACGATGCTGTCAACTATGGCGGCATCGGCGCCTCGACCATCGGCCATGAGATCACTCACGGCTTCGACGACGAAGGCCGCCACTATGACGGCGACGGCAAGCTTTCCGAATGGTGGACTGACGAGGACAGCAAGCGCTTCGAGGCCGAAGCCAACAAGTACGCCCAACAGTTCGATGCCTTCGAGCCCCTGCCCGGCCTGCACATCAAGGGCGACCAGACCCTGGGCGAAAACATCGCGGATTTAGGCGGCATCCTGATCGCGCTCGACGCCTACCACCTGTCGCAGCACGGCAAGACGCCGGCGGTCATCGACGGCTTCGACGGCGACCAGCGCCTGCTGATTTCCTATGCCCAGTCATGGCAGGGCAAGATCCGCGACGATACGCTGAAGATGCTGCTGGTCGCCGACGTCCATTCGCCCTACGCGTTCCGCGTCATCGGCCCGATGCGCAATGTCGACGCCTGGTACACCGAATTCAAGGTCCAGCCCGGCGACAAATACTACCTGAAACCCGAAGACCGCGTCCGCATCTGGTAAGCCAGGGGACCCGGACCCGCTACGCAGCGGATTGAAGAGACAGCGCTCAAACGGACCCGGGTTCGCGCTTGTTTCTCCCTCTTGCACCTCCCCGTTTTCGCAGAAAATGGGGAGGGGGACCGCACGACTGAGCGTTGCGAAGCAACGGCGAAGGAGATGTGGTGGTGGGGTTTCTTGCTTGAGTCACAGGTACAAATAAAAGCCCTCTGGTCAAACAAGCGAGGTTTCACCCAAGACATTCGCTTATCCTGTCCGCCTTCATTCCCCCGAATGTCGTTGCGCCTGTATCGCCGACCTTACCTCGAAGACGTCGATCTCTCCTAACATAAGGTACCGGTTAAATTCTTCGGACGCGAAGTTTATGATGCGTATCTTCTCTCCCTTAGACAGCTCCTTTGTCCCGATTGTGCAGAGAGTTTCACAGGTCCTGCTTCCATCTTCCACGACAACTTTAAGCACGTCCGGTGAGACGCGTGTTACTGCGACAAGCTGCATCATTTTCGAACCCCGCCGTTGCCCCGAACATAGCAGCCCTAATGCTTGAAGTCCCCAAACAAAAAAGCCCCCCGGTCTCCCGGGAGGGCCTTTTCATTCAAACCCCCAAAGATCAGACGCCGATCTTGTCGAGCCCGTACGCCGCGTGCAGGGCGCGCACGGCCAGTTCGGTATAGGCTTCGTCGATCAGCACCGACACCTTGATTTCCGACGTCGAGATGACCTGGATATTGATGCCCTTTTCCGACAGGGCGCGGAACATGGTTTCGGCCACGCCCGTATGCGAGCGCATGCCGACGCCGACGATCGAAATCTTCGACACCGTGTCGTCGAGACGGATTTCGTCGAAGCCGATCTCGTCCTTGGACGAGGTCATGATGTCGACGGCCGTCTTGGCGTCGCGGCGGCCGACCGTGAATATCTGGTTGGCGTATTCGCCCGAGCGCTTTTCCGACTGGACGATCATGTCGACATTGATGTTAGCCGCGGCCAGCTTGCCGAAGACCAGAGCCGAAATGCCGATCTTGTTCGGCAGGCCCAGGAGGGTGATCTTGGCTTCATCACGGCTGAAGGCCACGCCGGAAACGATATGCTTTTCCACGATTTCTTCCTCGTCGCACACGATGGTGCCTTGGTCGATGTTTTCGCCGGGCTCGACGAAGCTGGACAGGACGCGCACGGGCACGCGCTGCGCCATGGCCAGCTCGACCGAGCGGGTCTGCAGCACCTTGGCGCCGAGGCTGGCCATTTCCAGCATTTCTTCAAATGAAATCTTCTTGAGGCGGCGGGCCTTCGACTCGATGCGCGGATCGGTCGTGTAGACGCCGTCGACGTCCGTGTAGATGTCGCAGCGCACGGCCTTGATCGCCGCAGCGACAGCCACCGCCGAGGTATCCGAACCGCCACGGCCGAGCGTCGTAATGCGGCCCGATTCCGTCACGCCCTGGAAGCCCGGGACGACGACGATCTGGCCGGCGTCGAGCGCCGTGTCGAGCTTGGCCGGCGGGATGTCGAGGATGCGCGCCTTGCCGTGCACATCGGACGTGATGATCGGCACCTGCCAGCCCATCATCGAGACGGCGTCATAGCCCATATTGCGCAGGGTCATGGCCAGGAGGCCGGCCGTCACCTGCTCGCCCGACGCCACGATGACATCATATTCGTCGTCGCCGGGAGTAGCCTTGCCCGTCGCCTTACCGGCGCCGTCGGTCCAGGCCACCAGCTCGTTCGTCTTGCCGGCCATGGCCGACACCACCACCGCCACCTTGTGACCGGCGTCATATTCGGCGGCCACCAGGCGCGCAGCCCTGCGGATGCGTTCGAGATCGGCCATGGACGTGCCGCCGAACTTCATCACCAAACGCGTCATGAATTCACATTCCTTGTAGAGGGTCAGGGCTTGACCGCTTGACCCCTTATCGTAAAGCGCGGCATATCTAGCTTCACATCTTCGCAACCGCAAGACTTTAAACCGGCGGCGATACACGAGAAATTGGCGGCGCGCATGGCCGAAAATCTAATGAATTCCGTTACAACCGACACCACATCGTCCGAACGCGGACTCGACCAGGGCGAGGCCGAGGGCTTCAGCATCGATGCCGGCGAGGTGGCGCGCTTTTCGGCCCTGGCCGCCAAGTGGTGGGACGTAAAGGGTGAATTCGCGCCGCTGCACCGCTTCAACCCGACGCGGGTCGGCTTCGTCCGCGACACCTGCCTGGACCATTTCCGGCTCGACGGTCTGACGCGCGCGCCGTTCCGCGGCCTGCAACTGCTCGACGTCGGCTGCGGCGGCGGGCTCCTGTCCGAACCCATGTGCCGCATGGGCTTCCAGGTTACAGGGCTCGACGCCTCCGAAAAGAACATCGGCACGGCGAAAGCCCACGCTGGCTTGGGCGAGCTCGACATCCGCTACCTCAACAGCACGGTGGAGCAACTGGCGGCCAAGGGCGAGGTCCTCTACGACGTCGTCCTGTGCATGGAAGTCATCGAGCACGTCGCCGATCCGGAAAGCTTCCTAAAGACCTGCGCCTCGCTGGTCAAGCCGGGCGGCATCCTCTTCTGCGCCACGCTGAACAGGACGCTGAAATCCAGGGCCCTTGCAATCGTCGGCGCCGAATACATATTGCAGTGGGTGCCCAAGGGCACGCACGACTGGGACAAGTTCCTGCACCCTTCCGAAATCCACGCCTTCCTGGACGGCACGGCCCTGACGCCTGAGCCCGCCATCGGCGTCACCTTCAATCCCATTACCGGGAAATGGAGCTTGTCGGACGACACCGCCGTCAACTACATGGTCGTCGCCCGTTATTACGACTGATTCACATGACCACGACCCTCGTTAAAGCCTGGACCGGCGCGCAACAGCGCCTCAAGGCCGCCGGCATCGATAGCCCGGCCATCGACGCCCGCCTGCTGCTGGAAGCGGCCACGGGCGCCACACGCACCGATATCCTGACCGACCCGCATCGCGAACTCAGCCACGACCAGGCCGACCTGCTCGACGAATGGATCGCCCGCCGCGAAAAGCGCGAGCCCGTGGCGCGCATCCTGGGCCGCAAGGGCTTCTGGAAGCTGCTGCTGAACCTGAGCGACGCCGTGCTGGTTCCGCGTCCGGAAACCGAATGCATCGTCGATATGATCCTGAAGCAGACTCAAGCCAACGAGGCCTTCCAGATGGCCGACCTGGGCGTGGGGTCGGGGGCTATCCTGTTGTCGGTCCTGAGCGAGCGCCCGGCTGCCCGCGGCGTCGGCACCGATATCTCGGAAGACGCCCTGGCCGTGGCGCGCGACAATGCCGCCGGCATCGGGCTGGATGGCCGTGCCGCCTTCCTGCGTACCTCATGGGGTTCGGGGCTGGCCGATGCCTCGTTCGATTTCGTCGCGTCGAACCCGCCCTATATCCGCTCGGATGTCATCCCGACGCTCGATCCGGAGGTCTACCACCACGATCCGCACCTGGCGCTCGACGGCGGCGAATCGGGACTGGAAGCCTACGAGGCCCTGGCACCCGAAATTTTCCGCCTGCTGAAGCCCGGCGGCCGCGCCCTTCTGGAAATCGGCTTCGACCAGTCGGCCGAAGTCGAAAACCTGATGAAAAATGCAGGGTTCACCGATGTGACTACCTATCTGGACCTGTCGAACCTGCCCCGCGTGGTTGTAGCAAAGAAGCCGTAAAACACAAAATATTGCTTGGCAGGTCGCTATTGATCCGCTAAGACTCATATGTCTTCACCCCAATAGCGAGCTCGATCGGACAATCTTTCCTTAAGGAAGTTGCCGGTAAATATCGCGCCGGGGGTTGCGTGAAGCGCGACAGATTAGGACCCAACGGTCCCTGCGCTATTCCACCAAAGCCAAGACACATTGCCAGGCCGAAGCCCGCGGAAGTCAAAGGTCAACCGGCGGCGCCTGTGCAGACACCAAGCAACGCGAAACACCTTGGACGCAATGTCGTAAAAGGGGTCAGCGGATACCGCGAGAGCGTTGCGACACGAATGGACATTTCCCCGCCCTGTGCATGTGGCGGAGCGTAAGAGAGAAGTCGCATCACATGAAAGATTTCAGGGGCATGAAACGGCAACGCAGCCGTAACCGCAAACCCTCTGGCAACCAGAACAACCCCAACCGCGCCTACGAATCGAACGGGCCGGAAGGGTCGAAGGTGCGCGGCAACGCCCAGACCATCTATGAAAAGTACCAGCAGCTGGCGCGCGACGCCAACTCGTCGGGCGACCGCGTGCTGGCCGAAAACTATCTGCAGCACGCCGAACACTATTTCCGCCTGATCCGTCAGATGCAGCCGCAGCGCCCGGTTTCGGAGTTCCTGCAGCGCGATCCGTTCTCCAACGGCTATGACGATTTCGACGACGAGGTCGAGACCGAAGCCACCGAGGCCGAGGCTGAAGCGGTTGTTCCTGGCGAAGGCGAACAGCCGGCCCTCGACGACCGTCCCCGCTACGAACAGCGCGACGGCAACGGCCGCAACCGCGACCGGGATCGTGACCGCGATGGCAACGGCCGTAACCGCGACCGGGATCGCGGCCGCGACCGTGACCGCCAGGGCGGCGATCAGCGCAACGGCGAACAACGCGCCTATGAGCCGCGCAATGCCGAGCCGCGCAACCAGGACAACCAGGAATTCGACGCGGACGGCAACCGCCGCGAAAGCCGCCGCGAACGCTATGAACGCCGCCGCCAGCAGCGCCTGAGCGATCAGGAGCAGAACGTCAACGGCAGCGGGACCGGCTCGTACAGCGCCAGCGGCAATGGCGGAGGCGCGGCCTTCGTTGCATCGACCGAGCCGCTTGGTGCGCCTGCCCGCAGCGCCGCTCCCGCCCAGTCCGACCTCGGCTTCGAAGCGCCGGCCAGCGAACAGCCACCAGTTCGTGAAAGCATTGCGCGCGACGACCTGCCCGCCTTCCTCAGCCGTCCGACCCCCGTGCCGGTAGTCGCCGAAGCGGTCGCCGAGGCGGAAGACGCCCCGGCCAAGCCGAAGCGCGGCCGCCCGCGCCGCAAGACCGAAGCCGCCGCCGAAGAGGCATAAAAATCAAAACCCTCCGGTGCCGCCGGAGGGTTTTTTCTTGAAAGGAAGACATGAAGACGGACACCGCCAAACTGATCGAGGCCACCTATTTCGCCGCCGACAAACATCGCGACCAGCGGCGTCGCGACAAGGGCGCCACGCCCTATATCAATCATCCGATTTCGCTGACCCACATCCTGGTGGACGAAGGCGGCATCGAGGACACCGACGTCCTGTGCGCCGCCCTGCTGCACGACACGATCGAGGACACCGACACGACGGCCGAGGAACTGGCTGTCCACTTCGGAGACCGCATCACCGCCATCGTCCTCGAGGTGACCGACGACACCAGCCAGCACTTTACGGTGCGCAAGCAGGCGCAGATCGACCACGCACCGCACATGTCGCGGGAGGCCAAGCTGGTGAAGCTGGCCGACAAGATCAGCAATGTCCGCGACCTGCTGGCCTTCCCGCCGCACGACTGGCCGATCGCGCGCAAGCAAGCCTATATGGATTTCTGCGCCGCCGTGGTGAACGGCCTGCGCGGAACAAACGCCGGGCTTGAAGCCGCCTTCGACGCACTGGTCGCCCGTCGGGTCGAGCTGGCCTAGTTGAGCTTCTTCTGAACCGCCGGCGCGGGCTTGTCGGCCATGACGGGCAACGGCGCCACGGGCACGCCTTCCTCAACCAGCGCCTTGACCTCTTCGGTCGTGGCCTCGCCATAGATGGGGCGTTCCGGCGTCAGCCCCTGGTGCATGTCGCGCGCTTCACTGGCGAACGCGCCGCCGACATAGGTGTGGGTGTCCTCGACGTGCTTGCGGATCTTGTGCAGGGCCTCGGCGACCGCCTGGCGCATCTCGATGGGCGCAGCCTCTTCCTTCGACGTCCGCACCATCGGCGCCATAATGGCCTTGGTCACCTTGGCCGAGCCGCACATCGGGCATTCGACCAGCCCCTTGGCCGCCTGCTCGTCGAAACCGTCCGACGAGGAAAACCACGCTTCGAAGCCATGATCGACTTCGCACTTCAACGCATACTTGATCATACCAACAGGTCCCGGTCGTGACGGAGCTGCGGCAAAGCCTGCCGGGCCCGTTCGACCTCCGCAAAATCGAGTGTCGCCCGTAAGATCGCGGGCCGGTCGTGGTCCAGTTGGGCGATGATTTCGCCCCATGGACCGATGACCATGGAATGGCCGTAGGTCGAACGGCCGTCTTCGTGTGTCCCGCCTTGAGCCGGCGCCAGGACAAAGGCGCCGGTCTCGATCGCCCGCGCCCTGAGCATCACTTCCCAGTGCGCCCTGCCCGTCGGCACGGTAAAGGCTGCCGGCACCGCGATCATCTTCACATTCTGCCTGGCCAGCATGCGGTAGAGGTAGGCGAAGCGCACATCGTAGCAGATGCTCAGGCCCAGACCGCCCCACGGCGTGTCGGCCACCACCGCCCGGTCACCCGGCCGCATGGTGGCGCTTTCGCGGTAAGAGCGCCCGTCCGGCGTATCCGCGTCGAAAAGATGGACCTTGTCGTAGCGCGCGGTAATCGCACCGTCGGCGTCGATCATCAGCGCCCGGTTGGCCGCCTTTTCGGAGTTTTCGGCCTTGATGATGACCGAGCCCAGGAGGATCGGCGTCTTCAGCTCACGCGCCAGTGCCTGCATGCCGGTGACGAAGGCGTCATCGCTCTCGGCCTTAAGCTTGCCGGCCTTGTGTTCCTTGCGTTGCTCGACCAGGTTGGCGCATTCGGGCAGCAGCACGAACTGCACCCCGCCCTTGACGGCCTCCTCGACCAGCGGCCGGGCGTGATCGAAGGCGGCCTTTTGATCGGCCGGCGTCGTCAGCTGCACCAGGGCAAGGTCGAGGGTTGTCATCTACGCGGCCAGCAACGGGTCCAGCCCACCGCGGCGGTCGAGCGCCATCAGGTCGTCGCAGCCGCCGATATGCTTGTCGTCGATGAAGATCTGCGGATAGGTCGCGCGGCCCGAACGGGCATTCATCTCGCTGCGCAGCGCCGGATCGTCGGACGCGATGATTTCCTTGTACTCCGCGCCCTTCTCGGTCAACAGCGCCATGGCGCGGACACAATAGGGGCAATAGGGCTTGGTATAGATTTCAATCTTGGCCATGGATGCACTCGAACGCGAATAAGAAATAGGAAGGACCAGTGTCCTTACAAAACTATATAGGCGGCGGCGAGATTTTTTAAAGTTCAAGATTTCCCGAAGCCACCCGCGCCAGCACGGCAACGCTTACCTGTGCCGCGCCGGCCTCAAGCAGGACGCGGGTACAGGCGCGCAAGGTCGCGCCGGTCGTAAAGACATCATCGACCAGCACAATGCGTTTGCCCGCCACCTTTGCGCCCCGGTTCAGGGCGAAGGCGGTCCGCACGTTTTCCCAGCGCGCATCCGGCGAATTCGCCTGGGCTTTGGTGGCACGCGTCCGGACCAGAGCGTCGGGCAAATAGTCCAGAGCCAGGTGTTTCGCCAATGGCCGCGCCAGTTCGGCCGCCTGGTTGTAACGGCGCTTGCGCAGGCGCGAGGCATGCAAGGGCACCGGCAGGACAGCGTCGACATCGGACCAAAGGTCGGCGCCGGCGCGTTCCAGCCAGCGCACCAGCATCGGCGCATAATCCAGCCGGTCGCCATGCTTGAAACCCAGGATGATGCCGCGCGACGCATCGTCATACAGGCAGGCGGCGCGGGTCTTGACGAAGGGGAACGGCTTTTCGGCGCAGGCGCTGCACAGGGCGTCGCGTCCGAAGTGCAGCCCGCCGGCAAACGGCCGGGCGCACATGTCGCAGCCTTCGTCGGCCAGGAAGCGGACCTTCGACCAATTGGCCGGCGCCATGCCGGACGGGTGGTGACCGTCATCGGCCGGCGGGAAGGCCAGGTCGACGGCATGGCCGGCCAGGGCGCGGACGGGCGCAAGCGTGGCGCGCGCCGCAACAAAGGCCTTAACCTCGGAGGCCAGATGGCCTAAACGCGAAGTCAGTTTTGGCATTTCCGCCCGCCCCTTCCCATATCGGCCTTATGTCCCCTCCGCGTCTGTTCGATCGCCAGCTTCTGTCCCGCCGTCTTGATCGCGCGGCCCCGCACTTTGCGCAAGCGCAATTCCTGCGGGAGCGTTCGATCGAGGACCTGCTGCATTCGCTGGGCGCCATCAACCGGCGCTTCGACGTGGCGCTGGAGATCGGCGCGCGCGACGGCGGTTTTGCACGGGCGCTGGCCGCGTCCCCGGACGCCGGCAAGATCGGCCTGCTGATCGAGGCCGACCTGTCGCCGTGCTTCCTGGCACAGGCACAAGGTCCTGCCCGCCTGATCATGGACGAGGAACAGCTGCCGTTCGGCGACGACAGCCTCGACCTTGTCGTCAGCACCCTCGCGCTCCACGCCGCCAACGACCTGCCGGGCGTTCTGGTGCAAATCCGGCGCGCGCTGAAACCCGACGGCCTGTTCGTCGCCTCGCTGTTCGGCGGCGAAACGCTGAAGGAGCTGCGCGGCTGCCTGATGGAGGCCGAGCTCGAGGTACGCGGCGGCTACGGCCCACGCATCGCGCCATTTGCAGAAGCGCCCGACCTGATCGATCTTTTGAAACGCACGGGGTTCAGCATGCCGGTCGTCGATTCCGACCGCGTCGACGTGTCGTACGACCATCCGCTGAAGCTGATGGCCGACCTGCGCATGATGGGCGAAAGCAACATCCTGATCGACCGGCCGCGCAAGGGCCTGAGCCGCGCCATCCTGCAGCGCATGTCGGAACTCTACTTCGAACGCTTCGCCGACGACGAGGGCCGCATCACCGCGACCTTCGAGATCATCACCCTGTCGGGCTGGCGGCCGCACGAGTCGCAGCAGAAGCCCCTGCGCCCCGGCTCGGCCAAGATGCGCCTGGCCGATGCGCTGGGCGTCAAGGAAGGCAAGCTTTAGAGAAAATCATTTAGCCACGCCACCAGCGGCAGATCCGCCGGCGGCATGGGATAGTCGCGCATGGCGTTCGGTCTGACCCACTTCAGCGCCGAATGCTCACGCGCCTCAGGCTCGCCTTCCCACCGCCGGATGAGGTACAGCGGCATCAGGAGGTGAAACGTTTCATAGGTGTGCGAGGCGAAGACGAAGGGCGCCAGGCAGGCCTGTTTGACGACGATGCCCAGTTCTTCTTCCAGTTCGCGGATCAGCGCGATTTCGGGCGTTTCGCCCTCTTCGACCTTGCCGCCCGGAAACTCCCACTGACCGGCCAGAGACTTGCCTTCGGGGCGCTGGGCGATCAGCACGCGCCCATCGGCATCGACCAGGGCAGCGGCAACGACGAGGACGGTTTTCATGGCCTTCTCCGAAGCGGGAATTACGAAGACCCTTAACTTCTATAATCGCCGTTGATGCTGATATAGCCGTGGGTCAGGTCGCAGGTGAAGACGTGCGCCACGGCCTTGCCGACGCCGACATCGACCGTTATCTCCAGCTCCTGGTTCTTCATATAGGCACTCATCGCCACCTCATCGTAGGTGCGCGACACCGCGCCGTGCTCGGCCGCCACCAGGTCGCCGAAGCGGATGCCGAGACGATCGCGGTCGACCGGCTCTTCCGTCTTGCCGACCGCCATGACGATCCGGCCCCAGTTGGCGTCTTCGCCAGCGATCGCCGTCTTGACCAGCGGGCTTTCGGCGATCGACTTGGCGATCTTGCGCGCAGACGCCGGCGACGACGCGCCCGTGACATTGACCTTGACGAACTTGGTGGCGCCTTCGCCGTCGCGGATCAGCTGGCAGGCCAGCGAATGCATGACCTTTTCCAGCTTGTCCTTGAAGTCGGCCAGGCGCTTGTCGCCCGCCCGCGCGATGCGCGGGGCACCAGCGGCGCCCGTGGCGAACAGCAGGCAGGTATCGTTGGTCGACGTGTCGCCGTCGACCGTGACACTGTTGAACGTGGTGCGCGTGAACAGGGCCAACAGGCTTTGCAGCACGCCCGGCGACAGAGTCGCGTCGGTGACGATGAAGGCCAGCATGGTCGCCATGTCGGGCGCGATCATGCCCGAGCCCTTGGCGATGCCGGCGATACGCACCTGGACGCCGTCGATCTCGGCCGTCTGGTAAGCGCCCTTGGCAAAGGTGTCGGTCGTCATGATGGTCTGCGCCGCCTCATGCCAGGCATCGGCGCGCAGGTTCTTTTCGAGGTCGTAGAGGCGCGAGGCGATCTTGGAATCGTCGAGTACGACGCCGATGACGCCGGTTGAGGCCAGCAGGATGTCGCGCTGGCGGCAGTCGATGCGCCGGGCCAGGGACGACGCTGTCCGCCGCGCCGCGTCGGCGCCCATCTTGCCCGTAAAAGCGTTGGCGCAGCCGGCATTGACGATCAGGGCGCGGACGCCATTGCCTTCGTTGGCTTCGAGCTGCTTCTTGCACCAGTCGACCGGCGCCGAGCCGATCGTGTGCCGCGTGAAAACGCCGGCGGCTGTGGTCCCTTCGGCGAACTGCATCAGCAGCACGTCCTTGCGCTCATGCTTGTAGAAGCCGGCGCGGTCGCAGGCCAGCTGCACGCCGCCGACCGGCGGCATGTCGGGCAGGGATACCGCCAGCGGCGAGACGGCCAGGCCCGGCTTGCCCGGCGCGGCGGCCGGAGCCTCGGTTTTGACGGCGTCCGACGGCGCCAGCGACGACGCCAGTTCGGCGCCGTGCTGGACGGCGCGCTTGATGGCGCTGGTTACCGGTTCCAGCGCGCGTTCAAGCCCCTGCACCGGCGTCGGGATGCTGGTCGGAGACTTGGGGGATTTGGCCATGGCGCGGCTCCCGGAAACAGTTAAGGACGCCCGCCCCTTACCAGAGTTGGGCGCTTTGGCAATGGCAGAAATGCGGCGGGCCGAAGGAATGAACCTCCGGCCCGCAAACGATGTCGGTATCGCGATATCCGCCCTACTTCTTGCCGGCCGAGGCCGGGGCGAAGAAGTGGTGGCCGCCCGTCGGATCCTTGCCCGGCAGCAGCATGCCGGCCGGCTTGGCGGGCGCCTTCGGCTTGGCCGCCACGGACGACGAGGACGAAGACGACGCACTGTCCTGAACCTCGTCGGCGGCCGGAGAGGCCGAAGCGTCGGCGGCATCGGCCTTGCCGGCATTGGCCGGTTCCTGGTCGTCGCCGTCGCTCAGGGCCGATTTCGGCACCAGGTACTTGACCTGGCTTTTGTCGCGCAGGGTCTTCAGGATGCCCGCGACCTGGTTGTAGATCAGGTAGCGCATGATGACCGGACGCTCTTCTTCCAGGGTCGGCATCTGCTCGGGACGGCGATCCTCGACGCGCAGCACGGCCCAGCCGCCTTCAGTCTGGACGGGGCCGACCGTATCGCCGGTCTTGGCGGTCAGCAGCACGCTCTTGAACGATTGCGGCATGATGTCGGTGGTGACGTAGCCCATGTCGCCGCCGTTGAAGCGCGTCGCCTGGTCGATCGATTTTTCCATGGCCAGGGCCTCGAACAGGCTGCCCGACTGAAGCTGCTTCAGGACGACGTCGCCGTCGGCGCGCGTCTTGACCAGGATGATGCGGGCGCGGATTTCCTCGGACGTCTTGGCCAGCTTGACCTGGTCGTCATACTGCCCCTTGACGGCCTTTTCGTCGATATTGCGGTCGATGGAGTTCTCGACCAGCATGTCGCCGAGGATGCGGTCGCGGGCGGCGGCCAGGCGGCGCTGCGCGGTGATCGAGCGGTCGAGCCCCTTGTTGGTCGCGGCCTTGGCCAGCAGGCGCTGGTCGATCACTTCCTCGAGGGTGCGCGCGAACAGGTCCGACGTCATGTCCAGCGGTTCACCGGGGCCGATCTGGCCCTGCGCCACCGCTTCGGAGCGCACGTCCGAAGACCAGATGGTGTGGCCGTCGACGCGCGCCACGGCGACATCGCCCGGCTCGGGCGGGCGTTCGTTTTCCTGGGTACGATTACAGGAGGCCAGCGTCAGGCCGGCCGCCAGCGCCGCGGGCACCAGCAGAAAGGTCCGAATCCGCTTCCAGTCCGAAAACGCAAAAAGTTTGTTGATCGTCTTAAACACAAGGCCCCCAGCCCGGTCACCCACGCGCTTCTGCATAAAACTTTCCTAAAGCACGAGCCGGTCCCGGCTCCCGCGTTGACATACACTATTCCGCCGCTTAAGTCAGTCCCCATGCTTGAAAAGCGGTTTTTTCCACTTAACTGATGGGCGAAGGCAAAAGGCAAGGCGCACGAAAAGCTTCTAAGCAAGAATTGCGCCAGAAAAATGCCCGATGAAAATGCCTAGAATACGCCCCGGTGCAGTCGAACGAATATAGTCCGCTGATCCGGTAATAGCTTTACTCCGGTCCCGTTCGCGAGGCCGTCCGTTCTTAAGGTTTCTCATGCTGGCTATCGCCAAGATGCTGTTCGGGTCGTCCAACGACCGTAAAGTCAAGTCGATGATGGGGCGCGTCCAGCGCATCAACGCGCTTGAGCCCCGCTACAAGGCGATGAGCGACGACGAGCTGCGGCATCAGACCGAGCTGTTCAAGGACCGCCTGGCCAAGGGCGCCACGCTCGATTCGCTGATGGACGAAGCTTTCGGCGTCGTCCGCGAAGCCGCCTGGCGCGCCATCGGCCAGCGTCACTACGACGTGCAGCTGGTCGGCGGGATGATTCTGCACAAGGGCGGCATCGCCGAAATGCGCACCGGTGAAGGCAAGACCCTGGTCGGCACGGCCCCGGTCTACCTCAATGCCCTCGAAGGCAAGGGCGTTCACCTGATCACGGTCAACGACTACCTGGCCAAGCGCGACGCCGAATGGATGGGCCGCGTCTACCGCTTCCTCGGCATGTCGACCGGCGTCATCGTCAACGGCCTGTCGCAGTCGCAGCGCAAGCAGGCCTACAATTCGGACGTGACCTACGGCACCAACAACGAATTCGGCTTCGACTACCTGCGCGACAACCTGGCCTACAGCCGTAACGAAATGGTCCAGCGCGGCCACAACTTCTGCATCGTCGACGAAGTGGACTCGATCCTGATCGACGAAGCGCGTACGCCGCTGATCATCTCGGGCCCAACCGAGGACCGTTCGGAACTGTACAAGATCCTCGACGCCACCATGCGCGAGATGATCCAGGACCCCGACACCTTCGAGCTCGACGAAAAGCAGCGCCAGGTTCTGCTGTCGGAACTGGGCTCGGAACGCCTCGAAGAGATGCTGACCCTGGCCGGGCACATTTCCGAGGATACGGCCGGCCTCTACGACCCGGCGAATATCAGCCTGGTCCACCACGCCAACCAGGCCCTGCGCGCCAACACGCTGTACCAGCTGAACCGCGACTATATCGTCAAGGACGGCGAAATCATTCTGATCGACGAATTCACCGGCCGCATGATGACCGGCCGCCGCCTGTCGGAAGGCCTGCACCAGGCCATCGAAGCCAAGGAACGCGTCGATATCCAGCCCGAGAACCAGACCCTGGCCTCGGTGACGATCCAGAACTATTTCCGCATGTACACCAAGCTTTCGGGCATGACCGGCACGGCCGCGACCGAAGCACCGGAATTCCACGACATCTACAAGATGGACGTGCTGGAAATCCCGACCAACCGCCCGATCCAGCGTATCGACGACAACGACGAGGTCTACCGCACCGAACACGAGAAGTTCGAGGCCATCGCCGCCCTGGTCGCCCATTGCTACGTCAAGGGCCAACCGATCCTGGTCGGCACGGCGTCGATCGAAAAGTCGGAACAGCTGTCGGAATTCCTGAACAGCTACACCTACTCGGCCGAACAATCGCGCACGCTTAAGCCGGAATATGCCAGCGCCAGCAAGAGCGACGTGCTGAAGCTCGGCGAAGCCGCCTACGACATCGTGTCCAAGTCCGGCAAGGGCATCCCGCACAACGTGCTGAACGCACGCTTCCACGAGCAGGAAGCCGAGATCGTCGCCGACGCCGGGACGCCGGGCGCCGTCACCATCGCCACCAACATGGCCGGCCGCGGTACCGACATCCAGCTCGGCGGCAATGTCGACATGCGCGTCCAGAAGTGGCTGGCCGACGAGGATGCCGCAGGCCGCGAAGTCAGCCAGGAGGCCCTGTTCGCCAAGCGTGGCGAAATCGAGGCTCAGGTCGCTGAACTCAAACAAAGGGCGCTGGCCGCCGGCGGCTTGTTCGTCCTCGGCACCGAACGTCACGAAAGCCGCCGTATCGACAACCAGCTGCGCGGCCGTACCGGCCGTCAGGGCGACCCCGGCCGCTCGAAGTTCTTCCTGTCGTGCGAAGACGACCTGATGCGGATCTTCGCCGGCGACCGCCTGAACCAGATGATGAAGTCGCTGGGCGTCGCCGAAGGCGAAGCCATCACGCACCCGCTGCTCAACGGCGCCATCGCGACGGCCCAGAAGCGCGTGGAACAGCGCAACTATGAAATCCGCAAGAACCTGCTGAAGTACGACGACGTGGTCAACGACCAGCGCAAGGCCGTCTTCGAGCAGCGCCAGGACTTCATGGACGCCGAAGACCTGTCGGAGCTGATCCATGAATTCCGCCAGGACACGATCCACGACCTGGTCGAACGCCACCTGCCGCCCAAGGCCTATGCCGAGCAGTGGGACATCCAGGGCCTGAAGGAACAGGTGTTGGTGCTGACCGGTCTCGACCTGCCGATCGAGGTCTGGGCGGCCGAGGAAGGCATCGCCAACGAGGAAATCGAGGAACGCCTGCAACAGGCGGCCGGCCAGAAGATGACCGAACGTCTGGATCTGCTTGGCGAAGAACAGATGGCGGCCCTCGAAAAGCAGTTCCTGCTGCAGATGATCGACATGCACTGGCGCGAGCACCTGATGCACCTCGACCACCTGCGCGCGGTCATCGGGCTGCGCGGCTACGGCCAGCGCGATCCGCTCAACGAATACAAGACCGAAGCCTTCACCCTGTTCGAACAGTTGCTGGTCAACCTGCGCCATTCGGTCACGCGCTGGCTGATGACGATGGAAATCCGCTTCCAGCCGCCCGAGCCCGAGCAACTGCCGGAAATGGCCCAGCAGACCCTGGCGCCGCAGCGCCAGTTCCAGGAAGTGCACCTCGACCCCGTCACCGGCCACAACGAACGCGCGGCCAAGCTTTCGGACGACCTGTCGGCCGAGGACCGCGAACGCCTGCCGCATACAGCCCTGCCGGGCGGCTGGGAAAATACGCCGCGCAACGGCCTGTGCCCTTGCGGTTCGGGCAAAAAGTTCAAGCACTGCCACGGCGTGCTGGTCTGATACAGGCCACAGTTACGAAACAACGAAGGGCAGGACCAGGGTCCTGCCCTTTTGTTTTCCCTGTTGCTGGCCCTATAAGCCCTGCCAGCCGGTATATGTGCGGCTTCAACTCGACAGCCGGTATCGGTTGCCGTAAAAAGCTGCCCTGCGGATGGAGAGCCCAATGACCAAGGTTAAAGTCGCCGGATTCGGCGTTTCGCTCGACGGCTTCTCGGCGGGCACGGACCAGAGCCTGGAAAATCCGCTGGGCGTGCGCGGGCCGGAGATCTTCCAGTGGTTCTTCCCGACGCGGACCTTTCGCGAAATGGTGGGAAAGGACGATGGCGAAACCGGTCCCGACGACGATTTCGCCCGGCGCGCCATGGACGGGTTCGGCGCCTTCATCCTGGGTCGCAACATGTTCGGCCCCATTCGCGGCGAATGGCCGGATGACGAATGGAAAGGCTGGTGGGGCGACAATCCGCCCTATCACGCGCCGACCTTTATCCTGACGCACCATCCCCGCGCGCCCATCGAGATGCTGGGCGGAACGACCTTCCATTTCGTCAGCGACGGCATCGACAGCGCCCTTGAACAGGCGCGCGCCGCGGCAGGCGGCAAGGACATCAAGATCGGCGGCGGCGTCGAGACCGTGCGGCAATATATCCAGGCGGGCCATGTCGACGAAATCCACCTGGCGGTCGCGCCGGTGGTGTTGGGCCAGGGAGAAGCCCTGTTCCAAGGTCTCGATCTGCGCGCTTTGGGCTACCGGACGGTCGAGCACGTGGCAACCGGCCGCGCCACGCATATCGTCCTGGCCAGATAGGCGCACAGGTCACACCGGATAAAATAACGGCCCCGTAACGGGATGGTTAAGATTCAAGCATTGACCGGAGCGGTGTTTAAGGTATCGTCCCCTTATATTTCCGGTTAGGGGATTTACCATGCGCGTATTGCATGTCGCTTGCCTTGCTCTGTGTCTGTCTCTCGCCGCCGGCGCCGCTTCGGCGCAGGAAGTCGTGGCGTCCGCGCCCGACGGCATCGTGACGGCTGACTCGCTGGCCACCAGCGCCGTGGCCCAGATCAACGACGCCGCCATCGACGCCGCCGCGCAGAAGAAGATCGACCTCTACAAGCAGCTGATGGAACTGAACGGCGTGGCGCGCAGCGTGCGCAATTCGCTGGACGCCACCAAGACCTCGACCCGGACCATCGTGCTCGAGCGCGCCGGCAAGACCAGCCTGACGCCGGCCGAGGACGCCCGTTACAACACCATCGCCGACGCTGTTCTCAAGGACACCGAGACCAGCGTCATCGACGAAATCGCCCGCGTCCAGTCGCAATCGTTCAGCGCCGAGGAAATCCAGCAGCTGATCGCCGCCAATTCGTCGGTCGCCGCCGCCAAGTACAATGCAGGCAAGTTCACGGCGCCCGACAACAATGCCGACGAGATCCAGACCTACATGGTCGAAGCCGTCGTCAAGATCGTCAAGACCTTCAAGGAGTCGGTGTCGAGCTGACATATCTCCAAGTACTGGCCCCGCGGGGTTTTTTGGGGAAGCGGTGAAAAATTCGGCCGCTCATATCGGGGCATTTGTTTTCGGGGGATTCCTGTGTCGTACGTTAGTCGCTCTTCGCTGGCCTTGCTGTGTGCGGCACTTGTGACCGCACCGGCGGCGTTTGCCGGCACCACGCCCGACATGACGCCTCCCAAGCTGGCGCTCGACGCCTTCCTGGCGCAAAGCCGCCTGCTGCATGACACCTCTCCCAAGCCGCAGTCGAACATCCAGCCGCAAACCACGGCCGATGCCGGCAAGCCCCTGTCAGCCTCGTCATCGAAGGCCATCAGCGACATTCTGTTGAAATCGGGCAATGCGCTCGACGCCGACAGCACCAGTGTGAACCTGGCCATCGGCCAGGGCCGCCTGCCCGTCATTCCGGCCATGGCCGAACTGGATCATGCCACCTCGCGCGCCATGGTCGCCGCCTTTACGCGCCCGGCCGGCGTCACGGCCGAAGACCGGGCCCAGATCGCCGCCGCGGCGTCGTCCGACCCCGCCATGGACGAAAAGGTCGCCCTGGTGCGGACGCTCTACCGTGTCGACGGCACCGACGCCCTGCTGCGCCGCTTCGTGGCCACGCAGCACATGCGGCTGATCATTACCGAGGTCAACAACCACATCCAGATCAGCCAGCTGTCGGAAGCCGACCGCTACCGCCTGTCGGCCATCGCCGCCCAGGCCGAGACCGATCTGGAAGACAAGATCCTGGGCATGGACGCCAAGGCCCAGGCGCGCGCCCTGTCCAAGCCCGAACTGCTGACCCTGATCGCCGCCTTCGACAGCGACGCCCAGCGCAAGATGACGCAGCTGCGGCTGGCCGATTCCGGCAAGCTCGATCGCTCGATCGACCTCGATGTCTCGATGGCCCAGCTGCAAATCGTCAAGAAGTACGAAGGCGGGGAATAGGCCCTACCGCGTTTCGGCCATCAGCGCGTTAGACGCGCCTTCGAGCCGCGCCTTCATCTCAGCCATCAGTTCGCCGCGCTTGAGGCCCGCCGGGATCGGCGGCAGGAATTCGAACACCACCGTGCCGGGCCTGCGGTCGATGCCATGGCCGGGCCAGAACTGGCCGGAATTGGTAGCCATCAGGTGGCACGGCACCTCAAGATCGCGATAAAGGGCCGCGACACCCGGCTTGTAGTCGGGATCGTCGCCGGGATCGGAGCGCGTACCTTCCGGGAAGATAACGATCTGGCGGCCGTCTTTCAGCCGGTCGCGGCACAGCGCGACCATGGCCTTGAGCGCCTTGGCGGCGTCTTCGCGGCGGATGGCGACCATCCTGGTCCGCCAGGCGTACCAGCCGAAGGCCGGCAGGTACATCAGCGACTGTTTCAGCACATAGGCCGGGCGGTCCATCACGACGAAGGGCGCGATGGTGTCGAGCATGCTCATATGCTTGCCGGCAACCAGGGCCGCGCCTCTGGGCCGGTGTTCCAGGCCGCGGAATTCGACGCGGATACCGACGATCCAGCGGGCGCCGAACAGGGTTGCCTTCGCCCACCAGCGGATGGCGGCCATGGCCGCGCCTTCCGAGATCAGGAGCAGGGGCAAAAGCCCCACGCCATAGACGGCCATGGTTCCGTAGAGCCAGAAAACGAACAGAAGCGACCGGAGCCGCATGAAGGCAGATGTCACGAAGCGTATCCCGCTGCGGTTTTGGCGCTGGCCGATACGGCATCGGCGGCGGCGCTGTCTTCCGAGCCCGACTTGACGTCGTGGCCCTTGCCCTTGTCGCCGAAAGCGCGCGAGATCGACAGAATCATGTCGCGGCCCAGGATGGCAAGATATTTGTTGTATTCGATCACCAGGGTGCGCGTACCCTTGGGCGACTTCCACCACTTGCGCGTATCGAGATCGGGCGACGGCACGGGATACGGAATGAGCGTGGCATCCGGCATGTCGGCCTTGAGCTCGAGCAGCGAGCGCGGCATGTGGTAGTCCGAGGTCACGACGATCAGAGTGTAGAAGTCGTGGCCGCGCGCCCAGTCGGCGATTTCACGGGCATTGCCGACCGTATTTTCGGCCTCGTAGCCCAGGTCGACGCAGCATTCGTAGAGACGGCGCGAGCCTTCGGTGACGTCCTGGAGTTCGGAACGCTTGACCTTCTGGTTGACGCCGGAAATGAACAGGCGCTGGCCCTTGCGGTGGTCGAGCAGTTTCATGCCTTCGCGGAGGCGCATGTCCGAGGCGCCGGTCAGGACGACGATGGCGTCTGCAGGCTGTTCGGGCTCGATGGCCGGGGTCGAGTCGATGACGCGGTTGGCGAAGACGAACAGTCCCGCCCCCCACAGGAGCACTATCACTACCAGCGCGATCGCCGTGCGCATGCCCTTTACCGCGCCTCCCCTTCGCTTGCCCGCTCTCCTCACGCCCGCCGTCCTCATGAACGCGGGTGCCCCAACAGCCGTACGGTGACCATACGCGCCGTGATACCGGCGATCACCGCCACCAGCACCGGGCATGGAATTAATATTAACAGGTCAAACCATGAAATGGGAAGAGCCAGCGTCAAGCTTTGCGTCGTTGCGGTGAATTTTAATGCCGCTCCGGCCAGCGCGGCGGCCACCGCACCGAACAGACCCGACTGGAAAGCCATGCGGGCAAAGCGATACTGGAAGCGTTCGGCGATAAAGATATCGGTGGCGCCGCACAGCGACAGCACGTCGACCACGTCGGCGCGCGCCGTCAGCGAGGCGCGCGTGGCGAAGCCCACGACTGCAGCCGTCGCCGAGCCGATAATGACGAAGATCCCCAGGGCGAACAGGCGGATGGTCAACGCGCCCTGTTCGATATATTTCAACCATATCGCATGGTCGTCCAGGCTGGCGTCGATGCCGTTGCTGATCAACGCGTCCATCAGCGCCCGCGAACGCGGGGGGTGACGGGGATCAAGATGAACCTCGACCAGGTTGGGGATCGGCAGGTCGTCGAGGATGACGTCGCCCAGCCACGGCTTGATCAGGGCCTTGGCCTTTTCGGGCTCGATGGCCACCGCTTCCGAGACGCCCTTGACGCCGGCCAGGACCTCTGCGGCCTTGGCGGCGGCGACCGATCCCGTCTCGAGCCCGGTCGGCCGGACCTGGATCGTGACCTCGGCGCGAATATCGCGCGACCAGCCGGTGGCCGCCCGGTCGGACGCCACCACGGCCAGCCCCGCCAGGCAGGCCAGGGTGCACAGGACGGCGATGACGTAGTGCAGCGCGACCTCGCGCTCGTCCTGCGCCGGCAGAAGGTTGCGCGTGCCCGCCTGGGACAGCTTCGACAGGACGGCATCGACGGCGCTCATGCGGCGCTGCCTTTCGGACCGCGGCGATACAGCTCCCCGTCCTTCAGCTCCAGCACCGGCATGCCCGAGGCGCGCACCAGGCTTTCGTCGTGCGTCGCGATCAGCACCGTGGCGCCCAGCCGGTTCAGCTCGATGAACAGGCGCATGATGCGCAGACCCATGGCGTAGTCGATATTGCCGGTCGGCTCGTCGGCTAGGATCAGGGTCGGCCGCGTCACCACGGCGCGCGCGATGGCCAGGCGCTGCTTTTCGCCCCCCGACAGGATGTGCGGCATGGCGGTCAGGCGGTGCTTCAACCCGACCCAGCTCAGAAGCTCGGTCACGTCCTCGCGGAAGGTTTTGAAATGCTGGCCGTGCACCACCAGAGGCAGGGCCGCATTGTCGAAGACATTGAGGTGGTCGAGCAGGCGGAATTCCTGGAAGACGATGCCGATGCGGCGGCGCAAAGCCGCGCTCTGCGCCCGGTCTCCGGTACGGATGGTTTCGCCGAACAGGGCGACCTCCCCCAGGGTCGGACGCTGCGCCAGGTAGATGAGGCGCAAAAGCGATGTCTTGCCGGCGCCCGATGGCCCCGTCAGGAAATGGAACGAGCCGGCCGGAAGCTGAAAGCTGAGATTCTTGAGGATGTAACCGCCATCTCCGTCATTGGCCTCGTCATTGGCGCCGTAGCCCAGGCTGACATCGCGGACGTCGACGACGATATCGTCGTCACTTCGTCCTGGGCCACCCTTGACGATGGCGCGTGTGTCGGCGGTTGGGGAATTCATGAGCCTCGGGAATGCCTTCTGGCAATGCTTGACCGGTTGTTAAGACTTTTGCGGGAATAAGGTTAAGAAGCCGTGTCGGCAACCCTCGCCCGGCAAATTACCGATTCGCCCTGTCCCCGTCACCATGATCCTCAGCTGCCCGAACTGCGCAACGCAATATAAGGTGAACGAAGCGGTCATCGGGATGCGCGGCCGCACGGTCCGCTGCACCGCCTGCAAGACGACGTGGCACGCCGAGGTTCCCATCGACCTGCGCTACAGCGAAGGCCGCCGTCCCGAGGACGACGAACCCGAAGACGCAACACCGACCAAGCCAGAGCAGCTCAAGAGCGTCAAGGCCGGCATCCTGCCGGCCAAGTACCGCGCCATGTTGTCGGCCCAGGCCAAGATCCGCGCCGTCGCCATCGAAGGCCTGGTGTGGGGCGGGCTGGCGGCCCTGGCCGTGCTGGCCGTTTCGCTGGCCTATGTGCTGCGGGTCGATATCGTCCGCGCCTTCCCGCGTATCGCCGGCGCCTATGCCATGGTCGGGCTGAAGACCAACGGCACCAACCTGCAATTCGGCGACCAGAAGGCCACGACCTCGCTGAAAGGCGGCCGCTTCGTGGTGACCGTCGAAGCCCAGGTCAAGAATGTCAGCGACGATCCCGCGCCGGTGCCGCCGGTGCGCGTCAAGATGCTCGACGCCACCCAGGCGCAGTTCAACTCCCTGCTGATGCCGCCGGGCGGACTGGTCGTGGCGCCGCATGCCACGCGCACCCTGACCTTCGACGTGCCCGACCCCAAAAACCAGGTGGCGGGACTGGATCTCACCTTCGACCTCGAAGCCATGAAGGCCATGAAGTCCGCCAAGCCGCACGCCGCGGGCTCCACGACCAAGCCCCATGAGGCCGCCGCGGGCTCCGAAGCCGCCTCCCCGCAAGAGGGGCATCCCGCTCCGGTGCAGGCCCCCGCCCCGGCCGCGCACGGTCCGGACGACCACGCCGAGGCCGAAGGCGCGCTCGATTCGGACGCCGGCGCGGCCAATGCGCCCGTGTCCAACCGTGAAGTGCCGCCGCTGCGCTCCACATTGTCAGCCGACGGCCACCATGGTACGGGCGAGGGATAATGAATGCCCCAGCCGTTCCCGCCGTCCTTCTGAACGAAACCGAAGTTGCCGCCCACGTCGCGGCCGTCGCCGACAGGCTGGCCGCTCGCCTTAAGCCCGAATGCGTCGGCGTCTGTTTGCTGACCGGCGGCATCTGGTTCGCCGCAGACCTTACCCGCGCCCTGTTCCGCATCGGTCATAACCTGGCCTTCGATGCCCTGTGGCTGTCGTCCTATGGCGACGGGCAGGAAAGCGGCACCATGCTGATCCGCGCGCCGCTACAGCGTTCGGTCGAGGGCCGCCAGGTATTGATCATCGACGATGTGCTGGATACCGGCGCCTCGCTTAAGATCGCGCGCGACATCTGCCTGGAAGCGGGCGCGGCCGAGGTCATTACCTGCGTCTTCGCACGCAAGCCTGATCCGCTGAAGGAAGGCGCACGCCGCCAGACCGAAGCCGATTTCATCGCCTGGGATGCGCCTGCACGCTACCTGGTAGGATACGGTCTCGACAGCGGCGGGCTCTATCGCGCCCTGCCCTATATCGGGGCTCTGGACTAAGTCTACTTCTGCGCCACTTCCGTCGCCGCTTGCGTCTTGGCGAACGGACAGAAGCCTTGCGCGATGCGCGAGGCCGGCACCGGCCCCTGGATCAGCAATCCCATCAGGGCTGCCATCAGGGCGATGAAGCGCAGGGCGAACGGGTCCGAAACCGCGATGCCGGCCTTGGCCTTGCCGATGCGCAGCTTCGGCTGGTCCAGCTCATGACGCATGGCCAGCAGGCGTTCCGGCTTGACGCCATTGTCGACGGCCAGGCGGGTATTGAGCTCGGTAAAGGTCGGCTGGCGGAAGCGCAGGACGGCGCGTACGCAGGCGAAGACGGCCACGACCAGGCCGGCCGCCAGGATGCCGGCGTGAACCAGCGGCGGCAGGTTGAGGAACAGGCCCCATTGCGCCGCGACAGCGACCAGCAGGGCCAGCAGGACGAAGGGGAACAGCGCGGGCAACAGGCGCTCCCACACCATCACCGCCCGCGTCCAGAACAGGGCGCGATTGAGGTTCGAAAACGGCCTGCTCAAAGGTCCCTTCGAAACCATGGTGTCTTATCCCCCTTTTGAAGCCTTACGCCGACACGGCGCGCGGCGAAAACCAGTCCGGCAGCGGCTCTGCCGCCATCATCTGTTCGTAGCTTGGTCGAGGACGCACGACCGACCAGTCGGCGTCACGCACCAACACCTCGGGCGCGAGCGGACGCGAATTATATTCGCTTCCCATGACCGCACCATAGGCGCCCGCCGTCATGAAGGCGACCACATCGCCTTCGCGGCAGGCCGGCATCTCGCGGCCGCGCGTGAAGGTGTCGCCCGTTTCGCACACCGGACCGACCACGTCGTAGACCGTCGTATCGGCGGGATCGCCGGCATGGACAGGGCGGATGTCGTGATAGGCGTCGTAGAGCGCCGGACGGATCAGGTCGTTCATGCCGGCGTCGAGCACCAGGAACTTCTGGCCGCTGTCGGCGCGTTCATGGATATGGATGACGCGCGACAGCAGGACACCGGCATTGGCGGTGATCGCCCGGCCGGGCTCGAAGGTATAGCGCACGCCCAGGTCGCCGACGGTCAAAGCGACCATTTCGGCATAGTCGGCCGGAGCGGGCGGTTCCTTCTGATTGAAGTAGGGCACGCCCAGGCCGCCACCGAGGTCGAGACGCTCGACGCTGAGGCCGTTGGCGCGCAGGTCTTCGACCCAGCCGCGCATGCGCGAGAAGGCCGCCTGCATCGGTGTCAGGTCGGTGATCTGAGACCCGATATGGCAGGCAATGCCCATCGGCGCGATATGGCGGTGCGCCGAGGCTTCGGCATAGAGACGCAGCGCCTCCTCGGCCGACACGCCGAACTTGTCCTTGGCGCCGCCCGTGGTGATCTTGGCATGGCCGCCGGCGCCGACACCCGGATTGATGCGGATGACGACCGGCGCGATCATGTTCAGCGTGGCCGCCACGCGCGCCAGGCGCTCGAGCTCAGGCGGGGACTCGACATTGATCTGGTAGATGCCGGCCTTCAGCGCGAAGGCCATTTCCTCATCGGTCTTGCCGACGCCGGAAAAGACGATCTTGTTCGCCGGCACGCCGGCCTTCAGCGCCTTGCGGATTTCGCCTTCGGAAACCGTGTCGGCACCCGCGCCCTGGGCGGCGAGCGTACGCAACACGGCCAGGTTGGAGTTGGTCTTGACGGCATAGGCGACCAGCGGCGCCTCGCCCTTGGGGCTCTTCAGCGACGGATGCGCAGACACCGCGCCGGCGAAGACGGTGAAATGCCGCTCCAGCGTCGCGGTGCTGTAGACATAGACCGGGGTGCCGACCTCGCGCGCGATATCCTCCAGGGAGACCTGCTCGCAATGCATGACGCCGTTCCGGTACTCGAAGTGGTTCATAGGGCCGTCTTACTTGGGGGTATTGTTGTTGAAGCTCGTCGCGTTGCCGAAGCCTTCCAGCGGCGCGTCGGCGACGTTCTTGGTCGAACGATACGGATCTTTCTGCTTGTTGACATCGTTGATGTCGGGCTTGGCGCGCTCCGTTTCCTTGCTGGCCGAAGGATCGTCCAGCGTCGCCGTATCGCCGCCGCCGGCATTCTTGGACACCGAATAGCTCGACTTGGCATCCTTGCCGATCATCGGCGGCGCCTGCTCGAGTTGCCCCATCTTGCCGCACGCGCTGACGCCGACGGCGAGCGCGGCCCCGAGCATCGTTACGATCACGAGGCGGGCCTTGGCGGAAACAGGTGACGTCATGAGCGAAGTTCCTTCCAGCGCTGGATTTGCAGCCGGACCTGATCGGGCGCGGTGCCGCCATAGGACTGGCGGGACGCGGCCGAGGCCTCGGGCGTTAAGACCTTATACACATCCCCGGTGATCCTGGCTTCCAGATTCTGCAAGTCGCTTAACTCTAGTTGCGCCAAATCCACACCCTTGCCTTCGGCCAGCTTGACCGCGGCGCCGGTAATATGGTGCGCGTCACGGAAGGGGATGTTGAGGGTACGAACGAGCCAGTCGGCCAGATCCGTCGCCGTCGAAAAACCGGCGCCGGCCGCGGCGCGCATCTTTTCGGGCTGGGCCACGAGATCGCGCACCATGCCGGCCATGGCGCGCAGGGCCAGATCGAGCGCGTCGAAGCATTCGAACACCGGCGGCTTGTCTTCCTGCATGTCCTTGGAATAGGCCAGCGGCAACCCCTTCATGACGGTCATCAGGGCAATAAGCGAGCCGGTGATGCGGCCGGTCTTGGCGCGCACCAGCTCGGCGGCGTCGGGATTGCGCTTCTGCGGCATGATCGACGAGCCGGTCGAAAAAGCGTCCGACAGCTTGACGAAGCCGAACTGCGGCGTCGTCCAGATGACGATTTCCTCGGCCAGGCGCGACAGATGGCCGGCGCAGATGGCGGCGTGCGACATGGCTTCCAGCGCGAAGTCGCGCGCCGACACGCCGTCCAGGCTGTTGCCCATGGGGCGGTCGAAGCCAAGCGCTTCCGACGTCGCGAAGCGGTCGATCGGGAAGGGCGAACCGGCCAGCGCCGCCGAGCCCAGCGGATTTTCGTTCATGCGCGCGCGCGCATCGGCAAAGCGCGTGCGGTCGCGGCCGAACATTTCGACATAGGCCATCAGGTGGTGGCCGAAGGTCACGGGCTGGGCCGGCTGCAAGTGCGTAAAGCCCGGCATCAGGGTGTCGGCATGCTCTTCCGCGCGTTCCAGCAGCGCGCCTTGCAGGTCGTACAGCTCGGCGATGGTGGCATCGACCGCACCGCGCACCCACAGGCGGAAATCGGTCGCCACCTGGTCGTTGCGCGAGCGTGCGGTATGCAGGCGGCCGGCGGTCGTGCCGATCAGCTCACGCAGGCGCGCCTCGACATTCATATGGATGTCTTCGAATTCGTGGCGGAAAGGAAACACGCCATCACGAATCTCGGTCTCTATCGTATCGAGCCCGCCAGCGATCAGTTTGGCATCTTCAAAACTTATGATACCTTGCTTCGCCAGCATGGCGGCGTGGGCGCGTGAGCCCGCAAGGTCCTGTTGCCACAGGCGTTTGTCGACCTCGATCGAGACGTTGATCGCTTGCATAATCTCGTCGGGCCGGGCATTAAACCGTCCGCCCCACATTTCCTGGCCCTGCGATGGAGCGCGCGCGGCGCCAGGTTCAACGGTACTGGGGGCGCCCGTTTGGATTTTTGGGTCGGAATGATCGGTCATGGATAACCCTTTGGATAGTGACGGCCTGGCTGGGCAACCGTCGGTTCAACCCGCGCCCAAACCCGTACCGCAGCCGGTGGACAGCACCGGCGGCACGGCTATAGCCGAGGAAAAGCCGCAACCCAAGGCCCAAGGCAAGACAAAGTCTTCGAAAAAGCGCGTCAATATCGCGCTGTTCGTCGGCATCGTCCTGGTCGTCGTCGCGGTCGCCATCGGCGCGGGCATCTTCCTCGGGCCCAAGCTGATGGGCGGCGCCAAGGTCCAGGCCCCGGTCACGGCCGAAGCCCCCGAAGGCCCGCTGAAGGGTTACGCCAAGGGCTCGATCCTGCATCTGGTGACCTATGCCCAGCCGCACGCCATCGACAACATGGCCTTTATCGACCGCGACAAGAAGCCGGTCCACCTGGCCGACTTCAAGGGCCAGGTCGTGGTGCTGAACCTGTGGGCCACATGGTGCGCCCCGTGCCGCTTCGAAATGCCGACCCTCGCCCACCTGCAACAGCAATATGCCGGCCGGCCGATGAAGGTCATCCCGCTCAGCGGCGATACCGAGGAAAAGCTCGACGACGTCAAGTCGTTCATCGACGTGCAGGAGCCTTTGCAGGTCTATGCCGATCCGGAGCTGATCGCCAAGACGGCCAAGCTCAATGTCGCCGGCCTGCCCTCGACCCTGATCCTCAACAAGCAGGGCCAGATCGTCGCGCGCCTCGACGGCGAGGCCAGCTGGGATACGCCGGAAGTCCACGCCCTGCTCGACAAGCTGATGGCGGAATAATCAGCGAAGCGGCATCCACCGTTTGTACGTCAGGCACCGCCAGACCCATTCAAACGGCCCATAGCGGAAAATCGACATCCAGACTGTGCTGGCCACCAGTTGCCCGGCCCATATGGCCAGCACGTATGGCAGCAGGCCCGCGTCATTGACCTCGCCGAAGTGGGGAGGATGGCTGCCACGCCCGCCGTAGAATATCGCCGTCATGATCAGCGACTGCGTGAGGTAGTTGGTAAAGGCCATGCGTCCGGCACAGGCCAGCGGGTAGAGCAGCACACGCCCGGCAACGGATCGCCCGGCCAGGATCAGGATCGCGGCATAGCCGAGCGCCACCGGCAGGCACAGCACCGTATTGGCGATCTGGTAGAGACCGAAGGCCTGCGGAAACGGAAAGTGCGCCGAGACGCTCTGCCAGGCCTGGAAGGCAATGGCGATCAGGCCGACGACGGCCATGGCGATGAGCATCAGGTGCAGGCGCGGGCTGCGCTCGCCATGATAGAAGCCGAGACGGAACAGGCCCGCGCCGATCATCATCAGGCCAAGCGTCGTCGGCAGGAAGTCGATCAGCTCCGGCAGGATGGTCGTGGCCCATTCGGTGAAATTGCCGCCGAGCGAATCCCAGAAATTGCCGCGCATCGCCGCCACGACACTGTCGATATCGACCGCCTGCGGCGCCGTGCCGTCGGCCACGGTGATCGTCGGCACCAGCACGATGGCTGCGCCCGCCAGGAACAGGAACAGCCCCCAGCCGATCAGCACGCGCGGCGCCATATTGCGCCACGGCCAGAAAATAAAACCCGTCACCGCATAGGACAGCAGGATATCACCGTGCCAGATCAGCGCGCCGTGGATCAGGCCGAAGACGGCCAGCCACAGCAGCCGCCGGAACAAGGGCATCCGCCACGGCGAGGCCGCCTCATCGCGGCCGACCAGAAAGACGCTGACGCCGAACAGCAGCGTAAACGTCGTGACGAATTTTTCGCGGAAGAAGACCTCGACCACGGTCCACAGCGTCAGGTCCTGCGGGCTCAGTGCGACGGGCGACAGCGCCGGATTGGAATAGACGTCCATGGGCTGAGCAAAGGCAATGGCGTTGACCGCCAGGATGCCGAAGACGGCCAGGCCGCGGATGTGGTCGAGCGCCACGATCCGGTGTTTCGCCGGAACTGTCCCGGCATCTTCCATATCAGGCAGGCTTCGGCCGCGTCAGGGCCACCTGCTGCAACAGGATGGCCGACGGGATCGCCATGGCCAGGTGCGCCAGGACCAGAAGCCCGCCCAGCATGCCGAAGGATTGCAGCAAACCCGCCGACATATCGGCATGTTCCAGCACCATCAGCTTGATCAGGGCGGCCAGGCTGCCCAGCACGGTGACGAACAGGGCGCAGACCAGCACGGTCAGGATGGCGTGCAGCCGCGACGGCGGCGGACGAAGGCGCCACAGGGCGAGAGAACCGACCAGCCAGGCCAGGGCCAGCACCATCTGGCGCTGCGTGTCGCCGATGGCGTCCTGGGTGCCGATGACGATCTGCACGATGAACCAGCACAGGCCATGCAGCAGCATCGCGGCCAGGGTGGACGCGATCATCCAGGTCGAATGCGGCGTGCGGACGTGGAGCTTTTCCATCTATCGCGTCGGCACAGGCTTTTCGCCGCGATAGTCGTAGAAGCCGCGGCCGACCTTGCGCCCGACCCAGCCGGCTTCGACATACTTCACCAGCAGCGGGCACGGACGGTATTTGGAATCCGACAGGCCTTCATACAGCACGTTCATCACGGCCAGCACGGTGTCGAGCCCGATGAAGTCCGCCAGTTCCAGCGGCCCCATCGGATGGTTGGTGCCGAGCCTCATGCCGGTGTCGATGGCTTCGACCGTGCCGACGCCTTCGTACAGGGTGTAGATCGCCTCGTTGATCATCGGAATCAGGATGCGGTTGACGATGAAGGCCGGAAAGTCTTCGGAATTGGCCGTCGTCTTGCCGAGGCTGCGGGCGAAGTTCACGGCCAGCTCATAGGTCTCGGGCTCGGTGGCGATGCCGCGGATGATTTCGACCAGCTTCATGATCGGCACGGGGTTCATGAAGTGCAAGCCGATGAACTTGCCGGGACGGTCGGTCGCCGCCGCCAGGCGGGTAATCGAGATGGAGGACGTGTTCGACGCCAGCAAGGCTTCGGGCTTAAGGTGTTCGCACACCGACTTGAAGATGGCCTTCTTGACGTCTTCGCTTTCGGTGGCGGCCTCGATGACCAGGTCGCACTGCGACAGCTCGCTGACCGAGGCGGCGGGCGTCAGCCGCGCCTGCGCGTCGTGTGCCGCGTCGGCAGTAATGGCTTCCTTCTCGACAAGGCGGGCCAGGCTCTTTTCGATGCGCCCGAAGGCCTTCTTCACGGCGTCGGACGACTGGTCGAACAGGACGACGTCATAACCCGACTGAGCGGCGACCTGGGCGATACCCACCCCCATCTGTCCCGCGCCGATAATGCCGACCGATTTGATCTCCATGTCCGTCCTCGTCTGTAGTCCCCTCGCCTATATGGGGATATGGCGAGCTTTTATGCAATGCAATATGAAAAGCGAAGCCTCCCCGCAGCAGGGCTACGGGGAGGATCGATCGTCTCTCTTTTTTCTTAACCCAGCGCCTTGAGCAGCGCGGGAACGGCGGTCTTGTAATCCTCGACCAGGCCGAAATCGGCGACGCCGAAGATCGGCGCTTCCGGATCCTTGTTGATCGCCACGATGACCTTGGAGTCCTTCATGCCGGCCAGGTGCTGGATGGCGCCCGAAATGCCGATGGCGATGTAGATGTCCGGCGCCACGACCTTGCCCGTCTGGCCGACCTGATAGTCGTTGGGCGCGTAGCCGGCGTCGACCGCCGCGCGCGAGGCGCCGACCGCGGCGCCGAGGCGATCCGCCAGGGGATCGAGCACGCCGTTGAACTCCTCGGCCGAACCGAGCGCGCGGCCGCCCGAAACGACGACGCGGGCAGATCCCAGTTCCGGACGGTCCGACTTGACCTTCTCTTCGGAAACGAAGCGGGTCTTGCCGAAGACCGCCGGGGCGGCCACGGTTTCCGTCGCGGCGGAACCACCTTCACCGGCGGGTTTGAACGCCGTCGGACGCACGGTCAGGACCTTTTTCGCTTCCGACGTCTGTACGGTCTCGAGCGCGTTGCCGGCATAGATCGGACGCACGAAGGTGCTTGCGTCGACGACCTGGAGGACGTCGGAGACCAGCGACACGTCGAGCAGGGCGGCGACGCGCGGGGCGACGTTCTTGCCTGAGCTGGAGGCCGGGATGGCCACCGTGTCGTAACCGCCGGCCAGGCCGACGATCAGGGCCGACACGTCCTCGGCCAGGTCCTGCTTCAGCGCTGGCGATTGCGACACCAGCACCTTGCGCACGCCGGCGATCTTCGCGGCCTGGGCGGCCACGCCATCGATGCCTTCGCCGTAAACCAGCACATCGATATCGCCCGACAGGCCAGTTGCGGCCGTCACCGTCTTGTGCGTGGAATCACGCAGAGCCGAACCGTCGTGATCGGCAATAACCAGAACCGCCATCAGAGTACTCCCGCTGCCTTGAGATCAGCCACCAGTTCGGCGGCATCGGCCACCTTCTTGCCGGCGCCGCGCTTCGGCGGCTCGGCAACCTTCACCACCTTCAGACGCGGCGCGACATCGACGCCGTAATCGGCGACGGCCTTGACGTCGAGGGGCTTCTTCTTGGCCTTCATGATATTGGGCAAGGACGCATAGCGCGGCTCGTTGAGGCGCAGGTCGGTGGTGATCACCGCCGGAAGCTGCACGCCCACGGTCTGCAGACCGCCGTCGACTTCGCGCGTCACCAGGGCCTCGCCGCCCTCGATCACGACCTTCGAGGCGAACGTCGCCTGCGGCCAGTCGAGCAAAGCCGCCAGCATCTGGCCGGTGGCGTTGTTGTCGCCGTCGATCGCCTGCTTGCCCATGATGACCAGGTCGGGCTTTTCCTGTTCGATCACGGCCTTCAGCAGCTTGGCCACGGCCAGCGGTTCGACGTCCTGGTCCGTCTGAATGAGAATGCCGCGGTCGGCGCCGATGGTCAGCGCCGTGACGATGGTGTCGCGCGCCTGCGCCGGCCCGATCGAAACGGCGACGATCTCGGTCGCCACACCCTTTTCCTTGAGGCGGGTGGCTTCTTCGACGGCGATTTCGTCGAACGGATTCATCGACATCTTGACGTTGGACAGGTCGACACCCGACTGGTCGGCCTTGACGCGGACCTTGACGTTGAAATCGAGCACCCGCTTGACGGGGACGAGTATCTTCATGACTACCTCTGTAAAGGCTGGCCTCTGTAACCGGTTGGGAACCCGCCCGGGTGTGCGAAGCCGCCGTGACGGAGAATTGCTCCGGCGGCTGATGTTTTCGTCGCGCTTGTGCCGCCCGAGCCCCTTAAAGTCAATTGGAAAGGCTCGGAATCCCTCTTGAATCAAAGGAATTTCGATTGCCCTCGTAACGGGTTCGGCGCATAAGTCGCGCGATCGTCCTTATAGAAAAAGTTTCCGCGAACGTCAACATGCCGAGCAATATCCGTTATCTGAAATACTGGTTCATGGGCCTGCTGCTGGTCGGCGTTACCCTGACCGCCGGCTACGACCTGCTCTACGGCATCCCGAAGAAGAAGTGCGACGCGGCCGGCAACTGGTGGTCATGGAGCGACCGTCACTGCTACGCGCCGATCTATCTGCCGACCCTGACGCACCGCAAGCCGGGCGACCCGCTGACCGTCGACTGGCATGACAAAAAGGCCGGAGCGTCCGCCCCGGCCTCTTCGGTATCGGTTTCCAAGTAAATCCTAGCCCTGCGGAGCGGCGCTCGACGCGTCTCCGGCAGCCCTGAACGCCGCCACGGCGGCGTCAGCCTTCTGGCGCTGCGCTTCGCTCAGGTCCGACCGCAAGGCCGAGGCTTCGCGCGCCGCGTCCTTGTCGCCCGAACGCGCGGCGATGCTCAGCCACTTGTAGGCTTCAGACGGGTCCAGCGGCACGCCTTCGCCACGCTCGTACAGCAGGCCCAGATTATACTGGCTGTCGCTGACGCCGCGCTCGGCCGCCTTGCGGAACCAGATGGCAGCCGTGACAGGGTTCTGCGAACCGCCGACACCGTTGTAATACATGGTGCCGAGATTGTGCATGGCCGTGGCGACGCCGCCCTGGGCCGCGCGCTCGGTCCACAGCCGCGCCGCGGCCGGATCGGGCTTCACATAGTTGCCGTCGCCGCGATAGATGCCGCTCAGCTTGTTCTGCGCATCGGCATAGCCCTGCTCGGCGACATGACGCAACTGGTCGACGGCGCCCGGCGCATGGGCCTCCAGGGCCTGCGACGCCGATTGGTATTCGGCGCGCAGCAGGCCGTCGTCAATGTGCTCAGGCGCGGTGGCGACGGCCGTCGCTGCCAGGGGCGCCGCCGTCTTCGGTTCCAGATAGTTCTTGACGCCCAGCGCGGTCATGCCGCCGACGCCGACGATACCCGCCGCCACGGCCGACACCTTGAACGCCTTGAGCAGCGTGCTTTCCTTGGGCGCCTTCTTGGCCGGCTTGGGCTGGCTGCGCGTCCCCGGCTTCAGGCCGAGGCCGGCCAGCGGGCCGCGCGGACGGTCGTCATAGCCGCCTTCCATGCTGGCGCGCACGGCGGCGCGGGCCGCCGCCAGGGCGTCACGCGTCGATACCGACACGCCCGGCTCTTCATCGAGCAGGTCGATATCGTCGTCGACCTGGCGTTGCGGCGGCGTATCGCCCTCGGCCAGTTCGTCGGCGAGATCGAGCGTGGCGCGCCCGCGGCCAAAGCCCTGTGCCACCGGCGCATCGGCGCGCGGCGCGGTCTTGCGGGCGACTTCGATATCGGCGAACGGATCGGCTTCGTCCTCGGCCGGACCCGCCTGGCGGCCTGTCGCGGGCACGAGTTCGTATTCCAGGTCTTCCGAGGCGAAGGGATCGAAGGCGGGTTCATCCTCGGCAACGGCCTGGGGCTGCACCTCTTCCAGGTCTTCCACGACAGGCTCGGCCTGCACGGCAGGCTCGGGCGCGGGACGGGCGAAGGCCGGCGGCGGTGCGCCGGCATCGTCGTCGTCGTCGATATCGGCAAAGGGATCCGGGAGGGCAGCCGCCGGCTGGCGCGCGGGCGACGGCGCGGCGCGCAGGTTGTTCTCGGCCAGCAGCGCCTCGGTCTGGGCGTGCGCCAGCTTCTGGTCGAGGCGCGCCCGCGCTTCATCCAGCAGCTTCACCGTGCGCTCTTCCGACTGGCGGATGCGGTCGGTCAGTTCGTTGCGCACATGGTCGCGGTGGGCTTCGATCGCCTGGCCGACACCTTCGACGGCCTGGGTCGTGCGGCGGTCGTTTTCCGCCATACGCTGGCCGAGGCGTTCGGAAATGCGCGCGATCTCGTTGCCGAGACGCTCCAACGCCTGGGCATGACCGCTGTCGGCGCGTTGCTGGCGGACTTCGACGGCCTCGGCGACGCGGCCGATTTCGGCGCCCAACCGGTTCAGGCTTTCGTGGCCGGCCGCTTCGACCGACGACACGCGGCGGTTCAGCGTCTCGGCGACGCGCATGACGTCGGCGCCCAGCTTTTCAATGGCGGCGGCGGACCGCTGCTCGGCCTGTTCGACGCGGCGGGCAAAGGCCTTCAGTACCTGCTCGGCCGTGGCGCCGGTCTTGTCGTCGAGCGCCCGCAGCAGTTCGGCGCGCGAATCCTCGACCCGGCGCGACAGGTCGTTGGCCAGGCGCGACAGCGACTGGACCTGCTCGGGGTCGGTGACGTCGCCACGCTCCTCGGCACGGTTCAGGCGCGCGTCGAGGGTGGTAAAGGCCTGTTCCAGCGCGCGGATGGCGCCCGAAGTCTGGGCCTCGGCCTGTTCCAGACGCTGCGCCAGCCGGGCCACGACCTTGTCGATAACGCCTTGCGCGGCGCGTTCGGGATCGCGGACCTCTATCTGCGCCAGACGGTGCGACAGGCCGACCATATCCTCGCGGATGTCCTTGACCGTATCGCGGCTGCGCTGTTCGCCTTCGTAAAGCTGGTTGGCCAGCTTGCCGAGCGCACCTTCGACCGCACGGACGGTGTCCAGCGCCGCCGGGCTCTTAAGCTCGTTTTCGAGGCGGGCAATGTGCTCGCGCTCTTCGCGCAGGTTGCTCGACAGGCCGTCGAGCCGCTCGGCCTGGGCATCGATCAGGCGTTCCGCCTGGGCCAGGCGCTCGGCCAGTTCTTCACGGCTTTCTTCCTGCTGAACGCGCAAAGACTCGGTCTGCTCGGAAAAGCGTTCGGCCTGGGTGGCTTCGGAGCGCTCCAGGCGGTCGAGAATCGAATCGACGGCCGACGATACGCCGCGCACGGCCGTTGCCGACCGCGTTTCGGAGCCTTCGATGCGGCTGCTCAGGGCTTCCAGCACGCGGGCGACGCGGCCCAGCTCGTCGGAGGCGACATCATAACCACGGTCTTCGTCCTGACGCGGGCGGTCCTCGAAGATCGAGCGACGGCGCAGGTCGGACGAAGTGATGCCGCGGCTTTCGCGCGCCGCCAGCGGGCGGGCGCCAGACGAGTAGGGCGCGGCCGGACGGCGCGGCTCGTCGTCGAGATCGTTGTGTGTTTCGCGATAGGCCGGACGGCGGCGGGCGGGTTGCGCCTCGCGCGTCTCATTGCGCGGGTCCGGACGGCCTTCGGCGCGGTCGCGCTCACGGCTGATCGCCGCGCCGACATCCTCGCCTTCGAGAATCATGTGGTTCAGCCACTCGCCCAGCGTCATGCCGGACCGGCGCGCCAAGTCCTTGGCGACCTCACGCGCCTTGGCGTCGATCCCTTTAACACTCCAAGGCGCACTCGCGGTCATGCGATTCCCCATACTTCCGACCCGGAAGCGTAGACCGCAGAATGTTGGGTGTAAACCTTTTGTTAACCGCTACATCTTGATTCACGTAATTTCTCTGTGGAAATCCCGGAACACGGTTTCGCTTTTCAGGAGAACAAGGGATGTGCCGCATGCCACCGGCTGCGGCAGAGGACAATATCGTGATATTGCCGTTCGTTTTTCCGGCGATCCCGCTTGCCGCGGCCGGTCGCCGGCGGCATATGGGCACGATGGAAATCGAGTTGATCCCTACGGTGATTCTGTCGTGCGTGGCCAGTGCCCTGGCGATTTTTTGCGGCTATATGGGCCAGCGCCCGATGAATCCGAACCGCGGCCCGCGCATGGTGCCCTGGCGCTTCCTCATGCTGCTCTTCGTCGTCGCAGCCATGATGCTGATCGTGCACCTGCTCAACCTGCTCGGCTTCACGACAGGGCAACAGCAGCCCAAATATTAAAAAAGCGCCGGTGTCCCGACGCTTTTCCTGTGTGCTCAAGGCTCGCCGCATCAGCGGCGGCGCGCAGTCGCGTGCTCCCCAGGCCAGGCGCGATATGCGCCTGGCCTGGGGAGCTTATCCCGCGAAGCACCAGGCCAATACGGCCTTCTGAGCGTGGATGCGGTTTTCCGCCTCGTCCCAGATCACGGATTGCGGCCCGTCGATGACGCCGTCGGTCACCTCTTCACCGCGGTGGGCCGGCAGGCAATGCAGGAACAGGGCGTCGGAACGCGCCTCCTTCATCAGCGCCTCGTTGACCTGATAGGGCTGGAAGGCCTCCAGGCGCTCGTCGTGGTCTAGGTCGCCCATAGACACCCAGGTATCGGCCATGACGACATCGGCGCCCTTGACCGCTTCGCGCGGGTCGCTGGTGACCAGCACCTTGGCACGCGCTTCCGAAGCGAAGACCATGGCGTTCATGTCGGGCTTGTAGCGGTCCGGGCAGGCGATATTCAGCGTAAAACCGAAGCGCGCCGCCGCATGGATGAAGCTGTTGCACACATTGTTGCCGTCGCCGACCCAGGCCAGGGTCTTGCCCTCGACCGCGCCGCGATGTTCCTCGATCGTCTGGATGTCGGCCAGAATCTGGCACGGGTGGCTCATATTGGTCAGCCCGTTGATCACCGGCACGCTCGACGCCTTGGCCAGGCGGTCGACGTCTTCGTGGCGGTTGGCGCGGATCATGATGGCGTCGACCATGCGCGACAGCACCTTGGCGGTGTCCTCGATCGGCTCACCGCGGCCGAGCTGCATGTCGAGCGCGGTCGAGATGATGGCCTGGCCGCCGAGCTGGCGGATGGCGGCGTCGAACGAGAAGCGCGTGCGCGTCGAGTTCTTTTCGAAGATCATCGCCAGGACGCGGTTCCTGGCCGGCGCGTCGGCGTCGGCCTGGCCCTTGGGCCAGCCTTGCCGCAGTTTCTTGCGCGCGTGGGCGTCGTCGACGATAGCGCGCAACTCCTCTGCGCTCAGGTCGCAGATGTCGAGAAAATGGCGGGTCATGAATGACTCCTAAGAATTTTTTATGCAGTCTCTTTGGACTTGGCGGCGGCGCGTAAGGACTCGAAAGCCTTTTCGAGAAGGCCCACGGCTTCTCTGGCCTCGGCTTCGGTCAGGTTCAGCGGCGGCAGCATGCGGACGCAGTTGTCCGAACCGCCGGCGATCAAAAGGCCGGCATCGCGCGCGGCCGCCATGACTTCGCGGTTGTTCGGCTTGACCTTGATGCCGACCAGCAGGCCCTTGCCGCGGACCTCGTCGATCATGTCGGGCCAGGCGTCCTTGAGACCTTCCAGCTGCTGGCGCAGGTAGCCCGAGACGCGGTTGACGTTGTCGAGCAGCTCGGGCTTCGAGATTTCGCCGAAGGCCGCAAGGCCGACCGCCATGGCCAGGGGGTTGCCGCCGAAGGTCGAACCGTGCGTGCCGACGACCATGCCGGACGCAGCCTCACGCGTGGCGAGACAGGCGCCGATCGGAAACCCGCCGCCCAGCGCCTTGGCGATGCACATGACGTCGGGCTGGACGCCGGAATGCTCATAGGCCCACAGCTTGCCCGAACGGCCCATGCCGCACTGGATCTCGTCGAAGATCAGCAGCAGGCCGTTGTCGTCGCACAGGTCGCGCAGGGCTTGCAGCTCGGCATCGGTCAGCGCGCGCGCGCCGCCTTCGCCCTGCACCGGCTCGACCATGATGGCCGCCGCCGTCGGGGCCGAAGCCGCCGCCTTGATCGCGTCCGGATCATCGAGGCTGACATTGACGAAGCCCGGCAGGCGCGGACCGAAGCCCGTGATGTAGGGCTCATAGCCGCCGGCCGTCACCGCCGCCAGGGTGCGGCCGTGGAAGGCGCCCTGGAAGGTGATGATGTCGGCGCGCTGGTCGTCACCCCTGGCGCTATGGTATTTGCGCGCCAGCTTGATGGCGCACTCGACCGCCTCGGTGCCCGAATTGGTGAAGAAGACCTGGTCGGCGAACGACGCCGCGCTCAGCTTGTTCGCCAGTTCGGCCTGTCCCGGAATGGTGAAGATGTTCGAGACGTGCCACAGCTTTTGCGCCTGCTTCGTCACCGCTTCGACCAGCACCGGCGCGGCGTGGCCCAGCCCGTTGGTGGCTATGCCCTGGACGAAATCGAGGAAGCTTCGGCCCGATCGATCGTAAAGGCGTGTGCCCTCACCGCGCTCGACCTCGATGGGTGCGCGATTATAGACGCCGAACAGATGATCTTCCGAAACCTCGCTCATGACAGTAATCCCAAAAGAGAAAAGCCCCTTCGCGGGCGCTTCCGGAGGTGGAAGCGTCACGAAAGGGACACAAACTCTAAGCTTTCGGGGCTTAGGCGCGCCTTTTGAATAACAATGGCCGCCATGTCAATGGGATTACGGGTCTACGCGGGTTACGACATAGCCGCGCGCTTTCAGTTGCGCGACCAGTCCATCGGGTCCGATGAAGTGGTCGACGCCGGCGACGACGAAGGTCGTGTCCTTGCCCTTGAGCAGGGTTTCGAGCTGCGGCACCCACAGGGCGTTCCGCTTGACCAGAAGCAGGTCGTAGAATTTGGAGTCGCGCGCCCTTTGCGCCATCAGTTGCGCGGTCAGGGTACGCTCGTCCCCGTCCGCCCATGCCTTGGCCATGCCGTCGACGCTGTCGGTCGGATCACCCGTGCCGAAATGGTTCGCCAGCGCGCGCTTCAGCGCCACCGTGCCGTCGGTGCTGCCTTCGCCCAGCGCATAGAGATAGCCGTAATGGGTCTTGTTGTCCTCGAAGCCGCCGGTCTTGTGGTTCAGCGTCTTCGCCCGGTGAAACAGGGTCATGTCGACGCCGCTGTCGACCGAGAAGGCGCCGCCCTGGACATCCAGCTGGCCGATCATCGAGGCCATGACCGCCGGGCGGACATGCTTCTGCTCGTCGGTCGTGGTGTCGTAGCGGTTGAGGATGGTCTCAAGCTGCTGCTTTTCGCCGGCGTCGAGACCGGCGGTCAGGACGGCGCCACCGGCCGTGACCTTGCCGGGCCTGGGCTTGAAATGCGGCAGGCTGTCGAGGTCGGGGACTTCGAACCAGGCCGCGTCGGCGCTGTCGAAAGCCTGGAAAAGGCGCTTGTCCATCCACTCGGTGCCGGGTTTGAGCACATGGATGCTGCCGAAAAGGTAGACGGTCGCCTGGCCGTTCTGCACGCGCCACAGCAGCGGCGCCCCGGTGGCGCCCGGCAAAGCGTCTGCCGGACTGGCCGCGGCGACAACCGCGGGCTTGTGGAAGGCGGGAGCGTCGAACTTCAGCGCCGTCCAGGTGATGACCGCAAGCCCCCCGGCCAGCAGGCCTATGCAGGCGTCGCGCACCCACGGCGGCGTCTGCACCATCTGGCGGCGGATCTGACGTACAAGCTGACCGGTCATTGCAATCCCCTTCGCAACCCTGTGCGAAAACGCGACTGCAAAAGCCGCGCCACGAGGAAAATGCCCTGTTACGGCACAGTTGAACGGTAGGTGATTACGGTTCGACGCGCTCGGCCGTGATGCCGTGCGTCTTGAGCATGGCAATCAGGCTGTCGGGCCCGACCAGGTGTCCGGCGCCCACGGCGATGAAGACCGTGCCCTTGCCCTTCAGGATATCCTCGACCTGCGGCTCCCAGGCGGCGTTGCGCGCCACGATGATGCGCTGATAGCCAGCCGGATCTTCCTTTTTCATGCGTTCGACCAGCTCGCGGCTCAGCGTCGCCTCGTCGCCCTCTTCCCAGGCCTTGAGCAGGGGCGGCAGGTCGGTCCCGAGCGTCTCCGTATCTTTCAGCGACTGCCGCAAGGCCGCGGCGTCATCGGCGTCGCTTGTCGGCGCAAGAATCTGCATCTGCTGGTCCAGGGTCTCGAAGCCGTGCACGGGCTTGCTGGCCGTGCGCGCCGCCTGCAGCAGGGTCAGGTCGACGCCGACCTTTGGGTTATAGCCCATGGCCGAAATCTTCTGCGTCATCAGCACCAGGCCGACCGCCCACTTCTTGAAGCCCTGCATCCGGGCCGCGCTCATGCCGTAGGGTGCTCCCAGCTCGTCGATCTTCTTGATCTCGTCGTCGCTCAGGCCCTTGGTCATGTCGCCGGCAGGGTTGAGCGCGTATGTCTGCATGGCCTGCACGACACCGGCCGTATTATCGAGGTCGGGGACTTCCAGCCACAGGTCGCCGGCGCTGTCGAAGCGCTTGTGCAGGCCCGGCGAAAACCAGTCCACATCCGCCTTCATGACGTGGATGGTGCCGAAAAGATACACGGTGGAATCGGCGTCGTGAATGACCCAAAGGGCCGGGTGCGCCGTTTCGGCACGCGCCTGGTGCGGCAACATTCCGCACGCCAACGCGGCCAGGGCCGCCGCTCCGAGCGCCAGGCCCAAAAAGCGATGCAGGCGATCGGCCAGCCAATCCTTCATCATCATGACGACATCCCCCTCGTTCTTGGCCTGCCTAAACATTTATTCCGGCAGGAATATGTCTTCTATCTTAAGCCCAAACGTGGCGGCAATCATAAATGCCAGCGGCAGGGACGGATCGTATTTCCCCGTCTCGATGGCATTGACCGTCTGGCGCGAGACCTTGAGCCGGTCGGCCAGCTCGGCCTGCGACCAGTTGCGCTCGGCGCGCAGGACTTTGAGCCGGTTGTTCATCAGCGGTATTTCAGCCAGGCGCCGACCTGCCCTGCCAGCAGGCCGATGACGAACGGCGCCATGCCCGAGATGCGCCCCATGATAAAGCCGTCGTTCGCCCCGTCCAGGCTGCCGATGAACTGATGATAGACCTGCGGAAACAGCAGGGGCAGAAAGCCCGTAGCGGCAAACAGCACGAAGCCGATGACGAAGCCGCTCTGGGCCGCGAACCGCTTCTTGGTGATCATGAACTCATCCACGGTCACGGCCTTGATACGGCGGATATAGAGCACGGCCGCAATAATGGCCGGCACGGCGATCAGATCGACAAGATAGCCGTAGACGGGAAACGGCGGATGCCGCAGCCACGACATATTGAGACCGCCCAGTATGCCGGCGATCAACACCATAGTCCCGCTCACGATCCAGAAACGCGCACCCATTTCGCTGCTCCTCGCCCGAATGACAAGCCTCCTTTACATATACCCTTTATCGATGTCAAGTATCCTTGTCAAAATGACACATACACTTGACAGGAACCCGATCTTTACGGGTTTTCGCTTATAAGGCGCCTATGGCCCGGCCCTTGCATATCCATCAGCGAAATTTGCAACCTGTCCCAAAGGCAAGCATGCTGACCTGCGATACCGTTCCCGCTTCATCCCTGACGGCCCGCGATATCGAGCTGTGGCGCGCCATGCAGGCGGTGACCCCGGCCTTCGCCTCGCCGCTGCTGGCGCCGGATTTCGTCCAGGCCATCGCCGCCGTCCGTTCGGATGTCCGCGTCGCCATCTTCAAGAAGAATGGCCGCACGGTGGGCTTCCTGCCGGTCCACGTCCGTCCTGGCCGTTTCGCCCGTCCGGCAGGCGCGCCGTTTTCGGACTACAGCGCCCTGATCACCTTCCCGGAACCGCATATCCGCATCGGTGACGCCCTGCGCACCGCCGGCATCCACCGCTACCAGGCGATCGGCCTGGTCGATCCCTACGGCGTCTTCGGCGGATGCCCCGGCGGCGAAATGGACGAGGCCCACGGCATCGACCTCAGCGGCGACATGACCAACAACGCCAACAAGAAGCTGCTGAAAAACATCCGCCGCATCACGCGCCACCTCGAAGAGGCCCACGGCGAGGTGCGCATCGTCGCGGGCGACCGCACGCGCGAAACCTTCGACGCCATGATCGACTGGAAGCGCTGCCAGACGCGCGAGACCGGGCTGCACGACTTCGTCGGCGCGCCCTGGGTCCAGGACATGCTGAAGCGCCTGTTCGACGCCGATACGTCGGGCCTGCACGGCTTCATGGTCACGCTGATGGCCGGCGACACGCCTGTACTGGCGCACTATGGCGTGCGCCTGGGCGACCGCGCCCATCCGTGGATTTCAAGCTACGACCCGGCATTTTCGACCTTTTCGCCCGGCCAGATCTTCCTCAACGGCCTGCACGAGCCGCTGGAAGCGGCGGGCGTGCGCTATTACGACCTTTCGACCGGCCAGCAGGCCTACAAGGCGATCTTCTCGAACACGTCGTTCCCGGTCCGCCATGCCCGCGCCTACAGCGACGCGCCCGACGCCCGCCTCAGCGCCAGCATGGCGCGCGTCGGCGCCGATATCCGCCGCGCCATGGGCCATAAGGTCGATGGAGCCTTTGCCCGCCTGAACCGCCGCCTCGACCAGATCGCCACGCTCGAGCTCGACGCCATCGGCCGCGCCCGCGGCGTCGCCTACGCCTTTTCCAACGCTTCCAAACGCATGAAGGTTGCCGACCATGGATAAAGCCATGCCGTTTCCCAAAGACCGGACAGGGTCGGTCATCCCGGGTAGCGTCAGCGTCATCATCCCCACCTTCCGCCGGCCGGACGGACTGGACCGCGCCATGGCGTCGGTTCTGATCCAGACCGCGCTCAGCGACGTGGCCGTAAGCCTGATCGTCTGCGACAACAGCCCGGAAGCGTCGGCCCGCACCCAGGTCGCCGAACTGGCGGCGATCGCATCCATCGCCATCACCTATGTCCACGAGCCGCGCACCGGCGTCGCCAATGCACGCAATGCCGCGGTCGAGGCGTCCAATGCCGAATTCATCGCCTTCCTCGACGACGACGAAGAGGCGCCCGCCGGATGGCTGGCGGCGCTCCTGAAAACCCGGGCGGACTTCGGCGCCGATGTCGTCTTCGGCCCGGTCCAGGCCCGTTTGCAGGACCGCAACGCCGACTATCCCCTCTATTTCGAGACCTTCTTCTCGCGCACCGGTCCTGTTCAGTCGCAGCGCCTCGAAGCCTGCTACGGCTGCGGCAACAGCCTGATCCGCCGTTCGGTCATGCCGAAGACCAAGCCGTTCTGCACCGACCATAACGAGATGGGCGGCGAGGACGACAAGCTGTTCGGCGATCTCTACCGCGAAGGCCGCGTCATGGCGTGGTCGGCAGAAGCCACCGTCTTCGAAGATGTGCCGCCGTCGCGCTCGACGCTGAAATACACACTGCGCCGCGCCTTTGCCTACGGCCAGGGCCCCAGCTTCTGGGCCGCCCTGTCGCACAAGCCGCTGACCTGCGCCGCCTGGATGGCGCAAGGGATCGTACAGGGCCTGCTGTTCTCACTGTTCGGCGGCATCCTCTACATGATCGGCAGCCGCCAGAGCGCACCGCGCCTCGACAAGGCCATGCGCGGCTTCGGCAAGGTGATCTGGTTCCCGCCGTTCAAGATCGGCTTCTACGGCCAGGCGCTTCTGAAGAGCAGCGGCGGCCACTGATGGATACGCTTCTGAACTGGACGCCGGAGCTTGCCCGGCGCTTCACGCGCGACAACCTGTTGTTCGACCACAGCCTGCACGAAAGCGACCTGTTCGCCGACGAGGCCCTGGTCGGCCTGATCGACCGCTTTCCGCGCGAGGGCGTCGAGGTCTTCACCATGGGCTATGACCCGGCGACATCGGGGCAATGGTTCTTCGGCCGCCGCGGCAATCTCGACGGCCGCGCCCTGCTGGACGGCGTCAAGGCCGGCCGTCTGTGGCTGAATCTGCGCAAGGTCAACCACCACGACCCGGCGGTCAACGCCCTGTGCGAGCGCATGTTCGAGGAGATCGCGGCCAAAACCGGGGTGTCGACGCTGAAGCCCGACCTCGGCCTGCTGATTTCGTCGCCCAATGCCCACGTCTTCTACCATCTCGACATGCCGCTGGTCATGCTGTGGCAGGTGCGCGGCGTCAAAAAGGTCCACGTCTATCCGGCGGCTGCGCCCTGCATCCACGACGACGCGCTCGAAGCCATCGCGCTCCGGGAATCCGACGAACAGCTGCCCTATGATCCCGCCTGGGACCGCGCCGCGCTGATCCACGATCTCAAGCCCGGCGAGATGATGACATGGGTCCAGAACGCGCCCCACCGCATCGTCAATGGCGACATGGTCAATGTCTCGCTGTCGATCGAGTTCCAGACGCCCAAGGCCCTGTGGCGTTCCAACCTGATCTACGGCAACGGCCTGCTCAGGCGCTGGTTCGGCGTCAAGCCGTCCCTGGCGAAGCGCAACCTGTGGCTGGAACCCTTCATTGTCGCCTTTGCCCGCATCGTCAAGCTGACGGGCGGCTATCGCGGCAATAAGAGCCCGCTGAAGCCGCGCTTCTCGCTCGATGCCGCGCGGCTGGGCGTACTGCTGTTCGACGAAGGCGTGACCCCGCCGGAGCCGATGCGGAAATCCGCGGCCTGAACCCGCCCTACTGCGCGGCTTTCGAGGCTTCGGACTCCGTAATACAGCGGCTGTAGGTTATGACGCTGCCGTCCTTGGTCACCTGTTTCAAACTATCCCCGCCGTCACGCAGGGTCAGGTCGTAGGTTACCGGTCCGGCATAGGTGCTGGCGCCTGGCGGCAGGTCGCCGGTGGCTTCGCCGTAATGGTCGGCCAGAATCCGGATGTGCGTGGGGCTTACGACCGTGATCGCCCTGACGGTGTCGTCGTCTTCGCCATAGGAAATAGACCCGGCGTCGATCTGCAGCCCGTCGAGACACCCCTCGTCACCCTCACCCCACAGGCCACGGAAGGCGGCAGGAACGGGCGTGACGTGTGCAGGCATGGGCGGGGCCGAAGCCCCCGTCCATTCGCTCGACGCAGTCTCCGATGCCGCGGCCGATAAGGACAGCGGCGACGCGCTCGACAAGGTGTCCCCGCCTTGGGCGGGGGCGGGGGCGGGCGCCTTTTGACAGGCGGCAAGCGCAATCACGACGGTTGCGGCCGTTACGGCAAATGTCCAGCGTTTCATAAGCCCCTCCCATTCTCATCCCTGTCACGAACCTAAAAGATACGCGCGCGACTGGCAATGGGCCGGGACGATGGGCAATTTTGTTCTTGATTTGTTCCAATCCATAAGTAAGCTGCGGCCATGCCCGTGCCGCCACTCCACCACAGCCCGATCCGCGATGACAACGCCCTGCCCGAGCGCCAGCGCAAGGGCCGGGGTTCCGTGTCGAACCGCACCAGCGCGCGCTTCGGCAATGCCGACCGCTACGAGGTCGACGACGGCTGGACGCATGAGGAACGCGAAGGGCTGGAGCGCAAGAAGACCATTCTCGGCATCGATTCCGCGCGCCGCGTCATCTCGCAGAACGACTCGCCCGACGTCGGCTTCGACCGCTCGATCAATCCATACAAGGGCTGCGAACACGGCTGCATCTACCATCCTGTTACACAAGTGCGTCTTGGTGAAAGAATCGGCACAAAGATAGGAGCGTCAGTAAATTACCGCTATGACGAATACTGTGACAGGTATGCCCACTCGAACAAATCGAGTGTGTCATATTCTTTAGCAGTCCCAAGGTGATCACCAAGGTGATAGCAAGGGTGCTTTACCGATTTAAGCCCCGGAATGACTTCAAACACGACAAACCCGCCACCAGGCATCTCACGCGCCCGGATCGGGGCACCACAGGCTTTGCAATACTGCGCGCGAGGTTCCTTTGCCTCCTTATCGGCAAAGGTCCGGCGCGCCGTATAACCGCTGACGTACACACTGTGGCCATTGCGGATTTGGGTGTAGCCGCCCACGCTGATATTTTCTGTACGCATCAGACATTTCCTCTTGGCTCGATCGTACTGCCGGCCAAGCCTTTGCGGACATAGAAACCGTTGGGGATCATATCCTGAACCTGGGGGACATGTGATATAACGCCCACCGCGCGGCGATGGCCGGCCAGATGAGTGAGAACTTGCAAGACCTGATCGAGTGTGCCGGAGTCGTTTTCCGTGTCGAGGCTGCCGAAACCTTCGTCGATAAAGATGGTGTCGAGACGAATCTTACCACTGGCGCTTTCAACGATGTCGGACAGCCCCAAAGCCAGAGCGAGTGCACAGATAAAAGTCTCGCCGCCTGACAATGTTGCCGGCGAGCGGCCCTTACCTGTATACGTATCGTTGACCCGGATACCGAGGCCACGCCGGGCGTTTCCACTGCCCTCACCATCGCGTTCTAGGCTATATCGGCTGTTGGTCATGGGACGAAGACGCTGGTTGGCAGCATTGAGCACCTGGTCGAACATGGCGCCAATCGCGAAGGTTTCCAGGTCTGTCCGCTGGGCGTTGATGCCTGACACCATGGAAGCTAGGTCACGTAATTCAGCCGTGGCACGTTCGAAGGTCTCCAGCTCCGTTTTCCGATTCAGCAGGTCGGCTTTTAATCGGGTCTTACTCTCAAGAGCTTGTACCGCCTGAGCGTGGGCATCGACCGCAGTCTGCAACGTCAGTTCTGCTGTGCACTCCGCCAGCGCGGAGAGTTCTAAATCCGGCCGCTCGGCGCCACCGATCGCCCCGGTCTTGACGACCAGGTCCGCCTCGGCCACGCCCAAGTCTCGTTCAAACTGTTCCACTGCCAGCGCTTTCGCTGGCATGGCGGCAATAAGGAGTTTGAAAGCTGCGAACTCTTCAGTGCTCAATCCCGCGTCCGCCAAGCGTGCAGTCAATGTCGCCACGTCTCGATCACGCCGCACGATGGCTTTGGACTGGGCCTGTGCGGCCGCCTCCACTGAAGCCTTGGCCGCGGCCTGGGATTCTTTCGCCTTGTTGAGCCGCTCTTCTGCAACCGTCTGAGCAGTGATCCGCGCAGTCAGGGTGGCCAAACTCCGCGTCTTGGCCTCATCGAGGGCCTCGACTGTCCGAAGTTCCTCCGGGATTTCGGACAACGCCAAATCCAGCTCCTTACGGGCCAGCGCCTGCTCACGCTCCGCGTCTGTAAAGGCTTGCCGTGCGGCCTCCAAAATCTCTTCCGCAGCCCTGATTTGACCGTCCAGCGCCAAAAGCGCGTTCGCCTGCGTCGGAATATCCGCCGGAGTTGGCAGGGCGTCGATCTGCCCCTTTAAATCCGTCAGGTCTGCAAGGTAGGCGGCAGCCTTGTCCTCAGGCCGCGTGAGTCTATCGCGCAGTATCTGGCGTTCCTTGAGTGTCGCGGCCGCGGCCGCCAATTCACCCACCAACCGCACATCTTCGCGCTGCGCATCCTCGAAGACCTTGCGGGCAAGACGGTAGGCGCTATCCAGGCCTTCATGGGTAATATCGCCGACCGCGGGATGGGGGTGATGTTCCGATCCGCACACCGGGCAGGCTGCACCGTCGACTAGCTTTCCCGCCAGATGCAGGGCCTGAGTCGATACCAGTGCCCGTTCCGCATCCTCCATCGCTGTCTTCGCGCCTGAAGTTTGCTCCAGAGCCGTACGACGACGTCCGGAGACGAGGTCATGCGCCGTTTGCGCCTCCTCCACGGAGAGGCCGGCCTTCTCGAAGGCATCGGCCGCTTGGTACAGCCCTTCCAATCGCGCCCGTCGCCCCGCCAATTCTACGCGTTCGCCTTCAAGCTGACGTTCCGTCGCCAGTTTTGTGGCATCGCCTTCTTTTTTCGCCTTTAGATCGCTGACGGCCGTAGCGGCCGACGCACGTGCCCCGCCTTTTTCGTCATGTACCCCGTCCGCCGCGGCAAGCGCCGCAGCGAGCGCCGAAGTTCCCAAAAGTTTGGTCTCGAAACGCCCCAACTGATCGCACGCTTTCCGGAGAGAGTCGATCTCGCCAGCCATCGCCCGAACCTCGGCAAGATCTGCTCCCGCAGCGATGACCTCCCCTTCGGCGGTTTCGAAAGCAAGTTTTTTTACACCTACAGCCTCGTCTGCCGTTCGTACATCTGCTTCGGCGCGGATGACTTGCCCCTCCACGTCCAACAGAGCTTCCGCGCGCCGGGCATTAATGACCTGGGCGCGCACTTCATTGATCTCGTTGGCCTTAAGCGTCAAACGCGCGAGGTTGTCCCGAGCCAGCTCAGCCGCCACAAATCTGGCCTCAACCTGTTTCGCAGAGTCGTGCTTCTTTCGCTCTTCGTCAAAAGCGCCTTGGGCAGCCCGACGGCTTTCCACCCGCTGAGCCAAGTCGGTCTCGCCGGCCTCGATACCGTCGTTAAGGGCCTCGAAGGACTCAAAGCCCTCGTGCTGGAGCCTCTGTTCGATGACCTGGCGCTGGCTCCTCACTCTGTCGACGGCGCTTGCCGCTTCCTCCCTCAGTTTGTGAATGAGACGCCGGTAGCTCCGCGCTCCTGTTTGGGCGTCGAAAAGCGAATGTAAATTACAACTTGCATCAAGCGCACCCTACCTGCGGATTTATATGTGTGCAACAGGATATTAAAGCTGCATCTATTGCTTCGCGCGGCCGACCCACGCTTATTTGGATTTGTCGCCAGGGCTCGATTTCGAAACGCGCATCTTCCGCAAGCCCGATGCGGCCAAGCTTCTGCGCGCCGAACTGTCTGAGCGGAAATACAAGGCCGGGCCCCTGGTCGTGGGCATCAACACCGACGCCTATCAGCCGACCGAAAGGACAGAGCGCATCACGCGCTCGATCCTCGAAGTGCTTTACGAGTTTCGCCACCCGGTCAGCATCATCACCAAGTCGGCCCTGATCCAGCGCGATCTCGATATCCTGGGCGCCATGGCGGCGGAACGGCTGGCCAGCGTGACGCTGTCGATCACGACGCTCGATCGCGGCCTTGCCCGTGCCATGGAACCCCGCGCCGCGACGCCGCAGCGCCGGCTGGACACGGTCCGCGCCCTGAAATCGGCCGGCGTGCCCGTGGGTGTTCTGGTGGCGCCGGTCATTCCCGGCCTGACGTGCCATGAGCTTGAGGCCATCATGAAGGCCTCCGCCGAAGCCGGCGCCCAACGCGCCGGCTACACGCTGGTGCGCCTGCCTTACGAGGTGAAGGTGCTGTTCGAGGAATGGCTGCGTCTCAACTATCCCGACCGCGCCGACAAGGTGCTCAACTATATCCGCCAGTGCCGGAGCGGAAAACTGAACGACTCAAGCTTCGGCAGCCGCATGGCGGGCACCGGGCCGCACGCCGAACTGATCCGCCAGCGTTATGAGTTGGCCGTGCGGCGCTACAATCTCAACCAGAAGCGCGAACCGTTCGACCTGACGAAGTTTCGCGGCGGCAATCCGCAGATGGCGCTATTCTGACGGCTTGGCGTACCCGCTGAAGGCGGCCGGAAGGGCATCGAGCGGATAATAGGCGATGCCGCCATATTCGGCAGCGGCAGGCAGTCTGGCACCGTCGATCGGGCCCAGCCATTGCGTTATGCCTGTCTCGGCCGGATCACCGAGATAGATATTCATCCGGATCTGCAACGGCTCATGCGGCACATACTGCGTTTCGGTGTGCAGCAGCCGGCCGTCGACAAACCAGCGCACCGCCTGAGGCGTCCACAGGATGGCATAGTCATGGGCCTGCCGGCTGTAGTCGAAGCCCAGATCGACCGTTGTGGCCGCGCTTTTCCAATCGCGTCCGCCGTTCTGGAAATCGTGCGTCGTCAACTGGACGGCGGTCGCCCGACGTCCCAGCACCTCGATATCGATCTCCTTGTGCTCCCAGTTTTCGGGCTGCCAGCGGTTCATCAGGAAGAAGGCCGAAACGCCGCCCGACACCGCCGGCGCCTTCATGCGGACGGTGAACAGACCGTAGCTGAAGAAGCGGTACGACCCGATCTCGCCGGCATTGCACATCTTGGGCGCGCTGGGAGAGACCGACGGATTTTTCTCAAGCGACAGGGTGAGCGTGCCCGACTGCACCGAAACCTGTGCAGCCGTCATGTTGCAGCCGTTCGCCGGAAAGCTGAACAGCTGCGTTTCCCAGGTGGCCGGATCGAGACGGTCGAAGGATTCGCTCCACGCCGGCTGGACGGTTTGCGCCGCCGCCGGAAGCGGGCTCAACATCATTGCCGCAATCGCCCACACCAGATGCCGCATCGTCCCTCTCCGTTTTCTTTCAGAATACGCCATCTGCTCCGGTGCGCAACTGTACGGAGTCCCGCGGTCAGATCGCGTCCCAGGGGCGGAAATGCTTGGACAGCTTCAGGCCCTGCCCCTGATAGTGCGAACCCGACTGACCGTAGAGCTGCACGGGACGCTCGGTCAGGGGTTCGTAAACCAGGCGCGCCACGGTCTGGCCGTCTTCGAGCAGGAAGGGCGTTTCGTGGCAACGCACTTCCAGCACGCCGCGCGAGCCCTTGGCGGCGGCCTCTTCGGTGCCGAAGCCGGGATCGAAGAAGCCGGCATAGTGGACGCGGAATTCGCCGACCGACGGATCGATCGGCAGCATTTCGGCGGCTTCCATGACGGGGATTTCGACGGCGCCCTTCGACGCCAGGATATAGAATTCGCCGGGATCGAGCAGCAGTTGCCCGCCGTTCTGGTACAGCGGCTCCCAGAACTTGCGCGGGTCGTGGCCGTCGATATGGTCGAGGTCGATGATGCCGGCATGGCGGCGGGCGCGATAGCCGACCAGGTCTCCGGTCAGGTCGACGCCGCAATCGGCCGTATAGAGCTTGGGCGAATGACCACGCTTGATGCGCAGCTGGTTCAGGCGTGTACCCGTACGTGCCAGCACCGAAAAGGTCTGCGGCGCGATCTCGACATAGATCGGCCCATTATAGCCTTCGGCGACGTCGTCGAAATAGTCGCCGTAATCCGACAACAGGCGCACGAAGACGTCGACGCGGCCGGTCGACGATTTCGGATTGGCGCGCGCCGAAACGCCTTCCGGCAGATGCAGGCTTTCCGCCAGTTCGGCGATGTAGACACAGCCAGCCTCGAAAACGGCGCCCCTGGACAGGTCCATCTCGTGCATCACGACGTCCTTCAGGCGGTCCGACACCTTGCGGCCGCGCGGAAGATAGGAAGCCCGCACCCGCCAGGCGCGGGCGCCCAGGCGCAGGTCGATGCTGGCCGGCTGGATCTGGTCGTGATCGAGGGCGGACGTGCTGCGAACCGCGCCCTGCTCGACCAGCTCGGCCAGGCTCTGCATCGGCAGGATGCCGCTTTTCGCGGCGGCGGCGGTCTGAGGTGCGGTCATAAGCGTCTTTCCATAGGCGGGCAGACCATTTAAAAGAGGTTGCCCGACGCGGCAAGCCGTAATGAGACCCATGTTCTACAGCCATACCAGCCACGGCATCACCGTCATGGTCGAGGTCGAGTACCTGACCCAGGACCGGCACAACTGGGGCCCCGAAAATCACGCCTGGGCCTATCACATCACCCTGCGCAATTCGTCGGACGAGGTCGTGCAATTGCGGACGCGTCACTGGGTGATCACCGACGGCCTGGGCCGCATCCACCGCGTCGACGGCGAGGGCGTTGTCGGCCAGACGCCGCGGCTCAATCCCAGCCAGAGCTTTACCTACACTTCGGGCTGTCCGCTGCCGACGCCGCACGGCACCATGGCCGGACACTATGTCTTCGTACGCGAGGACGGCGCCCCGCTGAAGGTCGTCATTCCAACCTTCTCGCTCGACGTGCCCGACCCCGGCCGGGTGCTCAATTGAAGCCCTGGCCGCTCCTCCTGGCCACCGTCCTTGTCGCCATGCCGGCCCACGGCCACGAAACGGCGATCGACGGCACGTGGAAGGGCAAGTCGGTCTGCCAGGTCAAGCGGTCCGGTTGCCGCGACGAAGCCGTCGTCTACACCGCACGGCAAAGCGGTCCTGACTCGCACGAGATATTCACCTACCGGATCGAGGCGGGCCGAACCGTGCGCACCGGCCGGATCAGCGGCTATTACACCGATGCCAGGACCTTCACGGCCTGGGGTCCGGACAGTTGGATTTTTACGATAAAGGGCGACCACATGTCGGGGCGCATCGTTTCGCCCCAGGGCAGGTTGCTTCGCGTGATCGAGGTGGACCGGATCCAATAGATCAGCCTTGGGCGCCGCCAGGCAACCGTTAGCACATTTGTACTACTCATAACAAAAACGGCGGCTGGTCACCCAGCCGCCGTTTGAATTTCTGGCTTTTCCGCGCTTACAGGTAGCGGCGCAGCGAACGCGACAGGTCTGCGCCGGTATCGCGCTTCTTGGCCTTTTGCGACGGCTGGTAGGCGACGCGGGCGTGCTCGACGCAGTAGGGCGTGCCGTCATCCGAGCGGCGGCCGCAGAAAGAGAAGCTGTCCGACGACGGATCGCCGATCGGCCACTTGCACATCTTGGCGCCCAGGGTCAGCACGGTCGCAGTGCCGGGCTCTTCGACATAGGGAACGATCGGCTGGCTGACCACCGGACGGGCCACGACCGGCGTCGATACGCGCATCGGCGGCGGCGAAGCGTGGCTGCTGCCATGCGACGGCTGCGCCACGGGACGCGATGGGCGGGCGGGCTTGTATAGCGGACGCGCCGGCTGCGAGGGCGCCGCGCGGCCCGACAGGCCCAGGCGGTGCACCTTGCCGATCACGGCATTGCGGGTAACGCCGCCCAGCGTCTTGGCGATCTGACTGGCGGAATGGCCTTCCTGCCAGAGCTTCTTCAGGGTTTCTACGCGTTCGTCAGTCCAGCTCATGCTCGTTTACTCCCAATTTTCCCTATTCATTGCAGTTCGCAAGCAAACGAACCACAATATATAGATGTGCCCCGGGGGATTGCCATCCTTGCCCTCAAGCAATGGTAAACGAAAAGTTCACAGACGCAACATATGGTGTGGAGGGAAATCGAGATATGCACATCTAATCAAGATGTAGTAGGTGAATAGTCCACATGTGTGGATAAGTTAACGAAGCATTAACAGCTGTGCATGAGGGTAAGGTTTTGTTAACAATTGAAAGATCGAGGGTTTTCGCAGCTGGTGGGTGATACAGCCTGTCCGCCCGCCTGCCGGCACCCGGGCGGCAGCGCCAAAATCATCCGAAATTACGCACACCTGTGAGGCGAATTTACCGGGGGCCTGTTTGGAGACCGACGACCTTCCCGTTCTCCGGAAACCGGGTTAGTCTGCCGCCCATCTACACTCCGTCAAAGAAGGACAAGGGCATGGCGGTCACGGGCATTGGGGGCTTTTTCTTCCGCGCGCAGGATCCCCAGGCGCTGAAGGCGTGGTACAAGACGCATCTCGGCATCGGCAACGGGCCGTACGGCCTGTGGAACCAGGAAGCCGGCAAGACCGTCTTCTCGCCTTTCCCGGCCGGAACCGACTATTTCGCCACCGACAAGCAGTGGATGCTCAATCTCCGCGTCGAAGGGATCGATGAGATGATCGCATCCTTGCGCGCCGCCGGCATCGAAGTGAAGACCGACCCGACCTGGGATACGCCGGAAATCGGCCGCTTCGCCCGCATCCACGACCCGGAAGGCAATGCCATCGAGCTATGGCAGCCGGCGAAATAAGAGCCCGATGACTGTAGACGCGCAGATCGACGCCTATATCGCCGAACACCCCGAACCCAAGCGCAGCGATATGCAGACCCTGCATGCGCTTATCCTCAGGGCTTCGCCGGGCTGCCGCCTGTGGTTCGAGACCGGCCGCAACAGCGAAGGCAAGATCGTCAGCAACCCGAACATAGGCTACGGATTTTACACGATCAGATATGCCGACGGGAAAACGAAGGATTTCTTCCAGGTCGGCCTCCGCGCGAACAAGAGCGGGATTTCGGTCTATATCCTCGGGCTTGAGGACAAGACCTACCTGGCCAGGACGTTCGGCGACAAAATCGGCAAGGCCAGCGTGACCGGCTATTGCGTGAAATTCAAGGCGCTGAAGGACATAGACATCGATATCCTGGCCGCCATGGTACGATATGGATTTGAGGCGACGGGCGGCGGCGACATTTAAGCAGCACCCACTGTCGCGATAGGTTGCTAGAACATACCTGCTATCATCGCCCAGTTGTTCTCCGCCACGATCGACAGTTCATCGCGAATGACGGCAAACTTCTCCGTAATAATGGCCGGCATCGCCACAAAAGATCGAGAATCGAATTCTGGGCGAACGGTCTCGATTGCCGCAGCCAATGCAGATGGTGTCACGTCGCGGTAGGCTTCGGCCATGGCGCGCACCGCGTCGGCAGAGTGAAAATACTGACTGCCCATTCCGGGCTGTGCGACAAGCTCCGAGCCCATGACGACCGTGCCCAACCCAGCCAAGGCAGGAATGCCGTCCGCCAGGGTTTCGAGCACGCGATGGACTTCATAATTGTCCTCGCGGATAAGGTCGAAATTCGGCTGATAACGAACGCAGCTACCGTCACCATCTTCGTCGTTAAACATCCCGACGACCTCGGCCTTGTCCGCCGGCTCGAAAGCCATAGCGATATGTCCCGTCTGCCCCACAACCCCTCCGATACCGCACCCGAATAAGGCCTTTGCCCCGCATCGGGAACACAGTCACGTTCAATAGCTTGCTGGAGTCTCATCGCCGCCAATCAGCTTGAGGCCTTCAAGGTCTATTTGGCATCCCCGTATACCCATGTCATCTTCGAAACAGCTTGGTGACACGGTGTTGTCCGTCGCGGCCTTGGTGCTGTCGATATTGGTCTGATCGATCTTTGCGCTAAAAATGACAGGGTCATGCGTCCTGTCGTTCAGCGTTTTGATGACATTGAACAGATCGCTGTTCGCGGGAACGTCAGCCCAAACACGGATGCCGTCCGACAGTTCAAGGACAACACGGCCCTCGCTGGTGATGTTATTGACAGTCGCGGACCAGTCTTTCATCACCGCATGGCGCAATACCACCTCTCGCCAGACCTTCGCCTTTTTGTCCTGAATGTCTTCGACGATAATATTATTCGGACTGTTCACATCGGCTCGGTAAACATCGTGTGCCTTGACGAATTCGGCTTCGAATGCTGGCATATGAGCCTTGGCAATCTCGGCGGTCGAAGGCGGAGACGGGGCCGAGCTAGCAGCATTATCGCTCGACTGACTTTCGTCGGATGAATCGCAAGCCGAAATCCCAATTACCGTCACAGCAACGGACACCAATAGAACGCGTTTCATGTATGGTAGATGCGCTGTTTAAGGTGCACAGAAAAATACAGCCCCCACCAACGCGGCCAAGGCGTGCGCGCTAGAAGCAATTCTACGCAATTCTGATCGACGGTTCCGCGAAGATTTCCAGAAAGGGCTAACCCAAGCAATGTCTTAAGCATCCAAAGCTCTATACGGTTGCCTGAAAAACTGTGCGTTGTGGATTGAGCACCGGCATTGCCGTCTATCGAGCGAATCACTTCTGTGAACGCACGAAACTCGTCGTCAAGATTACTGATGGCGCTGTTGTGGCGTGAACACAGTACTTTGGCTTGAAGCGCGTTGACCGAGATTAGGTCAAATGTCTCTGGTTGTTGCCACGCCAACCCCGAAATTTTAACGCCGCCATTTTTTTCAACGCTACGAAGGTAGTTCGCAGATATGTAGTGTTCGCGGCTAATCGTCGGAGAGCAATTACCGTCTATGTTGGCATAGCATTTCCCATGGCTATGGCCGGTTACGGCCCCAGGAAGAATAATGTGTTTGCGCGGCATCCATCACCCTAAGTGGCGACAGGATAGCCCACAAGTCTCGATTTTGCAGCATCACGAATCGAAGCGTAACCCATACTCGTTCTGTTATCTGCTGCGCTAGACAAGGGAGGCTTAAAGAGCAACTCCTCAAATTTTTCTACACAGAACCTACACAGAACCTACACAGGAAAAAATTCTTACATTTTTTCTTTATATTTCAATATTTTAAAGAGATGTGGAAAAATGGAGCGGGTGAAGGGAATCGAACCCTCGTCGTATGCTTGGGAAGCATCTGCTCTACCATTGAGCTACACCCGCGTGTCGCCGCTGATGCCACAGGCGGCGGCGCGCCGTCAACCGTCAAAGACTATCGCCGCCACACCAAGCCAACAGTAATCCGCCGGCCGGTGTCATAGCCGATCGTGCCGTCGCCGGCATGGGTAACCGGAATGGCGGCGTCGAGCGCATTGGTGACGGATGCCGTCAAGGTCACCTGCCGCATCAGCGGATAATCGAGGCGCAGGGACAGGTTGCGCGAAGCCTTCAGCGGCAAGGTATTGAGATCGTCATCGAAGGTCTCGCCCTCGAACACCAGGTCGGCGTGAACCGTGGCGCGGGCCACATGCCCTTCCAGGCCGATCGAGCCGGAATAGTCGGGCGCCTCGGCCGGGCGCAACCCGTTGACCGCAGGGTTGGCGCGCGCCACGCGGGCGTGCGTCAGCGTCAAGGCGCCTTCAAATGCCCAGGTGCGGCCCAACGCATACCGCCCATGCGCCTCAAGGCCGTAGGCGCGGATCTGGCCGAGGTTCTGGCGCTGGCGCAACGTCCCGCCCGCCGGAATGACGCCGGCGGTCGGCGAGGTGAACGGCCCCGTGGCGACGGTGACATTGGTGATCGGATGGTCGAGCCGATTGGCGAAGACGTCGGCATCGAAAAAAAAGGTCGCGGCGTCACCGCCGCGCAGCCCCAGTTCGGCCCCGCTCAGTTGCTCGGGCGTCAGTCCGGCATTGGCGTCGGTGACGTCGTTGCCAACGCGGAACGGGCGATAAAGCTCGTTGAGCGACGGCGGCCGGAAGCCCGTATAGGCAGCCACCCGCCCGGTCAGGCCGCCGAAATCGTGCGTCGCGCCGACACGGCCCGACACCACTGTCCCGCTGCGGTCCTGGAAGGTCAGGGCCAGAGTTTGCGCGCCCGTCGCCGTGTCGCTTTCGGTGCGATGGCCGTCTTCGGTCTTCCAGATATCGGCGCGAAACGCCCCACTGACCAGGGTGCCGCCGAAATCGCGCGAACCTTCGGCATACAGCCCCGACACGGTTTCACTGCCGCCCGACACGCGATAGCGCGTGGCGCTGCCCGAAATATAGCGGAAGAATTCGCGGGACTCGCCATCGGACCTGCGGCCGTCGGCGCCGATTTCCCATTCGAGGCCCCCCAGCTTCCGGCGAAGCGCCGCGTTGAAGCCGTCACCGGTCGCGGGTGTCGCAACCTGGTTGTTTGCGATCGTCGTGCTGGCGCGGCCCGTCGCCACCGAAACCGAAACGTTCGACAGGTCGGAATCGCGGTGCCACGCCTGCAACCGCCAGCCGATGGCCCGGGCGTCGGGCTGCCGCGTCAGGCTGATGGCCGCCTGGTCGCCGGAAGAGGTCGCGGTGGCGCCTCGTAAACCCGTATCGCGGCGGCTGTCATAGTTGCCGGCCATAATGGCCAGGTCGCCGCCCAACAGCGGAAACTGTGTATGGGCGAACAGGGCGCGGTCACGTCCATAGGTCGCGACATCGGCAGCGCCACTGCCGTAACGCACCGGCACATCGCCCTGCAAGGTACGGGCGGCGGCATAAAGCGCGACCGGACCCAGGGTCATACCGGCGCGGGCATCGCTGCCGCCGCCTTCAGCCGCCGTGGCGGCGACAAAGCCCGCCTTCGGTTGCGGCGGCTCAAGCGACAGGTCGATGACGCCGGTCAGCGCCCCGGCGCCATAGGCCCCGCCGCCGGCGCCCTTGACGACGTGGGCATGGGTGATTTCGTCTTCCGGCAGGGCCGCCCAGATGACCCAGTTGCCGAACGGGTCGTTCTGCGGCACGCCGTCGAGCGTCACCAGCGCCCGCCCCGCCCCCGACGGTCCGATGGCGCGCAGGCCTATGCCCTGGACGGTCGGATTGGCGGTCAGGCTCGACTGGCGGCGAAACAGCGCGGCCTGCGTCTCCTGTTTCAGGCTCTGGTCGAGGCTGGAGCCGTCGAGCGCATCGCGATCGAGATTGGCCGCGGCGAAAGCGCTGTCACCTTGATAGGCCGAAAGCCGACTGGAATGGACGATGACTTCGCCCGGCTCGGCCCAGGCGGCACTGGAAACGGCCGGCGCGGCGGCCAACAATGCGATCAGCGATACGGCAAGTCTCATGGGGCCCTCCGATCCGGACCTAGCACATGCCCGGGACAGCATAAAGACGCGGTATGGAATTCCGATTTCGCCTTGGCCCAAGGGCGCGACGAATGCTAAGCACAGGTTCGGAGGTTCGGTGTGATCAAGGACTGGCTTCGCAAATTTCCAAGCTATTTCCAGCCTTTCGACTGGCACCATTCGGCTGTCAGCGCGCCGGGCATGGCCGCCTGCCTGGTCTACGGCCTTGTCAGCCACGACACAGTGACGGCCGCGATCGCCGCCGGCAGCGCCTTTTCGGTCGGCTTCGGCCTCAGGCGCAACCGCGAAACCCTGTCGATGCTGGGCGCCGCCGTGGTCATGACCCTGGCCGCCGTCATCGGCTCGCTGATCAGCGGCAATCTTATCCTCTTTACGATCGTCGTGGCGGCCGCGGCGGCCGGTTGCGCCATGCTGGCCCTGGTCGACGACGACAGCTGGTGGGTGGCCTTGCAGGCGACGATCGCCCTTCTGCTGGCGAGCCACTATGCGGCCGATTTTCATGGCGCCAGCCAGCGCGGCATCATCGTCCTGGTGGCGGGCGTCGCGCAGACCGGCCTGGTGCTGCTGCTCAATCGGCTGATTCCGCAGGGCAACCCCAAGGCGCCGCCGAATATCCCTATTCCCGCGACCAGGCGCGCCCTGATGCTCTATGGCCTGGTGGCGGCCCTGAGTGTCGCCGGGGCGCTCCTGCTGGCGCACGCGGTCCGACTCGACAAGGCCTACTGGGCGCCGATGACGGCGCTGATCGTCCTGAAACCCAAATACCACCTGACGCGCCAGCGCGGCTTCGAGCGGCTGGGCGGCAATGTCGCGGGCTGTGCCCTAGCCACGCTGATCGCCGTATGCCTGCCGCCGCTGGCCTGGTTCGACACGGTGCTGTGCATCCTGGGCTCGGCCGGCGCCTACGGGCTGATCAAGGCGCGTTATGCCGCCTTTTCGTTTTCGGTCAGCTTTACCGCCGTCATGCTGTTGTTCACCGCGCACCAGTCGGCGGTCATCGGCGCCGAACAGCGCATCTATGCCACGCTGCTGGGTGGCGCCATGTCGATCTGCGTCATGTGGATTATCAGCAAGACGATCGCGCGCGATTACCTGTTGTGAGCGCCGTGGACGACGGTTATGGTCGGGGTCTGCCGTACAACGAAAACAAACTCAGGGAAGACGACCATGCGCCACATTATGACACCGGTTTCCATTCTGGCCCTGATGGCGGCGTTTTCCGCCCACGCCGAAGCTCCGGTCGACACCATGTGGGGCAAGATTTCCGAGCCCTCTTACCCCACCAAGGTCTGCGCCACCCTGACCGGCGACATCGTGACGAAAGACGGCTCGATCGATTGGTACGACGCCGATGGCAAGAGCACCCACCCCGACCATGACCGCATCCAGCAGGCGATCGACGGCTGCAGCGAGGGCGCCGTCAAGCTGACGGTCGGCACCAAGGGCGAGGATGGCTTCCTGACCGGCCCGATCACGCTGAAAAGTGGCGTGACGCTTTGGGTCGACAAAGGCGCCACCCTCTACGCCTCGCGCGACCCGAAGGATTATGAAAACGGCCCCGGCGACTGCGGCATCGCCAACACCGAAGGCCACAAATCCTGCCATTCGCTGATCGAAGGCCGGGCACTGAAGAATTCCGGCATTGTCGGCGAAGGCCGCATCGACGGCCGTGGCGGCTCCATGATCCTGACCGGTCCCAATGCCGGCAAGCGGTCTTGGTGGGACGTGGCCTGGCAGTCGAAGCAAGGCCTGACCCAGCACGTCTTCCGCCTGTTGCAGCTCGACGGCGGCGAAAACCTGACCTTCTACCGCATCACCTTCGCCAACAGCCCGAACTTCCACCTGGTGCCGGGCAGCTTCACCGGCATTACCGCATGGGGCATCAAGATCCTGACGCCATCGCTGGTTTACACCCGGCCCGGCTATGCCTGCCCGGAAGGCACGACCCCCGACAAGCTGACGCCGGCGACCTGCTTCACGCCTGACACGGTCAAGAACACCGACGGCTTCGATCCGTCGAATTCCAGCAATGTGCTGCTGGCCTATTCGTGGATTTCGACCGGCGACGACAATGTCGCGGTCAAGGCCGGCAAGGGGCTGGTCTCCAAGAACCAGGTCTACGCCCACAACCATTTCTATTACGGCCACGGCATGTCGATCGGGTCGGAGACCAATGGCGGCGCCGAAAAATTCCTGATCACCGACCTGGTGCTCGACGGCAATGACAGCCCGTCGGGCAACGGCCTGCGCATAAAGTCGGATTCGACGCGTGGCGGACCGGTCGCCAACATCATCTATGATGGCGTCTGCATGCGCAATGTCCACTATCCCATGGTGTTCGATACCCATTACGGCGACAAGACGGGCCAGCTCTATCCCAGCTTCACCGGCATCGTGGTGCGCGACTTCCGCTATATCAGCGGCGGCAAGTATGGCGGCGGCGTGCTCGACCTGCGCGGTTTCAAGGAAGACGGCCAGACCCTGCCACTCGACTTGTTCCTCGACACCGTGCAGTGGGACGGCGCCCAGCCGGCGGTCAATGGCGGCAAGGGCAAGGATGCGCCGTTCGCCGCCCATATCTCGGTCGGGCCTGCGGCGGCGGCCTGGGCAAAGCCGCTGTTCAAGGACTCGCCCGAAAACGACGTCACGGTTTCGTTTGTCGCAACGCGGTCGTCGCCCCGGCTTCGTGATTGTTCGCAGGCCTTCGTTTCCTATAAATCGGTGCTCGCGGATTCACCGATCTAAGGAGCGCCAATCATGTCCCATCCCGCCCTGCAAACCGGCAACCATGCGATCGTTACGGGCGGAGCTTCGGGAATAGGGCTGGCGATCGCCCGGCGTTTCGTCGAGATGGAGCTGAACGTCACCATCCTCGATCGTGACGCTGCGCGCATCGCGGCGACGATCGACTATCTGACGGACTCCGGCCGTCCCGGTGTCGATGTCGCGATTACCGGCCATGATGTCGACGTTTCCGACCGGGAGGCCGTGGCCAGGTTCGCCCAGTCCTTAACGCGTCCCGTCGATGTCCTGGTCAACAATGCCGCCATCAGCCCGCCGACCTCCGCGCTCGACGGCGCAGGCTGGCAGGCCATGCTGGATGTCAATCTGTGGGGTGTGATCCATGGCACGCAGGCTTTTGCGCCCGCCATGGTGGCCCGCGGCACGCCCGGACTGATCGTCAACACCGGCTCGAAGCAGGGCATTACGACCCCGCCCGGCAATCCCGCGTACAATGTCGCCAAGGCGGGCGTGAAGGCCTTTACTGAAGCGCTGCAGCATGAGTTGCGCAACGGGAGCAATCCGGCCGTGACGGCGCATCTGCTGATCCCCGGTTTTGTATGGACCGGTCTGACGCGCGGCGACCGCACCGAAAAGCCCGCCGGCGCATGGGATCCGGAACAGGTGGCGGATTTCATGCTGGAAAGCCTCGGCCGCGGCGATTTCTACATCCTGTGCCCCGACAACGACGTCAGCCGCGCGCTCGACGAAAAGCGCATGGCCTGGGCGATCGGCGACATCATCGAAAACCGCCCGCCCCTGTCGCGCTGGCACCCCGACTATGCCGAGGCGTTCAAGGCATACCTCGGAAGCTGACTACTTCCCCTTGGCCAGGTCGTCGAAGGCGCGCAGCGTGCCGATAAGCGCCTTCATCTCCTCGATGCGGATCATGTTGGGGCCGTCCGACGGGGCGCTGTCCGGATCCTGGTGCGTTTCGATGAACACGGCCGAGACGCCGATGGCGCAGGCGGCGCGCGCCAGCACCGGCGCGAACTCGCGCTGCCCGCCCGAGGTCGTGCCCATGCCGCCCGGCTGCTGAACAGAATGCGTAGCGTCGAAGACGACCGGATAGCCGGTCTGCGCCATGGTCGGCAGGCCGCGGAAATCGGTCACCAGGGTGTTGTACCCGAACGAGGTGCCGCGATCGCACAGCATGATGCGTTCATTGCCCGTGCTGGCGATCTTCTTCGCGACATTGGCCATGTCCCACGGCGCCAGGAACTGGCCCTTCTTGACATTGATGGCGCGGCCGGTCGCGCCGGCGGCCAGCAGCAGGTCGGTCTGGCGGCACAGGAAGGCCGGGATTTGCAGCACATCGACGACCTCGCCGACAGGGGCGCACTGATGCGCGTCGTGGACGTCGGTCAGCACCGGGCAGCCGAACTGCTGGCGGACCTCGGCCAGGATCGACAGGCCCTCGTCCATGCCGATGCCGCGCGCGGTACCGATCGAGGACCGATTGGCCTTGTCGTAGCTCGACTTGTAAATGAACTTCGTGCCGGTGGGCTGGCAGGCCTCGGCGATCTTCTCGGCCATCATCAGCGCGTGGTCGCGGCTTTCGATCTGGCACGGGCCGGCGATCAGGGCGTAGGGCTCGTCGCCGCCGATCTGAATGCCACCGACTTCGATGACGCGGGTTTTGACATGCTGCGGCGCTATGGACATCAGATTACACTTTCGATTCTGGCGACATCGACGGGATTGTTGAGCTCCCAGAACACCCGGCCCTTGCCGTCGACCTCGACGCAGCGGATGGGCATGCCGTTTTCCAGGAAGCGGAGCTGTTCCAGCCCTTCATAGCGCTCCAGCGGCCCGACCGGCCACGAGCCATAGGCCTTGAGCGCGTCGGGGCGATAGGCATAGACGCCGACATGGTGGAAGACGGGGATGTCGTCACCGGGGCCGAAGGTCTTGCCGGTAAAGGGGATGACCTCTTTCGAGAAATAGAGGGCGTTGCGGTTGCGGTCGAAGACGGCCGTCGTGCCGCCGACGCGATCGTTCCTGCGGTCCTCGACGAAGTTGGCATAGGTCTCCGCGTCGCAGCGCAGGACCGGCGTCGCCATCTGGACCTCGGGGTTGGCAACCATTTCGCGGATCAGGTCCTCGACGAACCAGGCCGGGGTCAGCGGCGCGTCACCCTGCAGATTGACATAGAGGTCGGCCTCTTCCGGCAGGTTCGGCAGGGCATCGGCCAGGCGCTCGGTACCGTTGGCGCACGATTCCGCGGTCATCACGACCCTGGCGCCGAAGGCCAGAGATGCGTCGCGGATACGGTCGTCGTCGGTGGCGACATAGACGGCCGACACATTGTTCACCGCCATGGCGGCTTCCCACGAACGCTGGATCAGCGACTTGCCCTTGAGCATCACAAGCGGCTTGCCCGGATAACGGCTCGACGCATAGCGGGCGGGAATGATGATGATCGTCTTCATGCTTACTGCACCCCGGCCCGCAGGCAGTCGTGGATATGGATCAGGCCGACCGGCTTGCCGTCACCGCCGACGGCGAACAGGCAGGTGATCTTTTTGGCGTTCATGACGCCCAACGCTTCGGCGGCCAAAGCGTCCGGGCGAATAGTGCGCGGCCCTGCGTGCATGACCTCGACGGCGGTCTTCTCCATCAGGCCCGTCATGTTGCGGCGCAGGTCGCCGTCGGTGATGATGCCTGTCAGGACGCCATCGGCATTGGTGATGCCGACGACGCCGAAGCTCTTGGCCGTCATCACCAGCAGGGCGTCGCTCATCGGCGTGGCTTCAAGGACCAGAGGCAGAGCGTCACCCGAATGCATCAGGCTTGAGACGCTGAGCAACTGTGCGCCCAACTTGCCGCCGGGGTGGAAGGTGCGAAAATCGTGCGGCTGGAAACCACGCTTCTCCATGACAGCGACGGCCAGGGCATCGCCCAGCGCCAGGGTCATGGTCGTCGATGTCGTGGGCGCCATCCCTATGACGCAGGCTTCCGGCGCGTCGGGCAGGATCAGCGCGATATCGGCGGCCTTGAGCAATGTCGAGTCGCGCCGGGACGCGACCCCGATCAGCGGAATCGAAAAACGGCGCGTATGGGCGATGATATCGGACAGCTCGGACGTCTCACCGGAATTCGACAGCACGACACAGACATCGTCTTCTGTAATCATGCCCAGGTCGCCATGACTGGCTTCCGCCGGATGGACGAAATAGGCCGGCGTGCCGGTCGAGGCCAGGGTCGCGGCGATCTTGCGCGCGATATGGCCCGACTTGCCCATGCCCGACATGATGACGCGGCCGCGGGCAGCGTAAAGCATTTCGACCGCGTCGACGAAGCTTTGCGACAGCTGGCCGGCAAAGCTCAGCAGCGCCTCGCCTTCGGTACGCATAACGCGCGCGCCGGTATTAAGAATGCCGGCAATATCGGCGCTGTCGGAAATACGGGGCACGGGCTTGGTCATGCAGGCTCATATGTTGGCGCGGCCTCCTCTTAGCAAGGATAAAAAGTCCGAACAATGATTTGATCTTTTGAAGATCCTGCGAAACAGTGCCGAGCCGAGGGATATCGATGACCACACCCGTAACCCACCCGCTGGCGCCGTTTCTTCAGCCGGCGCGGCGATGGATACGCAGCACGCTGCTGCGTCTGCCGGAGTCTTTACGCGAATTCGTCCTGTTCGGACTCAAGATGGCCTGGTCGTGCCTGTTCGGCGCCGCCATGCTTTTCCTGATGATCGCCACGCACCTCGTCTGGCCGCAGCACGCCCCGTTGCACCGCTATGATTTCCTGCTGCTGTGCGCTCTGGTAATCCAGGCGCTGATGCTGTGGACTCGGCTGGAAAGCTTCGACGAGATGAAGGTCATCCTGCTGTACCATGTGACCGGCACCGTCATGGAGGTCTTCAAGACCCACGTCGGATCGTGGATCTATCCCGAGCCGTCGATCTTCCATATCGGCGGCGTGCCGCTGTTCACCGGCTTCATGTACGGGTCCGTCGGTTCCTTCATCGCCCGCGCCATCCGTGTCTTCGACATGCGGTTTTCCGTCTATCCGAAGGCGTGGGCGACCTGGTTGCTGGCGGCGGCCATCTACATCAACTTCTTCACCCACCATTACGTGTGGGATCTGCGCACCCTGATCTTCATCGCCGCTGCCGCGCTCTACTTCCGGACCTTCGTCTGGTTCCGCGTCGACCGGCGCGTCCACACCATGCCCTTCCTGCTCGCCGGCACCCTGACCTCGTTCTTCCTGTGGCTGGCCGAGAATATCGGCACCCTCACCCATACCTGGGCCTATCCCGGCAGGGGCTGGCATCTGGTGTCCGTCCAGAAGATGGGCGCCTGGGGCCTGCTCCTGATCATCAGCTTCGTAACCGTCTCGCTGGTTTTTCCACCCAGACCGCCCGAATCGGAAAAGGCGCGCACCAGCGGCTACAGATACTGGTTCAAACTCTTACTTCGCGGTAATAAGTGGCCGCTCAAACCCTAACAATCTGATTATATTATCCTTATATTTTAAGGATACCGGCCCTTCGAAACCTTGCGGCCATGTCATATAAAGTTTATATCAGGTACTCAGTACAACAGTGGCCGTGGCTTACAAAATTCGGTCACATATTACGGGGCGTTGACGCTTATGACTGTGGTATCCAGGGCTGGGCCGATGGGGGATCCCGCGCCCGTGTTCGTTCTCCGCAATCCTTTCGGCTGGGTGTATGGATTTACGCTCTCCGCCGCCATGTGGGCGCTCATCCTGAGCGCCGGCGTCATCGCAGCCCACAAGATCCACGACATGGGCCATGCCCCGGCGATTACGGCACAGCCGTAATCAGCGTTTCACAAGTCCCGCCAGCGCGTCGAGATAATCGGCAAAGGCCTTGCGTCCCTGCGGCGTCACGTGCACGCGCGTCAGCGGCTTGCGACCCTGGAAACTCTTGACGATTTCGACATAACCGGCTTCCTCGAGCTTGCGCAGGTGCACCGAAAGGTTGCCCTGCGTCGCGTCGAGTACGGTCTTGAGCTCGGTGAAGTCGGCCGCCTCGACATCCATCAGATACGCCATGATGCCCAGCCTCAGCCGGCCATGAATGGCGTCGTCAAGGCGATTGACGTCGAAACCCGCCACCGGTCAGCCCCTCGTCTGCGCCGAGCGCATCAGGGCATAGCCCGAGCCGCCCATGACGAACAGCAGGGCCAGCCCCAGGACCAGGACATAGAACTGCGGCTGATGGATCATGAAGCCGAGCGCCAGGGTGGTCGCGAACCATCCCGCCGAGACGCCGGCCAGCCACAGCTTGCGGCGGATCATATAGGCGATATACCAGACGGCGCCCTGGAATGCGCAGACCACGACCGGATAATAGAGCCAGACGGTGATGCTCTTTTCCAGGATGGCGTTATAGCCGAACACGGCCACCATGAAGAGGTTGGCCAGGCCCGCGCTGCCATAGGCGGCGTTGAGTGCGCGCGTCGCCACGCCTTCCTGCCGGTTCTTGCGGTCACGCCACAGGACGACGCACAGTATGGCCAGGAATACGACCGTGGGCGCGACGCCGACGATCAGACCCAATATGCCATAGGGCAGCCAGCCCATGACCTGCGCCCATTGCAGCAGACACTGGATGCCGTAGCACAGGCCCGCCGCCAGGAAGGTCGCCCCCGCCGAGCCTTGCGCCCGTCCCCCTTCGGAGACGAGCGCACGGACAAAGGCCAGGTTGTCATGCAGGGTTTCGTTGTCGTCCGTCACGCCGTCGCCTCCTGGATGCGCATGGCCTTTGCCTTTTGCCGGCGGCCATTGAGAATCGTGCCGATGAAAGTGTAGCGCACCAGAAGCTGATAGCTCAACAGGGCCACGCCGACCGTGCCCGCCACGACCAGGACGAACTTGGCCTCGGCCGGGGCGTCGATGGCCTTGACCGCGTTCTGCAACACCAGGACCAGCGGCAAGTGGACGATATAGACCCAGTAGGATGCGTCCGACAGATAGCGGATGACGGGATTTTCCCGCGTCAGCAGCAGCCTGGCCAGGCCGATCAGGGCCAGAACCCAGGTCCACGAGGTCAGGGCATAGAGGCCGGCATAGATCGGGTGGTCATGGCCCGCGACCGGCGCCGTCGCCGGTGCGGCGCCGACGATCGCGATGCAGGCCACGGTGCCGATCACGGCAGCCGGCAGATAGGCCCAGACGCGGCTGGCGAGATGCTCGAGCAGGTCGCTGCTCCGGTTGAGCCACCAGCCGAAGATGAAGGCCGCCTTGAAGCCGACCGACGCCACGATGTTGGGCATCAGGCCCGTATCCGGCGACATGATGCCGAACCACATCATCCACGTGTCGCTGAAATAGAAGGCCAGGGCGACCGGCAGGCCGAAGACCAGCGGCGCGAAGTCACTGCGCACGACCAGGCGGAAAACCGTGTCCATGGCGCGGCCGAGCGCACCGCCGACATGCAGGACGTCGGTAACCAGTTTCACCACCAGCGCGCAGCCGTACAGCAGCAGAAGGACGTAGAGGAACCACAGGTGGGTGAACGGGAAGGTCGCGGCCGAAAGCGCCGGCGGCGGCGGCGCGGGCACGGCGGGCGCGCCCGGGGCCGGCATGTTGGCGAAGATGGCCACCGCGATGATGGCCGGAAAGATGACCGGCCAGAAGGCGGCCAGCGGCAGGGCCACGCGCTTCAGGCGGTTGGCGATAAAGCCGCCGACACCGCGCTTCTGCAACAGCATCCTGGCGAAGAAGCCGGCCAGCACGAAGAAGATCGTCATGCGGAACATATGGATCACATAGAAGGCGACAGCCAATCCGGTGGAGTGCTGGGTGTCGTCGACCAGCCAGATACGCGGCGCGATAAAGGACATGGCGCCGTGCAGGGCCACGCCCAGCAGCAACGCAAAGGCGCGGACGGCATCGAGCTCGTGCCAGCGCGGGGACGGGGTTGAAGACGTCACGGAAGTCTCTCCTTGAGAACGATGTTCGTTGACGGGAATGAAGTACGCCAACTTGTTTATTTTGTAAACCTGTTTATTTGAACGCGGCTTGCATCCGGCCTGACGAGCACCGATATTCGCGGGGTCTGGAGGGGATCAAAGACATGGCGGACAAGGGCGCGGTGCGGTTCAGGTGGCTGAGAGGGCTGACCCTGACCCTGCAGATCCTGTTCTGGATCGTCGTCGCGTTCGAGGGCCTGGCTGTGGCGCTCTGGCTGGCCGCGCTTTTCATGCCCAAGACCGACGTGCCCTATGTGTCTTTGGCTGTCGTGACCGGCGCCGCCGGCGCCTTGCCCTATCTGATCGCCATGCTGGTCCTGCCGGTATGGACCGCGGTCGTCGCCGCGGCCCGGCCGCCACGCAAGGGGGACGGAACGCGTCTGTGGGCGTGGCTGGGCTTTCTCATTCCCGGCGCCTGCTACGTCGCGCCGGCCCTGGTCTTCCGCACCCTTGCCCGCGAAGCCGCCCCACAGGACGGGCCCTTGCGCGTTCTGGCGCTGGCCTTCTGGTCGGTAAGGCTGGTGACGACCTTTCTCGGCGGCTTCCTGCTGCTGATCCTGTGTATCCTTGTTTTCGGCAGCGATGCCGACCGCGAAATGCCGGTGTGGGCCTGCCTGATGACGATTTGCCTTGGCGCGGCGGCGCTGCTCGGCCTGCGGCTGGCGGTCCGGCTTTCGCGCGCCATGATCGCCCACGTCACCAGCGCCGGGCACGCGGAGGTTTTCTGATGAAACGGCTATGGAAGACGCTGGCCGCCGTCGCGGCGATAGTCGCCGTCGCCTATCTCGGCGTGCTCGGATACCTCTATGCCAATCAGCGCCAGATGCTGTTCGAAGCCAGGCCGGGCTACGAAAAGCCGGACATCCACGGCCTGGCCATCCAGGATGTCGCCATCCACACACCGGATGGCGAAACGCTTCAGGCCTGGTACGAACCACCGAAGCCCGGCAAGCCGGTCATCCTTTATTTCCACGGCCAGGGCGCGACCCTGGAACTGGGCAAATGGCGCTATATCCGCATGCACAAGGAAGGCGTCGGCTACCTGGCCCTGGCCTATCGCGGCTTTTCCGGCTCGACCGGCCATCCGTCCGAAAAGGGCCTGTTCATCGACGGGCTGGCGGCCTACGACTGGCTGAAAAGCCAGGGCTTCCAGGACAAGGACATCGTCATCCACGGCCACAGCCTGGGCACGGGCGTCGCGACCTACGTGGCGACGAAACGCCCTGCCCGCGCCCTGATCCTCGAGGCGCCGTACACGGCCGCATCCGACGTCGGGTCCGAGCGCTATCCGTTCATTCCGGTATCGCTGCTGATGCACGACAGGTTCGAGAGCCGCGCGCGCATCAAGGACGTGCATATGCCGCTGCTGGTCATCCACGGCACGCGCGACAGCGTCATCCCGTTCGCCGACGGCAAGCGCCTGTTCGACATGGCGAACGATCCGAAGACCTTCGTCGCCATGCCGAATTCAGAGCACAATACGCTGACGCGCGACGGCGCCTATCCGCACTACTGGCGGTTCCTGGGCCTCAAGGACGAGGACCTGGACCCCGCCCTGGTCGTCAGTTCGCCGCCAGCGCCTGCGCCCGGCCCAGATCGACCGCATTGACCAGGTTTTTCAGCGTCGCCATGTCGACGCCGCCGCCTTCGGCCTCGACCGTGATACGCGACCCGGCCAGGATCGAATACTTGCCGGACTTGGCCTGGTTGTCCCAGGTTTCGCTGACCACGCGGCCATCCTTCGACTCGACCTTTTCATAGCCGGTATCGGTCGTCCGGGTATGGTTCACATTGACGGCCTGCGCCATGGCGCCGAAGCCGCTCATGCCGCCCATGTCGGTGACCTTGAGGCGCAGGGAATTACCGTTCACCACATAGCTGGCCTCGGCATTGGCGACATTCATGCCGCCGGCGCCGCCGGAATCGGTCGAAGTATCGCTGCGCGCCGCGCCCATGAAGTTGGCCGGCATCAGGGCCAGCAGGGCCTGCGGATCGGCCGTCTTGACCGGCGTGGCGGTCCCGTTCTGCATGGCGGAGGCCTGAGCCGCCATCTGCTCGGTCGCCGCCTGCATCTTGCCGACATCCATCGATCCCATGCCGGGCACGGTCACGACACCCGCGGCCCTGGGCGTCGTCGCCATGCCCAGCGGCCCCGTGGCGCCCATCATGCCCATGCGGCCGACAGCGCCGGAAATGCCGAAGACGATCGCCGCCAGGACAATCGTGACAATGACAACGACGGCGGTATAGGCGACGGCCTTGTCCTCAGGCGCCTTCATCAGCTTGGGCAGGCCACGGTACATGAGATAGAGGCTGTAAAAGCCGAGGATGCCGAGAATGCCCAGCATCGGCAGGATACCGAAGATGCCCGCCACCCACGCCGCCGTCCACGAATAGGCCGAGACCTTGAAGGCATTGAGCCTGTCCTTCGTGCCGCCGAAGTTCGGCGCCAGGGCCTCGATGATCAGGGCCTGCACATAGACCATGACGAGGGTCAGGACGTAGGCGACGATCGCCTGGCTGACCGCCCACAGCAATGGCACGCGATAGGACACGATGATGGCGTTGATGCCGAAGACCGTCAGGCCTATCGCCTGGGCGACCGGACCGATGGCGGCCAGCGGCACGACATAGCCCATATAGATGGACTTGATGCTCGACGGCTCGGCCGCGATCTCGTCCCATGTGGCGGACGGCTTGAGCAGGATATTCTGTACGCGGGCAACAAGGCCTGCGGATGCAGGCCGGGACACGATATCGGTCATAATGGACACCCCAGCAAAAAGCGCATCCAGGGAATACGAAGCGGTATGTGAATCGAGATGCGCGGTAAAACAAAAGTCCAGGGCATGGATTCAATCGGATCGAACCGGAACGCGCCCTGAATTGCGGATAAAAATGCGCGCGGAGGATGGCCAAAAAGAAGCCCCCGATCAATCAGACCGGGGGCCACGTTTTCGTGATCACAATTTTCAGCTCAGACGCCGCGTGGCTCCTCGCATCAGCTCGGGCGCGCCGTCGCACTTGCCAATGGCGATTAAGTCAAGATCAATCGCCATTGGTATTGTGCCAGATCAGTCGTCCGTCTTCTTTTCCTTGTAGAAGAAGAAGCCGATAACGAAAGTTATGCCCGCGATGATAATCGGATACCACAGCCCGTCATAGATACCGCCCGTCGTCGCGATAATGGTGAAGGCGATGAAGGGCAGAAGCCCGCCAAACCAGCCGTTGCCGAAATGGTACGGCGCCGACATGGCCGAGTAGCGGATGCGGGCCGGGAACAGCTCGACCAGCGCGGCGGCCATGGGCGCATAGACCATGGTCACCAGAATGACCAGGAGGGTCAGGATCGCCAGGGTCTTGGGCGTGTCGATGGCCTTGGTGTCGGCCTTTTCGGGATAGCCCGCCGCCTTGAGCGCGGCGCCGAGGCGCTTCTTGAAGTCGCCGGCGGCGGCCTTGGCGGCGTCGCCGGTCAGCTTGGCGCCCTCATAGGATTCGACCACGGTCTGGCCGACATGGATGCTGGCCACGGTCCCCGCGGGCGCTGCGGTGTTGCCGTACGAGATACCGCCCTTGGCCAGGGCCGACTTGGCGATATCGCACGATTGCAGGAACTTGGCCTTGCCGACCGGATCGAACTGCAGGGCGCAGGCGGCAGGATCGGCGACGACGGTCACCGGCGCGGTCGCCTGGGCCTTGCCGAGCGCCGGATTGACGGCGTCGGTCAGGGCGTGGAACAGCGGAATATAGCCGACGCAGGCCAGCAGCAGGCCGGCCAGGATGATCGGCTTGCGGCCCCACATGTCGGACAGCCAGCCGAAGATCAGGAAGAAGGGCGTGGCGATGACCAGCGCCCCGCCGATCAGGAAGTAGGCGGTGTTGGCTTCGACGTGCAGCAGGTTCTGCAGGAAGAACAGGGCGTAGAACTGGCCAGCGTACCACACGACGCCCTGGCCGGCGACCAGGCCGAACAGCGCCAGCAGCACGATCTTCAGGTTCTTCCATTGCAGGAAGGCTTCGGCAAACGGCGCCTTGGACAGGGTGCCCTCGTCCTTCATCGCCTGGAAGACCGGGCTTTCGTTGAGCTGCATGCGGATCCACACCGACACCAGCAGCAGGACGATCGACGACAGGAACGGCACGCGCCAGCCCCAGTCCTTGAACACGTCTTCGCCGAGATTGGTGCGGGTAACGCTGATCAACACCAGCGACAGCAGGAGGCCGAAGGTCGCGGTCGTCTGGATCCACGACGTCATCAGGCCACGGCGGTTATGCGGCGAATGTTCGGCGACATAGGTGGCCGCCCCGCCGTATTCGCCACCGAGGGCAAGGCCTTGCAACAGGCGCAGGCCGATCAGGATGCTGGGCGCCGCCATGCCGATATGCTTGTAGTCGGGCAGCAGGCCGACCGCGAAGGTCGACAGGCCCATGATGATCATGGTCAGCAGGAAGGTCGTCTTACGGCCGACGCGGTCACCGACGTGGCCGAAAATGAAGGCTCCCAGCGGGCGCACGATGAAGCCGGCGGCGAAGGCCAGCAGCGCGAAAATGAAGGCGGTCGTCGAATTGATGCCCTCGACTTCGAAGAACTTCGTGCTGATAACGGGCGCCAGCGTCGCGAAGACGAAGAAATCGAACCACTCGAAAACGGTGCCGAGCGACGACGCGCCGATCACCAGGAACATACTGGAAGCTTTGGGCGCAGCGGCGCCCGGACCTTGGCCGGCCATGTGTTCTACCCCTGTCGGTTACGGAGATTATCTCTCTCTCGCACGAACAGATGACACAGGGTTGACGCCGCGACAAGCGCATTCGCCAGATAGGTTTGACCAAAATATTTCGCTGGCCGTTGAACCTACAGCCTGTCGAGCGGCAATATATCGACCATGTCGCCGGCGGCCATGGCCTGCGCCCCGGCCGGCAGGCGCACAAGGGCGTCGGCGCGGGCGAAGACGCCGACCAGCGACGAATCCTGCTGGCCGAACGGCGTGACCTCGAACTGGCCGCTCTGCGATACCGACGTACGGGCGCGCAAATAGGTTTCGCGCGGTCCGGCCGGGGGCGCAGGCGCCGTCAGTTTCGCCTTTACGAAGGGCGAGGTGGCGGGCATGCCCAGCGACGCCTCGATCCAGGGTTTCATCAGCAATTGCGCCACGACGAAGGCCGACGCCGGATTGCCGGGCAGGCTGAGCGTCCGGCGTCCGTCGTCGAGACGCCCGAAGGCCGTCGGCTTGCCGGGACGAAGGCTGAGGCTCTGGAAGTCGAGCGCCAGGCCCAGTTTCGACAGGGCGGGCTTGACCAGGTCGTGGTCGCCGACACTGGCGCCGCCGACGGTGACGACGATGTCGGCGTCAGCGTCCTTCAGTGCCTTGACGATGGCCTTTTCGCTGTCGCCTTCGACACCGAGCGCATGGGCCTTGCCGCCCCACTGCTGGATCAGGGCCATCAGGGCAAATGAGGCGGATTCGAATATCTGGTCGGACGACGGCTTGTCGCCCGGCGGCACCAGTTCGTCGCCCGTGCACAGAAGCGCAATCCTGGGCCGGCGGGCGACATGCACATGGTCGCGGCCCGACGCCGCCACAAGCGACAGCCGCCACGCGTCGAGCCTTAGCCCGGCTTCGAGCAGGACGTCGCCCGCACCAAAATCCTGGCCGGCCGGACGGATATTGTCGCCGCCCTTTTTCGCGTCGGGCAGGAGGCGGATCGTGTCACCGTCGCGCCCGACATTTTCCTGGATGACGACGACGTCGCAACCGTCGGGCACGGGCGCACCGGTAAAGATGCGGACGGCTTCGGCCACGCGGACCTCGCCCTTGAAGCGGCGGCCGGCGGCGCTTTCGCCGATGACGGTCAGGCTTTCCAGGTCAAGCCCCTCGCGGCGGATGGCGTAGCCGTCCATGGCCGAGGCGGAAAACGGCGGCTGGTCGCGCGTCGCCAGGATCGTTTCGGCCAGCACACGGCCGTGCGCCTTTTTCAGCGGGACTTCGCGCGACTCCGAAATCAGGCAGGCAGCGCGGACGATGTCGATCGCTTCCGCGACCGCGACGTTCTTTCGGGCGTCCATCAGACTTCCTTGAGGCGCGGCATCAGCTCGACCATGTTGCAGGGGCCGTGGCGGCTGTCGAGCTGCCAGCGGATGACCTTGTCCCAGCCGTCCTTAACCGCGCCGTTCGAGCCCGGCAGGCAGAAGATGAAGACGCCGTCGATAATGCCGGCCAGGGCCCGCGACTGCAGGGTCGACAGGCCGACCGTCTGGTAGCTCAGCATGTGAAAGATGGTCGAAAAGCCTTCGATGCGCTTATGCAGCAGCGGCTCGATGGCTTCGGGGGTGACATCGCGTCCCGTAATGCCGGTACCGCCGGTCGAGACGATGGCGTCTACATTGCCCGAGCCGACCCAATTCTTCACGACATTTCGGATATGCTCGACATCGTCGCGGATGATTTCACGCGCCGCGACATGGTGGCCGGCGGCTTCGATGCGCCTGGCCAGGATGTCGCCCGACGTGTCGGTTTCGCGCGTGCGGCTGTCCGACACGGTGAGCACGGCGATATTGACGCTGCGAAACGGCCGGTCGGTGTCGATCCGCCCGCCGCCGAGATTGGGGAAGTCGTTGTCGGCGCTCATTTTTGGATTCTCCGAATTAACCGCCGGTCAGCGACATGGTCCGTGCAGGCCGGTGAATAGGCTGGCCGTCGCGTGTCGGCAAGGCATCCGAGGCGATAAAGAAGTCATGGCGGCGCGGCTTGAAGCGCAGAGCTTCATCGAGCGCCGCATTGAGCCGGTCTTCGCCCGCGTCATCGCGCAAAGGCCCGCGCAGGTCGACCTGATCGTCCTGGCCGAGGCACATGTACAGCTGGCCGGTACAGGTGACGCGTACGCGGTTGCACGTGTCGCAGAAATTATGGCTGAGCGGCGTGATCAGACCCAGCAATCCGCCGGTCTCGGCGACGCGATAGTAGCGCGCCGGCCCGCCCGTCGCCTCGGTCGACGGCACGACCTGCCAGAAGCTTTGCAAGTCTAAGAGCACATCCTTCAGCGACACGAACTGCGTCTCGCGGCCCGCGATCTCATCACCCATAGGCATGGTTTCGATCAGCGATACGGCCAGCCCGCGCGCATGGGCAAAGGCGATGATGTCGGGCAGCTCGGCGCGGTTGTCCTGCTGCAGCGCCACGACGTTAAGCTTGACCTTTATGCCGGCGGTCTGTGCGGCGTCGATGCCGTCGAGCACCTTGGCAAGGTCGCCGCCGCGCGTAATGCGGCGATAGATGTCGGGTTTTAGCGTATCACACGACACATTGATGCGGCGGACGCCCGCCTCGACCAGGGCCGGCACTGCCCCTTTGAGCAGCGTGCCGTTTGTGGTCAGCGTCAGTTCCCTCAGCCGTCCGGCGTGAACTTCGGCGCCCAGTTCGCGCAGGAAATCGAGCACGCCCTTGCGCACCAGGGGTTCCCCGCCGGTGATGCGCAGGCGTTCGACCCCACGCCCGATGAGAAACCGCGACAGGCGCAGCGTCTCTTCCCAGCTCAGCAGGTCCTTGCGCGGCAGAAACGTCTGGTGCTCCGACATGCAATAGGTACAGCGCAGGTCGCAGCGGTCGGTGACCGACAGCCGGACATACGAAATCCGGCGCCCGAAGGCGTCGACAAGCGGAGACGGAGACGCAAGGCTCATGCGTGTAATGTAACCGCCACGGCCTTCGATCACAAGAATGCCTTGTGGCAAAGCCTTTACTTTGAGCGGCTTAGCGCTCACAATCGCATTACAATCAGACATACAGGGACGTTTCCATGAACCGCCGTGACGCACTTATCGGCCTCGCCGCTTCCGCCGCCGCGACAGTGACACCGGTAGCATCGCGCGCCGCCACGGGGCCCGTCGTGACCACCACGGCCGGCCGCGTCTTGGGCCAGGCAAAAGGCGGCGTCCAGGTGTTTCTGGGCCTGCGCTACGGCCAGGACACCGGCCCGCGCCGCTTCCAGCCGCCCGTCAAACCCGCGCCGTGGAAGGACGTCGTAGCCGCCGGCCACTATGGCAACGCCACGCCGCAACAGGGCAATCCCGATCCGTGGGGGCAGTCGGAAGACTGCCTGTTCCTCAATGTCTGGACGCCCGAAGCCAGCCCGAAAAAGCTGCGACCGGTCATGTTCTATATCCACGGCGGCGCCTATAGCGGCGGATCGGGCGGCGACGCGCTCTACGACGGCACCAACCTGGCCCTGCGCGGCGATGTCGTCGTCGTCACCGTCAATCACCGCCTCAATATCTTCGGGTATCTGTATCTGGCGCGCCTGGAAAAGCAGGCAGGCGCCGACCGCACCCTGGCCGCCTCTGGCAATTGCGGACAGCTGGATCTGCACCTGGCGCTCGAATGGGTGCGCGACAATATCCGCAACTTCGGCGGCGATCCCAACTGCGTCATGGTCTTCGGCCAGTCGGGCGGCGGCGCCAAGATCGCCACCATGATGTCGACGCCGTCCGCCAAAGGCCTGTTCCACCGCGCCGTCACGATGAGCGGCCAGCAGGTGACGGCGTCCGGCCCCGGCAACGCCACCCTGCGCACGCAGGCCTATCTCAAGACGCTAGGCCTGGGCAGCGATGCGGAGGCTTTGGCAAAATTGCGCGCCCTGCCGACCGCCGACCTCGTCGCGGCGCTCAAAACGACCGATCCGGTTATCGGCAAGGGCGGCGTCTATATGGGTCCGGTGCTGGATGAGACCATCCTGTTCCGCCATCCCTTCTGGCCGGAAGCGCCGGACCAGTCCCGCGCCATTCCGATGATCATCGGCAATACGCACGACGAAACACGCGCCTTCCTGGGCGGAAATCCCAAGAACTACACAGTCACCTGGGACGAACTGCCGGGCCGCCTGCCCGACGACTATCGCGTCGATATCGACCCCTATCTGGTCGTCGAAACCTATCGCAAACTCTATCCGCAGATGTCGCCGTCCGACGTCTTCTTCGCTGCCACCACGGCCGGCCGATCGTGGCGCGGCGCCGTCGAAGAGCTTGAAGCGCGTGCGCGCCAGGGCGCCCCGACCTGGACCTACCAGGTCAATTTCCGCGCGCCGACCGATCCGGTGAAATACGGCGCGCCGCACACCATCGACATCCCGCTGGCCTTCCACAACACGCAGGTGCCGTACGTCTATATGAAGGATACACCCGACGCCCGGGCCATGTCCGACATCATGTCGGACGCCTTTATCGCCTTTGCACGCACCGGTTCCCCGCAGACCGCGGCCCTGCCCGAATGGAAGCGGTACAGCCTCGACAAGCGCGAAACCATGCTGATGGATGTGAAACCCGAGCTGGCCTCGGATCCGCGCGGCGACGAGCGCCGGCTGTTCGCCAAGGTGCCGTTTACGCAGCAAGGGACTTAACCCTACGGGAGCCTTAATCTCCTTCCTTCTCCCCTTGAATAGGGGAGAAGGTGGCCCGCAGGGCCGGATGAGGGGTAAATGTCGTCTTCCGCAAACGCCGAACTGGAGTTGGCCCTCTCCTCGTTTTCACGAGGCGAGGGCAATCCTGATCATGCCACTTTACGCCGCCACGGCCTCAGCCTTGAGCAGGTCGGCATAAGCCGCCTCGATACCGGCGATGACGCGCGGGTCATTGGCGATGCCATCCGGGAAGACAGAGCGCAGTTGCAGGACCGTCCTGACGTCCGCCACCTCGTCCTTCAGCCGGCCGCCCAGAGCCAGCAACTCGGCCGCCAGCGGATCGGTGATGGCGTCCTGACGGACGGCCTTGGCGCGGATAAAGCGCATCCACGCCGCCAGCGGCACGCACAGCCGCGACACGTCGTTGCCGCGCGTCAGGGCTTCCGACAGCGAGCTCAAAATGCGGATCGGCAGCTTCTGCGAACCGTCCCACGCGATCTGCGACAACAGGTGCTTGATCGCCGGATTGCGGAAACGTTTCAGGATAGCTTCGCAATAGGCGGGCAGGTCCATGCCGGCGGGCGCTTCGAGCAGCGGCACTACGTCCTTGAGCATCAGGTCGCGCACGAAGCCCGCCAGTTGCGGATCACCCATGGCCTGCGACACGCTTTCATAGCCGCGGTGCAAGCCGACATACGCCAGGGTCGAGTGCGGACCATTCAACAGGCGCAGCTTGGCGCGCTCGAACGCCGGGACGTTGTCGGTGAGCGTCACGCCGACCGCCACCCAGTCGGGGCCGCCCGGATGGTCGTGGTTTTCGACTACCCACTGCGTAAAGGCTTCGCGCTGGATCGGCCAGGCGTCCTCGGCGCCGATCGCTTCGGCGACACGGGCGCGCAGGGCGTCGTCGGTCGCCGGCGTGATCGAATCGACCATGGTGCACGGGCATTGCAGATTGGCCGCGATCCAGTCGGACACTCCTGCATCGATGCGCGCGGCAAAGGCGATGACGGCGGCCTTAAGGCGCTCACCGTTCTTCGGCAGGTTATCGCAGGGAATCAGCACGAAAGGCTTCAACCCGGCCGCCTTGCGGCGGCGCAGACCTTCAGCGACATAGCCGATAAACGACTTGGGCGCCGTCGGATTGGCCAGGTCGTGGACGATATCGGCATGGCTGAAATCGAGCGTCCAGTCGGGCGCCAGGCAATAGCCCTTTTCGGTCACGGTCGAGGTCACGATACCGACCGATGGCCGCACCAGGCGCTCGAAGACGGCTTCGATGCTGTCGCCGGCCACCAGGACTTCGCGCATCGAGCCCAGGACCTGATAGCGGATCTCTTCGTCGAGCACGGCCAGTGTATAGAGACCGTCCTGCGGCTTCAGCGCGTCGCGCACGCCCGCCGAATGCAGCGACACGCCGCAGATGCCCCAGCGCGGATCGATCGCCGCCAGCGCGTCGAGATAGGCCGCCTGGTGCGCGCGGTGAAACGCGCCCGGACCGAAGTGCACCACGCCGACCTCCACCTTCGCCGGATCGTAGGGCGGGCGTTCGGCGGTAACGGCGGACAGGGTATCGAGGCTGAGGCGCTTCACAGGGTGACTCCGTTTTTCCAGATCGCGATTTCGCGCTCTTCGTTCTTTTCGTTGCACGTCGGCTGGCCCGACGCCGTGGCAAGGATCAGCTTCATAAGGTCATCCGCCGTGTCGTCAAGCGATCGTCCCTCGACGACCTGACCCGCGTTGAAATCGATCCAGTGCGGCTTCTTCGCCGCCAGCGCCGAGTTAGATGCGATCTTCAGCGTCGGCGCCGGAAATCCGAGCGGCGTGCCGCGGCCCGTGGTGAAAAGCACGATGACCGCGCCGGCCGCCGTCAGGGCAGTAGACGACACCGCGTCATTGCCGGGCGCCTCCAACAGGCTCAAGCCCTTTTCATGCGCGCGTTCGCCGTAGCGCAGCACTTCGTTGAGCGGGCTGGTCCCGCCCTTCTGCACCGCGCCCAGCGATTTTTCCTCCAGCGTGGTGATCCCGCCTGCCTTATTGCCCGGCGACGGGTTCTCGAACACCGGCTGCTTGTGCTCCAGGAAGTAGTTCTTGAAATCGTTGACGACGTCGACGACGCCGTTGAACACGGCCTCGTCCTTGGCCCGCGCCATCAGGATGCGCTCGGCGCCGAAGATTTCCGGGATTTCGGTCATGATCGACTGACCGCCGGCAAAGGCAACGCGGTCGGCGATGCGCCCGACCAGCGGATTGGCGGTCAGGCCGGAAAAGCCGTCCGAGCCGCCGCACTTCACGCCGATCGCCAGGTCCGAGACGTGGCATTCCTCACGCCGGTCTTTTTCGACCACGGCGACCAGGTCTTCCAGGGCTTCAAGCCCGGTCTCGGTCTCGTCCTCGACCATCTGGGCGGCGAAGTATTTCAGGCGGTCGGCGGGCTTTTCGATTTCCTTCAAAAGGTTCGACAGCTGGTTGTTCTCGCAGCCAAGGCCGACGATCAACACGCCGCCGGCATTTGGGTGCATGGCCAGCGACGCCAGCAAGGACCGCGTATGACTCAGGTCATCACCCAACTGCGAGCAGCCGAGCGGGTGCGTCAGCGCATAGACGCCGTCGATCCGGCCCTTGAAGCGCTCCGATGCCATCTTGGCCAGGCGTTCCGAGGTGCGCGCCACGCAGCCGACCGTGCACAGGATCCAGATTTCGTTGCGGATGCCGACGCGGCCGTCCGGGCGGCGATAGCCCATGAAGGTCTGATCGGGTATCGTGGTATGCGGAGCCTCAGGCGCCGGCTGATAGGTGTAATCCTCGACCCCGCTCAGGCCGGTCGCTATGTTATGAACGTGGACGTGCTCGCCCACCTCGATGTCTTGCAAGGCCTTGCCGATCGGAAAGCCGAATTTCAAAACCGGCTGACCCACGCTCATCGGCAGAACGGCCAGCTTATGCCCCTTTGGGATATCGTTTTTCAGCGTCAGCGCAATGCCATCGACCGTCAGTTGAAGGCCTTCGGGCAGGTCGCGCATGGCCGTGGCGACCTGGTCACCCGGCGATACGCGCAAGGTATCGATCGCGACTTCGGCATCCCTGGCCAGGGGCGAACAGGAGACTTCATCCGCCATTGGGCGTACTCCGTAAAATAATGCGTGCAATCCGCCGGAATCCGGCTATGGTAACCGGTGTCATAGGCCTGATACCGGTCCTTTGGCAAGGGATGACATGCGGCACGCGCAAAAAATACTGAAGCGTTAACATTTCCGCTTCATAAACATCCGTGTCGGAATATGAGATGGGGCGCTGCATTTTGCAAACAGCTATTCAGGCGATGAAATACCCGCTACCAGACGACCGATACCGATCATTCGGTGATTCCGGTTTTCGTGATGCATTTCGCCGCATAGTCTCATCCGTTACAGTCTGAAATTACCCTATGGCCCGAACCCCACTCGCAACTGCAGCCGCCGCTCCGCGTGAAGCCGGCATCGACGCCGTCGAAGACTTCATCCGCCGCCGCAAGAAGGCGACGATCAACGACGTCGCCAACCTGGCCCGCGTGTCGAAGAAGACCGTGTCGCGCGTCATCAACAATTCGCCATCGGTCAAGCCGGACACCCGCGATCAGGTCAACGCCATCATCGCCCGCATCGGCTTCCGTCCGGATCCCCAGGCGCGCGGCCTGGCCTTCCGCAAGTCGTTCCTGATCGGGCTGATCTACGACAACCCCAACGCCCAGTATATCGTCAACATGCAGACCGGCGCGCTCGACGGCCTGCGCGGCACTGGCACCGAGCTGGTCGTGCACCCGTGCGACCGCCTGGCCGACAGCTTCGTCGACGATATCCGCGAGTTCATCGAGGTCCAGCGCCTGGCCGGCGTGATCCTTTTGCCCCCCATCGCCGACGACCGCCGCCTGCTGGCGCTGATGGACGATCTCGACATCCCCTATATCCGCGTCACCGCCCGTCCGGGCGAGCGCAACGACCCGCCGATCCGCACCGCGCAGATCGTGTCGCGCGACCGCGAAGGCTGCGCCGAGGCGGCGGAGCATCTTGTCTCGCTGGGCCACAGGCGTATCGGCTTCATCCAGGGCAACCTGCAATATCCGTCGGCGCACGAACGCCGCCTGGGCTTCGACGAAGGCCTGGCGCGCCATGGCATCACCATTCCGCCGGAGTTCGACATGCCCGGCGACTACAGCTTCGAGTCGGGTATCGCGGCCGCGAAAAAGCTGCTGGCCCTGCCGCAACGTCCGACTGCCATCATCGCCTGCAACGACCAGATGGCCGCCGGCGCCTATCACGCCGCCTACGAAGCCGGCCTGACCATCCCGGCCGACCTGACCATTGTCGGCTTCGACGACGCCGACGTCGCCACCCGCATCTTTCCGCCGCTGACCACGGTGCGCCTGCCGACCCGCGACATGGCGCGCACCGCCGCCGACAGCCTGATGAACGGCGAAATGAACGACGACACCTCGATCGTTTTCCAGGCGAAACTGATGATCCGCGGTTCTTCGGGCCCCGCCCCCAAGACCTAGATTGCGATTAATATTACCATTTTCGTGCAAATTTCGCCGAAATTTCGCAAAAAACCTGTTGTCAAAAGCTATGACACCGGTTACCTATGGCGACAACGATAAAAAAGGGGATGCAGCCGGGACTGTCTGCGGGCACACTAGCGGCCTCCCCTTTTCACTTGAGCAGAGATGACCGAGCCGATGCTTCAAACTACCGGCAGCAAGCCCTTGACCCTGAACCCCGATCGGCTGTTCTCCAGCGACCCGACGCAGCGCGCGATTGCCCGCGAGCTGTATGCCTCGGTCAAGGACTATCCGATCCTGTCGCCTCACGGCCATACCGACCCGGCCTGGTTCGCCACGAACGAACCGTTCGAAAGCGCCACGGCGCTGTTCCTCAGCCCTGACCACTACATCTACCGCATGCTCTATTCGCAGGGCATCGACATGGACGCGGTCGGCGTCGGTTCCAAGGCCGGTCCGTCGGGCGCCGACGCACGCGAGGCCTGGCGCATCTTCGCCCGGAACCAGCACTTGTTCCGCGGCACGCCGACCTCGATGTGGATGGGCCACGTCTTCGGCGAGATCATGGGCTTCGACGTCCAGCTCGACGCCTCGACCGCCGACCACTATTTCGACCGCATCGGCGAGTTGCTGGCGTCGGACGCCTACCGCCCGCGCGCCCTGTTCGAACGCTTCAACATCGAGCTGCTGGCCACGACCGAAAGCCCGACCGACACGCTGGAACACCACCAGGCGATCAAGGCGTCGGGCTGGACCGGACGCGTCGTAACCGCCTATCGCCCCGATCCGGTCATCGACCCGGAACACGAGGACTTCCACGACAAGATGAAGGTCTTCGCCGAACTGTCGGGCGAAGACGTCTATAACTGGCAGGGTTACCTGCGCGCCCACCGCATCCGCCGCGCCTTCTTCGCCACCATGGGCGCGACGTCTTCCGATCACGGCCATCCGACGGCGCAGACCGCCAACCTGTCGGCCGCAGACGCCGAAGCGCTGTTCAAGCGCATCCTTCAGCCGAACGTGACGCCTGAGGACGCCGAGCTGTTCCGTGCGCAGATGCTGACCGAGATGGCGCGCATGAGCTTGGACGACGGCATGACCATGCAGATCCACCCGGGTTCGTTCCGCAACCACAACCTCAAGGTCTTCGAAAAGTATGGCCGCGACAAGGGCTGCGACATCCCCCTGCCGACCAACTACGTCCATGCGCTCAAGCCGCTGCTCGACGCCTACGGCAACGAAAAGACCCTGACGGTCATCCTGTTCACGCTGGACGAAACCAACTATGCGCGCGAACTGGCGCCGCTGGCCGGCCATTATCCGATCCTCAAGCTCGGCCCCTCGTGGTGGTTCCACGACAGCCCGGAGGGCATGATGCGCTTCCGCGAGCAGGTCACCGAGACGGCCGGATTCTACAATACGGTCGGCTTCAACGACGACACGCGCGCCTTCCTGTCGATCCCGGCGCGCCACGACGTCGCCCGCCGCGTCGACAGTGCCTTCCTGGCCCGCCTGGTGGCCGAGCACCGTATCGCGCTGGAAGACGCCGCCGACACCATCAAGGACCTGACCTACACCCTGCCGAAAGCGGCCTATAAGCTTTAAACGCTTGAACTTGAGCCGTTTTGATTGTTAATGATCAAAACGGCTATCGACCCTCCCGGAGACTACCGACCATGTGTCAAACCTCGCTCTACCAAAAAATCTACCACGCCACGCATCCCGACATGATGCAGGGCGCGGACACGCAGGACCTGCGTGACAAGTACCTGATGAGCGGGCTGTTCCAGCCGGGCCAGGTCGTCCTCAACTACACCCATTTCGAACGCTTCGTCGTCGGTGGCGCTGCGCCGACCACCGGTACCGTCAGGCTGCCCGACCAGACCGAGCCCGCCTCGGCTGCCGGCCACCCCTTCCTTGAGCGCCGCGAACTGGGCGTGATCAATGTCGGCGCGGGCGCCGGCAAGGTGACTGTCGATGGCGTCGTCTACGACCTGGACCAGAAGGACGGCCTCTACATCCCGATGGGCACGAAGGACGTTTTGTTCTCGTCGAATGACACCGGTACCCCCGCCCTCTTCTACCTGACCTCGACGCCGGCCCACGCCCGCTATGAGACCGTCAAGATCTCGATCGACAAGGCCGTGCCGCTGGAGCGCGGTTCGCTGGAGACGTCGAACCAGCGCGTCATCTACCAGTACATCGTGCCGACCACGGCCAAGTCGTGCCAGCTGCTGCTGGGCCTGACCGTCCTGTCGCCGGGCAGCGTGTGGAACACCATGCCGCCGCACCTGCACGACCGCCGCTCGGAAGTCTATTTCTACTTCAATCTCGGCGAAAACGACCGCGTCTTCCACTTCATGGGCCAGCCCGACGCCGCGCGCCACATCGTCATGCAGAACAACGAAGCCGTCGTCTCCCCGCCGTGGTCGATCCACATGGGCGCGGGCACGTCGAACTACGCCTTCATCTGGGCGATGGGCGGCGAGAACCTCGACTATACGGACATGAACGTCCTCGATATCTGCCAACTCGCGTAAGCCAATAAAGGACCATAACAAATGGCTACCACTGCATTCGATCTGAGCGGCAAGGTCGCTCTCGTCACCGGCGCCAATACCGGCCTTGGGCAGGGCATCGCGCTCGCCCTGGCCGAAGCCGGCGCCGACATCGCCGCCGCCGGCATCGTGCCGGCCGACGAAACCGGCGAGAAGGTCAAGGCGCTCGGCCGCCGCTTCCTCAATATCGACGCCAACCTGATCACCATCGAGCCGGTCGAGCGCATCGTCAAGGAAACGGTCGACGGCCTGGGCGGCCTCGACATCCTGGTCAACAACGCCGGCCTGATCCGCCGCCAGGACGCCGTCGACTTCTCCGAGAAGGACTGGGACGACGTCATGAACGTCAACATCAAGGGCGCCTTCTTCATGGCCCAGGCCGCTGGCCGCCACATGATCGCGCAGGGCCGCGGCAAGATCATCAACATCGCCTCGATGCTCAGCTTCCAGGGCGGCATCCGCGTGCCGTCCTACACCGCGTCGAAGTCGGGCATCGCCGGCATCACGCGCCTGCTGGCCAACGAATGGGCCAACAAGGGCCTCAATATCAACGCCATCGCCCCCGGTTACATGGCGACCGACAACACCGCCCAGATCCGCGCCGACGAGGCACGTGAAAAGGCCATCCTCGACCGTATCCCCGCTGCCCGCTGGGGCCTGCCCGCCGACCTCGGCGGTACGGCCGTCTTCCTGGCCGCGGCGGCGTCGGATTACGTCAACGGCGCGGTCATCCCCGTCGATGGCGGCTGGCTGGCCCGATAGTTCCCTTTATAAAATCCCGGCCCGGCGGTCCTTCGACCGTCGCGTGGCCGGGTTGAAGAGGGCGCGTACAGCTTTACCGAGCGGAAGCACATCTCCCTTTCCCCCGTTCGGCAGCATGCCCTCTTCATTTCTTTTTCCCGCCTTGAGATGCATCGCAGCCAGGCGCGCGCCCATCACCAAAATCAGGCTGCAAAACAGGAACATGGCGACGTGCGTGCGGTGCCAGTGTTTCAGGTGCACGATATTGCACGCGATACCCAGCCCCAGCACACCGGCAAAGACCCAGGGCAGCCCTTTTTCCAGCACGGGCTGCTTCAGGCGTGGCGTCAGGCTTATCAGCAGCGCCGCACACGGCACGATCAGGATCATGTCGTAATCCATCAGGCGCGGCGTCATCAGTGGGGCCAGACCAAGCGCCATTACCCGGCGGCCATTGCCGTCGAGCCGGCTCCATTCCGCAACCGCGACGCCACACGCCAGCATCGCCGTCATGAAGCCCAGGGTCAGCCCGACCGTGCCGGCGGCGTCGGCCGGCAAGCCTGTATAGGAGGTCAGGGCCAGCCAGCCCAGGCCCGGCTGGGCCGTCAGCGCCACCGAATGCAGCGCGCCATGCCAGTCAGGCCCCAGAGGACCGGCGGTGGCGAAAATCAGGCCTGTGACGCCGAGCCCCTCGGCGACGCAGCCGGCAAAGGCCGCGAACCGCGCCCTCCACGGCCGGTCTTCGAACAAAAACACGATAAAATAGGCGAGGAAGGTCGGCTTGAGCGCGACGCATACCAGTACGGTCAATACGAACGGCCAGCGCCGGTCCTTGCCCGTCAACAGGCTCAACAGGACGGCAGCGTGCATGACGATGCCGATATTGCCGCAACAGAAGGTCATTGGGGTCAAGCCGGAAAAGGCCAGCCAGCGCAGGCGCCAGTCAACGTCCGGCATGGCCCGCCACAGGGCGAACCACAGCAGCACGGCCGTCGCCGGCAGGAGCGCCGCGAAGATGAAGACCAGGCGCGCGCCCAGCGCGCCGAACGTGGCGACCAGCGGCTGAAACAGCCCGGCGATCTGCGGCGCATAGACATAGGGCGCCGGCGCTATGCCGCTGCATTTCAGCACACCGTAGGGCGAATGCCCGGCCGCCTCGGCCTTGGCGGCGCACAGCACAGCGTCTATGTCCATGAAGGCCCAGTCGTGGCCGATCAGCCTGGCGATGATGCCGCCGACGACCGGCATAAGGCAGAGAAGAACGAAGACCGCCCGGCCCTGTGGCGTGCGTGTGCGGTTTTGCAGAAAGGTCAGTGCGTCCAAGGTCCAACTCCCGGCTGTCGGAGGCGATGGGTCAAAGACCGTCTTATGGACGCGCGACCGGCGCGAAATTGAGCCCGTTATGTTTCCCGATTTTCCGAAACCAAGGCGTTTTTGCGCCCTCTGTTGCGCACGCGAAACCGGCGGCGTAACACGGCCGACATATCCGCTCTTGCTTTTTGACACCGGTTTCCGTACGAGGCAGGGACGCGCCGCAGACTATTCCGGGAGACGACCATGACCCACGACGACATCGCCCAACGCTTCGTAGCCGCCCGCCGCGAGGCCCGTGCGCTCGACGGTTATCCCGGTGACGTGCCGTCGCGCCTGGAAGACTCCTACGCCATCCAAGAACGCGCCATCACTCTGTGGAACCAGCCGGTCATCGGCTGGAAGATCGGCCGCCTGGCTCCGGAAAAGCAGGCCGAACACAATACCGAACGCCTGGCCGGGCCGATCTTCGCCCCGACCTTCAAGGACTATTCCGCTCCCGTCACCCTGCCGGTCTTCATCGGCGGCTTCGCGGCCGTCGAAGCGGAATTCGTCTTTCGCATCGACCACGACGCCGATCCGGCCAAAACCGACTATTCGGAAGAGGAGGCCCTGCGCCTGATCGACGCCGTCTTCGCCGGCATCGAGATGGCCGGCTCGCCGCTGGCCACGATCAACGCGCTGGGCCCGACGGTCGTGGCGTCGGACTTCGGCAACAATTTCGGCCTGATCCTGGGTCAGAAGCTGGCCGAATTCGATTCCGACTCGACGGTTGCGTCGCTAAACGAAGCCGCCGTCAAGGCCTTCACCGCCCGCACCGAGATCGACGGCAAGGTCGTCGGCGACGGTGGCCTGTTCACCATGCCGGGCGGCCCGCTCAAGGCCATCGCGTGGCTTGCCGGACACCTCGCGGCGCGCGGCCGTCCGCTGAAGCGCGGCCAGCTGATTTCGTCGGGCGCCACGACCGGCATTCACGATATCCTGCCCGGCCAATCCTCGGTCGTGACCTTCTCGGGCCCGCTGGCCTCGCCCGTACTCAACCTGAATACGGTGCCCGCCACCACGGAAACCGCCGAACTGGCCTGACCAGTACCACCATGTGGTTTGACACCGGTGGCAAAAATACCGCAGTGATGTGGTTAATTGCAACGCGCCAATGCTACCGGTGTCTTATTGCCTTGCACCTGCGTTTTTTTCGTGCCTAATTCCCAACACATTCAGTGTCACAAATGCCTTGCGCGTCATGACACCGGTGTCAGCTGGAACAATATCCGGTAAGTAAAAATTGACCTTTACAGGCGACCTTTAAACACAATTCCGATGCCGTGGAACATAGCACCACGATAAATCGGCCAACGGGGAGTAAAAAAAGAGATGAGTACCGATTCCACCAACACCACAATTGCGCCCAAATTCCGGCGCCGCGCGCTCTGGGCGCTCGGTGTATCGTGTGGCGCGCTGCTGACCGCAGCCCCTGTCTTCGCGCAGACCGCGCCGGCGCCCGCCAAGCCTGCCGATAACGATGTCGTTGTCGTCACCGGCTTCCGCGGCTCGCTGCAAACGGCGATCAGCGCGAAGAAAAAGGAAGACATGATCGTCGATGTCATCAAGTCCGAAGACATCGCGCAGTTTCCCGACCTTAACCTTGCTGAATCGATCCAGCGCATTCCGGGCGTCGCCATCGACCGCGACGGCGGCGAAGGCCGTTCGATCACGGTCCGCGGCCTGAACTCGGATTTCTCGCGCGTCCGCCTGAACGGCCTGGAAGCCCAGGCGACCACCGGCGGCAAGGACTCGTCCGGCGGCGCCAACCGCGGCCGCGGCTTCGACTTCAACGTCTTCGCCTCGGACCTGTTCAACTCGATCACCATCCGCAAGTCGCTGTCCGCCGAAATCGAAGAAGGCAGCCTTGGCGCGACCGTCGATCTGCAGACCGCCCGTCCCTTCGACTACAAGGGCTTCACCATGGCCGCCAGCGCTCAGGGGTCGTATAACGACCTGAGCAAGACGGATGGTGGCCGCGGCTCGTTCCTGATCTCGAACCGTTGGGCCGACGGCAAGCTGGGCGCCCTGTTCTCGGTGGCCTACGGCCACAACACGGTCCAGGAAGAAGGCCCGAACACGACGCGTTGGGAAAACGCCTACAGCCCGTCGAACATCGGCCGCTTCGCCGGCTACTACGACTCGAGCAACGTGTTCCACCCGATCGCGCAATGTACCGGTACGGGCGGGGCCTGTAACACCACGGAAACCAACACCGCCAACCCGGCGCTGACGGGCGACGCCGCGACGATCAGCCGTGCGCTGCACCCCCGCATCCCGCGCTATTCGCGCTTCGTCACCGACCAGACCCGCCTGGGGATGACCGGTTCGTTCCAGATGCGTCCGAACCCCGACACCCTGATCAGCCTCGACGCGATGTACGCGGAATTCACCGCCAACCGCGACGAATACGATCTGGAAGCCATCTCGTTCAGCCGCGCCGGCGCCGGGATGCCCAAGACCACCATTCGTAACTACGCTATCGACAGCGAAGGCACGATGTACAAGGGCACGTTCGACAATGTCGATATCCGCGCCGAACATCGCTACGACGCGCTTAAGACGACCTTCAAGCAGGTCAACCTGGGCTGGGATCAGAACCTCGGCGAAAAGCTGAAGATGAAGGTCCTGCTCGGCGCCTCCGACTCGTTCCAGGGCAACCCGGAACAAACGACCTTCGACTGGGATTCGTACAACGTCCAGGGCTATTCGTACGACTTCACCGACAGCCGCCACCCGGTCTTCAACTACGGCACGTCTCCGACGGGCTGTACCGTCGACCAGGCCTGCTACTGGTCGTTCTCGCCGAACACCCCGGCCAACTCCACGTCGACGCCCGGCACGAACAACCTGACGACCAGCACGACGACGGGCGACGCCTCGCTGATCCGCCTGCGCCCGCAAAGCGTCGACAACAAGTTCTTCACCGCGAAGATCGACTTCATCTACGAGCTCAACGACTCGCTGGTCTTCAAGGCCGGCACCTCGAAGAAGCAGTACGACTTCCTTTCGACGGAATACGGCCGCGTCACCTACGTTCCCGCGTCCGGTCTGCCCGGCCGCGACGAATCGGCCAGCACCCTCTACTCCGCCGGCATCAACGCGCTGCTTAACGGCGACATCGCCAAGTATTCGCAGTCGATCAGCCTGGCCGGCAACACCTTCCTGACGCCGAACCTCGACCTCATCCGGTCGACGACGGACTTCACCTGCGGCTGTAAGAACGCCTACGGCACGTTCACGCTCGACAACACCAACTCGTCGTCGCGCGCCAACAACCGCACCGCCACGGAAAAGGACACCAGCAGCTACGTCCAGGTCGACTTCCACCACGACGTGTTCAACATGCCGGTGCGCGGGAACCTCGGCGTTCGCATCGTGAAGACCGACGAAACCTCGACCGGCCTGATCGGCAAGGGCACGACCAACGTGCTGACGACGATCAACCGCAGCTACACCGACACCCTGCCGGCCCTGAACGTCTCGATCCAGCCGCTCAACAACCTCTATGTCCGCTTCGCCGCGGCCAAGACGATGGCGCGTCCGACCCTGCAAAGCCTGACGCCGGGCGGTTCGATCACCACGTCGAGCCAGACGCTCAGCGTCGGCAACCCGTACCTCAACCCGGTCCGGGCCAACACCGCCGACCTCAGCATCGAATGGTACATGGACAAGGAAAGCCTGTTCTCGGCCAGCCTGTTCCAGAAGGACATCAAGTCCTACATCCAGTCGACCGCGACCTACGTACCGTTCGGCGACCTCGGCTTCGACAGCAGCCTGCTGTCCGGCACCTCGCCGGCCCAGGACAATTCGACCCTCTACCTCGTCACCCAGCCGATCAACACGCCGGGCGGCACGCTGAAGGGTTACGAACTGTCGATGCAGAAGCCGTTCACCTTCCTGCCGGGCTTCCTGAAGCACTTCGGCGGCATCGTGAACTACACGCATGTCGAATCGAACATCAAGTACGTCACCGCCTCGACGTCGAACGCGACGACGCATACGGTCACCTATACCTACCGTACCGCGCCGTTGCTGAACCTGTCGCCGGAATCGTGGAACACGACCCTGTACTACGAAGACTCGCGCTTCTCGGCCCGCGTCTCGGTCGCGCACCGCTCGGAATATGAATCGATCATCCTTCCGGGTTCCGGCGCCGACTTCCAGGGCAAGAACGGTACGACCAACGTCGATACCCAGGCGACCTGGAAGCTCAACAAGAACTTCACCCTGGTCTTCGAAGGTCTGAACCTCACCGACCAGTACGACGACCGCAACGACCAGTACAACACGCCCCAGGGCAACACCGGTCAGAACCTGCTGCTCGACTATTCGCACCCGGGCCGCACCTACTACTTCGGCGCGCGTTACAAGTACTAAACGCACGCCTGAACTTGCGGCACGGGTTCCCGGAAAACGTGCCGCACAAAGTTTTCGCCTTTAAGGCCGCCTCGGGCGCCGGACTCATCCGGCGCCCGCTTTTTTTGTCAGCTCCCATTTTTTCACCTTCAGCGCCTCGACCTGAGGCCGCTCAGCCGCTAAAAACACCGGTGTCATTCATGCCCAGGATTGCAAAGACCGCAAAGTCTGCAAAGAATTACCCCATGCCCAATGCTTCCGCTTCGTCTGCCCCCTTCGTCGCCTTCGGCGAGCTTCTCCTGCGCATGACCGCCACGGGCGGACGGCTGCTCGACGAACTGCCGCCCATCGAGCCCTTTGTCGGCGGCGCCGAGGCCAATGTCGCCGTCGGCCTGGCGCGTCTCGGCCACGCCGCCAGGATGATCAGCGTCATTCCGGAAAATGCCCTCGGCCAGGGCGCGGTCAATGAGCTGCGCCGCTGGGGTGTCGACACCAGCAACGTGTTCGCGACACCCGGCCGCATGGGCCTGTATTTCCTGACGCCAGGCGCCATCCACCGCCGCTCCGACATCGTCTACGACCGCGCGGGCTCGGCCTTCGCAACGGCGCGCTTCTCGCGCTTCAACTGGGCGAAGCTGCTCAAGGGCGCCGGCTGGCTGCACGTCTCGGGCGTCACGGCCGCGCTCGGCCCCAACAGCGTCGCCGCGGCGCTCAAGGCCATGCAGACGGCGCGCAAGCTGGGCGTCAACGTCTCCTTCGACTGCAACTACCGTCCGACCCTGTGGCAGGCCTGGGGCGGCGACGCACCGGCGCTGATTCGCGGCCTGATGGCCGAGGCCGACCTGATGTTCGGCGGCCATCGCGATATCGAGCTGGTCTTCGGCACGAAGTTCGACGGCGCCGACGCCACTTCGGTGCGCGAGCACAATGCCGCCGACTTCGCCTTCGCGCAGTTCCCCCACCTGAAGCGCATGGTGTCGACGCGCCGCAGCCAGGTCAGCGCCGACCACAACCGCCTGTCCGGCCAGATGTTCACGCGTGAACGTGCGCTGGAAACAGAAACCTATGACATCGCCGGCATCGTCGACCGTATCGGCGGCGGCGACGCCTTTGCGGCCGGTGTGCTGCACGGGCTGATCCTGGGCGAGGACGACCAGGCGGCCCTGAACTACGGCATCGCCTGCGGCTGCCTGAAGCACGGCCAGCCCGGCGACATCAGCCTGGCGACGCATGGCGAGCTGGTCGATTTCCTGTCTGGCGGCAGCTTCGACGTAAAGCGATAGGCGACGTCCTCGGAACAAAAAAGCCGGCTCGTTCTGATGAGCCGGCTTTTTCTATTTCATGACCTTGTCGACCGCCGCGCGTGTCAGCTCGTGATAGCCCGGCCGCGCCTCATTGTAGATACGGTGGGCCAGGTCCGGTCCCCAACCCGGCTGCTGCATCAGGGCGCGATAGAGCGGCGTGCAGAACTTGCCGCGGCCCTGGCTGGTCAGGAAGTCGCGTAAGCCCGGAAGGGCCGGCGTATAGTGGTGCTGCACCGCCAGCATCAGCCAGGCGAATTCGATTTCCGAATTGTGGCTGTGGGTGAAGTCGAAGGTCGCATCCAGCGCCGCCATGCGGTCGACTGTCAGCGTATCGGGCATGTGGCTGAGTAAATAGACCCACTGCGGATAGCCGTAGTCCTTGACCTCAAGCGCCTTGGGATCGGCGCCATTACCGAAGGCGGTGATCTGCGCCGTCACCTGGTCGAGCAGCGGCGAGGTCGGCACCACCATGTTGTCGGGCAGGCCCTGGCCGTAGATCCAGTCATGAATCTTGAGGTCCTTTTCCAGGTCGCCGTCATTGTGCAGCAGGTGCTGGCGCAGATCGGCCAGGAAGGCTTCGGTCGTCATGCTCTGGAAGGCATAGCGGCTGAAATAGCCCTTGAGATAGGCATCGAGCTTCTTGCGCCCGAAATGCGCCTCCAGCATGCGCAGGAAGGCCGCGCCCTTCTCATACGGCACCGTGGTGAAATAGTCGTCCGGATCGACGCCCTTGAGATCGGGGTGCAGCTCGGTGAATTCCGGATGGCCGTCGGCCTTGAGCTGCTTCATGTCGGTCAGCAGGTCGTTATAGCCCAGCACCTTGAGCATGTCGGCGCGGTCCTTGCCGTAAACCTGCTCCATGATGCGGTTCTCGAAATAGACGGTGAAGCCTTCGTTGAGCCAGAAGTCTTCCCAGGTCGCGTTGGTCACCAGGTTGCCCGACCACGAATGCGCCAGCTCGTGCGCCACCAGGCTGACCAGCGAGCGGTCGCCGGCCAGCACGGTCGGCGTGGCGAAGGTCAGGGTCGGGTTTTCCATGCCGCCATAGGGGAAGGACGGCGGCAGGACCAGCACGTCGTAACGGCCCCATTTGTAGGGCCCGTACAGCTTCCCGGCGGCGTCGAGCATCTGCTCCATGTCGGCGAACTCATAGGCCGCCTTGTCCAGCACGGCCTTCTCGGCATAGACGCCGGTAGTCTTGCCCTCTTCCTTGAAGCCGATATCGCCGATCGCCAGGGCGATCAGGTAGGGCGCCACGGGCTGGTCCATCTGGAAGCGGAAGGTGCGCTGCGACGCATGGCCGGGCACGGCCTCGCCGTCCGGCGTCAGGCGCTTGGCGCTCATCACCGCCACAAGGTCCGACGGTACGGTGATGCGCGCCGAATAGGTCTGGCGGATGGCCGGGCTGTCCTGCGTCGGAATCCAGGTCCGGGTGTTGATCTCCTCACCCTGGCTGAACAGGAAAGGCTTGCGCTTGCCGGCGGTCTGCTGCGGATCGAGCCATTGCAGCGCCGTGCCGCCCTTTTGGGTATGATAGTGCACCACGATGGTCTGGGCGCCCTGCGGCAGCTCGACCGTCAGCGGCTGCCCCATCATCGCGTCGACCTTGCCGAGCGCGTATTTCAGCGGGGCGCCCGACGGATCGGTGACTTTTTCTATGCCCAGGTCCTTGACGTCGAGCACGACCTGCTTGGCATTGGCCTTGGATTCGAGCTTGAGCGTCGCCGTACCCTTGAGCTGGCGCGCCTGGAAGTCGGCGGTCAGGTCGAGATCGACATTGCGGACGCGGACCTCCTGCGGACGGGCATAGGAATGGTCGTCCACCGTGCGCGCCACCATGGCCAGCGGCCCGGTGTCGGCGGTCTCACGATGGTTGCAAGCGGTCGCCACAAGGCCCAGCCCCGCGATGGCGAGGACGGCAAGCCGCCGAAGGGGCGAAAAAGCGCGCAAGGGCGTGTGACGCATGCAGCGAAACCCCCGAAAACCACAGGCGAATAAGCGTCTGCAGCGGTGACCCGATTTGGCCTGCACTGTAACTGGAAATGTCCGCTTCACACAACCGTGAAATTGACGCACGCGTCCGCGATGGCCGCTTGCAGGACAGTTATGGCCCTTGGCCGCGCAGGCGGCGCAGGCTATGGTTAAACGGTGAGCGATCCCGTAACCCTTTCGCGCCCGCAAGATCCGTGGTGGCGCGTCCATGTTCCCAAGGACGCCCTGGGCTTTTCCGCCGTCCGTCCGTGCGTTTGGGACGGCGCGGACAGCCGTCACGTGGCCACGCCCGAACTGCGCGCCCTGTGGGGCCATCAGCCGCTGATCGTCGCCAACGCGCCGCTGATCCGCAACCGCCTGTTCGCCGGCCGCAACTACCGCGAAGCCGGCCATTTCGACGTGCTGGAACTATTCGCCTTCGTCCGCCCTGCCCAATTCTGCGCCCCCTCGGCCGCCGGCGTCGCCATCGCCTGCGGCTTCCCTGAGCCCGTCGATGCCGCCGCCCAGGCAAGAGCGCTGATCGCCGTCATCGAAACGCTGACCGCTGAGCTTCAAGCCGCGCCGCTCGGTTTCCGGCTGGTGGCGCAGTCGGGTATCAAGCTGATGGAACGCAACGGCTGGGCGTGGGCACCGCTGTTGCAGGCGGTGCTCGACCGCACCCAGATGCCGGCCGACTACGTGCCGCCGCCGGCGCTGGAAATCTGGTCGTTGCTGGAAGAATGGGAAGACCAGCCGCCGGAAGGCCAGGCGCGCGCCGTGTCGCTGACCGACGAAGAGGTCACGACAGCGCTCGACACCGACCTCAAGCGCGCGGCCTTGAGCGAACGCCGCCCGGAGCAGCGCGAATTCGCGCTCAAGGCCCGCGACATCTTCGCGCCGAAATGGATGAAGGACCAGCCCAACATGCTACTGGCCGAGGCCGGCACGGGCACGGGCAAGACGCTGGGTTATCTGGCCCCCGCCCATGCCTGGGCGCAAAAGGCGCAGGGCCAGGTTTGGGTGTCGACCTACACCAAGGCGCTGCAAAAGCAGATCTTCCACGACACGCGCGCCCTGTTCGACCGCGAGGCCGAACGCCAGGCCCAGGTCGTGGTGCGCAAGGGCCGCGAAAACTATCTCTGCCTCTTGAACTATCAGGAGCGGCTCGGCGCGGCGCAGACCGGGCCCGAAGTCATCATGGCGGCCCTGATCGCGCGCTGGGTCCTCTATAGCCGCGACGGCGACATCATGAGTGGCGACTTCCCGACCTGGCTGCCGTCGCTCTTGCCGCCGACCGCGCCCGCCGCCGTTTTCAACACGTTGTCGCCGTCGGCGCTGGTCGACCGGCGCGGCGAATGCACCTACGCCGCCTGCCCGCATTACCGCGTCTGTTTTATCGAACGCGGCGTGCGCAAGGCGCGTTCGGCCAGCCTGGTCATCGCCAACCATGCGCTCGTCATGGCGCAGGCCGCCTACGACCTGCGCGACCGGGCCCGCGAACAGATGGCGGCCGAAATGAACGGCGAGGACGTCCAGGGCGATGTCGAACCGCAACCCGCCCTGTCGCGCCTGATCTTCGACGAAGGCCACCATGTCTTCGAAGCCGCCGACAGCGCCTTCGCCACGCGGCTGTCGGGGCTGGAAGCCTTCGAACTGCGCCGCTGGATTCGCGGCAACGAAGGCCGGTCGCGCCGCGCGCGCGGGCTGGAATCGCGCATCGGCGACCTGCTCAGGACCGACCAGGCCAAGGACGCGATGCGCGAGCTGATCCGCGCCGCCGCCGTCCTGCCGGCCGATGGCTTTACGCAACGCATTTCCGTGCGCACGCAGAACGGCACGGGCCTCGATCCGATCGGCCCGATCGAAGCCCTGCTGGTCGAGGCGCTCGGCCAGATCGAAATCCGCCGCGAGGAAGCGCCCGTGCGCGGGCGGTCGAACGATGCCGAAGCCGGCGGCGAATGCGAGGCGCATCCCTGTATCGAAAGCGTCGGTGTCGCCGCGAAGCTGGCCTCGAAGGCGCTGGCCGGCATCGAAGCGCCCCTGCTGGCTTTGTGCCGGTCCGTCGAGGACATCCTCAACGACAGCGCCAAGGAGCTGGAAGCGTCGGAACGCGTTCGCCTGGAAGGCATATTGCGCGGCCTGGAACGGCGCGCGCGCATGCTTTTGCCGGCGTGGCGGTCGCTGTTGCAGCAACTGGCGCTGGAAGACCAGGACATCGTCGACGACAACGGCAAGCCCGAGACGATCGACTGGTTTTCCGCCGAGGTGCATCGCGGCCGCGTCGTCGATGTCAGCCTGAACCGCCACTATGTCGACCCCAGCCTGCCGCTGGCCGAATTCGTGCTCAAGCCGGCGCACGGCGTGCTGGTGGCGTCGGCCACGCTCAGCGACGGTTCGCGAGACGAAACGACCGAGGACGTCTTCTCGCTGGCGCGCCAGCGCACCGGCGCCAATCACCTGGTGATGAACGCCAAGACGGCGCGCATCGCGTCACCCTTCGATTATGCCAATCAGGCGCGGCTGTTCGTCATTTCGGACGTCGGCCGCGACGATCACCGCTCGGTCGCCGCCGCCATGCAGGCCCTTTTCCTGGCCGCCAAGGGCGGGGGGCTGGGCCTGTTCACCGCCATCCGGCGTCTGAAGCTGGTCTATGACCAGATCAACCAGCCCCTGGCCGACGAAGGCCTGTCGCTCTACGCCCAGCATGTCGATCCGCTCGATGTGTCGGACCTGATCAGCGTCTTCCGCGCCGAACATCACTCGTGCCTTCTGGGCACCGACGCCGTGCGCGACGGCATCGACGTGCCGGGGCAGGCCCTGCGCCTGATCGCGTTCGACCGCGTGCCGTGGCCGCGCCCCGACACGCTCCACCGGGCGCGCCGCCAGCATTTCGGCCAGCGCATCTATGACGACGCGCTGACGCGGGCGCGGCTGGCCCAGGCCTTCGGGCGGCTGATCCGCAAGGCCGACGACCGCGGGGTCTTCGTCATGCTCGATTCCGCTGCGCCGACGCGGCTGTTTTCCAGCCTGCCGCCCGGCGTGGTGATTCAACGCTGCAGTCTCAAAGAAGCCATCGACTCCATAGAACGCTTCCTGTATCCGCCGGACATCGCTTAGGAAGCCACGCCATGACCGAAATCGAAGTCCCGAAACGCCGCCATATCGGCGTGTTCGTCCCGACCGCTGTCGTGGTGGTGCTGATCGTCCTGTGGACCGCATGGTGGTTCATTGCCGCCCACCGCGTCGAAGCCGCCTTTCATACCCAGGCCGACGCCCTGACCAAACAGGGCTATCGCGTGTCGACCGCCCCCTACACGGTCAAGGGCTATCCCTACCGGCTGGCGGTCGAACTGCGCGATGTCAATATCGTCGCCCCGACCGGACGCGGCTTTTCTGCGCCCGAACTCGATGTGGAAGCCAATGCCTACAATCCCGACAAGTGGGTGCTGGTGGCCGGCAAGGGCCTGACACTCTATCGCGGCCACGACAAGGCCGGCGCCGATCTCGGCACCCTGGCCCTGAGCGGCAAGGTGCTGCGCGCCAGCGTGTCGCACCTTGGCCAGGCCGTGCCCGATATCCGGTTGCAGGGTATGGAGGTCACCGCCACGCCGTCCGATCCCACACACCCGTTCGTCTTCGACACCGCGACCCTGGCCGAGGCCTATCTGCGCCCCAATGCCAAGGATGCCGACAGCGCCGACTGGCTGGTGCGCTGGACGGGCGCGCGCGGGCGTGCCCCCGGCTTTACCGGCAAGGTCAGCCCGAACGCGCCTCTCGATCTCCATATCGAAGGCACGATCGGCCACGTCAGCGCCTTCAAGGGCGTCAATTTCGCCGACGGCCTGACAGCCTGGAAGGCGGGCGGTATCGCGTCGAACCTGATCGTCGAGTTGAAACGCCCCGACACGACCCTGCGCCTGACCAGCGATGGCCTGAGCGCCGACGCCGACAACCACGTCCAGGGCAAGGTCAAGGTCGAGCTGACCGGCGCCGCCGGCCCGATCGACATGCTGTCCCAGGCCGGTGTCCTGTCAGGCGATACGGTGGACGCGGCAGAACCCCTGCTCGACCTCGCCATGGGCGCAAATAACGGCCCCGCCAGGCTGACAATCGATTTCAAGAAGGGCAAGGCCTATATTGGACCTATAAAAGTTGCAAATGCACCTACATTACCGTGATATTTGTTTATACTGTAACGACCCTCATTAAGCCTGATTATAGACTTGCGGGGAAGCATCCACAGGCATAAGGTCCTGCCCTCGACCCCGGAGTAATTGATTGTGAGTACGCAAAATCCGCCCGGCCTCGCCGATCTGCGCCTACAGATCGATGCCCTCGATGCGGAACTTCTGCGCCTCGTCGACGAACGCGCCGCCCTCGGCAAGGCCATCGGCGAAGCGAAGGCGCGCGAAGAAGGCGCGCTCAAGCACGACGGCGCGCCCACCTCCCTGCTCCGTCCCGACCGCGAGGCCATGCTGATCCGCAAGCTCCTCGCCATGCCGCGCAAAGCTGCGTCGCAGTCTGTTGTGGTGCGGGTTTGGCGTGAGCTGATCTCGGAAAACCTGCGCATCCAGGGCCAGGCCAACGGCGGGCTTCACCTCAATATCAATGCCGGCGACCAGTCGCGCGAAGTGCTGGTCTGGGCGCGCGAACGCTTCGGCTTCGCCCCGTCCTACGGCTATGTCAACGACCCGGCCGCGGCCATCACGGCTGCCCGCGATACGCGCCACATCTCGGTGCTCAGCCTCGATCCGCGCGGCGGCGCCTGGTGGGCCCGGCTGCTGGCCGAGCCGCGCGTGCGCATCATCGCCGCCCTGCCCGAACTGTCGAGCGGGCGCCCGCACGCCCTGGCCCTGGCGTCGATCGCGGCCGAGCCGACCGGCGACGACCTGACCTTCTGGGTGTCGGATTCCCCCGAGCGCGAAGACAAGCTGGTCGATGCGCTCAGCCATCGCGGCCTTGCCGCCGAATGGCTCTGTTCCGCGCAAGGCTTGAAGCTGTTCACCCTGTCCGGCTTTGTGCAGGAACACGACGAGCGCCTGAAGGGCGCTTTAGGCTCGCTCAGCGGCGTCATCGGCGCGGCTCCGCGCATATAATCCCGCTCTCTCTCCTTGGCAGACAAGACTTGCGAATTTATCGTGCGTTTTGTTTAAGGGCGGGATATGAGTAGCAAAATAGTTTCATAAGATACGGCCACACCATGACGAACCTTCTCGACAAGCCCATCCCTAAAGCCGGCATCCTCGACATCGCGCCCTATGTCGGCGGCAAGTCGAAGATCGACGGCGTCGCGGACCCCATCAAGCTGTCGTCCAACGAGAACGCGCTTGGCGTCAGCGCCCACGCCGTCGAAGCCTTTGTGGATGCGCAAGGAAAGCTGTTCCGCTATCCCGACGGCCTGGCCAACCCCTTGCGCGCCGCCGTCGCCGACTATCATGGCCTCGAGGCCGATCGCCTCGTCTTCGGCAACGGCTCCGACGAGGTCTTCCTGCTGCTCAACCAGATCTATCTCGAGGCCGGCGACAATATCGTCACCGGCGAGCACGGTTTCCTAGCCTACCGTATCTCGGCCCTGGCCTGCCAGGCCGAGGTCAAGCTGGCGCCCGAGCCTGAACAGCGCATCGAGATCGAAAACCTGCTCGAACTGGTCGATGACCGCACGCGCATCGTCTACCTGTCGAACCCGGCCAACCCGACCGGCACCTGGAACACACCGGAAGAGATCGCCGAGCTGCGCGCCCGCCTCGACCCGCGCATCCTGCTGGTGGTCGACGAGGCCTATGCCGAATTCGTCGACGAGCCGACCTGGGCCAGCGCCTTCGAGATGGCGCGCGCATCCGAAAACATCATCGTCACGCGCACCTTCTCGAAGATCCACGGCCTGGCCGGCCTGCGCATCGGTTTCGGTTATTGCCCCAAGGCCGTGATCGAGGCCATCGAGCGCATCCGCCTGCCGTTCAACATCAACCTGCCGGCACAGTTCGCCGGCATCGCCGCCCTGTCCGACCATTTCCACATCGAAGCGTCGCGCCAGCAGGTGCTGAACTGGCACCCGCGCTTCCTGCAGGAAATCCGCGCACTCGGCTATTTCATCCGCAAGTCGGCCGGCAACTTTGTCCTGATCCACTTCAAGGACACCGCCGAAGCCGAGGCCGCCAATGCCTACCTGATGTCGCAGGGCCTGATCGTGCGTCATGTCGCGAACTACGGCCTGCCGCAGTGCCTGCGCGTGACCATCGGCAAGGACGACGAAAATCGCGCCTTCCTCGACGCACTGAAGCGGTTCGCCACCCGCACATAAATGCGGTCACAGGTCGCATTCGCAGCCCGATCGGATTATGTTAAAGCTCATCCCGAAAAGTGTGACGCACTTTTCGGATAAAGATGAGCGACAAACACAATGTCGCTGCGAATTGCCTGGAACGAGTTATGCCTGATCAAAGCGCTTCATCGCCCGCCGCCCGCGTCGCCTTCGGCCAGGGCTTCCTGAAAGACTGCTGGTGGTTCGCCGCCCTGTCGCAGGATTTGAAGACCGGCGCGCTGCAACGCTATGTCATTCTGGGCGAGCCGGTCCTGCTCGGCCGCGACCTCGACGGTAAGGCCTATGGCATCCGCGACATCTGCCCGCACCGCGCGGCGCCCCTGTCCGCCGGACAGATGATCCGCGACCCCAAGGGCGGCGCCTGTGTCGTGCAGTGCCCCTATCACGGCTGGACCTTCGACACGGCCGGCACCTGCACTTCCGTGCCCTCGCTGACCTCCGACCAGACCATGGACGTGTCCAAGGTCAAGGTCCGCAACTACGCCGTCCGCGAACAGCAGGGCATGGTGTGGATCTATATCACCGCCGATATCCGCCGCCCGGCCGAGCCCGATCATGAGCCCCCGACCCTGCCCGGTGTGGTGGGAGGAAAGCCCATCATCGTCGAGACCATGGATTTCGACAGCCATATCGACCACGCCGTCGTGGGCCTGATGGATCCCGCCCACGGCCCCTACGTCCATCAGCAATGGTGGTGGCGCTCGTCCAAGAAGCAGCTCGAGAAACAGAAGGCCTTCGCCCCAGCCGAGCACGGCTTCGCCATGGTGCGCCACGCCCCGTCGAAGAATTCGCGCGCCTATCGCATCCTGGGCGGTGCGCCGGCGACCGAAATCACCTTCCGCCTTCCGGGCATCCGCTACGAGCATATCCAGATCTGCACCCAACAGGTTCTGGGCCTGACCTGTCTTACGCCGATCGACGAGAAGAAGACGCGCATTACGCAGATCTTCTGGTCGGACCACGGCCTGTTCCGCCTGATCGCGCCCATCTTCCGCCATGGCGCCAAGGCGTTTCTCAAGCAGGATGGCGACATGGTCAATTTGCAGAACGAGGGCCTGAAGTACGATCCTTCGCTTTTGTGGATCGACGACGCCGACACCCAGGCCAAATGGTATCAGCAACTGAAGCGTGAATGGATGGCGTCGCGCGCCGAAAACCGCCCCTTCGTCAATCCGGTCAAGGCAGCGACGCTGAAGTGGACAAGTTAAACAAAAACGCCTCCGTCGATGACGGAGGCGTTTTTGTTTTCAGGTGTGAAGGCCGGGTCAGACCGTTTTCAGGCCGGCGACGACAAGACCGATCTGCATGGACAGGGAATCGGCCAGCTGCGCGACATCGAAACCGGCATTGCCTTCTTCAGACGACTGGAAGGCGCGGCGCAGATTGGCGAAACACAGGTCTTCCAGGATTTCCGCCGCACAGTCGATGCGGGCGGCGTCGGGGATTTCCTTGCGGGCCTTGGCGGCCTTCAGGGTATCGAGCAGCGTCACACGGACCAGGTCGCTGAGGCGCGAAATCTCGGTCAGGCTCGGCTGGCTGGCCGACCAGCGCATGACGAAGGCCGACAGGATCAGGCGGGCATTGGCCTGAGCCGCGTCGTAGCCGCGCATAAGCTGTTTGTGCAGACGATCGACCAGCCCAAGGGACTCGTCATAGGCTTCGCGCATCAGACGGATGACGCGGGCATTTTCGTCTTCGACGACGGTCAGGAAGATTTCGTTCTTGTCGGTAAAATTGGCGAACAGAGCGCCGGTCGACAGGCCCGCACCGCGCGCGATGTCGCGCAGGGTGGCGGCTTCGAAACCGCGTTCGCGGAAAAGAGTCATCGCCGATTCAAGAATCTTCTGGCGATTGCGCTCTTTCGACTGAGCACGGGCCCCTAAAGGTTGCGGGGCGTCCTCGCGGTTTATCATAAGACTTTTATCACTCGGATTATACATGGTACTCACACACACAAACGGGTTTCCCTAGGGGAAACATTGAGACCCGGCCCAAACTCTTTAGACCGGCAGCAACAGCAATTCAATCTGTTGCGGATGATATTTTTGCGACGCGAAAGCGTCAGATTTACGGCAGTCAACCAGAATTGAGCGCGCTTCCCGTCAACCGGGCAGTCACCCCGGTATATGGGTCTCGACAAGTCGCACAAAAAGGGGGATGACTTTCATCATGAGCCTCTTTCTTTTCGTCCTGGCGGTTATCGCCATGCTGACCACGCTGGGCATCCTGTTCGCCGGCATCTTCGCCATGGCGAAGGGCGGGGATTTCCAGGCCAAGTGGTCGAACAAGCTGATGCGCCTGCGTGTGCTGTTCCAGGCCATTTCGATCGCCCTGCTGGTCGCCGTCGCCTGGGCCTTCCAGCATAAGATGTAAGCCCTTCCAGCGAGCGCCTGTGGTCAAGCTCAACAAGATCTACACCCGAACCGGCGACGACGGCACGACGGGCCTTGCCGATGGCTCGCGCCGCAAGAAGCACGAGCCGCGCATGACCGCCATCGGCAGTGTCGACGAGGCAAATGCCGCGATCGGCCTGGCGCGTCTGCATGCCGGCGAGGTCATCGACCTCCACCTGGCGCGCATCCAGAACGACCTGTTCGACCTTGGCGCAGACCTTGCGACACCCAGCGACGAAATCTCGTGGACGCCGATCCGCATCAAGGCCAGTCAGGTTTCGGCGCTGGAAGCGACGCTCGACGGCCTGAACGAAGACCTTGAGCCGCTGACCTCTTTCATCCTGCCGGCAGGCACGGCGTTGAGCGCGCACCTTCACATGGCGCGAACCGTGGTGCGCCGCGCGGAACGCGACGCCGTGGCCCTGGCAGGGGTTGAAGCGGTCAATCCGGAGGCGGTCAAATATCTCAACCGCCTCTCGGACTTGTTGTTCGTCATGGCGCGGCACGCCAATGATTGCGGCCGCGCCGATGTCCTGTGGGTGCCGGGCGGAAATTAGCCCTTGGTGCGGCGCTTGAACTGGGCGCCTTCAGAACGGTTGACGGCTTCGCTGCTTTCGATGGCCGGACGCTTGCCCTTGAAGCCCGATTTCGGCCCCTTGAAGCCACCCTTGAAGCCCGGCTTGCCACCCGGCTTACCGAACTTGCGATTGGGACCACGCGCGTCGTCATGCGGACGGCGTTCGCCGTTGTGGGCCGGACGTTCACCGGAATGGGCCGGACGATCGCCGCCGCGAGCAGGACGATCACCATTATGGGCCGGACGGTCGCCACGCGCAGGTCGGTCGCCAGCGTATGCCGGACGCTCGCCGGAACGCTCGGCTCTCGGCTTGAACGGCTTGGCAGGGGCGCCATTGGCCGCCGCGGGGCGCTCGGCCGCCATCGGATCGTAACGCTCGGGGCGTTGAGCGCGATCACCACGTTCGCCCCCCTTGCGGGCGCCGCTACCGGTACGATTACGGCTGCGCTTGTGCACGAATTCCGCATCCGGGTCCGAATGGCGGGCGCCGCCGGCCTTCTTCGGGTTCTTCTTCTGCGACTTGTCGTGCTCGGGCAGGCGGTCGGGCGTCGACGGCTTTTCCGTCTGGCCGGACGCCAGGATGGCTTCGTCGAGCAGCTTCAGCGCCAGGTCCTTGCGGCGGTCGAACGAAGGAATACGCTGGCGCGTCGTGCGTTCGATATCCTTCAGCAGCTTGCGTTCATCGTCGGCGCACAGGGTGATCGAGATACCCGACTTGCCGGCACGGGCCGTACGGCCGATGCGGTGGACATAGGCTTCGGGCACGTTCGGCAGCTCGAAATTGACGACGTGGCTGACATTGTCGACGTCGATGCCGCGCGCGGCGATATCGGTCGCGACCAGGGCGCGCAGCTTGCCGGCGCGGAAGGCCTGGAGCGCGCGCTCACGCTGGCTCTGGTTCTTGTCGCCGTGGATGGCGGCCGATTCGATGCCGCCGGCCTGGAGATAGGCGGCGACGCGGTCGGCCGAGCGCTTGGTGCGCGTGAAGACCAGGGTGCGGGCATAGGCTTCGTCGGCGTACAGCTCCGACAGCAGGGCGCGCTTGCGCTGGGCTTCGATGAAGACGACCTGCTGCGACACGCGCTCGGCGGTCGTGGCTTCGGGTGTGATTTCGACGCGCGCCGGATCGGTCAGCAGTTCCGACGCCAGGCCGGCGATTTCCTTCGGCATGGTGGCCGAGAAGAACAGGTTCTGGCGCTTGTGCGGCAGCTTGGCGGCGACCTGGCGGATCGGCTTGACGAAGCCGAGGTCCAGCATCTGGTCGGCTTCGTCGAGCACGAAGCATTCGACGCCGCGCAGGTCGACCGTCTTCTGTTCGATATGGTCGATCAGTCGGCCGGGCGTGGCCACCAGGATGTCCAGGCCGCCGTTCAGCGCCTTGTACTGCGGGCCGTACTTGACGCCGCCGTAGATGGTGGCGACCTTCAGGCCCATGCCGCGCGAATAGGTGTTGAAGCTTTCGGCGATCTGCGAGGCCAGTTCGCGCGTCGGCGACAGGATGAGCGCGCGCACCGACTTCGGCGCCGGGATGATGCGGTTGGTCAGGATGTGCTGCAGGATCGGCAGGGCGAAGGCCGCCGTCTTGCCGGTGCCGGTCTGGGCGATGCCCAGCAGGTCGCGGCCCTTGAGCAGCAGCGGGATGGCCTGCGCCTGGATCGGCGTCGGCTTGGTGTAGCCCTCTTTTTCAAGGGTGTTGAGCAGGGTGGCACTGAGGCCCAGGGTCGAAAAAGTCGTCACAGACAAAGCTTTCGTCAGGCCGCCGGAGTCATTCCGGACGGCGGGAACATAAAACGGGCGCACGCAAACGCATCGCGCCCGGGCCTGAGCAATTCAGGCCGGGTGGATACGAAGCAAGCGCGTGTCACGGACTTCGAAATGGGCAGGCGCGCACATGGGCGGCCTTAAAGGCTGGCAGTATGTACCCCACAGGACGTATCCACGGGGCATACTTCACGCGGCCAGCGGGACGGGCAAGCCGTCCGATGGGTTGTTTCGCAGATGCGATCGGCGGTCTTTTGCGCTTTTGTTACCGATAAGTCAAGCGCTGCCGATTGTTACCTTACGGAAAGGCTCATACCAACCATTTGGTAACCAAACGCCGGTAGAGTATTTCCCCGTTGGCTCCGGCCTCTACGCGATCGCCGAAACAAACGATTGCGGCGTACATTACCCCTCGTTCGTGTCGTTTTTCCGTCTTACGGGACCCTTGCGCATGTCTTTGCCGCCGCGCCCTGCTGCATCTTCGTCTTCCGCAACTGCGAAGGCCGAAGTCATTCAGCCTTCCGACTATCAATACCAGGACCGCCGGGCGGAGCCCCGCCAGGACTGCGACGACCGCGGCGCCCTGCTCTATATGTCGGAAAAACAGGTCATCACCTGCCGCATCATGGACCAGTCGCCGTCGGGCGCCCGCATCGCCTTCGACAATGTCGGTTCCATCCCTTCGGAAATCTGGCTGATCGACCTCGATACCCACATGGCGCGCCGCGGTTCGGCAGCCTGGTCGACGCCGACCCGCATGGGCCTGAAGTTCAACTTCGTGCAGACCCTGGTGCCTGGCCAGCCGCGCCCGCAACGCATTCCGCAGGAAGTCTTCGATGTGTGGATGAAACTGAGCGGGCAGATAAAAGACCCGCCGCCCCCCGAGAGCGACGGCGACGACGTTCTGTACCTCGACTAAAACAAAAAGCCCGTCCGGTGAAACCGAACGGGCTTTTTGTTTCTTGCCGACGCTGGATCACAGCAGCGAGCGGAACTTCAGCGTGCCCGGTACGGTGCGCAGGGCGTCGAGCGCTTCCTTGGGATAGCCCTGGTCGACGTCGACGATGACATAGCCCAGGTGCTCGTTGGTCTTCAGGTGCTGCGCCAGGATGTTGAGATTGTACTCGGCCAGCACCTTGTTGATCGCCGCCAGCACGCCCGGCACGTTCTGGTGCAGGTGCAGGAAGCGGTGACGGCCTTCGACTTCCGACAGCTGGACGTGGGGCATGTTGACGCTGAACGTGGTGTCGCCGCGGTTCAGGAAGTTCAGCAGGCGCTCCGACGCGAACTCGGCGATGGCCTCCTGCGCTTCCTCGGTCGAACCGCCGATGTGCGGCGACAGGACCGTGTTGCGGCGGCCCATCAGCGCGCTCTGGAACGGATCGTCATTGGTGCGCGGCTCTTCCGGGAAGACGTCGACGGCGCAGCCGGCGATCTTCTTGCTGTCGATGGCCTTGGCCAGCGCTTCGATATCGACGACGTGGCCGCGCGACAGGTTGATGAACAGCGCGCCGTCCTTCATGCGCGCGAACTGGGCGGCGCCGAAGATGTTGGTGTTCTCGCTGCGACCGTCGACGTGCAGCGAGACGACATCGGCCTCGGCCAGCAGGGCATCGAGCGAACGGTAGCGCTTGGCGTTGCCCAGCGACAGCTTTTCGGCGATATCGTAGTAGATGACGCGCATGCCGAAGGCTTCGGCCAGGATCGACAGCTGCGAACCGATGGCGCCGTAGCCGATGATGCCCAGCGTCTTGCCGCGCACTTCGTGGGCCCCGGTCGCCGACTTGTCCCACTTGCCCTGGTGCATGCCGATCGACTTGTCCGGGATGTTGCGGGTCAGCACGACCGTCAGGCCCATGACCATTTCGACGACCGAACGCGTGTTCGAATAGGGCGCGTTGAACACGGCGATGCCGCGTTGCGAACAGGCCTTGAGATTGATCTGGTTGGTGCCGATGCAGAAGGCACCCACGGCCATCAGCTTGTCGGCCTTTTCCAGCACGCGCTCGGTGACATTGGTCTTGGAACGGATGCCCAGGATGTGCACACCCTGGATGGCCTCGATGAGGTCGTCTTCGTCGAGCGCGCCCTTGAGCGTCGAGACGTCATAGCCTTCCTCGCGGAAGTGACGCACGGCCTCGGGGTGGATGTTTTCGAGCAGCAGCACCTTCAGCTTCGAGCGCGGGAAAGAATAGCGGCCCTGATAGCCTTCGGCGTGCAGCACTTCGTCGAACGAAGCGGCGACGCGCGTCGCCTCGCCGCCCTCGGTGGCGGCCACGACCTTGGGGCGCGTGACGTTTTCGGTGAAGGCGTAGAAGCGCTCGGCCGCGCCGCCCTTGTAGACTTCGAAGTCCGTCCAGCCATCGCCGACCATGGCGACGTCGCCGTCGAGGTTCAGGCCGCGCACGGCGGTGATCTTGCCGCCGTCCTGGCTGAGCGGGTTGGTCAGGTCGAGCCCGATGGCGACGCCGTCGGCATTCCAGGTCAGACGGTTGGCCATCACATAGGCCGGGTCGATGCCGAAATCGGCGACGACCGGGTCGATGAAGTCGTGGAAACCGCCCGAGATGATGCGGATCTTGCCGGCATGGTCGCTGAAGACGGCGCGGTTGCGTTCGATCGAGGCCGTGATCTTGGTCTTGAGCACATCGACCAGGGCGGCGATGTCGTCGCGCGTCGGCTTCAGGATCTGGATGCGGCGCTGCAGCGCGTCCGAGAAGCTCATCTCGCCCGACATGGCCTGGTCCGTCAGCGCCTTGATCTGGGCGACATCGGCGGCGCGCGCCGGGTCGGCGGCCGACAGCAGTTCGGCCAGGATATCGAGCGCCTCGACCGTGGTGAAGGTCGAATCGAAATCCAGGATCAGGGTTGCGGGAGCGGGAGGAGCAAAGCTTGCATTCATGACTGCGGGACCCATATGGGGGCGGGCCGGGTCATGGGCGCCGCAAGGTTGCCCCGCCCGGCTCAAGAAGATTTGCGCCGCAGATAAGATAAAAGTTTTGCCCGCACAACCGCCTTAATCGATTATTGTGGCGGCACAAGGCCTAATTCTTTAAGATTCTATCGGACGGCGGCTTAAATACGCCAACTGGTAAAATTCGTAACGACCGTAGGGATTTAACGCGTTCATGTCCGATCCGTCCTCATCCGCCAACGACTACTCCGCCCGCTTCGTTATCGAGACGCATCCCGTTCACGGGCGTCTGGTACGGCTGGGCGAGACGCTGGACCAGATCCTGAAGGCGCACGACTATCCCGACGTCATCGCCAACCTGCTGGGCGAAGCCTGCGTGCTGGCCGTGCTGGTCGGCGCGTCGCTGAAGTTCGAGGGCCGGCTAATCCTGCAAGCCCAGGGCGACGGCGCGGTGCGCTACGTGGTGGCCGACTACGATACGCGCGGGGGCCTGCGCGGTTTCTGCCGCTACGACGAGGGTGAGCTCGACGCGCTGATCGCCGCCAATGAAGGCAGCTTCCAGAGCCTGGGGGCGCAGACCCTGCTGGGCAAGGGCACCTTCATCATGACGCTCGACCCCGAGGATCATGCCGAACGCTACCAGGGCATTACGCCGATCGAGGGCGAATCCCTGTCCCTGTGCGCCGAGCACTATTTCGCCCAGTCGGAACAGGTGCCGACCCAGATCAAGCTGGCGGTCAGCGAAAGCACGACCGAAGCCGGCCGTGTCTGGCGCGCCGCCGGCGCCATGATCCAGGCGATCGCCGGTGACGAAAGCCGTGGCGACACGAAGGAATCCTTCCAGCATATCCGCGCCCTGTTCGAGACTCTGGGTGAGGAAGAGCTTACCGATTTCGAGCTGACGGCCGACCGCCTGCTCTACCGCCTGTTCCACGAAGACGGCGTGCGCCTGTCGGCGCCGAAGACCGTGTTCAAGCTGTGCCGCTGCTCGCAGGAGCGCGTCGAAGGCCTGGTCCAGTCCTTCACCGAACAGGAACAGCAGGAAATGCTGGAAGCCGACGGCAAGGTGCACATCACCTGCGAATACTGCTCCAAGACCTTCCTGGTCGGGCTGCAGTAACAGTTCAGGAATTTATCTGAAAAGTCGCAGCTCGCTACGCCGACGCTCCCCCTTCCGTCACCCCTTCGCCAAGGCTTCGGGGCGCACCTTCCCCGTAAACGGGGAAGGAAGTAACCAAACAGAATTCATTCCTTTTTCCTTCCCCGTTTACGGGGAAGGTGGCGCGAGCGGAGCGAGTGACGGAAGGGGGGAAACGACAAAGGCATCAAGCTCCGCCGGATCTATATTTCCCCTGTACCAACCGTCCTTACCCCTGCATATCCAGCGAATAGCCGGCCGAACGCACCGTGCGGATCGGATCGAAGGCATGACCGTCGTTCAGCGCCTTGCGCAGGCGGCCGATATGGACGTCGACCGTACGCGCCTCGACATAGACGTCGTTGCCCCACACAGCGTCGAGCAGTTGCTCACGCGAGAAGACGCGGCGCGGATACTGCATGAAGTGGTCGAGCAGCTTGTATTCCGTCGGCCCCAGGTGAATGTCGCGGCCGCTGCGCTGGACGCGATGCGACAGGCGGTCGACGCTGATCTCGCCGAACTCGACGCGGTCCTCGGAAAGACCCGGGCGGATGCGGCGCAGGACGGCGCGGATACGCGCCATCAGCTCGACCATCGAGAAGGGCTTCACGACATAGTCGTCGGCGCCGGTGTCGAGCCCGCGGATGCGGTCGCTTTCTTCCGAGCGCGCCGTCAGCATGACGATCGGCAGGTTGCGGGTATTGCCTTGCGCGCGCAGGCGGCGGCAGACCTCGATGCCCGACACTTTCGGCATCATCCAGTCGCAGACCAGAAGGTCCGGCTGGCGCTCCTTGATCATGACCAGGGCTTCGTCGCCATCGGTGGCGACGGCGACCTCATAGCCTTCTTTTTCAAGGTTGTAGTTCAACAGGGTGGCCAGGGCGTCTTCGTCTTCGGCAACGATGATGTAGGGCTTCATGCAGGGTTCCGCGGTCTCGGGGACGGTTACAAGGAAGTCCGGGTCAAAGCGTCGTCAGTCAGGTAGCCGCCCGGCGAAGTCAGTTGGTGTGGAGCGTGTCGCCTTTCGGGCGGTCTTCGACATAGTCCTCGCCCGTCAGTTCGTAATGGATGTGTTCGGCCATGTTGGTGGCGTGGTCGCCGATGCGTTCCAGGTTCTTGGCCATGAACAGCAGGTGCGTACAGGCCGAGATCGTGCGCGGGTCGCCCATCATGTAGGTCAGCAGTTCGCGGAACAGGGCGTTGTAGTGTTCGTCGATTTCGGTATCCGACGCCCACACGCTCTGCGCCAGGTCCTGGCGGCCGCCCTTGTAGGCGTCGAGCACGTCGCGCAGGCGCGACGACACCAGCTTGCCCATGCGCTCGATCGAGCGCGTCAGCGGCGACATCGGTTCGGCTTCGGCGATGACCAGCGAGCGCTTGGAAATATTCTTGGCCAGGTCGCCGATCCGTTCCAGCGAGGTGGCGATCTTCATGGCGGCGACCGTCTTGCGCAGATCGTCAGCCATGGGCTGGCGCAAGGCGATCAGACGAATGCACTTGCGCTCGACGTCCTTTTCCAGCTCATCCAGCTTGTGGTCGCGCTGGACGACGCTTTGCGCCAGCGCGACATCGCGGCGGGCGACGGCCTCGACGGCGTCGGCGACCTGCGCTTCGGCCAGACCGCCCATCAGCACCACCTCGGCGCTCAGCTGGTCCAGCTCTTCTTCATAGGTCTTGACGATATGCGGGTTCATCTTGAACGGGGCCACTGGTGTTGTCCTTCAAATCCTGGCTGCGCATTACGCCGCCGCACTGCGATCGCGATTCGCGAGTATAGGGCATTAGCGTAACCAGAATTTTACGGGGCGTTTAGGGGAATTTTGTGACAGTTTTATAAGGCGGCCGGGCGTTAAGCACGTTTCCGCACAAAAAACGTCATATTCGGGCGATTTCTACCCGGCATCCTTGATCGTAACGCCTTCCGAAGCCGCCAGACGCGGGGCGCCGGCCGCGCCGAAAGCGCGCGATTGCGGGAAGCAGGCAGCGAACGCCGTGAAGGTCGGCAGGCCCGGAACCGGCAGCGGCGTGACCTTGCCGCCTTCGGACTCGGGTTCGCGCAGCATGGGGTCGTCGCCGGCCGGCATGCCGCCGATACTTTCGACCACCAGGCCGCCGCGATGGCGGTTGATGATATGCTTGACGATAGCCAGGCCCAGGCCCGTGCCGAGGCGATCGCCACTCTTCTGGCCTTCGACGCGATAGAAGCGTTCGGCCAGGCGCGGCAGATATTCGCGGCGGATGCCCGGGCCGTTGTCGCGCACGCGCACCACGGCATAGTAGTCGTGGACGTTGCGGTCGGGGCGCAGCAGGACCAGCTTGGCGGCCTGCGGATCGCAGGCCACCATGGCTTCGCTCAGCGTCTTGTCGAACTGCACGTCGATGCTGATATCCGAGCCGCGCGGCGCGTATTTCAAGGCGTTGTCGACCAGGTTCTGGACGACCTGCAGGATCTGGTCGCGGTCGCCGATGATGGGATAGAGGCCCGGCTTGGGCGCGCTGACCTGGAGCATGACGCCCTTTTCGCGCGCGATCAGAGTCAGGCCCTCGACGACGTCGCGCACCGCCAGAACCAGATCGGCTTCGCCCGCCGGCGGCACGTGCTCGCTCATCTCGATGCGGCTCAGCGACAGGAGGTCATAGATCAGCCGGCCCATGCGGTCGGCCTGGGTCGCCATGATGGTCAGGAACTTTTCACGTGCCTTTTCGTCGTCGCGCGCCGGACCGCGCAGGGTCTCGATGAAGCCGGCAAGCGAGGCCAGCGGCGTGCGCAGCTCATGGCTCGCATTGGCAAGAAAATCGGCCCGCATGCGCTCCATGCGGCGCGCATCGGTTTCGTCGCGCATGACCAGCAGGGCCAGGCGCGGATGCTTGTCGCTGTTCATGCCTTCGACCGGCAGGGGGCTGGTGAAGGCGCGCCAGAACTGGTCGCGGGCGCCGCCGGTCGTGTCGAAGATCACCGAGCGGGCGATACGTCCGAACAGGGCTTCATCGACGCATTCCAGCACTTCGGGCGTGCGAATGGTGCTGACCAGCAGCCCCCCGTCGTCGGTGATCGAAAAGACTTCGCGCGCGGCGTCGTTGGCGAAGACGATCCAGCGGCCGGCGATGTCGTGCGGCTCGAAGCCCGACACGATCATGACGGGGTCAGGAATGGCGCGCAGCACTTCCTGGAAGCTCGGGCCCTCGGGCTGGACCTTGACCTGCACTTCAGGCGCCTTGAGGCTTTCGATACGGTCCTGCATGTCGAGGATGCGCATCCAGAACTGGAAAACCGTGTAGGCGAGCACGATCACGGCCACCGGCGCCGCGAACCAGCGCAGCGGCTCGGCAAGCGCGCAGCCGATCAGCAAACAACCGCCGATCCAGGTGCCGAGCGGCACGGTATTCAAGAAGGTTCGCTGCCGGTCCATACGCCTCACTCGCAGAAGTCATATATTGACTGAAAGAGCGGGGTTATTAAAGGGTTTACGCAACAGTTCCGTGACGGTTGCGTAAACCACCTGTAAGCGAGTGTGACGGTTTTACGGCCTCATCTGACCGTTGCCGCGGACGATGTACTTGAACGTCGTCAACTGCTCGGCACCGACCGGGCCGCGCGCATGCATGCGGTCGGTCGAGATGCCGATTTCCGCGCCCAGGCCGAACTCGCCGCCGTCGGCATACTGCGTCGAAGCGTTCCAGATGACGATGGCGGAATCGACCTCGTTGAGGAAGGTTTCGGCGGCTTGCACGTTCTCGGTGATGATGGCCTCCGTATGGCCCGAACCGTAGGTGCGGATATGCTCGATCGCCTGGGCCTCGTCCTTCACGACGCGCACCGACAGGATCGGCAGCAGGTATTCGGTCCGCCAGTCGTCCTCAGTCGCCGTCTTCATCGGATAGATGGCGCGCGCGGCCTCATCGCCGCGCAGCTCACAGCCCTTACCCTCGAGAGCTTTCGCAATGCCCGGCAGCAGGTCGGCCGCCACCGCTTCGTCGATCAGCAGGGTTTCGGTCGCGCCGCAAACAGAAACACGGCGCATCTTGGCGTTCAGCGTGACGCCCAGCGCCTTTTCGGGATCGGCGTCCTTGTGGACATAGGTATGGTTCAGGCCTTCGAGGTGCGCCAGGACGGCAACCCGCGCCTCCTTTTGCACGCGCTCGACCAGTGAGCGGCCGCCGCGCGGAATGATCAGGTTCACGGCGCCGCCAAGGCCGCCGAGGATCAGGCCGACGGCGTCGCGGTCCGAGGTCGGCACCAGTTGCACCGCCGTTTCGGGCAGGCCGGCAGCGCGCAGGCCCTCCTCGAACGCGGCATAGATGGCCAGGGCCGAATTGAGCGCTTCGGAGCCCGTGCGCAGGATGGCGGCGTTCGACGAACGGATGCACAGGGCAGCGGCGTCCGCGGTCACATTGGGGCGGGACTCATAGATGATGGCGATGACGCCGATCGGCGTCGAAACGCGCGCGATATCGAGACCGTTCGGCCGCGTCCAGCGCGCCAGTTCGCGCCCCACGGGATCGGGCAGCGCCGCGACTTCCTCAAGACCTTTCGCCATGGCTTCAACGCGTGCCGGATTGAGAATCAGGCGCTCGATCATGGCGTCGGTCAGACCCTTATCGCGGGCGAACTGCTGGTCTTTCCGGTTGGCTTCGAGAATCTCGGCCTCGCGCGCACGGATGGCCTTGGCCGCCGCGACGATCGCTTGCGTACGGGCGTCTGGACCGGCCAGACGCAGGGCCTCGGCGCCGGCCCTGGCATTGACTGCCATACCGGTCATCAGGTCGTTCAGCGTGCGCGTGCTTTGGTCGTCCATGGCGAAACTCCGTCTTTCAGGCGGTATATATCGCAAAACCGCCGGAATACGACGGTTTCATTTGAAATAACGGCTTTTGGCGGGTTTTTGCGGGCGTTTGGCGGCCGAATGGAATCAGTCGCCGATCTCATCTCCTGCGACAGGTGGCTGCCCGCCCTTACGCGTCATGATCCGCTCGAAGGTCGCAAAGTCTGCACGCTGTCTGCGCTCGGCAAAGAACGAGGCGGGGACGGGGCGCGTGTCTTTCTGGCGTTTCAAGGCAATCTCTTCCCTGTTCCAACAGCGCTATATCAGCGCCATATCATCGCGGTGGATGACTTCATCGCCCGAAGTATAGCCCAGGATGGTTTCGATGTCGCGGCTGCCGCGGCCGCGGATGGCGCGGATATCGTCGGCGGAATATTCGACGATGCCACGCGCGATCTCCTGGCCCGACGGCGCGACGATCGACACGCTGTCGCCCTTGTCGAAGCTGCCCGTGACCTCGACGATACCCGACGGCAGGAGCGACTTGCCGTTATGCAGGGCGCGGGCCGCCCCCTCGTCCAGCATCAGCTTGCCCGCCGGGACGACGGTGCCGGCGATCCACGCCTTGTAGGCGGCGCTGAGCGACGCCTGAGGCTTGAACAGGGTAAAGCGCGCCCCTTCCGGCCCGCCCAGCGACGACAGGGGCTGGACGACCGCGCCAAACGCGATGAGAGTCGCGCAGCCGGCCGACCCGGCAATGCGCGCCGCCGCGATCTTGGTCGCCATGCCGCCGGTACCGACGCCCGCCGAGGCATTGGCGCCACCGGCCATGGCCTCGATCGAGGCGTCGAGCTTTTCGACCACTGCGATATGCTGCGCGTCCGGATTGTTGCGCGGGTCCGCCGTGTAAAGACCGTCGATATCGGACAGCAGGACCAGCGCCTCGGACTTGACCAGCTGTGCGGTGCGCGCCGCCAGCCGGTCATTGTCGCCATAGCGGATTTCTTCGGTCACCACCGTGTCGTTTTCGTTGACGATCGGCACGCAGCCCAGCTCGAACAGGGTTTCGACGGTCGCACGCGCATTCAGCCAGCGCCGGCGCTTTTCGGTATCTTCGCGCGTCAGCAGGACCTGGGCGGATTTCAGTCCGACGGCCTGGAAGGCCTCGTCCCATGCCGCCATCAGGCGCGGCTGGCCGGCGGCGGCGCAGGCCTGCTTTTCGTCGAGCTTCAGGCGCGGGCGCGTGACGCCCAGGTGACGGCGGCCAAGCGCCACGGCCCCCGACGACACCAGCACGACATTCTTGCCGTCCGCGACCAGGGCCGCGATGTCGCGCGCCAGTCCGGCCATCCACGGCGCATTGGCGACACCGCCCTTGGCGTCGACAACCAGGGCCGAGCCGACCTTGATGGTGATGCGCCGCGCCTGGGCGAGCACTTCAGGCAGCCGGGCCGTCGCCGTCGCGCCGCCAGATTCCGTGTTGCCGCCCATGTTTTCGCCTTTTCCCAGCGCGGTGAAAGTGTTATCGCCGCGCTTCTAAAGGATAAGGCGACGGATACGCAAGGCCTTACGGTTTCAGCGGAATTGGTAACAGAATGAACTATGTAGGCACGCGCGGATTTGCCGGTGACAAGACCTTCGCAGGCGCCCTGCTCGACGGTCTGGCGCCCGACGGCGGCCTCTATGTGCCGGCTGAGTGGCCGACGCCCGGTTTCGACCTTGCCGGTGACTACGGCACCCTGACCGAAAACCTGCTGACCCTGTTCGGCGTCGACGTGCTGGGGACGGACGCCGTCAAGGCCGCCGCCGCACGCACCAAAGCCGCCTTCCTGAACGACGGCAAGGTGCCGCTGACGCAGCTGGCCGACAATCTGTGGATGCTGGAACTGTGGCACGGCCCGACCCTGGCCTTCAAGGACATGGCCATGCAGATGATGGCGCCGCTGACCGACGCGGCGCTGAAACAGCGCAACGAGACCCTGACGCTCGTCACCGCCACGTCGGGCGATACGGGCGCGGCCGCCGTGCGCGCCTTTGCCGGTTCCGAGCGCGTGCGTCTGGTCGTCTTCCATCCGCTCGGCCGCGTCTCGCCGGTGCAGCGCCTGCAAATGACGACCGTCCAGGCCGACAATGTCATGAATGTCGGCGTCGAAGGCGATTTCGACGACTGCCAGGCCATCGTCAAGGCTCTGCTGGGTGACGCCGGCCTGAAGCAAAACGGCCTGATCAGCTCGGTCAATTCGATCAACTGGGGCCGTCTGCTGGGCCAGGTCCCCTACTACCTCGCAGCGGCTGCCGCCAGCGGCGCGGACACGCCCGATTTCGTCGTGCCGACCGGCAATTTCGGCGACGCCTTCGCCGGCTGGGTGGCCCGCCGTATCGGCGGCAATGTCGGCCCGCTGCACGCCGCCGTCAATCAGAACGACGCGCTCAACCAGGCGATCAACGAAGGCCGCTATATCCGCCGCCAGGCCGTGGAATCGGCCAGCGTCAGCATGGACGTGCAGGCGCCGTCGAACTTCGAACGCCTGGTCTTCGAAGCCTCGGGCCGCAACGCCGCGACGACCAAGGCCCTGTTCGACACGTTCGGCGCCACCGGCGCGGTGACGCTGTCGCCCGACCTGCAATCAGCGCTGAAGGCCGAGGTCACGGCCAGCACGGTCAGCGAGGAAGAGACCGCTCAAGCCATCGCCCATGCCTGGAAGGCCTATGGCCAGGTCATCTGCCCGCACACCGCTGTGTCGCTGAGCGCGGCGCTCAAGCGCGGCAGCGACCGCCCGCAGATCGTGCTGTCGACGGCGCACGCCGCCAAGTTCCCGGACTTCGTCACCAGGGCGCTGGGTTTCGCGCCCAAGGTGCCCGACGCCATCCAGGCCCTCTACGGCCTGCCGGAAAAGATCGTCGAGCTGAAGAACGACCGGACCGCGGCGCTGGACCTGGTCAAGGGATTCTCCGCTTAAACGAAGGCCTTGTTGGGCTTGAGCCAGACCGCGCCGTCCTTGTCGAAGACAATATTGAAGCGGCGGATGACGCCCATGCCGATGACGGCGTCCACGCCCTTTTGGCCGGCGCTGGGCACCGCCGTGGGATCGACGAGGGTCACCGGCACGTCTTCGATGTGAAGGCCTGAAATATCCAGGCCCTTCATCTTGACGAAGCGCGTCTTCGTCATCTGGCCGTCGCTGCCGGCCAGGTTCCGGTCTTCGGCGCCCGGGAAGGCGTCCCACAGCTTGCGGGCAGCCACCGTCTGCGGCGGCAGCAGCACGCCCATCTGATAGCCGCTGTCGACCCGGCAGACCGTATCCATGCCGGCCAGCTTGACCGTGACATAGAGCGCATCCTCCCCCTCGCGGACAGCACGGGCGATGCCTGTCTTCGTATAGCCCGCAAGGTCGGGCGGCCCGTCGGGATGGAAGGCCAGGAGCAGGCTGTCAAAATCGATCGAGACCGGCGCGCCCGCCAGGAAGTCGAGGCCCAGCACCGCGGGCGGCCGCTGCTTCACCGGCCGTTCCGCCAGCTTGAGATGCGGCAGCTTTACAGTCCCAAAACTGAGAGCGCCGCCGTCGAAGCCGCCTTCGGGCAGGGCCGGCACGCCCTGTTCGTCGGCCAGCGCCCGGTTGATCGCGCTTTTGGAGGAGCCTGTCGCCAGCATGAAGGGAAAGGCCGGCTTGCCGCCGACGCTGGCGGGGATCAGAATCCGCCGCTCCTCGCCATACAGGAAAGGAATCGCACCCGGCGGCGCGGCGTCCGGCACGGCCAGCGCCGGCATTGTGCCCGATATCTGCGCAAAACCGGCATTAGGCTTGAGATAAAGTTCCTTCTTGCCGGTAAAGGCCAGGGTGAACTTGCGTAACAGCGGTGACCCGATGAGGCCGTCGATGTCCGACTTGTCGAGCGAGTCCCACGACTTCGGATCGACAAGGGTAACCGGCAAGGTGTCGAGATGGATATTGCCGATCGTCAGATTGGGAATGACGACGGTGCGCGTATGCACGGCCTGGCTGTTCGCGCCCTTGCTGGTGCTCTCGCCCAGCACCTTGTATTTGTCCCACAGGTGGTGGGAATCGACATAGCCGCCACCGATCAGGATCGCCGAGCCGGCGCCTGTGTCGAGCGCGCACACCAGCTTCTGACCATCGAGATTGAAGTTGACATAGACCTGTTCAGCCGCGCGCTCGCCTTCAGCCTGGAAGAAGGCGTCGGCGCGCTCGAAACCGTCAAGGTCCATTTCGGCGCCGTTGAGAAAGTAGAGGATTTCCTGCTTTTCATAGTCCAGCTGTGACGGCAGGTGCGTCACGAAACTGGCCGGCAGCAAACCGTCGGCGTCGGGAACCGGAAACTTTTCGAGGCCGACAAAGCTCATCTTGCCGAACGGTAAGCCGCCGCCCACAAGGATATTGTTGCCGACATAGATGTAGCTCGACTCGTCGCCCCTGAGGCTGGTTGTGCGGATCGTGCCACTGGTGTGCAGGCCCAGGTCCTTGGCCAGCGTCTCCCGGATGCAGGTCGTGAAGGCGCCCGTGTCGAGCACGAAATTGTACGGCCCCTTGCCGTCGATCTTGATCGGCAGGATCGGCATGCCATTGCGCGCGAAGCTTATCTTGACGCGAACGATGACAGGAGCAGCCTTGGCCAGGGCCGGCACGAACGAAAGGGCAGCCGTCGCCAGCGCCGCCTGCCACAGGTCTCTGCGAGTTGTCATGGTTCCCCCCTCGGGATTTTTTAGCAACCTATCATGACACCGGTGCCACGTCATCCAGGTTGTACCGGAATTTGATGTCATAATTGAAACATGGAAGCCGCATTGCCTTGTTAGCGATGCTGAACATTTCAGGGGCACCCAATGCGCAAATACCTTCTCAGCGGCCTGGCCGCCGCCGTCCTGTCGCTCTGCGTCGGCGACATCGCCATGGCCCAGGATATGGGCGGCGACATGGGTGGAATGGGCGGCGGAATGGGCGGCGGCATGGGAGGCATGGGTGGTGGCGGCATGGGTGGCGGTGGCCACGGCCGCGGCGGTCACCGCGGCCAGAAGGGGCAGCAGGGACAGCAGCAAGGCCCGACGCAGGGGGCGCCGCGCCCCATGGCGGCGCCGGCGACCATTCCGGCCGCCATGCGCCGCGTCGCCGTCATCACCATCGCCAGCCAGGGCAAGGCGCTGAGCAAGGGCACGATCACGCCGACCAAACCGGACCAGTCGGGTGTCTTCGCCGAGCGCGGATCGCTGCTCACCATGGACGGCATCACGATCAACAGCACGCTGGACGTGTCGCTGGCCGACGACGCCCATGAAACGGGCCTTGGCGCCGCGCTGATCGTCGCGTCGCAGACCACCGCCACCGTCACCGGCGGCGCCATTTCGACCACCGGCCGCGGCATCGACGGCATCTTCGCCGCCGATCCGGGCTCGAAACTCACCTTGAAGGGCGCCGTCATCTCGACGCGCGCCGCCGAAGCCTATGGCGTGGAACTGGCGGCCGGCGCCGCGCTCGACGCCGACGCGGCCAGCATCACCACGACCTCGGATCACGCCCCCGCCATCGCCATCAAGCCCGGCAGCAAGGCCAGGCTGACGGGCGGCACGCTCACCACCGGCGGTCCGTCATCGCCAGCCCTGGAAGCGCACGGCGATGTCGACGCTTCCGGCACCGTCATCAAGACCGGTTTTTCGGAGGGCCTGGAAGTCGATGGCGAGCACACGGCGACCCTGACCCATGTCAGCCTGGACAGCGGCGACCGCGGCATCCTGCTCTACCAGTCGGCCCTGCCGCCGGCGCAGGACGGCAAGGTGACAGCGGCCAGCGCCTCGACCGCGCCCTATGACGGTCCGATCGCGACGGCGACTCTTCAGCTTGACGGCGGCACGATCAAGGCGGCGCGCGAAGTCTTCCTGGTCAGCAATGTGCGTGGTGTCGTCACCCTCCGCCACGTCGATATCGCGTCGGAGGCGGGAATCCTGGTCAAGGCCGCCTCCGCCAAGTGGGGCCCGCTCGGGCGCAACGGCGGCTATGCCCGCATCGACGCGCATGACCAGACGCTGAACGGCGACATGGTCACCGATATTCTCAGCACCATCCGGCTCGATCTCAAGGACGGTTCGCACTTCAGCGGCAAGACGACCACCAATGTCGATGTCAGCCTCGATGCGTCGAGCACCTGGACGCTGACGGCCGATACCCGGGTCGGCCAGCTGATCAATCCCGAGGGCTTAAGCGGCGATACGGTGAAGAACATCGTCGGCAACGGCCACGTGCTCAGCTATAGCCAGCGCGACAATCCGGACCTGGGCGGCAAGACCTACGCGCTTGCCGGCGGCGGCACCCTGGCCCCGGCCGAGGGTTTGTAGTTTCTCGTTTCGCCGACTCAACTGCAATCCGGCAAGCTATGGTTATCAAAAATAAGTCAAAGAAATGAAGGGCTTTCGCCCTCCCCGTTTACGGGGAGGGGGGACCGCCGAAGGCGGTGGGCGGGGCACTTCTGTCGGAGCAACAAAGCACTCCCGCCGCCATATGGGCGCGTAAAGATTTGTTTTTAAAACAAAAAATGTAGCCGGCAAAAGAAAGAAGCCCCGCCCACCACGCTTCGCGTGGTCCCCCCTCCCCGCTTCGCAGGGAGGGCCGAAGGAAAGTTACCCACTCTGTCTCACAAGGAAAAAAAGGGCGGCAGCTTTCGCCACCGCCCCCTCGGGTTACCCCTTCACGCATACCACCTGCTTCAGCGTGTGGACGATCTCGACGTGGTCGGCCTGGGCCTTCATCACGGCGTCGATGTCCTTGTACGCCGCAGGCGTTTCGTCGATGACATCGGCGTCCTTGCGGCACTCGACGCCGGCGGTCGCCCGGGCGTGGTCCTCAAGCGTGAACCGGCGCTTGGCTTCCGCCCGCGACATGGCCCGCCCGGCGCCGTGGCTGCACGAGCACAGGGCCTCAGCCGCCGCCTGGCCGGCGATCCCGCGCACGATGAACGACTTTGCGCCCATCGAGCCCGGAATGATCCCCAGCGTTTCCGGCGTGATGCGCACGGCGCCCTTGCGGGTCACCAGCACATCGGCCCCGAAGTGGTGTTCGTGCGCCACGTAGTTGTGGTGGCAGTTCACCGCTTCGCAGTCGCAGGTGAAACGCTTCGGCACGGAGACCGAGAGCGCTTCAAGCGCCGCCGTCATCATCAGTTCGCGGTTGGTGCGCGCGAACCGCTGGGCCCACGACACCGCGCCCATATAGTCACCGAACAGTTCCGAGCCCTCCGGCAGGTAGGCCAGGTCCTGGTCGGGCAGGTTGATGTACCAGCGCTTCATCTCGTGCTTGGCGCGCTCGATGAAGTACGACCCGATCTTGTTGCCGATCCCACGCGAGCCCGAGTGCAGCATGATCCACACGGCGTCGTTTTCATCGAGGCAGACCTCGACGAAGTGGTTGCCAGTCCCGAGCGTGCCCAGGTGGTTCTGCGCGCGGTTGGCCGCCTGGGATATCTTCGGGTGCTTATCGACGATGCGCTTAAGCTCGTCGGACAGGCCCGCGAAGGCCGCGTTGCCAGCGTCGGTCGCATCGCCCCAGGCGCCGCGGTCGTTCACCCCGCCGTTATCGGTCCGACCGTGCGGAATACGCTCTTCGATCGCCGTGCGCAGGCCAGACAGGTCGTCGGGCAGGTCGCGCGCATTCAGCGTGGTCCGCACCGCCATCATGCCGCAGCCGAGGTCCACGCCCACGGCCGCCGGAATGACCGCGCCCTTGGTCGGGATCACCGACCCGATGGTCGCGCCCATACCCCAGTGGACGTCGGGCATGATGGCGACGTGCTTATGGATGAACGGCATGGCCGCGATATTGTCGAGCTGCTGACGCGCCTGGTCCTCGACGGCCACACCGTCGATCCACGCCTTGACCAGCCCGCCACGGGCGCCTTGAAAGACTTGCATTGTCTTCTCCTTCTTTGTTTTTGAATGAAAATGCGAAATGGAAAAAGCCCTTCCGACCGGGTCGAAAGGGCTGCACGAAAACGGAAATCCTGAAGGGATCTAGGGTTTTCGGGTACAGCCCAAGCTATAATCGACCTGGGATTGGCGCGCAGCCGGACACACGCTGGTCGGCAGGACCTGCGGGTTTGTCATCGGTGAATGGCTGCTTTTGGTAAACATGCGCGCCTTATGGTCGAGGCGCCCACACCGGTCAATAGACACCGTTACAATTGCAACAGGTGTGGCATTTCAGTCTCAGAAATACGCGTGACCGTCGTCTATGCCGCGATGGTATTCCAGCCGGCGATAAAAGGCTTCCGGGTCCTTGGGCTTCACCACCCACGACGGATCGTGGTTCAGGAGGTCGTAGAGCCGCGTCAGGGTAAAGCGCATGGCCGATCCGCGCGCCAGCAGCGGCAGGGCCGCGATTTCGGCCTCGGACAGGGGCCGCACCGCCTGATAGGCGCGGGCAAAGGCCGAGATCATCTCGGGGACCGGCTGACCGCCCGGCGTAAAGCCCCAGGCATTGAGCGCCACGGCCAAGTCATAGGCGTAAAAATCGGTGCAGGCGTAGTAGTAGTCGATGACGCCGGTGACGATGCCGTCGTCGTCCATCAGGACATTGTCGGTGAAATAGTCGGCGTGTATGGCCCCCTTCGGCAGGTCCTGCGGCCAGCCTGCCTCGAGATACCCAAGCTCTTCGCGGAAGTCGGCCAGCACGGCCCGGGCACGCGGGCTGGTTTCGGCTTTCGGCACACACCGCTCGATCAGGTGCGGCCAGACCTGGATGCCCATGCTGTTGGCGCGCACGTCCGGGAAGTCGCCGCCCATCAGGTGCAGCTTGGCCAGGAATTCCCCGGCCGAGGTGGCGTGGCGGACGTCGGGGTTGCGTGGCCAGCGTCCGGGCAGCCATTTGATCAGGGCGCACGCCTTGCCGTTGATTTCCCCCAGCGACGTGCCGTCACGCTTCAGCGCGGGACCGGGCGCGGGATAGCCCTTGCGGTCGAGATAAAGGGTATAGTCCATGAACCAGGGAAGATCGTCCTGGGGCGTCGCCGCTTCGAACAGCGTCAGGGCGTACAGCCCCGTCGTCGTCTCGACCTTGAAATTGGTGTTGGAGACGCCCTCTTCGATCCCTTCGAGATGGATCAGCTCGCCGATATCGTAGCCGCGCAGATAGGCCTTCGCGTCCTCGATCGAGACGGGGGTAAAGACGGCCATGCGGTGAAACGTCCTGCGCGCGGTGAAAGTCGGCCCCTGCTATAGTCGAGGCCGGCGCGCGGGCACAAGCGTGTTTGCGTTTATGCGCGCTTTATACCGCTTCCGAGCATCAGGACCAGAAGCGCGCCGCCAAGCGTCGAGATCACGACGCGGTTGGCGATGCGGAAACACACGACCCCCATCCGATCGATCAGCGATTCCGCCTGGCTCTGCATGGTCTTCCCCTCCACTGCCCGTGTGCCGGCGCGCAACCCGCCCGCCAGGGCAAAATAGACAATCCAGCCGGCGGCGATGCCCGCAAGAACAGAGACGATCAGACTTATCACCACCATTGGGACACCCCAACTCTCATTATGGCCCGACGTCGCGCACCTTTGCAGATTGCAAAGTAAAAAGACGATGTGTTTGTGCCGGAATTAGGGCCACCCCTGCCGTGCCGCCGCCGAAACACTTGGAAATCACCGCCAGATTGACTAAAGCCCGCGATTAGAATCCATCGCTTGGGCCTGTGCGCGCGATTTGGTAGCAAGCCGGCCTGCGAACCCCGGAGCGCGATCCATGAGCAAGACCGTTACGTCCGTCGTCGACCTGATCGGCGATACCCCGCTGATCCGCCTGAAGGGCGCATCCGAAGCGACGGGCTGCGAGATTTACGGCAAGGCCGAATTCCTCAATCCCGGCCAGTCGATCAAGGACCGCGCCGCCCTGTGGATCATCCGCGACGCCGAACGCCGCGGCGTGCTCAAGCCCGGCGGCACCCTTGTCGAGGGCACGGCCGGCAATACCGGCATCGGCCTGGCCATGGTCGCCAATGCGCTCGGCTATCGCTGCGTCATCGTCATTCCGCGCACCCAGGCGCAGGAAAAGAAGGACGCCATCCGCCAGCTCGGCGCCGAGCTGATCGAGGTCGATGCCGTACCCTATGCCAACCCCAACAACTATGTGCGCTATTCCGGCACCCTGGCCCAGGAACTGGGCGCGGTGTGGGCCAACCAGTTCGACAACGTCGCCAATCGCCAGGCCCATATCGACGGCACCGGCCCCGAAGTGCTGAAACAGACGAACGGCAAGCTCGACGGCTTCATTTGCTCCGTCGGTTCGGGTGGGACGCTGGGTGGCATGAGCCTCTACCTCAAGGGCCAGAATCCGGACATCCAGATCGGCCTGGCCGACCCGTTCGGGGCCGCCCTCTACAGCTATTACACCACCGGTGAACTGAAGTCGGAAGGCTCGTCGATCACCGAAGGCATCGGCCAGGGCCGCATCACCGCCAACCTGGAAGGCATCCATATCGACCGCAGCTACCGGGTCGCCGACGAAGAGTGGCTGCCGGTGCTGTATGACATGATCCAGACTGAAGGGCTGTGCCTCGGCACGTCTTCGGCGCTCAATGTCGTCGGCGCGATGAAGATGGCGAAGGACCTGGGTCCCGGCAAGACGATCGTCACGGTTCTCTGCGACTACGGCAACCGCTACGCCTCGAAGATTTTCAATCCGGCCTTCCTCAAGGAAAAAGGCCTGCCCACGCCGCCGTGGTTCCCGGAGCCGGAGGCCGCCGCGTAAACGTGACCGCGCCTGCCCGACAGTTTCGATTAAATGTCTTGCGCCGCAAAGACGGGCCGCTCGCCGCTGTCGCGGGGAGCGGGCTCGGCCTTGCGGGCTTCGTTGCGCAGCCACTCCATGAAGCGCACCTGCGCCGGGCTGGGATCGCGCGTCTGCGGCCACACCAGGTAGTAGCCGTAGTTCAGCGGCGCGTCCTTTTCGTCGAACAGCACCTTCAGGCGGCCGGCCTGCAAATCGGCGTCGGCAATGGTGCGCTTGGCCAGGGCGACGCCGCGGCCGGCGACGGCTGCCTCGATCACCATGGACGACTGGTTGAAGCGCGGTCCGCGCGAGGCGTCGACGCCTTCGACGCCATGGGCCTTCAGCCACATGGGCCAGTCCGGGCAGGACGGATCGCCGTCGCCGGCGTCGTGCAGCAGGACGTGGTGGGCCAGGTCGGCGGGCTTGCGGATGGGTGCGGCTTCGAAGAGCAGCGGCGAGCAGACGGGCACGACGGCTTCGGCCAGCAGGTGCTCGACGTGCAGCCCGGTATAATGGCCGTTGCCGTAGCGCACGGCCAGGTCGATGTCGGTGACGGCAAAGTCGACGGGCGTCATGTCGGCGCTGACCCAGACGTCGATGTCCTCGTTAGCAGCGCTAAAGTCGTAGAGACGCGGCATCAGCCATTTGGCGGCAAAGCTGGGCGCGGCGGACACGGTCACGCGGCCCTTCTGCGTGCCGGCCTTCATCAGGCGCGTCGCCTCGAACATCTTTTCGAAGGCTTCCTTCAGGATCTGCGCCGACGCCTTGCCGGCGTCGGACAGGACGACGCGGCGGCCGTCGCGCACGAACAGCTCGACGCCGACATGTTCTTCCAGCAGACGGATCTGCTGCGACACCGCGCCGGGCGTCACGAACAGCTCCTCGGCCGCCTGTTTGAAACTTTCGTGCCGCGCGGCCGCTTCGAAGACCCGAAGCGCCGACAGCGGCGGCAATCTGTCGCGAGACATCGCCTATCCCTAAACCTTAGACCTTCACGCGCCGTCATATAGCGCTTTTCAGTTTAACAAAACTATTCCACTGCATTTTGGAGAAATTTTCATGTCCGACGCCAACCCCCTGCACCATGTCGAGGCGCTCGAAGCCGGCCAGACCTGGACAACGGACGTGGTCGTCATCGGCGCCGGCCCGGTCGGCCTGTTCAGTGTCTTCGAACTGGGCCTGCTCGATATCAAGTGCCACCTGGTCGACATCCTCGACAAGGTCGGCGGCCAGTGCGCCGAGCTGTATCCGGAAAAGCCGATCTACGACATTCCGGCGTGGCCGATCATTTCGGGCCAGGACCTGACGCACCGCCTGCTGGAGCAGATCGCGCCGTTCGGCGCCAAGTATCACCTCGGCGAAATGGCCGTCGGCATCCGCAAGCTGGAAGACGAAGGCCTGTGGGAGCTGACCACCGACCAGAAGACCGTCATCCGCGCCAAGACGATCGTCATCGCCGCCGGCGGCGGCTCCTTCCAACCCAAGAAGCCGCCGATCCCGGGCATCGAAGGCTTTGAAAACATCGCGCCAGGCAAGGGCGTGCACTACGCCGTGCGCCAGATGAAGGCGTTCGAAGGCAAGACTGTCGTCATTTCCGGCGGCGGCGACTCGGCGCTCGACTGGACGCTGAACCTGCAACCGATCGCCAAGCGCGTCACGCTGATCCACCGCCGCGACGACTTCCGCGCCGCCCCGCACAGCGTCGCCAAGATGCGCGAACTGGTGGCGGCCGGCGAGATGGACCTGGTCATCGCCCAGGCGACCGCGCTGAAGGGTGAAACCGGCCACGCGCTGGAATCGGTGCTGATCGAGGACGCCGACGGCAAGGAATCGCACCTGGAAGCCGACGCCTTCCTGCCCTTCTTCGGCCTGACGATGAAGCTGGGCCCGGTGGCGGAGTTCGGCCTGAACCTGCACGAAAACCTGATCCCGGTCGACACCGAGAAGTTCGAGACCTCGACGCCCGGCATCTTCGCCATCGGCGACATCAACTACTATCCCGGCAAGCTGAAGCTTATCCTGTCGGGCTTCCACGAAGCGGCGCTCATGGCGCAACAGGCCTTCCGCTACGTCCACCCGGACCGCAAGCTGCGCTTCCAGTACACGACGTCGTCGAGCGACCTGCAGAAGAAGCTGGGTGTGAAGTAAATCTTCTTCCGCATTCAGATCAATCAAACGCCTTTCCGTTACGGAAGGGCGTTTTTTTGTACCCGCCCCTGGCCGCTTTATGCTGCATCACAATATAATTGATATGGCCGTAACCAATTGGCAGCATGCCCGTGCTAGTGTTAGCTACACATGTCGGTAACCGAGTAAAACCCTGATGCTCTATTCGCTTCACGAATATGCCTATTACAGCGCGGCGCCGTTCCGCGCGCTGGCGCAGATGACCCGCGATTTCTGGGGCTCAAAGCTCAATCCGGCGTCGGACACGGCCATCGGGCGGACGCTTTACGCCTCGGCCGAGCTGTTCTCGAACATCACCCGGCGCTACGGCAAGCCCGAATGGGGCATCGATCAGGTCACGATCAACAATCATCCGGTGCGCGTCTCGATCATCGAAGACTGGTCGAGCCCCTGGTGCAAGCTGCTGCGCTTCCAGCGTGACAATTCAGACCTGCGCCGCGCCGGCCGGTCGACCGCCGCGCCCGCCGTTCTGATCGTCGCCCCCCTGTCGGGCCACTATGCGACGCTTCTGCGCGGCACGGTGCAGGAATTCCTGCTCGACCACGACGTCTACATCACCGACTGGGCCAATGCGCGCCAGGTGCCCGTGCTGGAAGGCCGCTTCGACTTCTATTCGTTCATCAACCATATCCGCGACATGCTGAAGGTCATCGGCAGCCGCGTGCACGTGGTCGCGGTGTGTCAGCCGGGACCGCCGGTGCTGGCCGCCGCCTGCCTGATGAGCGAGGACAAGGATCCGTGCCGTCCAGCCTCCATGACATTCATGGGTTCGCCGATCGACGCGCGCTTCAATCCGACCGTGACCAACAACCTGGCGCAGGAAAAGCCCTTCACCTGGTTCCGCTCGAACATGGTGCACACCGTGCCGCCCCCCTATCCGGGCGTCGGCCGCCGTGTCTATCCGGGCTTCGTCCAGCTCTACAGCTTCATGAGCATGAACGAGGAGCGCCACACGGACGCGCACTGGGAATATTTCAATTCGCTGGTCGAGGAAGACGGCGAAAGCGCCCAGAAGCACCTGGAATTCTACGACGAATACCTGTCGGTGCTGGACCTGACCGAGGAATTCTATCTCCAGACCATCGACCTGGTATTCCAGAAGTTCGCCCTGCCGAAGGGGGAGCTCGCCCACGAGGGCCGGCTGGTCGATACGCGTTCGATCACCGACGTCGCCCTCATGACGGTCGAAGGCGAGAAGGACGATATTTCCGGTGTCGGCCAGACCCAGGCGGCGCACGCCATGTGCCCGAACATTCCGGACGACAAGAAGGAACTGTACGTGCAGAAGGGCGCCGGCCACTACGGCGTGTTCAACGGCCGCCGGTTCCGCGAAAGCATCTATCCCCGCATCCGCGACTTCATCGCCAAGAACGATGTTCTCGCCTGACCGCAAGGTCAGCGAATACGAGCCTGGACAGGTCCTCGACTTCGGGGACTATCTGGTGCGGCTGCGCGTTTCGGAACGCGCGCGCCGTATTTCCGTGCGCATCGATAATCGCACCGGCGACGCCATCGTCACGGCGCCGCGGCCGAAATATCTGAAGGACGCGGTCGAGTTCGCGAAGACGCGGCACGACTGGATTCTGGAAACGCGACGCGGCCAGTCGCGGCCGGTACCGTTCGCGCCGGGCATGCAACTGACCATCAAAGGCTATCCCGTCATGCTGGCCGAGCGCACGGGCGTGATCTCGCCCAAGGCCGAGCAGCAGGCCGACGGGTCGTGGCAACTTGTCAGCAGCGGCGACGTGGCGACCTATGCGCGACGCGTCGAGCGTTACCTGCGCACCCAGGCGCAGAAGACCTTCCAGCTCGAAACCGACCGCCTGGCGTCAAAGCTCGGCGTATCGGGCGTCAAGGTATCCTTGTTCGACGCCCATGGGCGCTGGGGCTCCTGCTCGCCGTCGAAGAAGTCGATCCGCTACAGCTGGCGGGTCATCATGGCGCCGACCGATGTGCTGGTATACCTGGCGGCGCACGAGGTCGCGCATTTGCGCCATCCGGACCACAGCCCGGCCTTCTGGGCGACGGTCAACGAACTGCTGGGCAAGCCGTACAAGCCGGGGCGCGCCTGGCTGAAGGCGCGCGGCCACGAGCTGTTCAAATACGCTGCCGCGAAAGATCTTAAAGGCTGAAAACGCGTCAGGCACGGCCTCGTTAGAGAAGCCGTGCCTGAGTTAGACGTCCGGGTGCAGGGGCCGTGCCCCTGCTTACTGGTTCTTCTGCTGCGCCTGGCTGAAGACGTCGTCCAGCGATCCATCCTTCTTCGGCTTTTCTTCCGGATTGGGGATGGGCTGCATGGTGACGGGCGCCGGGACGCCGTTTTCGGGCGCCTGTTGCGAGGCCTGGACCTGGCCGGCCTGGGTGCCAAGCAGGTCCTGGAGCGCGCCTTCCGCCACGGTGCCCAGCGACGAATCCGCCGGTCCGACAGGGATCGGGCTGACCTGGATACGCTTGAGCGCCGAGGACATGTAGGTTTTCCAGATGGCGCCGGGAGTCGAGCCGCCGGTCACCTTCTTCATCGGCGTGTTGTCGTCGCGGCCGACCCAGACGACGGTGACGAAGCCGCCGGTATAACCATCGAACCAGGCGTCGCGGAAGTCGCTGGTCGTGCCGGTCTTGCCCGCCAGGTCGTAGCCCGGGATGTTGACGCCCGCGCCGGTGCCGTGCTGGACGACGCCGCGCATCATCTGGTTCATCTCGGTCAGCGGCGGGTTGTTGACGACCTGCACGCGGCCGCCGTCCTGGTTGGACTCGCGGTACTGGTACAGCAGCTTGCCGCTGGCCGTGCGAATGCGGATGATGCCGTGAGCCGTCGCCTTGAAGCCGCCGTTGGAGAACGGAATATAGGCCTGGGCCATTTCGATCGGCGACACTTCCGAGGTGCCCAGCGCCATGGCCGGATCGGTGTTGATCTTCGAGGTAACGCCCATGCGGTGGGCGGTGGCGGCGACCTTGTCGCGGCCGACGTCGTTGGCCAGGCGGGCGGCGACCGTGTTGATCGATTCCGCAAGGGCCGTCTGCAGGTCGATCACGCCCATATAGGTCTTTTCGAAGTTCTGCGGCGACCAGTCGCCGATCGAATAGGGCTCGTCGACCACCGGGGTCGTCGGCTGGTAGCCGGCTTCCATGGCCGTGAGATAGACGAACGGCTTGAACGACGAACCGGCCTGACGATAGGCCATGGTGGCGCGGTTGAACTGCGAGTCGGCGTACGACACGCCGCCGATCATGGCGCGGATGCGGCCTTCGCCGTCGACCGAGACCAGGGCCGCCTGCTGGACGCCCTTCTTGGCGTCGCGGGCCATGATCGTCTGGACGGCATGTTCGGCGTCGGTCTGGATCGGCAGGTCAAGGGTCGTTTCGACGATCAGGTCTTCCTTGGGATCGCCGACCAGGGCGCGGGTGTTGGAATCGAGCCAGTCGATGAAGTACTGGGCGTGGGCCGTGGCCAGCGACTTCGACACGGTGATCGGGTGCGACAGGGCGTCCGAGCGTTGTTCCGGCGTGATGACCTTGGCGTCGACCATTTCGTTGAGCACGATGGTGGCGCGGCGGCCGGCGCGTTCCTTGTCGGACAGCGGCGAATAGGAGTTGGGCGCCTTCATCAGGCCGGCCAGCATCGCTGCCTCTCCAACAGTCAGGTCCTTGGCCTGCTTGTTGAAGTAGCGCTCCGACGCGGCCTCGATGCCGTAGGCGCCGGCGCCGAAATAGACGTGGTTGAGGTACAGGGCCAGGATCTGCTTCTTGGTGTACTTGTGCTCAAGCCACACCGCGATCATGATTTCCTGCACCTTGCGCTTCATGTTCTGGTCGGCCGACAGGAACAGGTTGCGCGCCAGCTGCTGGGTAATGGTCGAGCCGCCGGCCAGGTTCGAGCCCTTGTGGCGGAAGGCGTTGCGCACGACGGCGCGGCCCATGCCCATGGGGTCGAAGCCCGGATGGGTGAAGAATCGGCGGTCTTCGATCGCCACGAAGGCCAGGGGCACATAGGTCGGCAGCTGGTCGATATCGACCGGGGCGGCGTACTGGCTGCCGCCGCGCACGGCGATCAGGGCGCCCGAACGGTCGAGATAGGTGATGGCGTGCTGCTGCTGGGTGTTCTGAAGCTTCTTGATGTCGGGCAGGTCGACAGCCATGGCGCCCAGGAAGACGACCGTAAAAATAACCACCCAGATCGCTCCGACCGTTCCCCAATACACTGCAGCCTGTGCGGGCGTGCGTCCGCTGCTCTTGCGTCCTCCGCCCGGAGGGCTAGCCTTCGCCATGTATGATCCTCACTAAATCACGCCCGAAGGCTTCCCCCCGGACTTGCGCATCGCCCCGATGACCGGCCGGTTATAACCAAACTCTTTAACCCTGTCGCGTGAAACCTCTGCAATGATCGCGCGCCCGGGCCGTAAGGGCAGAATAAGCAGCGCATTTTGACCAAAGCAGGGCAGGCTTTCCGGGCTGCCGGCGGCGAAAACAGCCGGCCGGCACCTTGCGCTTTGCCCGGGTCGCGCTATGTTCCACAAGTGTTCGCCCGCAAAACGCGTGGTTCCTTACAGTACCGCTTTTTCGCAGGCCCAATGACCGCCGATCTGCTTTCCCCCGCCCCGTCCCTCGCCGATGCCGAGAACACGCTTAAGCGTGTCTTCGGCTACGATGCCTTCCGCGGGCAGCAGGCCGCCGTCATTTCGGCGGTGCTGAAAGGCCAGGACGTGCTGGCCGTGCTGCCGACCGGCGGCGGAAAAAGCCTGTGCTACCAGATTCCCGCCATCCTGCAGCCGGGCCTGGGCCTGGTCATCTCGCCGCTGATCGCGCTGATGAGCGACCAGGTGCAGGCGCTTGAGGCCAGGGGCGTGCGGGCGGCCAAGCTCGATTCCAGCCAGGCGTCGGCCGAGCGCAGCGACATCTGGGATGCGGCGCGCTCGGGCAATCTGGACCTGCTCTACATGTCTCCGGAAGGGCTGAACAACCCCTTCGTGCGCGACGCACTGGGCCGTTTGAAGCTTAATGTCATAGCTATCGACGAGGCGCACTGCATCAGCCAGTGGGGCCACGACTTCCGTCCGGAATACCGCCTGCTGGGGCAGGTCAAGTCCTTCTTCCCGGGCGTGCCGACCCTGGCGCTGACTGCCACCGCCGACGCCCATACGCGCGCCGACATCAAGGCAGCGCTGCATATCGACGACGCCGTCGAGATCGTCACCAGCTTCGACCGGCCGAACCTGTCATTGCGGTTCGTCCGCCGCAAGGTCAGCGCGCACAAGGCGGTCATCGAGACCTTGAGCCGCCAGAAGGGCGCCACAGGCATCGTCTATTGCGGATCGCGCGACGGCACCGAAAAACTGGCCGAAGCGCTAAAGGCCGAAGGCTTCTCGGCCGCCGCCTATCACGCCGGCTTGCCGGCCAGGACGCGCGAGGAGCGGCTGACCGCCTTCCTGTCGGGCAAGTCGAAAATCATGGTCGCCACGATCGCCTTCGGCATGGGCATCAACAAGGCCGATGTGCGTTTCGTCATCCACGCCGACCCGCCGTCGTCGATGGAGGCCTACTGGCAGGAGGTCGGACGCGCCGGGCGCGACGGCAAGCCGGCGTCCGGAGTCTGCTTCTACAGTTCCGGCGACCTCGGCTGGGCAGTCCGCCGCCTGACCCTGCGCGAAAACGAAGGCGCGCCGGATCAATCCGTACAAAAACAGAAGGCGCGCGACTTCTTCCAGATGGTGCTGGGCCAGACCTGCCGCAAACAGCAGGTGCGCGGCTACTTCGGCGAGCACGGCGTCGAGGCCTGCGGCACCTGCGACAACTGCCTCAGCCGCGGCAAGGCGACCGACGTCACCGAAGCCGCCCAGATGCTGATGTCGGCCCTGGCGCGCATGAACGGGCCGCGCGGCCGCAAGAAGCTGGTCGACCATGTGCTGGGCAAGGCCAATGGCCCCGACTTCACCACCAGAATGACGACCTTCGGCGTCGCCAAGGGCAAGGGCTATGACGCCAACCTTCTGGCCCACGCGCTCGACCTGTGCGAGGCCCACGGCCTGATAGAGGAAGAGCTCTATCAGGACCGCATGCCGATCGTCGGACTGCGCGATGTCACGCTGGTCAAGTCGCTGTTCAAGGGCGACCTCAGACTGACGGCGCCAGCCTTATCTCATCGGTCATAGGGACCGATGAGATAAGGTCGTTTTTCAGCGGCGGGCAGGCGCCCTTGCCAACGGCGATCAATCGCCGCTGGAGGTGACTATCTTCCGGCCGCCCAAGAGGATCGACGCGGCGACAAAGCCGAACAGCAGGTTAGACACGCCGATCTCCGCCATATGGAACTTGCGCACGTCCCATAGCATGAAGCCGTTGGGGACAAACAGCACCGTCGCCATGAACAGCGAGAAACTGAAGCCCACGATCAGCGCCCGCGACCAGCCCGGGCCGGTCATCTGGCGCACGGCGGCGAAGGCGGCGGCCGACCAGATCAGGCTGCGAAAGACCTGGAACAGGATCAGCGGCGTCTGGTCGATGTGTGCGCCCTGGTCGTAATAGGCGCGCAGGGCCTCGCCCTGGAACGCGATCCAGGCGCCGGCGGCAAAATAGAAAACGACATAGATCGGCGCGATCAGAGCGACACGCCACCACAGGCCGGTAAAGCGTTCGGTTTCCCCGTCCGCGCCCCGCCAGACCCAGGCCGCGACAAGGGCCGACAGGGCATCGCGCACCAGGCCGCTGACCGCGCTCATATAGATGCCCGGCATGGACAGCTTGACATAGTCGCGGAAGTAGACGGCCTCATCCAGCGACTGCACCGTGGTGATCGTATAGACGACGCCGAACAGGACCAGCGCGCGCAGCCAGAAGCTGCCCCGCAGGCGTGAGGCAATCAGTGACAGCAGTACGGCGAACACCGCGCTGACCAGCAACATGGATTGCGTGACGTCCAGCGGCCCATCGTGCGGCGGCGGAGGCGTCAGGACGGGATGGAACACGGCCAGCCCGAGCATGCCTCCAACGACCGTTCCGACGGCCACGGCCACCAGGACAGCCAGCCATTTGCCGGCGATTTTGAGATACGACATTCTACCCTCCCGTTTGCGGAGCATTCTGGCTCCAGTGGTCTTCAAGCTGTTTCAAGGCGTTTTCCGCCCAGGCGAGCTGAGCTTCGACGTTGCGCAGGCCAAAATCGACCGCCAGCCGGCTTTGCAGCGGCATGGACGGTCCGATATCGCCGGCCATGAAGGCGCGGATGCCATCGCGGCTGCCGCGCGCGGCGTCGGCGAAGGAAATCAGGAAGGCGCGCGTCACTTCGGGGCGCCCAAGTTCCTGCAGAAAGGCAAAGCGCAACATCAGGATATCGGCCGGTTCCCCCTGCGCGGGCGCCGTCAACCAGGCGTCGAGCGCCTCACGCCCCATGGGCGTCAGGCTGAAGACATTGCCGCGCGCGATGGGTTCGGCCGCAATCAGCTCGGCCTTCTCCAGACCTTTCAGCGCCGGATAAATGCTGCCCGGACTGCTGGAATAGTTTCCCAGCAGCGTCGTCTCGAACACCTTGCGCAGGGCATAGCCCGAGCGCGGTTCCCCACGCAGCAGGCCCAGCAAAGCATATCCGAGAGGCGTGACCTTGGCCGGCATATAGTACGATCCGTATTATCTCGACTAACCAATAGTACGAATCGTATTATTTGTCAAATGGCTCTAAATTGGTATTATATAGATTATGAAAAGGTCTCATGCCGCCGTTGACAGCCGCGGAAATCCGCGCCACGGTCTTCGGAACGGAACAGGGAGAAACCGATGTCGAAATTGCTGCGCGGATTGCTTCTGGGAGCCAGCCTGCTGTCGACACCCGCCCTGGCGGCACATAAGGCGCCCTCGCCGCAGACGCGGTTCGACGGCTTCGCGTCCAACCTCGGCTATCACATCACCGTCACCGACAACAAGGTGCTGGCCGGTTGCCCCGACAAGCCCGTGCAACAGGCGTGTTTTCACCTCGACCTCGACCTGACCCTGCCCAAGGCCCTGCCGAAATCGAACTGGGCCATCTATGCCAGCTTTGTCTCGCCGCTATTGCCGTCGCAAAGCGACGCTTTCGACGTGACGCACATCAATGGCGACCTGTATCGTATTTCCCCGAAGGCCGGCGTGACACTGACACCGGGCAGGACCTACCGCATCGGCCTGATGGCGTCGGCGCACCTGTTCTCGCCCTACTTCCTGATTCCCAACGCCTATGTCGCCGCCGACGGCCTGAAACCCCGCGTCATCGCTTCGGCACGCAGCAAGACCGATACCGAGACCGGCGAGGAACGTCTGCCCTTCGTCACGCCCTTTACCGACGAAGCCCATCTCGGCACGCAGAACGCCGCCGACAAGACGCAATGGCTGACGCCCCAGCGCCTCTACGACCAGACGGCCGCGCGCACGGAAACGGCTGCCGCGCCCGAATTCGCCATCCTGCCGACACCGCTGAAGGCGCAACATCTTGACGGGCCAGCGCTCGACCTGACAAAAGGCATCGCACTGAACACGACCGTGCCGATGACCGAGCTGGCGGCGGCGCTGAAGGAGTCCGGGCTGAAGCCGGCCAGGGGCGGCGTGCCCGTGACCATCACCCTAAAGCCCGGCCAGCCCGAGTCCTACCATATCGAGGCGAAGGCCGGCGCCGTCGCCATCACCGCCGCCGACAGCGCGGGCGCGGCCTATGCCCTGACCTCGCTCGGCCAGCAGGCCGATTACGAACACGGCCACCTCAGGCCGCTCGACATCGAAGACGCGCCGCGCTTCGGCTTCCGCGGCCTGCATCTCGACCTGGCGCGCAATTTCGAATCCAAGGCGCACATCCTGACGGTCATCGACGCGATGGCCCGCTACAAGCTGAACCGCCTGCATCTGCACCTGGCCGACGACGAAGGCTGGCGTTTGCAGATTCCGGGCCTGCCGGAGCTGACCGACATCGGCTCCAGGCGCTGCCACGACCTCAAGGAAGACACATGCCTGCTGCCGCAGCTCGGCGGCGGCCCCGACAATCCGGCGGGCGTCAACGGCTACCTCACCCGCGCCGACTATATCGACATCCTCAAGGCCGCCAAGGCCCACCACATCGAAGTCATTCCGTCCTTCGACATGCCGGGCCACAGCCGCGCCGCCGTGCGCGCGATGGAGGCGCGCTATCGCCACCTGATGGCTGCCGGCAAGCCGGCCGAGGCGTCGCAGTACCGGTTGGAAGATCCGGCCGACACCACTGTCTACAGCTCGATCCAGCACTATGACGACAATACGCTCAACATCTGCCTGCCCTCGACCTACGCCTTCATCGACACGGTGATGGAAAGCATCAAGGCGATGCACGACGAGGCTGGCCTGCCGCTGCACATCTACCATATCGGTACCGACGAGACGGCCGGCGCCTGGACAGGATCGCCCGCTTGTCAAAAGATGATGGCCGACGAGCATCTCGACATCCATCAGCTGGGCGCGCGCTTCATCACCAAGGTGTCCGACATCCTGGGCGAAAAGGGCATAGAGCCCGCCGGCTGGAGCGACGGCATGGGCAGCGTCGATCCGAAGCAGATGCCGCAGAAGGTCCAGTCGAACAGCTGGGGCGGCCTGTTCAGCGGCGGGGCAGCGGACGCCTACCGCCAGGCCAACCAGGGCTGGGACGTCGTCATGTCGACGCCAGACGTGCTCTATCTCGACATGCCGCAAGCGGCAGACGGCTTCGAACGCGGCTATGACTGGGCGTCACGCCAGACCGACCTCTACAAGGTCTTCGCCTTCATGCCGGAAAACCTGGGCGCCAATGCCTCGGTCATGATGACGTCCTACAGCCAGGGCGCCACCATCGCCGACCCGACGCCGCTACAGCCCGGCCACCGCATCGCCGGCATGCAGGGCCAGCTGTGGAGCGAGACGGTGCGCAGCGACGCCATCGCCGACTATATGCTGTTCCCGCGCACCCTGGCCGTCGCCGAACGCGCCTGGCACCGCGCGGACTGGGAACCCGATTATGTGGCGGGCAAATCTTACAGCTATGGCGACGGCAATGTGCCCGCCGACAGGCTAGCCGCCGACTGGCAGGGCTTCCAGGCGAAGCTGGTGCCTGAGCTGAAGCATCTCGACACCGCCGGTATCGCCTATCGCCTGCCCGTGCCGGGCGCACGTATTGCCGACGGCAAGCTGGAAGCCAATGCCCCGATCGCCGGACTGAAGATCGAGTACCGCATCGCCAACGGCCGCTGGGTGCCCTATAGTGGTCCGGTCGCCGTGACGGGTGAGGTCGCGGTGCGCACGGTGGCGCCGTCGGGCCGACGGGTCAGCCGCACCGTGACCGTAAAACCATAACAGCCGGGGATACATCCGGCGTTTCAGGGAGTGGCGTATGCGTAGGCTTGTGCAGTTTTCGGCTGCCGCGGTGATCGCGGCCGGCGCCTTGTCGGCGTGCGGGGGCGCGTCCGGCGGATCGGGTTCGGGCGGGTCCGGTGGCTTCAGCTCAAGCTCAAGCTCAAGCTCAGGTTCGAGCTCAAGCAGCGCCAGTTCCAGCAGTTCGTCCTCGTCTTCCGATTCCGGCCTGGTGCCGGCGGGCTATCACCTGGTGTGGAGCGACGAATTCAACGGCACCGGCCTGCCCGACAGCACCAAGTGGAGCGACGACACCTTCGCCAACACCTACGACCCGGCCAATGGCGAGCTGCAATACTACACCGCTGCGCGCCTGGAAAACGACCAGCAGCAGGGCGGGTCGCTCAACATAACCGTCCGCAAGGAAGACATGACGGGTTCGCCCGACTATGCCGGCCAGCACTATTCGTCGGCGCGCATCATCACACGCAACAAGGCCGACTGGCAGTACGGCTATTTCGAAATCCGCGCCAAGCTGCCGTGCGGCAACGGCACCTGGCCGGCCATCTGGATGGTGGGCAGCGCCGGGTCATGGCCGAAGGACGGCGAGATCGACATCATGGAAGAACTGGGCCGCGATCCCAACACGGTCTACGGCACCATCCACGACAATTTCAACCAGGGCCACAATGGTGACGGCACGGCGCATTCGATCGCTGACGCCTGCGGCAGCTTCCACGTCTATCAGCTGACCTGGACATCCGAGCGCATCGACATCGGCGTCGACGGCACGATCTACGACAGCTACGTCAATGCCCATACCGGCTACGATCAGTGGCCGTTCGACGGCCGGCAGTACCTGCTGCTCAATGTCGCCATGGGCGGCAGCTGGGCGGGCGCGGTCGACGACAGCGCGCTGCCCCGCTCAATGCAGGTCGATTACGTCCGCGTCTACCAGCAGTAGCGGCCGTCCCGATCGTCAGCCGGCTGAAGGTTGTTAGCGGCGGTAAGCGGGCCGCCGCATACCCGTGCTATCCCGAAAGGCGAAATCTGCCTTCATCCGGGAGAACGCACATGAAAAACAGGACTGTTCAGGAAAAGCTGGAGTGGCTTCAGGCCTCCAAGTTCGGCCATGCGGACGCCGAACACGAGCAAGCCCGGCTGAAGGAATTCTTCGTTTCGACCTACGCCTGGGATCGCCTGCTGAGCGGAGACGTCGACATCGTCCACGGCAAGAAGGGCAGCGGCAAGAGCGCCATGTACACCGCGCTTATTCAGGAAGCGCCTGCGGAACTGGCGGAAAGAAACATCCACGTCATCCACGGCAACCATCTCGATCTTATCGACCAGTTGCCGCAGGACGTGCCGGAAGGCTTCCGGTGGGACGACTTCTGGTTCTGCTACATACTGGTGCTGTGCGCCGGCAAGATCCTGCAGGAAAACTGGACGGTCTGCCGCGAGATCATCGACTATCTGAAGGCCAAGCAGCTTCTCGACAACAACCCGAACAACCGGCTGTTTCTGTCGCGCCTTTCGCAGTTCGTCTGGGAAACCCGCGGCGGGCTGTCCTACGAAGAGGTCTTCCGCCGGTCCTCGATGACCGCCAACGGCATGATGGGCGGACAGATGAACGACACGATGATTTCCCGGTCCAGCATCGTGACGCCGATGCCGACCCAGCCGTCGCAGGACCTGAAGGTCTCGTGGTCGAGCCTGCTGCAACACCTGCACAGCGCGCTGGCGGCCATGGGCGTGACCTTCTGGGTGGCCCTTGACAAGCTCGACGTTGTGTTTTCGCGGATGCCGCATACGGAAATTCAGGCGGTCAACGGGCTCCTGCGCTGCCACGAGGACATGATCAGCTTCAGCCACATCCGCCTGCGCCTGTTCCTGCAGACCCAGGCCCTCAGGCGGGCGATCGCCCTGGGGCTTACCAATCCGGACTACCTGACGACGTCGGTACAGGAGCTGCGCTGGGACAAGACGCACCTGCTGTGGCTGCTGGTGCGCCGCCTGTTGTCCAATCCCGGCATCGTCGAGTACCTGGGACGGCCGCTGCATCTTCGCATCGCCGAGACGTTCGGCGGCAACGACTTCGCCAAGACCCGGACCCAGGACGTCATACTGGGCACCGTGCTGGAAAAGACGCGGAAGCAGGTGTCCGTGCTGAAGTCCATCTTCGAAAAGCCGGAATTCGGCCAGGCCAACGACGACCTTGACGAAAAGAATGCCGACAATTCCCTGCTGTCCAGGATCATGGCGCAGCTGGCGATCGATGGAACGGACTATAATCCCCGGGACTTCATCACCTTCCTGCACTATTCGCGCGACTGCGAGATCGCCTTCCTGCAATCGGACCAGCACGGCAGCATGCGGTACCTGCTGAGCAAGGAAGCGACCAGCTACGCCATCGAGAAAATATCCTACGACAAGCTGCTGACCCTGACCTCCCGGTACAACCTGATGATCCACCGGCGCCTGGAGCCTTACCTCGGCAATCTGCGGGACCTGATGGCGTCGGGATATGTGAAGCGCAAGGTGTCCGACCTGCTGATGGACTGGACGTCGATTTCCGGCGGAGACGAGCGGCTGGCCAGGGAGACGCTGGCCTACTGTTACGAGCATCACCTGTTCGTCAAAAACCGCAGTGCCGAGGACGAACTGCGGGGAAGCGCCCCCAAGGGGTCTCACCAGCTGACCGTGGCCAGCATCTATCGCCCGGCCCTCGGCCGCGCGCTCGCTAGAGACGACGCACTCTGATCCGGCCCTCGGGCAAGATAAAAAAGGCGGCCTTTCCAGGCCGCCTTTTCGTTTGGCTTTAAGCGATCTTGGCTTCCTGCTTCTTTTGCAGGGCCAGGATTTCGTTCGGCATGACCTGAACGAAGGCCTTGAGCGCCGTATCCCAGTCGTCGAGCAGCGCCTTGGCCTTGGGCGAGAAGGTGCGCTCATAGTGCTGGGTGATCAGCCCGTGCAGCTCGCCGGCATAGTCGTCGGGCACAGCGCGCAGCGTGATGCCCTCGCCGTTGACATATGCGGTCAGGGTAGAGTCCGGATCGTAGACATAGGCGACGCCGCCGGTCATGCCGGCGCCGAAATTGCCGCCGACCTTGCCGAGAATCACGACCTTGCCGCCCGTCATATATTCGCAGCCGTGCGCGCCGACGCCTTCGACCACGGTCGTCGCGCCCGAGTTACGCACGCCGAAGCGTTCGCCGACCGCGCCCGCCACGAACAGCTGGCCCGAGGTCGCACCGTAGAGGATGGTGTTGCCGGCCAGGGCCTGGCCTTCGTGCCAGACCTTCGGACGGATGACGATGGTGGCGCCCGACAGGCCCTTGCCGACATAGTCGTTGGCTTCGCCGATCAGGTTGATCAGCAAGCCCTTGACGGCAAATGCGCCCAGCGACTGGCCGGCCGAACCGCGCAGTTCCAGCTTGAGATGACCTTCGTCGAGGGTGTTGCCGTACTGGCGGACCAGGTGCGACGAGGTGCGCGTGCCGATGGCGCGCATGGTGTTGCGCACATCGTAGGTCAGCTGCATCTTTTCCTTGCGCTGCAGGACGTAGGCGGCGTCCTGGACGATCTTGGCGTCCAGGGTGTCGGCGACCGCATTGCGTTCGGTCGGTGGGGTGATGATGGCGTTCTCGTCCATCTCGACCTTGACCAGCAGCGGGTTGAGGTCGAGGTCGTCGAGGTGGACGCCGCCGCGCGACACCTGTTGCAGAAGGTCGGTGCGGCCGACCGCTTCCTGAAGCGTGCGCAGGCCGAGGTCGGCCAGGATTTCGCGCACTTCGGTGGCGATGAAGGTGAAGAGGTTGATGACCTTTTCCGGCGTGCCGGTGAACTTGGCGCGCAGGCGTTCGTCCTGCACGCAGACACCGACCGGGCAGGTGTTCGACTGGCACTGGCGGACCATCAGGCAGCCGATGGCGACCAGCGACGCCGTACCGATGCCGAACTCTTCGGCGCCGAGCAGGGCGGCGATGACGATGTCACGGCCCGTACGCATGCCGCCGTCGGCGCGCAGACGGATCTGGCCGCGCAGGTTGTTGAGCGTCAGCACCTGATGCGCTTCCGACAGGCCCAGTTCGAACGGCAGGCCGGCGAACTTGATCGACGACAGGGGCGAGGCGCCCGTGCCGCCGACCTGGCCCGAGACCAGGATCGCGTCGGCTTTTGCCTTGGCGACGCCGGCGGCGACCGCGCCGATGCCCGACTGCGACACCAGCTTGACGGTGACGCGGGCGGTCGGGTTGATCTGCTTCAGGTCGTAGATCAGCTGCGCCAGGTCTTCGATCGAATAGATGTCGTGGTGCGGCGGCGGGCTGATCAGGCCCACGCCCGGCGTCGAGTGACGCATGCGGGCGATGAATTCCGTGACCTTGAAGCCCGGCAGCTGACCGCCTTCGCCGGGCTTGGCGCCCTGCGCGACCTTGATCTCGATTTCCTGGCACTGGTTCAGGTATTCGGCGGTGACGCCGAAGCGGCCCGACGCGATCTGCTTGATGGCCGAGTTCGGGTTGTCGCCGTTGGCGCGGCGGACATAGCGTTCCGGATCCTCGCCGCCCTCGCCCGACACCGAGCGGGCGCCGATGCGGTTCATGGCGATGTTCAGGGTCTCGTGCGCCTCGGGGCTGAGCGCACCGAGCGACATGCCCGGAGTGACGAAGCGCTTGCGGATCTCGTTGACGCTTTCGACTTCCTCGATGGGAACCGCCTGGGCTTTCGGCTTCAGCGCAAGAAGGTCGCGCGGGCTGGTCGGCGCCGTCTTCGACATCTTGGCGACCAGGCCCGAATAGGTCTTGAACGTCTCGTAGTCGTCGCGCGTCGTCGCGTCCTGCAGGAGGTGGATCAGCTTCGGCTGATAGTAGTGGGTCTCGCCGGCGGCGCGCAGCTTGTAGAAGCCGCCGATCGAGGGGACGGGCGTCTTGGCGCCGAAGGCGCGCTTGTGCAGCTCCGCCAGCTTCTGCTCGATACCCGACAGGCCGATACCCGAAATGCGCGAGGTCACGCCCGGGAAGTACTCGGCGACCAGGGCGCGCGACAGGCCGAGCGCTTCGAATTCATAGCCGCCGCGGTACGACGAAATGACCGAAATGCCCTTCTTGGCCAGGATCTTCATCAGGCCGGCTTCGATGGCCTTCTTGTAGTTGAGGAAGGCCTTGTGCTCGTCGAGGCCCTGATAGCGGCCGTGCGCCAGACGCTCTTGCAAGAGTTCCAGCGACAGGTACGGGTTGATCGCGGTCGCGCCGACGCCGACCAGCACGGCAAAGGCGTGCGGGTCCATGGCTTCGGACGAACGGACGACGATCGACACGAACGAGCGCAGGCCCTTCTGCACCAGGCGCGAATGCACCGCGGCCGAGGCCAGGATCATCGGCACGCCGATCTTTTCCGCGCCCAGGTTTTCGTCGGTCAGGACGATCATCGACGCACCGCCTTCGACAGCGGTGACGGCTTCGTCGCGCAGGCGCTCGAGTGCGCCGCGCAGGGACTCGCCCGGCTTCGCCTCTTCCGCGGGGACAGCGAAGGTACAGTCGAGCGTCGCGACCTTGCCCGCCTTGTCGAACGTGATCATGCGTTCGTACATCAGCGTCGTCAGGAAGGGGCTTTCCAGCACGAAGACGTTGGTCTGGGCCTCGTCCTCGGCCAGGATGTTGCCGAGGTTCTTGAAGCGCGTGCGCAGGGACATGCCCGAGGCTTCGCGCAACGGGTCGATCGGCGGGTTGGTGACCTGGGCGAAGTTCTGGCGGAAATAGTGGGCGATCGGCCGCCACTGTTCCGACAGCACGGCCAGCGGCGTGTCGTCGCCCATCGAGCCGATGGCTTCCTTGCCGTCCTTGACCATCGGGTCGAGCACGGAGTCGAGGTCTTCCAGCGTGAAGCCGGCCGCGATCTGGCGGCGGTTCAGCTCTTCGCCGTGCAGGGTGCGCGGCTCCGGGCCCGGCGCGATCAGGGGCTCGAGCTCGATCATGTTTTCGAGCCAGCCGCTATAGTCGTGCTTCTTGGCGAGCGCGTCGATCAGGTCGGTTTCGGAGAAGAGCCTGCCCTCCTCCAGGTCGACGGCGATCATGCGGCCGGGCGCGATGTGGATGCGGCGCGCGATACGGTCTTCGGCGATGCCGGTCATGCCGGCTTCGGAGCCGACGATCAGCAGGCCGTCATTAGTTTCGGCGACGCGAAGCGGACGCAGGCCGTTGCGGTCCTTGCCGGCCACGACCCAGCGGCCGTCGGTGGCGCAGATGGCGGCCGGACCGTCCCACGGCTCCATGACGGCGTTGCAGTAGGCGTAGAGCGCCTTGTGCGCGTCGGACACGGTCGTGTCCTTGGCGACGGCTTCGGGGATCAGCAGGGCCTTGGCCATCGGGGCCGAACGGCCGGCGCGGACCAGCAGTTCGAACACGTTGTCGAGGCCGGCCGAGTCAGAGCCGCGCGGCTGGATGACCGGCTTCACGTCGCGGTCGTTCTCGCCGAACGTCGCGGCCGCCATGCGGATCTCGTGCGACTTCATCCAGTTGACGTTGCCGCGCAGCGTGTTGATTTCGCCGTTGTGCGCCAGCATGCGGAAGGGCTGGGCCAAGCGCCATTCGGGGAAGGTGTTGGTCGAGAAGCGCTGGTGGAAGATCGCCACGCTGGACACCATGCGCGGGTCCTTGAGGTCGAGATAGAAGTCGTCGACCAGCTCGGCGCGGAACATGCCCTTGTAGATCAGGGTGCGGGCCGAGAAGGAGCAGATATAGCATTCCAGGTTGGCTTCATCGACGCGCTTTTCGATGCGGCGGCGGCACAGGAACATGGCGCGTTCCAGCGCTTCGCCTTCCAGGCCTTCCGGCGCCGCCATCATGATCTGTTCGATCTCGGGGCGGGTCGCCGAGGCGCGGGCGCCCAGTTGCGTCACGTCGACCGGCGGCTGGCGCCAGCCGTAGAGGTAGAAGCCCGAGCGCAGGATTTCCGACTCGACGATGGTGCGGGCGGCTTCCTGGGCGCCGAGGTCGGAACGCGGCAGGAAGACCTGGCCGACCAGGACCGGACCCGGACGCGGGTTGTGGCCGATATTGCGCACCTGTTCGCGGAAGAAGTCCTGCGGCACCGAGATCATGATGCCGGCGCCGTCGCCGGACTTGCCGTCGGCGTCGACCGCGCCGCGGTGGAACAGGGCCTTCAGCGCCTTGACGGCCAGTTCGACGACTTCACGGCGGGGCGTGCCGTCGATCGAGCAGACGACGCCGACGCCGCAGGCGTCGCGTTCCATGGCCGGATCATAGGCGTTGCCGTCGATCAGGGCCTGACGCTGCGAGAGGTAGTGTTGGTGAGAATCGAACTGGGTCATTATTCGGCAACTCCCGCGAGTTGAGCTTCGCCATCGTTGGCGGCAGCCAGCAACTGGGTCTTGAGATAGTGATGGATATCGGCAGCGGCGTCCTGGCCTTCGCGTACGGCCCAGACGACCAGCGAAGCCCCGCGCACGATGTCGCCAGCGGCAAAGACACCCGGAACCGTCGTCTGGAATTCGCCGGCCATGACGCGCAGCGTACCCCAGCGGGTCGTTTCCAAGCCCGGCGTGTTGAACATCACCGGCAGGTTTTCCGGCTCGAAGCCCAGGGCTTCGATGATCAGGTCGGCCGGCAGGTCGTTTTCGGCGCCGTGGATGTCCTCGATGCCCTGGCGGCCTTGCGCGTCCGGCGTGGTCAGGCGCATGCGCTGGATCTTGAGGCCCGTGACCTTGTCGGCATCGCCTAGCACGGCCTTGGGACCGGCCAGCCATTCGAAGCGCACGCCTTCTTCCTCGGCGTTCGACACTTCGCGGTCGGAGCCCGGCATGTTGGCGCGGTCGCGGCGGTAGACGCAGGACACCGACTTGGCGCCCTGGCGGGTGGCCGTGCGCACGCAGTCCATGGCCGTGTCGCCGCCGCCGATGACGACGACGGTCTTGCCCTTGGCGTCGAGACGGCCGCTGTCGAAGTCGGGCACGGCGTCGCCGAAGCCCTTCCTGTTGGCGGTGATCAGGTAGTCGAGCGCCGGCACAACGCCCTTCGAGCCGCAGCCCGGTACGCTGAGCTTGCGCGCCTTGTACACACCCGTGGCGACCAGGATGGCGTCATGCTTCGCCTGGAGGTCCTCGAACGTGACGTCGTTGCCGATGTCGCAGTTGAGCACGAACTCGACGCCCGACTGGGCCAGGCGGTTGGTGCGGCGGGCGACGACGTCCTTTTCCAGCTTGAAGCTGGGGATGCCGTAGACCAGCAGGCCGCCGGCACGGTCGTAGCGGTCATAGACCGTGACCTTGTAGCCGAGCGTGCGCAGGCGGTCGGCGGCAGCGATGCCGGCCGGTCCGGAGCCGATGATGCCGATCGACTGGGCGCGTTCGACTTCCGGCTCGATCGGCTGGATCCAGCCGTTTTCGAAGGCCTGGTCGTTGATATAGCGCTCGACAGCGCCGATGGTGATGTTTTCCCAGCCCGACTGTTCCAGCACGCAGGAGCCTTCGCACAGACGGTCCTGCGGGCAGATGCGGCCACAGATTTCCGGCAGGGTCGAGGTCTGCGACGACAGCAGGTAGGCTTCTTCGACACGGCCTTCAGCGGTCAGGCGCAGCCAGTCGGGGATATTGTTCTGCAAGGGGCAGCCGTGCTGACAGAACGGCACGCCGCACTGGGCGCAACGCGAGGCCTGCTCTGTGGCCTGTACCGGCTTGAAGTCGGCATAGATCTCGTTGAAGTTTGTGATGCGTGTCTTCGCATCCGACTTCTGCGGAGTCTTTTTCTTCTCGACAACAAAGCGGTTCGTTTCGCCGGTCATGGCCTAACGTCCTTCCAGTTACGCGCCGGAACAGCCCGGCGGAGGAACCGCGCCTTCAAACCCAAAATGCCGGCGCGGGAAAGTTAAATTGTCAGTCCTGCCTTTTTGCCGTGCCGGATTTTCCGGTCTGATGGCAAAAATGCCGTAGCGGTATCAATTGATACCGATTTTCGTCTCAACCTGACAGGCGTCCACTCCGGAAGACCTGCCTTTTAACACACAAAGCGCCTTTTTGCGCAGACTTTGATGGCAAAGAACCTGCCAAAGACGTGCCAAAGACGTGATAGCGACAAGGGTTCTTAACGCACGAACCCCCTCGGCCGACCATGTCGCGAGGGGGGAGGTTTGTTTCCAAGCCTTGAGCCGGTCCGGACTATCCGTGCAGGCTCTCCCCGTGTTGCGACATATCGAGGCCTTCGATTTCCTCTTCGTCTGTTACACGCAGGCCTGTCGTGTATTTGCAGATCATGAGGATGATGAATGTCACCACCGCGCTCCAGGCGATGACGGCCGCAAGGCCGCCCAGCTGTTTGAGCACGTTGGCGCCCGCTCCGGCGGAATTGATTGTCGTGTCCGCGAACACCGCGGTCAGCAGCGCGCCGAAGAAACCGCCGACGGCGTGGACGCCGAACGCGTCGAGGCTGTCGTCGTAGCGGAACATGTTCTTCACATAGGTGGTCGAAACATAGCACAGCGGGCCCGTGATCAGGCCGATCAGCAGCGCGCCACCGGGGCTGACGAAGCCCGCGGCCGGCGTGATGGCGACCAGGCCCGCGACCATGCCGGAAATCATGCCGAGCAGGGTCGGCTGCTTGCGCTCGATCCATTCCGGCACGATCCAGCCGATGGCGCCGGTCATGGTGGCGACGATGGTATTGAGCGCGGCGACGGAAGCCAGGGCATCGGCCTTCCATTCGGAACCGGCGTTGAAGCCCAGCCAGCCGACCAGCAGCATCGAGGCGCCGATCATGGTGAAGCCGAGATTGTGCGGCGCCATGTTGTCGCGGCCGAAGCCCTTGCGCTTGCCGATGACCAGACAGGCGACCAGGCCAGCGACACCGGAATTGACGTGGACGACGGCGCCGCCGGCGAAATCGAGGACGCCCCACTTGGCCAGGAAGCCGCCGCCCCACACCCAGTGGCAGATCGGGGCATAGACCAGGACGCTCCACAGGGCGATGAACAGGATGAAGGCCGAGAACTTCATGCGTTCGACCACCGACCCGGCGATCAGGGCCGGGGTGATGATGGCGAACGTCATCTGGTAGGCGATCCACAGATATTCGGGCAGTTGCGGCGCGGCATTATAGGCGGTGTCGAGGCGCACGCCGTGCAGCAGGGCGGCATCGAAGCTGCCGATAAAATTGTTGGCCTGGCCGGAGCCGACGCCGAAGGCCAGGCTGTAGCCGATCAGGACCCAGATGACCGAGGCGATGACGGTCACGGCGACCGACTGGGCCATGGTCGACAGCAGGTTCTTCTTGCGCACCATGCCGCCGTAGAAAAGGGCCAGGCCCGGCACGGTCATGAACAGGACCAGGGCCGTCGCGGCGATCATCCACGCGGTGTCGCCGGAATTCAGCGCAAGCGTCGCCTGATGCGCCAGCAGGTGCGGCGCAGCACTTCCGGAGGTGGCGGTCACGGCCGTAGCGACAGTCATATAGCCCAGATACCCCTAGAGCGCGGTCTAAAAAGTGTGACGCACTTTTTGGACACATTGCGCGACAAAACAAAAATCTGGAGCATGGATTTGAGCGAAGCTAAAATCATCATGCCCTAGCGTTTAGAAGCCACAAACACGCGCATCCGGGCTGCATCCAAAGATGCACTCGTGTGCACGTGCGAAATGTGACGGTATGATTTCAGTCCAATAGCAAGATGTGGATGACTTTGAAAGTCAAATTTTCCCAAAGCCCGACATCTTTTGAGAAAATTTCCGAAGGAAAGGCAAAAAGCCGCGCCCTACGGGTAAAATATTGCTCGCGTTCGCAAAAACGGAGAATGATTATCCGTTAAAGGCGGCAATCGCTGCAACGATATGGTCCTGTGTCGCCTCGTCAAGATACGGGCTGAACGGCAGGCTGATCACCGACGCGGCCTTTTGCTCCGAGACCGACAGGTCGCAGCCGCCCGCATTGAACGCCGCATAGCCTGGCTGACGATGCAGCGGGATCGGATAATAGACCGCGGTCGGAATACCGGCATTACGCAGATGCGCCTGCAGGCCGTCGCGGTTCTCGTGCTCGATCGTGTACTGCGCCCAGGTCGAGACGTAGCCGTCCTTGACGAAGGGCACGCTCACGACCTTGCCGGCCAGCTTTTCGGCGTAGCGCGCCGCGACGGCCTGGCGCATGTCTATCTCCTCGCCGAAGATGCGCAGCTTTTCGACCAGCACGGCGGCCTGGATGGTGTCCAGGCGCGAATTCATGCCGATGCGGACATTGAGGTACTTGGCCTCGTGCTCGAACTTGTGTTCGGCGACGTCAGCCGCCGTAGCGCCGCCGTGGACGCGGTACGAGATCATGCGGTCCATCAGCGCGTCGTCATTGGTGACGACCGCGCCGCCGTCGCCGTAGCAGCCGAGGGGCTTGGCGGGATAGAAGCTGGTGGCCGTGGCGACGCACCATTCCAGCGACTGGCGGCCGTCGATCGTGCCGCCGAAGCCCTGCGCCGCGTCCGAAATCAGCGGCAGGCCGTGCTTTTGCGCGATCTTCGAAAGTGCGGGATAGTCGGCGGGCTGGCCGAACAGGTCGACGGCGATGATGGCGGCGGGCTTGAGGCGCCCTTCCGTCTTCACCGCTTCGATCGTGGCGTCGAGCTTTGCGACGTCGATATTATAGGTCCGGGCGTCGATATCGACGAAGACGGGCTCGGCGCCGGTCATCGGCACGACTTCGGCCGTGGCGACAAAGGTAAAGGTCGGCACGAAGACCGCGTCGCCCTTGCCGATACCCAGACCCAGCAGGATCAGTTCGATGGCGTCGGTGCCGTTGGCGCAAGAGAGGCAATGTTTCGAACCGGCAAAGACGTTCATGTCGGCTTCGAAGGTTTTCACCTCCGGCCCCATGATATAGGCGCCGTGGTTTATGACCTTGAGCACGGCGCTTTCGATCGCGGAACCGATGCGCTGACGCTGCTGGCCAAGATCGATGAACGGGATTGCCATGGGGACTGCCTTTTGACTGGAAAATCTCTGACCGTGGCTTTAGACACCAGGGCCCGGGAATGCACCTCAAAAGGCGTTTCCCAAGATTTCAAAGAGTTAAGCCCCTAGGCGAAATCGCCTCTGGCATTTGCCAATTGTCTGACTATATATGCGCAACGCTTACCGGCGCTTTGGCGGGAAATCCGCCTTGTGAGCGCTAACATTGTGGCCTATAGAGCCACGTCAAACCGAACAGCCAGGAGAGAGACATGGCGCTGAAAGGCAACCTGATCAACGGCGAGTGGGTCACCACCGAAAAGACCTTCAACGACATCAACCCGTCGGACACCAACGACATCATCGGCACCTATGCGACCGCCGGTGAAGCCGAAGTCAAGGCCGCCATCGCCGCCGCCCGCGCCGCCTTCGAGACCTGGCAGTATTCGACGCCGCAACAGCGCTTCGACGTGCTGGACAATGCCGGCACCGAAATCCTGGCGCGCAAGGCCGAGCTGGGCGCGCTGCTGTCGCGCGAAGAAGGCAAGACCCTGCCGGAAGGCATCGGCGAAGTCACCCGCGCCGGCCATATCTTCAAGTATTTTGCCGGCGAAGCCCTGCGCGCCCACGGCGAAGTCCTCGACTCGGTCCGTCCGGGCGTCAAGGTCGAGATCACGCGTGAGCCTGTCGGCGTCATCGGCCTGATCTGCCCCTGGAACTTCCCGATCGCCATCCCGGCCTGGAAGATGGCGCCCGCCATCGCCTTCGGCAACACGGTCGTGTGCAAGCCGGCCGAACTGACCCCGGCCTGCGCCTGGGAACTGGCCGACATCCTGAACCGCGCCGGCCTGCCCAAGGGCGTGCTGAACGTCGTCTTCGCGCGCGGCTCGGTCGCCGGCCCGCTGATGATCGACGGCTGCGACGCCATCTCGTTCACCGGCTCGGTGCCCACCGGCCAGCGCGTCCGTGACGCCGCTGTCGCCAAGGGCAAGCGCATCCAGTGCGAAATGGGCGGCAAGAACCCGGTCGTCGTCCTCGACGACGCCGACCTCGACAACGCCGTCAACTCGGTGCTGAACTCGTCCTTCTTCTCGTCAGGCCACCGCTGCACGGCTTCGTCGCGCATCATCGTGACCGAAGGCATTGCCGACCAGTTCGTCAACGCGCTCGCCGCCGCCGCCAAGGCCATCAAGGTCGGCGACTCCAGAGCCGACGGCGTCCAGATGGGCCCGATCGCTTCGCAGGAGCAGCTTGACATCGCCCGCGACGCCGTCGCCAAGGCCAAGGCCGAAGGCGGCCAGGTCGTCGCCGGCGGCGAAGACCTGACCTTCGGCACGCCGGGCTATTATTACGCCCCGACCCTGATCGACAAGACGACCCCGGACATGTCGATCAACAAGGAAGAAGTTTTCGGCCCGGTGGCTTCGGTCATCCGCGTCAAGGACCTGGAAGAGGCCATCAAGGTTGCCAACGACACCGAAATGGGTCTGTCGGCCGGCATCTGCACCAAGTCGCTGAAGGCGGCCGAGACCTTCAAGCGCCGCGTCCAGGCCGGCATGGTCATGGTCAACCTGCCGACCGCCGGCGTCGACTATCACGTGCCGTTCGGCGGCCGTAAGGGTTCGTCCTACGGCCCGCGCGAACAGGGCGCCTACGCCAAGGAATTCTACACGATTGTCAAGACGGCTTACCAGTTTCCTCTCTAGGCGAGGAACCTGGCCAGGCCTTTGGCGTCAAGACCGGGTATCAATTCCCGCTCTAACTTTCAGACTGGAGTATAGCGTATCCAGATCGACTTGCGGCGCTCCTCACGGGGCGCCGCTTTTTTGCGCTCGAGGCAAGGAAAAACGCCCCGTCCGGCGAGGACGGGGCGTTCGTATTTGTAGCGACGGATTCTTACCGAGCCTTCTTCAAGCCCGGCAGGTCGGCATCGTCAAAGCCGATGACGAAGATACGGTTCGGATTGTCGCGGCCGTCGGCTTCCGCCAGGAAGTCGTTGTCGTTGACCACCCAAAGGGTGTGCAGGGTCTTGCCGTCAAGCTGGACGTCGGGACCAAAGGCGAGGCCTTCGATCTTGGCCGGGATGGTCGCCGGATCGACGCCGCCCTTGGTCAGAATGGCCACCAGGTCGAAGGCCAGCGTCTTGGTCACGGCCTTTGCCGAGATCGCATCCGCGCCGGACAGGCTGTCGATGGGCTCTGCCTTCGACAGGTCGATGCGGTTGAAGTGCTTGAAGACCGCCTGCGTGCCGTCGCCCAGGCCCTTGCCGTCGCGTTCGTCGACCAGCAGTTCGTGGTCGTTGATCGCCACCATTTCGCTGATGCCGGTGAACTTGACCTTGCCGTCCTTGCCGACATTGGTCAGCGGATAAGCGTATTCGTGCGTGGCGCCGCTGGCGATATCGACCGTGACGATGCGGGTCACGCCACCCTTGGCGCCGCCGTCCTGCAACAGCGCGGTCTGGATGATGCCGACCAGGGTCTTGCCGTCCGGCGTGATGGCCAGGCCTTCCATGCCCTTGTTGGCCTCGCGGCCGGACGTATTGCCCGAGATCTCGTCCTCACCGTGCGCGCTTAAGGCCATCACGTCGAGGTTGGCCGGCAGGGTAAAGGTGCGCAGGCGGCGGCCGGTGGCGCGGTCGAGCTGATAGAGGTGCGGGCCGTATTCGTCCGAAACGAAAACGGTCTTGCCGTCGGCCGAAACGCGGATGCCTTCCGGATCGAGACGGGCGTCGAGCGGATTGGACGAGGCCTTTTTCGGATCGAAACCGTCGGAGCGGCCGGTAAAGTAGAAGCGGCCCTTGCCGTTCAGCTTCGGCGCGCCGTCGGGCAGGCTCGCGGACTTGCCGTCGCCGTAGACCAGGGCTTCGGGGCTCCACATCAGCGTGGTGGCGCTCAGTTGCGGCGAAAGGGTGAAGGGCAGCGGGCCGGTAGAGGGCACCAGCTTCGCCGTCACGGTATGATAGCGCGGAATATAGGACGCGGTGTCGTCGACGACTGGATTATATTTGTTGGCGTTCGGCCCGCGGTCGGGCATGGCGATGAAGGTGTCGCCGCCGGCATAGTCGAGCGCCGAGCCCATGCCGCCCAGGAGATTGCCGGCCACGCCGTTCTCCAGCGGCGCGGCGGTTTCCGCCGACAGGTCGTGCCCATGGGCGTCGAGCGACGCCGTGGCCAGCAAACGCGGCTCGGCCTGGGCGGCGGCGGCCAGGGTAAAACAGGTTACGGAAAGAAACAGAACGGAACGGCGCATCGAACACCCCTTGCTGGAAACCGGCGCGCCGTCCTATGATTGCTTTATGACAGGCGCATGACAATCGCTGGAGGTCGCGATGCCCGACAGTACGTCTTTTACCAATCCGTTCCTGTGGTGGGCCGACGCGCTGAAGCTGGCGCCGACCAATCTAAACCAGAGCATCCTGCCCGGCTGGTCGTTCATGACGATCAATGAAAACAATTCGACCTCACCCGAGACCGAGCAATACGTCCTGGCCAGACATTCCTACGGCCGCCAGATCGGACGCATGATGGACCTGGTCGCCGAGATGGCGAATGAGGCGTCGCCCGAGATCAAAAAGAGCGACGCCTATCGCAAGTTCAACGACGTCGTCACCGATGTCGATAAGGCCAAAAAAGAAGCCGCCGGCATTCGGCGCCAGCGGCTTCTGGAAGAGTTGACGGCGTTGAAGGGCCCGGACTTCGAGGCCCTGGTCAGCGAGGCCAGACGGTCGGTCAAGCCTTGAGCGGCTCGCCTTCCGGCGTTCCACGGCCGAGGCGATCGGGCAGAGGCTGGCCGTCCGGCACGAAGTCCATCGCCACCGAATTCATGCAGTAGCGCCGGCCGGTCGGGCGTGGGCCGTCTTCGAAGACGTGACCCAGGTGCGAGTCGCAGCGCGCGCAGCGGATTTCGGTGCGCACCATGCCGTGCGAGCTGTCGCGCAGGTACCGGATATGGTCCTTGTCGATACCCTGGTAGAAGCTGGGCCAGCCCGAACCCGAATGGAACTTGGCGCGGCTGTCGAACAGCGGCAGGCCGCACAGATTGCAGGTATAGGCGCCGTCTTCCTCGTACTCGTCGAACTTGCCGCAGAAGGGCGGTTCGGTGCCGTGATCGAGCAGGATGCGCCGCGCCTCGGGATCGAGGTGCGAAGCCAGCGTCTTGATCTGGTCGGCGGTCGGCGGCGTCAGGTCGAAGCCTAAGGCAGAGGTCTTGGTGGTGGCCGCGGAGTCGGACATTGGGGGTCTCCTTATCAACACCGCCTTATACGCCCGGGAGACGCCCCGCGTTACCCGTCACGGCAATTTTATCGTAACGCTTCAAGGATGCGGAAGACGCCCTGCCCGTCGACAATGCCGTGCGCGGTTCGTGCGATGGCCTGACGCCGAACGGGATCGGTCATCAGGGCGGCAACCTCGGTTGCGAAATCCTTTGGGATACCCGCGCGGGCGTCGATCGTGGGAAAAGGACACGCATCGAGCCAGGCCGCCTGGTTGTCGTAGACGACCGTGGCCAGGGCCGGCACGCCCAGGGACGCCAGTTCGTTGACGCTGCCGCCCGCCGCCGTAACGACCAGGGCGCTGCCGGCCAGGGCTCCGGTCATGGTCGGCGGGCTGACGATCAGTTGCAGGCGGTCGAGGCGCCGCGCCAGGACTTGCAATTCAGGAATATGACGATTGGCCGGCCCGGCGATGGCGCGGATGACAGTGCCGGGCAAGGCGGCATGCAGCTGTTCGGCGACAGCCCCTGTCAGGCCGGTAGGGTCGCTGCCCCCGAAGGTCAACGTGACGCAGCCATCGCCGGCCACAGCGAGGGGCGTGCGGAATTCGGCACGCACCAGGGCGTAATCGGGCCCGAGCAACAGCTTCGCCCTGGATTTGGCGGCGTAGGACTCTTTCGGCGCCGCCGGCGTCGGATTGACCAGCACGCGGCAGTCGAAACGGTCGAGCACGTCGAGATCGTCGATGACTGCGACCCTGGTCCGCGCCGACAGGGTGGTCAGATAATCGGCATCGGCCGCATAGGTATCGACGATCACCCAGTCTTCCGGCGCGGCCTCGGCGTCCAGGACGGCAAAATCGCCGCCCGGCGGGGACGCGGTCACCGCGCGCGCGCCGATCGCCGCGGCGCGGTCCAGCACCGGCGCGTCGGCATTGACCACAAAGGTCACGGCCAGACCCTGCGCACGCGCGGCTTCGGCCAGGGCGAAACAACGCATGAAATGGCCGAGTCCGATCGTGTTCGAGGCCTGGGTGCGGATGACAAGCTTCATGCCCCCACCCTAGCCACAAGCCTTTAAGGGAATATAGACGGACCTGCGCTTTCCTGTGCGCCATGAAAAGACTTTGCGTCATCCCGGCACGCGGCGGCTCGAAACGCATCCCGCGCAAGAACGTCAAGCCGTTTCTCGGCCGGCCGATGCTGAGCTATTCGATCGCGGCGGCGAAGGCGACAGGCCTGTTCGACCACGTCATCGTCTCGACCGACGACGACGAAATCGCCGCCGTGGCGCGCGCACACGGCGCCGAAACGCCCTTTGTCCGTCCGGCCGAGCTGGCCAACGACCAGCAGGGCACCAATGCCGTCGTCATCCACGCTATCGAATGGTTCGCGGCGCACGGGTCGAAGCCCGACGCCACCTGCCTGGTCTATGCCACCGCGCCCCTGCTCGATCCCGAACGGTTGGAGGAAGGCTGGCAGGCCTTGCAGCAGCCCGGCAAGCGCTTTGCCTTTTCGGTGACCTCCTACGGCTTCCCGATCCAGCGGGCGCTACGCCGCACCGAAGGCGACGGTGTGGCCATGTTCTGGCCGGAAAACCGCACCGCGCGCTCACAGGACCTTGAGCCCGCCTATCACGACGCCGCGCAGTTCTACTGGGGCTGGTCGGACGCGTTCCTGAACGGCGAAGAGCTATTCTCGCCGATCTCGGCACCCGTCGTCCTGCCCCGGTCGCACGTCGTCGATATCGACACGCCCGAGGACTGGGAAAAGGCCGAGCTGACCTATCGGATCCTCAAGGGCCAATAACCTACCAACGGTGATAGTAGTCCCGATGATAGACTGCGCGCGGGTAATACTCGCGGTAGGTATAGACGCGTTCGTAATATTCGACCGGCGGGCGGCTTTCATAATAAACCACCGTATAGCCTTCGGGCGGAGGCGGCGGGGCGTAATAGCCTTCGTCATAGGCGTAGTACCGGCCGCCATAGCAGGTCACACTCGAATTGCCGACGGTATTACCGATTGACGCCCCCACCATCGCGCCGGCAATCGTGTTGAATCCGCGGTCATAATGACGCGACACGGAACTGCCCAGCGCGGCGCCGGCGACGGCGCCCAGAATGGTGCCGGTGGCCCGGGCCTGGTCCTTGCGCTCGTAGCAATAGCCGTCGTAGCGGCGATCGCGCGGATCGACCGGCGGCGGCGCGTCGCGGTCGTTGCGCGCCTGATCGTAAGCTTCGCGGTCGGGCGGCGGATAGCGATCGTCATCTTCGGCGCGCGGCGCATCGTTCGAACGATCGTTGAAATAGCGGTCGTCGGGATAGCGCGGCGGCGCGTCCTGCGCCATGGCCAGCAAGGGCTGGGCAGCCAGGATCAGGGTCGCGATCGCCACGACAGATTTGGTCGGAAAAGACATGGTCGGGTACTCGAATACGGGATGTAAATTCGATAGGCCAGGCTTGCGGCTGAATGATGGCCGCTACTTGATCACCGCCGCGCCCGCCTTGGCGCACTGATCATCCTGAAAACCCGCTGCGCCCGACACACCGATCGCGCCAATGATCTTGCCGTCGCTGATGATCGGCTCGCCACCGTCGACCGCCATGGCGCCGGTAAAAATCGAATTGAGCGTGCCGCCCTTCACCGCCTCCTGAAAGACCGAAGTCGGCTTGCGGAAGGTGGCGGCCGTTTCGGCCTTCTTGCGCGCCACCTCGATCGAGCCATACTGGGTGCCGTCCATCTTCTCGGAGAAGACCTGAGCGCCATTCGGCTCGACGATCGTGATGACCATCGTCCAGCCGTTCTTTTTGGCTTCGGCCTCGGCCGCGGCGGCCGCAAGCTTCGCCTCAGCCAGCGAAATCGTCCGGCCATAGGCATAGGTGGGATAGGCCGGTGCCGCGGGCGCCGCCGTCTGGGCGGATGCCGCCGTGGCGCCCAGCATCACTAAACCCGCCACCGTCATCGTCTTTAAAATCATGTCAGCCTCCCTTTTCAGCCTCTCTAACACGGGAGGCGCGACGCGTCAGCCAAGGTCTGTGCGTTCGCCCGGAAAGCCCGGCAGGGCCAGATTGAAGCGGATCGCCGCCGCACGCAGCAGAAACGCCGCCCCGAAGCCCACGATCGCCGCCGGCCAGAAAGGGAGGCCGACCAGTTTCAAGCCGGTGAAGACGCTGGCGCCGAACAGCGCTGCCGTGACGTAGATCTCACGCCGCAGCAGCAGGTTGGGCTCGCCCGCCAGCACATCGCGGATGATGCCGCCGAACGTCGTCGTCAGCACCCCCATGATAATCGCGGACAGCGGCGGCACACCGAGATTGAGCGCCTTGGCGGTCCCGACCACCGCATAGGCGGCAAGGCCGAGCGCATCGAGCCACAGAAGCGCGCGGAACCGCCAGCCGCGCCTGCCCATCAACCAGACGATCAGCGCCGTCACCACGCACATCACGACATAGCCCGGCCGATGCACCCAGAAGACCGGCGCGCCGATCAACAGGTCGCGCAGCGTACCGCCGCCGACGCCGGTAATGGCGGCGAAAAAGGCAAAGGTGATGATGTCGTGCTTGCGCCGCGCGGCCGCCAGCGCGCCGGTCGCGGCAAAGACGGCGACGGCGGCATAGTCGAGCCAGAAAAGCGAGAGCGACAAGGCATCCATGGCGCGCCTCTATCACATTCCGGGCGGACTCACGTTGTTTTCTTGTTGCCGGAGCGGTAAGCCGGTGTTCCCGTTACGGAGACACCCATGCCGGTCAGCAAGCCCGTCCTCAATCTCCACGAAGCCTATCGCGACGATATCGCCGACCTGGTGACGCGCCGGCCGATCCCGTCGCGCGCGCTCGACCATATCGGCGCGTTTCTGTTCCTCAACCACCATGGCCCGCAGGTCTATCCGCCCAACAATCGCGGCCTGCCCTTCGGTCCGCACCCGCATCGCGGCTTCGAGACCGTGACCTTCATGCTGGAAGGCCCCCTGGCGCACAAGGACAGCGCCGGCCATGAAAGCATCATCACCAAGGGCGGCGTGCAGTGGATGACCGCCGGCAGCGGGCTGACCCACGCCGAGATTTCGCCCGACGATTTCAAGCGCACGGGCGGACCGCTGGAAATTCTCCAGCTATGGGTCAACCTGCCGGCCCGGCTGAAGATGACCGCGCCCGGCTATACCGGCGTACAAAAGGACCAGATCCCCGCCATCGTGTCCGACGAAGGCCGCGTGACCCTGAACCTGATCGCGGGCGAGTGGCAGGGCACGACCGGGCCGATCCCGTCGTTGACCGGGATGTTCATGACGACGCTGGAACTGCCAACCGGCGGCCGCATCGCGTTCGAGGGTTTGGGTGATCGCGACGTCTTTTGCTACGTCGTCCGCGGCGATGTCGCGATCAACGGCACAGATGTGCGCAAATGGCATCTAGTCGAATTCGGCGATGGCGATCAGGTCGATATCGAAGCCGTCAGCGACGCCATCCTGCTGTTCGGTCACGCCGAAATCCTGCGCGAGCCCGTCGTGGCGCACGGCCCGTTCGTCATGAACACGGTCGCGGAAATCCACCAGGCCTATGCCGACTATCAGTCGGGGAAGTTCCGTTAGTCGGAAACCATATCATTCGCCAGCGGCTCACCGCGCGTCAGGTCGCGGCTGGCGGTGCGGCCGAGCACATCCCATAGCCGGACCGGCGGCAGGCCAAGGCCGGGACGGATCGAGCGGACATTTTCCTTGGTCAGACGTTCGCCCTTTTTGACGTCTTTGACGACGTAGAGCGAACGGCGGAAGGTCTTTGACGTACGTTCAGACCCCAGCGTATCGTAATGCACGTGGCCGAGTGCCTTCCACGCGTCCTTGCAGTCGCGGACCAGCGCAGCGAACTCCGCCGGTTCAAGCGAAAAGCCGGAGTCGGGACCTCCGTCGGCGCGCGCCAGGGTAAAATGCTTTTCGATCACACACCCGCCCAGTGCGATCGACGCCACCGACGCCCCGGCGCCGAAGGTGTGGTCCGACAGGCCGGACGGGCATTGAAAGCGTTCGCCCAGGTCCGGCACGGTGCGGACATTGGCGTCCTCGATGGCGGCGGGATACTGGCTGACACAATGGAGCAGGACGAATTCGCCCGTGCCGTACTGGCGGGCGGTGCGCACGGCGGCTTCGATCTCGTCGGCATTGGCCATGCCGGTCGACATGATCAGCGGCTTGCCCTTGGAGGCGGCATAGGCGACCAGCGGCAGGTCGATCAGCTCGAACGATGCGATCTTGAAGGCCGGCGCGCCGAGGTCGTTCAGCAGATCGACCGCGGTGTCGTCGAAGGGCGACGAAAACATGGTGACGCCGCGCTGTTTGGCGCGCTCGAACAGGGGCGCGTGCCAGTCCCACGGCGTATGGGCTTCGTCATAGAGGTCGTAGAGCGAATAGCCGTCCCACAGCCCGCCCTTGAGCTGAAACTCCGGGCGGTCGGACTTCATCGTTATGGTGTCGGCCGTATAGGTCTGCAGCTTGATGGCGTCGCAGCCGGTATCGGCGGCGGCGTCGACCAGGGCCAGGGCGCGGTCGAGGCTGCCATTATGGTTGCCCGACAGCTCGCAGATAATATACGGCTCGTGCGCGGCACCGATCTTGCGGCCGGCGATCGAGATTTCATACGGCTTGGACATCGAGCACCTCGCTGAGCGCGGCCACGACGCGCGCCGGATCGCCGTCGTCCATATCGGCATAGAGCGGCAGCGACAGGGTCGTGCGGTAATATTGGTCGGCCCCCGGCAGGTCGCGCTGCGAAAGCGCGCGCGTCTGCCAGTAAGGCTGGCGGTGGACCGGAATGTAATGGACCTGGCTGCCGATTCCGCGATCGCGCAAGCCCTGCATGACGGCGGTGCGCGTTGTGCCGAGCGCCTCGAAATCGATCGACACGGCGAACAGGTGGAAGGTCGGCTTTTGCCCTTCCGACGGCGCCCAGCGCGCCGGCAGGTTGGTGGCGGACAGCGCCTCGTGATAGCGCTCGACCAGAGTAGCACGGCGCGCCATGAACTGCGGCAGGCGTTTCAGCTGCGCGCTACCCAGCGCACAGTTGAGGTCAGGCAGACGATAATTGAACCCCAAGGCCTGCATTTCGTAGACCCAGGGGCCATTATTGGCGTCGCCGTCATAGCCCAGGCCTTCGAAATGACCGGGATCGCGCTCGATGCCATGGCTGCGCAGCAGGCGCAGGCGGCGGGCAAGCTCAGGATCATTCGTCGTCACCGCCCCACCCTCGCCCGTCGTCAGGGTCTTGACCGGGTGGAAGGAGAAGACCGCCATGTCCGCGGCGTCGCAGGCGCCGATCGCGCCTTGCGGGCCGGTCGTGCCGATGGCGTGGCAGGCGTCTTCGATCAGGAAGGCGCCTCGGTCGCGGCAAACGGCCGAGATATGCGCCAGATCGACGGCGCGGCCGGCATAATGGACGGGAATGGCGCCGGCAAAGCGATGGTCCGGGCCGATGGCGGAAAGCGCCTCATCGAAGGCGTCGTCGGTAATCAGGCCGGTATCGGGATCGACGTCGGCGAACACCACCTGAGCGCCGCAATAGGCGATGCAGTTGGCTGACGCCGCAAAGGTGATAGACGGCACGATGACGGCGTCGTCCGGTTTCAGGTCTTGCGTCAGGGCGGCGATATGCAGGGCCGCCGTACCGTTGGCGACAACAACGGCGTGCTTGGCGCCCACGGCTGCGGCCAGGTCGCGCTCGAAGCGATCGACCGCAGGGCCCGTCGTCAGATAGTCGGAACGCAGGGTTTCGACCACCGCATCTATGTCGGATTGATCGATCGACTGGCGGCCATAGGGAAGAAAACCCGCCATGACTTAATCCAGATAGGCCTTCATCATGCCGAGGATACCCGCTGCGTCGAGCTGTTCGGGATTGTTATCGCTGGCGTAGGAGAAGCCCTCAGGGACCTTCTTCGATCCACGCACCTTGGCGAACGACTTGCGCGTATATTCGACGAATTCCGGCTCGATGACGTATCGGTCGTCAAGCTCGTAGGTCGAGCGCGAATCGTCGGCCGAGATCATCATCTCGTGCAGCTTTTCACCCGGGCGGATACCCACCACGGTCTGCTTGACCTTGGGCGCCATGGCGATCGCCAGGTCGGTGACGAGCGTCGCCGGGATCTTGGGCACGAAGATTTCGCCGCCCTGGGTCAGCTCCATGCACGACAGCACGAAGGCCACGCCCTGATCCAGCGAGATCCAGAAGCGCGTCATGCGCGGATCGGTGATCGGCAATTCCTTGGCGCCCTGCGCCAGCAGGCGCTTGAAGAAGGGCACGACCGAGCCGCGCGACCCCACGACATTGCCGTAGCGCACGACGCAGAAACGCGTGCCGATGTCGCCCGACAGGTTGTTGGCGGCGACGAAGATCTTGTCCGAGGCCAGCTTAGTAGCGCCGTAGAGGTTGATCGGCGAGCATGCCTTGTCGGTCGACAGCGCAACGACGCGCTGGACACGGTTCGACAGGCAGGCCGCCACGACGTTTTCGGCGCCATTGATATTGGTGGCGATGCATTCCGACGGATTGTATTCGGCGGCCGGCACCTGTTTGAGGGCTGCGGCATGGACGACGATATCGACGCCGCGGAAGGCCAGCAGCAGGCGGTTGCGGTCGCGGACGTCGCCCAGGAAGAAGCGCATCTTCGCCATCTTGTCGGCGGCGAACATCTCTTCCAGTTCGTTCTTCATCTCGTACTGCTTGAGCTCGTCGCGCGACAGGATGATGACCTTCTTCGGCTCGAAGTCGCGGAGCAGGCTTTGCACCAGGCGGCGCCCGAAGCTGCCGGTCCCGCCGGTGATCAGCACGGTCTTGCCTTTCACCGGGTCCATCTGCGGAGCGAAGTCGCGATACGGCGGAGTACTCATTGGCGGTCCTGAACGGTTTGCGGGCTTTGGCCCGGCTCGCCGCATAATGGAACAACGCCCCCAAAATTAGGTTAACGCTACTCTGCTGCGTGTTGCGCGCGAGGACGCCGGAATACATCGCGCAGAGCCTGCGGGATCAGCGTCCACGGCTCGACGAAGTAACGCTCGAACAGGCGTTTGGGTTCATGGACGAAGCGCACCAGCCATTCCAGGCCAAGGCGCCCGGTCCAGCGCGGCGGCGTATAGGCGACGCCGGCTTCATAGTCGAACGCCGCGCCTACGGGCAGGATAACGCAGTCGGGCAAGCGCTCGTAATTCTTCAGAATCCAATGCTCCTGGCGCGGCATGCCCATGCCGACCAGCAGCACATCAGGACGCTTATCAGCGATGTCGGCCAGGATCAGCTCATTGCCCGAGCCATTGATATCGAAATAGCCGTCGCGGACATCGAGGTGGACGCGCGGGTAGCGCTTCTGGATGGCGGCGCGCGACGCCTCGTTATGATCGGCGACACCGCCGATATGGTAGACCCGCCAGCCCCTGCTTTCGGCCAGTGCCCAGAAATCTTCGCGGAAATCGAGATAGGTGCAGCGGTGCTCTCGCGACAGGTCGAAGCCCAGCAGCCGGCCCCACGCGATCATCGGCATGGAATCGATCTCTATCAGGTCGGCGCGATCGTAGAAGGCGCGCATCTCGGCCGATTTCTGAAAGAGATAGAGGCTGTGCAGATTATGGTTGGCGACGATCGCCCGGCGGCCGCCGGCGATGCGCTGGCCGATGAAATCCATGACATAGGCCGGCGTGATGACGTCGACCTGTGCACCAAGAAGCGAAAGGCGGGCTGGAATATCCATGCCCGCCAGACTACGCAATTGTGTTTTAGATAGACTGAAAGCTTAGGGTAAACAGGCGTTTACCCTCTTTCAGAGCTTAATCCGTCATTGGACGGAGTGTGATTTCCACGCGGCGGTTCTTGGCGCGGCCCTCAGGCGTAGCGTTCGACGCGATCGGCTGGCGCTCACCCATGCCGGCGATGTAGATGCGCTCGGACTTGACCTTGTGGTTGGCCAGGTAGGCCGCCGTGGCGTTGGCGCGGCGTTCCGACAGGTCGAGATTATAGGCATCCGTACCCTGGCTGTCCGCGTGGCCAACCACGTCGATATAGGTCGCCGGGTATTGGGCCAGAATTTGCGCCACTTCGTCGAGCACCGGGAAGAAGCGCTGGTCGATATCGGCCGAGCCCGTACGGAAGGTCACGTCGCTGGGCATGTTGAGCACGATGTTCTCGCCCGAGCGCGTCACCGACACGCCGCTGCCGGCCAGCTGACGGCGCAGGTCGGCCTGTTGCTTGTCCATGTAGGCGCCGACACCGGCGCCGGCCAGGGCGCCGATACCCGCGCCGATCATGGCGTTCTTGCGGGCCTGGTCGCCCTTCTTGTTCGACACGGCGCCGGCGACCGCACCGATGCCTGCGCCGATCAGGGCGCCCGTCTTGGTATTGGAATGGGTGCGCAGGCCGTTCGATTCGTCGACCGTGGTACAACCCGCCAGAAGAAATGCCGATGCCGTGGCCACCAGAATGATTTTACGCATATTTGTCCTCTCACCTTCGGACGCGTGGACCGCTTCTACGGCGCGCGTCCCATAATTTCAGCCCCAGGGCATTATAAAAAGTCAGTGCGATTCCATCGCACGGCGATACGGCCCGAACCTGATTTCGAGCCTAAAGTCTTGATTATGAACGCAACATGAAAGGGGTTTAGCCGTCGTTATGATGGCAGCGCCAGACCGTTTCACTTTCGGGCGCGCCCGTCAGGTACGACTGCGACAACGACCGCACCTTGGCAAGGTTGTCGTTCAGCGCAGCCGTGGCCGCGGCATCGTCGTGCGCCGAGCAGCGTAAAGAGCCCAGGGCTTCGTACTGGTCCAGGTAGGCCTTGTAGCGGGCGGCGTCGAGGCGGTACGAGGCGCGCTTGAAGGTTGCACCGTCGGCCGACAATTCCAGGCGCGCCGCGACCGGCTGATCCTTGTTGACCGTAAAACGAACCAGCGCACCATTAGCCTGATGTTCGTACTGCGTCCGTCCGTTGATGCAGGCGTGGTCGGCGTCGAAGTCGAATTCGATCGGCGGCGCAGCCTGGGCCGGATTGACCGAAGCCGCCTTGTCGACCTCACACATCATATGAACCTTGGCCATGCTGGCGACCGGCGCCGGCGCCTTCGGTGCGGTCAGGCGCACGTCGATATCGTGGTATTTCAGCAGGATAACGACGACGACCACGACGGTGACCAGGCCCAGCAGGATCCAGCCCCAGGGGATCGGATGCTTCGGACCGGTGCGCGGCGCTTTTTCGGCCTTGACCTTGGCCGGCTTGGCGGCGGGCCTGGCCTTTTGCGGCGGCTCGGCCGAAAAGGCGGTCGGCGCGCTTTCCTTGACGTGGATTTCGTGGCGGTGGCGGATTTCGCGGCGGACGATCAGGCCGATCAGCACCAGGACCAGGGCCGACAGGAGCACCATGGCCGCCAGTTGCCAGCGCTCCAGCGCCACGCGGTCGGCTTCGGCCTTCTTCTGCTCGTCAAGGCGTGACGCCTGGGCCTGGGCCGCGGCATTGAGCGCCTTGGTCAGGGCGTCGTCCTTGGTGATTTCGTCTTCGGTCTTGGCGTAGCACGGCGTCGACACCACGGTGGGGGGGATGCCGGCCGAGGCCAGGAAGGTGTTGAGCGCCGAGACATGCGTGGCGACGAACTGGCCGGCCGAGATATCGACATCGCCGCCGGCCGATACGGTCGACGGGGCCGTCCAGGTGTTGACGCCCACGACCTGGCCGCATTCGTTGAGCAGCGGGCCACCGGAATTGCCGTGGTTGATCGGCGCGGTATGGAAGACGGTATCGACCTTGGAGCCGTCGGGGTTCGAGCCGGCGAACAGCGCGATCGAGCCCTGGGTCACATAGGCGTCGGCCGGTTCGAGCAGCGCGGTGCCGGAGCGGTTCAGCAGGTGGTCGGTGACGTCGGGATAGCCCATAGAAACGACGCGTTCGTTCTTGTACGGGCTGAGGAAGAGCTTGAGCGGCGCGATCTTGAGGTTGTCGGCGTGCAGCAGCGCCATGTCGCCTTCGGTCCACGACTTGAGCAACTGGACGTGCTGGTAACCGGCGCCGGAATCCTTGTGCGGGACGATATAGACGTCCGCCGACGCCGCTTCCGGCGGCACCTGGACGACATGGTAGTTGGTGACGATGGTATTGGGCGCCACGACGAAGCCGGACCCCATGCCGACCGTGTCGAGGGGCACGCCGCCGAAACCGCGATAGACGACCAGGACGCGGACGACCGATTGTTCGGCTGTCTTGAGGGCCTTGGTGGAGTTGACGGGTTGCAGGTCGGGATCGACCATCTGGCTCAGCGACTGATTCGCATCGCCTTCGGCTGCGCGCACATGGTGGGGCAGCGTTGCCAGCGCCACGAGGCCCAGGCAGACGACCGCGGCGGCAGCGAAAAACCGCGCATGTTTAAGGAGTTGCAGACCCTCGCCCGCCTTAGACGCCACTGTGCAGAAATCCCATTTTAAGCCCCGGCCCACCACCTGGCCGTTCACGCTTTGGACGCGCGCGTGTTTCAGAAGGGTTAATAGCGAAGTTTTGACCGAAAATCATCCCCCGGCTGAAGCTTTCGGATCACTGTGGTAATTTGGCGCGGGACCACCGGAGCGATGTGCGAAAGTGTCAGCGGTTTTTCGCGCCAACATCGCGAAACAACGGTCGGCGCAGCCACAAACAAAAACTCCACCGGACTTGATCGTACGGAGGAGCAGGGTTAAGCCGTGGTTTCGTTTGTATCGAAGGTCCCGCACATGCCCGAATCCGCCATTCCGCCCGTTCCTTTGACGCTTTACGACCAGGATTTCGGCGCCTTTTCGCAAGCGCTGGGCGGGTCGTTCCAGCGCTACGGTTTCGCGGTTCTGGGCGGGCACGGCATCGACCCCGTGCTGATGGAGCGCGCCCTGAATGCGACAAAGGCCTTCTTCGCCTTGCCGGAGGACGTCAAGCGCAGCTACCACATCAAGGGCGGCGGCGGGGCGCGCGGCTATACGCCGTTCGGTGTCGAGACGGCCAAGGGCTATACCCACCACGACCTGAAGGAATTCTGGCACACCGGCCGTTACCTGCCGCCGGAGCACCCGTATCGCCACTATATGCGCGACAATATCTGGCCGGCCGAAGTGGCGGATTTCCATGATAGCGTGGCGGGCCTGTATTCGGCGCTGGACGCCCTGGGCCAGAAGGTGTTGCGGGCGATCGCGCTGTATACAGGGCTGGATGCGGACTTCTTTGCCGATAAGGTCCAACTGGGCAATTCGGTGCTGCGTCTTCTGCATTACCCACCGGTGACGACGCCGGGCGAGTCGGTCCGCGCAGGCGCGCACGGCGACATCAACGTTATCACGCTGCTTTTGGGCGCCGAGGAACCGGGTTTGCAGTTGCTGGATCGCGACGGCCGCTGGTTGCCGATCACGCCGCCGGAAGACTGCATCGTCATCAATGTCGGCGACATGCTGTCGCGCCTGACCAACGGTTTCCTGCCGTCGACACAGCACCGCGTGGTCAATCCGGCCGAGGCGCGCAAGGATTTCTCGCGCTATTCGACGCCGTTTTTCCTGCACTTCAATCCGGACTACGTCATCAAGACCCTGCCGAACTGCATTTCGGACGAGCGCCCGAACCAGTTCCCGGAACCGATCATGGCGGAGGACTTCCTGCAGGAGCGGTTGAAGGAGATCAAGCTGGCCTAGCGAATGGGGCGTGGGGTCCGTGACCCCACAAACCTTTTCTTATTCAATAAAAAAGGCCTGCCCTGAAAGGGACAGGCCTTTTTTATTGAATAAGGAAGACTTGGGGCCACAGGCCCCAAACCCCGTTTGTCAGACCGAGCTAGATCGCGCTCTCCCACCCGCACGTCTGCCCCTTGTTCTCCTCCTCCAGCCACGCATTCAGCGGCGCGAAATAATCGCTGATCGCCGTCGCATCCATCTCGCGCTGACCGGTGAAAGTCTCCAGGGCATCCGGCCAGGGCTTGGACTGCCCCATGGCCAGCATGGCGTTCAGCCGCTCGCCCACCGCCTTCTCGTTATAGATCGAGCAGCGATGCAGCGGACCCTTCCAGCCCATCTGCTGGCAGGCCGCGCGCTGGAACTGGAACTGCAGGATCTCGGCCAGGAAATAGCGCGTATAGGGCACCGAGGCCGCCACGTGATACTTGGCGCCCGGATCGAAAGCCGAAGCCGGACGTTCGCCCGGCGGCACCATGCCCTGGTACTGATTCACCAGCTCCCACCAACGGCGATTATATTCCGCCTTGGTGATCTTGCCCGAAAACACTTCCCAGCGCCAACGGTCGACCTCGACCCCGAACGGCAGGAAGGCGATCTTCTGCAAAGCCATCTTCAGCAGGTACGGGATGTCCTCCCGCGAATCCGGAACCTTGTCCAGCAAGCCGATCTGGTTGAGATAGGTCGGCGTCACCGACGACAAGCCGATGAAATCGCCGATCGCCTCGTGGAAGCCGTCATTGGCGCCGTTCTTGAACAGGTACGGCTGATCGGCATAGGCGCGCTGGTAGAAATTATGCCCCAGCTCATGGTGGACCGTATAGAAGTCCTCGCCATTGATCTGGAGACACGCCTTCACCCGCACATCGGACAGGTTGTCGACGTCCCAGGCCGAGGCGTGACACACCACCTCGCGATCCTTCGGCCGGGCGATCAGGGACCGGTCCCAGAAGGTCGCGGGCAGGGGCGCAAAGCCCAGCGAGGTATAGAAGCCCTCACCTGTCTTGACCATCTTGACCGGGTCGTACTTCTTCGCCGTCAGCAGCTTGTCGAGGCTGTACGACGAACGAATATTTTTCGGCGCCACCACGTCGTAGATGTTCGACCAGTCCTGGGCCCACATATTGCCCAGCAGGTCGGCGCGGATAGGCCCGAACTTCGGCTGGACGGCATCGCCGTATTTTTCATTGAGCTTGCGCCGCACATAGCAGTGCAGGTTCTTGTAAAACGGCGCGACCTGGCCCCAAAGCTTGTCGGTCTCGGCGGCAAAGGCGTCCGGGTCCATGTCGTATCCCGACCGCCACAAGGCGCCCGTGTCCTTGTAGCCCAGCCCCTGCGCGCCGGCGTTCGACAGCTGGGCCAGCTTTTCGTAGTCGTCCTTCATCGGCGCCGACGTCGTGCGCCAGCCTTCCCACATGGCGCGCAAGGTCACCGGATCGCGCGAAGACGCCAAAACGTTCGACGCATCATCGAGGTTGTAGGTCTTGCCCTTGTACTGGAACTTGCCCGTCGAATAGGTCGAATCCAGCCGCGTCGACACCGCCGCCAGATCCTCTGCGGCACCGGGTTTGTCCTCGGCCGGCAGGACCTGCGACAGGCGCAGCAGGTTCAGCTTGCGCCGCGTCACCGGGTCGACATCGATATCGTTGAATTTCGCCGCGCCGACCGCCAGCTTGACGGTGGCCGCATTCAGCGCCGCGTCGGCCTTGGTCTGCAGCCACTCGGTATCGTAATTGATGAAGGTCGAGCGCACCCACTGCACGCGATTGTCGTATTCCGACAGCTCGGCCAGGGTCTTTTCGGCGCTGTCGACATAGGCCCTGGCGTCCTCCGCGGTCGGCCCGGCGGGCGGCGGAGGCGGCGCGGGCTGGGCCGGCGGAGGCGTATTGTCCGCGACCGGCGGCGGCGTCACGGTCGCCGAGGTGCTGGCGCAACCGCCCAAAAGCGCAGCACACGCCGCCGACATGATCCAGAGACGCTTCATGACCAACCCTCCCAGATGGTTAGGACTGGCAGGGAATGCTATTTGGTTTCAGGCGTCAAGGGTTTCAGTCAACGGCGCATTCATCATAGCCCTCGCGGTCGACGACACCGGCGCGGGCCTGAATGCTGCCGGACCGCTTGCTGACATAGCGGCCGGAATGGGTCGCCTTCCATTTCAACGGGCTGGGCAAAATGGCCGCAAGCTTTGCGGCCTCGGCCGGCGAAAGCGTCGCGGCGGAATGGCCGAACCAGTGCTGCGAGGCAGACTCGGCGCCATAGATGCCCGGGCCCCATTCGACGCTGTTGAGATAGACCGTCATGATCCGGTCCTTGGGCCACATGTGCTCGATCAGGAAGGTGTACCAGACCTCGAGCCCCTTGCGCACCCACGACCGGTCCGGCCACAGGAAGACGTTCTTGGCGGTCTGCTGCGAGATCGTCGAGGCGCCGCGCTTCTTCTTGTGCGTGGCGTTGTACTTTTCGGCCTTCTTGATCGCGTCCATGTCGAAGCCCTGGTGGGAACAGAACTTGGCGTCCTCGGACGCGATCACCGCGGCCTTGAGATTGTCGCTGATCCGGTCAGCGCCGACCCAGCGGTGATCGATGCCGTTGCCCTGGAAGGCGCGCTCGACCATCAGTATGGTGATCGGCACGGGCACGAAGCGGTGCACCGCGACCGACAGGATCGAAAAGACGAAGAACCCGCCGACGACGATGCCCAGCCAGGTAAACGGCCGGAAGCGCTTTTTCGGACGAACGACGGGAACAGGCGCCGGTAAAGGATCGGGCACCGGCGCTTCGACGACAGCCGGCTTCATATCGTACAGGGTCCCGGCCTCGAGGCCGTTGGCATTGTCGAACGCGTCATCACTGTTACTCATTACACGCCCCCCGGCGCAGCTCTCAAGTTTCGTCGTCGTCTATTCCGTCGAATATATAGACGAAACCGTCCTCATCGCCAAACATGACGCGCGTCGACGCCGACGAGACCGCCAGCGCCGTGATGGGCGCGCCCTTTTCCTGTTTCAGCCACGCGACGTGTGTCGATTGCAACTCGGCCAGCCAGACGCGGCCGTCCTCGGTGCCGGCAGCCAGCAACGGGTCTTCCGCCGCGCCCGCCACCACCGACACGACGGTCGATTCCTCGTGATTGATCTCGGACGCTTCCTCGCCCATCGGCCCCGTGGGCTTCAGGAACGGCCACACAACCGCGCCGCCGGCGCCCGAAGTCGCCAGAAGCTTGCCTTTGGCGAAGAACTGCAGCGACTTGATCTTGGCGGGGTAGCCGCCCATGCGCATGTCCTTGCTGTCCTTGGTCCGCCAGCCGTGCAGGGCGTTTTCCTGCATCGCCGTGATGACGTAGTCGCCCGACGGCGCGACCGCGATCCCGGTGTGCGATCCCGCCCAGTACAGCTTGTTGGGCTTCTGCTGCGCGATGCGCGTGAACCAGACGACGACGCCGTTATAGGTGGCGCAGTAAAGCTTTCGGCCATCCGGCGAAAAGGCCAGGTCCGACACCGAATGGTCGTGGGCGAAGATGTTTTCGGTCTTCTTCAGAAGGTCGCGGACATAGACCTTTTTGGCGGCGGCATAGGCGATCACCTGGCTGTCGCCGGCGACCGCGATCGCGTCGATCCACGCGCCCTTGTGGGCAGCCAGCTCGATCGGACCGGCCTCCTTGCTGGTCCACACGACCCGGCCGTCGTCGCCCCCAGTGATGATGCCGAGCCCTGTAGGGTGGATCACCGCCGACAGGATGCCGGCATTGGGGTGGGCGTCGTAGGTCTTGCCGCCGTCCGGAAAGGTCACGCGGCCATCACCAAGCGCGATGACAGGATCGTCCAGCGCATCGAACAGGGCCGCGACGACGTAGGATTCGAAGGATTGGGAATAGGTTATGGACATGGGTGGGGCTTTAAACAAAGTCAGGGGATTTGACCATATCCCTCCTCCCCATAGCTAGATGGGGAGGTGTCAGCGAAACTGACGGAGGGGGCGAAGCTAAAGAAAGAAGACCCCTCCACCGCTTCGCGGTCCCCCTCCCCACGCTTCGCGTAGGGAGGAGAAACTTTTACGCCGCAATTGTCGCTTCGAAACCGGCCTTGAGCATCGCGTGATCGAGGTGGCGACCGATGAAAACGGCGCGCGACACGCGCTCTTCACCCTCGCGCCACGGATGCTGGAGCTCGCCCTCGAGGATCATGTGCACGGCCTGGAAGACCAGGCGCTTTTCCTCGCCCTTGACGCTGAGGATGCCCTTGGCGCGCAGGATGTCCTGGCCTTTTTCCGCCAGCAGCTTGTCGAGCCACTGCGTGAACTTCACGCCATCGAGCGGCTGGGTCGTCGAGAGGGAAACGCTCTTGATCTCTTCGTCGTGGATCGGGTTGATCTGGTGGCTGCAATGCTCGTCATGGACGTGGCCGGCTTCGCCGTGCGCCGGATTGTGATGGTGGTGGTCATGGCCATGGTGATCATGATCATGATGATGATGATGATGGTCATGCCCGTGGTCGTGGTGATGATGGTCGTGCCCATGATCATGATCGTGGTCATGATGATCGTGGTCGCCGGCGTTCGACACCGAGTCCATCTTCATCAGATCGAAACGGTGCTGGTTGAGCAGCGACTTGATCGGCACGTCCGAACGCTGGGCGCGCTGGATGGTCGCCAGCGGGTTCAGGCCCTTGAGGCGGCCTTCGATCTCGTCGAGCTTTTCCGGCGACACCAGGTCGGTCTTGTTGAGGATGATATGGTCGGCGAAGGCGATCTGTTCCTTGGCTTCGCGGCCGTCCTTGAGCGCCTGTTCGAAATGGCGGGCGTCGACCAGGGCGGTGACCGAGTCGAGATAGGTCTTGGCCTTGATGTCCTCGTCGACGAAGAAGGTCTGCGCCACCGGGCCGGGATCGGCCAGGCCGGTCGTTTCGACGATGATGGCGTCGAACTTGCCCTTGCGCTTCATCAGGCCCGACAGGATGCGGATCAGGTCGCCGCGCACCGTGCAGCAGACGCAGCCGTTGTTCATCTCGAACACTTCTTCGTCGGCGCCGACGATCAGGTCGTTGTCGATGCCGATTTCGCCGAATTCGTTGACGATGACCGCGTACTTCTGGCCGTGGTTTTCCGACAGGATGCGGTTGAGCAGCGTCGTCTTGCCGGCGCCGAGATAGCCGGTAAGAACGGTAACGGGCGTCTTCTGGCTGACATTAGCGGTATCGGGCATGACGGACCTTTCACAGTGTTATTCTGTATCTTGCCGTCTAAGTATGCCTTTGCGCTGCGAAATCAAGCGGAAGTGAGCACGATACGCCGATCGACGGATTTGACGGCGGCCATCCCTGCCTCTACACGGACGGACCGCGTTGCCGTTTGAGAGTGAAATGCGCGATTTCTCCGCCGAGCTTGAGCAGTTGAAAGCCAAGGGCCGTTACCGGTCCCTGCGCCTGCCGGGCGGCATCGACCTGTCTTCGAACGACTATCTCGGCCTGTCGGGCCATCCCGAGCTTCGCCAGGCCGCGATCGAGGCGCTTGAAAACGGCATCGAGATCGGCGCCACGGGATCGCGCCTCCTGCGGGGTCACCGCGACGCCCACGCCGAACTGGAAGCCTTTGCCGCCCGGCATTTCGGCGTGCCCAAGACGTTGTTCTTCGCCAACGGCTTTCAAGCCAATTACGCGCTGATCACCACGCTGATCGGCCGGCACGACATCGCCATCTTCGACGCGCTTTGCCACGCCAGCATGCGTGACGGGCTGCACGCCAGCCACTGTGACACGACCAAGGTACGGCACAACGACCTCGACGCCTTCGAAGCGGCATTGAAGAAACCCCGCCGGGCCGGCGCGCAGGCCTGGGTACTGGTCGAGTCGGTCTACAGCATGGACGGCGATGTCGCGCCGGTCAGTGATCTGCTGAAACTATGCGAGCAGTACGACGCCATCCTGGTCGTTGACGAAGCGCACGGCACAGGCGTGTTCGGCGCCACCGGCCGTGGCGTCACCGAAGGCCTGTCGCACGAACGGATGATAAGCCTGCATACCTGCGGCAAGGCGTTGGGCGTGGCGGGGGCGTTGGTGTGTGCCCGCGCCGATATCGTCGACTATCTGGTCAATGCCGCCCGGCCCTTTATCTTCTCGACCGCGCCCATGCCGTTGCAGGCCTTGCTGGTGCAGAAGGCATTACAAGTGTCGGCTGCCGAACCGTGGCGGCGCGACAGGCTGCGGACACTTCAGGCTTTTGTCGCGGCGCGTTTACAGGACCTGACAGTGCATAGCCCGATCGTTCCGATCCTGATCGGCGAGGATGCTCGGGCTGTCGCCATCGCCGAAGTGTTACAGGCCCAGGGCTTCGATATCCGCGCCATTCGCCCGCCGACAGTACCGGCCGGGACCGCGCGACTGCGGTTGTCGTTGAATGCGAATCTGACGGAAGACGACCTGTCGGCGTTTGCCAATGCCCTGTCGCCATTGCTGGAGCGGGATGAGCGCTAATGGATACGGTCACCCAGGAAGCAAGAAACCCCACCACCACATCTCGCTCGTTGGCTTACGCCAATCTCGCTCGTGCGGTCCCCCTCCCCATCGCTGCGCGACGGGGAGGTACAAGAGGTGCTTGTACCTCCCCGTTTTCGCAGAAAATGGGGAGGGGGACCGTCCCACGAAGCTTTAGCGTAGTGGGATGGTGGTGGGGTTTCTTGCTTTGGGAGCCTCAGCCATGAACCGCACCTTTATCGTCTCGGGCACCGATACCGGCATCGGCAAGACGGCCGCGGCGGCGATGCTGACCTTGGGCCTCAATGCGCACTATTGGAAGCCGATCCAGTCGGGCACCGAGGACGGCACCGATACCACCACAGTCAGAGCGCTGACCGGGTTGCCGGACGAACGCTTCCTGCCCGAAGCCTATGTGCTGACCGAGCCGCTGTCGCCGCACCGTTCGGCCGAGCTCGACGGTGTTGAAATAGATATCGAGCGGCTATGCGTGCCCCGGATCGACGGCGCGCTGATCGTCGAAGGCGCCGGTGGGCTGATGGTGCCGGTGACCCGGCAGCTTCTCCAGATCGATCTTTTCAAACACTGGAACGCGCCCGTCATCCTGTGTGCCCGCACCGGTCTCGGCACGATCAACCACACGCTGCTGTCGGTCGAAGCCCTGCGTGCGCGCGATATCCCGCTGCACGGCTTGCTGTTTATCGGCGGCGAAAATGCCGACAATATCCGCACCATCGCGGACCTGTCCGGCGCGCGGGTGCTCGGCCGCCTGCCCTGGCTTGATCAAGTGGACGCCACAGCGCTGAAAACCGCCTTTGCCGACCACTTCCGCCTGGAGGACTTCCTGTGAGCGCCATCTGGCACCCCTTCACCCAGCACGCCCTGATGCCGGAGCAGATCGCGGTCGAACGCACCGAAGGCGCCTACCTTTATACAAGGGACGGAAAACGCATCATCGACGCCATCTCGTCATGGTGGGTCAATGTCCACGGCCACAACCACCCGAAGATCGTCGCCGCTGTCAGGGAACAGCTGGGGCGGCTCGACCAGGTCATATTCGCCGGCTTCACGCACGAACCCGCCGAACAGCTGGCGGCCAAACTGATCGAAATCACCGCGCCCGAACTTACCCGGGTCTTCTTTTCCGACAGCGGATCGACCGCCGTCGAGGTCGCGCTGAAGATGGCGCTGGGCTATTTCACCCATCGCGGCAAGCCGCGCTCCGGTATCGCCACCTTCGAGCACGCCTATCATGGCGACACCGTCGGCACGATGTCGGTCGGCGGCAAGAGCGTGTTCAACGCGGCCTACGAACCCCTGCTGTTCGATGTCCACCGCCTGCCCTTTCCAGACAAGGGCGCGGAACATCTGACGATCGAGGCTTTTGAGACATTGGCCAAATCCGGTGATATCGCCGCCCTGATCGTCGAACCCCTGGTGCTGGGCGCCGGCGGCATGCTGATGTACGGCCCCGAGGTTCTGCGCGCGTTGCACACCGTCTGCCGCCGCCACGGCGTGCTGTTCATCGCCGACGAGGTCATGACCGGCTGGGGCCGCACGGGCACGCGCTTCGCCTGCGACCAGGCTGGCATCACACCCGACATCATCTGCCTGTCGAAGGGCCTGACCTCCGGGTCCCTGCCGCTGGCCGTCACGCTTTCGACCGAAGACATCTACCAGGCCTTCTATAGTCCGGACCGGGCGAAGACCTTTTTCCATTCGTCGTCCTTTACCGGCAACCCCCTGGCCTGCGCCGCCGCCAATGCGTCGCTGGCGCTCTGGGATGAAGAGCCGGTCATGGAACGCATCCAGCAGCTTCACGCCTGGCAGGCCGAGGCGTTGACGCACTTCGCCGCGCGGCCCGACGTGGAAAATGCCCGCCATACCGGCACCATCATGGCGTTCGATATCCGCGTCGACGACCCCGGCTACCTGTCGGGCATCGGGCCGAAACTTTATCGTTTCAGCCTTGAGCACGGTGTGCTGTTGCGTCCCCTGGGCCAAACCCTCTATATGCTGCCCCCCTATTGTCTGAGCCGGAATGACCTCGATGCCATTGTCGCAACCCTTGACCGCGCCCTTGATGCTGTCCGCGACGGAACGCTTGAATAGCGACCTGGAAGTGCCCTTCCGCGCCTTCCTGCGCACCGTCATCGCGCAGCCCGAAGACCACACGCGCTTCCTCAATCTTCTTTCGCTGCTGGAGCATATCGGCAGCCGCAAGATCATGCTGTCGCAGATGAAGGGCATTCTGACCCAGGACATCCTGAAGCACCTGGCCGAGGAGACGCGCCACGCCTTCTTCTTCAAGCGCGAGGCCGAGAAACTGGCCGGGCACAAGCTGGAAGGCTATTCCGACGCAGAGACTTTGGCCTGTGGCCCGGGCAAGCTCTATTTCGGCAGGCTCGACGCCGGGCTGACGCGGCCTCTCGGTGAGGTCCATGCCGAAACCGGATATCTGTGGGTGTCGCTGGTCGTCGAGCTGCGCGCCATCTGGGTCTATCGTCTTTATCAACAGGAACTGATCGCGGCGAACTATCCGCTGCCGCTCAAGGGCATCATCGCCGAGGAAGACAAGCACCTGATCGACATGATCGACCGCCTTGCCGAGATCGGTTTCGACACCGCAGCAGCCCTCGACAGCGCCCAGACCCTGGAAAAGACCCTGTTCGCGCGCCTGTTCATCGCGCTCGATGCCGGCGTCTCTCAGCCCGTGGCCGCGTGAGGAACAATAATTGACTGAAATGCCCGCTCGGGCGTTGACTCACTACCATATCCCTGTATAAGTCGCGCCCTCTCGCCCGGGGGCTGTTTGCTCCACGGGGCGGTATTTCCATTTCTCGCGCGGTCATCCGGAAGCTTGCTTCCCTAACGCCTGCGCCATCTGTGAGGCACTTGACCATGTACGCGGTCATCAAAACAGGCGGTAAGCAATACCGTGTCGCGGCTGGCGATCTGATCAAGGTCGAAAAGCTGGAAGGCGAAGCCGGCGCTGCCGTCACCTTCAACGAAGTCCTGATGCTGGGCGACGAAGCCGGTGCCGTGATCGGCGCCCCGCTGGTCGACGGCGCGACGGTTTCGGCGACGCTGATCGAAACCCGCAAGGGCGACAAGGTCCGCATCTTCAAGAAGATCCGCCGTCAGGGCTACCGCCGTACGCGCGGTCACCGCCAGCTGGAAAGCGTCCTGCGCGTCATCTCGATCGCCGGCGCCGGCAAGTCGGCCAAGTGGGACGGCACCGTCTCGCTGACGACGAAGGCCGAACTCGACGCCCGCGCCCGTAACCTGGCGCCGCGCGGCCTGGCCGCCGCCGTTGAAACCCCCGCCGTTTCGGCTCCGGTGGCTGAAGACGCCGCTCCGGCTCCGAAGAAGAAGGCCGCTCCGAAGAAGAAGGCTGCTGAAGCCACTTCGGACGAAGCGTAAGAACCCAGATTTAAGGAGTAACCTCCCATGGCACACAAAAAATCCGGCGGTTCGTCGCGCAACGGCCGCGACTCAGAAGCCAAACGCCTTGGCGTAAAGCGCTTCGGCGGTGAAAACGTCCTCGCGGGCAACATCCTCGTCCGTCAACGCGGCACGAAGTTCTGGCCGGGCACCAATGTCGGCCTCGGCCGCGACCACACGCTTTTCGCCACGGCGACAGGCCAGGTGAAGTTTACGACGAAGCGTGACAACCGCTGTTACGTGTCGATCCTTCCGGCAGCCGAAGCCGCCGAATAACGCGATCCAAGGTTTTTCGGATCGTGTCTGTACAAACAGCCGATCCGGACCCAAGATTTGAGCGGGAGTCCGGATTTTTCCGGGCTCCCGTTTTCGCATCTGGATCAAGGCCTTAGGCCAGATTTTACCAAATGTGATCCCGCTCAGCCTCACCCGGGTCTCGAACTGACACAGTTCGACCCTAAATACGCCCCATCCGGTGCATAACAACACTACGCCGGGTCAAAGGGCAGTCCTCGCAAGGGGACCAAGGAGATGAGCAATGATACCGCGCAACGACATCGACCGGCGCCCCGCCGGCGCCATGCCGCCAGAGCAGATCAGCATCGAAACCACCCGTCTGAGCCTGACGCCGCTCAAACCGGGGGATCTGGACGCCCTGATGGCCGTATTTTCCGACAAGAATTCGGCGCGCATGACGCACGCCATTCCGCACCCGCTGGCGCGCGAGGAGGCTGAAAAGCTGCTCGCCGACATGTGCGCGGCCAGGCTGACCTACTGGGCCGTCCGCATCGACGACGAGCAGATGGTCGGGCTGGTCTCGCTGACCCGGCAGTCGTGCGGCAAGGGTCCGGGCCTGCACAGCTTCGGCCCGAACCTCAGCGTCTTCATCGCCCCGGCCTTCCAGGGCAAGGGCTATGCGTTGGAGGCCGTCGAAGGCCTGCTGCGCTGGGTCAAGAAGCGCAAGCTGCATCGCGTCGTCCACGCGGCGCACTTCGCCGACAACGAAGCGTCGGGCGCTCTGCTCAACAATGCCGACTTCCTTTACACCGGCCGCCGGACGATGGAGACGTCGCTGGCGCGCGAGGGCGAGCACCTCGCCCTGCACATGATCCGTATTCTGTAATTCGGACCGTCAAATCTCAATCCGGGCCTTCCCGCGACTGTCGCGGGAAGGCTCTTTTGTTTCATCTGCTGACAAGATCATTGATCTTGCGCGCACTTTCCTCCAAGACAATCCGACTATGAAGTTTCTGGACCAGGCCAAGATCTATATCCGTTCGGGCAACGGCGGCGCGGGCAGCGTATCGTTCCGGCGCGAAAAATTCATTCCGAACGGCGGCCCCGACGGCGGCGACGGCGGCAAGGGCGGCGACGTCTGGGTCGAGGCCGTCGAAGGCCTCAACACGCTGATCGACTATCGCTATCAGCAGCACTTCAAGGCCCGCACCGGCGAGCACGGCAAGGGCCGGCAAATGCACGGCGCCAACGCCGAGGACGTCATCCTGCGCGTCCCCGTCGGCACCGAGGTGCTGGACGAGGACGAGGAGGACGTGATCGTCGATCTCGACACCGCCGGCAAGCGCTTCCTGCTGGCCAAGGGCGGCAATGGCGGCTGGGGCAATACGCGCTTCAAGGGCCCGGTCAACCAGGCGCCCACCTTCGCCCTGCCGGGCCAGGAAGGCGAAGAACGCTGGATCTGGCTGCGGCTTAAGCTGATCGCCGACGCCGGCCTGGTCGGCCTGCCCAATGCCGGCAAGTCGACCTTCCTGGCGGCATCTTCGGCCGCAAAGCCCAAGATCGCCGACTATCCGTTCACAACGCTGACGCCCAATCTCGGCGTCATCGACCTGGGCCCTGAGCAGCGCTTCGTCCTGGCCGACATTCCGGGCCTGATCGAAGGCGCGTCGGAAGGCCTGGGGCTCGGCACCAAGTTCCTCGGCCACGTCGAGCGCACCAAGGTGCTGATCCACCTGATCGACGGCACGCAGGAAAACCCGGTCGAGGCCTACAAGGTCATCCGCCATGAGCTGGAAGCCTATGGCCAGGAGCACGGCGTCGACCTGGCCGAGCGGCCGGAACTGGTCGCGATCAACAAGATCGACGCGCTGGATGCCGATACGCGCAAGAGCCTCAAACAAAAGATCAAACGCGCGTCCGGCCAGACGCCGCACATGATTTCGGGTGTGTCGGGCCAGGGTGTGCGCGAGCTTCTGTTCGCCGCCTTCGAGACCATTTCCGGCAAGTCGCCGCACGAGGAAGACGACACGCCGACCTCATCCGGCGGCTACAACCCCTGGGACAATGCCTAGTGGTCGACCGGGGGCCGTCCATGTCCGATCCGTCCGGAGGCCGCTGAGATGTGGTTCGCCGGTCTTGCGCCCATGGCGGCGGCGGTGCGTTCAGGCGCCTTGCGCACCGGCCTCCATCTCGAACGCGGCATGAAGGTCGGCCTGTTCGGCGGCTCGTTCAATCCGGCGCATGAAGGCCACCGCCACGTCGCCGAAACGGCGCGTATGCGGTTGGGCCTCGACTGCGTCATCTGGCTGGTCTCGCCGCAGAACCCGTTGAAAAGCAGGGCCGATACGGCGCCCCTGCACCAGCGCATCGCCGAGGTCAGGGCCTTTGTCGGCCCGAAGGACATCGTCTCCGACTTCGAGACGCATATCCACGCCACCTATACGCTCGATACGCTGCGCGCCCTGAAGGCCCGCTATCCCGGGGTCAACTTCGTGTGGATCATGGGCGGCGACAGCCTGGCCAGCTTCCACCGCTGGCGCGGCTGGGTGCAGATCATGCACATGGTGCCGGTTGCCGTCGTGTCGCGGCCGGGCGCCCTGCTCAATGCGCGCCTGTCGCCGGCCGCCAAGCGCTTTGCCCGTTTCCGCAGGCCCGAACGCGCCGGCCATATCCTGCCCTGCGCCGAAGCGCCGGCCTGGAGCTATCTCAAGGGCCCGCTGCACAGCCATTCGTCGACGGCGATCCGGGCGCAGCGGCTCAATCCGAAAAGCCGCTAAAACCACTCCACCTCAAAAATTCGGCACTGCACCCCAACGAGGGATGACCCGAGGTCACTTCTGTGCTAGGGTCAATCCTTAGTTGGCATGCCGCGACCGGATCGGTCTGCGCGCGTGTCGCCGCATAAGGAACCCTGACCCTGTCTCTGCAACCCGCGCAAGGCGCGCCCAAAACCGCTCCTCACCTTGAGGACACCGCCCCTGACACGCTTCAGGGCAGCCCAATGGCCGAAGGGGAGGCCGAAGGGCACACCGATATGGCGCTGGAAACCATGATCGTCGACAAGCTCGACGACGACAAGGCCCAGGACATCGTCTGCATCGATCTTAAAGGCAAGTCGTCGGTCGCCGACACCCTGATCATCGCGTCGGGGCGCTCGCATCGTCACGTCGGCGCCTTGGCCGACCACGTGCTGCGCACGCTGAAGGACGCCGGCTACGGCAAGGTCAAGGTCGAAGGCCTGCCGGCCTGCGACTGGGTGCTGATCGACGTCGGCGACGTCGTCGTGCACATCTTCCGCCCGGAAGTCCGCACCTTCTACAATATCGAAAAGATCTGGTCGCTGTCGCCTTCGGGCCACACGATGTCGTAACGACGAAGGGCGCCGAGCATTTCCCATAGGAAATGCGACCCAGCAAAAAAGGCAGGCGCCCTTTTCCTTTATATCCACCATGAAACTGACCCTTTGCGCCGTCGGGCGGCTCGGCAATACGACCGAAAACGCCATGACGCGCGACTATCTTTTGCGCGCCACCCAGACCGGCCGGCCTCTGGGCGTCGGCCCCGCCGACCTGGTCGAGGTCGAGGCGAAGAAGGCGAAGTCGCTCACCTCCGAACAGCTCAAGGCCGCCGAGGCCGAGGCCATCCGCGCGTCGCTCGACGGCGGCATCCTGATTGCCTGCGACGAACGCGGCGAACAGCTGGCATCGCGCGCCATCGCGCGCCGGCTGGAAACCTATAAGGATAGAGGGGAACGCCGCGTCACCTTCCTGATCGGCGGCGCCGACGGGCTGGACCCAAGCTTACGGGAACAGGCGACCTTTGCCCTGGCCTTCGGGCCGCAGACTTGGCCGCACGCCCTGGTCCGCGTCATGCTGGCCGAGCAGATGTACCGGGCGGTGACGATCCTGGCCGGCCTGCCCTATCACCGCGACTGAACCAATAGCAGTTCGTCGGCCTTCTGGCTTTGTAGCAGCTTCGCCAGGTGCGAATCCGCACGCTGACTGACCAACATCTGCACCGTGCAGCCATAATGGTCCTCGGCGCGCAACGACGCACCGCGTTCGAGCAGCAGCGTCACCGCCGCGTACTTCTGACGCCGCGCCGCGATCAAAAGCGGCGTTTCGCCGTCGATATTGCGCGCTTCGATATCGGCGCCATGGTCGAGCAGCACGCGGATACCGTGGACGAAGCCTTCCTGCGCCGCGGTATGCAGCGGGCGTTCCTCTTCGGCGCCGGCGGCCACGTCGGCCTCCGCGCCGGCCTTGAGCAGCAGGTCGGTCATGTCGTTGTCTTCATAGAGCACCGCCAGGCGCAGCGCCGCCGAGGACTCGGCCGACACATCGGCATGATGGGCGACGAAGACGGCGGCGATCGGAATATTACCGGCCGCCGCGGCAGCCACCAGCGGCGTATAGCCGCGATTGTCGGTCTGGGTCAGGTCGGCACCGGCCCGGATCAGGGCGTCGGCCAGGCGCAGGTGCGCCGGGGTCATTTCCACGCCCGGCTTTTCCGCCAGGATGTGCAGGCCCGAAAAACCGACGCCATTGATGGCCTTCGGATCGGCGCCGTTACCGAGGAGATCGCGCGCCACGAGGTCGCGGCCTTCGCGCGCGGCGATGTGCAGCGGCGTGTCGCCCGCCGCGTCGGCGATATCGCCGTCGCCGCCGGCCAGCAGCAGCAGGGATACCATCTCTGCCGCACCGGCTTCGACCGCGTAATGGAGCGCCGTGCGCCCGTCGCCATCCACGACGTTGACATCGGCCCCGGCGGCGATCAGCACGCGGGCATCGCGCAAGGCCCGCTCGGCCATGGCCGGATCGCTGTCTTCAAGCGCCGGCAGTTGCGCCGTCCGCATCAGCGCGGTTTCGCCGTCATGCGTCTGGGCATCGACATCGAGTCCTTCCGACAGCAGCCATTCCAGCACCCGGGCGTCGGAGAGAGCCACGGCCAGATGGAGCGCCGAAGCCCCTTCGCGCGCATCGGCGGTCGCCGGATCGGCGCCGGCCTGTTCGAGCGTCTGCAACACCGAGACATCGACATGGGCGCCGGACAGGGCGGCATGGAAGACCGGCATGGGATCGCCGGGTTCGTAGGCCAGAGACACGCCGAGGCTCAGGGCGCTGCGCAGCATGGGCAGGTGCGATTTGGAAAGAGCGCGGAACAAGGCCTTGCGCAAACTATCCATGGAGACACTCATAAAAAATCGGGCGGGCAACCCACCCGGGAGAACATTCGAGAAAACGCCTAAACGTGATTCCTGGCAAGCGCAACTTCGTTGTCGCTTAACGCGAAGCGGGCTAAAGTTGAAGTCCCATGCTGCGCCGCCTGCCCCTCGTCCTGACAACGCTTTGCCTTGCCCTGCTTGCCTTTGGCCAGCACGGCGATGCGCAGCAGCGCACCCGGACGCTGAGCCAGGCGGAACAGGACGATCTCGACAATGTGTCCGCCCAGCGCCGCGCCGACGAGCGCAAGAGCGAGGCGACGCGCCAGACGGCCCGCCAGATCGGCCAGGAGATCGAGGAGCTGCGCAACCGCATCATCGACATATCGAAGAAGCAGGGCACATCGGAAACCCGCGCCGCCATTTATCGCGCCAAGCTGGAAACACTGAACCTCCAGGAAGCCGATATCACGCGGCGGCTGACCATCATGCGTACGAAGGAGGCGCGCCTGCTGTCGGCCTTGCAGATCTATACGCGTAACCCGCCGCCGGCCCTGTTCATCTCGACCCAGCGCGCCAACGACGCCGTGCTGGCGGCCATCATCATGCGCCAGATCACACCCGAACTGCAGAAGCGCACCAAGGTCCTCTACGACCAGAACGCACAGCTGGTGGCCATCCGGCGGCAAGCCGCGTTGCAGAACGACGGCATGTTCGCCGCGGAAAGCGACGTGTCGAAGCAGCGTGGCGAGATCGAAGACCTGATCCGCCAGAAGATGACGCTGGAGGACCAGCTCCTCGGCCAGGCCGACCAACTGGAGGCGCAATCCGTCGAGCTGAAGGCGCGCGAAGATCATCTGCGCGGGGCGCAGCCGCTCAAGGGCCTTCTGGGGCTTGGCGGCGACGACAGCCGCCTGCTGCCGCCGGTCGTCGGCGACAAGGTGACCGATTTCGGCAACGGGCAGCGCGGCATCACCTATGCCGCCCAGCCCGGAGCCCAGGTCACCGCGCCGGCCGAAGGCGAGGTCGAGTTCGCCGGCCCGGTCGACTCGTACGGCCAGGTCGTCATCCTCAATGTCGGCCACGATTTTCGCGTCGTGCTGACCGGCATCGGCCGCGTCTATGTCGAAAAAGGCCAGACGGTCGGCCGTCACGAACCGGTGGGGCGCATGCCCAACCTTTCGGACAAGAAGGTCAGTCTTTATATGGAACTGCGCCGGTCGGACACGCCGGTCAATCCGGCCACGTCGATCCAGGTCGCAAGGAACTGATTGTGTTTCGCCTGCCGGCGTAAAAAACCACTGGCCTACCCGGCCCCGAATACGCCATACTCAACCGGTTATATTGAGGTTACCTTGAGTATCCCGTCCCCAGAGGAACGCATGAAGAATTACGTACTGGGTGGCGTCGCCGCCCTGGCGCTTGGGCTGGGCGCCGTCGCCTATGCCAACCAGCCGGTGTTTTCGCCGCGCTCGGACACCTACCAGCAGCTTGAGCTGTTCGGCAACGTCCTCGCCATCGTCCAGCAGGACTATGTCGTCAAGACCGATCCGAAGAAGCTGATCAAGGCGTCGCTGGAAGGCATGCTGTCCAGCCTCGATCCGCACTCCAACTACCTGGACGACGACGACTACAAGGACCTGCAGGAAAAGACCCGCGGCACCTACGGCGGCATCGGCCTGGAAGTGACCAGCGAAGACGGCGCGGTCAAGATCCAGACGCCGATGGACGACACGCCGGCGCAGCGCGCGGGCCTGCAATCGGGCGACTACATCACCGCCATCGACGGCAATTCGATCCTGGGCATGCGCCTGAACGACGCCGTGTCCAAGATGAAGGGCGCGCCCAACACCAAGCTGACCCTCACCGTGGTCCGCACCGGCAAGGACGATCCGTTCGACGTCACCCTGACCCGCGAAGTCATCACCGTGAAGTCGGTCAAGGCGCGCATGGAAGGCGATTACGGCTACCTGCGCATCGCCAGCTTCTCGGAAACGACTGGTCAGGAAGCGCACGACGCCCTGGCCGACCTTATGGCCAAGAACCCGAAGATGAAGGGCCTTGTCCTCGACCTGCGCAACAATCCGGGCGGCCTGCTGGATCAGTCTGTCCAGGTCGCCGACCTGTTCCTCGACGGCGGCGAGATCGTGTCGCAGCGCGGCCGCGATCCCAACGACATCATCCGCTACCAGGCGAAGAAGGGCGACATGCTGCACGGCCTGCCCATGGCCGTACTGACCAACCCGGGCACGGCCTCGGCGGCGGAAATCGTCTCCGGCGCGCTCCAGGACCAGCACCGCGCCGAAATCGTCGGCCTGACGACCTTCGGCAAGGGCAGCGTCCAGAGCGTCATCCCGCTGGGCGAAGGCCGCGCGGTCAAGCTGACCACGGCGCGCTACTACACGCCGTCGGGCCGCTCGATCCAGAAGACCGGCATCGAGCCGGACCTGGAAGTCGCGCAGTCCAAGGACCAGGCGAAATACATAGCCACGGCCGCCTTGCAGTATTCGGAAGCCGCCTATTCCAACGCGCTCACCGCCGACGAAGGCAAGACCCGCCGCTCGCCGCACGCCGTCCAGGAAGTGCCGCCGGAAAACTACGACACCAAGACCGGCGACTTCCAGCTGGCCCGCGCCATCGACGTGCTGAGCTACGGCGGCGACGTCAAGCAGGCCGCCGCCCACCCGCGCGGCCAGGCCATGGCCGACGCGCAGCTGGTTGACGAGCCCGGCAAGCGCTTCCAGAACAAGACCAAGCCGGGTACGACGGCCAAGGAAGGCGCTGCGGCGTCGTCCAGCAGCGCATCGTCCTCTTCATCTTCGAGCAGCGCTTCGAAGTAAGAGAGCAGAACCAAGGTTGAAAGAGGCCCCGATGATCCTGTCACCGGGGCCTTTTCCTTAACCGGCGTTAGTGTTTGTTAACCATAGAGCGGCATAAATGAAGCAAGGATTTCGTTCATGTTCGCCAAGCCCAAGTCGTCATCGCCCGCGCCTGCGCCCCGTCCGAAGGTCAAGTTCACCTTCGAGCCGCGCGCGCTTGCCGACAAGACGGTGGCTCTGTTCAAGAAGCCTTATGTCGCGCCGGGCGCCGCCATGGCCGCCTTCGCCGCCTGCCTCTTCGTCTTTCTGAACCTGGCAGGCGATCCCGACGCCGGTTCGCCGTCGGTGCGCATCCTGCTCGACAAGCCCAAGGACGCGCCGCGCACCATCAATACGCCCGACGCCAACCGCAACGGCCAGCCGGCCTTCACGCTCGACAGCATGGGCATGTTCCAGGACGCTTCGGCGACCGGCGGCATGGACATGTCGGCCGATGCCTCGCAGCAGGGCGCGGTCATCACCCTTCCCAATGACGACGGCACGGCCGCCGCCGTCAAGGCTGGTCCCAAGGCCGCGCCGTCGCCGCTGGCGCCCGCGCCCGTCGCCTCGCTGGTCCAGCAGACGCCGAACGGCCCCCTGCCCCAGGTCGCCGCCAACGGCATGTCGCCGGCCTCGGCCTATGCCCGGCCGTTCAAGAGCGACGGCCGTCCCATGGTCGCGCTGATCGTCGGCGGCCTCGGCATCAATCCGGCCGCTACCAAGGAAGCCATCGACACGCTGCCGGCCGCCGTGACCTTAAGCTTCGTGCCCTATACCCAGAACCTGCAGACCTGGATCGATCTGGCGCGCGCCGCCGGCCACGAAGTCATCATCGAAGTCCCGATGCAGCCGACCAACTATCCGGACAACGACCCCGGCCCGCAGACCTTGCTGGCCAATATGCGCAACGAAGACCTGATGGCGCGCATGAACTGGGTGATGACCCGCGCCACCGGCTATTTCGCCATGTCCAACTACCAGGGCGGCGCCTTCTTCAAGGACAAGGCCGGCATGGCGACCTTCATGCAGACGCTGAAGGCCCGCGGCATCGCCTTCGTCGACGACGGCCAGGCGCGCGGCCAGCCGGGCGCCTGGGCGCGCCTGTCGGCCGACCGCGTCGTCGACAGCCAGATCAACGCCCAGGCCATCACCCAGCAGCTGGCAGGCCTGGAAACCCAGGCCAAGTCGCGCGGCATGGCGCTCGGCACCGGCTTCGCCTATCCGGTGACCCTGGCCGCCGCCATCCGCTGGACCCAGACGCTCGATTCCAAAGGCTTGCAACTGGCGCCCGCCTCTGCTTTGACACGCTGATGAACGCTGAAAAACCAAAGGGGTATCGCCCCAATGTCGGCATCGTCGTCTTCAATGCGGACGGCAAGGTCTGGCTCGGCCACCGCTACGGCATGACCGGCGACCACAGCTGGCAGTTCCCCCAGGGCGGGATCGACGAAGGCGAGGACCTGGAAGCCGCCGCCCGCCGCGAGCTGGTCGAGGAAACCGGCATCCGATCGGTGGACATCGTCGCGCGCACCGCCGACTGGGTCTATTACGACTTCCCGCCCGAAGTCCTGGCCCAGGGCAAGATCGGCAAGAACTATCTCGGCCAGAAGCAGGTATGGTTCGCCATGCGCTTTACCGGCCAGGACGACGAAGTCGATCTCCATGCCCACCACGAGCAGGAGTTTTCCCGCTGGGAATGGTGCGATATCGACCGCGTCATCGACCGCGTCGTCCACTTCAAGCGCGATTCCTACCGCAAGGTGATCGCCGAGTTCCGGCATATCATCAAAGCGTGATCCTGCCGCCTGCTGACAAGACCTGACGTCTGGCGTGGGGCATAATCGCCGGGCCAGCAACGGAGGCCCTCATGCCCTATATCGATGGTTTTGTTATCCCCGTCCCCAACGACAAGAAGGACGCCTATATCGAGGCGTCGAAGACCTACAGCGCCATAGCCAAGGAATTCGGCGCCGTCAGCGTCCGCGAATTCTGGGGGGACGACGTGCCCGAAGGCACGACCACCTCCTTTTCCATGGCTGTCAAACTCGAAGCCAGCGAATCCGTCGTCTTCTCGTGGGTTGAATGGCCCGACAAGGCGACGCGCGACACTGGCAGCGCCAAGATGCGCGAAGATCCGCGCATGGCCAATATGAACATGCCGTTCGACGGCAAGCGCTTGATCTATGGCGGGTTCGATCTGCTGACGGAAAGCTGAGGTAGAGGCCGGAAACCCTGGCTTCGGGTCAATAAAAAACCCCGCTCTGATGGAGCGGGGTTTTTTATGAAGGAAGACGTGGGGTCACGGACCCCACACCCCATTCGTTTTATTCCAACGGCGACTGCCGTTGGCAAGCGCGACTGCGCGCCCGAGCTTATGCGAGGAGCCATGCGGCGCCTGAGCTGAAAAAAAGCTAATATCAACGGCCATTCTTATGACCGTTAATATTAGTGGACGCTCTCGCCATATTCGGTGGCGTGCTCGGCCAGGATCGTCATGCCTTCTTCGCTGACGTCGGCAAAGCCGCCACGCACCTGGAAGACGCGCGTCTTGCCGCCATCCATCACCACCACGTCGCCCTCGGCGAGGATCGTCATGAACGGGGCATGGTGCGCCAGAACGCCGAACTGGCCTTCGACGCCCGGAGCCACGACCTGATCGACGTCGCCGGCGAACAGTTCGGCCTCAGGGGTCACCAGCGACACATGCAGCTTGTCGGCCATGATTACTTGCCTTCCGAAGCCAGACGCTCGGCCTTGGCAATGGCGTCTTCGATCGTACCGACCATGTAGAAGGCGGCTTCAGGCAGGTGGTCGTAATCACCGTTGCAGATGCCCTTGAAGCCCTTGATCGTGTCTTCGATCGACATCAGCACGCCCGGCGTGCCGGTGAAGACTTCGGCCACGTGGAAGGGCTGCGACATGAAGCGCTGGATTTTGCGGGCGCGGGCGACGGTCGCCTTGTCTTCTTCCGACAGTTCGTCCATGCCGAGGATGGCGATGATGTCCTTCAGCGCCTTGTACTGCTGCAGGATTTCCTGGACGCGCGTGGCGGTCTCATAGTGCTCCTGGCCGACGACGCGCGGATCGAGGATACGCGAGGTCGAGTCGAGCGGATCGACAGCCGGATAGATGCCCTGTTCGGCGATCGAACGCGACAGGACGGTCGTGGCGTCGAGGTGGGCGAACGAGGTGGCGGGCGCCGGGTCGGTCAGGTCGTCGGCCGGGACGTACACGGCCTGAACCGAGGTGATCGAACCCTTGTTGGTCGAGGTGATGCGTTCCTGCAGACGGCCCATTTCGGTCGCAAGCGTCGGCTGATAACCCACGGCCGAAGGAATACGGCCGAGCAGAGCCGACACTTCCGAACCCGCCTGGGTGAAGCGGAAGATGTTGTCGACGAAGAACAGCACGTCCTTGCCTTCCTGGTCGCGGAAATATTCCGCCTGGGCCAGGCCGGTCAGGGCGACGCGGGCGCGGGCGCCGGGGGGCTCGTTCATCTGGCCGTAGACCAGCGTACAGCGCGAGGTGCCGCCACCGCCGTGCTCGTTCACCTTCGACTCGATCATTTCGTGATACAGGTCGTTGCCTTCGCGGGTGCGCTCGCCGACGCCGGCGAACACCGAGTAGCCGCCGTAGGCCTTGGCGATGTTGTTGATCAGTTCCTGGATGGTCACGGTCTTGCCGACGCCGGCGCCGCCGAACAGGCCGATCTTGCCGCCCTTGGCGTACGGGCAGATCAGGTCGACGACCTTGATGCCGGTGACGAGGATTTCGGCCGAAGTCGCCTGGTCGGCAAAGGCCGGGGCGTCAGCGTGGATCGGGTTGAAGAAGGTGGTTTCGATCGGACCGGCTTCATCGATCGGCTCGCCGATGACGTTCATGATGCGGCCGAGCGTCGCTGGGCCGACCGGCACGGTGATGGCAGCACCGGTGTCGGACACGGGCTGGCCGCGAACCAGGCCTTCGGTGGCGTCCATGGCGATGGCGCGCACGGTGTTTTCACCGAGGTGCTGGGCCACTTCGAGAACCAGGCGCGTACCCGACGCCGTGTTGGTCGTTTCCAGCGCGTTGAGGATGGCCGGCAGCGCACCGTCGAACTCGATGTCGACAACGGCGCCGATGACTTGCGAAATGCGGCCCTTGGCGGCCGTGATCGTCTGATGGGCGGTCATGTTCAGTTCCTAGAGGGCTTCGGCACCGGAGATGATTTCGATCAGCTCCTTGGTGATTTGGGCCTGGCGTGAGCGGTTATATTTCAGGGTCAGCGCATTGATCATCTCGCCCGCGTTGCGCGTGGCGTTGTCCATGGCGCTCATCTGCGCGGCGTAGAAGCCGGCGTTGTTTTCGAACAGGGCGGACAGGATCTGGACCGACAGGTTGCGCGGCAGCAGGACTTCGAGGATTTCCTCTTCGCCCGGCTCGTATTCGTAGACGGCCTTGCCCGACGGAGCGGCGGCAGCCGACGTATCGACCTCTGCCGGGATCAGGCGCTTGGCTTCCGGAACCTGGCTGATGACCGACTTGAAGTGCGAGTAGAACAGGGTCACCACATCGGCGCGGCCGTGTTCGAACTCTTCGGTGATCAGCGCCGAGATCGGCGTCACGACGTCGAGCGTCAGCACCTTGGTGGCGCTGAGGTCGTAGGACTCGACGACACGGTCGCCGAACATCCGCTTCAGCTGGTCACGGCCCTTGCGGCCGATCGCAATGATGCGGACGTTGCGGCCCTGGGCGATCTGGCCGTTGATGAAGTCGCGGGCGGCACGCACGATGTTGGTGTTGAAGCCGCCGGCCAGACCGCGGTCCGCCGTGGCGACAACCACCAGCTGGTTATGCTGCGAACCCGTGCCCGTGAGCATCTTCGGCGCGGAATCGCCCGAAATGCCCTTGGCCAGGTTGGCGATGACTGCAGCCATGCGCTTGGCGTAAGGACGGGCGTTTTCCGCCGCGTCCTGTGCGCGCTTGAGCTTGGCCGCCGCCACCATTTGCATCGCTTTCGTGATCTTCTGCGTGGCTTTCACGCTTCCGATCTGATTGCGCATGTCCTTCAAGCTGGGCATTGCGGACCCTTAGGCGAAGTTCGACGTGAAGTCGGCGACGATCGTCTTCAGCTGGTTTTCCAGCTCGGCCGACAGGGCCTTCTGCTCGCGGATGGCGGTCAGGAGGTCGACGTGGCGCGTGCGGAGCAGCGACAGCAGTTCACGCTCGTAACGGCCGACATCGCCGACAGCCACCTTGTCGAGGTAACCGCGGGTACCGGCGTAGATCACGCAGACCTGCTCTTCGACCTTCAGCGGCGAGTATTGCGGCTGCTTCAGCAGTTCCGTCAGGCGCGCGCCACGGGCCAGCAGGCGCTGGGTGGCGGCGTCGAGGTCCGAACCGAACTTGGCGAAGGCGGCCATTTCGCGATACTGGGCCAGGTCGCCCTTGATGGCGCCGGCAACCTGCTTCATCGCCTTGATCTGGGCCGACGAACCGACGCGCGACACCGACAGGCCGACGTTCACGGCCGGACGGATGCCCTGGTAGAACAGGTCGGTTTCGAGGAAGATCTGGCCGTCGGTGATCGAGATCACGTTGGTCGGGATGTAGGCCGACACGTCGTTGGCCTGCGTTTCGATGACCGGCAGGGCCGTCATCGAGCCGGCGCCGTTGTCTTCGTTGAGCTTGGCGGCGCGTTCCAGCAGGCGTGAGTGCAGGTAGAAGACGTCGCCCGGATAGGCTTCGCGGCCGGGCGGACGGCGCAGCAGCAGCGACATCTGACGATAGGCGACGGCCTGCTTCGACAGGTCGTCATAGATGATCAGGGCGTGCATGCCGTTGTCACGGAACCATTCGCCCATGGCGCAGCCCGCGAACGGGGCCAGGTATTGCAGCGGAGCCGGTTCCGAAGCGGTGGCCGACACGACGATCGTGTAGTCGAGCGCGCCGTTTTCTTCCAGCGACTTGACGATCTGGGCGACGGTCGAGCGCTTCTGGCCGATGGCGACGTAGATGCAGTACAGCTTGGCCTTCTCGTCCGTACCGGCGTTGACCGCCTTCTGGTTCAGGATGGCGTCGATGGCGACGGCGGTCTTGCCGGTCTGGCGGTCACCGATGATCAGTTCGCGCTGGCCGCGGCCGACGGGGATCAGGGTGTCGATGGCCTTGATGCCGGTCTGCACGGGCTCGTGCACCGACTTGCGCGGGATGATGCCCGGCGCCTTGACGTCGACGCGGCGGCGTTCGACCGACTCGATCGGGCCCTTGCCGTCGATCGGCTCGCCCAGCGGGTTGACGACGCGGCCCAGCAGACCCTTGCCGACCGGCACGTCCACGATTTCGCCGAGGCGGCGCACTTCGTCGCCTTCGCGGATTTCACGGTCTTCGCCGAAGATAACGACGCCGACATTGTCCTTTTCGAGGTTCAGGGCCATGCCCTTGACGCCCGCTTTCGGGAACAGCACCATTTCACCGGCCTGGACCTTGTCGAGGCCGTAGACGCGGGCGATACCGTCGCCGACCGACAGGACCTGACCGACGTCGGAGACGTCCGCTTCTTCACCGAAGCCAGCGATTTGCGCTTTGAGAATAGCCGAGATTTCGGCTGCACGAATATCCATGAGTGTTACGCTCTCTTAAGGGCGAATTTGAGGGAATCGAGTTTGGTCTTCAACGATGCGTCGAACAGACGCGAGCCCACGCGGACCTTCAGTCCGCCCAGGATGGCCGGGTCAACAACGGTGCTGACTTCGGCCGATTGCCCCAGGGCCTTGCCCAGGGCGGCTTTCAGGTTGCCGAGCTGTTCGTCGGACAGCGGCACGGCCGACGTGACTTCGGCGTTCACAATGCCTTTCAGCGCATCATAGCGCTTGGAAAAGGCGTTGAGGAACGGGAACAGGTCGCCCAGGCGGCGGTTCTGCGCCAGGAGGCCGAACACCTTGTTCGTCAGCGGGTTCAGCTTCAGGCTGGCGGTGACGGCCAGCAGGCCCTTCAGCTTGAGATCGGACGTATAGACGAACGATGCGACAAAATTACGCAGCTCGGCGCTTTGCAGAAGCAGCGCCTTGACGGTGGCGAGGTCCTTGTGAACGGCCTCCAGGACACCCTGGTCCTGGGCCAGTTCGAAGGCGGCCTTCGCGTAACGGTCACCGGCTTCGGTTTCTCGGAATTGATCGTTCACGTAGGGTCCCAGACGAAAAGAGGTGGCGAAAAACGGCTGTTTTTGATTATGGGCACGGGGCCGCGAGCGCACAGGGCGCTGCCAACGGCCACGAAGCGCGGGCTCCTTAGCATAGGGTTTTGCGGGCCGCAACCAATCACCCCGGCAAAAAAGCCAAAAAAGCCGGGCCGGTGTCCAAAATATCTTTTTGCCTCATGCCTTGAGATTCAAGGCAATTCTTTTATTTAAAACCATGGGTCGACATATCGCTCCAAGGGCAGGGTCATAGACATATGGACGTTATAACATCGCTTCTACTTGATCCGGCGGCCTGGGCGGCGCTTTTGACCTTGGTGGTCATGGAAGTCGTCCTCGGCATCGACAATCTGATCTTCATCTCCATTCTGACCAACAAGCTGCCCGAAGCCATGCGCGGCCGGGCCCGCGCCTTCGGCCTGGGCGGCGCGCTGATCATGCGCATCCTTTTGCTGTTCACCCTGACCAGCCTGACGGCGCTCAAGGACCCGGTCTTCACCGCCATGGGTCACGGCTATTCGTGGCGCGACATCATCCTGATCGCCGGCGGCCTGTTCCTGGTCTACAAGGCCACGACCGAGATCAGCCACGCCACCAGCCACAAGGACGGCGACGACCACGACAAAAAGCCGTCCAAGTCGCTGGGCTTCGCCGCTGCCATCGCCCAGATCCTGATGCTCGACATCGTCTTCTCGATCGACAGCATACTGACCGCCGTCGGCATGACCGACCACCTGCCGATCATGATCGGCGCCGTGCTGATCGCCGTCTTCCTGATGTTCGTGGCGTCGGGTCCGATCTCGGCCTTTATCGGCCGCCATCCGTCGATCGTCATGCTGGCCTTGGGCTTCCTGCTGATGATCGGGGCCGTGCTGATCATGGACGGCACGGGCCACCATGTCGACAAGGGCTATGTCTATGGCGCCATGGCGTTCGGCGCCTTCGTCGAAGGCTTGCAGATGCTGCGGCGGAAAAGAAGCAAGAGCTAAACCTCGGATTAAGCGAACTTCGTTATGATGATGGTCCGTTCGCAGAAGGCGAAGACCATGGACATAACGTCGACCCTGCCTGCCGCGCTGCCGCGTGGCATGTCGGTCGAGCGCTTCCAGGCGCAGGAAGCCGCCGACAAGAAGAAGGCCGCGATCACCGCCGCGGCCAGCAAGGTGTTGAGCTCGCCGAAGAACGACGCCGCCGAGCAGACGAAGACGCGCGTGCGCGAGCAGATCCAGGAAATCCGCAAGCGCCTCAATATCCTGAAGTCGCTCTACGCCAACAATCCGAAGGAGATGGCGAAAGCCCTGGCGCAGGTCTTCAAGGACCTGAAGGCCGCCATCAAGGCATACAAGGCCGCGCTGAAAAGCGAGATGGACAATGCCGGCGACGCCGGTGTCACCGCCATGCCGGCAGAACCCGCCCCCACGGCTGCCGGCGACACGGCCGAGAAGCCGGATGGGGATGACGCCGCCAAGGCCGACGCACCTGAGGCCGGCAAGGCCGCCGCTTCCGATACGCCTGATGGCGGTCAGGATCCGAAGACCGATTCGGCGGCACAGCCCGACCCGACGGCTCCCTATGGCGCGGTCGAAACCGCCGCCAAGACCATGGTCGGTGAAGACGGCCTCAACTTCACCAAGGAAATCCGCGCCCTGGTCAACCTGATCGAACAGAAGCTGCTGACACCCGCACGCATGCAGAAGGCCATGCAAAAGCCGGACAAGGCGACCGACGAGGCCTTCAAGGACGTCGAGGAACAGTTGAAGTCCCTGCGCAAGGAGATCGAGGACACCGACCGCGACCTCAAGGCCGAGGCGCCGATGGCCGGCATGCATCTGGATATTGCGGCGTAAAGCCCTTCTCTGCGAACCCCAGGGAATCTCAGATATTGAACGGACTTCCCTTCTCCCCACTTGAGGGGTATAGCGCCAGCGAAAGTATAGCTTTCGCCAGCGTTGGGTGGCCCGCAGGGTCGGATGGGGGGTTACTGCACCTTCAGCGCGCGCATCGCTATATGATTTCCCGCTGACCTTGACCTTCGGGCCTTTCCTCTCTCCATTTGAGGAGCGGAGCGCCAGCGAAAGAAAGGCGCGTAACGCCAATATGAGCGGTAGTGCCAGCACGAGCGCGCGCGGAAGATGCCGGATTTACCCCTCATCCGGCCCTTCGGGCCACCTTCTCCCCTATTCAAGGGGAGAAGGAATAGGCGACCCGCTACCTTGGAATGCCATATGCGATTGCCCTGCTTTGCATGGGAGCGGAAAGGTGAGATCAGGCCTTCTGACAGCGACCCGCCTACAAGAAATTATACGGGTCGATATCGACGATCTGACGGATGGCGCTGGGGCGTTTGACGCTGGTAAGCCAGTGAGCCAGGAAGCCCTGGAGATCACGGTTGCGGTCGGCGCGCACCAGGAAGCGCTTGCGCCATTGGCCGCGCACCAGGGCCAACGGTGCATCGGCCGGACCATAGACATCGATGCCGGGACTGTTGGGAATCACCAGGGTCAGCTCATGCGCAAACCGGTTCAGCTGGTTCTGGTCGCGGCCCTGCAGGATCACCGCCCCCAACCGGCCGAACGGCGGAAACTTGGCGATCTCGCGCGACATGCTTTCATAGGCGTAGAAGGCTTCGCGGTCCTGATGCTGCAAGGCCTGCATGACCGGATGTTCCGGCGTATAGGTCTGGATGACGGCGCGCCCCGGCTTGACCTTGCGCCCGGCACGGCCCGTCGCCTGGGCCAGGAGCTGGAAGGTCCGCTCCGCCGCCCGCAGGTCGCCGCCCTTCAGCCCCAGGTCGGCGTCGACAATGCCCACAAGGGTCAGGTTCGGGAAGTTATGGCCCTTGGCGGCGGCCTGGGTGGCGATGACGATATCGACCTCGCCGTCCTCGATGCGGCGGATCAGCGACGCCGAGGTCAGGGCATCGGGCGCGGTATCCGAACTGAAGACTTCGGCGCGCACACCCGGGAATCTCTGCTCGACCTCCTCCAGGATGCGCTCCACGCCCGGCCCGATGGACGTCAGCCCGTCCTTGGCGCCGCAGTGCGGGCACGCCGCCGGCTTCTTCATAGAAAAGCCGGTCAGGTGACACACCAGCCGCCCGGACGCACGGTGTTCGACCAGCCAGGAATCGGTATTGGGCGCCGACAGCTTTTCGCCGCACGCCTTGCACAGGACGAGCGGCGCATAGCCCCGGCGGTTCAAGAACAGCATGACCTGTTCGCGGCGTTGCAAGGTATCGAGAATCTCACCCACCAGCGGGTCGCTCAGCCACAGCCCCTTGTCGGGCGGATGCGCCTTCATGTCGATCAGGGCAATGTCAGGCAGTTGCGCTGTGCCGTGGCGTTCACCCAGCCGCACCCAAGCATAGCGGCCCTTTTCGGCATTGGTCAGCGTTTCGAGCGACGGCGTGGCCGACGCCATGATGATCACGGCGCCGTCCTGGCGGGCGCGGAAGACGGCCAGGTCGCGGGCGTGATAGCGCACACCCTCTTCCTGCTTGTAGGAACTGTCGTGTTCTTCGTCGATGACGATCAGGCCGAGTTTCGGGAACGGCAGGAACAGGGCCGAGCGCGCGCCGACCACCAACCGGATCCTGCCCGCCGCCACGCCTTCCCAGATACGGCGGCGCGAGCCGTTCGAGATGTTGGCGTGCCATTGCGCCACCTCGACGCCGAAGCGCGCCTTCAACCGCCCCAGCACGGCCTGGGTCAGGGCAATCTCCGGCAACAGGATCAGCACCTGGGACTCCGGCCGTTCGCGCAAGATGTCGGCGACACTTTCGAGATAGACCTCGGTCTTCCCCGAGCCCGTGACGCCGTCGAGCAGCACGGGAGCAAACGTGTCTTTCGCGGCTTCGTTGCGCAGCAGGATGTGCGCCGCCGCCTGCCCGGGATTGAGCGTGGCCGGGGCGAAATCGGGATCGGGCGCGCGATAGTCGTCGGCTGCCGGCAGGTCGACCTTTTCCAGGACGCCTTCCTTTTCGAGCGCGGTGACGACACCCGTAGATACCGCGGCCGCCATGGCCAGGTCGCTCAACCCCATGGGCAGGACCGCCGTCTCGATGACGCGTTCGCGGGCCCTGGTCATGCGCTGCGGCGTCTGCCCGGTCGCGACATAGCCCTGACGGACCTGGCCCCTGGCGACACGCAAGGCGCGCAGACAGCCATTGAGGAAGACGCCCGGCGGCGTCAGGGTCCACCCTGCCGCCCACAGCCAGAAATCGAGCGCGGCTTCGGGTACCGAGGGGTCGTCGAGCCTGTGCAGCACGGCCTTGAGCTTGAGATTTTCGTCGGTCCGCGTGTCGAACCCGACCACCACGCCGCGCACCCTGGCGTGGCCCAGCGGCACCAGGACATGGTTACCGCGTTCGAGATGAAGGGTGTCGGGAATCAGGTAATCGAGCGGCTCAGGCATGGGCGCCATGACGACCACCTTCGCAACAGTCCGCGTGGCGGCTTCGGCTTCACGCAGCAGGGGCAATTCGGTCGTCAGGGCACTCATCCTCTCGCGTGTAGCATGAATCATGACGCCTTGTCACAGCTTGGCCGCAAAAGCGCTTGAGGGCCGCATCGTCCCGAACTACAGTATCGTCCGATCCTAAATAGGTACGTCTTATGAGCTCCGAAAGCGGCAGCACAACGCTCGATCTGGATGACTGGCAGACCGTCCGTCGCCTGCTGGTCGACCACGCCGCAGACATCGCGCGCGACAAGGCGTTGCTCGACGACCTGGGCTTGCAGCCCAAGGCGCGTCACCTGATCGACTTCGGTCCGGCGGCGCTGGCCCGGCTGGAAGCCCGGGCGCTCAAGGATTTCGACGTCCGCCGCCAGCTTGAAATGACCGCCAAGGCCAATTTCGACGCGCAGAACCAGACCCACGGCCTGGTGCTGAGCCTGATGGAGGCACGCAACCACGCCGACCTGGCGCGCCGCCTCAATGAGGAATCGCGCAACCGGTTCGGCCTGGTCGCCGGCACGATCGCGCTCGAGGACACAGGCCCCGTGCCGCTGGGCTGGAAGACGCTCGACGACGGCGGGGTCGACTATATCGTCGGCGAAACCGGCCTGTCGCTGCTGGGCCCCGACGGCGCCTGCCGCGTCCTGTTCGACGACGATATCCGCCGCATCAAGTCGGCCGCCGTGCTGCGCATCGCCCTGTGGCGCGAAGGCCGGCCGGGCCTGGTCGCCTTCGGATCGTCGGACTTCGACGGCTTCTCGCCGGACATGGGCGCCGAACTGGTGGCCTTCGTCGCCCGCGTCGTCGAACGCGTCGCCGACCGCTGGCCGGTCATCGCGTAATACCTCTCTTCATCACGGTTTGGTAACGCCCACTTAGCAATTCTTTGCTTGAGTGACACGGTTAACTTATCCACAGATGGGCGGACATGGCGTATAAAGGACAGCCCAGCCAGTGCTGGTCCATGGGGTCTCCCTCTCCGGCCGGAAAAGGTTCTGTTAGGAGTAAGCCCTCTCACCGTCTCCGGCACACTTTCAGGTCGGAGAAGGGAGGCCACCCATGACCGCGACATTGGCCGATGCGCAAACCGCCTGGTTCGCGTGGCTGAAAGGCCAGAGGCGCTGCTCTCCGCGCACGCTCGAAGCGTACGGACATGCCCTGCGCGGCTATATTTCCCACATCGACGGAACGGTCGGCGGACGGGCGACGCTCGACGACGTCGTCAAGGTCGGCACGAACGACCTGCGCGGCTGGATGGCGCACCTGCGCAGCAAGGACCCGCCCCTGTCGCCGCGCTCCCTGGCCCAGCACCTGTCGGCGGTCAAGTCGTTCCACAACTGGCTGGACCTGCACATGGACCTCGGCAATGCCCAGGTCGCCATGATGCGCGGGCCGCGGCTGAAAGCCACATTGCCGCGCCCGCTCAATCCCGACCAGGCCTTCGGACTAATCAACGAAACGCACATGGACGCCGACCGCGACGACTGGGAAAACGCGCGCGACGAAGCCGTCTACATGCTGCTGTACGGACTGGGCCTGCGGATCTCCGAAGCCCTGTCGCTGACATTGGGCGACACGCCGCTGCGTGAGTCCCTGCGCATCACCGGCAAGGGCAACAAGATGCGCACCCTGCCGGTCCTGGCCGCCGTGCGCGACGCCATCGAGACCTACAAGGCGCAGCAGCCCTTTCCGTTGCAAGACGATGACAAGCTGTTCCGCGCCAAACGCGGCGGCGAGCTGTCACCCCGTCACGTCCAGGCCAGCGTCCAGCGCCTGCGTTCGCGGCTCGGCCTGTCCGACCGCGCCACGCCACATGCCCTGCGCCATTCCTTCGCCACACATCTTCTGGGCTCCGGCGCCGACCTGCGCTCGATCCAGGAATTGCTGGGCCACGCGTCGCTATCAACGACGCAGAAATATACCCAGGTCGATGCCGATCACCTTCTGGCCGCCTACGCCGCGGCGCATCCCAAGGGCGGCTGAGCTTAGCGCGCCCGGTATTCCTCGAAATTCTTGAGATAGTCGTCGAAGTTCTCTTCGAGCATCTTGCGAAACTCGCCCGCAAAATAGTCAAGCGCTTCGCTGCGGCGCTGCACCATCTCCTCGGGCGACGACATCCACGTCCAGGCCACCCAGGCACTGAAACGCGCATTGGCGTACATCATCGAGGCGCTGACCTTGCCTGCACCCTCGGCTTCGTTGATCTGGTCGTTCGACAGGTTGATATGCGCATCCGCCCGGTCATAGAACCTGTCATCAAGATCGGCCATTCCGCTTCTTCCTGCAAAAATGCGAAGACCTTCCCACGGGCCGCCCCGAGGAAGGTCTTCGCGATATCGGACTTTCAGCCTGAAGCGTATTACGCCTGCATGGTCCAGTTTTCGACGCCCATGGCCGCCTGACGGACGGCTTCCGAACGCGTCGGGTGCGGGTGGCAGGTGCGCGCCACGTCTTCCGAAGCGCCGCCGAAGGCCATCAGCACGCAGGCTTCGCCGATCATTTCACCGACCTGCGGGCCCATCATGTGCACGCCCAGGACCTTGTCGGTCTTGGCGTCGGCCAGGAATTTCACGAAGCCTTCGGTCTCGTGGTTGATCTTGGCGCGGCTGTTGGCGGTGAAGGGGAACTTGCCCGTCTTGTACTGCACGCCGGCGGCCTTGAGCTGCTCTTCGGTCTGACCGACCCAGGCCACTTCCGGAGCGGTATAGACGACCGACGGCACCAGGTTGTAATCGACGTGACCCGCCTTGCCGGCGATCAGTTCGATACAGGCGACAGCGTCTTCTTCCGCCTTGTGCGCCAGCATCGGGCCGGTGATGACGTCGCCGATCGCCCAGACGCCCGGGGCGGCGGTCTTGAAGTGGCTGGTCGGAATAAAGCCGCGCGCGTCGGTCGACACGCCGACGGTTTCCAGGCCCAGACCCTTGGTGAACGGACGGCGGCCGATGGCGACCAGCACGACGTCGGCATTGAGTTTTTCCTGCGCGCCGCCGGCCGCCGGTTCCAGCGTCAGATCGACGCCCTTGCCGCCCGTCTTGGCCGAGGTCACCTTGGTGCCGAGCTTGAAGGCGATGCCCTGCTTTTCCAGCGCCTTGCGGAAGGCGGTCGCGACTTCGGTATCCATGCCCGGCGTGATGCGGTCGAGGAATTCGACGACGGTGACCTGGGCGCCCAGGCGGCGCCACACCGAACCGAGTTCCAGCCCGATGATGCCGGCGCCGACGACGACCAGCGACTTCGGCACGGCCGGCAGCGACAGGGCGCCGGTCGAGTCGACGACCGACTTCTGGTCGATATCGACGCCCGGCAGCGGGGTCGGTTCCGAACCCGTGGCGATGACGATGTTTTTGGCGGTCAGGGTCTGGGTCGAGCCGTCATTGCCCGACACGGTGACCTTGCCGGCGCCGGCGATCGTGCCGCGGCCGACAAAATACTGGACCTTGTTCTTCTTCATGAGGAATTCGACGCCCTTGGTCAGGGCGGTGACGCTGTCCTGCTTGGCCTTCATCATCTGGACGAGGTTCAGCTTGGGCGCCGGCACCTCGATGCCGATCGAGGCGAATTCGTGCGTGGTGGCTTCGAACAGTTCCGAAGCGTGCAGCAGCGCCTTGGACGGCATGCAGCCGACGTTAAGGCAGGTGCCGCCCAGCACGCCGCGCATTTCGACAATGGCCGTCTTGAGACCCAGTTGCCCGGCGCGAATGGCGGCATTATAGCCGCCCGGTCCGCCGCCAATGATCACCACGTCGAAATTCAGGTCGTCGGCCATAATGCATATCCCTTGGCATTTAGGAAGTTTGTGGGCAGCAGGTAAGTTCCTGACGCCGCAAGGTCAAGTCAAATAGGGCTTTGAACGCAAAGAATCTCGAGTGATCGCAGACGCGACTACTCGGCTTCGGCAGTTACCGCGCGCAACGCTTTCCAGCGCTTCTGGTCGCGCGACATGTAGACGAGAAATCCCAGCACCAGCGCCACCAGGGTCAGGACGTAGCGCGGGTCCCAGCCCGACAGGATGTTGAACAGCTTGTCCTGCAAGCTGCCGCCGGAACTGCCGTTGGTCAGGTAGGTCAGGATCAGGTCGGCGACAAAGCCGAGGCCGTAGACCATCGCCGCCCGGATATTGCCGTTGGCGTGCAAAAGCGCCGCCGCGACGTACAGGAAGATCACCGCGCCCCACAGGGCGATAACCGGCGTATTGTGCGTAGCGATGGCGTCGACCGCCGTATCGCCCTGGATGGAATCGAGTGGCGCGCCGGCGTCACCATCCATCGGCGTGTTGCCGGACGCATTGAAATCGTTGCGGTCGGCGCTCATCGTCGGCACCGATCCGCCCATGTCCGTCGGGAACAGGAAAGCCTTGGCCACCGGAAAGGCGATCCACAGGGCGTAGGCCACCGTGAGCACCATCAGGAACCAGCGCAGATATTTCATGACCCCATCCCCAGCCCATCCCCAGCCCATCCCCAGCCAAAGGCGTCTGGCCGCGTTAACCTTTTCTATCCGAAAACGCGGCCCTTGGCCATAGGCGCCTACTGCGTGGGCGCGCTGTTGAGATCGGCCAGCTGCGCGTTGGGATCTTCCTTGAGTTCGCCGAGATGCCCCAGATTTTGCGCCGCGAAGTCCGCTACCTTTTGAAAGTACGGCTTGTCGCCACACGCCTGGGTGCCTTCGAGATAGGCGGCACGGTAGTTCCTGACCGCCATTTCACGCGCCTGCTTGAATTGTTCGGCGGTGACCTTGGTCGCGGACGGATCGAGCTTCTGAATCTTCGCCATACGCGAAAATCCCATCGCCGATTCCGCGCAGGCATCGGCGGCGTAGACGACCTTGCGCGGCAGGACCAGTTCGTTGTTCAGGTTGAATTCCTGGTCCTGGTCGGAGGTATCCGGAATGAAGACCATGCTGGCGGTGTCCGTACCGCCGCCCTGGGTGAGTTGCGAGACGCTGCTGGCGTCGATGTGCTGCTTGGGGCGGCCGATATGCTCGGCCAGCAGGATCCAGAATTCTGGAAGGTCGAGCATCGAGTCTTCCTTGAAGGTTACCTGGCCGAACGTGTCGCCGGAGTTGAGATACAGGTCCAGCATCTCACGGAAGCCACGCTTCAGCTTATCCCGGTCGGCCTGCGACAACTGCGACGACACCGACGGACGGCCAAGTTCCAGGGCCAGACCGTATTCCAGCATGGCCGTGGGGTTGGTGACGTCGGCCTTCTTCAGCAGATCCATCATCGGCGTGGTCATGGCGGCTTCGATGTAGACCTTGCCCTTTATGGCGTCCTCGGTCTCGAACGACGAAATATTATCGGTCGACCTGTGACGCTCGGCATGCGCGCTGGTGGAAAATGCTACCGCAACCAGTGCGGCCACGGCCAAAGCCCTGCGAACAATCATCGGATATCCCTGTATAATAATTATTTTTGAAATAGTAACTTGGGCCGGGGCCGCCGTCACGAAAAATCTCGGTTCATGCCGCCGGTTAAATGGGTTGTAAGGCCACTGTGGTAGCAATGGCGCATGTCCCCCGCGCTCGACCGCCTGACCCGTCTTCTGCAGCACGTCTTCATCGACGCGGGATCGACCTTTTCGCTGATTTCGCTGGCGTCGGCCCTGATCATCTCGGCGGCCTGGCTGGGTGTGCGCCGCAAGCGCCGGACGCCCTTGCAGCTGAAGGTCCTGGCGCGGGCGCTATTCCCGTCGCGCATCTGGAAACACGCCTCGACGCGCGCCGATATCGGCCTGTTCGTACTCAGCATTACCGGCATGTCGCTGCTCATCGGCTGGGGCCTGGTCTCGGCGCGCGGCATCGAACACATGGTCGAAAGCGGTTTGAACGGAACGTTCGGACCGTCGGCAGTCGGCGCACCCGCCTGGCTGGCGTGCGGCGTGCTGACGGTGACCGGCTTCCTTGGTTACGATTTTTCGTACTGGCTCGACCACTATCTCAAGCACCGCGTCAGCTGGCTATGGCCGTTCCACCGCGTGCACCATACGGCCGAGGTCCTGACACCCCTGACCTCGTACCGCACCCATCCGGTCGATAACCTGATCTTTGCCAATATCAGCGCCGTCATCATCGGCGTGGCGGAAGGCGTTGTGCATTATGGGCTTGGCGCGCATGTGTCCGAACTGGCGATCGCCGGCACCAATATCGTTCTGGTCGCCTTCCTTTATACGACCATCCACCTCCAGCATTCGCATATCCGCATCGCCTTTACCGGCTGGCTGGGGCACGTCGTCTTCAGTCCGGCGCACCACCATATCCACCATTCCGCCGACCCCAGGCATTACGACTGTAATCTCGGTTCGTGCCTGGCGGTATGGGACTGGATGTTCGGGACCTTGCAGATGCCCGACCCGAAGGCACGATTGACGTTCGGCACGGTGGCAGAGGAGGACCCGCATAGCGCGACGGGAACCTTGTTGTATCCGTTCTTACTAGCGTTTCGGGCGGTGTGGCCGCGTCGCTTACACCTCCCCGTTTTCGAAGAAAATGGGGAGGGGGACCGCACGACTGAACCATTGCGGAAGCAATGGTGAAGGAGATGTGGTGGTGGGGTTTCTTACTTTCTTTGAGACAGCGGTGTCTGGGAAAGAAAGAAGAAACCCCACCACCACCCTTCGCTAACGCTACGGGCGGTCCCCCTCCCCATCGCTTCGCGACGGGGAGGTACAAGAAAGGGAAATGAGAAAAGCCCCGCAGTTGCCTGCGGGGCTTTTCGTTTTGGTCTGTGACCGGGCTTAGACGTCGAGCACGAAGCGCTGCGGGTCTTCCAGGCCTTCCTTGACGCGGACCAGGAAGGTCACGGCTTCCTTGCCGTCGACGATACGGTGGTCGTAGCTGAGCGCCAGGTACATCATCGGGCGGATGACGACCTGACCGTTGACTGCCATCGGGCGCTCCTTGATCGAGTGCATCCCCAGGATACCGACCTGCGGCATGTTGAGGATCGGCGTCGACATCAGCGAGCCGTAGATGCCGCCGTTGGTGATGGTGAAGGTGCCGCCCTGCAGCTGGTCGATCGACAGCGTACCGTCGCGCGCCTGTTTGCCGAGCGCGGCAATGCCCTTTTCGATGCCGGCCAGCGACAGCTGGTCGACGTCGCGCAGGACCGGAACGACCAGGCCCTTGTCGGTGCCGACGGCGACGCCCAGGTCGTAGTGGTTCTTGTAGATGATGTCCTGGCCTTCGATCTCGGCATTGACCGCCGGGATGTCCTTCAGCGCCGCGACGACGGCCTTGGCGAAGAAGGACATGAAGCCCAGCTTCACGCCGTGACGCTTTTCGAAGACGTCCTTGTAGGCGTTGCGCATGGTCATGATCGCCGTCATGTCGACTTCGTTGAACGTCGTCAGCTGGGCGGCGGTGTTCTGCGATTCCTTCAGGCGGCGCGCGATGGTCTGGCGCAGGCGCGTCATCTTCACGCGGTCTTCGCGCGGGCCCGTCGGGCGCGGCGCGGCGGGCGCGGCGGCCGGAACCGGTGCGCTGGCAACCGGGGCAGGCGCACCACCCGACAGGGCGGCAAGAGCGTCGCCCTTGGTGATGCGGCCGTCCTTGCCCGAGCCCGGGATGGACGACGGGTTCAGGTTGTTTTCGGCGACGATGCGCTGCACCGACGGCGACAGGTTCGGGTTCGAACCGGCGGGGGCGGCAGCGGCAGCCGGAGCCGGAGCGGCGGCGGGCGCAGGCGCTGCGGCCGGGGCCGAAGCCGCAACCGAACCGTCGGTCGATATCTTGGCGATGACCTGGCCCGGCGTCACGGTCGCACCGTTGCCGGCGATGATGTCGGCCAGGGTGCCGTCGGCGGGCGAAGAGACCTCGACCGCGACCTTGTCGGTCTCGATCTCGACCAGGACTTCGTCCTTCTTGACGGCGTCGCCCTTCTTCTTGTGCCAGGTCGAAATCGTGCCTTCGGCAACGCTTTCGCCCATGACCGGCGTCTTGACGTCGAGCAGGGCCGCGCCACCGGCCGAAGGCGCCGGCGCTGAAGCTTGCGGAGCAGGCGCCGCGGCAGCGGCAGCGGGTGCCGCAGGCGCAGCGGCAGCGCCGGCACCGCCGACGGTGCCGAGCTTGGTACCCGGGGTCACGGTCTCGCCTTCGCCGACGAGGATTTGCAGCACGCCGTCGGCGGGCGCGGCGACTTCGAGCGAGACCTTGTCGGTTTCGAGCTCGACGAGCACTTCGTCCTTCTTGACAGTTTCGCCGGACTTCTTCTTCCAGCTGGCGATGGTGGCTTCGGTTACGGATTCGCCCAGGACGGGAGTGAGGATATCAGCCATAAGGATAGGCTCCGAGTCTTTGAATTCTGTGTGATGCGCGGATGCGCCAAGCGGGTTCAGGCCAATGGCGTTCGCGTTTACGCGAACGCCTCATTCAGGAACGTTTCGAGTTCTTTGAGGTGGCGGCTCATCTGACCCGCTGCGGTGGAAGCCGAGGCCGGGCGGCCGACATAGCGGGCGCGCTTGGCCTTGATCTTCAGCTTGTCGAGCGTCAGCTCAAGCCACGGCTCGACGAAGGTCCAGCCGCCCATGTTCTTCGGCTCTTCCTGGCACCAGACCAGTTCGGCGTTCTTGAAGCGGCCAAGCTCGGTCATCAGCGACTTCATCGGCCACGGATAGAACTGCTCGAGACGCATCAGGTAGACGTCCTTGATGCCCTTCTTTTCGCGGTCGTCGAGCAGGTCGTAATAGACCTTGCCCGAGCACAGGATGACGCGGCGGATCTTGTCGTCGGCCACCAGTTGCACGCCGGCGACCTCGGGCTTGCGCTCGGCATCGTCGTGCAAGACGCGGTGGAAGGACGAACCTTCGGCGATTTCCGACAGCGACGAGACGGCCTTCTTGTGACGCAGCAGCGACTTCGGCGTCATCAGGATCAGCGGCTTGCGGAACGGCCGGTGGATCTGACGGCGCAGGATGTGGAAGTAGTTGGACGGCGTCGTGCAGTTGGCGACCTGCATATTGTCTTCGGCGCACATCTGCAGGAAGCGCTCGAGGCGGGCCGAGGAGTGTTCCGGACCCTGGCCTTCGTAGCCGTGCGGCAGCAGCATCACCAGGCCCGACATGCGCAGCCACTTGCGTTCACCCGACGAGATGAACTGGTCGATGATGACCTGGGCGCCGTTGACGAAGTCGCCGAACTGGCCTTCCCACAGGACGAGGCTGTTCGGGTCGGCGAGGCTGTAGCCATACTCGTAGCCCAGCACCGCTTCTTCGGACAGGGCCGAGTCGATGCCTTCGTACTGGGCCTGGCCGTCGCGCAGGTGGTTGAACGGGAAATAGCGTTCTTCGGTCGTCTGGTCGACGAAGCCGGAATGGCGCTGCGAGAAGGTGCCGCGGATCGAGTCCTGCCCCGACAGGCGGACCGGGAAGCCTTCGTCGAGCAGCGAGCAGAAAGCCAGGGCCTCTGCCGTCGCCCAGTCGAGGCCTTCGCCGGATTCGATCGCCGCACGGCGCGCGTCGATGACGCGGCGAAGCGTTTTGTGGGCGTCGATCTCGTTCGGAATCGTGGTGATCTTGCGGCCGAGATCCTGAAGCTTGGCGCGCGGAACGCTGGTCGTGCCGCGGCGCTCGTCTTCCTCGGGCAGGCCAAGACCCTGCCACTTGCCGTCCAGCCAGTCGGCCTTGGTGGCCTTATAGGCCTTGCCGGCGTCGAATTCGGAATCGAGGAACTTGTCGAAGTCGGCGACGAAGCCGTCGGCCTCGGCCTGGGTCAGCACGCCTTCCTTGATCAGGCGCGCGGCATACAGTTCGCGCGTCGACGGATGGTCCTTGATCTTGGCGTACATGATCGGCTGCGTGAAGGTAGGATCGTCGCCTTCGTTGTGACCGAAGCGGCGATAGCAGAACATGTCGACCACGACGTCCTTGGCGAACTTCTGGCGGAACTCGGTCGCCATCTTGGCGGCGAACACAACGGCTTCCGGATCGTCACCGTTACAGTGCAGGATCGGCGCCTGCGCCATCAGCGCGACGTCCGAAGGATACGGCGACGAACGCGAGAAGCGCGGCGCCGTCGTAAAGCCGATCTGGTTGTTGATGACGAAGTGGATCGTGCCGCCGGTGCGATAGCCCTTGAGGCCCATCAGCGCCAGGCATTCCATGCCGACGCCCTGGCCCGCGAAGGCGGCGTCGCCGTGGATCAGCAGGCCGACGGCGCCCGAACGGTCGGGCGCCTCGACCTTGCCCTTGTTCTGGAAGGACTGCTTGGCGCGCGTCTTGCCCAGCACGACCGGGTTGACGATTTCCAGGTGCGACGGGTTGGCGGTCAGCGACAGGTGGACATTGTTGCCGTCGAACGCGCGGTCCGACGAGGCGCCCATGTGGTACTTCACGTCGGACGACCCTTCGATGTCCGACGGCAGGGACGAACCGCCCTGGAATTCGTGGAAGATGGCGCGGTAGGGCTTGCCCATGACGCCGGCCAGCACGTTCAGGCGGCCGCGGTGGGCCATGCCGAAGATGATGTCCTTGATACCCAGGTGGCCGCCGCGCTTGATGATCTGTTCCAGCGCCGGGATCATGGCTTCGCCGCCGTCGAGGCCGAAGCGCTTGGTGCCTGGGAAACGGCGGTGGCAGAAGCGTTCGAAGCCTTCGGTTTCGATCAGCTTCTTCAGGATGGCGATCTTGCCTTCCTTGGTGAAGGTGATTTCCTTGTCGCGGCCTTCGATGCGTTCCTGCACCCACGCCTTTTCCTGCGGATCGGCGATGTGCATGTACTGGACGCCGATATTGCCGCAGTAGGTGCGGCGCACGATGGCCAGGATTTCGCGAAGCGAGGCGGTCTCAAGGCCCAGCACGCCGTCGATGAAGATCGGACGGTCCATGTCGGCTTCGGCGAAGCCCCAGTATTCCGGCGTCAGCTCGGGGTTCTGGATGGGAGGCTCGATACCCAGCGGGTCGAGGTTCGATTGCAGGTGGCCGCGGATACGGAAGGCGCGGATCAGCATCAGGGCGCGGATGGAGTCGCGCGCGGCCGACTGGGTGTCGGCGACCGATGCCTGCGGATTGCGTTGCTGGATGCCCTTTTCGACCTTGGCGGCGACGGCCGGCCACATGCCGTCCATGGCCGAGATCAGGTCGTCGCGCGGCGCGGGTGCGGGCTTGGCCCACTGGCCGGTCGCCGCATTGGCCTTTACAGTGTCGGGACGATCGAGGAGCTGATCGAAGAAGGCCCGCCATTCAGGGGGCACGGAGTTGGGGTCAGCTGCCCACTTCTCCTGCATCATCTCGATGTACACCGCATTGGTGCCATAGAGGAACGAGGTCTCCGCGAAGACCTGGTTGAGCCGGCTGGAATCGTCCGCCATGTTTCCTGTCCAGACGGCCAATTACGACACCGCCTGCCTTTCCACTATATGTGCGTTGATGTCCGTCATGGGACACCGCCGCGATTTCAACGTGAAGCGGCCAATCACGACACCGCTCCGAAGTTGCCCCTGCGAAGTGCATGTCGCGGACCGGCGGTTTATCCGGTCCGCGCACCGCGCAGGGTTACGCATACTCTCTTTTTGCCGCTCTGTTTAGTCGGAAAAGGGTTAATCTTCCGGCCTTCGAGCAAATTGTCCGACTAAAACGCAATCCAATGAATTGCGCGGCCGGTTTAGAGACCCTTCAGCACGCTGAGCAGGGTTTCGCCGAGCGCCGCCGGAGACGGAGCCACCTTGATGCCCGCCGCTTCCATGGCCGCGATCTTGTCTTCCGCACCGCCCTTGCCGCCCGAAATGATGGCGCCGGCATGGCCCATGCGGCGGCCCGGAGGCGCCGTACGGCCCGCGATGAAGCCGGCCATCGGCTTCTTGCGGCCGCGCTTGGCTTCGTCGCGCAGGAACTGCGCCGCGTCTTCTTCGGCCGAGCCGCCGATTTCGCCGATCATGATGATCGACTTGGTGGCTTCGTCGGCCAGGAACATCTCGAGCACGTCGATGAACTCGGTGCCCTTGACGGGGTCGCCGCCGATGCCGACGGCGGTCGTTTGACCGAGGCCCGCATTGGTGGTCTGGAACACGGCTTCATAGGTAAGCGTTCCGGAGCGCGAAACAACGCCCACCGAACCGGCCGAGAAGATATTGCCCGGCATGATGCCGATCTTGCACTGGTTGGGCGTCAGCACGCCCGGGCAGTTCGGACCGATCAGGCGCGACTTGGAACCCGACAGGGCGCGCTTCACCTTGACCATGTCGAGCACCGGAATGCCTTCGGTGATGCAGACGATCAGTTCCATCTCGGCCTCGATGGCCTCAAGGATGGCGTCGGCCGCGAAGGGGGGCGGGACGTAGATGGCGGTCGCCGTGGCGCCGGTGGCTTCTCTAGCCTCGCCGACGGTGTCGTACACCGGCAGGTTGGTGTCGGCGTGAACCTGGCCGCCCTTGCCGGGCGTGACGCCGCCGACCATCTTGGTGCCGTAGGCGATGGCTTGCTGCGTGTGGAAGGTGCCCTGCGAGCCGGTGAGGCCCTGGCAGATGACCTTGGTTTCGGAGTTAATGAGAACGGACATAACGCTTAACCCTTCACGGCCTTGACGATCTTGGCCGCGGCATCGGCCAGGTCGTCGGCGGCGATGACGTTGAGGCCGCTTTCATTGATGATCTTCTTGCCGAGATCGACGTTCGTGCCTTCCAGGCGGACGACCAGCGGAACCTTCAGGCCCACTTCCTTGACCGCCGCGATCACGCCTTGCGCGATGATGTCGCACTTCATGATGCCGCCGAAGATGTTGACGAGGATGCCCTTCACCTTGGGGTCCGAGGTGATGATCTTGAACGCCGCCGTCACCTTTTCGGTCGTGGCGCCGCCGCCGACGTCGAGGAAGTTGGCGGGCTCCGAACCATAGAGCTTGATGATGTCGAGCGTGGCCATGGCCAGGCCGGCGCCGTTGACCATGCAGCCGATTTCGCCGTCGAGCGCGATGTAGGACAGATCGAACTTCGAGGCTTCGATTTCCTTCTCGTCTTCTTCGGTGACGTCGCGCAGCTCAACGATGTCCGGGTGGCGGAACAGCGCGTTGCCGTCGAACGACACCTTGGCGTCGAGCACGATCAGGCGGTCGTCGCCGGTGACGATCAGCGGGTTGATTTCCAGCATGTCCATGTCCTTGGCGTTGAACGCCGCGTACAGTTGGGACAGCAGCTTGGCGCCCTGCTTGGCGAGATCGCCCGACAGGTTCAGCGCCTTGGCCAGCGCGCGGCCGTGCGTCGGGAAGACGCCCGTGGCCGGATCGATGGTGAAGGTATGGATCTTTTCGGGCGTGTTGTGCGCCACGTCTTCGATGTCCATGCCGCCTTCGGTCGAGGCGACGATCGAGACGCGCGACGAGACGCGGTCGACCAGCAGCGAGAGGTAAAGCTCACGACGGATGTCGGCGCCTTCTTCGATGTACAGGCGGTTGACCTGCTTGCCCTTGGGGCCCGTCTGGTGGGTCACCAGGACGCGGCCGAGCATTTCGTCGGCATTCGCCTTGACGTCTTCCGGCGACTTGACGACGCGGACGCCGCCCTTGGAGTCGGGGCCCAGGCCTTCGAAGCGGCCCTTGCCGCGGCCGCCGGCGTGGATCTGGGACTTGACGACCCAGACCTTGGTATCTTTCAGCTCTTTGGCGGCCTTGAAGGCCTCGTCCGGCGAAAAGGCAGCGAAACCGCGCGGGACGGCTACGCCGAACTCCTTGAGGACGGCCTTGGCTTGATGCTCGTGAATGTTCATGGAACCGGTCTTGAATGGCCCCGCCCAGGAAATGGGCGCGGGAAATGGCAGAATGGCGCGGACCGTCGCGTCCGCCCCTGCGAACGAGCGGCTTTATAAAGACCGCCTCTTCTTTACGCAACCGCCCAATCACATAAAATTGAGTCTGGCTGCGCAAAACGCCATACAGGCAAGTCCTTACAAAACAATAAATGGTAGCGCTAACGGAAACACGCTTTACGGACAACGCTGTCAGCATGGACGGCCTCCGCCCATGCTGCGCTGCGATGTTTTCCAAACCTTCCAAACGCTTATGCAGGACAATCGGCGGACAGGATCGGGTACGTCTTAACCAAAAAACATCTGCCACATCAGCCGGCCCGGCAGGAAGGTGAAGACGCCGGCGATGATCAGCGCGCCGACATACAGGTTGGTGGCGATACGCCGGTGCAGGTTCACATTATGGCGGCGCGCCGCGTAGACCATCAGCGGCAGCATGACCAGCACCAGGCCGGACAGGATATGGATGAAGCTGAAGCCGCCGGGGCCGTGCGGATTGATCAAATGGATGAACAGGCTCGATCCGGCGACCGTGAACATCAGGACGACCCAGATCCAGCCCAGCGTCCGGTGAAGTCCCGTACCCTTCGGCCCGAATATCTGGATCGTGGCGATGACAAAGGCCATGAGCGCAGCCAGCAGGTGGATCTGGATGACCGGCGACACGTGCATGGCGGGCGCCAGGTTGGGCAGGTGCGGATGGGCGAAATGATCGAGGAACGACATGGCGAAAGTCTTTCTTTGCGGCGGGAATTGACCGATAAGAAACACGGCCAGCCGGGGATGTCGGATCGCATGCGTGAACAGGACGGGGATATTCGTGAAACGACGGCGCCTGCCGTTCACGCTTCGCCAGTTGCAGGCCTGATCGCGCGGATCACCGCCCCGTGGGGCGAACGGCAATGGCTGCGCGTCTACACCACGGCCTCGGCCCTTGCCCTGCTGATGAGCCTGGCGGCCGCCTTCGGCACCGACATCTTCCCGCCCTTGACGCGCATGGCCTACTGGCTGTCGGTCATGCTGGCGGGCTGCGTCATCGTCCAGGCGGTCACGCTCCTCATGGACCGCCTCTTCAAGCTCGAGCCCCTGCCCGAAGCCATCGTGCAGTTCTTCTTGTCGCTGCCGGGCCTGACGCTCGAGGTTTGGCTGATCACGACGGCCTACGCCCACCGCACGCTGACCCTGGCCGGCCTTTTCGGCCATATCGCGCCCGTCGCCATCGTCACCGCCGCCATGTGCACCCTGCAATACATCCTGCGCCGCGAGCCGAAGCAGAGCCACGTCTTTGCGCCAGAACAGACAGCGCAGACGCCGGCCGGCGCGTTCCGCGAACGCCTGCCGTTCAGGTTCCGCCAGGCCGATATTCATGCCCTGTCGGCGGAGGATCATTATCTCAGAATATACAGCTCGGCCGGCGAGACCCTGGTGCTGATGCGGCTGTACGACGCTATCCGCGAACTGGAAGGAATCGAGGGTTCGCAAACCCACCGTTCGTGGTGGGTGGCCAAGGACGCCGTGCGTGATGTCCGACGCAGCGATGGCCGCGTGACTCTCTTCCTGCCGGGCGAGGTTTCGGTGCCCGTCAGCCGGTCATATGCGAAGCCTTTACGGGACAGCGGCTGGTTTTAGAACGCAATCCGATAAAGTGTGCAGCCCTTTTCGGATAGATTGCGCGACCAGGCAAAAACGTAGAGCATGCTCTAGGGAACAGGCTGCGGCGCGGGCAAAGCGATACGGCTTTTCTCCGCCTCGGCGATCGCCTTGTCCAGAATGACAATGTAAGCCGCCTTGGTGGCCTCAAGCGCCGGATCGGCAACGGCGGAAATCGCCGCGCGTCGAGCGACCAGAGCCTGATACTGACCGTCATAGTCGTCGCTCAACTGGCTGCCGAACTGCGACACGAAATCGGAGCGAGTGGCCTTTTCCGCTGCAGCCGCCGACAGGAAGGCCTTGGCATCGGTCTGCGCCATATTGCTGACGGCGGCGTCGAGATGCTTCGTCGCCAACCCATGGTCGCGGGTTAGTGAATAACCGGCCATGGCGACCTGGAGGGCCAGCCGGTTACGCGCCTTCACCCGATCCACCAGCGCCTCGACGTCCTTGTCGGCGACCCATTCGCCCTGCGAACAGTCCGCCGTGCGGCAGCCGGTCAAATCGTCGTGCAGGGGTTTGAAGTGTGCAGCGTCAGGCGTGCCGGCAAAGTCGCGCCAATGCCAGGCCGTGGTCACCGTATCGATGGAACAGCCGCCGAGCCCAAGTATTCCCACGGCAGCGAGACAGAAGACGGGGTATTTCATTCCAGGCCCCCCTACGTTTTGCCGGGGAGGATATCATAAATTCCGGAAACGTCTAAGCTTCCATGTGAATGTAATGCAAAACGTCCGGGCTGTTGGCGGCGGCGGCCATCAAAACCTTGTTGAGATCGACCTTTGCGGTGCGTTCATCCAGTTCTCCGGTGCGCACCATTGCGGTGATGCGGCCGACATATCGGCCCAAGGCTGCGCGGTCGTCGTCGCCGAATTTCAGCGAACTGACATCCTCGATCAGCTTCTGCAGTCCCAGGCGAACATCCATTTCGCCGGTGGTCTCCCTGAGGCGGGATACCTGTTGCGACAGGTAGTCGTGGCGGGCTTCGGCGTTGAATACGTTGATGGACATGGGCAGATCTCCGTGTCTGTGAACCTTATGGTCTCACCGGAAACGGCATCTGGCAAATAAAGCAGCGGTCACAAGGGCGGCATCCCCGCCCCCGCAAACCGTGACAGGCCGTGACAGGCCGTGACCGTTACGCCAGCACCCTGTCGAGCTTCTCGAAGCTCTGGCTCCATCCCTGGACGCTGCCCGTAGCCTCGAAGGCATCGCGGTCGGCTGCGCTGGCATAGACCTGTTCGACCGTAAGCCGGGTCTGGCCGGCCCCTTGCGCCTCGAAGGTCACGCGCGTCACCACCGTCAGGGACGGCGGCACGTCTTCGGCGCCGCCGGCCTTGGTGACCTCTTCGGCAAGATAGTCGTGCCAGCTGGCGGGGTGGTCGTCGAGGTGCATCTCCATGACCAGATAGCGGTTCTCGACGACATCGAGATATTCGCCGGTCAGCGGATAGTCGGTGCCGTCGGCGGCGTGCATGGTGACCGCGAACGCGCCGCCCGAACGGACATCGAGCGTCGCTGAGGCCGTCATGCCATGCGGTCCCCACCACTTCGCCATGGCGTCGGGCGCCGTCCAGGCGCTCCAGACGGCGGCGACCGGCGCGTTGAAAACGCGGGTGAGGACGATCGAAAGGCCCGTTTTGGCGACATCAGTATCGAACATGATCTAATCTCCTGCCCGCGCCCCATACGTCTTGTTCATATAGTCGGCCATGAGCTGAAACATAGCCTCGGTGCCCTGAATCCGTCCGGCCAGGTGGTCCGACCCATCGAGAAAGACGATCTGCTCGGTATATTTCACCCTGGTGCCTTCGCCGCCGGCGCGCAGTTCGGTCGTGCCGACCGAAGCCGTCAGGATGGTTTCGTCCTGGTGCATGGAAAAGGCGTTGATGATGCGCTCATTCGGCACGATTTCGAGATAGGTGCCGTTATAGATGTGCATCGGCCCGCCCTTGGGTCCGCCGGCGCTGGTTTCGCGCCCGCCGACGGAAAAGTCGAAGCTGGAGGGGCCGGCCACCCAGTCGGGCGGGCCGGAAAACCATGCCTTTTTGGCGTCCGGATTGGAGTAGGCGAAGAAGACGAGCGACGGCGCGTAGGGAAACTCGCGCTCGATGACGAAGGTGTGGTGGTTGGCGGTGCGTTGGGTCATTTTCAGTCCCTTGTGACGACGCCGCCAACCGCGATCCTATTTCGCCTCGGCCAGCGCCTTGAGTTTCGTCAGCCCGCGTTCGAAGTCGGCGCCGACCATTTTGTCCATGTCCATGAACATGTGGAAGAGCTTGGCGACGAAGCTGAGCGGCCCGTGCATGCACCAGGTCACCATGCTTTCATTGCCTTCGTCGATAATGCGGAACTCGGTGGCGTTCGTCGCCTTCATCGGCCGCATGAAATCGAGGCGGATGTCGACGCTCATCGGGGCATCGGCGTGCTGGATTTCCATCCGGCCGGCGCCGACCTTGTTATTGCCTTCCCATTCGTAAATGGCGCCGACCCCGTCCTGCGCGCCCGTATAGGTGCGCTTCAGTTCGGGATCCATGTCTTCCCACGGCGACCACTTGCCCCAGCCATTGGCATGGAAGTCGGTCAACAGCGGATAGATGGCTTCGGGCTTCGCCTTGATGACGATGCGCCGCTTGATGGTGAACGTGTTCGGTCGCGTCGAAACGTAGACCAGGAACGCGATCAGGATGATGCAAAGGACCAGTACGATGTTCGACATGTTGTCTCCCCGTTGAGTCGTTGTCGGCGAACGGGGTTACGCTAAAACACGCCGGGGAAATCGGAAAGCGCTTTTAAGCGCTTTCCGAAACATCTCACTCGCAGTTGACCATCCAGGGGGTGCCGAAGCGGTCGGTGCACATGCCGAAGCGCTTCGCCCAGAAGGTCTGCTGCAGCGCCATCGACTCGACGCCGTCCTTGACCAGACCGGCAAAAATCCGTTCGGCCTCGTCTACATCCGACAAGGCGATAGTGACGGCGAAACCCTGCGGCGTCTTGAACATATGGCCCGGTGCATCGGAGCCCCCCAAGGTCTCGCCGGCGATGTCGAGCGTGGCGTGCATGACGGCGCCGTGCCAGTCGGCCGGCACATCGTCCTTCATCGGCGACTCGCCGAAGGTCTGAATGAAGGTGATCGAGCCGCCAAACAGTTCGGCATAGAAGGCAAAGGCCTCGGCGCACTTGCCGTCGAAATTGAGGTACGGGTTGAATTTCATTATAAAACTCCTTCTCTGGCAGCCAGGGCCTCGATGGCGTCGCCGGCCTTTTCAATGAGATATTGCGTGCCGGCGATACGGTCTTCCGGGGTCGGATAGCCATCGACATGCACCAGTTGTTCGGTGATGCGGATCAGCGTGCCCTTGGGCGCCGGCAGGAATTCTATGGTCGCCAGCGACACCGAGATGCGCTTTTCGTCGACGAACATGTCGTAGCTGTAAATGATCCGGCTTTCCGGCACGATGTTGTGATAGCGGCACTGGAAGTCGCTGACCTTGCCATTTTCCCAAAGTCCCTTCAGCCGCTCGACGCCGCCTTCGCGGAAGTCGAACTGGTCTTCGAGCACAGTCCACGCGGCCGGCGGCTGGAACCAGGCCGACTTGCCTTCGCGGGTCGCAAAGGCGAACCAGGCCAGGGCCTTGGGCGCCGCCACTTCGCGCTCGACGACGATAGTGTTGAAATGGGTGGAATAGGTCATTCTAACCTCCTGTCTTGAGGGCCGGGCCCGTCATCTCGGTATCGATGGTGAAGTCGACCAGGCCGCCGACCCCCATGCTCGAGCCCGGCGCCGGAATGCCGAACCCCATGCCGAAATCGGCGCGGTTGAGCGTGCCCGTGGCGGTGAAGCCGATACGGGCGTGCGGATCCATCTGCATGCCGGGATAGCCGCCGTTGAAGACGACATCGAGCGTCACCGGCTTCGTCACGCCCTTGAGGCTGAGATCGCCCGTGACCTTGGCGGTGTTGTCGCCGGTCTTTTCGATCTTCGTCGACGTAAAGGTCATCTGCGGATGCGCCTTGGCGTCGAACCAGGTCTGGCCCATCAGGTCGTCATGAAAGCCCTTGGGCGGCGAATTGAGCTCAAGCGACTGCGGGTCGACCGTGGCGGTCAGCCTGGCCGCCTCCGGATGGGCCGGATCGAGCTGCAGGGTCGCATCGAACTTTCCGAAGCGCGCCGTGTAGTGCGAGAAGCCCATATGGAAGACCTTGAAGGTCAGGGATGAATGCATCGGGTCGGTCTTGTATTCGCCGGCCGGAACGTCCTTGACCGACGGTGCCGGGAAGCTTTCGGCCGAGGCCGGGGCAGTTGCCGCGGCAGGCTGGGGCGCCGGCTTCGAGCAGCCGGCCAGGGCCAGTACGGCGGCGGGAATGAGCAGTGCGGACTTCATGATGTGCCTCATACTTTAAGCGTCGCCAGGTAGGCGTCGAGTTGCGTGAAGGTGCCGCCGAAGCCCATCTGCATGGAGGCATGGCCGGCTGTGAAGACAGCGCGTTCCTCGGCCGTCGCATTGATCGGCCACGAGCGGCTGGCCAAAAGCGTCTTGCCGTCAGCCGTCTGCGCCAGGGTCTGGACGGCCAGGACTTCGAGCGGCCACAGGGGCGCCATCGGGTGGCGGACCGGCACGCCGTCCTCGGTGCAGAAGGACACGACGTAGGACAGCGACCTGGGCGCATCGATGTCGCGGAACACCCACTTGCCCCACATGGTGATGCCGCCGGGCATGGCCATGCCGTAGAGGAAGACGCCGCCGGGCTTGAAGTCGAGCGACTTGACGATCAGCTTGGTGCCGGCGGGGCCGAACCACTGGCCGATGTGCTGGGCCTCGGTCAGCACCGCCCACAACAGGTCGGGCGAAGCGTCGAAGGTCCGGTTGAGAACGAAGACTTCGGATTCGGAAGCCGGTTGGTCTGCTGCGGTCATTGGGGGTCTCTCACTGGGTTAGAAAGGCTTCGAGCCGGTCGAAATTCTGTTCGTTGGCCGAATGGATAAGGCGGTCGAGATCGTCCTGGTCGCTGTCCGGCGTGAACTGCATGCGCCAGGTCAGGCGGCTGCCGGCGGCGGAGTCCTCGAACAGCATGGTCATCAGGAAGTGATGGACCGGCTGGTGATGCTCGACCACGACACGTTCGTTTCGGACGACCTCGTGAAAGGTCTTCCGGTTGTCGAAGCTCGCGCCGTTGGGGCTGATCATGGTGATGCCGAAGGCGCCGCCCGGGCGCAGGTCGAACGCGGTCACCTCGTTGCGGAAGCCCTGCGGCCCCCACCAGGCCGCCAGGGCTTCGCGCTGCGCGAAGGCCTCGAACAGGTCCGCCCGCGACACCGGGAAAACCCGGGTATTGGTCACCTCGATGCCGGTAAAAAGGTCAGTCATGTCCGGTCTCTTTCAACTTGGCCAGATACTGTTCCAGGCGGTCAAAGGCCGCTTCCCAGAAAGCTTTCCATTCGATCAGCCACTGCATCCGGATACTCCTTCTTGCTAGTGAATCTCGCCGTCGGGCTTGAGCGTTTTGAGATACGCGTCCAGGCGGTCGAAGCGTTCCTCCCAAAGCCGCCTGTACGAACCGAGCCACCCGTCGACCTCTTTCAGGGGCTCCGGCTCAAGCTTGCACGGCCGCCACTGCGCCTCGCGGCTGCGCGAGATCAGCCCGGCGCGCTCAAGCACCTTCAGATGCTTGGACACGGCCGGCAGGCTCATCTGGAACGGCTCGGCCAGCTCGGTGACCGAGGTCTCGCCCTGGGCCAGGCGCGCCAAAATGGCGCGACGGGTCGGGTCGGCAAGCGCGGTCAGGGTCTGACTCAGGCGGTCTTCGGTTTCCATGGGTTGTATTGAACTTATGAGTTAAATAACTGTTCGGTTAAATACACGGACCGACCTCAACCGTCAAGCGGGCGCGTAACACAATTTTTTGAAACCTATGTTTTGAGCCGCAGGCGGTTTTGCGCCCACTCTTCGCGCGTCTGGCCCCAGATATCGACAGGCTTGTCCGCATAGGGATCAGGCAGTTTGCCCGCCCCCTGATTGTAGCTGCCGAGCTTCGTCGCCACGGCGGCCGACGGCAGGTTGTCGGGCGCGATCGAATGAATGACGCGGTCCCAGCCCAGGGCGTCGAAGACATAGTCCATCGACGCGGCAGCGGCTTCGATGGCATAGCCCTTGCCGAAATACGGCGACAGCAAACCCCAGCCGACTTCGCGGCCCGGCCAGTCCCACGGATAGAGCGCGCCGATACGGCCGATCCATTGCCCGCTCTCCTTTTCGATGACGCTGAACATGTGGGCGCCGTCGAGATGCCAGGCGCCGGCGACGCTGGTATAGGCGCGCCAGGCCACCGCAGGGGACTGGACGCCGCCCAGATGCCGCATGGATTCGGCATCGGCGAAGAAGGCGCAGAAGCCGTCGAAGTCCTCGCGCAGCGGCGGACGCAGGATCAGGCGGGCGGTCTCGATCGTCGGACCGAGCGGCGAAGTCAGCGGCAATGGCATCAGTCGATCGTTTCCTCACCGACGCGGCGGCGCGTCACGCGGTCTATATAGACATACCGCGTCACGGTCGCGCCACCCCCGCCCCAGGCGCTGAGCCCAAGCAGGAAGCCGAAATCGTACCAGCGGCCGATATTGGGGTAGGCGTACATACGAATAGTCTCGGAGAACAGGCTGAGCACAAAGCTGATCGGCGCCAGGAAGCCGTCGATAAGGCCGCGGATAAAGGCCGGGTCGCCGTGATGGCCCATGGGGCGTTCGGCGCAGGCCGACAGCAGAAACAGGGCGGCGACGGCGCACAGGGACAGACAACGCGAACGGGTCATGGCGAACTCCCTTATTGGGTTGCGAAGATAAACGCCATCACGCAGCCGTTGCCAATAAAAAAGCCGCCCGGAAGGGGCGGCTTTTTCATCAGAAGTGTGTGTTCGCTTAAGCCAGCGACGGGTCGATGGTCTTGCAGGCGGCGATCAGGCCCTGGACGCTGTTGACCGAAGCCTGGAACATTTCCTTTTCCGCGTCGTTGAGCGTGAACTGCAGGATCTTTTCCGCGCCGTCCTTGCCGATGACCACCGGCACGCCGACATACAGGCCGCGCAGGCCGTATTCGCCCGACAGGTAGGCCGCGCACGGCAGGACGCGCTTCTTGTCCTTGAGGTACGAGGTCGCCATGGCGATCGCCGATTCCGCCGGCGCGTAGAAGGCCGAGCCGGTCTTGAGCAGGGCGACGATTTCGCCGCCGCCGCCGCGCGTGCGCTTCACGATGGCGTCGAGCTCGTCCTGCGTCAGGAAGCCCTGCGCCACGGCGTCCGGCAGCGGCAGGCCGCCGATCGTCGAGTGACGGACCATCGGCACCATGTCGTCGCCGTGGCCGCCCAGCGTCCAGGCGCGGATGTCTTCGACCGACACGCCGGTCTTTTCGGCCAGGAAGTAGGCGAAGCGGCCCGAGTCGAGGACGCCGGCCATGCCGATGACCTTGTTATGCGGCAGGCCCGAGAATTCGCGCAGCGCCCACACCATGGCGTCGAGCGGGTTGGTGATGCAGATGACGAAGGCGTTGGGGGCATACTTCTTGATGCCCTCGCCGACGGCCTTCATGACCTTCAGGTTGATGCCCAGCAGGTCGTCGCGGCTCATGCCCGGCTTGCGCGGCACGCCGGCGGTGACGATGCAGACGTCGGCGTCGGCGATGTCGGCGTAGTCGTTGGCGCCCTTCAGCGAGACATCCTTGCCGAACACGGCCGTGGCCTCGGCGATATCGAGGGCCTTGCCTTGCGGCGTGCCTTCCATGATGTCGAACAGGACGACGTCGCCCAGTTCCTCACGCGCGCAGATGTGGGCCAGCGTGCCCCCGATCATACCCGCACCGATCAAAGCAATTTTCGCACGCGCCATGGGAACTCCCCTTAATGATTGCGACTGCACAAAGTTGGGGTGCGATCTAATCCTTAAGCGGCGGCCATGCAAGTCTTTGCTGCAATGCGGTTGCTTTAATGCGCTCAGGCGCCGCGCAGGCTCGCCGCATGCGCGGCGGCGGGCAGTCGCCCTTGCCAAGCCGCAAGGGCGGCTTGGAGAATGGTGCGGTCAGCCCGCCGTCGCCTTGGTCATGACGATCGGCGTCTTCTCGCCCTGCACGTTGAGCAGGTTGCCGCGCCATGCGCCGCTGGCGTCGCGGTGAACCTGCAGGATGTTGGGCGAGCGCTGGCGGCCGGGCATGTAGTTGATTTCGAGGTCGCGGCCCGTCAGGCTGAGGTTCGAGATAAAGCCCGAGGTATTGAGACCGTAACCCGCCTGCATGGCGCGCCAGGCGCCTTCGAGCTGCCCCGAAATCTGATGATCGCTGCGCAGTTCCAGGCCGACCAGCTTGTGGCCGTCGCCGTCGCTCACCACCCACGAACCTTCCAGCCCGCCCATCTCGCTTTCCTTGTTGGCATAGGCCGACCAGATGGACGAGTCGTAGCGCGCTTCCTGCTCGCTCTTCGGGCCTTCATAATTTCCGCGATAGGCATCGACGCCGACCGCGGCCGGGCGGGACCCTGCGGCGTCCGGGGACTGGGACGCATCCTGGACAAGCAGAGCAGTAGACAACAACAAAACAGGCAACACGAGCGATACTCACTTCTGTTCGAATGTGCGGGCAATAACGGAATGCCGGGCCTTCGGCGGGCGCATCTTAGCTTTCCCTGCCGGACCTTAAGAATTCATTCACCGCAGCAGGGAACAACAGGATTTTGTCGAAGCTTAGGCGTGATCCTTATCGGTCCCTTGCCGGTAACGTGATGTCTGGGCGCCGGCCTTGCTGAAAAAGGGCCATTTCCGCCTATTGCTTCATTGACATGACGGATTTGGGGTCTACAAAGGCGCACGATTGCGCAGGGGCTATCACAAAGGCCTCACGCATAATTTACAGTCTTCGCATACAGCACATCGGGTTAGGCCACACCGCATGTCACCAGAAAGCCTGAAAACCTCCGCCACACCGCGCCGGCCCATGAGCCCGCACCTCCAGGTCTGGAGCTGGCACGTCACCATGGCGGCGTCGATCCTGAACCGCGCCACCGGCATCGCCAGCGTCGTCGGCGCCGTCGCGGTCGCCGGCTGGCTGATCTGCCTGGCCCTGGGGCCGGATACCTACACGATCTTCCTGACCTACGCGAAATCGCCGCTGGGCCTGCTGGTCTGGTTCGGCCTGTCGCTGGCCGGCTTCGTCCACCTGATGGGCGGCCTTCGCCACTTCGTCTGGGACATGGGCGCGGGCCTGCAACCCAGGACGGCCAGCGCGCTGGCCCTGTGGTCGATGATCATCGGCGTGCTGCTGACGATCGCCTTCTGGGCCTGGCTGTTCGTATCGGGAAAGGTTGTGCTGTGAGCAAGAAGAGCGTTTTCGGCGTCGACCGTACGTCCGCCGACTGGAAAAAATCGGAACATCATGGCGCGGGCACCTGGCTGGCAGAGCGCCTGAGCGCGCTGGCCCTGGTGCCGCTGACCCTGTGGGGCGCCTGGGCCGCCTTCCAGATCGCCGGCGGCGGCTACGATGCGGCCGCGACCTTCCTGCGGTCCCCGGTCCATGCGACCCTCCTGGCCGTTACCGTCATCCTGACCGCCTGGCACATGTATATGGGCCTGCGCGTGGTTATCGAGGACTATATCGGCAAGGACGAAGGCCGCGGATTCTACCTTTTCCTCACCTTCCTGCTGTGCGCGGCCGTCGTGGTCGCAAGCCTCGGCGGGCTTTACTGCGTGTACTCTCATACTGCGATTGCGGGGGCCTGAGTTAGATGGCGACCAAACCCTACAACATCATCAACCATGAATATGACGTCGTCGTCGTCGGCGCCGGCGGTTCGGGCCTGCGCGCGGCGCTCGGCGCCGGCCAGGCCGGTCTCAAGACCGCCTGCATCACCAAGGTCTTCCCGACGCGCTCGCACACCGTCGCCGCGCAAGGCGGCGTCGCCGCCAGCCTCGGCAATATGGGCGAGGACAAGTGGGAATGGCACATGTACGACACCGTCAAGGGGTCGGACTGGCTGGGCGACCAGGACGCCATCGAATATCTGGTGCGCAACGCGCCCAAAGCCGTCTATGAGCTGGAACACTGGGGCGTGCCCTTCTCGCGCACCGAGGACGGCAAGATCTATCAGCGTCCGTTCGGCGGCATGACGCGCAATTTCGGCGAAGGCCCGGTGCAGCGCACCTGCGCCGCCGCCGACCGTACCGGCCACGCCATGCTGCACACCCTGTACGGCCAGAGCGTGCGCAACGACGTCGAATTCTTCATCGAGCACTTCGCGCTCGACCTGATCATGGACGGCGACACCTGCCGTGGCGTGACGACGTGGCAGTTGGACAACGGCGACATCCACGTCTTCCGCGCCCACCTCGTCATCCTGGCCACCGGCGGCTATGGCCGCGCCTATTTCTCGGCGACGTCGGCGCACACCTGCACCGGCGACGGCAACGCCATGGTGCTGCGCGCCGGCCTGCCCTTGCAGGACATGGAATTCGTGCAGTTCCACCCGACCGGCATCTACGGTTCGGGCTGCCTGATCACCGAAGGCGCGCGCGGCGAAGGCGGATACCTGACCAACTCGGCCGGCGAGCGCTTCATGGAACGCTACGCCCCCTCGGCCAAGGACCTGGCTTCGCGCGACGTCGTGTCGCGGTCGATGACCATGGAAATCCGCGAAGGCCGTGGCGTGGGCCCGAAGAAGGACCACATCCACCTGCACCTGGATCACCTGCCGCCGGAAATCCTGCACAAGCGCCTGCCGGGCATCTCGGAATCGGCCAAGATCTTTGCCGGCGTCGACGTGACCAAGGAACCGATCCCGGTCATCCCGACCGTCCACTACAATATGGGCGGCATCCCGACCAATTATCACGGCGAAGTCCTGACCAAGCGCGGCCCCGATCCCGACGCCGTCGTGCCGGGCCTGATGGCCGTGGGCGAAGCGGCCTGCGTGTCGGTGCACGGCGCCAACCGCCTGGGCTCGAACTCGCTGATCGACCTGGTCGTCTTCGGCCGCGCCGCCGGTCTGCGCGCCAAGGAACTGGTCCAGCCGAACACGCCGCACAAGCACATGGCCTCAGGCGCCGTCGACGGCCACCTGCAACGCCTCGACCGCTTCCGCAACGCGTCGGGTGCAACACCGACCGCGCAGCTCCGCGACAAGATGCAGCGCGCCATGCAGGAAGACGCCGCCGTCTTCCGCACCGGCGAGACCCTGCAACAGGGCTCGAAGCGCCTGGCCGAAATCTTCAAGGCGTCGTCCGACATCGGCATCACCGATCGCGGCCTGATCTGGAACACCGACCTGGTTGAAGCGCTCGAATACGACAACCTGATCCACCAGGCCGTCGTCACGGTCGAATCCGCGCTGAACCGCCAGGAAAGCCGCGGCGCCCACGCGCGTGAGGACTTCCCGAACCGCAACGACGAAACGTGGATGAAGCACACCCTGACCTGGATCGACCTGGCCTCGGGTGGCACGAACATCGACTATCGTCCGGTCCATGCCTACACCATGACCAACGACATCGCCTATATCGCTCCCAAAGCTCGCGTTTACTGAGGACTTTGCAGATGGTTGAGTTGACCCTCCCCCGCGATTCGAAGATCAAGCCGGGGAAAAAGTTCAAGGCCGCCAAGCGGACCAAGACGACGCGGACCTACAAGATCTACCGCTTCGATCCGGATTCGGGTGAAAACCCGCGTTGGGACACGTATGAAGTGGACTCGGCCGACCACGGCCCGATGCTGCTCGACAGCCTGATCCACATCAAGAACCACATCGACTCGACGCTGAGCTTCCGCCGGTCGTGCCGCGAAGGCATCTGCGGGTCGTGCGCCATGAATATCGGCGGCCGCAACACCCTGGCCTGCATCAAGGGCCACGACGAGTTCTCGGGCGACATCACGATTTCGCCGCTGCCGCACATGCCGGTCGTCAAGGACCTGGTGCCGGACCTGACGGGCTTCTACGCCCAGTACGCCTCGATCGAGCCGTACATGCAGGCCAAGACGCCCGATCCGGAAAAGGAACGCCTGCAATCGCCGAAGAACCGCGACAAGCTCGACGGTCTTTACGAGTGCATCCTGTGCGCCTGCTGCTCGACCTCGTGCCCCAGCTACTGGTGGAACCAGGACAAGTATCTTGGCCCCGCAGCCCTGCTGCAGGCCTATCGCTGGATCGCCGACAGCCGCGACGAGAACACCAAGGAACGCCTTGAGCAGCTCGAGGACCCGTTCAAGCTCTATCGTTGCCACACGATCATGAACTGCGCCCAGGTGTGCCCGAAGGGGCTGAACCCGGCCAAGGCGATCGCCGAAATCAAGAAGCTAATGCCGAGCAAATGACTCATGGGGGAAACGGCGTTTCCCCCATGTACCCCCTTTACGAAGATCACGGGGAAACACGTTTCCCCCGTGCGCCCCCTTCCAGTATCGAAAAAATTTGCTAGAGACGGCTCGTCGCAAATTTTTGCTTTCTGTTTTTGAGAGCCGAAGCCTTGCTTCGGCTCTAAGTCTTTGAAGTGACCAGCATGGCCAAGATTACCTATATCGAGCATTCCGGCACCGAACACACGATCGAGGTCAAGACCGGCCAGAGCGTGATGGAAGGCGCCGTCAAGCACAACATCCCTGGCATCGACGCTGACTGCGGCGGCGCCTGCGCCTGCGCCACCTGCCACGTCTATGTCGACGACGCCTGGACCGACAAGACGGGCGAGGCCTCGGTCATGGAACAGTCGATGCTCGACTTCGCCAACGACCTCCAACCCAATTCGCGCCTGTCGTGCCAGATCATCGTCAAGGACGACCTGGACGGTCTGGTCGTACGCATGCCGGCCGACCAGCACTGAGGTTCCAGAGCTCAACAAAAAGCCCCGCCGGAGACACTCCGGCGGGGCTTTTTGTTTTTCGATCGATACGTGCTCTTACGCATCCACCTCGGCGTCGAGCGCGTTGTCCTGGATGAATTCGCGGCGCGGTTCGACCAGGTCGCCCATCAGCTTCGAGAACATGTCGTCGGCTTCGTCGGCGTGGTTGACGCGGACCTGCAACAGCGTACGTACATCCTTGTCGAGCGTGGTTTCCCACAGCTGTTCGGCGTTCATCTCACCCAGGCCTTTGTAGCGCTGGATGTTGAGGCCCTTGCGGCCGGCGTCGAGCACGGCGGCGACGAGGTCGAGCGGCCCCCGGATGTCCGACGTCTTGTCCTTGCGCGTGAAAACCCCGACCTGGGCATAGAGGTCGCCCAGGCCTTCGGCGCGTTCGGCCAGGCGGCGGGCGTCCTGGCTGTGCATCAGGGCGTCGTCGAGCACGATCTTTTCGGTCACGCCGCGGCGCGTGCGCTCAAAGACATAGCCGCCGACTTCACCGGTCAGGACCGACCACGGGCCGTCGCCGTCCTGGTTGAGGCGATTGAGATTGCCGGTGACGCGTTCGAGGTTCGGCGAGGCGCCAAACAGGCCGCCCAGGGCCGCCTGCTCGATGGCAAAGGCCGGGGCGCGCATCGACAGGCGGTCGACGCTGCCCTTGAAGCTCTTGGCGGCGCGGACCTGGGCCTCCAGGTCCATGCCGACGATACGTTCGCCGGAGCGCAGTTCGAAGACCGCGTCCTGGGTGCCTTCGTCGATCAGGTAGGCGTCGAGCTCGCTGTCGTCCTTGAGGTAGCGCGACGACTTGCCCTTGGCGACCTTATAGAGCGGCGGCTGGGCGATATAGAGGAAGCCGCGCTCGATGATCTCGGGCATCTGGCGATAGAAGAAGGTGAGCAGCAGGGTGCGGATGTGCGCGCCGTCGACATCGGCGTCGGTCATGATGATGATCTTGTGGTAGCGCACCTTCTCGATATTGAAATCGTCGCGCCCGATGCCGGCGCCCAGCGCCGTGATCAGCGTACCGATCTGTTCGGACGACAGCATCTTGTCGAAGCGCGCGCGTTCGACGTTCAGCACCTTGCCGCGCAGGGGCAGGATGGCCTGGTTTTCGCGGTTGCGCGCCTGCTTGGCCGAGCCGCCGGCCGAGTCGCCTTCGACGATGAAGATTTCGGACTTGGCCGGGTCGCGTTCCTGACAGTCGGCAAGCTTCCCGGGCAGCGAGCTGATGTCGAGCGCCGACTTGCGCCGCGTCAGTTCGCGCGCCTTGCGGGCGGCTTCGCGGGCGGCGGCGGCCTCGACGATCTTCGACACGATCTGCTTGGCCTCGGTCGGGTTCTCTTCGAACCACTGGGCCAGCTTGTCGTAGACCAGGCCTTCGACGGCCGGGCGGACTTCGGATGAGACCAGCTTGTCCTTGGTCTGCGACGAGAACTTGGGGTCGGGCACCTTGACCGACAGGACGCAGGTCAGGCCTTCGCGGGCGTCTTCGCCGGAAACGCTGATCTTCTCGCGCTTGGCGGCGCCCGAGCTTTCCATGTACTGCGACATGACGCGCGTCAGCGCGCCGCGGAAGGCCGCGAGGTGCGTGCCACCGTCGCGCTGCGGGATGTTGTTGGTGAAGCACAGCATGGTCTCGTGGTAGCTGTCGTTCCACTGCAAAGCCAGGTCGACCTCGATCTTGTCACGCACGCCGCGCACGCTGACCGGGGCCTTCATGATCGACGTCTTGGCCTTGTCGAGGTGGCGGACGAATTCGATGACGCCGCCGTCGTAATGCAGGATGATTTCGTACGGCTCGGCCTCGCGCAGGTCGGCGAAGCGGATATGGACGCCGGAATTGAGGAAGGCCAGCTCGCGCAGGCGGTGTTCCAGCGTCTTGCGGTCGAAGTCGATGAAGGCGAAGGTGCCGGTATCCGGACCCGTCTTCAGCGACGGCAGGAAGGTCACGACCGTTCCGGTCAGCGGATTGCCGTTTTCGCGCAAGGGCGCGTCGCCGGTAACGTGGGCGGGGGTGACGGTTTCACCCAGTTCGAAGCGCGCTTCGTGGGTCAGGCCGTCGCGATAGATCTTGAGATTGACGAAGTCGGACAGGGCGTTGACGACCGAAACACCGACGCCGTGCAGGCCGCCCGACACCTTGTAGCTGTTCTGGTCGAACTTGCCGCCGGCGTGGAGCTGGGTCATGATGACCTCGGCCGCCGATACGCCTTCGCCTTCGTGGATGCCGACCGGCATGCCGCGGCCGTCGTCGGACACCGAGCACGAGCCGTCGGCATTGAGGATGACTTCGACGCGCGTGGCGTGGCCGGCCAGGGCTTCGTCGATGGCATTGTCGACGACTTCGTAGACCATGTGGTGCAGGCCCGAGCCGTCATCGGTGTCGCCGATATACATGCCGGGGCGCTTGCGCACGGCGTCGAGGCCTTTCAGCACCTTGATCGAATCAGCGCCGTAGGCATTGGTTACGATCTCGGGGTTTTCGGCGTTTTCGTCGCTCATGCGATGATGTCCACTTTATTCAACAAATTCAACAAATTGACCGCCATCGACACGCACGCCCAAGGCGCGCGATTTCAGGCCGTCGAACAGGCCCTGATCGGTGCCCGTAAACAGTGTTTGTAGGCCCAAAGCATGGGTCTCGTCAAACAAAGCATGCCTGCGGCCGGGGTCGAGATGGGCCGCCACTTCGTCGAGAAGCAGGATCGGCGGGGAAGACGATTCCGCCTTCGCCAGCCGTGCGCCTTGGGCCAGGATGACATTGAGCAAAAGCGCCTTCTGCTCGCCGGTCGATCCTTCCGCCGCCGGACGGTTCTTGTCGCGGTGAATGACGGTGAAATCCATGCGGTGCGGCCCGAACAGCGACCTGGAAGCGGCCGCATCCCGGGCGCGCGATTGCCGGAAGCCATTGATAATATGGGTATTCAGGCCAGATCCTGCAAGGTCGTCCGCAAGGTCCCCGGCCAGACCCAGATCGGCTTTCGGGAACGGTCCGGCATGGGTCTCGATCTCGGCTTGCAGGGCCTCAACGGCGCGCCGGCGCGCCAAAATCATCGCTGTCCCCGTCTCGCCGAGCTTCTGCTCCAGAAGCGTCAGCCAGGCGTCGTCCGGCGGCCCGTCGGTCAGCAGCTTCAGCCGTTCACGCAGGGCCTTCTCATACGCGCTGACGACAGCGGCGTGGGTGGGCTCGGCAGCGTAGGTCAGGCGATCGAAGAAGCGCAGGCGTTCCGAGCGCGCCTCGATGAACAGGCGGTCCTGCGCCGGGGTCAGCCAGATCAGCCTGACATGCTCGATCAGGCGCGCGGCGGGCGCCGGCTCACCGTCGATACGGACAGTGCGTTTGTTGGGATCGCGCGGGTCGGAACCGGTCGCCAGGCGGACCTCGGTCTCGCCTTCACCGAAGGTGGCGGCCACGCCCCAGGCACGGCCACGCATTTCGTCCGGCAGACGCCGGCCAAGGTCGGAAAAGCCCGCCCCCCGCAACCCCTTGCCAGGGTTAAGCACGCTTACGGCTTCGAGCAGGTTGGTCTTGCCGGCGCCGTTCTGGCCGAACAGGTATATGCTGCGGCCATCGAGCGCGAAGTCGAGCCGCTCATACGAACGGAACTCGGTCAAGGATAAGGATTGAAGAGCGTGGTTCGACACGGATTACGCGCTGTCTCGGCCCTCCCCGTTTACGGGGAGGGGGGACCATCCGAAGGATGGTGGGCGGGACCCACAGGAAGACATAAACAAATTCGGTGCAGGTCGAACGTTAAGAAAGCCCCGCCCACCGCCTTCGGCGGTCCCCCCTCCCCATTTATGGGGAGGGCGAAAAAGGCAGAGGCCAATCATGACAGATTAAACCCGCAGGGGCATCAGCACGTACTGGACGCCGTTGTCGGCCGGGTCGAGGACGAGGGTCGGCGAGGATGCGTCCGAGAAGCGCAGCTCGACAGTGTCGCCGCCGATCTGGGCCATGACGTCCAGGATGTAGCGGGCGTTGAAGCCGATATCGAGCGTTTCGTTGTCGTACTCGATCTCGGCCTCCTCGACGGCCTGGCCGGCTTCGATATTGCGCACCGACAGGGTCAGGCGGCCGCTTTCGATCGTCATCTTCACCGAACGCGACTTTTCCGCCGAGATGGTCGAAACGCGATCGACCGCTTTCGACAGAACGCCCGAGTCGATCATCATCGTCTTGTCGTTGCCGCGCGGAATGACGCGGCCATAGTCGGGGAAGGACCCGTCGATGATCTTGGAGGTGAGCGAGGCGTCGCCGAACAGGAAACGGATCTTGGCCGGGCTGACGGTCAGCTCGACATAGCCCGAACCGTCGTCGAGCAGGCGGCGCGCCTGGTCGATCGTCTTGCGCGGAATGATGATGCCCGCGCCGCCCATGGCGCCGTCGGGCGCCGGCATTTCGGCGAGCGCCAGGCGGTGGCCATCGGTCGCCACCGCGCGCAGGTAGTTCGAACCGTCTTCGGCCAGGGTGTGCAGGTACATGCCGTTGAGATAGTAGCGCGTTTCCTCGGTCGAGACGGCGAAGCGCGTCTTGTCGATCAGGCGCTTCAGGTCGTCGCGCAGGATCTGGTAGGTGACGCCGTCGTGGTCGCCCGACATGATCGGGAAGTCGCCGGCCGGCAGGACCGGCAGGGCGAAGCGCGACCGGCCGGCCGAAACGTTCAAGCGCGGATCGTCGCCGGCGGCGTAGCGCAGCTCGACATCGGCGCCTTCGGGCAGCTTGCGGACGATTTCGTAGAGGGTATGGGCAGGCGCCGTGATCTGGCCCGGCACCTGGACGGTGGCTTCGGCCGTATCGACGATTTCCATATCGAGGTCGGTCGCCGAAAACGACACATTGCCCCGTTCCGCCGACAACAGGACGTTCGACAGTATGGGGATGGTGTTGCGGCGTTCGACGACGCTCTGCACATGGCCGAGGGCTTTGAGCAGCGCGCCACGCTCGATAGTGAACTGCATCTACGGTGTCCTAATTTAGAGAGTCTGCCGGCGTCTTCTGAAGCCGGGGGGCGGACATTACACCATCAGGCGCAAGACTCAAGATATGAGTCAAAACGGGAACGGAGTTCGCAAACCCCGTTCCCGATATGGGTTTTAGTTGCTGCGCAGCTTGCGCGTCAGGGCCTCGACGTCGCGGGCGATCTGGTCGTCCGAGGTCAGCAGTTCCTCGATCTTTTTCACGGCGTGCAGAACGGTCGTGTGGTCGCGCCCGCCGAAACGGCGGCCGATATCGGGGTAGGACCGTGTCGTGTGCTGCTTGCACAGCCACATGGCCACCTGGCGCGGGCGGGCAACCGAACGGGTGCGGCGCTCCGACAACAGGTCCGCCTGCTTCAGGCCGAAATGATCGGCCGTCAGCTTCTGGATTTCATCGACGGTGATGCGGCGCTCCACCGAAACCTTCAGGTTCGGTTGCAGCAAGGCCATGGCTTCTTCCAAAGTCAAACTCCCAAGACGAGGGCCGGCGGACGCCACCAGGGTATTGACCGCGCCTTCAAGCTCACGGATCGACCCCGGCACGCGCTCGGCCAGAAATTGCATGACGTCGGCGCGCGGGTTCTGGCCCGCGATACCGAGTTTCTGCGAAAGTTGTGCGAGCTTGCGCTCGATGATGCCGATGCGAAGCGACTGGTCCGCCACGTCGAGCGCGCACACCAGGCCCGAAGACAGGTGCGAACGCAGGCGGGCTTCGATCTCGCTCAGCTGCGACGGCGGCCGATCGGCGGTGAAGACGATGCGGCGATTGTTTTCCATCAGCGCCGTCAGCGTGTGGAACAGCTCTTCCTGCGACGACGTCTTGCCGCCGATGAAGTGGACGTCGTCGACCAGCAGAAGGTCGGCGCCGCGGATCTCGTCCTTGAAGGCGGCGGTGGACTTGTCCATCAGCGCCTTGACGAAGGTCGAGGTGAACTTTTCGGCCGTCAGGTAGACGATACGGGCGTCGGGGCGGCGCTGCTGCGCTTCCCAGCCGATGGCGTTCAGCAGGTGCGTCTTGCCGTAGCCGTAGGGACCATGGAAGAAGACCGGGTTGAAGTGGCCGTCCGCCCAGGTCGCGACCTGACGCGACATGGTATAGGCGAATTCGTTGCCGCGGCCGGGCACGAAGCTGTCGAAGGTCAGGCGTTCCTGCAGGCCGGTGATCCGGCCGGTCAGCTGCGCCGTGGTCGGGACGGCCGAAATCTGCGGCGCCGGTTGGGGCATCTGGATCGGCGCGGCGTGAACCGAACGGTCGGCCGTGCTGTCGACCGGAATGGCGCTCATGGTGCGCAGGTCCTGGCTGCGCGGATCCACGGCGCGCGGCGCCGTAACCGGTGTCTCCATCCCGGCCGCGCGGGCCTGGTCGTCGTACTCGACGCGCGACTTGACGTCCAGGATGCGCGCATCCGGATCGTGCTGCGCCCAAAGCTCCTGTGCCCGGCGAATGGCATTGCGCGAAATCCAGTCGCGCGCATAGGCGGTCGGTGTCACCAGGACCGGATCGCCGTACGGCCCCGGTTTGACGCTCGATGGCGCCACGTAGGAATTGTAAGGCCCTTCGCCGAGCTCGCGGCGGAGGACGGATGCCACTTTAGACCATACCGTCTCAGGTAGGACCGGCGACCAGCTTGTCATGCTTGGCATTTTTTGTGTGCCCCGATCATTTGCCCCATACTTACTCATACGCTTTTACTCCTCCCGGTCGGCCCTTCTGGCCGCCAGTTATTTTTATCAAGCCCCGACGTCGCCCTAGCCCGGGTCCGTACGCAAGCCTTCGGCCGTAACGCCGCGTTCAGCGACCCTTACAGCCTGCCGCCCTATGCGCCGGCTTTCCTCCGCACCGGCAAGCGACCCCTTTTTTACTCCGGGAAACAACTGCCCGGCGCATAACGCATTGACTTTACGCCAAAAACGGGAATTTCTGGTGTCGGGTCATAGCTGTTCCGTGCCTGAAAGTAACGCCTCAGACCGCGGAACTGAATGGAGACTCATGGACAGATACCCAGAGCCGAAAAACTGCTTGAACTCTCCGGCGCGCGTTTTTTTCGGGCGCCACCCAATTCATCCGTGTTGGGATGAAACCGGGCGAGAAGGTGTCCAAATTAGCGCCCCGGAGACGCGCGTCAATCCCGATATTTTCGCGACTACGCTGATAATTTTGTTGACTCCAATAAGCCGTTCCCTCGCAAAGGGAATTTGACGCTTTATTAACCCTTTATTAACTCTTTTGTGAAGCCCAAAATGCAGACGCACGGCTACGCATACCGACAGATGTTCAGCGGCAATAAAGGTCCGGCTGCGCGTGTTTTGCAGGCGCAATCTCGGTCAACGGATTGTCAGGAAAAAGGCGGCCGAGAAGGGCCGCTGGGGCCGGCGCCAGCCAAAGGCCGGCGCCGGAAAAGCATTTTTAGGCGACGCTCAGCTTCTTCAGCTGGGCGGCCAGACGCGACACCTTGCGCGAACCGGTGTTCTTGTGCACGACACCCTTCGAGACGGCGCGCATCAGTTCGGACTGGGCCTCGACAAAAGCCGTACGGGCAGCGGCGGCGTCGCCGGCGGCCAGAGCCTCTTCGAACTTACGGACGAAGGTGCGGACGCGCGAACGGCGCGCCTTGTTGACTTCGGTACGGCGAGCGATCTTGCGGATCGCCTTGCGGGCGCCAGGATTATTGGCCATTCATCACCTGAAAACGGACGAAAGTTGTAAACATGACCGTCCGGACACGCCGGAGGCCGCGAAATTCAAGGTCGCGGGATATAACTGATGACTCCCCCCCGGTCAACGCCTGCTCGCACCCTTTTCGTTACCTCGGCGTAAAATTATTCACACCGGTGGAAGTTTAAAGTGCCAGACGCCTAACTGACAGCTTCCGGCGCCTTGACCACCAACCCTGCTGCGATCAGGCTTTGCGCCGTCGAGCGAACCGCATCGGTGGCCGAGCGTGGCCGCCAGCCAAGGTCTTGCCAGGCGCGCGCGGGAGAGCACGGAGCATAATGTCCAAGGTCCGGCAGGGCGCGCGACGCCGAGCCGTCGAACATGGCCCGCAGGCGCAGTACGAAATCCGGCGCCGTCCGGCGGCAGATACGTCCGGCATGGTCCTGGAACTCGGTCGACAGAAGCTGCGCCACGTCCTCCAGCCACAGGAACCCGGCCGTTGCGACGTAGCGGTTGCCGATCGACAGGTCGTTGCCCAGGACGCGCATGTAAAGGTCGGCCAGGTCGCGCACGTCGATGCCTTCGAAGCCGATACGGGGCAGGTCGCGGTATTCGCCGGCCATCAGCCGCCGGATCAGGCCCGTTCCACCGCCCGGGGCCGCTTCACCGATAACCGGCCCGAAGACCTTGCCGGCATTGACGACGCTGACCTCCATTTCCTCGAAGCTCATGGCGAAGTCCCAGACCGCCAGTTCGGCGCGCGTCCGCGCCTCCTGGCCGGCGCTGAGACGGCCCGACGCGATGTCCGACCAGTCGGCCTCCGTAAACGGATTGAAGCGCGTGCCGGCTTCCGCGTCGCGAATATGCCCGCCAACGATGGCCGAGGTCGACGAGGCGACGATGATGCGGGTAAGGCCGGAGGCGCGCGCGATATTCAGCACACGCAGGATGGCCGACACGGCGCCCTGGACCAGGCCCGTCCGATTATGCCCCACGACCGCCGGCAGGGGCGAGGCCGGGATGATGACGGCGTCCATGCCTTCCATGGCCCTGGCCCAGCCCGCATCCGCGGAGAAGTCGGCCTGGACATAGTCCAGTGCGCCCACCGGCGCGTATTGCGACAGAATGGTCTTGAGCCTGTCCGGGTCTTCCGAAGAGTCGAGCGTGCCACGCACGGCATGGCCGGCATTCAGCAGCGAAACCGTCAATTGCCGGGCTACGCACCCGCCGGCATCGGTCACCAGAACCGCGCGATATCGCATGCGGACGGCCTCCTCAAGGGGCCGGGGTCACCCCCGGAAGCCCGACAGTATAGGCCGCAAATGCGGGAACGTCAAAAAACGCCGGTATCAGACCTGGCAGACAGGGCAGAAAAAGGTCGAACGCCCCTGATGGACCTTGCGTTCGATGACGCCGCCATCCTTGTGCCGGCAGGGCTCGCCTTCGCGGTCATAGACACAGAAGCTGTGCTGGAAATAGCCCGCCTTGCCCTCGGCCGAGGTAAAGTCGCTGATCGACGAGCCGCCGGCGGCCACCGCTTCGGACAGCACGGTGCGGATCGCCTCGACCAGGGTCTCCGCTTCCCGGGCCCTGAGATCGCCTGCGCGGCGGTCGGGACTGAGCCGCGCCCGCCACAAGGCCTCGCAGACATAGATGTTGCCCAGCCCCGCAATGCCCGCCTGCCCCATCAGCAGCGCCTTGAGATTGGCCGCACGCCCGTTCGACCGGGACAACAGGTAATCCGGCGTCAGGTCGTCGGACAGCGGCTCGACACCCAGGGACTTGTACCATTTGGCGTCATAAAGTTCGTCCGGCGTCATCAGCAGCATGAAACCGAAGCGCCTGGGATCGTAAAAGTCGATGCGCGCAGGCTCGCCGCCCGGTTTGGTGGCCACGGTCTGGAAGTGGAGGTGTTTGGCGCCGGGCCTGACCTGATGATAGTAGGCGCCAAGGCCCTCGGACGACGTATCGATCTGAAAACGCCCGGTCATGCCAAGATGCGTCACCCAGACGTGCTGGGTGTCCAAATGGGCGAGCAGGTATTTGGCCCGGCGGTCAAGACGCAGGACGGTGGCGCCGTCGAGGCGGCGGGCGAAGTCTTTCGGAAAGGGATAGCGCAGGTCGGCGCGATTCAGACGGGTATGCGAAAGCGTCGCGCCGGTCAGGTACGGATCGAGCCCCAGCCGGACGGTTTCGACCTCGGGCAACTCGGGCATTTGGATCAGGCCACGCGGATGAAGCGCTTGCTGACGTCGCCGAGGTCGGCATACCACTGCCGCGGATCGAGCGCGATATCGTCGTTGAGCGCCATGGCGTCCCAGTTGAGCCTGGGCGGCTGGCGTTCCGAGGCGGCGACGATGGCGCGCAGTTCGGCGGCCGAAGTCACGCCGACCACGACGGTCGATACGCCCTTGAGATTGAGGGCAAAGGTCAGGGAGGCGTGAAGCGGATCGGCGCCCTGCTCCATCATCAGCCGACGCACCTTCGACAGGTGCGGACCGATGGCGACCAGGTTCGACGGCAGGGCTTCGCGCGGCAGGAAGAGCAGGCCTTGCAGGAAGACCGAGCGGACCTGGACCTCAATGCCGAGATCGGCCATGGCCTCGATTTCGCCGTTCCGGACCAGACGCTGGTCGAGGATCGAGCACGGCACCTGGACGATGTCGGGCTTGAAGCGCTTGGCCAGCAGCAGCGGCTGGTCCTTGGCCGTCGCGGAAATGCCGATACGGGTGATCAGGCCCTCGGCCTTGAGCCTTTCCAGACGCTCCCACAGGGCGTCGCCGCCTTCGCCCGTCAGGTCCTCGGCGGAGTCGACCAGAGCCGCGTGCGCGCGCACCAGGCCCATATGGTCGACCGAGCGGCGCAGGCGCGATTCCAGCCAGTCGAGGCCCTTTTCCAGGCGCAGGGTACGGACCTGCGGCTTGAACGGCGACGGGAACGGCCAGCAGCGGCCGAGAATCCGTTCGACATCGCCGTCATAATGGGCCGCGTCGATGTGCTTGATGCCGCAATCGCCGGCCAGCGCCAGGATCTGGCGCACCTCTTCCTCGCCCACGCGGCCACGCGTGTTCGAGATGCCGTAATCACAGCCGAATTGTGCTGAGCCTAGACCTAAGCGGGCGACCATGGGGAGGGTGATGCTCTTCGAATCTTAACCATACCGGTTAAGGGCATCGTCGCCTCTAAATCTTAAAGAACCTCTGAACAGGAAATAAAAATCCCGTATGGCTGGGGATAAATTATGGTAAATTTGCTGTTAATGTCCGTTAACAGCCCGCTAACTACCCGCGTCATAAGCCAAAATTGGGCACCTGCGAAGTGCATAAGTCGGGCCGGCCTGTGGATAACCCGGTGTGGACAGTTAACGCCTGTTAAGGTCCGTTTAGCGTTCGTTAAAGCCCGTAGACGGCGACGCGCTGGTCCTCGCTGGCGATGCTGACACCCAGGTCGGTGACATGGCCGTTGGCGATGCTGTAGACCCAGCCATGGATGGTCAGGTCCTGGCCGGCACGCCAGGCGGCGGTCGTGATCGGGTTCAGCGTGACATTGCGCACCTGCGCCTTGACGTTCAGCTCGCACAGATGATCGACGCGCGCGGTCTGGTCGGCGCATTCATCCAGTTCATGGCGGTGCGTGTGCGCCAGTTCGCGCACCGGCGACAGCCAGTGGTCGATCAGGCCGTGGTCTTCGGATTCCAGCGCCGTGCGCACGCCGCCGCAGCCATAGTGACCGACGACCAGCACGTGCTTCACCTTGAGGACGGCGACGGCATATTGCAGGGTCGACAGGTAGTTGGCGTCCTGGGGCGGGGCGAGGTTAGCGACGTTGCGGTGAACGAACATTTCGCCGGGATCGAGATTGACGATTTCATTGGCCGGCACGCGCGAGTCCGAGCAGCCGATCCAGAAGTATTCGGGGTTTTGCTGGCTGACGAGACGGCGGAAGAATTCCGGGTCCACCTGGGTCTTCTTCTCGGCCCAGATACGGTTGTTCTCGATCAGATTGTCCAGCATTGACGGCGATCCCTTGCAAAAACCCGCCGCCGTTTAACGTCGCGACGGATCGGGAATCAAGCCTTTTGTGCGTGCGCGAGACCAAGGACGAAGGTGCGCACCGCATCGATGCCGCCGTCAATGGCCAGCCCGGCCTTCTCGAACGAGCCGTAGCGGATCAGCAGGATAAGCACGACGACGCCCAGCAGGGCCAACAGGCCCTCGAACAGGTTGATCGCCAGGTGTACGGGACGCACACGGCTGGTGCGGGCATAGGAGGTCAGGCCTTCAGGCGCGCGCAACGGACTGGGAAACTTCATGGGGACCCCCTGGTTTAGCGGGAGTTAACTCTAAAACGAGGCCGCCGCCAAGGGGGTGCACTCAGCGGGCGATTCAAAAAGAGCCGCGCGGAAAGTTGACGTTGAGGTATCTATGTTATTGTCCTGTTCACGCAATTGGGGATATCAATTGCGATCCGCCTTTTGCCCTGCCGATTTTACCGCCCCATGAGCGATTCCGAATCAACGACAGCGCCGCCGGCGCGCCTGAAGATGAGCGACGTTGCCCGCCTGGCCGGCGTGTCGGTCTCGACGGTCTCGCGTGCCCTGGCCGGCAGCTCCCTTATCCCTAAGCCCCTGCGCGACAAGATCGAAGCGATCGCCGAGGAAGCCGGCTATGCCGTCAATCACTCGGCGCGGACGCTGCGCATGCAGACGACGCGCACCATCGGCGTCGTCCTGCCGATCGGCCAGCAGACCGACCAGCGCGCCACCGACCCGTTCCTCATCGAAATGGTCGGCCACCTGACCGACGAGGTCATCAAGCGCGGCTACGACCTTCTGGTCAGCAAGGCGCCGTCCGCGCGCGAAGGCTGGCTGTCGGCCCTGATCCAGTCGCACCGCTTCGACGGCATGCTGATGATCGGCCAGAGCGACCAGAGCGCCGGCCTCAGCGACGTGGCCCGCCGCTACATGCCCATGGTGGTGTGGGGCGAGCGTTCGCCCGAATCCGCCTATTGCTCGGTCGGCGTCGACAACGTCTATGGCGGCCGCCTGGCGACCGACCACCTGCTCAGCATCGGCCGCCGCTACATCCGTTTCGTGGGTCCCATGGCGGTGCCGGAAGTCTGCGCCCGTCATCGCGGCTATGCCGAAGCGCTCGACAGCGTCGGCATCGAAGCCGGCGAACCGGTCGTCAGCACCTTCGCCCATGTTTCGGCCTATGAGGCGACGCGCAAACTGATCGAAAGCCGCGAACGTTTCGATGCCCTGTTCTGCGCATCCGACGTCATCGCCGGCGGCGCCCAGCGCGCCCTGATGGATGCCGGCCTGCGCATTCCCACCGATGTCGCCGTCGCGGGCTTCGACGATGTGCCACTGGCCCAGTATATGTCGCCGCCCTTGACCACGGTCCGCCAGGACCTGAAGGTCGCCGCCAACCTGATGGTCGAACTGCTGTTCCGCCGCCTGGACGGCACGGCGACGCCGTCGAGCGTCATCCCCGCCCGCCTGGTCATCCGCGCCTCCACAACCGGCTGATTGTACTCGCATTTTCCGAGTATTTTCAGATCAGGTAGCACAAATCCACACTTTTTACGTGTCCGACACATTTGATTCTTGATTTGTTAATCGTCGACACTATATCCTGCAAACGATTGCAAGGCGCGGTGGTCCGGTCCCCTCTCACCCCCCACGGCGACCCCGCCAGTTGCCTGAGGTTCCGCGGTACTTCCCCCCAAACCGCGAGCCCCCGCCACGGCGCCGCCAAACGACCTTGCATCGTCTGACTGACCGCTTCCGGCCCATCCCCCTCACCGCCGGAAGCGGTCTTTCATCTCCCATTCCGCCTCCGCTCTTGTTTTCGCCCCATCTTTCGGTCAAATGCCTGTCAGGACCCGGATAACGGGGTTGTAAAGACATGCAGGGGCGAACCATGGCGAAAGCCGAGACAGCCGGCGCGGCAACGCGAGGCCTCAAGACCATCGTCGCGGCCAGCGCCGCCGGCACGACCTTCGAATGGTACGACTTCTTCATCTTCGGCACGCTGACCAGCATCATCGCCAAGAACTTCTTCGCCGGCGTGCCCGGTACGCTCGGCACCTTCCTCAGCCTGTCGACCTTTGCGGTCGGCTTTATCGCGCGCCCGGTCGGCGCGCTGGTCTTCGGCCATATCGGCGATAAAAAGGGCCGCAAGGGCACCTTCCTCTATACGATCCTGGTCATGGGCCTGGCGACGATCGCCATCGGCTTCTTGCCGACCTACGCCCAGGCCGGCGCCCTGTCGCCGATCCTGCTGGTGGCTTTGCGCGTCGTCCAGGGCTTCGCATTGGGGGGCGAATATGGCGGCGCGGCCATCTATGTCGCCGAACACGCCCCGTCCAACAAGCGTGGCGGCTTTACCGGCTGGATCCAGACCTCGGCCGCCTTCGGCCTGATCTCGGCGCTTGGCATCATCCTGATCACGCGAACCCTGGTCGGCGAAAAGATCTTCGGCGAATGGGGCTGGCGCATTCCCTTCATCGTCTCGTCGGGTCTTCTGGCCGTGTCGGTCTATATCCGCGCCAAAACCGCCGAAAGCCCGGCCTTCAAGGCGCTGCACGACGAAGGGCGTCTGGCCAAGGCGCCGCTCGGCGAAATCTTCACGCGCTGGGGCAATCTCAAGGGCATGCTGATCGCGCTGTTCGGCTTCATGACCGCCCAGGGCGTGATCTGGTACACCAGCTTCTTCTACACCCAGGTCTTCCTGGACAAGATGGTCAAGCTCGATCCCATGCAGATCACCATTCTGACGCTGGGCATGACGCTGGTGTCGAGCTTCCTCTACATCACCTTCGCGACGCTTTCGGACCGCATCGGCCGCAAACCGGTCATGGTCTTCGGCATGTTGCTGGCCAGCCTGTTCTTCTATCCCGGCTTCCAGATGCTGCTGCACTTCGGCAACCCCGACCTGGAAGCGGCGACCAAGCGCGCCCCGGTCGTCGTGGTCGCCGATCCCGCGCAGTGCACCTTCCAGTTCGACCTGTTGAACACGGCGCAGTTCACCTCGCCCTGCGACCTGGCCAAGCGCGTGGTCAGCGATGTCGGCGTCTCCTACGTCAACAAGGCCGCCCCGGGCACGGGCGCGGTCGTCCAGGTCGGCGCGGCGCAGATCGCCGTACCGTCGGGCCAGGGCCTCGACAAGGCCGGCATCAAGGCGCTGAAAGACAAGGCGACCAAGGATATCAAGGCGGCGATGAAGGCCGCCGGCTATCCCGAAAAGGCCGATCCCGCGAAGGCCAATCTGTGGGCCATGTTCGGTGTTCTCTGTGTGCTGGCGGTCGCCTGTACGGCGCTCTACGGCCCCATGGCCTCGGCCCTGGTCGAAATGTTCCCGACGCGCGTGCGCTACACCGCCATGAGCCTGCCCTACAATATCGGCACAGGCTGGTTCGGCGGACTGCAACCCGCCCTGTCCTTCGCCATGGTGGCGGCGACCGGCGATATCTATTTCGGCCTGTGGTACCCGATCGTCACCGGCCTGCTCGCCGTCGCCGTGTCGCTTTTCTTCCTCAAGGAAACCAAGGGCCGCGACCTCCATACGATCGAGTAAAGTTTGTATCTCCCCGTTTTTCGCAGAAAAATGGGGTTTGGCGCCAGCGAAAGTATAGCTTTCGCAAGCCATCGGACCGCCCGGAGCGTAAGCGAAGGGTGGTGGTGGGGAATCTTGCTGTCTTCCAGCACCTGTGACTGAAAAGGAAGCAAGAATCCCCACCACCACATCTCCTTCTCCCTTGCTGCGCAAGGGTTCAGTCGTGCGGTCCCCCTCCCCATCGTTTCGCGACAGGGAGGTATAAATTATTGCGGGCCTGTGCCGTCGATGGCCTTTACCCGGACATGGCTCTTGTCGCTATGGCCGGCGGCATCGATCACGGTTAGGTCGTAGAAGCCCTCGGCGCGCGGCAACCAGCTGAATTCGCCATTGCCGTCGGCCGCCAGGGGCTGGCCGTCGATATACCAGGTCACGGGACGCTGACCCCGCGCCGACAGTTTCAGCGGCCGCACGACCTTGAGATTGCCCGCGCCGTCGCTGCCCGAAGCCTCGACATAGACGGTCGTGTTCTTGGGCGGAAACAGGATCGAAGCGCGTGAATCCGGCCCGTTCAATGCTTTAAGCGCGACCGGCGCCCGCGCCGGTCCCAGCGGCGCCGGCAGTTGCGACGGCGCCTGCAGCAGGTCGAAAACATCGAACAACAAGGGGGCGGCAGCCTCGCGCCCGGTCTGATCGGCGCGCGCGCCCCCGTCGGGGCGCCCGGTCCACACCATGACGGCATAGCCCCCCGCCACACCCACCGCCAGCGCGTCACGATAGCCGTAGGAGGTGCCGGTCTTGAAGGCCGGGCGGTTGCCGGCGCGCATCAGCGGTCCCGGCAGGCGGCCGGCTGGGGGAGGCGTTTCACGCAGGATGGCGACGATCTTGTCGGCCGCTTCGGCGCGCATCAGCCGTGTACCGCCGTCGTTCAGGCGCTGTTGTTCGTCATCCACCGTATAGGCCAGTGGTTTCGACAGGCCATGGTCGCCCAGCGCCGCGTAGAGCAGGGCCAGGTCGTCGAGCCGGATGCCTTCGCCGCCGAGCGCCAGGGCCAGGCCGGCGTCGCGCAGACGCGATTTCGGGCGATAAAGCTGCACGCCTGCCGCTTCCAGCCGGCCTTCGAAGGCGTCCGGGCCAACGCGGCTCAGCACCGACACCGCCGGCACGTTCAAGGAATTGACCAGGGCCTCCTTGACCGAGACCTCGCCGTGGAAAACACGGTCGAAATCCTCGGGCTGGTAGTCGCCGAAGCGCGTCGGCACGTCCATCAGCCGCGTATCGGGGGCGATAAGGCCGTCCTCGAAGCCGAAGCCGTAGATGAAGGGTTTGAGGCTGGAGCCGGGCGAGCGCACGGCGCGCGTCATGTCGACCCAGCCGCCCGGCCGGTTGAGCCCGCCCGAACCGACCGAAGCCCGCACCCCGCGCGTTTTTATGTCGATCACCAGGATGGCGACGGACGTATTGGGTCCCTGCTGTTTCGCCGTCCCCGCCGCCAGGATTTCGAGCCGCTGTTGCAGGTTGGAATCGAGCGAGGTCACCACCGTCGCCTGCAACCCCTTGACCGCGTGCGCCAGCCGGCCCGCCGTATGCCAGGCAATGGCCGGGAAGACGAGACGCTGAGAGGCGATCTTCTCGTTCATCGCCTCGCGGACCTGGAGGCCGTCGACGGCGCCGGCCTTTTGCAGCCGCGCCAGCATACGGTCTCGCGCCACGCGGGCGGCGAATGCGTGGCGGTCGGGGCGCCGGGCCTCGGGTGCCTGCGGCAGGGAGATCAGCAGCGCCTGTTCGCCCAGCGTCAGGCTTTCCGGCTCGTGGCCGAAATAGCTGAGCGAAGCGGCGCGCACGCCTTCGAGATTGCCGCCGTAGGGCGCCAGCGACAGGTAGATCGACAGGATGTCGCGCTTGGAATAGCGCAGCTCCAGTTGCAAGGCGCGCAAGGCTTCGACCGCCTTGTTGCCGTAGTCGCGCGGGTGCGGCGACAACAGGCGCGCCGTCTGCATGGTAATGGTCGAGCCGCCCGATACGATATTGCCGGCGTGCAGGTTGGACAACAGCGCGCGGGCCACCGCCGTGGCGTCGACGCCAGGGTGCCAGTAGAAGCGCTCATCCTCGATCTTGAGCAGGTGCTGGACAAAGGTCGGGTCGGTACGGTCGAGGTCGGCGCGAATGCGCCAGCGGCCATCGTCGACCGGCAGGGCGCGCAGCCACGCGCCGTTGCGGTCGAGCGCCACGGCCGAGGCCCGCTCGGCCTTGGTCATGTCGGGCGGCAGGGCCAGGTTCAGCGAGCAAATCGCCACCTGCGCTCCGACCAGGCCGATCAGACCCTTGACCAGGGCGGGGATGAAGCGGTCGAAATTGAACGACAGGAGCGAGAAAGAGAAGCCGCCTGTCTTCCTCTTCTCCCCTTTCAAGGGGAGAAGGTGGCCCGCAGGGTCGGATGAGGGGTCCACTGTCATCTTCCGCGTACGCTCTGTCTGTTTTTACCCCTCACCCGGGCGCATGCGCCCGTCCTCTCCCCTTGAAAGGGGAGAGGAGGGTTTTCCTTGTTACCGTCCCGCGATCACGGTGCGGCTGCCCGAGGTGCGGCCGAAGGTTTCCGGACGATAGAAGTCCTTGGCCTCGGCCCCCGGCAGGTAGTAGTCGCCCGGGCTGACCGCACGCGCCATGTAGGCGACGACGAAGTCCTTGGACGACGATACGTCGAGCGCCGCCACGAAACGGTCGTCGCGGGCTTCCTGCACCTTGGTATCGGAAAGCGCGCCGACGAAGCGGAAGGGCCCGTTCGAGACGTCTTCCGACGACAGGGTCGAGTCGATCTCGAACCCGGCCGGCAGGGCGTCGTCGACCACGATCGGCCGCGTCTCCGCCCGGTCGGAATGGCCGGAGATGACGATGATGATGCGGTCGCCCTGGGTCAGGTGCGACGGATCGATGCGCTGGCCATTAAGCGCATAATAGCTCTTGGTCAGGCTGAGGCCGCTGGCCAGGCTCGACGGCGGGGCGACCGGCGTACCGATGACCGTCACCGTGCGCCACAGCGGGCCGGAACCGGTATTCTTGAACGTCACACCGTTGAAGGTGGTGACGCCGAAGCGCTGGACGTTGAGGCCGCCCGGCAGGACCGAAACGTTATTGGCCGCCACGTGGGTCGGGCCCGCCGCCCTGAGCATGGCCGAGGCCGCGCGCAGGATGAAGGCCTGTTCCTGGGTATTGAGCGCCGACGGCGCCTTCATGGCGTTTTCGAGACGCGAGGTCAGCGAGGCGCCGATGTCCGGATTGCCCGATTCATAGGCCAGGGCGATGACGCCCGCCAGGTCGCGCAGAGGCGACTGGTACCAGTCGTTGGGATCGGAATAGCCGATCTTTTCGATCGCCTGCTGGAAGGCCAGGCGGGCACGGGCGCGGTCGCCCATGATGGCCAGGCCGGCGGCGACCTGGGCGCGGGCCAGCGGCGACTGTTCGTCGCGGAACTGGACGTCGCGGTACCAGCGCAAGCGGGCCAGGTCGCCCGTGCCGCCCTTGGCCATGACGTAGAGTGCATAGGCCGAGGCGCGCGAACGCAGCTGCTTGGTATACTGCTCGGGCGTCATGCCGAGGAAGCGCCAGTAGTCGGGGGCCGACAGCTGGTAGTTGATCGAGGCGAAGCCATCGGGACGCGACAGGCTGCGCATGGCGTTCATCGCCTTGTCGATCGCCTCCTGAGGCACATAGGCGCCGTGGGCGCGGGCCTGCAACAGGAAGTCGGTGGCATAGGCCCCGATGAAGCCCGTCGCTTCGGCGTCGCCGACACGCCACAGGCCGAAGGCCCCGTCTTCCGACTGGCGGTCGAGGATCTTCTGCACCGCCGTCTTCAAGGCGTAGTCGGACGGACGCGCCTTGTCCTTGCCGACCATGGACGGGTCGGCATAAAGCCACGGCATGGCGGCCGACGTCACCTGTTCGGTGCAGCCGTACGGATATTTGTCGAGCGCGGCGGCGATCGGCGCCGGGTCGATATTGCGGAAGGGCGAGTAGCTGACCTGGAGCGTGGCCGAGCCGGGTTGCAGGCCGGCCAGCAGTGCGGGCGACGGCGCAAAGACGCCGTTCACCGGCTGCTGGTCGACCGACACGCGGTTTTCAGGGCCCCAGCCGTTGCGCGTCTGGATCTGGAAGTCGTCGCTGAAGGTATAGCCCTGGCCGTTCAGCCCGATATGCACGGTCGAAATGCCCGTGGTGTTCGGCGCGGTCATCGGGATGGCCTGGATGACGCGTTGGCTGTGGTTGAGGTTGAACGCCTTCTCGAAGGCCAGCACCAGGCCTTGCAGGCCCTTGACGATGGCGGTGTAGATGCCGGGCTTGCCGTCGACATTGTCGAGTTCGAGCGTCGCAAACGCCTTGTCGCCCGGATTGAGGAAGCGTGGCAGGGCCAGGTCCATGACCACCGGTTCGCGCACGATCATCTTCTGCGCGGCCGAGCCCACGGCATCGTCGGTCCAGGCCACGGCCATGACGCGCAATTCGCCGTTGAACTTGGCGATCGGCAGCCGGACCGTCGCCTTGCCGTCCATGCCGGTCTCGATCACGCCGGACCACAGGGCGACCGTGCGGATCGGGGTCGTCGTCAGGCCTTCGCCGCCGATCTGGTCGCCGCCGAATTCGATCGGCGCCGGCGCACCCAGGTTCGGGTCGAGCAGGCGGCCGTAGTCGTCGTTATAATCGACGGCCAGGGCCTTCTTGCCGAAATACCAGTCGACCGGGTTCGGCGTCTGGAACTTGGTGAGGTTGAGGATGCCCTGGTCGACCACGGCCAGCGAGACGCGGGCGCGGTCGCCCAGCTTGAGCCCGTTGATCTTGACCGGCACGTCGATATAGCCGTGGCCGTTTTTGTCGAGCTGCGGCTTCTGCGGCTGGTCGCTGGCCGGCAGGTCGATCTGCAGCTTGCGGTTCCTGGCGTCGAGCGGAATATAGACCAGTCCGATGGCGCGGCGCGGCTTCGACGCCGTCACCGGATCGCGCGGCTGGATGACCGACACCATGACATAGGCGCCGCCGCCCCAGGCCGAGGTCGTCTTCAGGCGCACGGTCGTGCCGCCGTCGCCAACACTGACGGTTTTCAGGTCGATGACGTGATCGGTGGCGACGGCGATCTGCGCCTCGCCCTTGTACGGGGCCTTCAGCGTCAGGTCGACCGTGTCGCCCTGGTTATAGTGCTTGCCGCCGGTCGACAGGCGCACGAAGTCGGGGGCGTCGGAGCCCTTCTGCGACGAACCCCAGCCCGAGGCGAAACGCGCCACGGTGCGCGCCTTGCCCGGAACCTCGACCTCAAGACGATAATCGCCCCAGTCGAGCCCCTTCGGGATGGCCACGCCGGTATTGGCGTTCAGGTCATAGCTCTTGGTGAAGACCGGCACGTCGCGGTGCGTCGAACGCCAGTTCCATTTGCCGTCCTGGATGTACCAGTCGTAGTCCCAGTGCTCGGCGATCAGCTTGACCTGCACGCCCTTGAGCGCGACCTTCTGGCCCTGCGGCGTCAGCCCGATGATGTTGAACATCATCTGCGGCGTATCGCGCCAGGAGTTGCTGTCCTTCTGGTCGACCTTGACGCCGAGATAGAGCGGCGACGGCATGATGTGCAGGGTTTGCGATTCCTTGACCGGACGGCCGCCCGGCTCGAAGACCGAGGCGGTGACGGTAACGCTGAGCGGCTGCGTCGTGTCGCCGGCCAGCGAGGCCTGGAACGGGAAGAGCGCATTGCCCTGGGCGTCCGTCGTGGTCGCCGGCAGGTCGGTGTACTTTTCTTCGTACGGCGTGGCGGAATCGCCGAACGTATAGTCCTTGTAGGCCGGGAACGGGTTCGGATCCTGACGAATGCGCGCCTCGCCCGTCACCTGGAGGTCCGAACCGATGGCGCCATACAGGTAGTGGGCCGACACGCGCACCGGGCGCTGTTCCGTCAGGCTCAGCATCGGCTTGTTGGCGTCGGCATTGATATCGACGCCCAGGCGCTGCGGCGCGAAGTCTTCGACCGCGAAGCTGGTGGAACCCGCGGCGGACTCCATGCCGTCGAGCTGGATTTTCGCCGACCACTGGCCGCGCGGCGCGGTCTTGGGCAGGGCGATATTGGCGGCAGCGAAGCCTTGCTTTGTCTCTTCGAAGCGGAAGCGGAAGGCTTCGATGCCGGACGGCCGCGACACGATCAGCACGCCCTTGCGGTCCTTGACCGTCTTGCCTTCGTTGTCGCGCACCATGGCGACGAGGTGGACGGTTTCGCCGGGGCGATAGATGCCTCGGTCGGTATAGACGTAGGAATCGACGCCATAGCTGTTGGCGCGGCCTTCGGCGACATTGTCGTCGTCCTGGCGTCCGCCGACCCCGTGCGAGGTCAGGTCCATGGGCGCACGCTGCACATCGGCGGCCGTGTAGTCGTCGTTCGGCCCGTAGGCCATGACCATCTTGGCCTGGAGCGCATCGGTGCCCTTGAGCAGGGCCGAATTGAAGGTGACGCGGCCATCGACGCCGGACCGCGCCTCACCCAGCGTATCGCCGTTGGTGGCGACCAGGTCGACCTTGATGCCGCCCATCGGCTTGGCCGACTTCAGCGAGCGCACGACGACATCGAGACCGCTCTGGCCCTTGTAGGTCGTCATCGCCATGTCGGTATAGAGAATCCAGCGCCGCGCCTGGGCCGGCTGGTCGTCGGGCTTCTTGTCACGGCCGCCCGAGGCGTCGCGCACCTTGACGACATAGGCGCCGGGCTTCAGCGACTTCAGTACCGAACCCAGCGGGAAGACGGTCGTCACGCGGTCGCCATTGCCCTGCTTGACGCCGACCTTGCCGGTCCAGATCTTGACGCCGATATCGTCGGCGGCATCCTCACCGTATTCGTAATCATAGTCGCCTTCGGCCACGGGATCGGGCGCCGAGACGCTCTTGCGCACCAGGTTGCGGTCCGAGACGTGCCAGACCTCGACGGCCAGGGCCGAGACATTGACAGTTTCGATGGCGACACCGTCGGCCTCTTCGCGCGGCAGGATGACGCCGTTGCCGGCAAAGCCGACATAGGGGGGCTTTTCGCCGAACGAGAAGTCGAAGTCGCGATTGGCCTTCAGCGTGTCGCCGCCCTGGCCGGGCAGGCCCTTCAGCAGCGTAATGCGGCGGTCGGTGAAGCCGAAGCCCGAGACGCACAGCTCATCGCCCTTGACCGAGACCGCCGGGCCCGACGGCAGGGCGGGCGAAACGACGACAAAGTCGCCATAGGGCTTGGTGGGGTCGAGCGGCTTGGAGAACTGCACGCAGGCGCGCGCGCTGTCACCCGACGTGTCGAGGCGCTGTTTCCAGGTGTCGAAACCGATCGGCTTGACGTCGGAAGCGCGTCTGGCGTCCTTGTCGCGCGGCTTGCCGAACAGGCCGGTCGCCGGCCCGTCGAGCACGCCAGACGCCGCGACGGTGGACGTTTCGTGTCCGCCGTTGGTCGCCTTCGCCGTCAGAAACCCTACGCAGAACCCGGAGATCAGCACCGCCGCCGCACCCGCGATCAGCGTCCTGTTGTGCCAGTCGATCATGTTGGCCCCCACCGCCAGGCACGGCGCCTGCGCGTCCGTGCATTTTCGAAATGAAAAGCGCGGATCAGGGCACAAATCAATCTTTGTTTTACGAAATTTGCAAATACAGATAGTGAGGGACTGCTTCGCCCAGGCGGACCCTCATCTTTGTGAGTGTTTCCAAGCCTACCTCCATCAACGTCCCGAAAGAAACGCGTCTTTGGCCAGCCGATTTGCCCGCGTCATGGTTCTGGTGGTCGACGACAATCACTACATGCGGGTGATTGTCTGTACGATGCTGAGGTCCATGGGCATCACCATGATCCGTGAAGCCTCCGATGGTATCGAAGCGCTGGAAATCGTGCGCGACTGGCGCCCGGACGTCATCGTGCTCGACCTGATGATGGAACAGCTGGACGGCATCGAATTCACCAAGCTGATCCGCCGCGGGTCCGACAGCCCGCACCCCTATGTGCCCATCATCATGATGACCGGCCACACCGACCGCCGCCGCGTCATCGAGGCGCGCGACGCCGGCGTCAACGAGCTGGTGGCCAAGCCCCTGACCGCCAAGGCGCTGATCGACCGCATGCGCAGCGTCATCGACAACGAGCGCAGCTGGGTCAAGTCGGCCAACTATATGGGTCCGGACCGCCGCCGCAAGGTCAATCCGGAATATCGCGGCCCGTTCCGCCGGGCATCCGACAAGGCCGAGTGACGCCGGCCCCACCCTGCGGCGACTTGCCGCGGCGCACCCAAAACGACGAAACTTATTCCAATCGCAATCTTTTGCCGGTAAAGACAAGGCATGTCCGACACCGCCACCTCCCCCTTCGGCTTCAAGGACGTCGATGCCCGCGAAAAGGTCTCGCTGGTGCACGACGTGTTTGCCCGCGTCGCCCCCAAATACGACCTGATGAACGATGTCATGTCGCTGGGCGTGCACCATGTCTGGAAGGACGCCGCCTGCGCCCGCTTGAACCCGCAGCCGGGCGAGGTCATTCTCGACGTGGCCGGCGGCACAGGCGATATCGCGCGCCGTTTGGCCAGGCTGGCGCGCGCCGCCAAGGCCCGCCGCCAGGCGCGCGGCTATGAAGCCAAGGACGTGGAAATCCGCGTCATCGACTATAACGAAAACATGATCCTGGCCGGCCGCCAGCGCGGCACCGAGCCGGAGCTGACCTGGTCCGTCGGCGACGCCATGAACCTGGCGATCGACGACGGCACGGTCGATGCCTATGTCATCAGCTTCGGCATCCGCAATGTCTCGGACGTCCAGGGCGCGTTGAACGAAGCACAGCGCGTGCTCAAGCCCGGCGGCCGCTTCTTCTGCCTGGAATTCTCGCACCCGACCGCGACGCCGATCGCCAAAATCTATGAGGCCTACAGCTTCAAGGTCATCCCGTGGATGGGCGAGCTGGTGGCCAGGGATCGCGAGTCCTACCAGTACCTGGTCGAAAGCATCAAACGCTTCCCCGACCAGGAGACGTTCAAGGCCATGATGCTCAAGGCCGGTTTCCGCCGCGCCAGCTACACCAACTTCTCGGGCGGCATCTGCGCCCTGCACGAAGGCTGGGCATAAAGTTTCCGCGATGGCCAGTCTCGCCACATGGATGCGTACGATGCGCACGGGCCTTGTCCTGCTGCGCCACGACGCCTTGATCCCCAGGGAGGTTTCGCACCTCCTGCCGCCGATCCCGCGTTTCCTGGCCGGTGTCTTGCGCGCGATCTTCGCCCGCAAGGAAAAGCTGCGGCCGGGCGAGCGCTATGCCCTGGCGTTTCACGACCTCGGTCCGGCCTTCATCAAGCTGGGCCAGATCCTGTCGACGCGCGGCGACATCTTCGGCCGCCAGTTCATCGCCGATCTGAGCCACCTGAAGGACAAGCTGCCGGCCTTCTCGCAGGCCGTCGCCGAAGCCACGGTCGTCGAGTCGCTGGGCAAGCCGATCGACGCCATCTTCGCGGACTTCGGCGGCGTGCTGGGCGCCGCCTCGATCGCCCAGGCGCACGAAGCCGTGCTCCTCGACGGCCGCAAGGTCGCGGTCAAGATCCTGCGCCCGCATATCGAAGAGATCATCGCCGCCGACATCGCCATGCTGACCCTGTCGGCGCGGCTGGTCCATATCTTCGTGCCCCTGTCGCGCCGGCTGGAACCCGAGGCGTTCGTCGCCACGGTGGCGCAGTCGCTGCTGCTTGAGCTCGACCTGCGCCTGGAAGCGTCGGCGTGCGACGAGATCGGCAATATCATCAATGCCGAACCCTATATGCGCGCGCCAAAAGTCGTGTGGCACCAGGTGTCGCGCCGCGTCATCGTCACCGAATGGGCCGACGGCACGCCCCTGTCCAGCCCCGAAGCGCTGGAACTGCCCGGCCTCGACCACAAGGAAACGGCGGACAACCTGATCCGCGCCTTCCTGTCGCAGGCGCTCGACCACGGCGTCTTCCACGCCGACCTGCACGAGGGCAACCTGTTCGTCCAGGCTCCGGCCCAGCTGATCGCCATCGATTTCGGCATTATCGGCCGCCTGCGCCCGCAGGAGCGGCGCTATCTGGCCGAAATGCTGTGGGGCTTCCTGCGCCGCGACTACAAGCGCGTCGCCGAGGTCCATTTCGAGGCCGGCTACGTGCCCGGCCACCAGAATGTCGAGTCCTTCGCCCAGGCCCTGCGCGCCGTCGGCGAGCCTGTACTGGGCCAGAAGGCGACTGAGGTCTCCATGGGCCGGCTGCTGACCCAGCTGTTCGAGATCACCGCGCAATTCGACATGCATCTGCGCCCCGAGCTGGTCCTGCTGCAAAAGACCATGGTCAGCGTCGAAGGCGTGGCGCGCCGCATCTATCCCGAGCACGACCTGTGGGAAGCCGCGCGCCCGGTCGTCAAGGCGTGGATTTCGCGCGAGCTGTCGCCGCTGAACGAAGCCAAACGTTTGCTCGAAAAGCTGATCAAAAGGCTCGATGAGCCGGCGGCCGTGCCCGTCGCGATCCCGGCCGACGCGGACACCCTGCGCGCCGAACTGCGCCATAGCCGCACGGTCGGCTATGTGGCGCTGCTGATCTCGCTGCTCGGCCTTGGCGTCATGGTCTGGCTGGCGCTGCGATAAGGTCCTTGCGGACGAAAGCCTCGATGCCTTCGTAGCGCTGCCTTTGCGCCGGTGTCAGGGTGTCCTTGGCCAGCGGCGCGTAATCCTGCATCAGGCTGTGCGTTTGCGGATCGGCGTCGATCCAGCCCGGCCAGTTGAACGGCCCCAGGCCCACCAGCACGATATCCGGGCGCTTCATCAGGTCGCGATTGGCGACCGTCCGGTCATAGGCCAGCCAGGCCTTGAGCTTCGCCTTGCGCGCCGGATCGGCCGTACGTTGCAAGAGATAGTTGGCATTGGCAGTGATCCAGCGGCTGGAATAGGTGCCGACCCAGGTGCCGTGCGTCTCAGTTGTAATCGGATGGCCGGGCGTCAGGTCGAACGAGATCGACATGACGGTCGGATGCTTCACCGCCGCCCGGATCGGCGCGACAACGCCACCGCCGCCATAGCCGAAGCCCGCGAAATAGCTGAGGTGGGCAAGGGCCGCGATCGCGGCGGCGATCGCCGGCACGCGCTGCTTCGGGTCGCCCGAGGTCAGGGCGGGCACGACCGCCTGCGGGATCGCCATCAGCATCAGCGCCACCGCCGGATAGGCATGGTAGGGCCAATTACGCCCCTGGACGATCATGACCAGCAGGAAACCCGCCGAGGCCGCGACCAGCACGCCCGTCACCGAATCGAACAGGCGCCGGCGAATGGCCAGGTACAAACAGATGGCCGACAGCGCCCACATGATCGGCTTGAACGAGATCAGCACCTCGTTGAGCGGCAGGCGCATCGGCTGATAGAGGTCGACCAGCAGCGGCACGACCTCCTGTGCATAGGCCGGGATGAAGTGCGCCACCAGCAGGGCATAGGCGCCGAGCATGGTCCCGGCGATGAGGGCTTCCGGCGCCAGCAGGCTCAGCGGATTGCGGCGTTTGACGGCGATAAACAGATAGGGCGCGGCAACGCCGAGGGCGAAATAGGGCTTGATCATCGGCGCCAGGCCCGCCAGTCCGCCGGCCAGCACGATCAGCGGCCATGCGACGGCTGCTCCGCCCGCCCGGCGGATCGCCACGCCATAGAGCGGCAGGAGCAGGACCAGGGCAACGTGTTCGCGCTCCCCGAAGGCCGACAAGGGCGCGACCAGAACAGCGAAGAGGACGCTGGCCAGCAGGACATTCGACCCGTCCCTAACCAGCCGGTGAAACAGCCAGGCCGACGCCGTACCCGCCGCCAGCAACATGGCGGTAAACACGCCTTCCGCCGGCAGGCCGGTCAGGCGCTCGACCACCGTCGCCGGCAGGTAGATGAAGATGGCCATGGGCGGGTTGGTTTCGACAATGTCCTTGTAGAGGCGCGCGCCATCGAGGAAACGGCGGCAATTGCTGACCAGCCAGTCGATATTGGCGTCGATCGGCACCAGGCAGCGGATCACGACCGCCAGCGCTATGATCGCCAGCGGCAATACACGCGCATCGATTTTCAGGGTTCGGCCGTCAGCGCTCATGGCCGGGACAGTGGCCGAAAGCGGTTACCATCCCATAAACCTTATCCGGCATCGTCGTCGCGGCCGGCAGCCTTTGCGGCCTCGATGTCCTTCTGCTTGTCCCAGTAGGCCCTGCCTTCGTCCGGGCGGAAGACGGTGCGCGGCGCGCCCTTTTTCGTCATGACGGCAAAGACATTGCCTTTCCCATCGTAGAACAGCGTATCGCCGTTCCTGCGCTTCAGCGTCTCGGTACCCGGCGGCGGTGTGTGCACGAAGGCGTGCGCCATGGCGACATATTGCTCATAGCTTTTGGCGCCGAATTCGGGACCGTGCTTTTCGAACTGGTAGTGGGCATTGTCGTCTGCGGAATATTTGCGGTTCGACGACCACAGCGGCCAGTCGCCATAGGCGCTGTCGCTGATGTCCGCCTTCATGCCGGTCTTGAGCGCGGTACCGTAGTGTGGCGCATCCGTATGATCGTGGGCCGGCGCGGCGGCCAACGCCGGTTCTGGTTCAGGCGGCGCGCCATCGATCACCGCCATCGACGCTTCGGCATCGGCGCGGGGTGCGGCGGCAACGGCCTGCGGCGACGGTTTGGCATTGTCCGACACACCCTTGCCGTCGCCGTCGTGGACCACGGCCGACGGCCCGGCGTCGCAGCCCGCCAGGACCAGCATCATCGCGACACATGCGATCCGCAATTCTTTCATGATCCGGCCCCCGTCCCTTGCCTCATCCTACCGATCTATGACACAAGCCGCTCAAACGGAAGAGCCCAATGGACCCAAAGCGCATACTGCTCATCGTCGGCGGCGGCATCGCGGCCTACAAGTCGCTGGAACTGATCCGCCTGATCAAGAAGGCGGGAATGGACGTCCGGGTCGTGCTGACGCGCGCGGCACAAGAGTTCGTCACACCGCTCAGCGCCGCCGCCCTGTCGGGCGACAAGGTCTATACCGACCTGTTCGACCTGACCGACGAAACCGAAATGGGTCATATCATGCTGTCGCGCCAGGCCGACCTGGTCGTCGTCGCGCCCGCCACCGCCGACCTGATGGCCAAGGCCACGCAAGGCATGGCCAACGACCTGGCCTCGACGCTTTTGCTGGCCACAGACAAGCCCGTGCTCATGGCGCCGGCGATGAATGTGCGCATGTGGCACCATGCCGCCACGCAACGCAACCTGGCGCAACTGAAGGTCGACGGCGTGTCGTTCGTCGGGCCTGAGGAAGGCGACATGGCCTGCGGCGAGTTCGGCCTTGGGCGCCTGAGCGAACCCGAGGCCATCCTGGCGGCTATTCTGGGGCGCATCGGCCATTCCGGCGCATTGAACGGGCGCAAGGTCGTCATCACCGCCGGGCCGACCTTCGAGCCGCTCGACCCCGTGCGCGGCCTGACCAACCGGTCGTCCGGCCGCCAGGGCTACGCCATCGCCGAACGGCTGGCGCGCGAAGGCGCAGAGGTCGTCCTGGTGTCGGGCCCCGTGGCGTTACCGACTCCGCCGGGTGTACGCCGCGTCGACGTCGAGAGCGCGCAAGACATGTTCGACGCCGTCCACGCCGAACTGCCGGCCGACATCTTTGTCGGTGTCGCCGCCGTCGCCGACTGGCGGCCGAAAGAGGCCGCGACGGAAAAGCAGAAGAAGACCGCCGAGCCCGAAATGACGGTCACCTTCGTCAAGAATCCCGACATCCTCGAGGCCGTGTCGAAGCACCTCGAGATGCGCCCACGTGTCGTCATCGGCTTCGCCGCCGAAACCGGTTCGCTGGAGGACTATGCCAAGGCGAAGCTGGCGTCCAAGGGCTGCGACGCCATCGTCGCCAACAATGTCTCCGAAGGCGTCTTCGGCTCGGCGCACAACAGCGCGACCCTGCTCGACCTCAGCGGCTTTACCCCCATTCCCGGCGACACCAAGACGGCCGTCGCCGATTTCCTTGCCGACTACATCCAGAAGAAACTTTAATGTCCGAACCCGAGATCACCGCCCACGTCATTCAATTGCCGAACGCCGAAGGCCTGCCCTTGCCGGCTTATGAGACCCATGGCTCGGCCGGCCTGGACCTGCGCGCGGCGATTGCCGATGGCGAGGAACTGGTCATGAAGCCGCTCGGCCGCGCGCTGGTGCCGACCGGCCTCAAGGTCGCGGTGCCGCACGGCTATGAGCTGCAGGTGCGTCCGCGCTCGGGCCTGGCGCTCAAGTTCGGCATCACCTGCCTGAACTCGCCCGGCACCGTCGATTCCGACTATCGCGGCGAAGTCGGCGTCATCCTGGTCAATCTGGGTTCGGAGGATTTCGTGATTCGCCGCGGCGACCGGATCGCCCAGGCCGTGGTCGCCCGCCACGCCCGGATCGTCTGGGAACAGACGGAATCGCTCGAATCGACCGCCCGCGGTGAAGGCGGCTTCGGTTCCACTGGACGCTAATATAACCTTGTTTTCGTTTTATATTTCTCCCCTCAGGTGAAATTCACTCGCCTAACGACACACATATGTGATCATATAACCACATTATCTCACTTCACTGGCACAGCGAAGCACTGCACCGTTCCACCTCTACGGTCCGTATCGATTTTTAACGGCCCGTCCCTGTCCTTGGGAGGCAGGTGCCGGCCCTTGGTCTCCGGGCCGGCAGGATTGGTGCTTGTAACGCGCATCCGCGGCAAAAGCGGAGCGCCAGTGAAAGACTGAGTATATGGGCGAGTTTACGCAATTTCTCTGGGCCATGGTGGATTCCACGCGGGCGGCCCTGATCGGATTGAACCTGGTTCCCGTGATCGTGTTCGGACTGTTCGTCGGCATGATCTTCAGGCGCGGTCGAAGCTGGCTGAAGGCGCCGCTGGCCGTCATACCTGCCCTGATCGTCGCCGGCCTGTGGCCGGTGATCTACGGCGCGGACGCCATCTGGCCCGACTTCAACCAGATCGAGACCGGCATCCAGACCCTTGTCCTGTATGGCGTGGCCTGGGCCATCGTCGCTGGCGTAGGCTTTGTCAAACGCCTGATGAGCCCCATCGACCTGCGCCGTCCGCCGGTCATCGTCCCCATCATCTCGGAAAGTTGATCCCCCACAAGGTTAACGCCTGTTCATCTTCGGTTCATCATGGTTCATGAAGACTAGGGGCAGGGTTCAGGGGGCTGTTTGGTCGCGTATGCGTAAACGTATCCAGCCATAAGGGAACAAGCTTCATGAACGATATCTGGAATTCCGCCCTGTCCTTCGGCGATCTGCTTCAGGATTCCCTGGCGGCCGTCAACCTCCTGATGGTGCTGATCGTCAGCCTCCTCATCGGTCTCTTCCAGCCCAAGAGCGACAAGCCCGCCCTCAAGGCCTTCCTGGCCGTCGCCGTCGTCTACGCCATCCGCCTGGTGCTGCCGGCCCTTTCCGGGCACCGCGTCGCGCCCCTGCCCGACCTGCGTCACCTCGGCCCGATCGTGCAGTTGCTTCTGATGTATTTCTTCGCTTACGGCGTCATCGCGGCGCTGGGCAGCTTCAAGACCACGATGAAGTTCGAGGCCAAGAAAGCCTGAGACGGCGTCGTCAAACCCTAAAATTCAGGGCGGCGTTCCAACCGGAGTGCCGCCCTTAATTTATCAGAAGCCGAGCACGTCCTGCATGTCGTACAGGCCGGCTTTCTGCGTGCGGCCCCACAGCGCCGCCTGGATGGCCCCGCGTGCAAACAGCGTCCTGTCGCGCGCGCTGTGCGACAGGGTGATGATTTCGTCCTCGCTGGCGACGATCGCCGAATGCTCGCCGACGATACCGCCGGCGCGCACCACCGAAAACCCGATATCGCCGACGCCGCGCGGACCGGTAATGCCGTCGCGCGCCGTCACCTTGACGTCATTCAGCCGGACGCCGCGCCCGAACGCCGCGGCTTCACCCAGCAACAGCGCCGTACCGGAAGGCGCATCGACCTTGCGGCGGTGATGGCCTTCGGTGATTTCGACATCCCATTCCTCGGCTTCGAGACGCGCCGTGACCTGCTTGAGCAGCCCGGCCAGCAGGTTGATGCCCAGCGAATAGTTGCCCGAACGGATGATGACGACGCGTTCGGCAAATTGCGGAATGCGCGCGATCTGTTCGTCGGTGAAGCCGGTCGACCCGATGACATGGACCAGGGGCTTGGGACGGCTCAGGCCCTCGTTGGCGCAGGCCTCGAGCAGGGCCAGCGACGCTTCCGGCGTCGAGAAGTCGATCACCGCGTCGGCCTTAACCAGGTTCGGCAGCTCGCCCTTGTCGAACTTCGACGCCACCGGCAGTTTGCGGTCCTCGAGCACGCGCAGGACGGCCTGGCCCATACGGCCCTTGTAGCCATTGACGGCGAAACGAAATGCGGAAGCGGTAGCCATGACGGACCCCTTGATTGGACTGAGCTTCCGATAAGGGTTTGAAACCAGAGCGTCAAAGGCAAATGCAAAAGGAAGCGCATGGAACCGCAAGACATTCGAAATGCGCGGCCCGCAGCTTGGCTCGGCGCAACGTCTGGGTCGCTGCCACTTGCGAAAATTATACCCTCAAAAGATGCATCAAAATGACTAAAGATGTCATTTTTGCACTTTAACGATCACATTTGCAATTGAAAGACGATTGAAGTGCGGTATCCATATAGTGTCTTTGGACAATTCAATTAAAATCAATCAAGAGGAAACACAAAATGCTCAAATCTTACCGCACGCTTCGCAAGCTGCTCGTCGCGGCCGGCGTGGCCGGCACTGTCGCATTTATGGCGGGGACGGCCTCGGCCTATACGATAGAAGATTACAACGAAGCGCTCGCCCAGCAAGCCTATGCACAAATGGAAATCGAGACCTGGACGGATCAGGAACACGAGGACGGTGTCCAGCTTACGATTATCGAGAACAATATCAGCATGTCCGAAAATCAGTGCGGGGAAGATCCGGATTGTTTTCCACGATGGGAAGAAGAACGCGCCTATTATGAAAGCATGTACCAGGAATCCATGGACGAGGACCGGGATTTCGCCGACGCCGCGCGTTCCGACTACCTGTATTGGACTGATCAGGTCAATGCCATCCGGGAAGCCCTGGGCCTGACCTGACCTCAACGGCGTATTTGACAAAAGAAAGGCCGCCAGATCACTGGCGGCCTTTCGAATGTCGGCGGACGACGCTGCGGCTACTGCGCAGCGGCGCCGGTAATGTCGTCCCAGAAACGCCTGGCCTTGCCCATGAAACCCTGGCTTTGGGCGTAGGTCTGGGCCTGCGAGATTTCGGCGAATTCGCGCATCAGTTCCTTCTGGCGCACCGTCAGGTTCTTCGGCGTTTCGACGAACAGCTCGACGATCAGGTCGCCCTTGGCCCGCGAATTGAGGCCCGGCATGCCGCGGCCCTTCAGCTTGACCTTGTGGTTGGTCTGGGCGCCCTCGGGGATATTGACCTCCAGCTTGCACTGGCCGTCGCAGTTCTCGCCGCCCATCAGGCAGGGCACTTCCATGACGCCGCCCAGGACCGCCGTTTCCATCGGCACGGGGATGGTGCAGTGGAGATCGAGCCCGTCGCGTTCGAAGATGTCGTGTTCGGCCACGCCGAGGAAGATATAGAGGTCGCCCTTCGGCCCGCCCTTGGCGCCCGCCTGGCCTTCACCCTTGAGCAGGATGCGCGCGCCGTCATCGACGCCGGCAGGGATATGGACGTTCAGCGTCTTGTTCTGGCGGACCTGACCGTGGCCGTGGCAGGCGCTGCACGCGTCCTTGATCGTCTGGCCCTGGCCGTTGCAGCTCGGGCAGGTGCGTTCGACGGCGAAGAAGCCGTTCGAGGCGCGGACGCGGCCGGCGCCGCCGCAGGTCTGGCAGGTCTGGGGACGCGTGCCGGGCTTGGCGCCCGAGCCGGAGCAGACTTCACAGGTCATGGTGGTCGGGATGTTGATCTCGACCTCGGCGCCCTTGTAGGCCTGTTCCAGCGTGATTTCGTAGTCGAAGCGGACATCGGCGCCGCGCTGCGGGCCCGACGGCCGGCGCTGCTGGCCGAAGATGTCGCCGAACATTTCCGAGAAGATGTCTTCGACGTTCGAGAAGCCTTGCGCACTACCGCCGAAGCCGCCGCCAAACCCGCCGCCGGCCGATTGGCCGTTCATGCCGGCATGGCCGTAACGGTCGTAGGCCGCGCGCTTTTGCGCATCGGACAGGACGCTATAGGCTTCGTTGACTTCCTTGAAGCGCGCCTCGGCGTGCGGGTCGCCCTGGTTGCGGTCGGGATGGTGCTCCATCGCCTTCTTGCGGAAAGCGGATTTCAGCGCCCCGTCATCGACGGACCGTTCGACCTCCAGCACTTCGTAATAGCAACGCTTGCTCATTGTACTCGCCCCGATGACGACCGACGCTTCACACCCGCCGTTATAACGGCCAAAGTACCAGAAACTGTTTTCCGGCGGGTTAGCGGCCGTCTGGCCATTGTTTTGAATTGTTGAATTTTCGTTTTCGCGAACCTTAAGGTCGGCGACGGCAAGGAGTCAAACCTTGCCGTCGCACCTTCATCGCGTTTTGGCACCGCCGGAAGATCCAAAATCAGGGTTCCGGCGGTCATGGCAAGGGCCTCAGGCGCTCTTCTTGCCGTCGTCGACTTCCTCGAACTCGGCATCGACAACACCGTCATCCTCGGCCGCTTCACCGGCCTCGCCGGCTTCACCGCCGCCTTGGCCGTACATGGCTTCACCAAGCTTCATCGACGCCTGGATCAGGGTCTGGCTCTTGGCGCGGATGTCTTCGGCGTCTTCGCCGTCCTTTGCCGACTTCAGGTCTTCAAGCGCGGTTTCGATCGCCGTCTTGTCGGCGGCCGGAACCTTGTCGCCGAATTCCTTCAGCGACTTTTCGGTCGAATGGACCAGTGCGTCGGCCTGGTTGCGGGCTTCGATCAGCGCCTTGCGCTTTTCGTCGTCCGCCTTGTTGGCTTCGGCGTCCTTGACCATCTGCTCGATATCGGCATCCGAAAGACCGCCATTGGCCTGGATGCGGATCGAGTGCTCCTTGTTCGTCGCCTTGTCCTTGGCGTGGACGTTGACGATGCCGTTGGCGTCGATGTCGAAGGTGACTTCGATCTGCGGCACGCCGCGCGGCGCCGGCGGGATGCCGACAAGGTCGAACTGACCTAGGAGCTTGTTGTCGCCGGCCATCGGACGTTCGCCCTGGAAGCAGCGGATGGTCACGGCCGACTGGTTGTCGTCGGCGGTCGAGAACACCTGGCTCTTCTTGGTCGGGATCGTCGTGTTGCGTTCGATCAGCGGGGTGAACACGCCACCGAGCGTTTCGATGCCGAGCGTCAACGGGGTGACGTCGAGCAGCAGCACGTCCTTGACGTCGCCCTGCAGAACGCCGGCCTGGACGGCAGCACCCAGCGCCACGACTTCGTCCGGGTTGACGCCCTTGTGCGGCTCGCGGCCGAAGAAGGTCTTAACCGCGTCGATAACCTTGGGCATGCGGGTCATGCCGCCGACCAGGACGACTTCGTCGATGTCCGAAGCCTTGAGGCCGGCATCTTTCAGCGCCTGCTGGCAGGGGCCGATCGTCTTCGAGATCAGGTCTTCGACCAGGCTTTCCAGCTTGGCGCGGGTCAGCTTGAGGTTCAGGTGCAGCGGACCCGAGGCGTTCATCGAGATGAACGGCAGGTTCAGGTCGTATTGCGCCGTCGTCGACAGTTCCTTCTTGGCCTTTTCCGCCTCTTCCTTGAGGCGTTGCAGGGCCAGCTTGTCGGAACGCAGATCGACGCCGTTCTCTTTCTTGAACTCGTCGGCCAAGTAATCGACGATGCGCATGTCGAAGTCTTCACCACCCAGGAAGGTGTCGCCGTTGGTCGACTTCACTTCGAAGACGCCGTCGCCGATTTCGAGGATCGAGACGTCGAAGGTGCCGCCGCCAAGGTCATAAACGGCGATCTTCTTGCCGTCGTTCTTTTCGAGACCATAGGCCAGGGCCGCCGCGGTCGGCTCGTTGATGATGCGCAGGACTTCCAGGCCCGCGATGCGGCCGGCGTCCTTGGTGGCCTGACGCTGGGCGTCGTTGAAGTAGGCCGGAACCGTGATGACGGCCTGGGTGACGGTTTCGCCGAGATAGGCTTCGGCCGATTCCTTCATCTTTTGCAGGATGAAGGCCGAGACCTGCTGCGGCGAATAGTCCTTGCCGTGGGCCTTGACCCAGGCGTCGCCGTTCGGGCCCTTGCTGATTTCGAAGGGCACCATGCCCTTGTCCTTCTGCACCATCGGATCGTTGTACGTGCGGCCGATCAGGCGCTTGATGGCGAAGAAGGTGTTGGACGGGTTGGTCACGGCCTGGCGCTTGGCAGGCTGGCCGACCAGGCGTTCGCTGTCATCCACGATGGCGACGACCGACGGGGTCGTGCGTACGCCTTCGGCGTTTTCGATGACCTTCGGATTCTTGCCGTCCATGACGGCCACGCAGGAGTTGGTCGTCCCTAAGTCGATACCGATGATTTTAGCCATGGGTCTGAATTCTGCTCCGTTGAGGCGAATGGTTTTGGCAGCCTTATGAAGAAAGCACCGCGCTTGTCCATCCCCGATGAGGTTAAATTGTTACTTTGACCGATTGTGACCGACTTGGGACACACCCGGCTTCAGTCCGGGATATGGGAAATCCCGCATGGGCCGCAAGGGTATTGCGCGATTTTTTACGGACGGGGCATTCCGCCGCGACAGGGCCGCTTGTCACACGACGTGAAAACATTAAAACCACGGAGTCAGGTGGGCAGACAAGGACAGACACATGGACACGATCGTCAACATTACCCGCCCGGAAGGGTCCGAACCCGCCGACTTTCACCTGAACCGCCGTGCCCTGTCGGGCCTGTTCTTCGCCGGCTACGCCCTGTCGGCCGGCACCGCGACGGCGCAGGCCATCACCACCGACACGGACGGCCTGTTCGCCAAAAACATCACCATCGCGCCGCTGAGCGACGAAGGCGCCTACCAGATCCCGGCCTATGTCGCCATGCCGGCCAAGCCCGGCAGGCATCCGGTCATCATCGTCGTATCGGAAATCTTCGGCCTGCACGATTATATCCGCGACATCTGCCGGCGCTTCGCCAAGCAGGGCTATGCGGCCCTCGCGCTCGACTTCTTCGCGCGCAAGGGCAATGCCGCAGCGCTTTCCAATATCGACCAGGTCCGCCCGCTGGTCGAGGCCGCGACCTATCCGCAGGTAATGAACGACATCAAGGCGGCTTTGAAATGGCTGGCCAATCCCACCGATATCGGCCAGCCGCACGGCATGTTCGGCGGCAAGGGCTTTGCCGACATGGCCCGCGTCGGCATTACCGGCTATTGCTGGGGCGGCACGCCGGTGTGGATGGCCGCGGCGACCCTGCCTGAAATCAAGGCCGGCGTCGCCTGGTACGGCCGTCTTGAGCGCCCGGCCAGGGACCAGTTCCTGGGGGCCGAAGACCGTCCGTGGCCGATGGACATCGCCGCCACGCTGGAAAAGCCGGTGCTGGGACTCTATGCCGACCACGACCAGGGCATTCCGGTGGCCAGCGTCCAGCGCATGAACGACGCCCTTGCAGCGGCAAAAAAGACGCCGTCGCACATTATCGTGCTCGACAACACCCAGCACGCCTTCTTCGCCGACTATCGCCCGAGCTACAATCCGGACGCATCGAAGATCGCCTGGGCCGACTGCCTCGACTGGTTCAAAAAGTACCTGTAAAAAACCCGGGCTTTTCAGCCCTGGTTCCAGAATTTACTTGGCCAGAATTTACTTGGCCAGAATTTACTTGGTCTGCAGCTCTTTCTTGAAGGCCTCGAGGCTGAGCGGCCGGCCGAGGAAGTTCTCGATCAGCACATTGGCGTCCTGCGAGCCGCCCGGTTCCAGCACCAGCTTGCGGTAGCGCATGGCGGTCTGCGGATTGCGCATGCCGTCGGCCTGGAACTTCGTGAACAGGTCGAGTGCGATCGCCTTGGACCAGACATAGGTGTAGTAGATCGCCGAATAGCCGTTCAGATGCCCGAACGCTGCATAGGAATGGGTACCCGGCATGGGCGGGAACATCGAATAGCGCGCGATCTGTTCGTCATAGGTCGACGCCAGGTCGAAGTCCGGCTTGCGGTCATAGAAGTTGAGCGACACCGCCGAATAGGCCAGCTGGCCCTTCCACATGGTCGGCTCGCCGAAGTGACGGCCGGCATTCATCTTTTTCACAAGCGCTTCCGGAATAGGCTCGCCCTTGTCGTTCGAGGCAAAGCCCTTGAGCGTGTCGTAGTTCCAGGTCCATTCCTCCAGCAGCTGCGACGGCGCTTCGATGAAGTCCCATTGCAGGGCGCCCATCGACTGCGTGCCGTACTGCGTATGGCCCGAATACATGTCGTGGATCAGGTGGCCGAACTCATGCAGGAAGGTCGTGACGTCACCGTGATCCATCGGTCCGGTCGCCGGGAAGTTGGTGACCAGGGCGCCGACCGGCACCTGGCGGCCTTCGACGCCGGTGCGGATCGGGAACTGGGCGGCATGGTTGTACTTGCCCGCGCGCGGGCTGAGGTCGAGATAGAAGCGGCCGACCAGACGGTTTCCGTCATACAGCTCCCAGGCCGTGACGTCGGGGCTCCATACCTTGGTGTTCCATGGCCGGATGTCGGCGCCGAACAGGTCGTGGACGAGGGCGAAGATACCGGAGCGGCTCTTGGACAGGGTGAAGTACTGGCGCACCTCGGCGGCGTCGACATCATACTTGGCCTTGCGCAGCTTGTTCGACATGTACGAATTGTCGTAGCGCTCAAGCCGTTCGATCGACGGGTCGAGCGTCCTGGCGAAGGCCAGCAGCTCGGCATTTTCGGCATCGGCGCCCGGCTTGGCGGCCGCATTGACGTCGTCGAGGAATTTCGCCGCGCGCTCTGGCGAACCGATCATCTTGTCGGCGGTGATCAGGTGCGCGTAGTCGGGATAGCCCAGCACCTGGGCCAGCTCATAGCGCTTTTCCAGCAGGGTCTTCAGCGCCGCGTCATTGGCCGGCCAGCCGCGGTTGGAATAACCGGCCAGCACCTTCTTGCGCGTCTCGCGGATGTCGGCGAAGTCGAACACCGGAATGACATCGGGGTAGTCGTAGGTAATATGCACCAGTCCGTCGGCACCCGGCTTGTGGGCGTCGATATAGTCCTGCGGCAGGCCCTTCAGCTCCTCGGGCTTGAGCGCGATGTCGCCCTTGTCGTCGCGGATGTTCTTTTCGAACAGGATGCCCGCTTCGGTGATCTCGGTATTGAGCGCCTTGACCCTGGCGCGCGTGTCGTCGTCCTTGTCGACGCCACTGAGGCGATAATTGGTCAGCTGCTTTTTCAGCGTAAAGGCGGTCTTGGCGTCCAGGCCCTTGGCCGGGATCGCCGCCAGGCGGTCGTAGATCGGCCGTGAAAGGCCGATCGCCGTGCCGAGGTCCGAGAGCCTGGGCAGACAGGCTTCGGCGGCATCGCGGACTTCCTTGACCGTGCTGGTCTGCGACACCAGGTACATTTCGTTGTTGGCGTCGCCGACGATCAGGTTGAGCGTGTCGTAGGACTTGTAATCGCCGGCGATGGTCGCTGCGCCTTTACGCGCTTCCAGTGCCTTTTCGGCCTTGGTGCCCAGCGCCAGGGCAGCGTCGCAGCGGGCCGTGATCGCGGCCGGCGAGGTTTCGGTGACCGGCAACTGGGCCAGGAAGGCATTGGCTTCGGCATCGAGCGGCGAAACCGCCGGCTTGGCTTTCGGTGCCGCATAGGCGGAGGCGGCGGTCCCGGCCAGCAGGACAGCGGCAAGAGTAAGGCGGAGGCGATTGGACATGGAGTGCCCCTTCATTTCAGGAAGCGGCGAGTTAAGCACAATTGTAACAATTGGCAACCGGGCAAGGCCGGCGTTTGGCAGCACTCGCTGTCAGTTGCTGTTAATTATTTGTAATTAAACAGTTTTTAACAGAAAATAACTTGAAGTCCAGCACCATTTTGTTACGCTGACCAGCCTCTGTTGAGGAGTAGCCTATGCGTGTTTCGCCAGAGTTCGAGCGCCAGATGCGCGGGTACGGCATGACCACCGCGCACATTCTCTATCACATGCCCGATTTCCATTCGGTCCTGCAAACCTATGTCTGGCAGGACTACGATATCGCCCCGGACTTTCCGGCGCTGAAGAAGTTTCTCGATTTCTGGGAGGCCCATCTCGACGGGCCGCTGCATTCGGTCCGCTACGCGCACAAGTCGCTGATCGGACCCAGCGAATGGCGGGCCATCGACGGCGAATTCCACCTGCACTGACCGCGTCAGCGCAAGGCCAGCCAGGCCATCCCGGCGGCAATCGCCACCATTATGATCAGGGCGGCAAGCATGGGCAGCAACCGCTTGCGCGGGCTGCGCGGCCTGTTGTGATTGTGCGGGCCTGAGCCCCCCTCGTGTGCAAGACGCAATCGGGACATGCCGACGGTCTCCATCCCCTGTTTTCAATAGCTACGGCGGGAATAGGCCCGCCCCGGAATCCCGTCAAGAGTGTCGTCTGTGAAATATTTCAGACACGAAAAAAGCCTCCGGCACAACCGGAGGCTTTTCGGCAATCAAAGGGCGGGTCAGGCCTGGGTGTCGATCCGGTCGCCGGCGTCTTCACCCGAGGCGTCATAGCCGTTCTTTGCAGCGTTTTGGGCCGGCTGGGAGGCCGCCGCCGTCTTGGCCGCCACGGCGACCATGGCCGGGCGGATGACGCGGCCGAACAGCTCGTAACCGGCCTGCATGACCATGATGACGCCGCCGCCTTCGACCTCGGTCGACGGCTGCTCCATCACCGCCTGGTGCAGGTTCGGGTCGAAGCGGTCGCCCTTGAGCGGCGCGATCTTCTTGACGCCGTTCTTTTCGAAGGCGCCCGCCAGTTCCTTTTCCGTCATGTCGATGCCGGCCACGAAGTTCTTGAACGCGGGGTCTGCGATGTCGGCCGGAACCGACGACAGGGCGCGGCTCAGCACGTCGGCGACGTTGAGCAGGCTGGTGGCGAAACGCTGGATGCCGTAGGCGCGGGCATCGTTCGATTCGCGCTCGGCGCGGCGCTTCACGTTCTCGACCTCGGCGGCGTAGCGCATGGCCTGTTCCTTGAGCTGCGCGTTTTCGGCCTGCAGCTCTTCCAGCGCCTTGTTGAGCAGGGCGGTGCCGTCCTCTTCCAGGTTGCTTTCAGGCGTGCCGGTATCTTCGCTCATATCAAAGTCGTCCTTACATCACGGGCAAAGGCCCCTAATCGAGGAGCCGGCCCAATAGCTTTGCGGTATAGTCCACAAGTGGGATGATACGTGCGTAATTCAACCGGGTGGGCCCGATGATGCCGATGGCGCCGACCACCCTGGGTCCGCCCGTCCGGCTTTCACGCATCATGTAGGGCGCTGCAATAACAGCCGAGCCCGACAAAGAAAACAGTTTCGATTCGGCGCCGATGAAAATTCTGACGCCCTGGGCGTCCATGACGTCGTCGAGCAGGTCGATCAGCTCTTCCTTTTGCTCGAGATCGTCGAACAGCGAGCGTACCCGTTCCAGGTCCTCCAGCGTCTCGGCGCCTTCCAGCAGGTTGGAGCGGCCACGCACGATCAAGGCGCGTTTTTCCTGGTCGCCGCCCGACCAGACGGCCAGTCCGGCTTCGATCAGCGCCGCGGCCGCCTCATCCAGACGCAGGCGTTCCGTGTCGAGTTCCGCCTTGAGCAGCGTCCTGGCCTCGCCCAGGGTGCGGCCCTTCAGCCGCGCATTGAGATAGTTCGACGCCTCCATCAGCACGGACGGCGTCGTGCCTGGTGCCAGCGGCATCAGGCGGTTTTCGACGCGGCCGTCGTCATAGACCAGCACGGCCAGCGCCTGGTCGATGCCCAGCGAAATGAATTCGACGTGCTTGACCCCCGATTCGAAGACCGGCGTCATGACCAGGCCCGCGCCCCCGGCCAGGCCCGACAACAGGTTGCCGGCTTCGTGGAGCGCCGCGTCGAAGGTCCGGCCCTTGGCCATCAGCCGCGCCTCGATATCCTGCTTGGCGTTTTCGCTGAGGTCGCCGATTTCGAGCAGGCCATCGACGAACAGGCGCAGGCCCTGGTGGGTCGGCAGGCGGCCGGCCGAGATATGCGGCGCCGACAACAGGCCCAGCGCCGACAGGTCCTGCATGGTGTTGCGGATCGAGGCCGGCGACAGGTGCACGCCGCCGCGCGACAGGGTGCGCGAGCCCACGGGCTCACCGGTTTCGAGATAGGTTTCGACGATCTGGCGAAAGACTTCGCGCGCACGCTCATCGAGCTCGCTCAGCGGCGCGGCGGAATTCATCAGGCTTTGAAAACGCGGAGAGTGACGCATGCGCCCCATATGGTCTTGACGAAGCTATTTTACAAAAGACAGGCGATTCCGCCAAGGTTTAAAGAACGCATGGCTTCCTTATTGCATCCGGCGTCACAAGCTTGCAAAACTTCCATCTTATGGATGCCGTCATGACCCGTATCGCCCTGCCCGCCGCCCTCCTTGCCGCGACCTGTGCGCTTGGCGCCTGTTCGATGGCCCCGGCCTCATCCTCGTCCCTGGCCTCGACCGGCTATCACCCCAAATACCTGCCGGCGGCCGACGTCATCGCCGCCAGCGAAAAGAGCGGGAAATTCGGGGGCGCCACCTATATCTGCGGCGACCGTGACTGCGCCACCGCCATCCGCGCGGATTAGTCCAAACTTAGCCACAAACGCCGGTAATATCGTCCCCCATAACAACCTTTATGGGGGCAGATATGAAACGAACCCTGGCGATCCTCGCCGCCGCCGGCCTGGCCTTGGGCGGTTGCGCCGATCTCGACCGCATGGGCAAGCCGGCGACCGACTATGACGGTCCCGACAAATCCGGTCCGCCGCCCCATTGTGCAAAGCCCCAGGACCCGCCCAAGGGCGACCATCCCAGTACGCCGTCACCGTCCGAAAAGGATGCAAACGAAACCTGTCGCGGTCTCTGAAAGTAAAGGGTTTTCACGGGTCCAGTAAGCTGTTAGGCAGGCGGCACCGTCCCCCTGATCCAGAGCCGTCATGTCCCAGTTCGAAGCCCTTTCCGCCCTCAAGACCATCCGTCCCTCGAACCGCAAACCCGATCAGCTGCGCGACGTGGTGATCGAAACCGGCGTGACGCGTTACGCCGAAGGGTCGTGCATGGTCAGCTTCGGCCACACCAAGGTCCTGGTCACCGCCTCGCTGGAACAGGGCGTGCCGTCCTTCCTCAAGGGCAAGGGCCAGGGCTGGGTCACCGCCGAATACGGCATGCTGCCGCGCTCGACCCACACGCGTTCGCGCCGCGAAGCGGCTGCCGGCAAGCAATCGGGCCGCACCCAGGAAATCCAGCGCCTGATCGGCCGCTCGATGCGCGCCATCATCGACCTGAAGGCGCTCGGCGAACGCCAGATCACGCTCGACTGCGACGTCATCCAGGCCGACGGCGGCACGCGTACCGCTTCGATCACCGGCGCCTGGGTGGCGCTCAGCATGGCGTGCGACAAGCTGGTAGCGGACAAGGTCATCGAATCGAGCCCGATCATCGACCAGGTCGCGGCGATTTCGTGCGGCGTCTTCGAGAACACGCCGGTGCTCGACCTCGACTACGACGAGGACTCCAACGCCGAAACCGACGCCAACTTCGTCATCACCGGCAACGGTCATTCGGTCGAGATCCAGGCGACGGGTGAAAAACGCGGCTTTTCGCGCGACGAATTCAACGCCCTGTTCGATCTGGCGCACGCCGGCTGCAAGACCCTGTTCGAGCTGCAGAACAAGGCGCTCGGCCGTTAATTCGGTTCGTCTTCGCTATATTCCAGGATATCGCCGGGCGTGCACGACAGCGCCCGGCAAAGGCAATCGAGCGTCCGTAAGCGCAGCGCCATGGCGCCCTGGTCGCGCAGAACCTCGAGGTCGCGCACGGTGATGCCTGTACGGTCGGACAGCTCCACGATCGACAGGCGCTTGCGCGCCAGCATGTCTGCCAGGCGGATGCGGATCATATGGTCAGGTCCGCTTCCTGGCGCAGGCGCGCGCCTTCCTTGAAGATTTCGGCCAGGACGAAGACCACCAGCACCGAGAACCACGCCGTCACCGCGCGCAGGCCGTAACCCTGGTCGAGGCGCACATGCATCACGTGCTCCATGAAGGCGCGGCCGACATAGCTGAGGATTTCGAGACCGGCCAGGCCGAAGCCGATCCAGCGCAGGCGCCGTGTATTGTCCGGATGGAAGGCGTCGCCGGCGGCCAGGGTCGAAAACACCTGGCGCGTCAGGTGCGTCACCAGCAGATAGCCGCCAAGCGACAGAGCAAAGGCAAGCATCATCAGGGCTTCCATACCCGACGACATGTCGGCCGACAGGTCGAAGCGGCGCACCATTTCGGCGGCCATGTTCGGCATGACCAGCAGGGCGACCGCCGCCAGGACCACCACCACCAGAAGGCTCAGCAAACCGTAATAGACGACGTCGAGCGCGGTCTTGAGCAGGCTTGAGATCGAACGCGGGCCGAGGAAGCGCATAGGGGGTCCGGAGCGGTGAAGGACGGTCCTTCATCCCATAAATCGCAGGCTTCGCACAACGGCTCTTTTCATTTGCCGTGCCTCGGTTACAAGACGGCCCGAATAAGGAGCCGTCATGAGCCTGTCGCTGATCCCCGGTCAAAAGCTGATCGCCGCCACCCACAATCCGGGCAAGGCGGTCGAAATCGCCGCCATCCTGAACGGCCGCTTCGAAATTGTGACCGCCGGCAGCCTCGACCTGCCGGAGCCCGAAGAGACCGAAACCACCTTTGTCGGCAACGCCATACTGAAAGCCCGCCACGCGGCACTGCGCGCCGGCATGGTGGCGCTGGCCGACGATTCGGGCCTGAGCATCGCGGCGCTGAACGGCGATCCCGGTGTCTACAGCGCGCGCTGGGCGGGGCCCGACAAGGATTTCACCCGCGCCGCCGAGGTCATCTGGCACAAGATGGACGTCGCCCGTGAGCAGCAGGGCGACGCCTTCACCACGGCCGCCTGGTTCACCTGCGCCCTGGCCGTCGCCTGGCCGGAAGGCCATGCCTGCGTCTTCGAAGGCCGCATCGACGGCACGCTGGTCAAGCCGCGCGGCGCCAAGGGCTTCGGCTACGATCCGATCTTCCAACCCGAAGGCTTCGAGACCACCTTCGCCGAAATGGACGCCGACGCCAAGGACGCCATCAGCCACCGCAGCCGCGCCTTCGCGCAGCTGAAGGCGGCGCTCATTGACTGAGCCCGTCAGCCTTTACGTCCACTGGCCGTACTGCGCGCGCATCTGTCCCTATTGCGATTTCAACGTCACGCGCGACCGCGGCCAGGCGATCCAGCGCACCCTGTTCGACGCCATCCTGACCGACCTGCGCACCCAGGCCGAAGCGATCGGCCCAAGGCGGCTGGCAAGCGTCTTTTTCGGCGGCGGCACGCCATCATTGCTGCCGCCGGAGTGGGTCGCGGACCTGGTCGCCGAGGCACGCAGGCTCTTTCCAGCCGCGGAGCCGATCGAAATCACGCTGGAAGCCAATCCGACCGACGCCGAGATCGGCCGCTATCGCGCCTTTCATCAGACCGGCATCAATCGCCTGTCGCTGGGCGTGCAGTCGCTGGACGACGACGCGTTGAAATTCCTCGGCCGCAACCATTCCGCCGCCGAAGCCAGACGCGGCATCGAAACCGCGCAAGGCGCGTTCGGCCGCGTGTCGCTCGACCTGATCTACGCCCTGCCCGGCCAGTCCGCCGAAGCCTGGCGCAAGGCGTTGACGGACGCCGCGGCGCTCGGCGTCGAACATATCTCGCCGTATCAGCTGACCATCGAATCCGGCACGGCGTTCGGCCGCGCGGTCCGCCGCAAGCTGTGGGCGCCGCCAGACGAAGAGACAGCCGAAGCCTTCTATTTCGCCACGCAGGACACGCTGGAACGTTCAGGCTTTGAAGCCTACGAGGTGTCGAACCACGCGCGCGGCCCCGCCGCGCGGTCGCAGCACAATGTGCTGATCTGGGAAGGCGTCGACTATATCGGCGTCGGGCCGGGCGCTCATGGCCGCCTGACGAAGGCCGGCATCCGCCACGCCACGACAGCGCTCAGCGATCTTAAAACCTATATTGCCCGCGTGAACGAGACGGGCACCGGCCACGACAGCGAAGCGCTGAACGCCATCGAAGCCCAGGAAGAAGCCGCCATGCTGGGCCTGCGCCTGATCGAAGGGCTGGACCTTGCCCGTACGCCCGACCTGGGCCTTGGCACTCGCGCCGCGCCCCTGATCGCCGACGGTTTCATGGCGATCGATGGCAACCGCCTGCGTGCCACGGCAAAAGGCCGGGTCGTGCTGGACAGGCTGCTGTTCGAACTCCTATCATAGGCGCCGGAGACTTTTATTCATGACCAGAACCGGCCTTATCGCCTACATCATCGCCTTCGCCGTCGCCGTGGCCCTGTTCGCCGCCAATGCGCTCGGCCTGTTCAAGGACATTCCGCACGGCTTCCAGATCGCCGTCGTCGTCTTTGCCGTCGTCTGGGTCGCGGCGCGCATCGTGCTCGGCCGCATGGGCCACCTCAAGGGCGGACGCGGCCGGACGCGGCCGGATCAATGACAGAGGCCTTCTTCGCCCCGCCGCCGCGGCCCGTCACGCCCGGCCTCTACGTCGTGGCCACGCCGATCGGGAACCTGCGCGACATCACGCTGCGCGCGCTCGACGTCCTGCGCGCCGCCGATGTGGTGCTGGCCGAGGACACACGCGTCGCCGCCAAGCTGCTGTCGGCCTACGACCTGAAAAAGCCCTTGCTGCGCTATGACGACCATGCGGGTCCGGCGGTCCTGCCGGAAATCATCGAGCGCCTGCACGCCGGCCAGGTCGTAGCGCAGATATCGGACGCCGGCACGCCGCTGATATCCGACCCGGGCTTCCGCCTGGTCGAGGTGGCGCGCGAAACCGGCGTCAACGTCCATCCGATTCCCGGCGCGTCTTCCGTATTGGCGGCGCTGTGCCTGGCGGGCCTGCCGACCGACCGCTTCCTGTTCGCCGGCTTCGTGCCGAACAAACAATCGGCGCGCCAGACCTTTTTCGGGGACTTCATCACGCAAAACGCCACGCTGGTCTTCTTCGAAACCGGCCCGCGACTGCATGAGTCCCTGACGGACATGCTCGCCGTCTTGGGCGACCGCGAAGCCTGCGTCTGCCGCGAACTGACCAAGCTTTATGAGAATGCCTATCGCGGCACCCTGTCGGCCCTCGCCGCCGACCCGCACCTGCAGGAACCCAAGGGCGAGATCGTCATCGTCGTGGCGCCGGCGCCCGAGGAAAAGCCGTCAGTCGACTCGCTCGACGACGCGCTGAAACTGGCGCTGGAACACTATTCTCCGTCCGACGCGGCAAAGCAGCTGGCCCAGGTGTTCGGCATTCCGCGCAAGGTCATCTATGAAAAGGCCCTGGCGCTAAAGAGCCATGACCGTGGATAGAGCCGCCGCCCGGTCGGCACGCGGCAAAAAGGCGCGCCGGCGCGGGCGGATGCTGGAATATGTCGCCCTGGTCCACCTGATGCTGAAGGGTTATCGCATCCTGGGGTTTCGCCTTCCCATGCCGCAAGGCGAGATCGACATCCTGGCGCAGAAGGGCAAACGCCTGGCCGTGATCGAGGTCAAGTCGCGCGGCGATGCCGACGCCGCCCTGACAGCCGTGACGGCGATCCAGCAGGACCGGCTGTGGGAAGCGGGGCTGGCGCTTCAGGAAACCCGCCCGCAGCTGGCGGCGCTCGATCTCAATATCGATCTCTATACGCTCACGCCCGGCCGATGGCCGCGCCACACCAAAAACGCCTTCGAAAAGATAGAGCGGTTTTAGCCTTGCGCCGCCCCCTCCCGCACCGCATATGAGCGGGGCAAAATTCTGAGAGGTTTCCCATGCCGCTGCGCGTCGCCGTCCAGATGGACCCGATCGAGAAGATCAATATCGGCGGGGATACGACCTTTCTGCTGATGATGGCGGCGCAGCGGCGCGGACACCAGCTGTTCGTCTACGAACCCCGCCACCTGACCCTGCTCGACGGCAAGCCCTTCGCCCGCGCCCGGCCCGTCTCCCTGCGCGAAGTCAAGGGCGACCACGTCACGGCCGGCGACTATCAGGACCTCGACCTGTCGAAGGATGTCGACGTCATCCTGATGCGCCAAGATCCGCCCTTCGACATCGCCTACATCACCGCCACCTACTTCCTGGAAGTCGTCCACCCGAAGACGCTGGTCGTCAACAATCCGACCAGCGTTCGCGACGCCCCGGAAAAACTGCTGGCGACGCGTTTCCCCGGCCTGCAACCGCCGACCATCATCTCGTCCGACTACGAAGCCCTGCACGCCTTCTTCGAAGAGCACGGCGACTGCATCCTGAAGCCCCTGCACGGCGCCGCCGGCAACGGTATCATCAAGCTCAAGGCCGGCGACCGCAATCTCGACGCCCTCGTCGAATTGATGGGCAGCATCAGCCGCGAACCGGTCATCCTGCAAAAGTTCATCCCGGCGGTCAGCGCCGGCGACAAGCGCATCATCCTGATCGACGGTGAGATCGTCGGCGGCATCAACCGGGTGCCCGAAGAGGGCGCGGTGCGCTCGAACCTGCGCGTCGGCGGGCGGGCGGAAAAACTGGTCCTGACCGACCGCGACCGCGAGATCTGCGAGACGCTGAAGCCGGTGCTGAAAGAAAAGGGCTTGATGTTCGTCGGCATCGACGTTATCGGCGACTACCTGACCGAGATCAACGTCACCTCGCCCACCGGCGCGGTCCAGATGAAGGCCTTCGAAGGCATTGACGCCGGCGACGCTTTGTGGGATCGCATCGAGGAAACCCGCCGTTCGGCCGGTTGAGTTGCCTTTACGGCAACTCGGGATATACGCGAAATTTTGCACATTTTTCCGAAGTTTCCCCCGCGTTAACTTTTTAATTCCTCATAAGTTCATTTTTCGTTCTTGATTTGTATTTTGTCCCGCCCTAGGGTGTGGATAATTTCGAGTCATTAGGAAGTAATGTCCGACGATTCGAGTGGCCTTCACGCGGATCAGGGGGATTCATGCCGGCGCGAGTGACGACGATCGCTTTCGAAGGCGCCGAGGTGCGCAGGATCGAGGCCGAGGTCGTCCTGACGAAGGGGCATGTCGCCTTCCAGGTGGTCGGATTGGGCGACAAGGCCGTCGCCGAAAGCCGCGAGCGGGTGCGCGGTGCCTTTGCCGGCATCGGGCTCGGCATTCCGAACCAGCGGATCGTCGCCAACCTGTCGCCGGCCGACATGCCCAAGGAAGGCACCCACTACGACCTGCCCATCATGCTGGCCCTGATGGTGGTGATGAACCTGATCCCGCAGGATGCGCTCGACAGCTATGTCTGCGTCGGCGAGATGAAGCTGGACGGCCGGATCGCGGCCATTGCCGGCGCCCTTGCCCGCGGCGATCGCCGCCAATGGCTGGGGCATGGGGCTGATCTGCCCGCACGACAACGGGCCCGAAGCCATGTGGGGCGGCAACGACACCGTGCTGGCGCCGAAATCGATCATCGCGCTGATCAACCATTTCAAGGGCACGGCCATTCTGGAGCGGCCCGTGCGCGGCGAGCTGGCGGCCGGAGCACAGCCCTTCGACCTGCGCGAGGTCAAAGGCCAGGAAGTGCCCAAGCGCGCCCTGGAAGTCGCGGCGGCCGGCGGTCACAATCTGCTGTTCGTCGGCCCGCCGGGCTCGGGAAAGTCGATGCTGGCGCAACGCATGCCCGGCATATTGCCGCCGATGAGCTCGCACGAACTGCTCGAAACCTCGCAGATCTGGTCGATGGCCGGCCTGATCGCCAAGGGCGAGCTGACGCGCGAACGGCCGTTCCGCGCGCCGCACCATTCCGCCTCCATGGCCGCCCTGACTGGCGGCGGCATGCGCGCCAAGCCGGGCGAAGTCTCGCTGGCGCACAACGGCGTGCTCTTCCTGGACGAATTGCCGGAATTTTCGCCGCAAGCGCTCGATGCGCTCAGGCAACCCCTTGAAACCAACGAAGTCGTCGTCGCCCGCGCCAACCACCACATCAGGTATCCTGCGCGGGTCCAGCTGATATCGGCGATGAATCCGTGCAAGTGCGGCTACGGCGGCGTCGGAAAAGGGGCGTGCGGCAAGGCGCCGCGTTGCCTGCGCGACTACCAGGGCCGGGTATCGGGACCGCTGATCGACCGCATCGACCTCCAGATCGACGTGCCGCCGGTCACCGCCGCCGACCTGGCCCTGCCGGCGCCGGCCGAAGGCAGCGCCGAGGTCGCCGCCCGCGTCGCCGTGGCGCGGAAAATCCAGTCGGACCGGGCCGAAGCCCTGAACCTGCCAGCCGGCAACGCGCTTAACGCCACGGCCTACGGGTCGGGACTGGAAGCCATCGCGGTTCTCGATCCGGCGGCCAAGGCGCTGTTGACCCAGGCAGCCGAACGCAACGGGCTGACGGCACGGGGCTGGACGCGGACGCTCCGGCTGGCGCGGACGATCGCCGATCTCGAACAGTCGCCGAACGTCCTGCGCCGCCATATCGCCGAAGCCCTGATCTATCGCCGGACGACCGCGCCGGAGACAGGCGCGGTCACCAGCCTGCAGATTTAGGCCGGCAGGCGCTTGTCGTAATCGGCCTTGAGGCGGGCCCAGCCATCCCAGAACGGCGCCGGATTGCGGCCTTCGAGGCGCGCCGCCATGATGTCGAGGTGCATGTGCCAGCCGGCGCTGACGCTGAGCAGGTAACCGCGGTTCGGGACGCCGCTGTGCGTCAGGGTCAGCAGGACCTGGTCGCCCCTGGCGGTCAGTTCGAACGTTACGCCGCCCGACTCGCTCCAGGTGATGGCCAGCTTGTGCGGCGGATCGTACACGACAACGCGGCCTTCCATGCGGTGCTCCTCCCCGAAGCCGTCGGGACGGCGGCCCGGCGGATCGGTCAGTTCGTCATTGCGCCAGATGAATTCGAAGGCGCCGTCAGTCTTCATTTCCATCGGTCCGGCGGCCAGCCACAGGCGTCGCAGGCTTCCGTCGGTCAGATAGTTCCAGATGCGGTCGATGGGTCCGGGCAGCAGGCGCTCGATCTTCAGCGTCTTCGGTTCGGTCAGCACGCCGTAGGCGTCAGCGGTGGCAAGTCCGGTCATTGGTCTTCTCCTTTGGGATTCAACGGATTTGAAGTTTTCGCGGCGTCTTCCTCGCGAAGCAGCCGTTCGAGCACATCCAGACGGCTGTTCCAGAAGCGCTCATAGACACTCAGCCACTGATGGGCCGTGGCCAGCGGGCCGGGATCGAGACTGCACAGGTGCGTGCGTCCCCGGACCTGGCGGCGGATCAGGCCGGCGACTTCGAGCACCTTGATGTGCTTGGACGCCGCCGCCAGCGTAATCGAAAAGGGCTCAGCCAGTTGGCTGACCGTCCGTTCACCGCCGGTGAGGTCACGCAGCATCTGCCGCCGCGTGGCATCGCCCAGGGCATGGAAAACGGAATTGAGTTGGGGTGTTTCATGTTCAACCATGTGGTTGAATGTAGATCGCCGACTTTTTATTGTCAACCATTTGGTTGAATAATTTTCCCGGCCTATATCCGGACCATGACCTATCGCCCCGCCAATCCCCAGGACAGCCTGCCGGTCGCGATCCTGCTGATCTTCGCGGCGGGCACGCTCGACGCCTATACCTTCGTGGCGCACCACGCCGTCTTCGCCAACGCCATGACCGGGAATCTGGTGACCCTGCTGGTGCGCGCCATGGAAGGCGACTACACAAAGGCCTACAGCTACCTGGTGCCGCTGATCGCCTATGCCTTCGGTGTCGCTGCGGCTCATGCCCTTCGTCAATGGCCGTTCCGGCGCTGGATTCCGTCGCCCTCGCGCACCTCGCTGGCCATCGAAATCCTGTTCCTGGCCGGGCTGGCCATTATCGGCGACCATATCGGTGACGCGGCCGTCGCCGGCATCGCCTTCGTCGCCGCCATCCAGGGGACCAGCTTCACCCGCATCGGCGGCTTTGCCTTCACGTCGGTGTCGACCAGCGCGAACCTGCGCCATTTCCTGGAAGGCCTGCTCGACTGGACGGTGTTTTCCCGCCTGCGCCACGCGCCCAGGGACTCAGGCGACACGCCGCCGGACCGGGTCGTCCGCGCCCGCCGTTTCGCCGGCTATTACGGCAGCCTTTTCGCCTTCTTCGTGGCGGGCGCCGGCATCGGCGCCCTTGTGACCCACGCCTGGCCGGAACAGTCCCTGTGGCTGCCGGTCGTCTGCCTGAGCACAGCCCTGGCCCTGTGCCTGCCGTGGAACGTGCGCCTCCAGCACCTGTTCCGCGAGGAATAACCTCCCGCCTGCAAACCCCGTCTTAAACCTTGTGGTCTATGCTGCCTGGACAAGGATAGGGAAAACGCAGTGACCACAGACAGCGGCAATACCGAGAACGGCCAGTCGGCGGAAGAGCGCCTGAAGGCGCGCGAAAGCTTCTTCCGCCTGATGAGCCACGAAATCCGCACCCCGCTCAACGGTGTCATGGGCATGCTGTCGCTGCTGTCGCGCACGCAGCTGTCGCCCGACCAGAAATCCTACATCGCCACCGCCCAGGAATCGGGCGAGCACTTGCTGACGCTGGTCAACGACTTCCTCGACTATGCGCGCATCGACGCCGGCAAGATCGAGCTGGAGACGACGGAGGTCCATCTCGAACCCCTGCTGCAGGGCGTGGCCGAGCTGCTGTCGCCGCGCGCCCACATGAACAATATCGAGATCGCCTGGTCGCTCGATCCGCGCCTTGAATTCATCGTCGCCGACGAAGGCCGCATCCGCCAGATTCTGTTCAACCTCGCCGGCAACGCGCTGAAGTTCACCCAGAAGGGCGGCGTGCTGATCCAGGTCACGCTGACCGGCGACGGCATGATCCGCTTCGCCGTGCGCGATACGGGTCCCGGCATCGCCGAGGAAGCCCGCACGCGCATCTTCGAGGAATTCGGCCAGGTCGATCCCAGCCACGCCACGCGTTACGGCGGCGCGGGCCTGGGCCTGGTGGTCGTGAAAAAGCTGGTCGAAGCGATGAACGGCACGGTCACGCTCGACAGCGAACTCGGCGCCGGTTCGATGTTCAGCGTCCAGTTCCGCGCCCCTTACGGCGTGCGCCCGAAAAAGCCGCTGGTCCGCCCGCTGCACGAAGTCACCCTGGTCTCGCACAACAGCATCCTGGCCGACAGCGCCAAAAGCCATCTGACCGCCTTCGACGGGGGCCTGCGCACCGTGCCGTCGCTCGACGGCCTTGCGCTCGACGATACGCTGGTGCTGCACGACCGCGCGGCCTGCAAGGGCCCGATGCCGGCGCCTTCGCCGCGCAGCCTGATCCTGCTGGCGCCGGAAGAGCGCGACGAGATCGAGGCCTGGCGCGAACAGGGCTGGGCCGGCTACCTGATCAAGCCCCTGCGCCGCGGCTCGCTCATCGAGCGCCTCGACGCGCTCAGCGACATCCGCGCCGCCAGCCCGGCCGCCGCCGCGCAGGACGAACGCATCGCCTCGGAAACCGCCCAGGACAAGGTCGTCCTGCTGGTCGAGGACAACCCGGTCAACGCGCTGCTGGCGCAGATCCTGCTGCAACGCGAGGGCTGCCGCGTCGAACGCGCCGCCTCGGGCGAAGAAGCGATCGACATCATCGCGACGCGCGCCTTCGACCTGATCTTCATGGACCTGGGCCTGCCGGGCCTCGACGGCATCGGCACAACGCGCGCCTTGCGCGCTTCGGGCTGCAAGACGCCGGTCATCGCGCTGACGGCCAACGCCTATGAGGAAGACCGCCGCGCCTGCATGGCGGCCGGCATGAACGACTTCCTGACCAAGCCGATCGAGATCGCCGCCCTGCGCGCGCGTCTGGCGACCTGGACGCAGAGCCAGCCCCAGGCCCGCTCAGCCTAGACAGACTCTTCAAAGCCGAATACCGTCGTCCTGAAAAAGGACGACAAGAATGAGCGAAAGCCCGCAGCCGACGACCCCGCGCCAATCGACCTGGGCGGCCATCACTGCCTATGCGAAGCCCAAGCCGATGCTGATGCTGGGGCTCGGCTACGCCACCGGCATTCCGTACCTGCTGATCGGCGACACGCTTAACGCCTGGCTGCGCGTCGACAATGTGTCACTCAGCGTCATCGGCTTCTTCATCCTGGTCAGCTTCTCGTACGCGCTCAAATTCATGTGGGCGCCGCTGATCGACCGGCTGGACATTCCCTTCCTGACGGCAAAGCTCGGCCACCGCCGCAGCTGGATGATCGTGTTGCAGGTGCTGATCGCCCTCAGCCTGATGGCCATCGCCGCGTCGGATCCCCGGACACAGCTGATCCAGCTGGCCCTGTTCGCCACCCTGACCGGCTTCTTCGGCGCCACGCACGACATCGTGCTGGACGCCTGGCGGATCGAGGCCGCCGAGACCCGCGAAGAACTCAGCGTCATGACCGCGGCTTACCAGTGGGGCTATCGCACGGCCTTCATCGTCTCCGGCGCGGTCCCGCTGCTCTTGGCGACACGCATCGGCTGGCCGGCCGCCTACGCCATCATGGCGGCGATGATCGGCCTCGGCTGGATCTGCGTGTGGTTCGCGCCGAAGGGCGCGCCGCACACCCCAAGAGCCATCCATTACGAAGGCGTGCCGATACGCCCGATCCTGGAAGGCTTCGAATGGATAGTGCGTGGGCTCATCATCGTCGCGGCCGCCGTAATCATGGGGTCGGGCCTGACCGGAAAGCCCGACCTGATCGACGGGATTCTCGGCCTCGCCGGCATCCAGCATAAGCCGTTCGACATCCTTTTCACCACCCCGGCCACCGGCTGGATGCTGCAGATTCCCTTCGCGCTCGGCGGCCTCTGCCTGATGATCGGCGCCTGCTGGCCGCTGCCGTGGAAGACGCGGCCCGGCGCCTATTTCCATACGGCCTTCATCCTGCCCATGGAAGACTTTTTCAAGCGCTTCGACAAATGGGCCGTGTTCATCCTGCTGCTGATCTGCGTCTACCGGGTCAGCGAATTCACGCTTAACATCGCCAATCCCTACTATCTCGATCTCGGCTTCTCGCTCGATGCGGTCGGCGCCATGCGCAAATTCTACGGGGCAGCCATGACCATGGTCGGCGTTGTGATCTCGGGCTGGATCATGGCGCGCATGGGCCTGCGCACCGCGCTGATCGTCGGTGCAGTGACAGGCCCGCTCAGCCATGTCGGCTTCATGATCCTGGCCTGCGCCGGACATAATTTCGAGGCGCTCGCCCTGGCCCTGGCGCTCGACAATATCTGTGCCTCGATCCAGGGCACGGTATTGATCGTCTACATGTCGACCCTGGTCTCGGCGGAATTCACGGCCCCGCAATACGCCTTGTTTTCCAGCTTCTACGCCATCCTGGGCAAGCTGGTGGCGTCGCAGTCGGGCCGCATCGTCGAATCGTCCGCCAAGGCCGCCGATACGGGCGGCTTCAGCGCATTGTTCAAGGGATTGATGGGTCACCTGACGCCCGACGCCTATGTCACGGCGGCGCAGAAGCTGGGCGTCAGCGTCCCGGCCATGGGCGCGGGCTATTTCGCCTTCTTTGCCTACACGATCGTCGTCGGCTTCATCGCCGTGGCCATGAGCGTCTGGCTGTTCGTGCGCTACAAGCCGCAGGCAACCGAAGCGCCCGCGGCTCTGGACGGTTAACTGCGGTGCGCCGCTGATCTGACGTCGTATGCCGCAAACGTCGCCATGGCGAGGATCTTGGACACACTGTCGGACAGCTGGCAGATCTGCACGGGCTTGGACAGGCCGAGCAGCAGCGGGCCGATGACGGTCGCGCCACCGAGCGCTTCGACCAGCTTGGTCGAGATCGAGGCCGACTGGATGGCCGGCATGATCAGGACGTTGGCCGGCGCGGTCAGGCGCTGGAACGGATAATTGGCCCACATGGCCGGATCGAGCGCCACGTCGGGCGGCATCTCACCTTCGAACTCGAAGTCGACGCCGCGCTCTTCCAGCAGTTCGACGGCGCGCATGACGCGCTCCGACCGCTCGCCTGAAGGATTCCCAAACGTCGAATAGCTCATGAAGGCGACGCGCGGCGTATGCCCCATGCCGCGCACGGCCATTGCGGCTTCGATGGCGATATCGCCCAGCTCTTCCGGGCTTGGCGTCTCCGACACGGTCGTATCGGCGATGAAGACGGTGCGGCCCTTGGCCAGCACGACGCTCATGCCCATGATGCGGCCGCCCGGCGCCGGATCGACGACGCGCAGAACCTCTTCCAGCGCGTGGTCGAAGCTGCGCGTGACGCCGGTCACCATGCCGTCGGCGTGGCCCGACACCACCATGGCGGCGGCGAAGGAGTTGCGGTCCTGGTTGATCAGGCGGTCGACGTCGCGCTTCAGGAAGCCCTTGCGCTGGAGGCGCGAGTACAGGAGCTGGCTGTAAGCGGCATTGCGGTGCGACAGGCGGGCATTGATAATCTCGATGCCTTCCTCGGCCGGATCGATGCCGGCGGCGCGCATATTGGCCTCGACCAGGTTTTCCCGGCCGCACAGGATCGGCGTGCCCAGCCCCTGCGCCTTGAAGGCGTGGGCGGCGCGGATGACGCTGATATCCTCGCCTTCGGCGAAGACGATGCGCTTGGGCGAGCGCGAGCGCACGACCGAAGTGATGGTTTGCAGGAAGCCCGCCGACGGATCGAGGCGCTGTTCCAGGCGCTTGCGGTAGGCGTCCATGTCGTCGATCGGCTTGCGGGCCACGCCGGTATCCATGGCGGCCTGCGCCACGAAGGGCGGGATATACCAGATCAGGCGCGGATCGAAGGGCGACGGGATGATGTAGTCCTTGCCGAACTTGAGGCGGCGGCCCTGGTAGGCGGCGGCGACCTCGTCCGGCACGTCCTCACGCGCCAGCTGGGCCAGCGCACGGGCAGCGGCCAGCTTCATCTCGTGATTGACGCGACGGGCGCGGACGTCGAGCGCGCCGCGGAAGATGTAGGGGAAGCCCAGGACGTTGTTGACCTGGTTGGGATAGTCCGAACGGCCGGTGGCGACGATCGCGTCGGAACGGACCTTGGCGACATCCTCCGGCGTGATTTCCGGATCGGGATTGGCCATGGCAAAGATGATCGGATTGGGCGCCATGGTGGCGACCATGTCGGCGGTCAGCACGCCCTTGGCCGACAACCCTAAAAAGACGTCAGCGCCGACCATGGCTTCGGCCAGGGTGCGCTTGGCGGTCTTCGTGGCATGGACCGACTTCCACTGGTCCATATCGACCGTACGGCCTTCGTAGACGACGCCGTGGATGTCGACGACGACGGTGTTTTCTTTCTTCACGCCCAGGGCCTTGACCAGGCTCAAGCTTGACAGGCCGGCGGCGCCGGCGCCGCACAGGACGACCTTGACGTCCTCGATGGCCTTGCCGGTGATTTCCAGCGCGTTGATGAGGCCGGCGGCGGCGATGATGGCCGTGCCGTGCTGGTCGTCGTGGAAGACGGGGATATCGGCCATGTCTTGCAAGGCCGATTCGATGATGAAGCATTCCGGAGACTTGATGTCTTCCAGGTTGATGCCGCCAAAGGCCGCGGTGATGTTCTTGACGACGGTGATAAACTCGTCCGGGTCCTGCGTCGCCACTTCGATATCGAAGCTGTCGATATCGGCGAAGCGCTTGAACAGGACGCTCTTGCCTTCCATGACCGGCTTCGACGCCAGCGCGCCGAGATTGCCGAGGCCGAGGATGGCGGTGCCGTTCGAAATGACGCCGACCATATTGCCCTTGGCGGTATAGTCGTAGGCGGCGTCCGGGTTTTCAGCGATGCGGCGGACCGGCACGGCCACGCCCGGCGAATAGGCCAGCGCCAGGTCACGTTGCGTCGCCATCGGCTTGGTCGGGGCCAGGCCGATCTTGCCCGGCGTCGGATACTGATGGAGATTGAGCGCTTCTTCGTCGCTGAAGGTCTGTTTTTCGCTTGGCATTGGTCCCGTCTTCGTACTGGTCTTTATTATGTTAGCGCTCACATTGCCCCCGCGTCAATGCGCGGCGTATCAATATGCGGTAGTTCACGATCGTATATAGTCTGACAAATAGCGACTGAAAAGCACTTATGCGACCGTTTCAGGTCTAACCTTCAAACCCTAAATGATTGTGCACGGTTTTTGCGACAACTGCACTTCTCTCGGGCGTCAAGAATCGTTAACCTTTGCAACATGAACGCTCCCGCCGATCTCAGCGAAGACACCAAGCCCGCCATCGATCTCGAAGGCGCCACGCCCGTCATGGCGCAATACATCCAGACGAAGGCGCAATACCCCGACGCCATCCTGATGTTCCGCATGGGCGACTTCTACGAGCTGTTTTTCGAGGACGCGGTCACCGCCGCCCAGGCCCTGTCGCTGGCCCTGACCAAGCGCGGCAAGTACAAGGACGAGGACATCCCCCTGGCCGGCGTGCCCGCGCACGCGGTCGACGCCTATATCGCCAAGCTGATCCGTCTGGGCCACCGCGTCGCCGTCTGCGACCAGCTGGAAGATCCGGCCGAGGCCAAGAAGCGCGGCTACAAGGCCGTGGTCAAGCGCGGCGTCGTCCGCGTCGTCACGCCCGGCACCCTGACCGAGGATTCGCTGCTGGAAGCGCGCGGCGCCAACCGTCTGGTCGCCCTGTCGGCGCGCGGCGGGGTCATGGCCCTGGCCAGCGTCGAGCTGTCGACCGGCGACGTCGAATGCCTGGAGATCGAGCCGGAATCGCTGTCGGCGCACCTGTCGGCGCTCAGGCCGTCGGAAAGCCTAGTCGCCGACCGTATCCTGCAGGACGAAAATCTCTATGGCCTGCTGAAGGTGCTGGGCGGCGTCATCCAGCCGCAGCCGGGTTCGCTCAGCGACCCGCAGGCCGGCGAAGCGCGGCTATTGAAACTCTATGGCGTCCAGACGCTCGATGGCTTCGGGGCGTTCAGCCAGTGCGAAATTTCCGCCCTGGGCATGCTGGCCGCCTATATCGACCTGACCCAGGCCGGCAAGCGCCCCGTGCTGAAGCCGCCGGTGCGCGTGCTGCAAACCCATTGCCTCAGCATCGACGCCGCCACGCGCAATTCGCTGGAGATCGACCGCACCCAGCAAGGCAAGCGCGAGGGCAGCCTGATTTCTGCGCTCGACTGTACCGTGACCTCGGGCGGCGGACGCCTGCTGCTGGCGCGGTTGTCGCGGCCGTTGTTCGATCCCGAAGACATCAATGCGCGGCTGGACACGGTCGAATGGCTGCTGCCGCGCCGCGACGTACGCGACGAATTGCGCCACCTGATGCGGTCACTAAGCGACCCGGCCCGCGCGCTGTCGCGCCTGTCGCTGGGGCGCGGCGGCCCGCGCGACCTGTGCATTCTGCACCAGGCCCTGTCGATCGCCGAAAACCTGGCGCACCTTCTGAACGACGCCACGCAGAGCGCCGGGATCGACCCGGCGGTGCCGGCGGAAATCGACCGCTACATCAACACGCTTGTGCCGTCCGACGACCTGTCGCGTATGCGCGACCGATTGATCCGCGCCCTGGTCGATGAACCGGCCCTGTCGCTGAAGGATGGCGGCTTTATCCGCGAAGGCTTCCATCCCGGCCTTGACGAAGCGCGGACCCTTCGCGATGACAGCCGCCAGATCATCCTGGCACTGGAAGCGCGTTTGCAGGCCGAAACCGGCATCGCCATCCGCATCAAGTACAACAATGTGCTCGGCTACTTCATCGAGCTTTCGCAGAAGCTGGCCGAACAGCTGCAAGCCCAGGATACGGCGAAGCAGTTCATTCACCGCCAGTCGCTGGCCAACCAGGTCCGCTTCGTCACGACCGAGCTGGTCGATCTCGACGCCCGCATCCAGCGCGCCGCCGCCCAGGCCCTGTCGCTGGAAATGGAAATCTTCGAGGACTTGCGCGAAGACGTCCGCGCGATGGCCGGGGAAATCCAGGCCGCGCACGACGCCATTTCGTCACTCGACGTTGCCACCGCTAACGCCCACCTCGCCGAAGACACCGACGCCGTGCGCCCCCGCATCGACCATTCGACGCGGCTGGAAATCTCACGCGGCCGCCATCCGGTCGTCGCCGCCGTGCTCAAATCCCAGGGCAAGCCGTTCACGCCCAACGATGTCGACCTCGACGCCACGGGCGCCGACGCGGCGCGGTTGAGCCTGGTCACCGGCCCGAACATGGCCGGTAAGTCGACCTATCTGCGCCAAAACGCCCTGCTGATCATCATGGCCCAGGCCGGCCTGTTCGTGCCGGCCAAATCGATGCATCTGGGTGTCGTCGACCGCCTGTTCTCGCGCGTCGGCGCCGGCGACGACCTGGCCCAGGGCCGCTCGACCTTCATGATGGAGATGGTCGAAACTGCTGCCATCCTCAGCCAGGCAAGCGACAAATCCTTCGTCATCCTCGATGAAATCGGACGCGGCACGGCGACCTATGACGGCCTGGCGATCGCCTGGGCGTGCGCCGAGGACCTGCACGAACGCATCCGCTGCCGGGCCCTATTCGCCACCCACTATCACGAGCTCAGCCAGCTCGAAAAACGCATGAAGGCGGTCAACAATATCAGCCTGCAGGCGCGCGAGCATAACGGCGAGCTGATCTTCCTGCACGAGGCGCGGGCTGGCGCCGCCGACCGCTCCTACGGCGTCCAGGTGGCGCGCCTGGCCGGCATGCCGACCGGCGTTGTCGAACGCGCCCGCGACATCCTGCAACGCCTCGAGGAAGACAACCAGACCAAGCTCAGGCTCGACGACCTGCCGCTGTTTTCGTTCGAACGCGCGCCGAAACCCGTATCCGCCGGGCCGTCCAAGGTCGAAACCATGCTGAAATCGATCAGTCCCGACGAATTGAGCCCTAAGGAGGCTCTTGAAGTTATCTATAATTTACACAAATTGCTGATGTAGTAGGGGTTAGCGCAGGCTCCGAGTTATGGACGATTCCTCCCCCATGCTAAACCATATCCAACCGGCAGCCCCGGCCTACCGCATCGATGGTGCGCAACTGCGCCAGGCCCTGACCCAGGCCTATGAAGATTCGACCGGTGAGACGTCGGACCTGCGCCGCCGCGCCGTCGCCATCCTGAAAGAATCGTGGGACCTGGCGCGCGCGCCGATCGTCGACCGCATCGATCAGGCGCGCAGCGGCCATACGGTCGCCCACGCCCTGTCGAAATGCGCCGACGAGATCGTCAGCGCCCTGTGGGACTTTACCCTGACCCACGTCTACCGCGCCCGCAACCCGACCGAAGGCGAGCGCCTGAGCCTGCTGGCCGTCGGCGGCTACGGCCGCGGTGAACTGGCCCCCTATTCCGACCTCGACCTGCTGTTCCTGCGCGCCTGGAAGGAAACCTCGCACTCGGAATCGGTCATCGAATTCATCCTTTACACCCTGTGGGATCTCGGGATGAAGGTCGGCCATTCGTCGCGCACGGTCGACGAGGCCGTGAAGTTCGCGCGCGGCGACCACACCATCATGACGGCCCTGCTGGAGCATCGCCGCATCGCCGGCGACGCCGACCTGGTCGTCCAGCTCGACGCCAAACTGGCCTCCGAAGGCCTGAAGTCCAATATGTTCGACTTCGTCGCCGCCAAGCTGGAAGAGCGCGACAGCCGCCACGTCAAGGCCGGCACCACGCGCTTCGTCGTCGAGCCCAATATCAAGGAAGGCAAGGGCGGGCTCCGCGATCTGCACACCCTGTTCTGGATCGCCAAGTACCTCGAAGGCGCGGAGCCCAATCCGACGCGTTTTCATGAGGAGACCGAGAAGCGCGCCCGCGGTGAGGGATCGACGCGCGACGCCGGCTGGAAGGTGCTCGACCGCCTGCTGACCGACAAGGAGCGCCAGATCTTCATGCGCGCCTTCGACTTCCTGTGGAAGGTGCGTATCCTGATGCACCTGACGGCGGGCCGCGCCGAGGAACGCCTGAGCTTCGACCTGCAACCCGAAATCGCCACGCGCATGGGCTTTGTCGACCGCACGGGGGAACCCAATGTCGAGCGCTTCATGCGCCGCTATTTCATCACGACGAAAGAGGTCGGGGCGCTTACGCGGACCTTCTGCACCAAGCTCGAGGCTCAGCAGGCCAAGCCGCTGGCGCGCCTGTCCAACATGATCCAGTCTGGCCTGATGAACCTGACGCGCGCCGACCACCCGGGCTTTGCCGTCACCGGCGGCCGGTTGAGCGTCAACAGCCCCGACATCTTCCAGAAATCGCCCGTGGCCATGTTCCTGCTGTTCAAGATGGCGGACCGGCTCGATCTCGACCTGCATCCCGACGCCTTTACCGCCATCGCGCGCAACCTGAACCTGGTGACGCCCAGCCTTCGCCGCGACAAGCGCGCCGCCGAGCTGTTCCTCGACCTTTTGGTGCGCGGTAAGAACCCGTACCGGACCCTGTCGATGATGTCCGAGACGGGACTTCTGGGCCGTTACATCCCGGAATTCGGCCGCATCGTCGCCCAGACCCAGTTCAACATGTACCACGCCTATACGGTCGATGAGCACACGCTACGCGCCATCGACGTGATCCACGGCGTCGAGACCGGGCGGTACAAGGATGAGCACCCGCTGGCCAGCAGCATCATGCCGCAGCTGGTCGACAAGGAGAGCCTGTACCTGGCCATGCTGCTGCACGACACCGGCAAGGGCGGCGAGGACGGCCAGGAGATCGGCGGCGAACGCGCCGCCCGCAAGGCGTGCGAACGGCTGGGCCTGCCCGACTGGAAGATCGACCAGGTCGCCTGGCTGGTCCGTCACCACCTGGTGCTCAGCGACTATGCGCAAAAGCGCGACGTGTCGGATCCCGAAACCGTCGCCAGCTTCGCCGACATCGTCGAGACGCCGGAACGCCTGCGCCTGCTGCTTATCCTGACGGTCGCCGATATCCGCGCCGTCGGCCCGGGCGTGTGGAACGCCTGGAAGGGCCAGCTGATGCGCGACCTGTTCGCCGCGACCGAAAGCGCCTTCCGCGGCGGCCGGGAATCCGACGCCATTTCCAGCGTGCGCCAGGGCCTGAGCGAACGCGCCGAGGCCAGGCGCGCCGAGCTTTCCGAAAACAACGACGACATGGCCGCCTGGCTCGAGACCATGGACGAGAACTATCTGTTTTCGTTCACGCCCGAGGACATCAAGGCGCATGCGGCGCTGGTCTGGTCGACCTTCGACGCCGAGCCGGCAGCCAAGGCCCGCATCGACCTCAGCCGCAACGCCACCGCTTTTTCGATCTCGGCCAGCGACCGGCCGGGCCTGTTCGCCGGCCTTGCCCGCACCTTCGCCAACCTCGGCGCCAACGTCGTCGGCGCCCAGGTCTTCACCTCCAGCGAAGGCAATGCGCTCGACGTCTTCTACGTTCAGGACGGTCAGGGCCTGCCCTTTGCCCACGACGACCCGCAACGCTTGCGCCAGGCCGAACAGCAGCTGGAACAGGCGGCGCTGGGCCATCTGCCGCCGCCGGTGACCTATCGCTCGGCCCTGGCGGCGCGCACGGCGGCCTTCGCCATCGCGCCGACCGTCGCCTTCGACGACAATGCCAACGCCAATATGACGATCATCGAGGTGTCGGGCCGCGACCGGCCGGGCCTGCTGGCCGATCTGGTCGAGGTCATGGCCAAGGCCCACGTCGATATCGCCTCGGCGCACATCGACTGCTACGGCGAACGCGCGGTCGATGCCTTCTACGTCGCCGACCACTTCAGGAAGGCGCAGCTCGGCGCCAGCCAGAAACAGTCGGTGCGCAAGCACCTGCTCGAGGTGCTCGACCAGGCGCCGGCCGTCCCGCCCAAGGCGAAACTGACGCGCGCCCGGGCCAGCCTGGCGCGCTGACGACACATATTCCCCCAAATCGCGTCTGCCTCTAGTGTCGTGCGCCATTAACGTTTATAGTTAACAGGTTCAGGATAGAGGCCGCTTGGCCGAGGGATGGGGAAACGTCGTATGAACAGGAAAATCCTGTTATGGGCCATGGCTCTGGTGGTGATTATTCCGGCCCTGATCGGCACGGGATACTACATCTACTGGGACCAGTTTCAACGCTGGGCGCCGGTGACCATCACGCGCAACCAGGCGGAAATCCAGGCCCTGCTCGACAAGGTCGACTACGTGTCGCCCGGCCGTAACGGCCCGCCCATCTATTTCATCACCTACCGGTCGTGCGCCCAGTGCCGCGCCTTCGAGGAGCAGGAGTTCCCGAAGTACGACGCGGCCGGCATCGACACCCGCGTAATCGTCTACGCCCTGCCCGACAATCAGGGCCTGCACCGGTCCAGCGCCGTCGAGCGTTCGACGATCGCCGAGCTGTGGATTTCGCGGAAGTGGGAAATCTACCAGGCCTGGTTCTCGTCCAGCGACGCCAACTGGCGCGCCACCGGCCTGCCGGTCGCCGACAACGACTTTGCCCGCGACGCCGTGGTCCAGGCCTCGCGCAACTTCCTGACGCAGTTGCAGCCGTATCTGGCCGCCAACAATGTCCGCGTCAGCTATCCGCTAGTCATCTGGCGCGACCAGAACAACATGCTGAAGGTGTGCAGCTGCTCGGACGAGCGCGCTTTCCACTTCATCCGCGAAGACCTGAACGTCTCGAACGCGGCCGTCGGCAGCGAAGGCCCCATGTTCCACATCCCGGACAACCTGCTGCCCAAGATGGGTGACGACAAGTCGTCCGCCGCCGCATCGTCGTCGAGTGCCGCGCCGGCACCGGCCCCCGCTCCGGTCCAGGCGCAACCGGCCGCCCAGGCCGCCAAGCCCGCCGCCGCCGAGGTCAAGCGCAACTACACGGCCGACTTCGGTCCGGACCAGTAAGCCCGGTTGACGCCAAACCGCCTCCATCTCTTCCCTGTCGGGAGACGCGCGGAATAAGAGCTGCCTTGTTATCCGTCAAAATAAAAACGGGCCGGGATTTGCATCCCGGCCCGCTTATTTTTTCTGCCTGCGAAGGCGAAACCTTATTCCTTGCCAGCGTCGCCGTTGCCCATTTGGGCGCGCAGTTCGTCGCCCTTCGAGCCGCGCGTCGAGTTCATCGAACGCTCGACGATACGGGCCGACTTGCCGCGACGGTCGCGCAGGTAATACAGCTTGGCGCGGCGGACGACGCCGCGGCGCTTGACTTCGATCGACTCGATCATCGGCGACAGCAGCGGGAACTTGCGTTCGACGCCTTCGCCGAAGCTGATCTTGCGGACCGTGAAGGTTTCGGTGATGCCGCCCGAGGCGCGCGCGATGCAGACGCCTTCGAAGGCCTGGACACGCTCACGCTCGCCTTCCTTGATGCGCACGTTGACGCGCAGGGTGTCGCCGGGTTGGAAAGCCGGGATCGTCTTGCCAGCCTTCAGCTTGGCAACTTCTTCGGCTTCGATCTGCTGCAGCAGGTTCATGTCTTAACTCCTGATTACGTGGTGTCGCCACCGTTGAGGCTTAGGTGCCTTTTGCCTGTGATTTGGAAAGATGGGCCGCCCAGAGGTCCGGACGCCGCTCCTTCGTTGTTGCCTCTCTTTGCTTTTGCTTCCATTCGGCCATCTTCTTGTGATCGCCTGACAGAAGCACTTCGGGGATGTCGAGGCCTTCGAACGAACGGGGCCGCGTATATTGCGGCTGTTCGAGAAGTCCATCCTCGAAGCTTTCATTATCGAGACTGGCCGCTGCGCCGAGAACCCCCGGAATAAGCCGCACGGCTGCCTCGATCGTCACCATCGCCGCCGCTTCTCCGCCCGCAAGGACGGCGTCGCCGACGCTGATTTCTTCGAACCCACGGGCATCGAGCACCCGTTGGTCCACCCCTTCGAACCGGCCGCACAGGACGATCAGTCCGGGCTTTTGAGCCCATTCCTTGACGCGGGCCTGCGTAAGAGGCCGGCCGCGTGCGCTCATGTAAACAAGGGCACGATCCGAAACCTCAATCGAATCAAGTGCTTTGGCGATTACGTCCGCCTTCAGAACCTGACCCGGTCCGCCGCCGGCGGGGGTGTCGTCAAGAAAGCCGCGCTTATCGCTCGAAAAGGCGCGAATGTCCAGCGTTTCCAGTGACCACAGGTTGGATTCCTTCCATGACGTCCCGATCAGCGAAACGCCGAGCGGGCCGGGAAAGGCCTCGGGGAACATGGTCAGGACGGTGACTTCGTACGGCTTTGACATGAGGCGCGCGACTTACCACACGGCGCGTTAAAACACCAATAGCCGCTATTTGCCGCGCCGCCGGTCGAGCTCGTTTTTCGTTGCCGACCACGTCGCGACACAGAACGGCGTGACGTAGTTCAACGCCACGTGGCCCCAGTGGATGCCGTGCCAGGCCAGAAAGGCCGAACCCTGGTTGATAATATTGAGGATCGTCCCGATGACCAGGGCCACGCGCAGGGCGTTGAACGCCACGCGCTTCGAAAGGGCGATGGACCAGAATTCCTTGCTCACCAGAATTCCTTGCTCAATAGTGCAGCCTCAATGTCAGACCGATCGTGCGCGGATTGCCAAGGAAAGCATCATAGCTGCCGGATTGGAAGGGGGCGGCGAACGCGACCTGGTAATAGGTGACGTCGGTCAGGTTGCGGCCCCACAGTTCCAGCGACCATTCGCCCGATGCGTCCGACAGGGCCACCTGGCCGTCGTACAGCGCATAGGCCTTTTGCAGCTTCAGCGGATTGAGGTCGGAACCGGTATTGTAGGCGCTGTTGTACTTGCCGTTAAACGTCGCGCTGATCCGGAAGTTACCGATGGCATGGACATAGTCGAAGCCGTAGGTCGCCGACCATTTCGGCGCGAACGACGCCGTGTTTCCGGCGATCAGCGGCAGGCCTGCGACGGCCTCATGCCCGAACTTCGCGTCGTCATAGGTCACGCCGGCGTTCAGGTTAAGGTCACCCAGCGCATAGCGGCTGTCGGCCTCGATGCCTTTCGAGCGCAGGTGCGGGATCGAGTCGACGACGAAGGTCGTGCCGAGGAAGGTGTTGAGCTGGAAGTTGCGGAAGGCTTCGTCAAAGGCCGCCAGGTCGAGCGCCAGCTTACCGTCGAGATAGCGGCCCTTCAGGCCCAGCTCCCATGACTGCGAGGTCTCGGCCTTGAACGAGGAATCCGAGTCGACGCTGTAATCGGCCTTCTGTTCGCGGTCGAGGTTGAAGCCCGCCCCCTTCCAGCCGCGCGACCACGAGGCATAGGCCATGATGTTCGCCGTCGCCTGCCATTTCAGGCGCACCGAACCCGTGCCGGCGTCTTCTCCGTCGAGCTGGTACAGGGTGACATTATTGAAGGCCGGGTTCGACCACGGCAGGCACAGCACGCTTTGCGACGCCGTGGCGTGCGCGCAGGCAATGCCGTTGTCGGAATTGCCGAACCGGCTGGTCAGCGACTTGGTCTGGCGGTTGAGGCGCGCACCGGCCTGCAGCGACCAGGCTTCGGCCAACTGCCATTGGGCATGGCCGAATACGGCGAAGTTGCGCTCATGCTGCTGGTAGAGGTCGTGGCTGCCCTGGCCCTGCACATAGGATTGCCCGACCGGCAAACCGGTGATCTGTGAGACCTTCGACGGATTGACGCCGGCCGACAGCAGCAGGCTGACATAGGCCTCGTAGTCCTTGCCGTAGAGGGTTTCGTCGTGGCGCGTCAGGTCTTCCTGGTCGAAGAAGGCGCCCAGCATCCAGTCGAGCGTCGCCCCCTTGCCGTTCAGCCGCACCTCCTCCGATACGGTATCGAAGCGGTTGCCGAAGGCGCCATTCGGATCACGGTAATAGATGTCGGCCGAAGTGAAATCGGCGTCATAACCATTGCGGTGATCCCAGTGGCGCAGGGCGGTGACCGAGGTCAGCTGCACCGTGTCGCTGACCTTGTAATCGACCTGCGCCGAGACGCCGGTATCGACCAGGCGCTGCTTGGTCGAACGGTTCGACCAGGCATTGCGCGCCTTAGGATCGGCGGTCAGCGCCGTGCCGTCGTCGGTCGCCAGGCTGTCGACATAGGCGCGAGTCGGCCCCACCACGATCGGCGTGCCCGTGCAGCAGAATTCGTCGCGTTGCGTATAGTCGGCGATCAGGCGCAGGGCATAGCGATCATTGGGCACGAACAAGAGCTGGCCGCGCACGGAGCCATAGTTCTGGTCGTTGTCGCGCGTTTCATCGCGCGGCCCGGCACCGGTGCGGACGCGGTACTGGCCGTCGCGGTGGCGGCCGGCGACATAGAGCGAACCCGCCCACTGCTTGCCGATGGCGCCGGTGACATAGGCCGAGGCGCCGTAGAGTCCCTGGTCGCCGCCCGTCAGTTCGGCGTCGGCGCGCGGCTTGAAGTCCGGGCGTTCGCTGACGACCTGGATGATCCCGGCCGACGCGCCCTTGCCGTAGACGTCGGACTGGGGCCCCTTCAGGATTTCGATGCGGTCGACCGGACCGAGGTCGCTCATCGCAGTGGCGGTGCGCGGACGCTGCACGCCGTCGATGACCACGCCGACGGACGATTCCAGCCCCGGATTATCGCCGACCGTGCCGACGCCGCGCAGGCGCGCCGTGGTCTGGGCTTCGTTGGCGGTCGAGATCACGAACAGGGACGGCGTCAGGTCCTGGAGGTCCTTGAGATCGTGGCCATAGGCCGCCTGGAGCGCCTCGCCCGTCACCACCGACACGGACAGCGGCGTGCGGCTGAGCGGCTCGGGCCTTTTCTGCGCCGTAACGATGACCTCCTTCGGCTGCGCCAGGGCCGGCACAGCGGCAATCAGGCTCAGCAGGGCCGTTCCGGCGAGACAGGATCTGGCAAAAGACATGAGTCTACTCCGCGCAATACTGGCACGACCTAGGCGCGTTCCCTGGTTAATTTGCCCCTAACAGGCAAGTCTTGCGGGTCGTGTCATGTCTGTTATGATCCCGACTGTGCGCGAAAGGGCGCACCCGGTCCGCGGGCAGGGATTTTCCCACCTTCCATTTCTTAGATTTTCCGAACGACTCTTCTTTGCCCGATATGCGGACCTGCGGCGATCCGAAGAAAGACGTTCGCATGACCATGATCCAAAAACCCCTTTCGGCTGTCGCCGACCGCAATATCGACTTCTATCGCAAGCAGGCCAAGGCGCTGCTCAAGGCCGTGCGCTCCGGCGACCGCGCGGCCAATGACCGCCTGCGCGCCGTGGGCGGCGACGTCTCCGAACCGGCGCTGCATATGGCGCAACTGGCCATCGCGCGCGAACAGGGCTTTGCCGGCTGGCCGCGATTCCATGCCTTCCTGACCGAGTCGGGCCTCGACTTCCAGGCGCTGGCCGATCGTTTCATCGACGCCGCGATGTCGGACGGGCGGCGCGCCCGCGACATCCTGGCCGACCATCCGGATATCGCCGAGGCCGGCGTCTACGCGGCGCTGGTGCTGGGCGACTGGCGCAAGGTCGCGGCCGCCACCGACACCGATCCGGACTGGGTAACACGCAAATCGGGACCGCAGGCATGCGAGCCCATCGTCTATGTCTGCTTTTCGCGCTTTGCCCATCCGCGCTCGGACCATCACGCCGACCTGGCCTTGACGCTGCGCCTGTTGCTCAATCGCGGCGCCGACGCCGATACGGCGGCAGAGACCGAGGACGGGCCGCTGTCGTGCCTTTATGCGGTGGCAGGCCGGCTGGGCAATGCCGACATGACCGAGATTTTGCTCGACGCCGGCGCCGACCCGGACGACGGTGAGTCGCTCTGTCATGCGACCGAACACGCCGACCTCAGCTGCCTGAAACTGCTGCTGGACCACGGCGCGCGCATCACCGGCACCAACGCCCTCAAACACATGCTCGACCGCGAGGATGGCGAAGGCGTCCGCCTGCTCCTGGACGCCGGCGCCGATCCCAATGAGATCAGTCCGGAGGGCGACACCGCCTTGCACTGGGCCGTCAGGCGTGGCCGCAGCGCGGAGATCATCGCGCAACTGCTCGACCACGGCGCCGATATCGACGCCTTTCGCAGCGACGGACGCACGGCCTACGCCATGGCGACGATCACCGGCCAAACGGAAACAGCCCTGCTGCTGGCCAGGCGCGGCGCCGACACGCGGCTGAGCGCGCTCGACGTGTTTATCGCGGGAGAGGACGCGGAGGTCCCGCTCGAAAGCCTCAATTCGCCGTCCAATGCGCGACTACTGATAGAAATGGCCGAGGCCGGCAACATCGCGGCCGTAACGCGGCTGCTCGACGCCGGCATGCCGGCCGATGTGAAGGGTAGCCTGGGCGAAACGCCGCTGCACTGGGCATGCTGGACGGGCAATGCCGACCTGATCAAGGTGCTGATCGGCCACGGCGCGCCGCTCGAGGAACGCGACAGCTCGTATAACGCCACCCCGGCAGGCTGGCTGCATCACGGCGCGGGCGCGGCGGACACCGGCGGCGACCATGCGCGCGGCGCGCGGCTGCTGATCCACGCCGGATCGAGCATGGACGGCTGCCGCGGCAAGAGCGGTAATGCCGGGCTCGATGCCGTGCTGGAAAAGAACGGGTTGGTTTCTTAAGCTCAATCGCCGCATGGCTCCTCGCATACGCTCGGGCGGCCGGTCGGCCTTGCCAAGGCGTATTTTATACGCTTTGGCGTTAGCGTATCGCCCGCTTGCGCTCGACCGAGGACGGAATGCGCAGGGCTTCGCGGTACTTGGCGACGGTGCGGCGGGCGATATCGACGCCGGCTTCCTTGAGGATTTCGACGATGCGGTCGTCGGACAGGATTTCGCCAGAGGCCTTTTCGCCGTCGATCAGGCTCTTGATCTTGTGGCGGACGGACTCGGCCGAGTGCGCCGCCGTGCCGTCCGACGAGGCGATCGACGAGGTGAAGAAGAACTTCAGCTCGAAGACGCCGCGCGGCGTGGCGATATACTTGTTCGAGGTAACGCGGCTGACCGTCGATTCGTGCATGCCGACGGCCTCGGCCACCGTCTTGAGGTTCAGCGGGCGCAGATACTCGACGCCGTAGACGAAGAAGCCGTCCTGCTGGCGCACGATTTCCGCCGACACTTTCAGGATGGTGCGCGCGCGCTGGTCGAGGCTCTTGATAAGCCAGTTCGCCTGGTTCATGCACTCGTTGAGATAGGTCTTTTCCGACTCGGAGCGCGCCGAAGCCTGGACGCGCGCCTGGTATTTCTGGTCGACCAGGATGCGCGGCAGGGTGTCGGAATTGAGATCGATACGCCAGCCGCCGGCGGGATCGGGGCGGACGAAAACGTCCGGCACCACAGTCTGCGACGGTCCGGAATCGAACTGCGCGCCGGGACGCGGATTGAGCGACTTCAGCTCGGAAATCATCTCGGCCAGGTCTTCGTCGTCGACGCCGCACAGCTTGCGCAAAGCGGAAAGGTCGCGACGCGCCAGCAGTTCGAGATTGTCGAGCAGCACGGCCATGGCCGGATCGAAACGGTTGCGCTCGACCAGTTGCAGACGCAGGCATTCCGGCACGCTGGTCGCCATGACGCCGGTCGGCTCGAAGCCCTGGCAGGTCGCCAGAACCTTTTCGACAAGGGCCAGCTCACAGCCCATGCGGTCGGCGACTTCTTCGAGGGCGACGCGCATATAGCCGCCTTCGTCGACCCCATCGATCAGGATCTGGGCGATCGCCATTTCCGGGGCCGAAAAGTGCGCGATCAGCGCCTGGTCGGTCAGGTGTTCGTGCAGTGTCTTTTCACGCGTCAGGGCGCGTTCCAGCGTTTCGTCGTCACCGTCGAAACCGCCGCCGCCCTTGCCGGCCTTGGACCAGTCGACCATGGGGCCTTCCGAGTCGTCGGCGTGGGAGGTTTCGCGCTCGCGCACCGTCGGCGTGTCGTCGCCATAGACATCCGACGCATTGGCGTCGAGGTCGTTATTGGCCACCATGGTGTCGCGGTCGGACAGTTCCAGTTCGCGGCGTTCGTCGGCTGTATCGGCCGCGGGAGCGTCGATCTCCTGGGCCGATTCGGCCGGACCGTCGCCGTCCTCGCGCTGCAAAAGCGGGTTGCGTTCCAGCTCGGCCTCGATGACGGCTTCCAGCTCAAGATTCGACAATTGCAGCAGTTTGATCGCCTGCTGCAGCTGGGGCGTGATTACAAGCCCCTGTCCCTGTTTGAGTTCCAGCCTTTGTCCGAGCGCCATGCCATGAACCTGTGATCGATGCCGGCATACTGCTCGAAATAGATCACTAAAGTCTTGCCCGACGGCACTTTTTTGCCATCGACGGAGGTGTGTGCACCCGTTATCGCCCGACATGGTGGCGCAATGGTTAACGCCGATGAATTTGCGTTAAGAAAATGTGGGGATGGGTTAACCGTGCCAGGAATCCCCCCTTCCGTCCGGTTCGGCTTGACGCCGACCCGGCCCCTCCCTCGCGGAAGCTATACTTCCGCTTCGCTCGATCCGCCTTAAAAGGGGAAGGAAGGGAGTTCAAAACGTCTAATTCCTTCCCCGTTTACGGGGAAGGTGGCACGAGCGTAGCGAGTGACGGAAGGGGCAAGGCCCAAGGCGCGGCCGTTGCCGAGCTTAGTGGAACGATTCGCCGAGGTACACGCGGCGGACTTCCGGATCGTGGGTGATCTGGTCGGCCGTGCCCTCGAACAGGACTTCGCCCGAGTGGATGATCGAGGCGCGGTCGACGATTTCCAGCGTCTCGCGGACATTGTGGTCGGTGATGAGAATCCCGATACCCCGGCCCTTGAGGTAGGTGATGACGTCGCGGATATCGGTGATGGCCAGCGGGTCGATCCCGGCGAAGGGTTCGTCGAGCAGCATGAAGGACGGCTTTCCGGCCAGGGCGCGCGCGATTTCCACCCGGCGGCGTTCACCGCCCGACAGGGCCGAGGCCGGCGAATTGCGGATGTGCGTGATGCGCAGGTCTTCGAGGAGACGGGTGCAGTCTTCCTTGATGCGCGCCGGGTTCTTTTCGCGCAATTCCAGCACCGCCATGATGTTCTGTTCGACATTCATGCCGCGGAAGATCGAGGCTTCCTGCGGCAGGTAGCCGATGCCCATGCGGGCGCGCTGGTACATGGGCTGGTGCGTGATGTCCTGGCCGTCGAGCGAGATCGTGCCATAGTCGGCTTCGACCAGGCCGGTGATCATGTAGAAGCAGGTCGTCTTGCCGGCGCCGTTGGGGCCCAGCAAACCAACCACCTCGCCGCGGCCGAGCTTGAGCGACACCGTCTTGACGACCGCACGCTCCTTGTAGCTCTTGCCGATACCCTCGACCACGATGCCGTCGGCCACGCCGGGACGCGGCGCGTGCAACACGCTGTCATCGGGATTGGCGGAACTGGAAAGGACGTCGGTTTCGAGAGCCATAATTGCCTGCTTCTAGTGACCCGCCGGCACGGGCGCTGCCGCCTTGGCCTGGTCCTTGTTGGGGTAGATCACGCCTTTGACCCGGTTCTTGCCGGCCTGGCCCGGGCTGGGATCGAGCGTCGAAATGCCCTTGGACACCTGCGAGGTCAGGCGGGCGCCGGTCATGACGTTCTGGCCCTGCGTCATGACGACGTCACCGGTCATGACCAGGGTATCGTCCGACTTGGTATAGACCGCGTTGTCGCCACGGACGGTCGTGTCCTGCCCCTGCGCGTCCTTGGTGATGTAGTAGATGTTGCCGTTGGCTTCGATATTGGTGACCTCGCCACCCTGGGTCGCCTGGACCATCTTGGCGTGGTCGGCGCGCAGGCGGGCCTGGTCCTGGATGATTTCAACCCGGCCGTCGAGGTAGAAGGTGTTGGTGTTCTGGTCGGAATGAACCTGGTCGGCGCTCCATTGCACCGGCCCGCCCTGCTGCGACACCTGGGCGAACGTCGCCGACGCCGCCAGTCCCAGCGCCGCCGCGCATACCGCGAAAACCTTGACCGTCTTGCTGCTGATCATGAACGCCCCTTGTTGCCGGCCTTGCCGTTGACCACGCCGTGAGCCTGGGCTTCGCCCCGGCCACGGACAATGATATCGCTGCCGTTCTTCGAAATGACGAAGGATTCGCCCACTATATGACCCATGGAGCCGGTTCCTTCAATGTGTTTGTCGCCCGATATGCTCATGTCCTGCATGTTCATGACGGCCTCTTCCGTACGGAAGGTCATGTCGGAATTGCCCGAGACCATGACGACATTGCCGATCAGGCGGAAGGTCTTGGCGTCAGCATCGTAGATGCCGTTGGCGGCTGAAATGTGACTCGCCTTGTCGCCGTCGCCCTTGAACTCGATGACGGGCGCCTTCAGCGTGGCGATGGTGGTGTCCCCCGCCTTCTTGATCGCCTCGAGCCCGCTGATGATCCACGGCGATCCCTGGCTGTTCAGCCCGGAATAGCGCGGATTGGTCATGCGGATTTCCGTGCCGCTGACATTGTAGACGTTGAAAGACCCGATGACCGAGGTGACGACGATCCAGCCGACATTGAGCAGGCCCAGCCCGATGATCAGGCCGGGAAACACCCGGCGCAGCGTCCGGATGCGGCGCGAGCGCCGGCGCACGGCCGCGACCTGGCCGGCCAGGACCTGGCGGCGCTGGTTGGCTTCGCTTTCAGCGTCGATAGCGGGCTCGAAGCGCGCATTGATATCGGTAAGGTCGGTAAAGGTGCTCATCTGGCCCTTGGTCTCAGGGCCTTATGCCCAGCTGTGGGCGAAAATATCGCAATCTTCCCATCCTGCCAAATCCAGTTTGACGCGGTGCGGAAGAAAATCGAAACAGCCCTGCGCCAACGCGGTGCGGCCTTCGCGCGCCAGCATGGCGTCGAGCTTGTCGCGGCAGGCGTGCAGGTACAGCACGTCGGACGCCGCATAGTTCAGCTGATCCTGGCTGAGCGTCTGCGCGCCCCAATCCGAGCTTTGTTGCGCCTTGGACAGATCGACCGCGAGCAGTTCGCGCACCAGGTCCTTGAGACCGTGGCGGTCGGTATAGGTCCGCGCCAGCTTGGAGGCGATCTTGGTGCAATAGACCGGCGTGGTTTCGACGCCGAGGTGCAGCATGAACATGCCGATGTCGAAGCGCCCGTAATGGAACAGCTTAAGCACGGCCTTGTCTGTCAGCAAGCGCTTCAGGTTCGGACAATAATAGGTTTCGCGGTTCATGCGCACGACATGCGCATTGCCGTCGCCGCCCGACAGCTGGACGACACAAAGACCGTCGCGGCGGAAGCGCAGGCCCATGGTTTCGGAATCGATGGCCACCACCGCGCCGAGGTCAAGGCCGTCGGGCAGGTCGCCTTCGTGGTAGTATACGGTCAAGGGGCACGCCTTCTCAGAAACTTTGATCTTCTCCCATTCGGCCTAGACCCAAATGGTAAAAGAATCAATGAACCTTGACTCAGCCCGCCCTATCGATGCGCGACGAAGCGAAACATCAGCCTGCCGCACGCGCCTGGTCCGACGACCAGCACCAGAGCCAGGCTGATTTCAACCAGGGCCTGCGCGGTGTCGAGCGCCTTGCCGTTGACCACCGCCCGCACCAGATGATCGAGCGCCGGCAGGGCCACCAGCCCGCCCGCCAGCATCATCACCACGGTCTTCCAGCGGACATAGTCGCCACCGAGGTCGAGACTGTCGCCCGGCGGCGTAAAGGCGGCGATCAGGCGGCGCGGCGGGTAGAAGGCCATGGCCGCGACGACGGAAAGCGCCAAGGCCGTGATCGCCTCGAGGCCCATCCGCCAGGCGGCGGGCCCGAAATCGCTGAAGGCTTCTTCCAGCGCCTGCTTCGCGAAGTCGAGCGCCAGCAGCGACACGGCGATGGCAAAGCCCATCAGGCACAGGCGGACAAGACCGGCGGCCGTCATGCGGCCCCGCTTCCGCCGCGGGCGCGCAACCGGTCAAGCCCTTCGGCGATCTGCCGCGAAAAGGCGACCAGCACGGCGCCAAGACCCAGCAAGAGCACGGTCAGCACCTGGACCGGAATGAACAGGCCCAGCTTGACGTCGTCGGGCCGGTTGAGGATGCCGTCGACGAATTCGAAGGCCGGGCGGGCGGAATAGAGGATGGCCAGCCAGCCGATAGCGAACAGGACGACGGCCTGCAGGGAACGGCTGTCGGCGCCGATTTCGGGCGCCGCCGGGAAAGGCCGCGACAGCCAACCCGAAATCCGGCCGGCGCCGAACCACAGGGCGCAGACGACCGTGCTGTAGCCCAGGAGAACGGTCAGCTGCGCCATGAAGGTGCCGCCGTCGTCGGGTTCGCCGGAAATATGCAAAATGAACAGCGCCAACAGTTGCAGCAGCGCGCCGAGCCCATATGTAACGGCGAGGTAAGCGGCCAGAAGCCGGCAGGCCGAAAAGGCTATCGCGCGCATATTCATGTGACGCCCTTGCGCGTACGCGATTCGTTTACACCCTGACGGTTCGCCTAACTGTGTTTTTTGTCAAGTTTTCTTAATATATCCGGATTGGAGCCCTCCCCATGGACTATCGTCGTCTCGGCAATTCAGGCCTGAAAGTCCCCGTCCTGAGTCTCGGCACCGGCACCTTCGGCGGCAAAGGCGACATGTTCAGCAAGTGGGGCAACAGCGATGTCGCCGAAGCCAGGCGCCTGGTCGATATCTGTCTCGATGCCGGCCTGAACTTCTTCGACACGGCCGATGTCTATTCGCGCGGCGCGTCCGAGGAAATCCTGGGGGCGGCGGTCAAGGGGCGGCGCGACGACGTGCTGATCTCGACCAAGGCGACCTTCAGCATGGGCGATGGCCCGAACGACAAGGGATCGTCGCGCCATCACCTGGTCCGCGCCGCCGAAGCCAGCCTGAAGCGCCTGGGCACCGACCATATCGACGTCTATTTCATGCACGGCTTCGACGCCCAGACGCCGGTCGAGGAGACGCTGTCGGCGCTCGACAACCTGATCACGGCGGGCAAGGTGCGCTATATCGGCGCCTCGAACTTTTCGGGCTGGCACCTGATGAAGGCGCTGGCGACCTCGGAAAAGTACGGCCTGGCGCGCTATGTCGCCTATCAGGGCTATTATTCGCTGATCGGCCGCGACTACGAATGGGAGCTGATGCCGCTGACGCTCGACCAGGGCGTCGGCACCATGGTGTGGTCGCCGCTCGGCTGGGGCCGCCTGACAGGCAAGATCACGCGCAACTCACCCTCGACCGAAGGCCGCATCGCCCAGGGCGGCGAGGCCGGCGGCCCGCCGGTCGATAACGAACGCCTGTTCACCGTCGTCGAGGCTTTGCAACAGGTGGCGGAGGAGGCCGGCAAGTCGGTGCCGCAGGTGGCGCTGAACTGGCTTTTGCAGCGTCCGGGCGTCGCCAATATCGTCATCGGCGCGCGCAACGAAGAGCAGCTGCGCGCCAATCTCGGCGCCATCGGCTGGAATTTGACGGCTGCGCAGGTCGAAACGCTGGATGCCGCGAGCCGTGTCACGCCGGCCTATCCCTATTGGCACCAGGCCGGCTTCGACCGCAATCCGTCGCCGGTCAAAGGGTAGACGTCACGGAAACCGGTGGGTGACCACGATCTGCCCCACGATGGCGGCGTTGAAATCGTCAAGGTCTTCGGCGGGAATCCAGTATTCGCTATGTTCCCGCCCGCCGACCGTCTGCACCGGATAGGCATCCAGGAAGCTTTTGTCGACGTCGAAACGCGTGACGAAACCCGAGCCGCTGTCCGGCACGTTCCAGTCGCGCGCGATCTGGATGGCATAGGCTTCGTTTGTGACAGGATAGAAGATCGGCTGTTCCAGCAGGCGCGGCGGAAACGCCTTCATACCCACCGCTTCGATCAGCGCCAGTTCTCTTGGTCCCACGGGACGCCACAAGGTAATAGTGTTCATGGATCTGCTCGAAATTTCGCCGTCAGGCGAGCAGACTATGATACTCGTCGTGGCGGCGCATCCAGGCGGCAGCATAGCTGCAAATCGGAATGATGCGCCAGCCCTTGTCGCGGGCCAGTTCGGCAATGCCTTCCATCAGGCGGCCGGCAGCGCCGGTGCCGCGCAGTTGCGGCGGCGCTTCGACATAATGGATGCGCAGATGACTGTTCTCGAGGCTGTAGTCGGCGAACACGATATGGCCGTCCACTTCGAGTTCGAAGCGTTTGGCCGGCCTGTTATCTGTGATCCGCGACACGGCCCGGTCAGCCGGCGAACGGCTCGCCGTGCATCGGACGCGATACACCCGCGAAACGCGGACGCGACGCCAGAGTCGCACTGCGCGCGGACAGCTGAACCGACATTACCGGCGCCATCGAACGGGCCGCCGAAATCCAGTTTTCGCTTTCAATCTTTTTCATAGCCAACACCATGCCCTGTAAGCCGAACGCCCACCGGCGCCCGTGTTTCATTTTTAGACAATCAGCATATCAAGATTCGATGAGGAATGTATAAACGGCTCAGGTTAAGGTTGTGGTGACGATGTGGGGAGTGAGAGACGTTAGAGACCGGCATTAACGGCTGGCAGTCGCGGTCTCACGTGTGGAAACCACGCGGAGTGACGCGCCGCGTTTTACGCGGCTTGCCCTTCGGGCGCCTCCGCTACGCTGCGGCGTCGCTCGCCCTTTCGGCCATTCTTTTGCGCTAACGCCGAATGTCGGCCCAGTCCGCTCTCTGAGCGCGGCGCCGAACCGCGCGGTTCGACACACAAATCCACCATTAAAAAACCCGCCCAAGAGGGGCGGGTTTTTTAATGGTGGAGCTAAGCGGAGTCGAACCGCTGACCTCTTGAATGCCATTCAAGCGCTCTACCAACTGAGCTATAGCCCCATCTTTAAGGATGGTCCGGAAGGGTCGCCCCGTCCGAGGCGGCGACTACTATTTCAACGCCTTCCGCCGTGCAAGCCTTTTTTCAAAAGTTTTTTCGATTTTTTGTGGGCAGCCGCCCCGCAACGAAAAAGGCCGCCGGTAACACCAGCGGCCTTTCATCTTAGATATTGTCGTCGTCGTCGGCGCCGGGAATGCCCTCGATATCTTCGTCGAAGGCATCGTCCTCATCGTCTTCCAGGAAGGGCACGTCATCGGCATCGTCGTCGCCCAGATCGGCGTCTTCGATATCCATGTCGACCGAGTCCGGAGTCCCGACGCGGCCCGGATCGGCCGGATCGAGGTCTTCGTCTTCTTCGGCCAGCAGGCTTTCGTCGGCCACCACTTCGTCGATTTCGGGGGTTACCGTTTCCGGTTCTTCCTCGTCTTCGTCCTCGCTGGCGGTCTTGCCCTTCACCTGATCTTCGGCCTCCTCATCGGTATCCTCGTAGTCCGGCGCGGTCGTGCGCACGCGGGCGCGACGGGTGCGGACGGCTTCTTCGGGGTCGAATTCGAAGGCGCAGCGCGGGCAGTGGGCGGGGCGATTGTTCAGGTCGTAGAACTTCGCCGTGCAATTAGGACAAATCTGTTTGGTGCCAAGGGCGGGATCAGCCACGGGTCGTCCTTATCTATCGGGATAGAAAAAATGCGTTTGCGTTCGGCCCCCTTGCCACTAGATAGGCCTCCTGTCAAAACCTTAAATTCGCTCAGGCCTCACTTTTTCGTCGCGATTTTCGCGCGGCCGCGAGCCAGGCCATATCCATACGTCCATGACCCCCAAAGAAGCACACGCCGTAAGACTTGTTCCGCATGCAACCGGAGCCCGCCCGCCCCTGGCCGGAAAGATTGCCCTGCCGGGGTCGAAGTCGATCACTAACCGGGTGCTGCTGATCGCCGCCCTGGCCGCCGGCAAGAGCCATATCAGCGGCGCGCTGAAAAGCGACGACACCAAATATATGGCGCGCGCCCTCGGCCAACTGGGCGTCACGGTCACCGATACCGGCGATACGGACTTCCTGGTCGACAGCACCGGAACGCTGACCCCGTCGGCCGAGCCCCTGTTCCTCGGCAATGCCGGCACCGCCGTGCGCTTCCTGACCGCCGCTGCCGCCAATATCGCCGGCACGACGGTCCTGACCGGCGACGAACACATGCAAAAGCGGCCGATCGCGCCGCTGGTCGAGGCACTGAACGAAGCCGGCGTCGAGGCGACCGCGCCGACCCGCTGCCCGCCCGTCACCGTCGTCAGTCAAGGCGGGTTCGCCAAACGCACCATCGCCGTCGACGCCAGCCTGTCCAGCCAGTACGTCTCGGCGCTGCTGATGGCCGGCACCAAGGGCGACGCGCCCTTCTCTTTAAGCGTCAAGGACGGCGATATCGGTGCTTTGGGCTATATCGACATAACGCTCGCCTGCATGCGCGCCTTCGGCGCCGGCATCACCCAGACCGGGCCGCTGGCCTGGGATATCGCCAACACGCCTTACGAAGCCCGCGATTACTGGGTCGAGCCCGACGCCAGCGCCGCCACATACATCTGGGGCATAAACGCCTTGCTGGGCGCCAATATCGACATCGGCATCGCCCCCCGGGACATGATGCAGCCTGATGCCAAGGCGTACGACGTCATTTCGCAGTTCCCGAACCTGCCCGCCGTCATCGACGGCAGCCAGATGCAGGACGCCATTCCGACCATCGCCGTCCTGGCGGCGTTCAGCGCGAAGCCGGTGCGGTTCGTCGGCATCGCCAACCTGCGCGTCAAGGAATGCGACCGCATCAATGCCGTGGCGACCGAGCTCAACCGCATCCAGCCCGGCCTGGCCGAGGAAATCGGCGACGATCTGCTGATTACGCCGGACGCGACGCTGATCGGCCGCACGGTCGAAGCCGACATCCACACCTATCACGACCACCGTATCGCCATGGCGTTCGCCATGGCCGCCCTGGTCGTCGGCGGCGTACGCATCCTCGATCCGGGCTGCACGGCCAAGACCTATCCCGGCTACTGGCGCGACCTGGCCAGCGTCGGCGTCGAGATGACGTTCGAATAAGCGCACCCCAAAACGTGTGGCGCACTTTTTGGATAAGGTGCGCGACCAGGCAACGGCTTATTTTTGCTTAAGCTCGGCCTTGGTCAGGGGCCTTTTGAGCGTCAGCCTGGCAAGGCCGTTGCTCAGGTCGGCGAACTCCGCCTTGCGCGCAAGATAGACCGCGCCCGTATTGTCGAAGTCGTGGATCAGCATGTTGACACCCAGCGGCGACCCGCCCGCTTCACCGCCGTTGACCAGGGTCACCAGCTGGCGCAGGTGGACTTCGTCGATCGTCTGCAACAGCTTGCGCACGCTGTTGTCGTAGCCGAGGAAGCGGATCAGCGCGACCGTGTTGTGTTCGCGGACATAGTCGTAAAAAATCTCGGCGTCCCGCGCCAGCTTCAGGGCCGCGCCTTCGCTGGTGAAGAAGTAGGAATACATGCGCAGCTGCGCGCATTTCAGCCGGTAGTCCGCGGGAATTTTGATCGGCTGGAGCTTGAACTTCAGGCGGAAATAACGGTCGCCGAACAGGATCTGCCTTTGGTTGAAGGCCATGACCACTTCATTCAGTTCGCTGAAAAAGCTCGTCAGTTCCGCACCGGCGCCATCGGTGGCGCGCAACAAGCCGACGGCCGCGCCATGTGCGACAAGGCGCTCATCCTTATAGCCGTTCAGAAATGACGAAAACTCTTCCGCCACCCCGCCCATAAATGTGCCTATGCTCATCGGTGCAACCCCCGGACCGTCAGCGGACATTAACCATTTTTCACGACTTTTCAAACCATCCCGGCCTTGGTAAGCGCTTTTCGGACCGATGTTGCATATCTCACCCGCAAAACCATGACCCAGACGCCCCTCATTATCGCCTTCGACGGACCGGCCGCCTCCGGCAAGGGGACGCTGGCGACCGTCATCGCCGCCGACTACGGCCTGCCCTTCCTCGATACCGGCCTGCTCTATCGCGCCGTCGGGCACCTGGCCTTTCACAACGACGTGCCGCTGCACGATCCGGCGGCCCTGTCGGAACTGGCCGGCGAAATCACGCCCGAGCTGCTGGCGCTCGACGCCCTTCGCGGCCGTGAAGCCGGCGAGCGCGCCTCCCAGGTCGCCGCGGTGCCTGAGGTCCGCGCCGCGCTCAATGCCTTCCAGACGGGCTTCGCCAACCAGCCGGCCGGCGCGGTCCTCGACGGCCGCGATATCGGCACGGTCATCGCGCCGCACGCTCATGTGAAGATCTTCGTCACCGCCGCCCCGGAAGTCCGCGCGCACCGCCGCTGGCTGCAGCTCAGCAAAGCCAATCCCGCCCTGGCGCCCGGCGATGTCCTGAACGACATCCGCATCCGCGACGCCCGCGATTCCGGCCGTGCCGACGCTCCGCTGGAAATGGCCGCCGATGCGCTCTTGCTTGATACGTCCGACTTGGGTATAGAAGCCGCCATCGCGGCTGCGCGATCCCTTGTGAAAGACCGTTCTGGCCGATAGGCCAAATCCCCCGCGGCTCTTCAGAGGCAAGCACAAGAGACGTCTCGGGCGGTTAGCCGCCGCAGCGCACCCAGGGCCCCGGCCCACAATCCCATAACCCAAAGCCGCACCCCCGCGCACCTTCCCCAGAGGCATTCCGCCTCCGTTTGTCATTTGGGGATCAAAGGACCGGGACACGCGCCCACACCAAAAGAATCTGAATGAGCGATTACAATCCCTCGCGCGACGATTTCGCTGCGCTTCTCGACGAAAGCCTCCAGGGCCGCGACATGCTCGAAGGTCAGGTCGTCCACGGCCTGGTCGTAGCGGTCGAAAAGGACTACGTGCTGGTCGATGTCGGTCTGAAGACCGAAGGCCGCATCCCCCTGAAGGAATTCGGCTCCGAAGGCGCGAACCTGAAGGCCGGCGGCACCGTCGAGGTCTATCTCGAGCGCGTTGAAAACGCCATGGGCGAAGCGGTCATCAGCCGTGAGAAGGCCCGCCGCGAAGAAGCCTGGACCCGCCTGGAAGCCATCTTCAACCGTGGCGAACCGGTCATGGGCACCATCGTCGGCCGCGTCAAGGGCGGCTTCACCGTCGACATGGACGGCGCCTCGGGCTTCCTGCCGGGCAGCCAGGTCGACATCCGTCCGGTGCGCGACATCGCCCCGCTGATGGGCAAGGAACAACCCTTCGCCATCCTGAAAATGGACCGTCCGCGCGGCAATATCGTCGTGTCGCGCCGCGCCATCCTGGAAGAAGCCCGCGCCGAACAGCGCACCGAGCTGGTCGGCCAGCTGGCCGAAGGCGAGATCCGCGACGGCGTCGTCAAGAACATCACCGATTACGGTGCGTTCGTCGACCTGGGCGGCATCGACGGCCTGCTGCACGTCACCGACATGTCCTGGAAGCGCGTTTCGCACCCGTCGCAGGTCCTCAACGTCGGCGACCAGGTCCGCGTCCAGATCATCAAGATCAACCCGGACACGCAACGCATCAGCCTCGGCATGAAGCAGCTGCAATCCGACCCGTGGGAAAACGTCGACGTCAAGTATCCGGTCGGCGGCAAGTTCTCGGGCCGCATCACCAACATCACCGACTACGGCGCCTTCGTGGAGCTGGAATCGGGCGTCGAAGGCCTGGTGCACGTTTCGGAAATGTCGTGGACCAAGAAGAACGTCCATCCGGGCAAGATCGTCTCCACCTCGCAAGAGGTTGAGGTCGTCGTCCTGGAAGTCGACGCTTCGAAGCGCCGCGTGTCGCTCGGCCTGAAGCAGGCCCAGGAAAATCCCTGGGATCAGTTCCTGCGTCAGCACCCCGTCGGCTCGACCATCGAAGGCGAAGTCAAGAACGCCACCGAATTCGGTCTGTTCGTCGGCTTCGAAAACGACATCGACGGCATGGTCCACCTGTCGGACCTCGACTGGAACATTCCGGGCGAGGAAGCCATCGCCAAGTACAAGAAGGGCGACAGCGTCAAGACCAAGGTCCTGGACGTCGACGTCGACAAGGAACGCATCAGCCTCGGCATCAAGCAGCTGGGCAACGATCCGATGACCGGCGACACCTTCAAGAAGGGCCAGACCGTCACCGTAACCGTCACCGAAGTCACCTCGGGCGGCATCGAAGTCCGCTTCGGCGACGACGACGCCCCGATGTCGGCCTTCATCCGCAAGTCGGACCTGTCGCGCGACCGCAACGAGCAGCGCGTCGAGCGCTTCGCCGTCGGCGATCGCATCGACGCCCAGGTCACCAATGTCGACAAGGCGGCCCGCAAGGTCTCCGTGTCGATCAAGGCCCTGGAAATGGCGGCCGAAAAGGAAGCCATCGAACAGTACGGCTCGCAGGACTCGGGCGCTTCGCTCGGCGACATCCTCGGCGCCGCCCTGCGCGACAAGGCGGGCAGCTAAGCTTCCTGCCCCGGCCGCGGCGGCGTGAACGCGCTCAGGCGGTTCGGGAAGATGCAAAAAGATAGACGCCGGCGCTGGAAACAGCGCCGGCTTTTTTCTTGAGAAGCATTATCACGCATGTGTGACCAGACGCCGCGCGGTCGGAATTAGCCGATCCAATCGATTGTGCGGCGCCGTATATTCGGATTGTGCAGGAAATGTAACCGCTGGAAGCACAAGGATTTTTCGTACATTTTCTCTTTTCCGGAGAAAATCGGACGGTCGCAGGGCGAAATAGCCGCGATCGGGCCACAAATTTTGCGTGATACCGCTATCAGAATGGTTAATATGCCAACAAGCCCTTGATCGCTTTTTGGTTTTCGGACATGGTGCGAGTCTGATCGGTTCACTTGTTGGGGGATACAGCAATGCTGAAATCAGAGCTTATTGAACAGCTGGCGGCTGAGTATCCGCACCTGACCCAGAAAGACGTCGAACGCGCCGTCAATCTGATCTTCGAATCCATGATCAGCACCCTGGAAAAGGGCGGCCGCGTCGAGTTGCGCGGCTTCGGCGCCCTGTCCGTGCGCTCGCGGCCCGCCCGCGCCGGGCGCAATCCCAGAACCGGCGAATCGGTCAAGGTGCCCGCCAAGCACGTTCCTTTCTTCAAAAGCGGCAAGGAACTGCGCGAACGGCTTAACCTGTCAGGCGACGATACATCCGACGACTGACTTTGACTTGGTCGCGCATCTTATCCAAAAACCGCTACACACTTTTTGGGATGCGCTCTAACCCCCGGGAGGGCTAGCCCATGGGTATCGCTTCGGAATTCAAGACCTTCATGATGCGCGGCAACGTCGTCGACCTTGCGGTCGGTGTCGTGATCGGCGGCGCCTTCGGCAAGATCGTCACCTCGCTGGTCGATAACATCATCATGCCGCCGATCGGCCTGGTGACCGGCGGCGTCGACTTTTCCAGCCTCGTGCTCAAGCTGCCCAAGATCGATCCGGTCAAGCCGCAGGTCGTCATCTCCTACGGCCTGTTTATCAATACCGTCATCCAGTTCCTGATCATCGGCGCGGCCATCTTCCTGGTCGTCAAGGCGATCAACAAGCTGATGCCGCCGCCCCCGCCGGTCGTCGTCGCCGAACCCGGCCCGACGCAGGAAGCCCTGCTGTCCGATATCCTGGCCGAGCTGAAAAAGCAGAACGCCGCGAAATAGGCTTTCCGGTCTCAAATAGAAAACGCCGGCTCGCGATCCCGCAAGCCGGCGTTTTTGTATGGAAAACCGATTCGATAATCAGTCGAACAGGGTCTGGAGTCCGACGATCTCCAGGTCCTTGGCCTGGGTGCGATAGACCGGAATCTCTTCGATAAAGTGGCTCAGGCGCCCCTTGTCGACATAACGCCGGCAGAAGGCGTCGTCATCGAAGACCTCGGCCATCAGGTCCATCAGGTCGCCGGTCAGGTAAATGCCGCCGCGCGCGCCCAGGATCAGCGCCACGTCCGACGCCATGGCCGCCAGCCAGGCGCTGCACATGGACAGGGTCTCGACGGCCAGCGGATCGCCGATATTGGCCAGGGCCATGATCTCTTCGGCCGTGGTCGCCCGCGCCTCCGAGCCGTGGATCTGGTTCAGGGCCTTGAACAGTTCGACCAGGCCGGCGAAGGAAATGACGAATTCGCGCGGAACATGGCCGTGACGTTTTTGCAGAATCTTGAAGACTTCCCATTCCTGGTCGGTCACGACCGGAAGGTCCGAATGGCCGCCTTCGCACGGCATGGCGGTCCAGCCGCCCATACCGTCCGGCGCCAGGGCCGCCTGGCCCAGACCAAAGTGTGGCCCCAGCACGGCGATGACCTGTTCTTCCATCGCGTCACCGCCGCAGACCTTGACGCGCTCATCCGAACGCAGGCGGGGAATCGCCAGGGCGCGCGCCACGAAATTGTTGACCAGGTTGACGCGCTGGACGCCGGCCAGTTGCCGCAGGTCGTCACGGTCGATCGTCAGGCCTTTTTCCGGCAGCTGGATCTTGCCGTTCAGTTCCCATCCGCGCGAAGCCAGCGCCGCGCCGATCAGGCGCGGCTGACTATGCGCGCTCAGGAAGTCGGTGATGGCTTCGTCGAAGTCCTTGCGGCCGTTGATGGCGTAAAGCGAAGGCTCGCCCGGCCGCAGCCCCGGCGTGCCAAGGGCCAGCTTCATATAGGAACCGAAGGAAAAGTCGCAGAGCAGGACGTGACCGGTCATCGGCTGTTTTCACCTAATCGAAAAGGGTCGCAAGGCCGATGACTTCCATGTCTTCGGCAGTGGCCCGGTACACCGGAATCTCACCGACATAGCCCTTGAGCCGGCCCTTGTCGTGATAGCGGGCCGCGAAGGCTTCGATATCGAACAGGTCGCCGACCGCGTCGAGATATTCGCCGGCGATATAGACGCCGCCGCGCGCCCCCAAGATCAGGGCGACGTCGCTGGCCATCACCGCCAGCCAACCCATCGAGAGGTTGACGGCCTTCAGCGCCCGGTCGTCGCCGCCGGCGGCGCGCGCGATGACTTCCTCCGGCGAAAGCGCCTGGGGCTCATCCTTTTCGATTTCGGACAGGGCGGTGAAGATATCGGCTATGCCGTGGAAGGAGATGACGCGTTCGCGCGACACATGGCCGTATTTGCGCGACAGGGCCTTCATTACCTGGAATTCGAGTTCGGTGACGCAGGTCAGGTCCGAGTGGCCGCCCTCGCACGGCATGGCGGTGTAGTTGCCCATGCCGTCGGGCGCCAGGCCCGCCTGGCCCAGGCCGTTGTGCGAATTGATCAGCGCGATGACCTGCTCTTCCATTTCGGAACCGCCGCAGACCCGGACCTTTTCGTCGCGGCCGAGGCGCGGAATGGCCAGGGCCTTGGCGACGCAGTCATTGACGAGGTTCAGCCGCTGCACGCCCAGGAAGTCGCGCATCTCGCTGCGGCTGATCTTGAACCGGTGGTTCGGCATGGCCATGACGCCGTGCTCTTCCCAGCCGCCGGCCGACAGGGCCGCGCCCTTGATCTGGGGATTGTCGCAGCGCTCGAGGAAATCCCGCAGGGCCGACTTGAATTCGTCCAGCGTCTCGCAGGCATAGTGCGTGCTGTGACCCGGCCGTTCGCCGCGCTCAGCCAGCGCAACCTTCATGTACATGCCGTTGCTTATATCCGTCAGCAGGATGGTTTCCGCCATTCCCGTGTTCCCTCGCGTTTCCGGCCTCACGTTTCCGGATTTGTCTTTTCGTTTTATTTAAGAACATCGTTTTAGAGGCAAAGTCTTGATTTTTGCTAAAGTCGCCCTTCATTACACCAAAATGACACAGCCTGCGGCACCCCACACGAAGATTTGCGGTATTTCCACCCTGGAGGCGGCGCGCGTCGCTGCCCGCGATGGCGCTGCCTTCCTTGGATTCATTCACTTTGCGAAGAGTCCGCGGCATCTGACGATCAATGAAATGGCCGCCCTGATGCAGGCAGTGCGCGACGACGGCATTGCTCTTCCGCTGGTCAGCGTCACGGTCAATCCCGACGAAACCCTGCTGACAGCCCTGCGCGACGTCGTAAAACCCGACATGATCCAGCTGCACGGCCACGAAACGCCGGAGCGTGTCGCCGAGGTCAAGGCGCTGACCGGCCTGCCCGTCATCAAGGCGATAAGCGTGTCCAATGCCGACGATCTCACCGCGGCAAAGGCTTATGAATACAGCGCCGACTACCTGCTGTTCGACGCCAGGACGCCGAAGGATGCCGACTTGCCCGGCGGCCTGGGCCTGAGCTTCGACTGGACGCTTCTGGCCGGCCGGACGTGGCGAAAACCGTGGTTCCTGGCGGGTGGCCTCGACCCGGACAATGTCGCAGAAGCCCTGCGAATCAGCGGCGCGGAGGCCGTCGATGTCTCGTCCGGAGTCGAGAGCGCGCCCGGCCTGAAGTCGCCTGAACTGATTTCCCGCTTTCTTCGCTCCGTAAAAGCGTTATAAGCCGGGGTTTTCGCCGCCCGACCCTGCGGCATGCGCTTGCGGACGCATCCCGCGTCCGGCTTTGGAGGACCCTTACGGTGAACGAACCGTTCCAGCGACCCAACAGCTATCACCAGCCGGACGCCCGTGGCCGGTTCGGTGAATTCGGCGGTCTCTATGTGCCCGAGACCCTGATGCCGCTCGTGCTGGAGCTGAACGAAGCGTGGCAAAGCGCCCGTAACGACGAAGCCTTCTGGGCCGAATATCATTCGCTGATGAAATTCTTCGTCGGCCGCCCGAGCCCGCTCTATTTCGCCGAGCGCCTGACCGGGCATTTCGGCGGCGCCAAGATCTATTTCAAACGCGAAGAGCTGAACCACACCGGCGCGCACAAGATCAACAACTGCATCGGCCAGATTTTGCTGGCCAAGCGCATGGGCCGCACGCGCATCATCGCCGAAACCGGCGCCGGCCAGCACGGCGTGGCGTCTGCCACCGTCTGCGCGCGCTTCGACCTGCCGTGCATCGTCTATATGGGCGCGCTCGACGTCGAGCGTCAAAAGCCGAACGTCTTCCGCATGAAGCTGCTCGGCACCGAGGTCGTGCCCGTGACCAACGGCAACGGCACGCTTAAGGACGCGATGAACGAAGCCCTGCGCGACTGGGTGACCAACGTCCACGACACCTATTACATGATCGGCACGGCCGCCGGCATGCACCCCTATCCGGAAATGGTGCGCGAATTCCAGACCGTCATCGGCAAGGAAACCCGCCAGCAGATTCTGGAACAGGAAGGCCGCCTGCCCGACGCCGTCATCGCCTGCGTCGGCGGCGGATCGAACGCCATCGGCATGTTCCACCCCTTCATCGACGACGACAGCGTCAAGATCGTCGGCGTCGAAGCCGCCGGCCACGGGCTGGACGTCTATAACGGCCATGCCGCGTCGCTGAACGGCGGCCGTCCGGGCGTGCTGCACGGCAACCGCACCTACCTGCTGCAGGACGACGACGGCCAGATCCTGGAAGGCCATTCGATCTCGGCCGGTCTCGACTATCCCGGCATCGGCCCCGAACACGCCTATCTGTTCGACACCGGCCGCGCCCGCTACGTCACCGCCACGGACGAAGAAGCCCTTGAGGCCTTCGCGCTCACCTCCAAGCTGGAAGGCATCATTCCGGCGCTGGAATCGTCGCACGCCATCGCGCGCGTCGGCGACCTGGCCAGGGAGGTCGGCAAGGGCGGCATCGTCGTGCTCAACCTGTCGGGCCGCGGCGACAAGGACATCTTCACCGTCGCCAAGGCGATGGGCGAAACCATGGGAGGCCTGTGATGGGCGTATCACGCATCGACGCGCGCTTCGCCGCGCTGAAGGCTGAGGGCAAGGCCGCCTTTGTCGCCTACATCATGGGCGGCGATCCGGATCTCGACACCTCGTTCGAAGTGCTGAAAGGTCTTCCGGCCGCCGGCGCCGACCTGATCGAGCTGGGCTTCCCCTTCTCCGATCCCATGGCCGAGGGTCCGACCATCCAGCGCGCCGCCGAACGCTCGCTGAAGGCCGGCACCAAGATCAAGGACATCTTCGAACTGGTGCGCCGTTTCCGTGAAATCGACCAGGACACGCCGATCATCCTGATGGGCTATATGAACCCGGTCGAGCAGCGCGGCTATGAGACCTGGGCGTCGCAGATGGCCGAGGCCGGCGCCGACGGCGTCATCGTCGTCGACTGCCCGCCGGAAGAAGCCGACGGCCTGACCGACGCTCTTGACGGCCAGGACCTGGCGCTGATCCGCCTGGCGACGCCGACCAGCGACGAGAAGCGCCTTGAAACGCTTGTCCGCCGCACGCGCGGCTTCATCTACTACGTGTCGGTGGCCGGCGTCACCGGCGTCAAGGAAGCCGATGCCGACGCCATTGCCGGTCCGGTCGCGCGCGTTCGTGAAAAGGGCGGCCTGCCGGTCGCCGTGGGCTTCGGAATCCGCACGCCCGAGCGCGCCGGGGCCGTCGCCAGGGTCGCCGACGCGGCCGTCGTCGGCTCGGCGCTGGTCGATGAAATCAAGAATTCTTTACCTGAAAAAGCGATGATCCCGGCAAAAGTGCTGGAAAAGGCCGAAAAATTGGCCCACGCTGTCCATTCGGCGCGATGAAGATCCGCAGGAGTAGCAAGATACATGGCCATGCCTGATTCGACAAAAGGCCCCAAGCTTCCCCCCGCCGCCAAATCCGCAGACCGCCGCGAGCGCGGTGGCTGGCTGTCCAAGATTGCCCCCGGTATCTCGAAACTGGTGAACCGCCGCGGCGATACGCCTGAAAACCTGTGGGTCAAGGACCCCGACACCGGCGACATGATCTATCGCCCGGACCTGGAAGCCGCCCAGTGGGTGACGCCGTCCGGCCGTCACATGCGCATCGGCCCGGCCCTGCGCCTGAAATTCACCTTCGACGACGGACAGTGGGAGGCGTTGCCGACCCCCGACGTGATCGAGGACCCTCTGAACTTCTCGGACGGCAAGCCCTATTCCCAGCGCCTGAAGGCCGCCCGCACGGCGACCGGCTCCAAGGATGTCATGACGATCGGGTACGGCAAGGTCCAGGGCGTCGATTGCATCGTCCTTGTGCAGGACTTCGCCTTCTGGGCCGGCACCCTGGGCACGGCCGCCGGTGAAGGCTTCATCGCCGCCGCCCGCGCCGCGATGGAACGCAAGTGCCCCATGGTCATCTTTACCGCCTCCGGCGGCGCCCGCATGCAGGAAGGCGCCCTGTCGCTGATGCAGATGGCGCGCACGACCCTGGCGATCGAGGAACTGAAGCGCGCACAGCTGCCCTATATCGTCGTGCTGACCGACCCGACCACGGGCGGCGTCACCGCCTCCTACGCCATGCTGGGCGACATCCACCTGGCCGAGCCGAACGCCCTGATCGGCTTCGCCGGCCAGCGCGTCATCGAAAACACCATCCGCGAAAAGTTGCCCGAAGGCTTCCAGCGTTCGGAATACCTGGTGGAAAAGGGCATGGTCGACCGCGTCGTCGCGCGGACCGAACTGCCGGAAGTGCTGGGCGCGCTGATGTCGATGCTGATGGGCGGACGGCGCCGGGCGGCGTGACGGCTTGCGTTACCGCCGCACTACCCCAAGGCCATAAAGACAGCATAATTGTCTCCTAACCCTTGATCGGGTATCCGCTGGAGTCCTCATGCGTCTGATTGCCATTTCGCTCCTTCTGCTGTTCGTATCGGGTCCGGCCATGGCCCAGTACGACACCGTGTCGTCGGCGCCCGCGCCGACAGGCACGGCCGAGGACGAATGGGGCAATACCCAGATCGTCGTTACCCACCACTATCCCGGACCGGCCATCTGGCGGGTGAAGAAGGGCAATTCCGAGGTCTATATCGTCGGCGGCCTGCCGGTGATGGAAAAGCGCCTGGACTGGGACCGTTCCCGCATCGGCAAGGTGCTCGACACCGCCAACGTGCTGCTGACCGGACCCAAGGCGAAGGGCGGGGTCATGGGTTTCGCCGCCTGGCAGATGAGCAAGGGCAACGGCTTCTTCAAAAGCCTCTATGACGTCCTGCCGTCCGACGTCGGCGGACATTTCTGGCGCACCGCCAAGAAGAACGGCCTGGATCCGAACGATTACGCCAAGGATTCCCCGGTCGTCGCCGTCATGAAGCTGCGCGAGGACATCTACGAAAAGCACGGCCTCAGCACCAACGACCCCGAAAAGATGCTGATCTTCCTGGCCCGCGACCGGCATACGCCGATGAAACCCATCGCGACCTATTCGGCGGCCAACCTGATCGGCAAGCTCAACGGCATGAGCAAGGACAACAAGTTCGAATGCGTCAGCGCGACGCTGAACGAGATCGACTTTGCCGTCGGCCATGCGCAGACGGCGTCGCGCGCCTGGGCGGTTGCCGATCTCAACACCGCACGCGCCAATTCGCCCAATTCGGCGACCCTGGCCTGCCTGGAAGGCGCCGGTTCGACGCGCGAAATGCTCGACCGCGCCACAGGCGATACGGTCCAGGCGATCAACGATGCCCTGGCCCGGCCCGGCAAGAGCGTCGTGGCCTTTCCCCTGAGCATCCTGCTGCGGCCCAACGGCGCGCTCGACCGCCTGCGCGCGCAGGGTCTCGAAGTCGCCGAACCCGAGTCCTAATCCGTGGACCCGAGTCGGCATTTGGCCTAAAGCACCGCCATGACCGATCGTCTTTTGCCCTTCGACGCGCCGCTGGAGCGGCTGAAAGCGCTGCATCCCAAGCGGATCGACCTCAATCTCGACCGCATATTGCGTGTGTGCGAGGCGCTGGACCGTCCGCAGGACAAGCTGCCGCCGGTCGTCCACGTCGCCGGCACCAACGGCAAGGGCTCGACCCTGGCCCTGCTGCGCGCCATGGCGGAGGCGCAAGGGTTACGCGTCCACGTCTATACCTCGCCGCACCTGGTGCGCTTCGCCGAGCGCATCCGGCTGGCGGGGAAACTCATTACCGACGGCTATCTCGGCGAGGTGCTGAATCGCGTCGAAGGCGCCAATGCCGGCGAGCCCCTTACCTTTTTCGAGTCGACCACCGCTGCCGCCTTCCTGGCTTTTGCCGAGACGCCGGCCGACCTGCTGCTGCTCGAAACGGGCCTGGGCGGCCTGCACGACGCCACCAATATCGTCATCCACCCGAAATTGACCGTCATCACGCCGATCGACTACGACCACCAGGCGTTTCTGGGCAATGAACTCAGCCAGATCGCCCGCGAAAAGGCCGGCATCTTCAAGCGCGGCACGCCGGCCATTTCCGCCCGCCAGGCCGACGAGGCGCGCGCGGCCCTGGAGCGCCAGGCGCTGAAACTGGGGGTCCAGCTCGACATCATGGGCGAAGGCTTCGACGCAAACACCGAGAACGGCCGGCTGGTCTTCCAGGACGAAGACGCCCTGCTCGATCTGTCGTTGCCGCGCCTGCCAGGCGAGCACCAGGTCGGCAATGCCGGCGTGGCCATCAAAGCCGCCCGCATGATCGGTCTCACACCCGAAGCCATCGACAAGGGTCTGCAGACCGCCGTGTGGCCCGGAAGGCTTCAGGCCATCAAGGCCGGGCCGCTGCACGCCGCACTAAAGGATTCCGCGTCGGAACTATGGCTCGACGGCGGGCACAATCCCCATGCCGCCGCAGCGCTCAGGCTTTTCATCGACAGTTTACAGGCGCGCGACGCGAAGCCGTTGACCGTGATCTGCGGGCTGATCAACACCAAGGATTCGGCCGAATTCTTCGCGGCGTTCGAAGGGCTAGACGCACACTTTCATTGCGTGCCGTTCTCGTCCGACGCCATGGTGCCGCCGGATGAGCTGGTCGCCGCCGCCAAAACAAAAGGACTCGACGCCGTCACGGCATCGAGTCCTTCGGATGTCATTGCGCATCTGCCTTCGGGGCCACAGCGCGTGTTGATCTGCGGGTCGCTTTACCTGGCCGGCGATGTGCTGGCGTTAAGCGAAGAGACCTGGCCGACTTAAGCGATGCTGTTCTCATCGAGCCATTCGAGAAGCTTCGCTTTCGGCATGGCGCCGACCTTCATCGACGTCATCTGGCCGTTCTTGAACAGCATCATGGTCGGGATGCCGCGCACGCCGAAACGCGACGGCGTCATCGGGGAATCCTCGATGTTCAACTTGGCGATCTTGACCTTCTCGCCCAGACCTTCGGCGACCTCTTCCAGGATCGGCGCGATCTGCTTACATGGGCCGCACCATTCGGCCCAGAAGTCGACCAGCACCGGCGTGTCGGACTTCAGCACGTCGCTTTCAAACGATTCATCGGTAATCTTGTGCGTAGGCATGATGGCCTTCCTTACTTCCGGCGATTCGAAATCGCGCCAAAAACGTTGCACCATACTTAGTAAGGTGTCAGTCAAAAATCAACGCGACGAAATTTCGGCGAGCCTGAGATTTACTAACGTCTCGCTTAAGGGGGTCAGCTTCGGCCCGTCGGTCCACAACAGCGCTGCCGAAACCTCACGGTCCGGATAGACCTGACGCAGAAGGCCGACATAGCCCGCCATCTGACGCTGGTAGGCTATCGCGGCATCTTCGGCGTGATCGGGCGCTGGCCGGTTCGACTTGTAATCGATGACCAGAACCCGGTCGGGCGTCACCACCAGCCGGTCGATCCGACCCGACAGCATGACGGCGGCGCCCGCCGCATTGGTCCCAACCTGCCCGGCCAGGGCGACTTCGGCGCGGGAATCCGGCCCGAAGGCCTCGGCGAAGCGCGTATCGTCCAGCACGGTCATGACCGCTGAGCGGATTTCATCGCGCTGATCGTCATTAAGATCGGACTGGCGCTCGAGATAGCGCCTGGCGATGGTTTCGCGGTTGTCCGGCCGGATGTCCGGCAGCATTTCGAACAGCTTATGGATCAGATTGCCGCGGCGATAGCGCCCAAGCCCGTTACGCGTCTCCAGCGGCGACGGCGACGGATCGCTTTCCGCCCGGTCTTCGTCGCCCATCTGCGAAATCGCCTGCCAGATTTCGGAGTCCATATCGGTCTTCACCGGCATCTGCGTCACGAAATCCGGCAGGACGACGCGCGCCGCTGCCAAGCGCGCTTCGGCCGCCATCACCGGCGGGCGTTCGCCAAAGGTGCGGATGACGGCGATTTCGCGCATGTCCATCTCGTCGAACGGCGCGGCCAGATCCATGGTCTCGGCGCCGGCGTCAAGCCGGTCGAAACCGGCATCGGCCATTTCGTACCAGCCGGGGAAAAGCCCTTTGGCCTGGGCGCGCTTGCCCGCAAAGCCACAGATGGTCAGGCGGTCGCGCGCCCGCGTCACGGCCACGTAGAAGAGGCGCAAGGCCTCCTGTTCCTCGCGCTGGGTGATACGGGCGCGGATGCGCGACACGGCCTCGACTTCGGCCTTCTTGCCGCCGGCGCTGAGGTAAAGTTCGCCGTCGCCCGAGGTCAAAAGCAGGTCGTCGCGGCGGCTTGAACGATGCTGCGGCCCGACCGGCAGGATGACCCACGGCGCTTCGAGGCCTTTCGAGCCGTGCACCGTCATGACGCGCACGCTGCGGCCGCCCTCTTCCTGCTCGCGCTTGATCTCGGTGGCGTGGAATTCGAACAGGTCAAGCGCCGCCGACAGGCCGATGGCCCCCGCACCCTCGCCTTTCAGCGCCAGTTGCAGGGTCTCATCCAGCACGTCCTCGCACTCGTCACCCAGGCGAGTGAGAAAGCGCTGCTTCAGGCTGCGTCCGCCGGCGTCGCGGCGATTGAGCACACGCGACAGGAAGTCGAAGGCTGTCAGGCGTTGCGAAGCCGTGATGGCCCAGCGCAGGAAGACGCGCGCGTCGGCGAAGGCGCCTTCGTCGCCGCCGATATTCCATAGCGCGTTCCATAGCGGCCCGGTGCGACCGTTGGCGAGCGTGAACAGCTCGTCTTCGCTGACGTCGCACATCGGACTGCGCAAGACGCAGGCCAGCGACAGGTCGTCGCGCGGTGTCAGGCAGAATCGCATCAGGGCGCGCAGGTCCTGGAAGGCGATGTGTTCGCCCAGCTTCAGCCGGTCGGCGCCCGACACCGCGACGCCTGCAATCTTGAGCTCGCGGATGACGTGCTCGAACAGCAGGTCGCGCTTGCGGACCAGGATCAGCACGTCACCGGCGTGCATCGGGCGCCGAGCCTTCGAGGTGCGGTCCCACACGGTACGGCCGGCGTCGATCTCGTGGCGGATGGTGACGGCGATCTGGCGCGCCAGGCGCTTTGCCGGATGGGCGCGGCCGGGTTCGTCGAGCGCGGCGACATCTTCTTCCTCATCGGCGTTGGCTTCGGGCGCATCGATCGGCAGCACGCGCGGCCACAGCTCGACGAAGCCGGGCGCTTCCGAGCGCTTCGGCTGGTGGACGACCGGGTCACCGGTGAAGTTAAGCGCCGTAGCCAGTTCGGGAGCATCGAACACGGCGTCGACAAAGCCGAGGATTTCCGGCAGCGACCGCCAGCTTTGCGTCAGCGACGGCGCGACGAAGGTCTGGCCGGCTTCGTTGACGCGGCGTTCGTAATAACGGCCCTGGTCGAGGAATTGCGCCGGGTCGGCGCCCTGGAAGCCATAGATCGACTGCTTCTCGTCACCGACGGCGAAGACGGTGCGCGGATCGACGCGCGATTGCCCCGCGCCGGCCAGGAATTCCTCGGTCAAAGGCCTGAGGATCGCCCACTGGTCGCCCGATGTGTCCTGAGCCTCGTCGACCAGGATGTGTTCGAGGCCGCCGTCGAGCTTGAACAAGACCCAGGCCGACATCAGGTGGCGGTCGAGCAGGGTGCGCGTGCGCGTAATCAGGTCCTGGAAGTCGAGCGCGCCGTCATTGCGCTTGGCCGTGGTGAACAGTTTGCTGAAGACGGCGAACAGGCGAAGCGCATCGAGCGTGTTCGAGGCGATATCGACGGCCTTCAGCCGATCGGCCAGGGCGACGACCTCGCGACTTAGGCGATCGAGCAGGATGGCGTCGGAGGGCGATGTTTCCTTGGCATAGGGGCTTTTGCGCAGCTCGCCCGCCTTGGTGAAGAAAACGGCCTTCAGACACTCGAAGTCGAGGACACCGTCGTCGCGCCAGCGCATGTGCAGATCGAGCAGCGCCCGACCGGCTTCCTGGTTGGTTTTCGTGCCGCCGGTACTGAGAGACCCGGCGAGGTCGGTGATGATCCGCCATTCGATGCGGTCGGCATAGGCCTCAAGGCATTCATGCGTTGTGCACGGGGCGTCGAGGCCGAGACTATTGAACAGGTGTCGCGGCCAGTCCTTGTGGCGCGACTGCAAAGCGTCGAACGCTTCGGCCAGGTCGTCGTGCTGGTAGACGAATTGCGCCAGCAGCTTTTCGAAGCCGGCAGCCTTGAGGCGCACGATCAGCCGAGCGCGCGCCGCCATGGTATGGGTGAGCGCGGGCAGGTCGAGCGTCAGAAGATCGGCGGATGCCCGTTCCGACAGCGCCTGCCCCCGGAAATCGTCAAGAATTTCAAAGGTGGGCGAAAGGCCGGCTTCGAGTGGAAACCGCCGCAACAGCCGTTCGCAAAAGGCGTGGATGGTCTGGATCTTCAGCCCGCCCGGCGTCTCCAGCGCCTTGGCGAACAGGGCGCGGGCGGTCGCCAGGTCGTGCGGATTCTCATCGATCGCCGCCAATTGCCGGGCCAGTTCGTCGTCTTCGGCGACGGCCCAATGGCCCAGCCGTTCGAACAGGCGTGCCTGCATTTCGGCGGCGGCCGCCTTGGTATAGGTGACGCACAGAATGTGTTCGGGCTTGGCGCCGCGCAGCAGCAGGCGCGCCACGCGGTTCACAAGCGTGGAGGTCTTGCCCGAGCCGGCATTGGCGGTCAGGAAGCACGAGGCGCGCGGGTCGGCGGCGACGTTCTGCGGATTTGCACTCAGGTCATCCATCGTGCGCTCCGTCGGTCTCGGGCTCGGCGGTTTCGTCGTCGCCCAGCACGTACCATTCGTACAGCCTGGCCAACTGGTCGTAGTCGCCGCCGCGATTCTTCAGGAACTGCGGCGCGGTCCACGACAGATAGGCCTTGTTCGGCGTGGCATAGGCTTCGAGGCGGCGGCGCAGGCTGGTGAGCGCGTTTTCGGCCAGGTCGTCGTTCGACGTCCCCTTTTCATGAACATAGCGTTCGGACACGTCGTCGGGCGCGACGCGGACATAGAGCAGGTCGCCGACCGACTTGCCCCGGATTCCCTCGAAACCGCCGTGGCGCAGGATCGCACCGGTCAGGGTCAGCTGCGGATAGAAGCCCGCCAGCACCTGTTTCAACGACGCCGGATAGCCGGTCTTGAAATCGAGGATATCGACGTGGCCGTCGCGCACTTCCAGCCGGTCGGACTTGGCGATCAGGGCGAATTCGCGGCCCGCGACCGGAAACCGGATCTCGCCCCGGCTTTCGATGATCAGGCGCGGCTTGCCGTCACGGCGGCGCGCTTCGAATTCGACAAAGGCCTCGGCCATGTGCGGGATCAACGGCCTTTGCAGGGCGATGTCGGCGGCCGACATATGCGTGCCCTTGAGCTCATATTCCAGTAGGCTGTTGAGCGTCTCGACGCCGGCGCGGCCGAGCGGCGCGTTTTCCGTGACGAAGCGTTCCAGGCTCTTGTGGATGGCCGTGCCGCGCTGGCGCGCCTCGACCGGCTCGTTCGGGCGATCGAGCGGCCGCACCTTCAGAATCCGCCGGGCATAGATGGCGTAGGGGTCGCGGACGAAGACCTCGACCTCTGTGACCGACAGGCTGTCGGGGCGGACATCGACCGGCGGGCGCGGCTCGGGGCGTCTGGCGGGTTTCAAGGTCGCAGGTTTTTCGGACAAGCCGCAGTCGAGGGCACGCGCCCAATCGAGCACTTCGGGCCGCGTCGGCAGGGATTTGACGCCGGCGCCTTCGCACAGGGTCTTCAGCCGCCACAGCCAGCGCGATTGGACCTGCGGCTCGCCCTCTCGGCGGCGGCGCGTGATCAGATAGACTTCGGGCGCGGCCGCCGTCTGGACGAAGTCGTGCGCCGACAGGCCGGTGCGGCGTTCGGGTGTCGGTAATCCAAGCGTCCGTCGCATGGGGCGCGACAGGAAGGGATCGTTTTCGGGCGTTGGCGGCCACACGCCTTCTTCCAGCCCCGCCAGGATGATGCGGTCGGCCTTGATCAGACGGGCCTCGATGGCGCCCAGGACCTGGAGGCGCGGATGGTTGTTGCCGCCGGTGCGCACCTTGGTCTGCTGCAGGATAGCGTTCAGGATCTCGGCGAATTCGCGCGGGCTGTCGATGGCATAGCCGCTGGCTTCGCGCATCAGTTCGGCCAGCAGTTCCGAGGCCGACGCCCCCGCCGCGCCCGCCCACAGGGCGTCGGCGTTGCCGGAAAGGCTTTGCGCCACGATCGAAAACAGGGTCAAGGACGCGCCGAGATCCACAAAGGGCTGGTAGATCATCGGGCGGATGGCGTCGACATATTCGCGCCACTGGGCGATCGCGTCTTCGCTGACGCGTTCGTCGGCATGCAGGGTTGCGGTGATCGTACCGAGATCGTTCGGCCGCGCCCCGCGCAAGGCGCTGCGCTCGATGTCGGCCATGGCCGGGATGTCGTAAAAACGGCAGAGCGGATTGCGCCACAGGCTGAGCAGCAGCACCGGGTCGTGCGGTTCCAGCACCAGGCCCAACAGGTCGTGCAGGAAGCGCCCGGTCAGGCTGGTCAACAGGGGATCGCCCGCCGAGGAGTCGGCGATGAGACCCCATCGCGTCAGCCGCGCCGACACGCGCCGCGACAGGCCAAGGTCCGGCGTCACCAGGGCCACGGTCTTGTCGGGCGTTTCGAGGGCTTCGCGCATCAGCAAGGCCACCACTGACGCGGCTTCCTCATCGCGCGCCGTGTCGATCTCATACAGACCTTCCAGCCCGTCCTCGACCGTCGTCGGCCCTTCCTGCTTGAGAATCGCGATCTGGCTGCGCCAGTCGCGCGTCGCTTCGGCCGGACGCAGGGCTTCGTTGAGCAAGCGGCGGCGCGCCTCGGCCTTGCGGTTGCTGTCGAGCGACACCGGCCAGACCTTGACGATATCGCGCGTCACATTGTGGCGGTCGAGCAGGCGTTTCAGCGTGTTCTGCGGGTGCGAGTCCTCGATCTGGATCCAGGCATTGTCGGCCAGCGACAGGTCGAGCCCGGGCAGCAGGACCGCGCCCATCGGCGCGTTGGCGACGATCTGCACCAGATCGGCGGTCGACGGCGCCGAACCCGTGGTGCCGGCCATGATCAGCGGCGCCGCCGGCGGGTGCTCGCGCCATTGATCGACAAGACGGCGGATCAGGGCGACCTGGCGCTGCGACGGGTCCATGGCGCCCAATACCTTCAGCCGTTCGGGCCATGCGCTGACGGCGATGCGCAGGAACTGCGCCGAAATCTGCCAATGCTCGGCCCAGCCTTCGAGATTGTACTGCGCGTCGCCCTCACCCAGCACCAGGCGGTCGAGCTTGTCCGAGGCGTCGATCTCTTCCAGGGCCAGGGAATCGAAAAAGGCTGCCAGGCTGTCGGCGAGGTCGAGCGCAAGCTTACCGCGCGCGTCTGAAATGCCTTCGTAACGCTCGGTGATCAGCCGGGCCAGTTCGAAGCGCCGCCTGACGCTCGACAGGGCGGGCGGCAGATCGAGCGCCAGGGCGTCGAGATCGAAGGGCGGCTCGCCTTCGTCGAGGTCGCCGATGGCGCGAACCTGCGGCAACAGCATGGGCCGGCCGCGCGCCTGCTGCGAAAAGGCGCGGGCCATGGCGCGCGCACCGCGCCGGGTCGGTGTCAATATGGTGGCGTCGGGCAGGCGGTCGCCGAGCGACTGACACAGGCCGAGCGCAAGATCGTCAAGGAAGCAGCGGCCGGCGGGAACGGTGTACCAGCGCGGGCCGGGTCGGGAAAAAATGTCGTCGACCCTCCTCATTTTTTGGCGCTCATCCTCTCAGGCGCGCTTCGGCCACGTCGCGGGCGTGCGGGTCGCCGACGTGCATCCAGTCGCCGTCCATGACCACTCCCGTTAAGCGGTTTTGCGGCGCCAGCTGCCGCCAGATTTTCGACAGCGAAAAGGCCGCATCGGCCACGCCGTCGACGATCGACGGCCGCGTAATGTGCACGCCCATATAGTTGAAGGGGGCGGACGGCGCGTCGTTGCGGAAGGCGAGATGGCGGGCGTCATCGATAAAGAAATCGCCGGCGCCGTCGAAGCCGGTCGTGCGGTCCATCGGCGCCAGCAGCAGGGCCGCGTCCATGGTGTCCGGATTCCACGCCGCGGCGAGGTCACGTACGGCCTTCCCGCTTTCGGGTTCGATCCACACGCTGTCGGTATTGGCGATCCAGATCGGGTCTTCGCCCAGCAGGGGCCGCGCCTTCTTCAAGCCGCCGCCGGTTTCCAGAAGCGCGTCACGTTCGTCCGAGACGACGATATCAAGGTCGGTGCGGGTCTTCAGATGGGCTTCCAGCGTGTCGGCGAAATAGTGGACATTGACGACAAAACGTTTCGCTCCGCCTTCCGCCAGGCGATCGAGCATATGGTCGATCAGCGTACGGCCACCGACCTCGACCAGGGCTTTCGGCCGGTCGTCGGTCAGGGGACGCATCCGGGTGCCGAGACCCGCGGCCAGGACAAAGGCGGTTGTCGGAGTGGTCATAAGGAAATCAGCTTGTTACCGAAGCCGTTCTTGATGAACCAGTTATGGAGGCCTTCCATGCCCGGCGCCTTGAGATTGCGGCCGAGATGGTGCCACATGCGCGGCATGAAGGCTTCGTAGCGCGGCTTTTTGTAGTGGACGACCAGACGGGCGAAGATGCCGAGGATACGCGCCTCATTGAGCGTCGCCAGCGCCGTGTAATCGCGCATGAAGGCGTCGCGGTCGGTATCCGGGCGCAGGCTGAAATAGTGGTCGAGCGCCGCCCGCTCGATCTCGGGCGAGACATCGCGGCGCGCGTCCTGCAAGAGCGAGTGCAGGTCCCAGCTGGGGTGGCCGCGCAGACAGTCCTGGAAGTCGATCATGCCGACGCGCGCCACGCCGACGCGGCCGGGCAGCCACAGCAGGTTTTCGGCGTGGTAGTCGCGGTGGATGAAGACGCTGGCACCGGCTTCCGCGCGCTGACGCAGCGGTTCCCACAGGCTTTCCCATTCCAGAAGGGCCTCTTCGCTCAACGGAAATTCCGGATCGAAGCGTGGATACCATTCGACGAACAGGTCGGCGCCGGTCTTCAGCGCCAGATTGTCGTAGGTGAGCAGCGGCCAGCCGCCCGGCAGTTCTTCCGGCGGCGCCAGGGCGTGGAGCCGCGCCAGGGCCTCGACGGCCGAAAGATAGAGCGGCAAAGGTTCTTCGCCGTCCTCGATCAGGCGCGCGAACAAGCCGTCGCCCAGGTCTTCGCTGACCAGCAGGCCGTTGCTCGCATCGAGATCGAAGACTTCGGGCGCCGACAAGCCCTGGCCGCGCATATAGCGCGCGGCGCCGACAAAAGCGTCGATACGGCCGGCGGCCAGGCGCGCCATGGCGTTATAACCCGACGCCTTGCGTTCGGCTTCGGTCTCCCCGGCGCGGCAAGGCTGGGTTTCGAGCGCCGGCGGCTGGTCCATCAGCATGAAGGTCTTGCCGTCGCGCACCAGGCGCTCATAGCGGCGCGTCGAGGCGTCGCCGGGCAAGGGATGGCGCTCGGCGTCGGCAAAGCCGGCCTCGGTCAGAAAACGGACCTTCACCGACTCCCGGGTGTCGGCCACAGTATTGGCAGTCATACGCGTTTAACTTCCCCTGAACCCGCCGTGCGGCGTGAGCCGGGCTATGCGCCCGCCCGCCGCCAGCGGAAAATTGGTTATATCCGGCACTTCTAGGACAATGTCGAGACGATCGTCAAAGCCCAAATGGCCAAGGCGATCCGGCCATTCGATCACAAGCACGGCATGGGACCTGGCCTCGTCCAGCCCCAGTTCATAGGCTTCTTCCGGGTCGGTCAGGCGATAGAGGTCGAGGTGCAGGACCTCGAAGGACAGGGTGTCGTACGACTGGATCAGCGTGAAGGTCGGCGACGGAACCTCTTGCTCCAGGGTCGTCAGCGCCCGGATCAATCCGCGCGCCAGGGCCGACTTGCCCATGCCGAGGTCGCCGTGGAGGTAAATCACATCACCGGGTTTGAGTTGCGGGGCGATCAGCCCGCCCAACCGCGCGGTCGCGTCTTCGTCGGGCAGGTGGAAGATTTGGGGTTCGGCGATATTGAAGGGGGCTAGCAAAGTCATCTTCCACTCCCCCTTGCACCTCCCCGTCGCAAAGCGATGGGGAGGGGGACCGCACGAGCGAGCAATCGCGAAGCGTTGCGAGTGAGATGTGGTGGTGGGGTTTCTTCCTTTCTTTCCAGCCGCCGGCGTATCAAAGAAAGCAAGAATCCCCACCACCATTCGCTACGCTCATGGTCCCCCTCCCCATTCGTTCCGAACGGGGAGGTGCAGGTCTGTGCGCGATTGTGCCTCATCCCGCGAACCTCTTATCCGGATCGGCGGCCAGTTCAACCTCGACATGGCGTTTCAGCGCCTCACACAGGTCGTTGGTTTCCATGTCGAAAGCATTGGGATCGATCGCCTCGCCCACCGTCAGACGAAACCGCTTGCCCTGCTTGTTCAGAAACTCATGGAACAGGGTGATGTCGCGCAGTTCCTGCGAAAACTTGTGGAAGGTGTGGAACCAGAAGCTGTTGGGGCCTTCGAGATGCATCGGGACAATCGGCGCATCGTACTTCTGCGCCAGGGACACCGCCGTCGCCGCCCAGGGCGGATCGACCAGCTGCCCTTCGGCATTCCTCCGCGCCAGCCGCCCGGCCGGAAAGATAACCACGCAGCGTTCGGCGTCGAAGGCCGCCTTCGCCGAGATCAGCGTCACCCGCGCCTTTTCGCGCGTGCGCTTGGCTTCGACCCATTCGACCGGGATCAGGCTTTCGGCGAAGCGCGGATTGACGCGCAGGGCATCGGCATTGGCGAAGAAGATGGCGTCGTCGCGCCGCTTCAGGATGGCGTCATAGACCGCCAGCCCGTCGGCAATGCCTGTCGGATGGTTGCACACCACGACGCAGCGCCCTGTCCGCGGCAGCCGGTCTATCCCCGTCAGGTCGACCTTCAGCGACAGGAGCTTCGAAATATAGCCGAGCGCTTCGGGGCCACTCAACGGCCGTACGGCATCGGCCATGCGCACGGCCTTGCCATAGCCCAGGATGGCGTACAGCACCGGCTTCGCCAGCCACCACACGGGCGATTTGACGAGGTGCGGCGCGCGCTCATAGATCAGTTCGTCGACAATATGCAATTTTCGCATCGCATGAGTGCTGGCGTAAGTTGCGGCCTCTGGCAAGAGGCGACACCCAATGCTAAAGGCAGGCCATGTCCGATATGCCGCCCGTCAACGAAGACCGCCGCCGCCCCAAGTCCGTGCCGCTGTACGCGTTGCTGTGGGGAATATGCGTCGCCGCCGTCGTTTTCGCCCTTCTGGCCATGTGGTTCCAGGGTTAACGGCCCGCAAACGTCTTCCATGCACAAGTGGCGCAAGCCCATCCGATCAGGTAGAATTCGTGTCCGAAGTTCAAGAGACCAGCGCCGCCCCGGCCTCGCCGCCCCGCAAATCGTCGGGCCTGATCCGCAATTCGCTGATCAATTCCGGTTTTACGCTGCTCAGCCGCTTTGCAGGCTTTGCCCGCGACCTGGTCATCGCCGCCTATATGGGGGCGTCCGGCAATATCATGGCCGACGCCTATGCGACGGCCCAGCAATTCCCCAACCTGTTCCGGCGCATCTTCGCCGAAGGCGCCTTTTCGACCGCCTTCGTGCCCTCCTATTCGGCCGCGCTTGAGCGCGACGGAAAAGAAGCCGCCGACAAGATGGCGCACGACGCCATGGCGACCCTGGTCTTCATCACGGTGGTCTTCACCCTGGCCTGCGAATTCGCCATGCCGTGGCTGATGTACATATTCAAGCCCGGCTTCGTCTCGGACCCGGAGAAGCTGAAGTGGACGGTGATCTTCACGCAGATCACCATGCCCTATCTGCCGTGCATGGCGATCGTGGCGCATCTGGCCGGCGTGCTCAATGCGCGCGGCCGTTTCGTCCTCTCTGCGGGCGTGCCGATCCTGTTGAACGCCGTGACGCTCATCTGCGTCATCCCCACACACTCGCCGTTCCAGTCTGCGCTGGGCGGATCGATCGGCACCATCATCGCCGGCGTGCTTCAGGCCGGCCTGCTGCTATGGGGCGCCAACAAGACAGGCGCCCACGTCAGCCTGTCGATCATTCCGGTGTTCAGCAAGGACATCAACAAGCTCTTGATGCTGGCCGTGCCCGGCGCCCTGGCCGCCGCCGCGACCCAGGTCAACATCTTCGTCTCGCAGTTCTTTTCGTCGACGGTGAAGGGCGCCACCATGTGGCTGGCCATCGCCGACCGCTTCTACCAGTTGCCCCTGGGTTTGGTGGGCGTCGCCATCGGCACGGCGCTCCTGCCGGCGCTGTCGCGCGCCGTCCATGCCGAGGACCACGAGCACGCCCAGAAGACCATGGACCAGGCCGTGCTGTACGCCATGGTCTTTACCCTGCCGGCGGCGGTCGCCCTGATCGCCATGCCGATCTTCCTGGTCGACGGCATCTATACGCGCGGCGAATTCAACCCGACCGATGCGGCGTGGACGGGGGCCTGCCTCTTGCACTACGGCTGGGGCGTGCCGGCCTTCGTGCTGACACGCATCCTCAACCCCGCCTTCTTCGCCCGCAAGGACACGTTCGGCCCGATGAAGTTCGCCGTGGTGTCGGTGATCGTCAATATCGTTGTCGGCGTCAGCATGTTCCACCTGATCGGCATCCCCGGCCTGGCGATCGGAACCTCGGCCGCCGCCTGGGTCAATGTCGTGTTGATGGTGTTCACCCTGGCCCGCCGCAAAACCTGGATCATCGGGGCTGTCGCCCTACGCAAAATCCTGCTGGTGCTGGTCGCCAGCGCCGGCATGGCGGCGTTCTGCTATGCCGCCGCGTTCTACAGCGCGCCGATCAAGGCGGCCATCGACAGCGTCCTGCCGCTGCACAACGGTATTCACGGCCTGTCGATTCTCGGTCACAAGGCCATCGGCGCCAAGGAAATCGCCGTCGTGGCGGTTTCCCTTTCCGGCGTTGTCCTCTATAGCGTTCTCCTCTTTGGCACGGGCGCGGTTAAGCCCTCCGAACTCAAGGCGGCGCTGCGGCGCAGGTAGGCTATGAACGACAAGACGACCAAACCCATGCGCATCCTGTCCGGCATCCAGGCGTCCGGCTCGCTCCACCTCGGCAACTATCTCGGCGCGCTCAAGAAGTTCGCCGACATGCAGTCGATCGACGCCGAACGCTTCTACATGATCGCCGATCTGCACGCCCTGACGGTCTGGCAGGACCCGGCGCTGCTGCTGTCGCAGACGCGCGAGATCGCGGCCTGCTACCTGGCGGCCGGCGTCGATCCCGCCAAGTCGACCATCTTCCCGCAATCGGCCGTGCCGGCCCATACCGAAATGGCCTGGCTGTTCAACTGCGTGGCGCGGCTGGGCTGGCTCGACCGCATGACGCAGTTCAAGGACAAGGCCGGCAAGGACAAGGAACGCGCCTCGATCGGGCTCTATACCTATCCTGTGCTCCAGGCCGCCGACATCCTGGTCTACAAGGCGACGCATGTGCCGGTCGGCGAAGACCAGCGTCAGCACCTTGAGCTGACGCGCGACGTCGCCAAGAAGTTCAACCACGACTTCGGCGTCGATTATTTCCCGGTCCCGGAAACCCTGTATCAGGGTCCGGGCGCGCGCATCATGAGCCTGCGCGACGGTACCGCCAAGATGTCGAAATCCGACCCTTCGGACAATTCGCGCATCAATTTGACCGACACGGCCGACGTCATCGCCGGCAAGATCAAGAAGGCCAAATCCGACGCCGACGTGCTGCCGGAAAGCGAAGACGGCCTGAACGACCGCCCCGAGGCCAAGAACCTGGTCGGCATCTATGCCGCGCTGTCGGGCAAGACGGCGCAGGATGTGCTCAACGAATTCGGCGGCAAGGGCTTTGGCGCGTTCAAGCCGGCCCTGGCCGACGTCGTCGTCGACAGGATGGCGCCGATTTCGGACCGCCTGCGCGACCTGCTGAACAATCCGGCCGAGATCGACGCCGTGCTCAAGGCCGGCGCCGAGCGCGCCAATGCCGAGGCCGCGCCGGTCGTCACGGAAACCAAGAAACTGTTCGGCCTCTGGGGCTGATAGGAAACCGCCATGAAGCGTGTCGTTGCGATCCTTAGCCTGAGCCTGCTGGCCGCCTGTCATCCTGCACCAAAAGGTGAAACCGGCAGCAGGACCACGGTCACCCAGGAGACCAGGGCCGACGGCATGGTGACGCACAACGCCATCGAGCTGACGGCCTATGCCATGCGCCCGACGCTGGGTAACAACACGACGACGGCTGCCTATGTCACCATCCGCAACAGCGGCGACGTGGCCGATCGGCTGGTGTCGGCATCCTGCGCCTGCGCGGCTTCGGCCACCATGCACACCATGACCATGAAGGACGGCAATATGGCCATGGCCGAGCAGAAGGACGGCTTTGTCGTCGCGCCCGGCCAGTCGGTCATCTTCGCCCCCGGCGGCAACCACATCATGCTGGAGAACGCCAGGGGCATAACCGAAGGCAGCCATCAGAACCTGGTGCTGCATTTCGAAAAGGCCGGCGACGTGACGCTGTCCGTGCCGGTGACCAACGACATCCCGGCCGGGCATTCCATGTAATCAAACAAGCCTGCTGTCGATCAGGGTCAGCATGGCATTGATCGACGCCTGCATCGCTTCCGGCGAGTAGGCCATGACGCCGCGCTTAAAGTCTTCCTCGTCGAAGGCATGCGTCGCCGGCAGGGCCAGGGTCCGGATGTTTCCGCCCGCCGCCTGCAGCCGTTTGAAGATTTTCTGCGAATGGGCAAACGGTGTCAGGTGGTCCTTTTCCGCCAGCACAGCAAAGGTTTCCGGCTGATGCACCCAGGCGCGCAGATTGGTCCGCGCCGGAAAATTGATATACGGATAGACCAGGAACAGCGCCCGCAGGGTTTCGAGCAGCGACGGATCGGGATCGGCCAGTTTCGCTTCGCCGGGCCGCGTCAGGCGTTGTGTCATCAGGTCCATGATCGACCAGCCGCCGTGACTGAAACCCGCCAGCATGACGCGGTCCATCTGTACCCGGCCGCTTTGCTTCAGGCCCCAAAGGGCCGCCAGCACATCACCCGACCGTTCATACCCTTGTAATACGACACCGGTGCAGATCAGCGACACCGCGAAATTGCGGTCCCAACCGCGCGGCGCAAAGCTGTCGATCACATAGGCGCGCACACCCGTCTTCGCCGCGGCCTGGGCATAGAGATGAACGTGCGGGCGCAGGCCGCCGCAGCCATGGAACAGCACCACCGCCGGACGCGGGAGGTCGTCTTCGGGGCCATAGACGGTCACGCCCTTTTGCAGCAGCGCCCAGCGTTCGGCCATGGTGTCCATGCGTACAATCCCCTTGCTCAGGGGCTTTATAGCAATTCTTGAACAATGTTCAAGATAGTGTTTCGTCGAGAAAGCCCAGAAACGCCTCTTCCGCCCGGCGGTGACAGGCGCGGTCGTACGACATGAAGGCGCCGAAATGCACGCCGTCCTCATCGAAGCAGTGCGTGGCGTCGAGATCGAGCGTTTCGATCGGCACGTTTTCGCTTCTCAGATGGTTGACGATGTTGAGCGCATGGGCGTGCGCCGTCAGGAAATCGTTGCGCGCCAGGATGGCCAGGGTGCGTGGTTTGTATTCCCACGGGTGCGTGTTGCTGCGCGCCGGGAAGTTTATGTAGGGATAGACCAGAAATACGCCCTGGACGCCCTTCAGCGGCTCAGGCGTCGGGTCCATCAGCCGCGCCGACCCGGACCGCGACAGCCGCTGGGTCATCAGGTCCATGATCGACCACGCGCCATGGCTCCAGCCCGCCAGGCACAGGCGCGACGCGTCGACGTCGGCGCGCTGCGACAGGCCCCAGACCGCGGCCAGCACGTCGCCGGAGCGTTCGTAGCCGTGCAGTTGCAGGCCTGAGCACACCAGGCTGACCGCCGCCGTATGGTCCCATCCGCGCGGCATGAACGAGTCGACGACAAAGGCGCGATAACCGGCATCGGCCGCCTGCCGGGCGTATTGGCGGATGTGCTCGCGCACGCCGTTGCAGGCATGGAACAGCAGCACGGCCGGACGTTTCACCGCATCCGCCGGCCCGAAAGCCTCGATATAGGGCGCCAGGACGTCAAATCGGCGCTGAATCGTATCGAGCACGGCCATTCCCTCTTGAATTATACGTAACTGTTACTGATATTATTACGTATGCCCGACGCGACTCGGGCCGGACACCCTATGTACCTGCGAGCTCACGCCATGACTACCAATCGTATTCCGACCTATCCCATTGATTCGCAATTCCTCGACCGCTGGTCGCCGCGCGCCTTTTCGGAGCGCACCTTAAGCGAGGACCAGGTCCTGACCGTACTGGAAGCCGCGCGCTGGGCGCCGTCGGCCGCCAACCTCCAGCCGTGGCGTTTTATCTACGGCGTGCGCGGGGAACCGGAATTCAATACGCTGCTCAGCCTGCTGGTGCCGTTCAACGAAGGCTGGGCGAAACACGCCGGCGCGCTGATCTTCATCACCTCGGTGTCGAGCTTCGACGGCGAGCGTCCGGTGCGGTCGGCCAGCTTCGACGCCGGCGCGGCCACCCTGGCCCTGTCACTCCAGGCGCACAAGATGGGCCTGATCGCTCACGCCATGGGCGGCATCGAGTACGAAAAGGCGCCGCTGGTGCTGAACCTGCCGGACACGGTCCGGGTCGAGGCCGCGGTCGCCATCGGCTATCAGGGCGAAGTGACGTCGCTGTCAGAGGCCCTGCAACAACGCGAAACGCCCTCTGTCCGCCAGCCGCTGTCGGCCATTGCGTTCAAAGGGCGCTTTGAAGGTGAGATTAAGAGTCCGGCCTAAGGACGTAACGTGTCATTTGTCTTTCCTCTCCCCACTTGAGGGGAGAGGACGGGAGCGGTACGCGACCGGGTGAGGGGTAACCGTCAGCGGATGCGCGCGGACAGCGCCGATTTACCCCTCATCCGGCCCTGCGGGCCACCTTCTCCCCTATTCAAGGGGAGAAGGGAATGTCATGGAACTTCCAGGTCTTAAGACGCTAGGCTTAATGCCTGAACACCCGCGTACCGGTGAAGACCATCGCAAGGCCTGCCTGGTCGGCGGCATCGATCACCGCCTGGTCGCCGATCGAGCCACCCGGCTGGATGACCGCCGTCGCGCCGGCAGCCGCCGCTTCGAGCAGGCCGTCGGGGAACGGGAAAAACGCTTCCGAGGCACAGGCCGAACCCAGCGCCAGCGAGTCCGTCAGCCCCAAACCTTCGGCGGCTTCCTGCGCCCGCAGGCGGGCGATGCGTGCTGAATCGCGGCGGTTCATCTGGCCGGCGCCGATACCGGCCGTGCGGCCGTCCTTGGCGTAGACGATGGCGTTCGACTTGACGTGCTTGGCGACCGTGAAAGCGAACAGCATGTCCTGGATTTCGGTCGGGGTCGGCTGGCGCTTGGTGACGACCTTGAGGTCGGCCTGCGTAATGCGCGCCGTGTCGCGCGACTGGATCAGCATGCCGCCCGCCACCGAACGGAAGACCTGGCCACCGGCCAGAGGGTCCGGCAGGCCGCCGGTCACCAGCAGGCGGACGTTTTTCTTGGCGGCGAAGACCGCGATCGCGTCGTCGTCGGCTTCGGGCGCCACGACCACTTCGGTGAAGATCTCGACTATCTTTTCAGCGGTCGTGCGGTCCAGGCGCGAATTGAGCGCGATGATACCGCCGAAGGCAGACACAGGATCGCATTCCAGGGCGCGGCGATAGGCGTCGGCCAGGGTTTCGCCAACCGCGACGCCGCACGGATTGGCGTGCTTGACGATGACGCAGGCCGGGCCGGCTGATGCGTCGAATTCGGCGACCAGCTCGATCGCCGCGTCGGTGTCGGCGACATTGTTGTAGCTCAGTTCCTTGCCCTGCAACTGCTTCGCCGTGGCGACGCCCGGACGGACTTCGCCCGTACGGTAGAAGGCCGCCGACTGGTGCGGGTTTTCACCGTAGCGCATGGTCTGGATGCGGCTGCCAGCGATCGCCTTGCGCTCGGGGTAGTCGTCACCGAGCTGGGCCGCAAACCACGACGAGACCGCGGCGTCGTAGGTCGAGGTGCGGGCAAAGGCCTTGGCGGCCAATGACTTGCGCAAGGCCAGGCCCGTCGAGCCGTGGGCTTCGACCTCGGCCAGAACCGCGTCCATGGCGGCCTTGTCGACACAGACGCAAACGTAGGAATGGTTCTTGGCCGACGAACGGATCATGGCCGGGCCGCCGATATCGATATTTTCGATGGCGGCCTCAAACGCTCCGCCGGTGGCGATCGTCTGCTCGAACGGATAGAGGTCGATCCATACGATGTCGATCGGCGCGATATTATGCTCCGTCAGCGCCCTGGCGTGCTCGGGCGCATCGCGATAGGCCAGCAGGGCGCCGTGAACCTTGGGGTGCAGCGTCTTGACGCGGCCGTCCATCATTTCGGGGAAGCCGGTAACGTCCGCCACGTCCTTGACCGCGATGCCGGCCTTTTCGATGGCCGCGCGCGTGCCGCCGGTCGACAGGATTTCGATGCCCTTTGCGGCCAATGCCTGGGCCGCCTCGATCAGGCCTGTCTTGTCGGACAGCGAGATGAGGGCGCGTTTCGGAGTGACGCGATCGGGCGCGGGCGGAAAATCGGGAGCGGCAGGCATGACAGATCCGTGACGATGGGGAGGAATGCGCGCCGTTTACACGACCCCGTCCGCTTTGGCCACCCGTCAAACGACAGAACCCCCGCCGTTGGGAAAGGGCGGGGGTTCCTCCGGGTTGCCGCATCAGGATGCGCCGTAGGGGGCGCAGCGCATCCAGGCGGTCATCTAAGAACGTTTCCGGTCTTAGTAGCGGTACGCGACCTTGCGGGTCTGGTAGCGGTGGCCATAACGGTCGTAACGGTCATAGCCGGCGCTCTGCATCGAGTTCTCGACATTGTTGCACTGCTGCTTGCCCTGGTCCTTGCCGACCTTCGAACCGATCGCCGCGCCGGCCAGACCGCCGACGACCGCGCCCAGGCCCTTTTCGTTCTTGGCGACCTGGCTGCCGATCAGCGCGCCGCCGATGGCGCCCAGGATGGTGCCGGTCGTCTTCGACTTGCTCTTGGTGACCTGGCAGCTGTAGGTCTGGGTGTAGGGGCGGGCTTCCGAAGCCATGGGGACCGCCGCGGTCAGCAACAGGCCGGAGGTGACAACGGCGGCCGTCAGGGTTTTCATCGTCTTGGTCATGGTAATCATAACTAAAGTCCTTCGTGTGCGTGCCTTGCGGGATATTCCCTCGGCTTGATGAGGACCTTTATAGACCTGCCAACCTGAACGGCATTTGAGCGCCACATTCATCTTTGTTCAGACTGCATTTTTTTATGAGCACGAAAAAGACCCCGCGAACGGCTCGCGAGGCCTTTGATTTTCAAGCCATTTATTTCAACGGCAATGTTGCCGTTGGCAAGGGGCGTCAATTTTTTCGGTCTTTGCCCGCCGCCGCGAGTCCTCAAAGAGCGAACCGGGCCGACGCTTCGGCGTCAGGACAACGCGTCCGGTCGAGCCATCGCGGCCGCCCGTGCTGCGGCGCTTGAGCTGAAAAGTCTAGCGAACGTAGCGATAGACCGTCTTTACGCGGCGGCCATGGCTGTCACGCTCCCAGACCGTCTCGCTGCGATAGGCCATGGCCTGCGTACAGGCTTTCTTGCCGCTGTCGTGACCCATCTTCGAGCCGACGGCCGCGCCGCCCAGCGCACCGACGACCGTGCCGACGCCCTTGCTGTTATGGCCCGAAACGGCATTGCCCAGGACACCGCCCGCAATAGCGCCGACGATGGTTCCGGTGTGTTCGCGGCGCTTCTGTTCGTATTTGCAGACGTAGCGCGTATAGGCCTGGGCCGGTACGGCAGCCAGGAGGGCGCCACCGAGAAGCCCGCCGGCCATGGCGGCGGCAACGATTTTATGTGCGATCTTAGGCATGGGTTTTCTCCTTTTCGCCGCGAGTAAGCCCGACAAGGCCTTCGAAACGAAGACGGATTTCGCCCGTTCTTATAAAAAATGAATTCGTCAGCCTTCCGCCGGCGACAGTTTCCAGCGCACCCGCGTCGGTGCGTCCAGACGGCCGACGCCGCGCAGCACGATCATCGACGTCTTGCGCGGCAGGTCGCGTTCGAACACCTGGCCGCTTTCGATCGCCACGTCCTTGGCGTCGTGGCGCAACCACCAGCCGCGCCCGCCCGGCCCTCGCAGCAGTACGCTTTTCTTGTCGCGCGCCAGCGAGGCCTGGACTTCGGGGTGCAGCAGGAAGTGGATGGCGAAGGGCGACGCCATGGGCACGGTCTGCTTGGTGCTGCCCGGCGTCAGGCGATCCTCGCCACGCAGTTCGTCGCGCTGGGCGTCGACATAAAGACGGCGTTCGTGCTTCAGGCCGAAACGCGATTTCCAGCCGTCGTGCTCCAGCTCGAGCAGCGAGCCCGTTTCCTCGGCTTCGACGCGGCGGCTGCGTACCTTGTAATGGTTGCCTTCCATGGCGAAGTCGAGCAGCTCGCCGAAACGGCCGGTCACGGGGGTCAGGAGACTGGCGTCACCGATCGACACCGTATTGCCGGCGCCCACCAGGCGGAAGGCCATGTGATCGCCCTGGCGCGGCGACCAGCCGGGCGACACGATCAGCTTGTCGCGGCCGCCCGACACCTCGAAGGTCATGGGATGGTCGACCGCCGTATGGCCGAAAGGCCCTGTTTTTGCTTCGCCGGCATCGACATAGACGCTGAGCGAACGGCCGAGCAGGCGATGATAACGGCCGTCGTCGAGCTGGGCGGGCGTCACGGCGGCATTCTTTTCGTCGTGCACCAGGGCCGGCAGCACCAGGTCGGGCAGCAGCGATTCCGCGCCCTGGAAGGCGCACAAGCTGCCATCGGGATGCGACAGGGCACGGATGAAACGGCTCAGCGATTCGATATGGCTGTCGAGCCAGCCGGGGCCGGCCAGGCCCCGCTGCGACAAGCCGTCTTCGATCAGCAGCAGGTCGTACAAAAGCTCAAGGCCGCGCTGCGGGCTGCGCGAGGCGTGGCTGCCGTCCGGCAGGACGACCTTCTTCAGGGCCTTTTGCAACAGCTTCATGCCGGCGATGCGGAAGCCGTCGCCGATCCGCCCCGACAGCACGCAGCCCAGCACTACCAGGGCCACGGCCTTGTCCGCCATCCACGCGCCGTCATGCAGGCGCTTGAGGTGACGGCCCTGAACGGCCAGGGACTGCGCCAGCTCTATGGCGTCGCCGGGCGTCGCCTGGCCCGACAGGCGGCGGGCAAAGATGGCGATATTGATCAGGCGGCGCGGCAGGACCTCCTCGCCCCACGAAAACGGCGTCCAGCGGCTGAAGGTCTTGGCCCACAGCAGGAAAAGGCGCAGGCCTTCCTTGGCGCCCTCGTCGCCCTGGCTCATCAGGGCCGGCAGCCACTCGAAGCGGTGCAGTTCGACGGCGAAGGCGCGGGTCGGCGACGGGCGGTTCCACGGGTCGCCGCTGCCCTGGACGCTCATGCGCGCCCCGGCCAGGGTAAAGCGGCCCTGCAGGATGGCCTTGCCGAGATGCGCTGACGCCGGACGCATGTCGCGCGGCGCCGAGACGAAGCCTTCGGGCACGCCGCCCTTCAAGGTCAGACTATAGCCAGGCATGCCGAACAGTTCCGCCCCGGCCTGACGGCGCAGCCACGCGAGGACGACATGCCCCCACGGCGTCTTCGCGGCGTTCAATTCCGGCAGAGCGTTATGCTCGAAAGCCTGCATCGCGCCTTACAGCCCCTTCAGCGTCTTGATGTTGTCGGCGTAGGCGGACGCGCCGCCCTTGAAGACGGCGGTCCCGGCGACCAGGGCCGTGGCGCCGGCATCGACGCAGGCCCGGGCGTTCTGGGCGTTGACACCACCGTCGACCTGCAGAATGGCCGGATGGGCGATCGCGTCAAGCCGGCGGCGCACCGCCTCGATCTTGCGCAGTTGCGACTCGATGAAGCTCTGGCCGCCGAAGCCCGGATTGACGCTCATGATCAGCACCAGGTCGATATCGTCGATCACCCAGTCGAGCACCTCGACCGGCGTCGCCGGATTGAGCACGACACCGGCCTTGGCGCCGAGGTGGCGGATCTGCTTCAGCGTGCGGTGCAGGTGCGGCCCGGCTTCCGGATGGACGCTCATATAGTCGGCGCCGGCGGCGCGGAAGGCTTCCAGGAAGGAATCGACCGGCGACACCATCAGATGGACGTCGAACGGCAGGGTGGTGTGCGGGCGCAGGGCCTTCACGACCTCGGGGCCGATAGTGATGTTGGGGACGAAATGGCCGTCCATGACGTCGATATGGACGAAATCAGCGCCCGCCGCCGTGATGGCCTGCACCTCTTCGCCCAGGCGCGCGAAGTCGGAGGCAAGGATGGACGGACAGATAAGCGGAGCAGACATCGGCATGCGTGTCGTAACCTTAGGATAGAGGGTGTCTATAACGGTTGTTTCGGGCGCGCCGTCAACCGTTTCGGCGCAGGCGCGCGACAAAAAAGCCGTCTTGTCCCCCTGCCCTTTGATGCGGCAGGAGGCGCAGCCAGCCTTCGGGTTTCAGCGAGTCCTGCGGCAATCCGATGGCGGCGGCTTCGTCCGCGCTCACCTTATCCACAACGAAATCGGGATGGCGGCGCACGAAGGCCAGGATCTGGGTTTCGCCCTCCTCGCGTTCCAGCGAACAGGTCGAATAGACGAGCGTCCCGCCGGGCGCGACGCGGCCGGCAGCGGAATCGAGGAGGCGGTGCTGGACGTCGGCCAGCTTGGCGATATCGGCGGGCCGCGTCGCCCACAGGACGTCGGGCTGACGGCGGAAGGTGCCGGTGGCGCTGCAGGGCGCGTCGAGCAGAACGACGTCGAAGGTTCGCGTATCGTCCCAGGTTTCGGCGTCGGCCATCTGCATCTCGGCCTGGTAGCCGGCGCGCTTGAGATTTTCCTCGACGCGCTTCAGGCGGTTCTTCGAGCGGTCGACCGCCACGACGGACGCGCCACGCGCCAGGAGCTGCAGCGTCTTGCCGCCGGGCGCCGAACACAGGTCGATGGCGGTCTTGCCGGACAGGTCACCCAGGAGCGCGACCGGAACGCTGGAAGACGCGTCCTGCACCCACCATGCGCCGTCATCATAGCCCGCCCAGTCGCGGACATCGCCGCGGAGCCGGCTGCGCAGCGCAAGGTCACCGAGCGGCGTGCCTTCAAGCGCGTCTTTCAGGCGGTCCAAATCGGCGGCGGTCTTGAAGCTGAGGTCCGTCGCCGGCTCCTCGGTCAGGGCCAGGGCAATGCCTTCGGCGGCCGGGCGTGTATAGGCGGCGACCCAGCGCTGGAACAGCCAGTCGGGCACCAGACGCGCCGGATTGGTCTTGGGAAATGCACCCGAAGACTCGCGATCGCGGATTACGCCGCGCAAGATGGCGTTGATCAGGCCCTTGAACGGGCGGGTGTGGGACTCGCGTTCGGCCAGCTTGACCGTCGTCGACACGGCGGCGAAATCCGGAACCTGCATGAAGCCGATCTGCGCCAGACCGACGCGCAGAAGCGCACAGACGGAATCCGACGGCGTTTTTTGCGTGCGCCGTTCGATGATCTCATCGAATTGGCCGAGGCGGCGCAGGACCAGCAAGGCCAGAGCGCGGGCAAAGCTGCGCTCGCTTTCGGACAACGCCAAAAAGTCGGAGCGCGTCACCGCCTCATCGAAACCCGAGCGCTTTTCCAGGGCGGCATCGATCAGGACCAGGGCCGCGATCCGCGCCGGCATGCCGATATCCCCGCCGTCATCGACCGCGACGCGCTCATTGGGCGCGAAGTTCGGCTTGGGTTTCGGCTGCGGCCTTGCCTTGGGCGGATGATAGCCGGAGCGGGAGGACGGGCGTTTGGGGCGGGAACTGGTCATAATAAGATGCTTGGCAATACGGCTGAGGATGGAATGGCTAGCCCATATCCGTTGTAGGCACCGCGGTAAATGTTTTTCCTGATCTGCGGCCACCCATTTCTTGCGCCAGCCGGATCAGGGCTTGCACGCGGTTCTCGGTCGAGGGGTGGGTCGAGAACAGGTTGTCCATCCCGCCGCCATGCAGCGGATTGATAATGAACAGGTGCGCGGTCGCCGGATTGCGCTCGGCGTCGTAATTGGGCAGGCCCTGCGCATAGGCTTCGATCTTGTGCAGGGCGCGGGCCAGGGATTGAGGATCGCCCGAGATTTCTCCGCCCACGCGGTCGGCGGCGTATTCGCGCGTGCGCGAGATCGCCATCTGGACCAGCATCGCGGCAACCGGAGCCAGAATCGCCATGGCGATGACGCCGATGATATTGCCGCCGCGGTCTTCGTCGTCGCGCGAACCGCCGAAAAACATGGCGAAATTGGCCAGGGAAGAAACCGCCCCGGCGATCGACGCCGTGATTGTCATGGTCAGGGTATCGCGGCTTTTAACGTGCGCCAGTTCGTGCGCCATGACGCCGCGGATTTCGCTGCGGTCGAGGCGCTGCAAAAGGCCGGTGGTGGCGCAGACCGCCGCATGTTGCGGGTCGCGGCCGGTGGCGAAGGCGTTGGGCTGGTCGCTGTCGATGACATAGACGCCTGGCATGGGCAGGCCGGCGCGCTGCGCCAGTTCGGCGATGTCGTTGTAGTAGGTGCGCAGGAGCGGGTTGGCCGTGTCGGGCTCGACGGCCTGCGCATTGTACTGGCTCAGCACCATGCGGTCCGAATTCCAGTAGGCGAACAGGTTCATGGCCACGGCGATCAACAGCGCGATCACCATGCCGGTGGGCCCGGCCAGCAGAAGACCGAAGGCGCCGAAAAGGCCCGTCAGGCCGGCCAGCAGGATCCAGGTCTTGAAATGCATTTTAACAGGCTTCCTTGAGCTTTGCGCTTTGGAAGCCTAGATATGGGAAGCCTTGTAAATCCCCGCCACAACCTTACAAAAATGTCATCCGAACCCGAAAAGCCCGCCGATCTCGGCGAAGTCACGAAAAAGGTGCTGACGCCCGAGGCGCAGCGCGCCCTGGCCGAGGCCGCCGAACGTCGCGCGAAAGAGGAAGCGGATATCGTCCGCGCCATCGAGGAAGGCGGGCCGAGCGGGTTGGAACCGACGCGCTACGGCGACTGGGAACGCAAGGGAATCGCGGTGGATTTCTGAATGAATTCAGAACCTCCCCTGGAATCAAGGGAGGTTCGGATCTGAGGGTGGTCCTCCTACAGAATCCAGGAGAGATCGAGCGTGTTACACGTTATGCAGTGCAGCCAGAATGCCCTGCGCCGCCGCGACCGGGTCCGCCGCGCGGCTGACAGGGCGGCCGACCACGACGTGCGACGCCCCGTGCAGTAATGCCTCCTGCGGCGTCGCCACACGCTGCTGGTCGTCGAGCGCCGCGCCTTCCGGACGCACGCCTGGGGTGACGATCAGGAAATCGGCCGGCACGCGGGCGCGGATCATCGCGGCCTCGTGCGGGCTGGAGACGATGCCGTCAAGGCCGCATTCCACCGCCTGATCGACGCGGCGCATGACAAGGTCGGTCAGCTCCATGCCATAGCCCATCTCGTCGAGATCGTACTGCGTCAGGCTGGTCATCACGGTGACGCCGATGATCTTGGTCGTGTCGTTGGTGCGGCCGCGCACGGCGGCGCGCATGACCTGCGGCTCGGCGTGGACGGTCAGGAGATCGCAGGCACCCGAGCACGCAGCTTTCGCAGCGCCTTCCACCTGGGCGCCGATATCGTGCAGCTTCCAGTCCTGAAAGATCTTCTTGCCCTCGGCCTTCAGCTCCTCGGCCAGTGTCAGGCCGCCCTGCGCCAGAAGCGTCAGGCCGATCTTGTAAAAGGACACGCTGTCACCCAGCGTCTTCACCAGGGCGCGGGCACGGTCGAGGTCGGGCTCGTCGAGCGCCAGGATCATGCGGTCGTCGGCCTTGAGAAGCGTCGTCATGGGAATTGTCCTTCGGATTCGTGCGCGATCTAGCGGCAAACGAAACCAGTTTGCCCTGGAGAGCGAAGCGCCGTACACGAAAAGGCCGCCACCTCTTGCCGAGACGGTCTCATGACCCTGCTTGCGTTCTACGTCAACTTCTTCATCACGCTTTTCGCGCTGATCGATCCCATCGGCAACGTGCCGATCTTCGCGGCCGCGACGCAGACCCAGTCCGGCAAGGCGCGGCGCTGGCTGAGCATCTATATCAGCATCTTCACGGCGCTGATCCTGACCGTCTTCTTCTTCGCCGGCCTGAATATCCTGAAATTCTTCGGGATTTCGATGGACGCCTTCCGCATCGCCGGCGGGCTGCTGCTGTTCCTGATGGGGCTGCAAATGGCGCGCGGCGAGTTCCTCGACACCTTTACCCACGCCGACGAGGTCGCCCACGGCGGCGATCCGGCCTCGGGCGTGCAGCCGCTCGGTCACCGCGAGACCGCCAAGAAGAGCTTCGAGAAGCTGGTCGTGCCCTTCGCCTTCCCGCTGATGGTCGGCCCGGGCACGATCTCGACCGTCGTCATCCAGGCCGGTGTGGCGCAGGATTTCGGGCCGCTGGGCCTGGTGGTCGGCGTGCTGGCCATCATCACCACCGCCCTGGCCATCCTGGTTACGCTTTTGCTGTCGAACAGCATTTCGCGCATCTTCGGCCGCGTCGGCATGGTGGTCGTGGTCCGCGTCCTGGGCCTGATCCTGTGTGCGCTCTCCGTGCAGATCATCATATCCGCGGTCAGCGAGATCACCCACAACATCATCCTGCCGTCGGCGGCGCATCCCTATACGGAGCACCACCGGTAATTACCGGTGGATCTTGCGCAACTGGCCCGAGGCCAGTTCCATGATCCAGTCGTCAGGCAGGACCTTGAGCAAGGCCGCCACGGTCTTGTTGGGCGCGCCCGGCACGCAACATGGCCTGTTGGCTTCGGCCGCGACAAAGCCTTCGCGCGCGACTTCGTCGGCGCCCATCCACCACCATTCGGGAATGGCCTTGCTGAGTTTCGAGCGCGTGCCGACGACGTCGTGGAATTCCGAATAGGTCCAGCCGGGACAGAGCGCATTGACGTGGACACCGTGGTCGCGCACCTCAAGATGCAAACTTTGCGAAAAGCGCGTCAGCCCTGTCTTCACCGGACCATACAGCGTATCGCCCGGCGAGGCCGGCAGGAATCCCGCCAGCGAGGCGACGTTGATGATGCGGCCGAAGCGCTGTTCGACCATGCCCGGCAGGAAGCGGTGGATCAGCTCGATCGGCGCCAGCCACATGACCTGCATGAAGGCTCTGTGCGTCTCGAAACTGTTGCCGAGGAAGCCGCCGGGCTGGCCGTAGCCGGCATTGTTGATGACGCCGTCGACACTGCGTCCCAATGCCAGCAGGCTCTTTTGCAGGCCCTCGGGAGCGGCGGGATCGGACAGGTCTGCCGGCAGGGCGTAGGCTTCGACGCCGAAGCGCAGGGAAATTTCTTCGACCAGGGTCTTCAGGCGGTCTTCGCGCCGCGCGGTAACCGCCACATCCCAGCCATGGGCGGCATAGGTACGGGCGAAACTCAAACCAATGCCGGCGGATGCTCCGGTGATCAGCACAAGACGGCGCGCCACTTCGTATTCCTCAATAAAAACGCTGCGGATCGAACACGAGCCGCCGCCGAAAAGCAAGCCCTTTGCGGCAGGCATAAATATTGCACCGCAGCACTTGCCATGATGAAGGTTTTTTATCATTGTTATTCAAAGCCGCCGGTTCAACGAAGAACCCGGACGGCGATAGGCAACGCCGCCTTCAGCCGTCCGGAAACCTCCGGGCGATTGATGGCGGTTTTTTGTTAGGCAGAGGCTTCGACCGGCGACCATGAATGTCCTGATCATCGATCCCGATGACGCCCGTGCCGCTTCGGTGGCCGAGGGCATCCGCGCCGACCACGCCGGCCAGGATCCGTCGATCACCATCCAGCCCCGGCTCGAGCTGCGCATGCTGCGCGACATCGATCCGGACATGGTGATCATCGCCTGCGAAAGCCCCGACCGCGACATGCTGGAGGCGCTTCAGGTCGCCAACGACTCGGTGCCGCGTCCCGTCGTGATGTTCGTCGACCGCTCGGACGCCAATTCCACCGCCAAGGCGGTCGAGGCCGGCGTCGCCGCCTACATCGTCGACGGTTTCAACCCCAAGCGCATGTCGTCGGTATTGACGGTGGCGGCGCAGCGCTTCGCCATGATGCAGTCGCTGCGCAACGACCTCAACAAGGCGCGCGCCGACCTTGCCGCCCGCAAGACCATCGACCGTGCCAAGGGCATTCTGATGAAGTCGCGCAACCTCAGTGAAGACGACGCGTACAAGCTGTTGCGCAAGCACGCCATGGACACCGGCCGGCCGATCCACGCCGTCGCCGCCGATATCCTGGCTGTCAGCGACCTGCTGTCCCCCGGAGGCGAATGATGACCGACGTGAAAATCGCCTACAGCCCGCTCAACGACGCTGCTCTTCTGCTGGTCGCCGAGGCGCTCGGCTTCTACGAAAGCGAAGGCCTGAGCGTCACGCTCAGCCGCGAGCCCAACTGGTCGAACATCCGCGACAAGCTGGCCTACGGCATATGCGACGCCGCCCACGTCCTGGCGCCCGTGCCCCTGGCCGCCGCCTCGGGCCTCGGGCCGTCGATGGGCCGGATCGTCTGCCCGATGGCGCTGGGCGCCAACGGCAACGCGGTGCTGATTTCCAACGAGCTCAAGAACCGGCTGGAAAGCGACGGCCAGCCCCTGGGCTCGCTGACCCAGAGCACGCGTCTTCTGGCGCGCGAGGTCGAGCGCCGCCGCCGCGACGGCCTGGGCCGCCTGGTCTTCGCCGTGCCGCTGAACTATTCCGCCCACCATTTCGTGCTGCGCCACTGGGTCGCCGCCGCCGGGCTCGATCCCGAGCGCCAGATCCAGTGGGTCGTCGTGCCGCCGTCGCGCATGGCCGACATGGTCAAGGACGGCGTCATCGACGCCTATACCTCGGGTTCGCCCTGGCCCCAGACCGGTCAGTTGCTGGGCCGTGGCGTCGTGCTGTTTTCCGATCCTGAATTCTGGAGTCTCAAACCGGAAAAGGTGCTGGCCATGCGCGCCGGCTGGACGGAAGAAAATCCGGACGGGACGCTCGGCCTGGTCCGCGCCCTGCTGCGCGCGGCCCTGTGGGCCAACGAACCGCACAATCACGACGACCTGGTCCGGCTGCTGGCGCGGCGCATCTATGTCGGCGCACCGATCGACGCCATCAGCCTGGCCCTGCGGCCCGCCAACGATCCGCGCGGCGGCGCCGGCCTGATCCTCGATCCGCAGACCGTCACCTTCCCATGGATCAGCCACGCCAAATGGTTCCTGGGGCAGATCGTCAAATGGGGCTGGGCGTCGGCCGACCAGGACTTCGACAAGGTGGCGCGGACACTGTATCGTCCCGATATCTGGCGCGAAGCCGCCGGTCCCCTGGGCTTCAACCTGCCGATCGCCGATGAAAAGGACGAGGGTGGAAAGGCGGCGCCGTGGCAATTACCGGCAACTCCGCACGACATCACCATGCCGCCGAACGTCCTGTTCGACGGCGGCGTCTTCAAGTGTGCTTGATTATTTCACTTGAAACCATCTTGCCGGTTTTCGCACAAACCGGAATTTCGGCCAAAACGGAACCCGGTTCGTTCAATTTGTGACAATTTTGCTTCAAGCATTTTGTGCAGAGCAGCAAAAGCCGCAATCCCCGACAAAGTCACATTGACGGAACCTTCCAGCTGAACAAACCTTCGCATGTGCGGTCAAGGACGGCGGCACATCATACGGATCGGGCGCCAATGGCGGCGAACGGTCCACAGGACAATGACGTCTCAAGTCGGTGAACCTCTCCCACAGGGTTCGGACCGCGCTTGGGGCGTTTTTTTTTGCTAAGGGGATAAGAGCGGTGGTTAGAAAAACGACAAGGATAAGACTGGCGCTGAGCTGCGCAGTAAGCCTCATGGCCCTGGCGGCGGGCGCCCGCGCCGAAGACACGATCGCCGACGCAATCTCGGCCTCGAAGCCGATCCTGGATTCCAACCTGCGCTGGGAACAGGTCGACCAGCAGGGTTTTACGACCAAGGCCGATGCCTTGACCTGGCGCAACCGCTTCGGGGTGCAAACCGGCGATTTCCATAATTTCAAGGCCCTGATCGAGATCGACAATGTCTCGGTGCTTTCAGACACATACAATTCGACGCTCAACGGCAAGACCGCCTATCCGACGGTGTCGGATCCCAAGGTGACCGAGATCAACCGCGCCCAGATCACATGGACGCCCGATGCCAGCAATACCCTGACGCTCGGCCGCCAGCGCATCATCCTCGACGACGCCCGCTTCGTCGGCAATGTCGGCTGGCGCCAGGACGAACAGACCTATGACGCCGTCCGTCTCGACACGACCCTGTGGCGCGTCAAGCTGACCGGCGCCTATATCGGCCGCGTCAACCGCGTCGTCGCCGACGCCAAGGACTGGCATTCGAATTCGTACATCCTGAACGCCAGCTACAGCATAAACGAAGCGCTGAAATTCACCGCCTTCGACTATGCGCTGAAATTCAGCACCGCCGCGACGGCGCCGGTGGCCGCCGACCAGACCAACGCGGCTGCGTCTTCCGTGTCGATTGCCGGCCTGCGCGCCTATGGCAGCGACTGGGTGTCGTCGTTCAAGCTGGGCTATGTGCTGCAATATGCCGGTGAAAAGCCGGCCGGCCTGAACCCGGCCGTCTTCGACCTGCACGAAAAGATGATCGAAGGTTCCGGCACGTGGGACATCTATACGCTGAAGCTGAACTACGAAGCGCTTGAGGGCAACGGCACGGTCGGCTTCGTCGCGCCGCTGGGCACCTCGCACGCCTTCCAGGGCTTCGACGATGTCTTTTCGGCGACCGGCGGCAACAAGACCTTTGTCAACGGCATCGACGACCTGAACGCCAGCTTCGTCGTCGCCGGCCACACCAAGCCGTGGGCGCCGTGGTTCATGAACCCGACCCTGACCGTCGTCTATCACGACTTCAAGACCGACCGGCTCGACATGAAGATCGGCAAGGAGTGGGACGCTGTCCTGGTCGCCGGCCTCACCAAGAACCTCAGCCTGATGCTGAAATACGCCGACTTCCAACGCGCCGCCGCCACCATGCCCGCCTCGCGGACCAAGACGTGGCTGGTGCTGAACTACAAGCTCTAAGCCGGGACCCGTATCATGACCAAAATCGATCTCGACCGCCGCCAGGCCCTGTTCGGCGCCGCCGCCACCATCGCCGCCGCCCGCGCCCTGTTCCCGTCGGGAGCATTCGCCGCCGGCAAGGGCCCGGAAACCTCGGCCGCCAAGCTGGGCTTCATCGCCCTGACCGACTCGTCGCCGCTGATCATCGCCAAGGAACGCGGCCTGTTCGCCAAGTACGGCATGCCCGACGTCGATGTCCTCAAGCAGGCCTCATGGGCCGCCACGCGCGACAATATCGTGCTGGGCAGCCAGGGCGGCGGCATCGACGGCGCGCACATCCTGTCGCCCATGCCCTACCTCATCACCACCGGCCAGGCCGCCAGGGCGACGCCCATGTACATCCTGGCGCGCCTCAATGTGAACGGCCAGGGCATCAGCGTCGGCAACGACCTGAAGGACGTCAAGGTCGGCCTCAACAGCGCGCCGATGAAGGCCAAGTTCATGCAGATGAAGGCGGCCGGCAATATCGCCAAGGTCGCCATGACCTTCCGCGGCGGCACGCACGACCTGTGGATCCGTTACTGGCTGGCCGCCGGCGGCATCAATCCGGACGTCGACTGTTCGACCATCGTCATCCCGCCGCCGCAGATGGTCGCCAACATGAAGGCCGGCACCCAGGACGCCTTCTGCGTCGGCGAGCCGTGGAATGCCCAGCTGGTCGACCAGCACATCGGCTATACCGCCACGACGACGTCGGAAATCTGGATGAACCATCCGGAAAAGGCGCTGGGCATGCGCGCCGACTGGGTCGACAAGCACCCGAACGCCGCCAAGGCGCTGATCGCCGCGACCATGGAAGCCCAGCAGTGGTGCGACAAGAACCGCGACGCCATGTGCGCCATCAGTGCCGGCCGCCAGTACATCAACGTGCCGATCAACGACATCGTGCCGCGCCTGAAAGGCACGATCGACTACGGAGACGGCCGCAAGGTGACGAACAGCCCGCACATCATGAAGTTCTGGGCCGACAACGCCGCCTTTCCCTTCAAGTCGCACGACGCCTGGTTCATCACCGAGAACAAGCGCTGGGGCAATCTCGACGCGGACCTCAACACCATGGCGCTGGTCAACAAGGTCAACCGTTCGGACCTGTGGCGCGACGTCGCCAAGCAATTTGGCATCGCGGCGCCGGCTTCGGACTCGCGCGGCTTGGAAAAGTTCTTCGACGGCAAGGTTTTCGACCCGTCGAACCCCGACGCCTACCTCGCCAGCCTGGCGATCAAGAAGCTGAGTTGATTTTCGCCGCCTCCCCGGCCGCGCCGGGGAGGCGTTTTCCGACTGGAACCCGTCATGCCGTTTGATTTCATGAAAAAGCCCGAGGCCGCCCCCCGAACCGCGCCGGCGATCGACCGTACTGCCCTGCTCAACGCCGCGCAGAAGAAACAGATCGAGGCGGCGAAGCTGCGCAAGGCCGGCGACCGTATCTCGACCGTCCTGCTGCCCGTGCTGACCATCGGTGTAGCCTTAAGCATCTGGGAAGCCGTCTCGCGCGCCATGCCGGGCGGCCTGCCGGGTCCGTCGCAGGTGTGGGCGGACTCGCACGAGCTGATAACCAATCCGTTCTTCGATCGCGGGGGTGTCGACAAGGGCCTGTTCTGGCACGTGCTGACCTCGCTGTCGCGCGTCGGCATCGGCTTCAGCCTGGCGGCCGTCTGCGGCGTCCTGCTGGGCGCCTTCATCGGCACGGTCGGCTGGGCGCGCAAGGGTTTCGATCCGATCTTTCAGGTCCTGCGCACCGTGCCGCCCCTGGCCTGGCTGCCGATCTCGCTGGCCATGCTGCGGGAGGCCCAGCCGTCGGCCCTGTTCGTCATCTTCATCACGTCGATCTGGCCGATCGTCATCAATACGGCCGTCGGCGTGCGCAACATCCCGCAGGACTACATCAATGTCGCCCGCGTCCTGCGCCTGCATCCCATCGAATTCTTCTTCAAGATCATGCTGCCGGCGGCGACGCCGCACATCTTCACCGGCCTGCGCATCGGCATCGGCATGAGCTGGCTGGCCATCGTCGCCTCGGAAATGCTGCTGGGCGGCGTCGGCATCGGCTTCTTCATCTGGGACGAATACAATTCGTCGCGCATGTCCGACATCATCGTGGCCCTGGCCTGGGTCGGCATGGTCGGCTTCGCGCTCGACCGGATCGTGGCCGGCCTCGGCAACATCGTCTCGCGCGGCACCACCCGGGACTAACGGAAAGAGATCGGAGCCATGAACATGAAACCCCAACTTTCCCTTGAGAACGTCTTTGTCGACTTCGAGCGCGACGGCGTCATCTCCAGCGTCCTCGACAATGTGTCGCTCAGCATCAATTCCGGCGAATACATCTCGATCATCGGCCATTCGGGTTGCGGCAAATCGACCCTGCTGAACGTCGTCGCCGGCCTTGTGCCGCTGACGCTGGGCGCCGCGCTGCTCGACAACAGGGAGATCACCGGCCCAGGTCCCGACCGCGCCGTCGTCTTCCAGAACCATTCCCTGCTGCCGTGGATGACGGTCTATGAAAACGTCCGCCTGGCCGTCGACAAGATCTTCGGCGGCAAGGAGACGATGACCCAGCTCCACCACCGCGCCATGAAAAATCTTGAACTGGTCAAGATGGACCACGCCGCCAGGAAGCGTCCGGGCGAAATCTCGGGCGGCATGAAGCAACGCGTCGGCATCGCCCGGGCCCTGGCCATGGAGCCCAAGGTCCTGCTGCTCGACGAACCCTTCGGCGCGCTCGACGCCCTGACGCGCGGCCACCTGCAGGACACGGTCATGGACCTGCATTCGCGCATCAACGCCACGGTCATGATGATCACCCACGATGTCGACGAGGCCGTACTGCTCGCCGACAGGGTGGTGATGATGACCAACGGCCCCAGGGCGACGATCGGCAAGATCATCGACGTCCGTTGCCCGCGCCCGCGCAGCCGCCTGACCGCCCATGACGACCCCGAGTTCATGCGCTGCCGCCAGGAGATCGTCTCGTTCCTGGAGGCCCACGACCACGTAAAGGCCGCTGAACCCGCATGACCTAACGGTCATGCCATTTTTCGGCTCAAACGCCGCATGGCTCGCGCAAACGTGCGCGGCGGGCGGTCGCCCTTGCCGGCAGCGATTTAGTCAATCGCTGCCGGAATAACGCCCCTAGTTAACCTGTCGGAGGCTTAATTCTTAACGCCCTCCGCTGCATGTTGCATTTGAAACCATTTCGACCTTTTTCGGCAAACCACGCCAGACCCGCTAAACCGGCGGAATCGGGCGTGGTTTGTGGCGTTTTTACAACATAACTTTTGTGCACTGCGAAAAGACCGCGCGACTCCGCCAGCTTGTGTTGACGAAGACCGGCCCAGGGCACACCATCATCCCATAACGGCCAACGGCGGCCGTTTCCTCCCCCAGTCGCGCGGCGCCAAAGATGGCGACGCGCGACGAAAAGACAACGACGTCTCAAGTTCAGACCGACCGGACCCCTTTTGTCCGGAACGGCCCGGCCTTGAGACGTTTTTTTTTGCCCTTTGGTGGCCGGAGTACCGATGATCAACAAGGAATTCCTCAAGGCCGGACATACGCCGACATTGCTGTCCGCCTTCTTCTACTTCGATATGAGTTTCATGGTCTGGGTGCTTCTGGGCGCCCTCTCCGTCCAGATCGCCAAGGACCTTGGCCTGGATCCCGCGCAAAAGGGCCTGATGGTCGCCGTACCCATCCTGGCCGGGGCCGCGCTCCGCATCGTCAACGGCTTCCTGGTCGATCATATCGGCCCCAAGAAGACCGGTCTGGTCGCCCAGGCCATCGTCATCACGGGCCTGGTCGTCGCCTGGCTGGTCCATATCAACAGCTTCGGCGCCGTCCTGGGCCTGGGTGCCGTCCTCGGCATGGCCGGCGCATCCTTCGCCGTCGCCCTGCCGCTGGCCTCGCGCTGGTATCCGCCGAAGTTCCAGGGCATCGCACTGGGCATCGCGGGCGCCGGCAATTCGGGCACCGTCTTCGCCTCGCTGTTCGCCCCAACGCTCGCCAAGATGTTCGGCTGGCAGATGGTCTTCGGTCTGGTCGCCATTCCGCTGGTCATCGTCTTCATCGTCTATTTCTTCCTGGCCAAGGATGCGCCCGAGCAACCACCCGCCAAGACGACTGCGCAATACCTCAAGATCCTGAAGGAGCCCGACGCCTGGTGGTTCATGCTGTTCTACGGCGTCACCTTCGGCGGCTTCGTCGGCCTCTCCTCGTCGCTCAACGTCTATTTCAACGCCGAATACGGCCTGTCGCCCGTCATCGCCGGCTTCTTTACCGCGGCGTGCGTCTTCGCAGGCTCGATGGTCCGCCCCGTCGGTGGCTCGATCGCCGATCGCATCGGCGGCGTGCGCACCCTGTCGATCATGTACTCGGTCGCCGCAGCCGCCCTGGTCGTCTTCAGCTTCAAGATGCCGAACGTCTGGGCCACGCTGGTCGTCCTGATGATCGCCATGGGTGCGCTCGGCATGGGCAATGGTGCGGTCTTCCAATTGGTTCCGCAACGCTTCCGCCACGAGATCGGCATCATGACCGGCCTGGTCGGCGCCTTCGGCGGGGTCGGCGGCTTCTATCTCGCGGCCTCGCTCGGCCTCTCGAAGCAGGCCACCGGCTCCTACCAGATCGGCCTGATCGGCTTCGCGGTCCTGGCCCTGGTGGCGCTCAGCGGCCTCACCTTCATCAAGAAAAAGTGGCGTTCGACCTGGGGCGCCCTGTCTTCCAACTCCGTCAAGATCTGAGGGTTCAGTCATGACCAAGGAAAGAATAGTCGTCATCGGCGCCGGCATGGCGGGCGGACGCATCGTCGAGGAAATCCTCAAGCGCGACGATACCCGCTTCGATATCTCGATCATCGGCGCCGAAAGCCTGCCCACCTACGACCGTATCCAGCTGTCGCCCGTCCTGGCCGGCGAGAAGAGCTTCGAGCAGATCGTCACGCACAGCCAGGAATGGTACGACGCAAACGGCGTCAAGACGCACTTCGGCTACTGGGTGCAGTCGATCGACGCCGCCGGCAAGTTCGTCACCCTGCACGACGGCCAGACTATCGCCTACGACAAGTTGATCCTGGCCATGGGCTCAGACCCGATCCGCCTGCCCCTGCCGGGCGCCGACCTGCACGGCGTGGTCGCCTTCCGCGACCTGCACGACGTCGACGCCATGCAGAAGGCCGCCGAGCTGGGCGGTGAAGCCGTCGTCATCGGCGGTGGCCTGCTAGGCCTCGAAGCCGCCTACGGCCTGGCCAAGCGCGGCATGAAGGCGACCGTCATCCACCTGGTCGACGTGCTGATGGAGCGCCAGCTCGACGAAGCCGCCGGCCGCCTGCTGGAAAAGGCCCTGCTGGAGCGCGGCGTGACCTCGGTCCTGAATGCCCAGTCCGAAGCCATCCTGGGCGAAACCCACGTCGAAGGCCTGAAGCTGAAGGACGGCCGCGTCATCCCGGCCTCGCTGCTGGTCATGGCCGTCGGCATCCGCCCGCACGTCGAGCCCGCCAAGTCGTCGGGCCTTAAGGTCGAACGCGGCATCGTGGTCGACGACCAGATGCGTACCTCCGAGCCCGACATCTTCGCCGTCGGCGAATGCGCCCAGCACCGCGGCCAGTGCTACGGCCTGGTCGCCCCCATCTGGGAAATGTGCCGCACGGTCGCCGACGTGCTGACCGAAGCCAAGCCCGACAGCGAATACCATGGGTCGAGCCTGGCCACGCGCCTCAAGGTTTCGGGCGTCGATCTCTACTCGGCCGGCCAGTTCTCGGGCGGCGAAGGCTATGAGGACGTCGTCTTCCGCGACCCCAGCCGCGGCGTCTACAAGCGCCTGGTCATCAAGCAGAACAAGCTGGCGGGCTGCGTCCTGTTCGGCGAAGCCACCGACGGCGGCTGGTATTTCGACCTGATGAAGAAGGGCGAGGATATCGAGACCATCCGCGATACCCTGATCTTCGGCCAGGCCGTCACCAATGCCCTGGCCGGCCAGGACCCTTCTGACGCTGTTGCGGCGTGGCCCGACGACACCGAAGTGTGCGGCTGCAACGGCGTGTCCAAGGGCCAGGTGGTCGCCTCGATCCAGGCGGGCAACGACAATCTCGACAAGGTCCGCGGCCACTGCAAGGCGTCGGCGTCGTGCGGGTCGTGCACCGGCATCGTCGAAAGCCTGCTGAAGTGCACCCTGGGCGATGCCTTCAAGGCGCAGACCGGTCCGAAGGCGATGTGCAAATGCACCGAGCATGGCCACGCCCATGTCCGCAAGGCGATCGTCGAGCAAGAGATCAAGACCATGCCCGACGTCATGCAGGCGTTGAAATGGGCCACGCCCGACGGCTGCTCGTCGTGCCGTCCGGCGCTCAACTACTACCTGCTGTGCGCCTGGCCGCGCGAATACAAGGACGATCCGCGCTCGCGCTTCGTCAACGAGCGCAACCACGCCAACATCCAGAAGGACGGCACCTATTCGGTCGTGCCGCGCATGTGGGGCGGGCTGACCTCGGCCAAGGAACTGCGCGCCATCGCCGACGTCGTCGACAAGTACGACGTGCCGATGGTCAAGGTGACCGGCGGCCAGCGTCTCGACCTGTTCGGCATCAAGAAGCACGACCTGCCGGCCGTCTGGGCCGACCTGAATGCCGCCGGCATGGTGTCGGGCCACGCCTACGCCAAGGCGCTGCGCACGGTGAAGACCTGCGTCGGTTCGGAATGGTGCCGCTTCGGCACCCAGGATTCGACCGGCCTCGGCGTCAAGCTGGAGCAGGCGACCTGGGGCAGCTACATGCCGCACAAGTTCAAGATGGCCGTGTCGGGCTGCCCGCGCAACTGCGCCGAAGCGACGATCAAGGACTTTGGCGTCGTCTGCGTCGACAGCGGCTATGAGCTGCACGTCGGCGGCAATGCCGGTATCCACGTCCGCGTCACCGACCTGCTGACCAAGGTCGCGACCGAAGAGGAAGCGCTGGAATGGTCGATGGCCTTCGTCCAGCTCTACCGCGAAGACGCCTGGTACCTGGAACGCACGGCGCCGTGGATCGAACGCGTCGGCTTGCAGTTCGTCAAGGACGGCCTGGCCGAGCCGGACGTCCGTGCCGCCCTGGTCGCGCGCTTCCTGGAAAGCCAGGAGGTCTTCCAGGTCGATCCGTGGGCCGAGATCGCGCCCAAGTCCAAACCCGCCAAGGTGTTCTCGCCGCTGGCCGACCTGCGCGCCGGTGTTTCGCAAGCCCATCTCACCACCGCTCTCGAACCTCAGGAACCCGCAGAATGAATGCGTCCGTTATTATTCATTGGACCGATGTCGGCTCGACTGAGGACGTGCAACCGCAAAGCGCGCGCCGCGTCGAGACCGATGTCGGCGCCGTGGCGGTCTTCCGCACGGTTTCGGACGAATATTTCGCCATCTTCGATCGCTGCCCGCACAAGCACGGACCGCTTTCCGAAGGCATCGTCCACGGCAAGGCCGTCGCCTGCCCGCTGCACAACTGGTCGATCTCGCTCGAAACCGGTGAAGCCATGGGCGCCGACGCCGGCAAGGGCTGCACCCCCACCGTGCCGTTGATGATCGAAAACGGCCGTATCCTCCTGGGCCTCAATATCTGAGTTCGCACACATGGCCAGAGACGCTGCTCCCGCCGAAGCTACGACCACCACGGTCCGCACAACCTGCCCCTACTGCGGGGTCGGTTGCGGCGTGGCGGCGCAGACGAACGGGAGCCGCGATCTCAAGGTGGCGGGCGATCAGGTCCACCCGGCCAACGGCGGGCGCCTGTGTTCCAAGGGCACGGCGCTGGCCAATACCTTCGGGCTGCAAGGGCGTCTGCTGACCCCGCGCATCCGCGAAGACGGCGCTTATCGCGAAGCCACCTGGGACGAGGCGCTGGACGCCGTCGCGGGGAAGTTCCGCGCCGTCGTCGATCAGCACGGCCCGGACTCGGTCGCCTTCTACGTCTCGGGCCAGTTGCTGACCGAGGACTATTACGCCGTCAACAAGCTGGCCAAGGGTTATATCGGCACGGCCAATATCGACACCAATTCGCGCCTGTGCATGGCCTCGGCCGTCGCCGCGCACAGACGCGCGTTCGGCGCCGACCTGGTGCCCGGCACCTATGAGGATATCGAAGCCGCCGAGCTGCTGGTCTTTTCGGGCCACAACGCCGCCTGGACGCACCCCGTGCTGTTCCGCCGCATCGAAGCCGCCGGCGACCGTCACCCGCAGTTCCGCGTCTGCATCGACCCCAAGCGCACCGAGACCGCCAAGTCGTGCGACCTGCACCTGATGATCAAGCCGCAGAGCGACGTTCGCCTGTGGAATGGTCTCAATGCCTATCTCATCGCCAATAACGGCCTCGACATCGACTTCGTCCGCGACCATACCGAGGGCTATACCGAACTCAAGGCGACACTGGAGCAGGCCGATCAGTCGCCGGAGGCCGTCGCCCGCGACTGCGGCATCGCGGTCACCGATCTTCTGGCCTTCTACAACCGCTTTCTCGCGACGCAGCGCACGGTCAGCCTGTTCTCCATGGGCTCGAACCAGTCGGCACAGGGCGTCGCCAAGGGCTTGAGCCTGATCAACGCCCACCTGCTGTCGGGCAAGATCGGCAAGCCGGGCGCGGCGCCGTTTTCGATCACCGGCCAGCCGAACGCCATGGGCGGCCGCGAGGTCGGCGGCCTGGCCAACACGCTGGCGGCGCATATGGACTTCGACGAGACCGGCAAGTCGTGCGTCCAGCGCTTCTGGAACAGCCCGACCATCGCGCCCAAGCCCGGCCTCAAGGCCGTCGACATGTTCCGCGGCATCCATTCGGGCGCCATCAAGGCGGTCTGGGTCATGGCCACCAACCCGATGGTGTCGCTGCCCGACGCCGACTTCATCGCCGAAGCCCTGCAGCGCTGCGAACTGGTCGTCGTGTCCGACGTCATCGCGCGCACCGACACCATGGCGATGGCGGACATCCAGCTTCCCGCCGCCGCCTGGGGCGAAAAGGACGGCACGGTCACCAATTCCGAACGCACCATCTCGCGACAGCGCCCGCTGGCGCCCCTGCCCGGCCATGCGATGGCCGACTGGCGCATCATCGCCGAGGTGGCGCGCCGCATGGGTTATGCCGGGTTCGACTGGCAGCACGCCGGCGACGTCTTCGATGAATATGCCCGCCTGACGGCTTTCGAAAACGACGGCTACCGCTTCCTCGACCTCGGCGGTATGACCGGTATGACCAGGCCAGAATACGACGCCATGGTCCCGACGCGCTGGCCATACCGCAAGGGCGGCAAGCCCGCCGGCCGGCTGTTCGCCGACGGCGGTTTCAATACGCCGACCGGCCGCGCGCGCCTGTCGCCGGTCCTGGCGCTGGGCCCGGCCAATCCGACCACTGACGCCTTCCCGCTGGCGCTCAATTCCAGCCGCATCCGCGACCAGTGGCACACCATGACGCGCACGGCGCTGGCGCCCGAGCTCAACCGCCATATCCCGGAGCCGGTGGTCGAGATCCATCCGCGCGACGCGGAACGCTATCACGTCACCGACCAGCGCCTGACGCGCGTCGTCACCTTCTTCGGCGACGCCGTGCTGCGCGCCAAGGTGACCGACGACGTGCGCGAAGGCGATATCAGCGTGCCGATGCACTGGACGAAGAGCTTCGCACCGTTCGGCCGCGCCAACCCGCTGATCAACCCGGCCGTCGATCCGACCTCCGGCCAGCCGGAGTTCAAGCACACCCCGGCCATGGTCACGCCGTTCGGCGAAACCTGGCACGGCTTCGTCATCCACCACAACGACGAACTCAGCTTCGGGCCGGGCGTCATCTGGCGCCGCACGCCGTTCGCCCACTGTCAGGTCTATGAGATCGCCGGGCGCGGCCAGCCGCCGGCGCTCGACACCCTGGTCGCTGCCCCCGGCGCCATATCGCTCGACGACCCGGCGGGCGGCATCCGCCGCCGCGTCCAGATGGAGGATGGCCGCCTGATCGCTGTCGCCTTTATCGCACCGTCGGCCAAGACGTTACCGGCGCGCGACTGGCTGGCCGAACGCTTCGGCGACGAGGCCCTGTCGCCGGAAGACCGCGCCGCCGTGCTTATAGGCCGCCTGCCGGGCGTCGAGGACCAGGGCCCGCTGGTCTGCGCCTGCCGCGGCATCGGCGCGAAAAAGATCGAATCCGCCATCGCCGCCGGCTGCCATTCGGCCGACGCGGTCGGCGACGTCACCTCGGCGGGCACGCAATGCGGGTCGTGCCGTCCGGAAATCGTGCGGATGATCGTCCGCCACAAGGCCAAGGAGGCCGCCAATGTCTAAGGATTTTGTCAGTCTGGTGGGCGCAGGCCCGGGCGATGCCGACCTGTTGACGCTTGGGGCGCTGAAGGTGCTGCACCAGGCCCAGGCCCTGCTGTACGACGCCCTGGTCAGCGAAGATATCATCGCGCTGGCGCCGCAACGCTGCATCAAGATCTGCGTCGGCAAGCGCGGCGATCGTTTGAGCGTCAGCCAGGACAAGACCAATGAGCTGATGGTTCGCCTGGCCAACAAGGGCCTGCACGTGGTGCGGCTGAAGGGCGGCGATCCGTCGATGTTCGGCCGTGTCGAGGAAGAGCGCCAGTATCTCGACCGCCACGGCGTCGCGCACAAGACCCTGGCGGGCGTTACGGCTGCAAGTGCGGCCGCCGCGCAGTTCGAATTCCCGCTGACCCACCGCGGCGAGGCGCGCGCCGTCACCTTCCTGACCGGCCGCACCAAGGAAGGCAGCATCGATCTCGACGACGCCCGCGTGTCCGACACTGAAACCAGCCTGGTCTTCTACATGTCGTCGCACAATGCCCGCCACATCGAGGCACGCCTGCGCGAAGCCGGCCGTTCGGCGGCGACGCCCGTCGTGCTGATCGAGAACGCCGGACGCCCGCACGCCCGCGCCGTGACGACACGGCTCGACCGGCTGGCGGACGAGGTGAAGACGGCGGACTGGGATGGGCCGGTGCTGATCGCCGTCGGCGACGCCTTTGCCTATGCGCGCACGGCGTCGGTTGCGACCGCCATGGCGGCGCAGCGTTAAGCGGGGATTTTTTCGGCGTTTTCGGCCTGATGCCCGGCCTGGGTCAGCAGGTCGGCGACCGTGATGCGCGCCAGGCTGGCCGAGGCGGCCGCATTGGCCAGGTCCATGGCGTGGCTGACGGCGCGCGGAATGGCCTGGCTGATCGGGCAGTTCTTGGCGCCGACCGGCGCACTGCCGAGGTGTGCGCAGCCGTTGACGGCGCGCAAGACTTCATCGAGGTGAATATGTTCCGGTCGCTTGAGCAGCCACGCCCCGCCCGACACGCCGGAGCACGTCGCCAAGAGGCCGGCCTTGGCCAGCTGCGTCGTCATGCGACGAATCACGACCGGGTTGGTGGGGATCGATGCAGCGAGCACAGAGGAAGACACCGCCTGTTCGCGAGAATAGGCGTTGCGGTGGGCCAGGTACGCCAGGGTGTGCGCGGCGACGGGAAATCTTTGGCTGTCCGACATGATTATCTCGATATTACAACAATTTTACAGCGGTTCCTAGCCCAAGCTCCGTTTCGCGACCCTAATCGAACTGTAATCAGGATTGAATGTGTTCTTAAATAAGCGTAAGAGCCCGGCAATCAAGCGAGGGCCTACCGGGACTTTTGTGTGTCACCGCCCTCAGGAGAGTGTGCATGACCGGGGATACCCCAGCTGATTCAACGGCGTCCGCGCCGCTATCAGCATCTTCCGTTGCCGCAACGGACACCGATTCCCAAGCCAATCCCGCCACAAGCGTTCACCTATCCTCCGCAGGCCATTCGCCCGCGGCAGACGCCGTGCAGAGTCACGGCCACGGATCGGAAGGCTTCCTGGCGCTGGCTGTCGGATCGATCGGCGTCGTCTTCGGCGATATCGGTACGTCGCCGCTGTACGCCATGCGCGAGGCGCTGCGCCATACGCGTGCCGGCGCCGACGGCAACCTGGCCGTCTATGGCGTCATTTCGCTGGTGTTCTGGGCGCTGATCATGGTGGTGACGGTCAAGTACGTCATCTTCCTGATGCGCGCCGACAACAAGGGCGAAGGCGGCACGCTGGCGCTGATGGCGCTGGCGCAAAAGGCCTTGGGCAAATATTCGCCGGCCGTCTTCTTTTTGGGCATTTGCGGCGCCTCGCTGTTCTACGGCGACGGCATCATCACCCCGGCGGTTTCGGTGCTGGGCGCGGTCGAAGGCCTGCGCGACGCGCCGGGCGTCGGCCACATCCCCCACGCCTATATCGTGGGCCTGGCCGGCGTCATCCTGCTGGTCCTGTTCATGGTGCAGTCGAAGGGTACGGGCAAGGTCGCCAAGTTCTTCGGCCCGATCACCGTGCTGTGGTTCCTGGCACTGGGCGGACTTGGGCTGCGCCACATTTTTGATGACCCGATCATCATCACCGCCCTGATGCCGCAATACGGTATCGAGTTCCTCTTCGCCAACGGCCTTATGGGCTTCGTCATCCTGGGCTCTGTCTTCCTGGCGGTCACCGGCGCCGAGGCGCTGTATGCCGACATGGGCCATTTCGGCAAAAAGCCCATTCAGATGTCGTGGCTGGTCTTCGTCCTGCCGTGTCTGACACTGAATTATCTCGGCCAGGGCGCGCTGGTGCTCAAGGACCCCGCGGCCAGCGCCAATCCGTTCTGGCAGATGGTCGGCAAGGATCCCCTGGCCTACTGGCCGATCTTTATCCTGGCGACGCTGGCCACCGTCATCGCCAGCCAGGCCGTCATCACCGGCGCGTTCTCGATGACGCAGCAGGCGGTGCAACTGGGCCTGCTGCCGCGCATCGACATCAAGCGCACGTCGGAAACCCAGGCCGGCCAGATCTTCGTGCCGCAAATCAATTCGATGCTGCTGATCGGCGTCCTGATCCTGCTGCTCGTCTTCCAGACCACCGACCGCCTGACCTCGATGTACGGCATCGCCGTGACCGGCGCCATGATGGTCGACACGCTTCTGGCCTATGTCTTCCTGCGCCACGTGTGGAAGTGGAAGCGCTGGCAGGCCTGGGCGCTGCTGGCGCCGCTGGGTACGCTCGACATCGTCTTCTTCAGCTCGAACCTGCTGAAGATTCCGGACGGCGCCTGGCTGCCCCTGACCCTGGGTGGCGCGCTGGTCCTGACCATGCTGACCTGGGCCGGCGGCACCAAGACGCTGACCGAAAAGTCGCGCCGCGACTCGGTGCTGCTGACCGACCTGATCGAAATGCTGAAGAAGCGTCCGCCGCACCGCGTCGCCGGCACGGCCATCTTCCTGACCTCGGACGGCGAAGTCGCCCCGGTCGCCCTGATGCACAATCTCAAGCACAACAAGATCCTGCACGAGAAGAACATCATCCTGACGGTGCGGACGACCAATACGCCGCGCGTCCAGGACGGCGACCGCATCTCGATCGAGGTGTTAAACGACGATTTCAAGAAGGTCACGCTGAACTACGGCTTCATGGAAAGCCCGAACCTGCCGAAGGCGCTGGGCCTGTGCCGCAAGCTGGGCCTGAAGTTCGACATCATGTCGACCAGCTTCTTCCTCGGCCGCCGCAGCGTCGTGCCGTCGGCCAATTCGGGCATGCCGTTGTGGCAGGACAAGCTGTTCATCTTCCTGATGAAAAACGCCACCAACCCGACCGAGTTCTTCCATATCCCGCCGGGACGCGTGGTCGAACTGGGAACACAAGTGACCGTATAAAAAGAGAGGGGCCCGCCGGCCCCTCTTTTTTCTTGCATCGCAGCGACGCAGACCGTAAAGCGCGCGGGAATTTACCCACACCGTCCCGTCTAAGGAACGCCCATGTCCGCACCCGCCGAAAAGCCCGTCAAGAAAGTCGTCCTCGCCTATTCGGGCGGTCTCGACACCTCGATCATCCTGAAGTGGCTGCAGACCGAATATAACGCCGAAGTCGTCACCTTCACCGCCGACCTCGGCCAGGGCGAAGAGCTGGAGCCGGCGCGCAAGAAGGCCGAGCTTCTGGGCATCAAGCCGGAAAACATTTTCATCGAGGACCTGCGCGAGGAATTCGTCCGCGACTACGTCTTCCCGATGTTCCGCGCCAACACGGTCTATGAAGGCCAGTACCTGCTCGGCACCTCGATCGCGCGCCCGCTGATCGCCAAGAAGCAGATCGAAATCGCCCGCAAGGTCGGCGCCGACGCCGTCTGCCACGGCGCCACCGGCAAGGGCAACGACCAGGTCCGCTTCGAGCTCGGCTATTACGGCCTCGAACCCGACATCCGCGTCATCGCGCCGTGGCGCGAATGGGACTTCGCTTCGCGCGAAGCCCTGCTGGCCTTCGCCGAAGCGCACCAGATCCCCATCGCCAAGGACAAGCGCGGCGACGCCCCCTTCTCGGTCGACGCCAATCTTCTGCACTCGTCGTCCGAAGGCAAGGTGCTGGAAGATCCGGCGGTCGAAGCCCCGGAATTCGTCTATCAGCGCACCATTTCGGCCGAGGACGCGCCGAATACGCCGACCGTCTTCACCATCGATTTCGAACGCGGCGATCCGGTCGCCATCGACGGTGAAAAGCTGTCGCCGGCGGCGCTGCTGACCAAGCTCAACCAGCTCGGCCACGACAATGGCGTCGGCCGCCTCGACCTGGTCGAAAACCGCTTCGTCGGCATGAAGTCGCGCGGCGTCTACGAGACCCCGGGCGGCACCATCCTTCTGGCCGCGCACCGCGGCATCGAGTCGATCACGCTCGATCGCGGCGCCATGCACCTGAAGGACGAGCTGATGCCGAAGTACGCGTCGCTGGTCTATAACGGCTTCTGGTTCTCTCCTGAGCGCCAGATGCTGCAGGCCGCCATCGACTACAGCCAGGACAAGGTCACCGGCCAGGTCCGCGTCAAGCTCTACAAGGGCAATGTCACCGTCATCGGCCGCACGAGCCCGTACTCGCTGTACGACCAGGACTTGGTGACGTTCGAAGAAGGCAAGGTCGCCTACGACCACCGCGACGCCGCCGGCTTCATCAAGCTCAATGCCCTGCGCCTGCGCGTCGCCGCCAAGCGCGATCAGCGCGGATAAGGTAGCCAATCGCTATCGATTCTTTGCATCGCCATGCGCCACAACGGACGCATGGCGGGCAAAGGCTTTAACATACTCATCAACCGGCGGTCAGGCACCGTGCTCAATATGGGCGAGGCGGCCGTCGAAGCGGCGATTCACGACAGTGGCCTTGAGGTCGCCGAGCTATGTCTCAGCGAGCCCGACGCGATGTCGGAAAACCTCGACCGTTTCATCAAAAGCACCCAGCCCCTGCTCATCGGCGGCGGCGACGGCACGATCCGCGAAAGCGCCAAGGTGCTGGCCGAGCACGGCAAGGCCTTCGGTGTCCTGCCCTTCGGCACCATGAACCTCCTGCCTCACGACCTCGGTATCGACACCCTGCAACAGGCGCTGAAGGCCTATGCGCAGGGCGTCAGGACCGACGCCATCGACGCCGGCTATGTCAACGGCGAGCTGTTCCTGTGTTGCGCCAGCATCGGTACCATGCCGCAGGCCTCTGTCTATCGCGAGCAGAAACGCGACACCAGCAAGGTCTGGCTGGTCCCGCAGCTCTTCATGTTCATCCTGGACAATCTCGACCGCCACAAGCGCGAGCGCATCGTGCTGGATGTCGACGGCGTGATGGCCAGGTTCCATGCGCCGGCTGTCGTCGTGTCGGCCAACCGTTTCGCCGACAGCGACAAGCTGACCGAAAGCAATTTCAAGCGCCACACGCTCGACGGCGGCGAACTGGCGGCCTATGTCATGACGACCAAAACAAAGGCCTCGCACGTCCGCGTGCTGATGCGGCTTTTGTTCGGACACTGGCTGCGCGACCCCGACCTGAAGGAAATGACCGGCCAGCGCATCAAGCTGTGGAGCCGGCACAAAAAGGCCCTGGTGTCGATCGACGGCGAGGTCGAAAAGCTGCGCACGCCGCTGGAATTTACGCTGAAGCCGCGCCACGTCAAGGTGCTGGTCCCGGAGGCGGGATGAAGATCGCGCATGTATCGGACCTGCATTTCGGCTGCATCGAGCCCGCCGTGATCGAGGGCCTGACAGCGCACCTCATCGACGCACGGCCAGACCTGGTCATAGCCAGCGGCGACATCACGCAATCGTCGACCGATCAGGAGTTCAGGGACGCACGCACGTGGTTCGACAGCCTGAAGCTTCCCGTCTTCGCCATTCCCGGCAATCACGACCTGCCCGGCATGGACCTTACGCGTTTCGTCAACCCGTTCGCCCGCTATCGCCACCATATCGCACGGGATCTCGAGCCCGAGTTCCGTTCGGACACCGTCCATATCAAGGGCCTCAATTCGGCGCGCAGAATCCTGCCGCACTGGAACTGGGCCAATGGCGCCATAAGCCCCGGCCAGTGCCGCGACCTGCATCGCGCCTTCGATGCGTCCACGGCGCCGTGGCGCATGTGCGTCCTGCATCATCCCGTGATGAACCCGAAGGAATTCCCGCTCGAGGTCGCCCTGTTCAACCGCCACGCCTTTACCAGGACGCTGGACGCGTGCCGGATCGACCTGGTCCTGGCCGGCCACCAGCACCACGCCTATACCGAAACGCGCGAAAGCGACGGCCACGCCACCCTGTTCCTCAACGCTTCGACGGCGACCTCGAAACGCCTGCGGCGTCAGCCCAACGGCTTCAACATGCTGAATTTCACGCCGGCAAGCGTACGTATCGACATGCTGCAATGGACAGGTGCCGCCTTCGAGACCCTGTCGGCGCTGACACACACAAAGCACAACGCCAGAGCCGCCTGAGCAAATTTGCGATCGTAAGATTAATGTGACCAAATTACGCCGTATTGACGGCGCTAATTTGCTGGCACAGATTGTAGTCTGAGCCTCCGTGCCAGTGGGAAAACGCCAATGAAAAAGTATATCGTCACCGCGTTCGCTATTTCAGCGCTGGCCGCCCTGTCGGGCTGCTCTACGCCGACGCCGTATCAGGCGGCCAACACCGCGTCCGGCTATCACTGGGGTTACAGCGACACGCGTATCGAGGACGGCCGGTATCGCCTGAGCTTCTCGGGTAACGACTCGACTCCGCGCGAAACGGTCGAAAACTACATGCTGTACCACGCGGCCGAACTGACGCTCACCAACGGCTACGACTGGTTCGAGATCGTGCACCGCGACACCGACACCAAGACGCGCACCGTCAACACCTACGACGACCCGTTCATGAACAGCGTGTCGTGGCGCTTCTATCGCGGCAGCCGCTGGGGCGCCTGGGGCATGGGCTTCGGCATGGACGACTGGCAGCGCGACAGCTACCAGTTCACGCGCTACGAAGCTTCAGCCGAAATCCTGATGCACAAGGGCGCCAAACCCGACCAGCCCAACGCCTATGACGCCCGTCAGGTCAAGGCCAACCTGGAAAGCAAGGTTGCCCGTCCGACGAAGTAACCCTGTAGGTTACTTCGTTTTTTCATCTCAATCGCCGCCGCATCGGGTGGCCCCGATGGCTCACGGCTTCAGCGGCGGTGGGCAATCGCTATTGGAATAGTGCTTACTTCCTGAAGAAGTCGAAGAAGACCGGCTTGCAGTCGCCGAGGCCCTTGGTCTCATAGCGCGTTGTGAGGTGGTCTTCCGGCGGCTTCGTCCAATCTTCCGGGCTTTGCGCCAACCAGTCGAAATCGGGGCTGGCCTGGAAGAAACGCAGCGCCCAGTCGGCATAGTCCGCCCAGTCGGTCGCGAAACGGACGCGCCCGCCCGGTCTAAGCACGCGGGCAAAGGCGTCCACCGTCTCGGTCTGGATAAAGCGCCGCTTGTTGTGGCGCGCCTTGGGCCAGGGATCGGCGAACAGGATGAAGATGCGATCCAGACTCCCATCCGGCAGCTTGTCGATCAACGGCCGCGCGTCGTCGGCCAGGATACGGACATTCTTCAGGCCACCATCCTCGATATGACGCAGCAGCGACCCGACCCCATTGAGGAAGGGCTCGCAGCCGATAATGGTCGCATCGGGATTGCGTCCGGCCTGCCCGGCCAGGTGCTCACCGCCACCGAAGCCGATTTCCAGCCACACCTTGCCGCCGTCGAGAATCCCCGGCAGGCTTTCGTCGGTGACGGCGATATCCGGCAGCAGGGTGTCGAACAGGTTGGCCTGGCGCGGTTTCAGTGTGCGCGATTTGGTGCGGCCGAAGGAGCGCATGGGGCCCCAGGTCGGCGGCGTCTTGTCGGTATCGGTGGTCATGGGCGCGGCTGTGACGCTTCGCGCCCCGAAAGTCAACGCATTAACACCCGAATTCAGATTTGAGCGCCGCCACGAGGTCTGTCTTTTCCCACGAGAAGCCGCCTTCGGCGTCCGGCGTGCGGCCGAAGTGGCCATAGGCCGTCGTGCGCTCGTAGATCGGGCGGTTGAGGCCCAAGTGCAGGCGGATCGACCGCGGTGTCAGGCCGCCGACCAGTTCCGGCAGGATGGCTTCCAGCTTTTCCTCGTCGACCTGGCCGGTGCCGTGGGTATCGACATAGAAGCTCAAGGGACGCGACACGCCGATCGCGTAGGAGACCTGAAGCGTGCACTTCTTTGCCAGTCCCGCCGCCACGACATTCTTGGCCAGGTAGCGCAGGGCATAGGCCGCGGACCGGTCGACCTTGGTCGGATCCTTGCCCGAGAAGGCGCCGCCGCCGTGGGGCGCCGCGCCGCCATAGGTATCGACGATGATCTTGCGCCCGGTCAGGCCGGCATCGCCGTCCGGACCGCCGATGACGAAGTTGCCGGTCGGGTTGACCAGCCATTCGGTCTCGGCCGTCACCATGCCTTCCGGCAGCACCTCGAGCGCGTACGGCTTGACGATGGCTTCGACATCCCTGGGGCTAAGACCCTCATGGTGCTGGTGCGACACCAGGACCTTGAGGATGCGGCTGGGCCGGCCGTTTTCGTATTGCACGGTCACCTGGCTCTTGGCATCGGGTTCCAGACGATGCTCGCCGCCGTGGCGCGCCTGAGCCAGGCGGTGCAGGATGTTGTGCGACCATTGCAGCGGCGCCGGCGTCAGCTCCGCCGTCTCGTCGGTCGCATAGCCGAACATGATGCCCTGGTCGCCCGCGCCTTCGTCCTTGTTGTGGCCGGCGTCGACGCCCTGGGCGATATCGGCGGACTGGGCGTGCAGGTGGCAGGCATAGTCCGCCGTCGCCCAGTGGAAGCCCTTCTGCGCGTAGCCGATCGTCTTGACCGCCTGGCGGACCTTTTCTTCGAGCCCCTTGATGATGTCACTGATCTGCTCGTCGCCGGCGCGGCATTCCCCGGCCAGGACGATGCGGTTGGTCGTCACCAGCGTCTCGCACGCCACCCGCGCTTCCGGATCGCGCGACAGGAAGGCATCGACCACGACGTCGGAAATGCGGTCGGCGACCTTGTCGGGATGGCCTTCGGAAACGCTTTCGGAAGTGAAGATATAGGAGGGGCGCATGAAAGAGACCTTCTGCATTTACACCCCATAAGCATATAAAGATATCTTTATATGGGCAAGCGGTTTATGCCGGCGAACGCAAAAAGGCCCCGCCGCGAGGACGGGGCCGGATGGGTTCAGGCGCAGTTCCCGAATTGCCTTTTCGGGGGTGCCTTAATCGATTACAGCGTCGATCAGGCGTCGTCGTCTTCGGCAAGGGCGCGGACCAGCTCCAGGATGCGCCGGCGATGCTTGCCGCTCCGGATGCGCGGGAAGGCTTCGGCCAGTTCGATGCCTTCGGTCGTCATCAGGAAACCGTGCACAAACTGTTCGCTTTCCGATTCCGAAAAACCTTCGACCGATTCCCCTTCGCCGTAGCCTTCGAAGAAATAGGAGACAGGCGCCTTCAGCGCCTTGGAGATTTCATACAGCTTGGATGCACTGATGCGGTTCGAACCGCGCTCATACTTTTGCACCTGCTGGAAGGTCAGGTCGATAGTGTCTGCGAGGCCTTCCTGACTCATACCGAGAAATTTGCGTCGCATTCTCACGCGGGCACCCACGTGCAAGTCAACCGGGTTAGGCCCACGGTCGGTTTTAGAATTGTCGTCCAACTTCGCCTCTATATTTTATTTTTCTGTCGATCAGCACACCGATCCGAGACTTATACGGCGTGGAGGCAAGAAGCTGTTCCTAACCCACGTCCTTACGCTCTAGTCGACACGCCCGCGGCGGAAAAGAGACCGAATGGGTTTCTTCCTGATCATCAGTACCAATGGATCAAAAGGCACGAGAATCAAGAGAAAAATCACGTCAAAAGCAACTATGCCGAAACGGGAAGTTGAGTAAACAGTACGGCCCACCCGGCTAGGTATAGTTAAGTCGACGAAGCCTTTTTGGTTCAAATCTATCCGGCTTCCGGCGACTACACGGCCCAGCGGATCGATCAGCACAGATATACCCGTAGGCGTTGATCTTACCATAGGTAAGCCTTCTTCGATCGCACGATAACTGGCCAGGTTCAAATGTTGGCGCGGACCCGTCGTCGGGCCGAACCAGGCGTCGTTGCTGATGTTCAAAATCCACGACGGCCGGCGCGGATCGTCGGACGAAGAATAGCTGTCCATGTCGAGGCTGGGGAAGATGCCCTCATAGCAGATCAGCGGCAGGAACTTCGGGATCGTATAGAACTGGACCGGCTTCGTGCGGCCGCCGGGCGTGAAGCTGTCGTCGAAATGGGTCAGCGCCTTCATACCCAGGGGATTGAGAATATCCTGGAACGGTGTGAATTCGCCGAAGGGCACCAGCTTGTACTTGTCATAGAAACCGTCGATGACCGTCTGCTGGCCGTCCTGGTGCATGGCGACCATCGAATTGCGATAGATGGCGACGCCTTTCGCATCGTGCTCGGTACGCGACGTCCCCATTATAAAGGCCTGCTTGTCGTCGAGGAACGAGGTCAGGATCGGCGCGGTCCACGAGTCGGCGGACATCACGTCTTCGAACATCGACGGCAGGGCGCCCTCGGGCCAGACGATCAGGGCTGGCCGGGCGCGGCCGGGCGCCGGCGGTGCGCGGCTCAGGCTCACATAGTCGGCCAGCAGGCTGTCGAGCGCCCCCACCGTCCACTTGGCCTTCTGGCCGACATTGGGCTGGACGACACGGACCGTGTACCCGGTCGAGCCGAAATGGGTTGTCGCAAGGCGTACTTCGCCGATCGCAATACCGCCGGCCCACAGGACGGCCGCCACGGCGACCGGCCACACGCCGCGCAGGCCTTCGCGGGGCCTGATCACCGCGGGACTGGCGAAGATCAGCACGGTGATCAGGCCGAGGCCGTACACCCCGACAAAGGCCGCCATCTGCGACATGGCCGAACCCGCCCGCCAGGTCGATCCGGACGGATCCCACGGAAAGCCGGACAGGATGGTACCGCGCGTGATTTCCAGCAGCGAGAACAGCACCGCAAACAGGATGAAACGCGACGCCTTGCCGGAGCGCAGCCGGCGATAGGCCATGGCGAACAGGCCCCAGAACAGGCCGATCCCCGACGGCAGAAGCGTCGCGGCGAACGGCGCCATCCAGCCATAGGTTTTGGCGTCGACCAGGAAGGCCTCGGCGATCCAGAAACAGCCGACGAAGAAATAGGCGAAACCCGCCAGCCAGCCGACGAAGAACGTATCGCGCCACGGCCGCTTGCCCAGGTCCTGCTCAAGGCAGAACAACAGGATCGCATAGCCGAAAAGGCCTGGAATGAAACCGAAAGGCGGCTGCGCCAGTCCGATCAGGATGCCGGCGGCCAGGGCCAGGATGCGCGGACGTTTATGCAGGGCGGAAAGCAGCCCGCGCGCCTTGACGGCGCCGGGCGTGCGCAGGATGGCCAGCACCGGCTCAATCATCCGCCGGCTGCAGGTCTTCGGTCTCCAAAGCGCGGCGGTGCAGCCGCAGCCGCTTGATGCGGCGGGCATCGGCGTCGACCACCTCGATATCGAAGCCCGCCTGGGGATAGGGCACGACCTCTCCGCGCTGCGGCACACGGCCGGCCAGCACGGCAACCAGGCCCGCCAGGGTGTCGACTTCTTCTTCGGCGTCCTCGATCTGGAGCGGCCGGCCGACGCGAATCTCCAGCGCCGCCAGTTCGACACGGCCGTCGGCCTCGATCTGGCCGCCCGGCAGGTCGCGGATGCTTTCTTCGGAAACTTCGTCGTATTCGTCGTCGATATTGCCGACCACGGCTTCGACCAGGTCTTCGAGCGAAACCAGACCATCGGTCCCGCCGAATTCATCGATGACCAGCGCCAGGTGGATGCGGTTGCCCTGCATGCGCACCAGCAGTTCCGAGGTCGTCATCGACGACGGCACGTACAGCACTTCGCGGCGCAGGCGGTGGAGGATGGGCTCTGCCCAGTTGGGCGCCGGACGGCCGGGTTCCGGCGCCAGCAGCTTGAGCACGTCCTTGATGTGGACGACGCCCACGGGATCGTCGAGCGTTTCACGATAGATCGGCAGGCGCGAATGTTCGCTTTCGACGGCGATGCTGACGACGTCGGCCAGGGTGCTCGACAGCTCGACGCCGATAATGTCGACGCGCGGCGTCATGACGTCGGCAACGCTCAGGGACTGGAAGGCGCGCGCATGGTTGACCAGTTCGCTGACCGTCTTGTCGTCGTGCGCGTGGCCGGGCGACGCCTCGTCACGGTCGGCCGCTTTGCGGTTGAAGCCGAACAGCGACGACAGCAGGCCCGGCTTATGCCCCTCGGTCTCAGCCACGATCCGCGTCCTGTGCATAGGGATCGGGCACGCCCAGACCCGCTAGAATGTCCCGTTCCAGGGATTCCATCTCTTCCGCCTCTTCATCTGTCATGTGATCATAACCCAACAGATGCAAAGTGCCATGCACCGACAGATGCATCACGTGATTTTTGAGCGTCTTGCCCTGTTCCTGCGCCTCGCGCACACAGGTTTCGAGCCCCAGGGCCACGTCGCCCAGGTGTTCCAGCACGCCCTTGACCCGCATCGCCTTGGGCGCCGGGAAGCTGAGCACGTTGGTCGCCTTGTCCTTCTTGCGGTATTCGCGGTTCAGTTCGCGCATCTCGGCGTCGTTGCACAGCAGGACCACGACATCGGCCTGGCCTTCGATCTCGACCGCCGCCAGCGCCGCCGCAACCCCCGTCTCGACCACGTCCTGCGCGTCCGGAAGCACGTCCAACCAGCCGTCGTCCTCGATTTCGATATCGATCAGCGGTTCCATCATGCGCCTCCGAAGGCGTGTCTGTGTTCGTTGTCGTAGGCGCGGACGATACGCGCCACCAGTTCGTGGCGCACGATGTCGTCGGCCGACAGTTCGGCGACGCCGACACCCTTGAGCTTGCCGAGCAGGCCCATGGCGTGGGTCAGCCCGCTGTCGTTGCGGTTCGGCAGGTCGACCTGCGACGGATCACCCGTCACCACCATCTTCGAGCCTTCGCCCAGACGCGTCAGGATCATCTTCATCTGCATGCGCGTGGTGTTCTGCGCCTCATCGATGATGACGTAGGAATAGGACAGGGTGCGGCCGCGCATATAGGCCAGCGGCGCGACCTCGATTTCCTTGGTCTCGCGCTTCTTGGCCAGGACCTGCGGCCCGAGGATATCGTCGAGCGCGCCCCAGATCGGCGTCAGGTACGGGTCGATCTTTTCATTGAGATCGCCCGGCAGAAAGCCCAGGCGCTCACCGGCCTCGACCGCCGGACGCGTGATGACCAGCTTGTCGACACGGCGGCTGAGCAGCAAGGACACGCCATGCGCCACGGCCATGAAGGTCTTGCCGGAACCCGCGGGTCCGAGCGCGAACACCAGGTCCTTTTCCACCAGCTCGCGCAGATAGGCTGCCTGCCCGGCCGTCTTGGCGGCAATGGCGCCGCGCCGGCCCATGACGATGGTGTTGCGGGAATCGTTCGGCGCAATCTGGACGGCGGTTTCCCCATCCCCGGCCGCGGTTTGCGGCTGCTCGATCACGTGGCGTACATCGACCTCGGTGATGTCGACGCCTTTGTCGTACAGGTCCGACAGCGCCGCGACCACCGCCTTTGCGCGTTGCCGTCCGCGCGCATCGCCCGACACGACAAGGCCGCCGCCCGGCATTTCGATCAGCACCTTGAAGGCGCCCTCGATCATGGCCAGGTACCGTTCCGACGGGCCGGCCACCGCCAGCACGCACGCATCCGACAGCGATATAAAATCCTCAGCCACTAGGCCTCCACAGGGGCAAGCAAGGCGCCCTGCAAACTGTTATTGCCAAGCGCCGTAATACGGACAGGCACGATCTGGCCCATCAGGTGATCGGCATCCTCGACGAACACCGATTGCAGATATGGGGAGCGTCCGATCGCCTGACGACCGTAACGGCCCTTCTTTTCGAACAGGACCGGCAGGACCTGGCCGACCAGGGTCTCCTTGAACGCCTGTTGCTGCTCGACGATCAGGGCGTTCAGCCTTTGCAGGCGCTCGTCCATGACATCTTCCGGCACCTGGTTCGGCATCGACGCGGCGGGCGTGCCCGGACGTGGCGAATATTTGAACGTAAAGGCCGAGGCGTAGCCGACCGTCCGCACCAGATCGAGCGTGTCCTCGAAATCCCTGTCGGTCTCGCCCGGGAAACCGACGATGAAGTCGCCCGACAGCGCCAGGTCCGGACGCGCCGCCTTGATGCGCTGGATCAGCTCGACATAGGCCGCCCGCCCGTGCTTGCGGTTCATGGCGCGCAGGATCTTGTCCGAACCCGATTGCACCGGCAGGTGAAGGTACGGCATCAAGGCGCCCAGGTCGCCATGCGCCGCGATCAGGTCGTCGCCCATGTCGTTGGGGTGCGACGTCGTATAACGCAGGCGGTCGATGCCTTCGATGTCCGCCAGCGCATACATCAGCTTCGCCAGGGTCGACGGCTGGCCGTCAGCATCCACGCCGTTATAGGCGTTGACGTTCTGACCCAGCAAGGTCACTTCGCGCACGCCCTTGGCGGCAAGGCCCCGGGCCTCTTCGAGAATCGAAGCCACCGGCCGCGACCACTCGGCACCGCGCGTATAGGGCACGACGCAGAAAGTGCAGAATTTGTCGCAGCCTTCCTGAACCGTCAGGAACGCCGTCGGACCCGTGACGTTGCGCTCGGCCGTCAGCGCATCGAACTTGGCGTCCGGCGCGAAATCGGCGGCCAGGCGTTCGCCCTTCATCCGCGTCGTACGCGCAATCAGCTCCGGCAGCTGATGATAGGCCTGCGGTCCGATCACCAGATCGACCGCCGGCGCGCGGTTCATGATCTCCTGGCCCTCGGCCTGGGCGACACAGCCCGCGATTGCGATCGTCATGCGCCCGCCCCCGCGCGCTTCCTTCTCGCCGCGCTGCTCTTTCAGGCGGCCGATTTCGGAATAGACCTTTTCCGAGGCCTTCTCGCGAATATGGCAGGTGTTGAGCACGACCAGATCGGCGTCGTCCGATGTCTCGGCCATCTCGTAGCCGAGCGGACGCAGGATGTCGGCCATACGCTCGCTGTCATAGACGTTCATCTGACAGCCGTAGGTCTTGATATGCAGCTTTTTGGAAGTACGCGCGGGAGAATTCATCCGCGCGTTATGATGAAATATAGCGCAAAAAGCAATAAGTCGCAGGGGTCGCGGACCCCTGCACGGCTTGATTTTTGCTCAAGCGCCGCATGGCTCGGGCAAACATGCCCGACGCGCAGTCGCGCTTGCCGAAGTGCGATGCACTTCGGAAGCTATTTTTCGTCGAGCGGAACGGCGTAGAGTTCCAGTTTGTGGCCGACCAGCTTAAAGCCAAGCTTTTCGGCCAGGGCTTCCTTCATTTTCTCGATTTCCTGGTCGAAGAATTCGATGACCTCACCCGTCTTGATATTGATCAGGTGGTCGTGATGGTCCTCACCGGCCTCTTCGTAGCGCGAACGGCCGTCGCCGAAGTCATGACGTTCGACCACGCCGGCTTCTTCGAACAGACGTACCGTGCGATAGACCGTCGCCAGCGAAATATGCGGATCGACCGCCACAGCCCGATGATACAGCTCTTCGACGTCGGGATGATCCTGGGCCTGCGCCAGGACACGCGCCACCACGCGGCGCTGATCCGTCATGCGCATGCCTTTTTCAATGCATTGCTGTTCAATGCGATCCATCAGCCGACTCCTGTGCCACTCGCGGCGCATATAAATGTAAAGGTCGCCTCAACCGAGTGCAAGCCTCAGTATGCAGGCGTCCACCACCGCGCCGCCCGCCCGGCTGTAATAGCCTTTTCGCAAGCCGGCCGATGCAAATCCCGCCCGTTTGTACACAGCGATTGCCGCGGCATTATCAATGGCGACTTCGAGAAAGATCGCTTCGACATTTTCGACAGCAAGCGTTTCGGCGACATAGGCCAGCAAACGGCCCGCATGCCCCTGCCCACGATGATCCGGCGCTGTAGCGATCGTCAGAATCTCGCCCTCGCCCGCCACCACCGTGAGGAGGATAAAACAAACCGCAACGTCATCTTCAACGATGTAAAGACGGTTATGCGCCGTAGCCGCCATTTTCCGAAGCTCGTCCGCGCCCCAGCCATGTTCGAAACTCGCAGCATGGATACCGGCCAATCGCGCCCATAAAGCGTCTCCGGCCTCGGTTACCTGCCGGATCATGATGAGATCGAGATGATACCGCGTGTAGACGCAACCGCGTCGGCTTCGCGCATATAGAGCGGCGTCAGATCGTCATGGCCGCCCTTCAGCGTCAAGGCCGCCAGGGCTTCCGGCATCGGCCAGCCTTGCTCGAAAACCGGTGCGTCACCCGCCAGGAGATGCGCACCCGGACCCGTCAGAACATCAGTGCGGACATCGAAGCTGTCCGCCGTGACGCCGCGCGGTTCATGGACAGTCTCGCCGTCGAAAACCTGGATATAGATCTGGCCGCGCCCGCCGTCGATCACCGCCACCCGGCGCTTACCGAGCAGGTCCGGATGATGACCCAAGGCTTCCAGCGTGCCGATCCCCTGTAAGGGCAGGTTCAGCCCGACTGCCAGGCCCTTGGCGAAGGACAACCCGACGCGCAGGCCGGTAAACGAACCCGGCCCAAGCGTCACGCCCAGATGCGTCAGTTCGCGCGGCCGGACGCCGGCCCGTTCCAGGGCCTCCGCGGCCAGCGGCCCCAAGCGCTCCTGGTGGCCGCGCTGCATGGCTTCGGACGACGCGAACACCGGCGCGCCGTCGCGGAACAGCCCGACCGAGCAGGCGTGCAGGGATGTATCGATGACGAGTACGAGACTCAAATCAGATGACCGCTTCGATCTGCTTCACTTCGGGGACATAGTGCTTCATCAGCGTCTCGACGCCCTGGCGCAGGGTCGCAGAGGACGACGGACAGCCCGAGCAGGCGCCGCGCATATGCAGGTACAGCGTGCCGCTTTCCAGGTCGAAACTGTCGAATTCGATATCGCCGCCGTCCTGGGCGACGGCCGGACGGACGCGGGTGTCGAGCAGGTCCTTGATCTCGGCGACGATCTGGCCGAGTTCGCCTTCGTAGACGATATCGGTCTTCACCTCGACCTCACGCAGGATCGGTTGGCCGGACGTATAGAAGTCCATGATCGCAGCCAGGATCGGCGGCTTCAGCTCGGCCCAGATCAGGCTCGATTCCGGGCTGCGTCGTACCGTCAAAAAGTCGTTGCCGAAAAACAGCGCCGCCACCCCGTCGATGGCGAACAGGGCTTCCGCCAGCGGCGAAGCCCTGGCTTCGTCGCTCGTGGCGAACTGGCGCGTGCCCTGCTCCAGCACGGGCTTGCCGGGCAGGAACTTGATGACGTCGGGATTGGGCGTGGCTTCGGTCTGGATAAACATGCCGCCTAAATGGTCACAAAAACCGCAAATGGCAAGGGCCTAGCCTTGCAGCTTGGCCGCCCATTCCCGCAGGATTGCATTGACGATGGTCAGTTTGGCGAAGCTCCAGCCGCCCGTCGTCATGTCCTGCATCATCTGGCGCAGGGGTTCGACCATGGCAGCATTGTCCTTTTCCCAGCTTTCCGCGATGGCCACGGGCTGCTCGTTCGGCGTCATGCGCGCCATCATGGCCGCTACCACCGCCTTCTGTTCGGCGCGCACATCCTCGATGAGGCGGCGCGTCGCCATGCGGTCCCACGGGTCGGCGCTGGCCAGGGCCCCTGCCCCGTCGGCCAGGGTCTCGAAACCGAAGCGTTCGCCGGTCAGGAAGTAGAGCTCCGCCGTCTTTTCGACAGACTTCCTGCGTTCGGCCGCAAGCGCGATGATGTCGGGCGCCTGATGCAGCACGCTCAGCGTTGCGATCCGGTGCGCCAGGTCCATGGACACGCCGGCATCGGTAAACGACGCTGTCCGCGACGCCACCGCCGACCGCGCCGAGGCATTGAGCATGTTGAAATCGATCGCCATCAGGGTCTTAACGCCATCGGCGAACGGCGACACCATGGCGTCGAGGCCAGGCGGCGT
>NZ_CP166197.1:0-736076 GCF_052327315.1 Asticcacaulis solisilvae
GCTGGCTCCTGTGCGCCCACGATTCCAGCTGGTACCACGTCTTCATCTCGCCCATGGAAGCGCAGGGCCGCGATGTCGGCGCCTCGGTCAAGGACCTCAGGGATACGCTGGGCGGGGCCGACAAGGACCAGGCCCTGTCGCCGTTCGCCGTCTTCCTGATGACGCACAACACCCAGGTGTCGATCATGGCTTTCGCGGTCGGGGCCCTGTTCGGCCTGCCGACCCTGCTGGTGCTCATGCAGAACGGCATCACCATGGGCGCCATGCTGTGGCTGTTCTCATCCAAGGGCCTGGGCGTCGACTTCGCCGCCTGGCTGACCATCCACGGCACGACCGAAATGTCGGCCATCATCATCGCCGGCGCCTGCGGCTTCCATATCGGGCGCCGGCTGATGTTCCCGGGCGACCGTTCGCGCAAGGCCGCGCTGACCGAGGCCGGGCGGCTGACGGGTACGGTGATGATCGGCGTGGCGCTGATGCTGACGGTCGCCGGGTGCCTCGAAGGCATCGGCCGCCAGACCATCACGCTGACGGCCGCGCGCATCGCCATCGGCGTCGTCATGCTGATCCTGTGGTGGACCTATTTCACCTTCGTCGGCCGCAAGGCGGAGGCGGGCAATGGCTAAGGCCTCAAACCCGAAGACGGACACCAGGACGGCCGGCCGGCGGGCTCCGGTGAGCGACGCACCCTATGGCGAGTACGGCCGCACGGCCATGGAGATCGTGACGCCCGAAGGCGTGGTGCTGCCCTTCATCAATGCCAGCTTCGGCGAGCGCCTGGGGGCGCTGGTGATCGACATCCTGATCATGATCGTCGCGCCGATCGTCGTCTTCATCATCGTACTCAGCCTGCCGCACAAGGATCTGTTCGACAACAGCCACAACAAGGTGGCAGGGGCCATTCTCGAAATTGCCTTCTTCGCCTTCATGTTCTTCATCCGCTCGGGCTATTTCATGGTGTTCGAGATGGGCCGGCATGCGGCCACGCCGGGCAAGCGGCTGATGAAGCTCCGGGTCATCGCCCACGACGGCGGCACGCTGACGCCGGCGGCGGTGTTCACCCGCAACGCGCTGCGCGAAGTCGAGCTTTACCTCCCGCTCGGCATCATGAGCGTGGCGCTGGCGGCCGGCAACCTGATGGGCTGGCTGGGCCTGGTGTGGGCGCTGGCCCTGGTGCTCCTGCCGCTGTTCAACCGCCAGCACGCGCGCCTCGGCGACTTCCTGGCGGGGACGCGCGTCGTCCACATGCCCAAGGCCAAGCTCAGCTACGATCTGGCCGACCTGGAAGGCGACAGCCGTTTCGGCCTGAGCTTCTCGCCCGAGCAACTGGCCTACGGCGAAATGGAACTGGGCGTGCTGGAGCAGGTCCTGCGCGACCGCAAGCCCCAGGTGATGAAGGCGGTGGCCGAAAAGATCAAGACGCGCATCGACTGGCAGGCGCCGAAGAACCCGAACGATATTCCGTCGGATGAAACCTTCCTCAGGGCCTATTACGGGGCGCTCAGGGCGTGGCTGGAGGGCAAGATGCTGCTGGGCAAGCGCCGCAAAGACAAGAACGCCCCTGCGCTGAGCTAGCCGTTTACGGGCGCGAGATCGCCGCGCCCGCCTTCCTATTGCAGGCTCTGGTCGTCAGCCACGGCCTGGTAGAGGGCCACCAGGTTCGAAGCCTTCAGCGCATTGAGCGTGATCAGGCTCTGCTGGGCGGAATAGAGGGTCCGCTGGGCGTCGAGCAGGGTCAGGTAGCTGGTGGCGCCGGCCTTGTAGCTGGCTTGCGACAGGCGGTAGGCCTGGGCGGCGGCTTCGGTCGCCTGGGTCTGGGCATCCAGACGCTCGTCGATGCGGGCGCGCACGGCCAGGGCGTCGCTGACGTCCCGGAAGGCGCTCTGAATGGCTTTCTCGTATTGCGCGACGGCGATGTCGCGGTTGGCCCTGGCCGAACGCACGCCGTTGATATTGGCGCCCCCGGCGAAGATCGACTGCTTGATCGAGGTGCCGTAGGACCAGGTGTTGTGGCCCGACTTGAACAGGTCGCCAAGCGCCGAACTGGCCGAGCCCGCGGCGCCGGTCAGGCTGATCGACGGGAACATCGCCGCGCGCGCCGCGCCGATGTCGGCATTGGCAGCCTTGAGGTCGTGTTCGGCCGTCAGGACGTCGGGCCGGCCGAGGAGGACCTGCGACGGCAGGCCGACCGGCAGCGAGGCCGCGACCGCGTTCGCCTGCAGGCCATCGGGCAGGAGGTCGTCGCTCAGCGGCGCGCCGACCAGAAGGGTCAGGGCCGCCTTGTCCTGGTCGATGGCGGTCTCGGCCTGCGCGACCGCCTGGCGGGCGCTCTCGTACTCGGTCTTGGCCTGGGCGAGGTCGAGATCGGACGCGGTGCCGATCTTCGCCTGGCCGGTGGCGATGTCGTACGACTCCTTACGCGCCTGCAGGGTCTGCTGCGCCAGCCTGAGCGTGTCCTGGCCGGCGGCGAGGTTCAGCCAGGCGCTGGCAACGTCGCCGATCAGGCTGATCTGCACGGCGTTGCGATTTTCCTGGGCCGCGAAGAAGTCTTCGAGGGCAGCCGTGTTCAGCGAGCGCACGCGGCCGAAAATATCCAGCTCCCACGACAGGCCGAGGCTGGCCGTGTAGCTCTGCACGTCGCCGCTGGCCTGTGTGTGGCTCTTCGAACCCGACAGGCTGCCGTCGAGCGACGGGAACAGGTCGGCGCGCGCGATGCCGTACTGGGCGCGGGCGCGGGTGATGTCGAGCACGGCCACGCGAAGGTCGCGGTTGTTGGCGACGGCCAGATCGATCGTCTTCTGCAGGCGGGCGTCGAGGAACAGGTCGTGCCAGCGTACAGGCCCGGAGGCCTGGGCCTCCGGCGTCGAGACCGGCCAGCCGGACGCGACTGGCGCTTCGGGGCGAACGTATTTCGGCGCCAGGGTGCAGGCGGAAAGGACGAGCAAGGGAAGGGTGAAAACGACCTTTTTCATCACTTGTTTCCCTTCTGCGCTTCGCGTTCGGCCAGGTCCTGCGGCAGGCGGTCCTGTTTGAACATCCGTTGCACCAGCACGAAGAACAACGGCACGAAGAAGATCGCCAGGAAGGTGGCTGCGAGGATACCGCCGATCAGGCCGGTGCCGATGGCGTGCTGCGACGCCGAGCCCGCCGAATTGGCGAGCGCCAGCGGCAGGATGCCGAAGGTGAAGGCCAGCGAGGTCATGACGATCGGGCGCAGCCGGATGCGCACGGCTTCCAGCGTGGCCGAGACGAGCGTGCGGCCCTGTTCGTGGAGGATCTTGGCGAATTCCACGATCAGGATGGCGTTCTTGGCCGACAGGCCCATGGTGGCCAGGAGGCCGACCTGGAAATAGATGTCGTTGTCCAGACCGCGGAACCAGGTCGCCAGCAGCGCCCCGAAGATGCCGAGGGGCACCACCAGGATGACGGCGAACGGGATCGACCAGCTTTCATACAGCGCCGCCAGCAGCAGGAAGACGACGAGCAGCGACAGGGCGTACAGGGCCGGCGCCTGCTGGCCCGATTCCTGTTCTTGCAAGCTGAGGCCGGTCCATTCGAAGCCGATGTCGCCCGGCAGCTGCGAAACCAGCTTTTCCATGGTTTCCATGGCGCGGCCGTTCGACTGGCCGGGCGCGGCGGTGCCCTGGATTTCCATCGAGCCGGTGCCGTTGTAGCGTTGCAGCTGTGGCGGGCCGAAGGTCCAGCTGGACGAGCCGAAGGCCGAGAAGGGCACCATCTCGCCGTTGGTGTTCTTGACGTACCAGCGGTTCAGGTCCTCGGGGCGCGTGCGGAACGGCGCATCGCCCTGGACGTAGACACGCTTGATGCGGCCGCGATCGATGAAGTCGTTGACATAGGTGCCGCCGAGCGCCGTGCTCAGCATCGAATTGATATCGCTGACCGAGACGCCGAGCGCGCTGGCCTTGGTGTTGTCGATGTCGACATGGAGCTGCTGTGTGTCGTCCTGGCCGTTGGCACGGACGTTGGACAGGCTCGGCTCCTTGTTGGCCATGGCGACCAGCTGGTCGCGCGCGGAGACCAGGGCGTCGTGGCCGGCCCCGCCCATGTCCTTGATTTCGAGGTCGAAACCGGAAGCGTTGCCGAGCTCGCGCACGGGGGGCGGGATGGTCGGGATGACCAGGGCGTTGTGGATGCTGCCGAACTGCTTCTTGGCGCGCTCGACGACGGCGAACACCTTCATGTTGTCGGCGCCGCGTTCCTTGAAGTCCTTCATCCGGCAGATGACCATGCCCTGGTTTTCGCCGGAGCCGGAGAAGCTGAAGCCCGCGATCGAGAAGACGAACTGGACGGCCGGATCCTTCTGGTAGACCTTCTGCACCTGGCCCAGCACCTTGGTGGTCTGGTCCGTGGTCGACCCCACCGGCAGCTGGACGATGGTCGTCAGGAGGCCCTGGTCTTCGTCGGGCAGGAAGGAGGTCGGCAGGGTCATGCCCAGGCCCACCAGGGCCGCGATGATCAGGCCGTAGACGATCATGAACAGGGCCGGGGCCTTGATGATGCGCTTGACGGCCATCTGGTAGCGGTGGGCGAAGACCTGGAACCCGCGGTTGAAGGCGGACAGGGGGCCGTGGACCTTGATGTCCTCTTCGCCTTCCTCGCCGGTCGAGGCGCCTTCATGGTGTTTGGGCTTCTTGAGCAGGGTGGCGCACAGCGGCGGGGTCAGGATCAGGGCGACGATGACCGACAGCACCATGGCGGAGACCAGGGTCACCGAGAACTGGCGGTAGATGATGCCCTGGGTGCCGCCGAAGAAGGCCATGGGCACGAACATGGCGGCCAAGACCGAGGCGACGCCGATCAGGGCGCCGGTGATCTCGTCCATCGACCGGCGCGTGGCCTCCTTGGGCTCCAGGCCCTCTTCGTGCATGACGCGTTCGACGTTTTCGACGACGACGATGGCGTCGTCGACCAGCAGGCCGATGGCCAGGACCAGGCCGAACATGGTCAGGGTATTGATCGAATATCCCAGCGCCGCCAGCACGCCGAAAGTGCCGAGCAGCACGACGGGAACGGCGATGGTCGGGATCAGGGTGGCGCGCCAGTTCTGCAGGAAGATGAACATGACGATGAAGACCAGCACGATGGCTTCGACCAGGGTCTTGACCACGTCCTCGATCGACAGCTTGACGAACTGCGTCGAGTCGTTGGGGATGGCGTACTTGACGCCGGCCGGGAAGGTCGGTTCGATCTGGTTGATCAGGGCCTTGACCTTGTCGGCGGTCTTCAGCGCGTTGGCGCCGGTCGCCAGGGTGATCTGGATGCCGGCGGCCAGGTGGCCGTTCATGCGCGCGATATTGCCGTACTGCTGCGGCCCCAGCTCGACCCGGGCGACGTCGCGCAGGTAGACGGGGGTGCCCGAGCTGCTGTTCTTGACAATGATGTTCTGGAACTGCGCCGGTGTCTGCAACTGCGACTGGGCGGTGATGGTGGCGTTGAGCGCCGTGTCGGGCCCGGTGGGATCGGCGCCGACCTGGCCGGCCGACACCTGGGTGTTCTGGGCCTTGATGGCGTTGAGCACGTCGTTGGGCGTCAGGCTGTACGAGGCCAGCTGGTCGGCGTTCAGCCAGATGCGCATGGCGTACTGCGAGCCGAAGATGCGCGTGTCGCCGACGCCGTCGATACGGCTGATCTGGTCGGACATGTGCGAGGCGATCCAGTCGCCGAGGTCGGCGTTGGACTGGCTGTTGTCCTCGGTATAAAGCGCGATGGCCATTAGCGGCGAGCCCGACGCCTTGTTGACGCGCAGGCCTTGCGTCTGCACGTCCTGCGGCAGGCGGCGCAGGGCCGCCTGGGCCTGGTTGTTGACCTGGACCTGGGCGAAGTCGGGATCGGTGCCGGCCTCGAAGACGAGGGTGACCGAAGCCTGGCCGCTCGACGAGTTCGAGGTCATGTATTTCAGGTGGTCGAGACCCGTCATGTTCTGCTCGATCACCTGGGTGACCGAGTCCTCGACGATCTTGGCCGAGGCGCCGGGGTAGGTGGCGTTGACCGTCACCTGGGGCAGGGCGATGCGCGGGTACTGTTCGACCGGCAGGATGAGGATCGACAGCACGCCGGCCAGCATGATGACGATGGCGATGACCCAGGCGAAGATGGGCCGGTCGATGAAGAAACGCGACAACATGGCTTTAGTTTCCTGCGGCCGGAGCAGCGGCCTTGTCGGCCTTGCCGACGGCGTTCTCGTCGGGCTGGACGGGCCTGGCCTTGATCGGGCCGCCGTCCTTCAGGCGCATGGCGCCTTCGACGATGACCTTGTCGCCGGCTTGCAGGCCCTGGGCGATGCGCCACTTGGTCCCGATCATTTCGGCGGCGGTGACGCGGCGGGCGTGGGCCTTGCCGTCGTCGCCGGCGACCAGCACGGTCGCACCGCCCTTGGGATCGATGGTGACGGCGCCCTGGGGCACCATCAGGGCCTGGTCGACCACGCCCTTGATGACGCGGGCGCGCACGAACATGCCGGGCATCAGCAGGCCGTCGGGATTGGGGAACAGCGCGCGCAGCGTCACCGTGCCGGCCGACGGGCTGACCGAGACGTCGGTGAATTCCAGCGTGCCGGGCAGGGGATAGGCCGTGCCGTCGTCGAGGATCAGCTGGACCTTGGCCGAAGAGGGCTTGGACAGGTCGCCCCCCATGATGGCGCGCTTGAGCCTGAGCATCTCGGTCGCTGACTGGGTGATGTCGACATAGACCTTGGAAATGTCCTGGACGGTGGCAAGCGCGGTCGTCTGGTTGGCGGTGACCAGGGCGCCCGGCGTCACGCTCGACTTGCCGATGCGGCCGGCGATGGGCGAGGTGACGTGGGTGTAGTCGAGATTGATCTTGGCGGTCTCGGCGGCGGCCTTGCTCTGGGCCAGGGTCGCGGCCTTCTGCTTTTCGTCGGCCTGGGCGGTGTCGAAGTCCGACTGGCTGATGGCGCGGATGGTGATCAGCTGCTGGGCGCGGCTTGCATTGGTGTGGGCCAGCTCATAACCCGCCTGGGCCTGCTGCTGGTTGGCCAGGGCGCTGTCGTAGGCCGCCTGGTACTGGGCGGGATCGATCTGGTAGAGGGGCTGGCCGGCCGACACAACGCCGCCTTCGGTGAACTGGCGGGCCTTAACGATGCCGCCGACCTGCGGGCGCACGTCCGAGACCAGGAAGGCCGATGTCCGGCCGGACAGCTCGGCGATCAGGTCCACCGGTTCGGGCTGCACGACGACGTAGCCGACGCTGGCCGGGCCGTGCGCGCCCTTGGTGCTGGTGTCGTCCTTCTTGCCGCAGCCGGCGAGGACGGCCAGGGACGCCGTCAGCAGCAGGGCAGCCGAAAATACGCGTTTGAACATAGAAACCTCTTCGATCGACGTCCGTTTATACGCCGGTTTTCCGGCTTTCCGACGCTGCATCGCAAAAAAAGTTAGACATCTAACGGATTGCGCCTCTTTCCTATCCATCAATTGTTACAGTTGCAATACAGGCGAGGCAAAAGCAGGCGTCAGACTTGCGCGTCAGCCGCCTCCAGGCAGGCCAGCATGCGCTCGGCATAGACGCCGCCGGCGGTGGTTTCGGTCATGTGCTGTCTTACCTGCCGGCGTTCGGTTTCATCGAGCGCCGAGACCTTTTGCGCGATCGAGTCCCAGAGTTTGCGGTCCAGCGGCGGCTGGACGATAAAGCGCTGGGCCATCTCCAGAAGGACATAGCGCGGCTTTTCCTGGGCGATGACGAACGGGTCCCACATGGCGGCGGTATGGCAGTATACCACGCGCTGGAAGACGGCGCTGAGGGACTTCGACAGGTTCACGCCGAACGAATCCCCGAACAGGACCAGGGTTTCCGCCAGCGGCGCCGGGGCGTTCTGGAATATCCAGATCTTGCCGTGGTTGCTGATCTTGTTGTCGAAGGCGAATACCGAATCCGGGCTCAGCTTGGCGCGCATCCAGGGTTCGGTCATCGGCGGCGTCAGGTTGCGCCCCAGGTCCCCTGCCTTTTCGCTGAAACGGAAGTTGACGGGCAGGCTCTTGATATGCTCGGCCAGGCCGACGTGCCGCAAGTAGACTTCCGCGGCGATCCGCGCGCCGTAGTCGGACCAGTGTGTATCCGTCCGGTGATAGGCCAGTCCGCGGTCGACCTTGAGTTCCGGGGCCGGGAACAGCAGGCTGACGTCTTCGGCGGCGGCCATGAGCTGGTCGACCGGAGTGACCTCGGCGCGGCCGACGGGATACAGGTCGGGAAAGATTTCCTCCTTGGCGGGCGCCACCATGAAGACGGGGCCGATGCCGATCTCGTCGGCGTGCGCGCGCAAGTCCTGGAAATAGTGCTTCCACGCGGCCAGGTCTTCGGGCGTGATGAGTCTGTCGCCGCGGAACTGGGCCGCGGTGTCGTTGGTGTCGTTGTTCAGGAAAAGATGACCGAACGGACCTTCGAGAATCCTCATCAGGGCAAACCTCTACGCTGGGATATGCGTTCCAATAGCGGTAATGGGCGGCTGCGACAACTGCACACAAACGATTTAGGATCACGCCACGGCGGCAACTTGCCATCGCCTGACCGGCTGGGTAAGATCGCGGGTGAACATCGTGGCGCGGTCGTCGCGCCGCCTTGTTTCCGCCCCGGCCGATGCCGTGGCGATCGCGTGTTTCCAAGGTGACGAATGCCCCTGACCAGTACGGTGTGCCTGATAGCCAAGAATGAAGGTCCCTACCTGAAGGAATGGATTGCCTATCATCGTATTCTCGGTTTTGACCAGATCGTCGTCTACGAGAACAACAGTTCGGACAATTCGGCGGAAATCCTTGAGAAGCTGTCGCGGGCCGGCAAGGTCACGCACCGTGTCTGGAAGCTGGGGGCGCGGGAATCGGCCCAGATCACGGCCTACCGGGACGCGTTGAAGCGCTGCCGCACGGACTGGCTTCTGTTTATCGACGCCGATGAATTCCTCGTCCTCCACAACCATCGTTACGTGAACGATTTCCTGAGGGATTTTCACGACCAGAAGGACATTACGGCTGTCGGCATCAACTGGCGCATCTTCGGCGACGGTGGCTGCAAGGGGTATGACAGCCGCCCCGTCATGCGGCGTTTCCTGCGCGCTTCGAAGCCCCAGTTCGGGGTCAACGCGCACATCAAGAGCTTCATCCGCGTCAAGGCGCAAAAAGGCATCGTGCACATGCACACCTGCCAGACGACCGGTCGCATGGTCCATGCCTCCGGCGTGCCGCTGGTCATGCCCGACTGGGGCCTGTCGGCCGAGATCGAGCATTCGCACGCCCAGGTCAATCACTACTATACCAAGACCGCCGAGGAATACGCGCTCAAGAAGCAGCGCGGCTCGGCCGACGTGCCCGACACCGACCCGGTGAAGAAGTACAACTGGTACCACGACGAGGCCTTCCACGGCCACAATCGCAACGACGTGGGCGAAAAGTCGATCCTGAAGCTGTACGAAGAGGTCGTCCGCGAAATGGAGACGATGGACCGTGAGTTGCTGACCGTCTGAGGCGCCGCGGCGCCCCGGACGGTGCTTGCCAGGTGGCGGTCGTCAGGCCGATTTGGTGGTCGGCTCGAACGGCCGGTTATTGGCTTCGTCCCAGTTGGACAGGGGGCCGAAATAGACCTGGTTTCCGGCCTCCATGACCAGCAGCTTGTTGCACAGCTTCTTGATGAGCGCGAAGTTGTGCGTCGCCAGGACAATGATCCGCGACCGTTCGAGCATCGAATTCAGCCGTGAACTGGCCTTTTCGAAGAACGACCGGTCACCGGCGCCGATCCATTCGTCCATGATCAGGATGTCGGGATCGAGGGCGGTGGCGACCCCGAAGGTCAACCGGGTCAGCATGCCGGACGAATAGGTCTTCACGGGCAGGTCGATGAACTGGCCGAGGTCGGTGAAGGCGATGATCTCCTCCATCCGGGCCTGGACCTGGCGCGCCGTATAGCCGCGGATGCGGCCCATGTTCATGATGTTTTCCCGGCCGGTGAACGACGTGTCCAGACCCAGGCCGGTGTTGATCATCGACGACACCTTGCCCTGGATGCTGACATAGCCGCGGTCGGGCTCGTAGACGCCCGCCAGCACCTTGAGCAGCGTCGTCTTCCCGGCGCCGTTGTGACCGACAATGCCGAGACGGTCGCCGTCTTCCAGGTGCAGGTTGATGCCGTTCAGCGCCTTGACGTGAATGACGTCGTGGCCGTCCTTGAGAAGACGGCCGCCCACGGCCAGGTTGGCGACCGCGTTACGGATCGACTGGGCGCGCAGTGAATAGATAGGATAGGCGAGTTCAACGCCCTTAAGCTCGATAATGGCTGCCATGGTAGGACTCGATCTACACCCAGAATGGAATACGACGGCGGAACATCGGGAAGAAGATCGCCCAGAGAACTGCGCCGATGGCGACGGTGATAAGCGATGCGCTCCAGTTTTCCGGCGACGCAAGGCCGCCCATCAAAGGCGTGCGGATGATGCTGACCAGGGCGTAGAGCGGATTGAAGTCCGCGACCCAGTGATTGGTCTTCAGCATCTCGTAGTGCCAGTAGATCGGCGTCAGGAAGTACAGGATGTGGCCGATGTTCGGGAGAAGGTAGCGCAGGTCGCGGAAGCGCGCGGCCAGCATGCCGATCAGGCTGCCCCAGAAGAACAGGCCGACGACCACCAGGGCAAGGCCCGGAACGACGGTCCAGTTGGGGATCAGCGGACCGTGCAGGACGATCATGAAGATGTAATAGACGATCAGGTTGTTGACGAACAACATGAGTTTTTGTGCCACGGTCTCAAGCACATAGTAGGTGAAGGGATAGGCATGGTTGGTGATCATGCCGGAATTCCCGACAAACATGTCGGGGCCTTCGTAGAAGGGCAGGAGGCACATTGTGCCGATCAGGTTGCCGGCCAGCGAATAGGGCAGCACTTCCTGCAGCGATTTCCCCCACAGGCCGCCCCAGACCAGCGAAATGGCGATCGAGGTGAACACCATGTTCGCGGCGATCCACAGCGAACCGAAGATCGTCCTGCGGTATTTTGCGGAAAGGTTGTAATAGGCTTGGTACAGCCACACATGGTAGAGTTTGAAGCCGCGAGCGACGTCAGAAATGGCTTTATTCATATGGCTTATACAAAAAATGAGTTGTCATGAGTCGATTTCCCCCCTGGTTTCGACGCGGACACAGGTAGCCAAAAATGATTGGGGCCACAAGCTATTTAAAGCCTTTTCGGCGGCTTGTGCCGCCTGATTTCGATGCCTGGCTTCGCAATTGCGTAACCGTTGGTATGCGAGGAGGCCAGGCCAGTGACAAATCCTCGAGAGTCAGGGTCAGATTCGGGTTGTAGGCCGGATCGTCATGAAGTTTTTCCTGCCAGCGCGACTTGATCAGATTGACCTCGGCCAGTTCGCGCGCCGCGTTCTTGGGAGATGTCACGGAGCCGCGGCTGGCGGATTCATGATGGATCATTTCGGCGTACGGCGTGTAGACGTTGCGATAGCCGGCTTCGCGGACCTTCAGGCAGAAATCGACGTCGTTGAAGGCGACGGCGAAGGCTTCGTCGAGGCCGCCGACCTCCTCGTAGATGGACTTGCGGACCAGCAGGCAGGCCGCCGTCACGGCGCTCAGGTTCTGGTGCAGCGCGGCGCGATGGCCGTATCCGCTTTCGCCGCGCGGCAGGGCCTTGTGCAGGTGGCCGGCGACGCCGTGAAAGCCGATCAGCACGCCGCCGTGCTGCAAGGTGCCGTCCGGATACCAAAGCCGCGCGCCGACGCAGCCCACGTCGGGCTGCCGGGCAAAGGCCATCATTTCTTCCAGCCAGCCGGGCGTCAGCACCTCGATGTCGTTGTTCATCAGGCAGACATAGTCGCCGCGCGCCTTTTCCACGGCGACATTGTTCAGCGCCGAAAAATTGAAGGGCCTCGGATCGCGCAGGACGACGACGCCGAACTTTTGCGAGACCTCTTCGAGATAGGCCAGGGTCTCGGGATTTACGCTGCCGTTGTCGACGATGATGATTTCGAAGCTGGGGTAGGTGGTCGCCTCGACCAGGGACGAGACGCAGACCCTGAGGATGTCCAGCCGGTCGCGCGTCGGGATGATGATGCTGACCAGCGGCGCCGGTTCCGGCGGCGTGAACTGCACCCGGCTGAAGCCCGTGGCCTCCGGCGCGTGGCGGACCTCGCCTGTGAGGTTGCGGCGCTCGAGGTGATTCCGGACGGCCTGGAGGTGTGCCGCCGATGCCGGCCGGGGATGATGCAGCGGGCCGTGATAGAGGATGCGCGCGATGTGGACCGTCATTTCGCGCGTCGTATTTTCGGAGGCGCGCAGGGCCAGGTCGTATTCGAACGCGTCCCCGGCCTCCGGATTGTATCCGCCGATAAGGCGCAGAAACTCGGTACGGTACGCGGTCAGGTGGCCGAACACGTCGTGGGTCAGCATCAGGTCCGCATTGGGCTCGGGCTTGAAATTGGGCGAGGTCCGCCTGCCTTCGGCGTCCAGGCAATCCTCGTCGCTGTAGAGGACTTCCGCTTCGGGGTTGGCGGCCAGGGCCTTGGCGAACCAGTACAGGGCCGCCGGGCTGAGATTGGCGCCGGCCTCGGCGGCCATCACGTAATCCGCGCCCGTTTCGGCCAGGATGGCATTCAGCGCGCCGGCCGGATTGTCGCCGGCTTCGCGGATGCGCACTGACTCGGCCCGCGCGCCCAGCTCGGCGACAGCGTCCTTGATATGGTGGGAGCTGGCCGGGCCGACCAGCCATACCTCGTCGGCGGGCCGGATTTGCGACAGGATCGACGACAGGGTGCCGGCCAGCGCGTGCCCGTCGGACGCCACGCCCCGGTCGATGACCACCACGCACAGGGCCGGCACGGACAGGGCCGCGGCGTCGGTCTCGAGATACTTGATATCCAGCTTGCCGAGCGTGTCGAAGTGGTCGATCCATTCCTTGTAGTTGTTGTTGTTCTCGCGGACCTGTTCGGTGTGGAAGCTGATGAACTGGCCCGTCCGGTTTTCCTGCGCGCCGAGGAGCCGGAAATGCGCGTAGGCGTCGAGGCGCCCGTGCCGAAGGTCGGCATAGCGGCCCATATACCAATGGGTGTCGAAGAAACGGGCCTTGCGGTTTTCGTACAGTCCGTGCGTCAGGAAATGCAGGAAGGGATCGGTGCCGCGCTCCAGGACATCCGGATTGTGCTGAATGTAGTAGTCGGCGTCGAAGCTCGACCGGTCCAGCACGATGCGCCGGCGGCGCGGATTGACGCCGCGAAACCGCCAGTCCCAGTTGTTCTTGACCAGGGCGCGCAGGGCGCGCAGCAGGCGTTTGAAAAGCGGCGGAGGCGGTGCGGAAGAATCGGTCATTTCAAACGTTTCAAAAAGGCGGCGGCAGGCCGGTAACGGCCAGGTCCGATATATCGGCGGAAAAATTCAGGTATTGTCTATGGCTTCCTCGTCGCACAGCACCTTGACGACATTTTCCATTTCGCGGAAGTGCTTGTCGCTGGCGTCGCGCTCGTCGTCGGTCTTCGCGGCCGGCGCCGTATCCGACGTATCGCCGTAGTGGCGCAGGAACAGCCCCATGACGTGGTCGACGCCCGCCTCGGTCACGGATCGCCTGTCGTCCGCGAAATAGGCGCCGCCGGCATGCGGCGAGGTGATGATCTCGTACGACGGAAAGTAATCGCACATCTCGAAGCTGGAGCAGACGTCCTCGGCCACGACCCGCAGCACCGACTTGGAATAGGCGGTCGACACCAGGACGTGCCGGTCCATGGCCGTCGCATTGAGTGGAACCGGCGAGACCGTCAGGATGATCCGGCAGTCCGGATTGCGCTTACGGATGAATTTGACGATCCACCGCATGTCGTTCAGCGTGTCGTTGACCGAAAAATTGACGAATTCAAACAGGTCCGGATCGAAGGTTCCGCCCGCCACGCCGGGCGCGAGCGGGAAGACACTGCCGTCGCGCCTGTCGATCCAGGCCTCGGTCAGCCCCAGGGTGAAGACGAAGACGGCCATCTTGTCGATGCCCTTGCGGACGGCGGCCAGGTGCTGGCGGCGGTCGACCAGCAGTTCGTCCGCGCTGACGAAGCCGCCGGGCTGGACCTGCGGACGGAAGGGGTCGACGAAGGTGCCGTCGTCCAGGCGCCACGCCGTCTCGACCGGTTCGTGCTGTCCCCACGCCCGCTGCAGCAGCTGTTTCATCTGGCGCGCCGTGTACACATTGCCGTAGCGCGCCGAAAAGACGCCGTAGTTATTGGCCCTGGCCGTGGCTTCCGGGATCAGCGGATGGGCCCGTTCGCTGACGAAATAGTTGAAGCCGTTTTCGCTGAGGCGGCGGGCGACGTGCTGCGCGAAGCAGCTGCCCGCGGTCAGCACGCGGTCGCGCTTTCCGATCCTGAACGACACGGCGGTGACCGGGTCGAGCGAGGACGGCGTATCCAGTCCGCCGGCCTTTTTCCAGAACTGGTAGTCGGGCTTTCCGGTGTAGGGGTGCATGCTCACAGTCCCAGCAGGTCGTTGATTTGCCGGGCGACCAGCGCGCCGTAGGCGGCGTTGGCGTGCGTCGGGTCGCGGCGCCAGTAGGGCTCGGCCAGGAAGCCGTCGGCGTCGACCGCTTCGGCCGGCGGGGGGATGAAGCCGATGCCGTTTTCTTCGCAGAATTCGCGGAAGATGCGGGAGTGCAGCGTATAGAGCTTGAGCCGCAGGGGCGGCGGCGATACGCCCAGGTGCACCTTGTCGGAAAAGTAGCCGCCCGGATTTTCCTTGATGAAGTCCGAGTCCGGATGGGGCGGCGGCGAGCAGACATGATGGACCGGCACGCCGTACAGGTCGCGAATGGCCAGCAGGACCTGGAGGAAGCCGGCGCGCATCACGGTGTTGAGGTAATCGAACATCACCGCATAGGGGATATTGACCCGGTCCTTGTCGACATCGCCGGCGCGGTCGTTCGCGTCCATGAAATTGAAGCGCGTCGGGTATTCGATCAGGCCCAGCACGTTGTGGAAATTGCCGCTGATCATCGACACCACGACCGAGGGCTCGATCCCCGCGACCATCCGGGGATCGAAGACACCTTTGCGATAGGTATCGCTTTCCGGGCGGTTGTAGTTGATCACGCGGATATGGCTGTCGGGCTGCGCGGCCAGGGCTTCGCTCAGGGCTTCGGTATGGCTCTGGCCGATGACCAGGGCAAGCGTCTCGGTAAGCGTGGCTGTGGTGTGCGAATTCATGGGACTGCCGGGTTTTCCGTCACGGACCGTCGTGGACGGTCCTGGCGCGACGGCCGTCACAACAGCGTGGACGGATACAGGGTTCAGGCGGGTTCGGCGACGCTGACGCTCTTGAGATAGGCGTCGCGTTCCGCTTTCCAAAGATCGGCGAAATCGACATTCTGCCAGTGTTCGAACCACGGGCCGCCATTGGTGAAGTGAATATTGGCGGGCAGGGCGTCGCCGCGGGCATATTCCCCTTCCAGGAAGTTCCACGCGATATCGAGTTCGCCGATATTGTCGTCGCTGGTCCATTCGAAGCGGTGCAGCCACGCCGGATTGGCGGCGTTGACCACGGCCGGGGTCAGCTTGCGCACGTCGGGATGCGCGCCGTTGAAGATCATGAAGGACGACCAGTTCTTGCGCGGATAGACGGTCTGCGCCTTGCCGTCCATCTTTACGGCGTTGGCCGGTGTGTAGTCGTGGTGCACGCAATAGACGGCCTTGGACGGGTCCAGGCCCTCGAAGACCTCGTTGACGTCGCGGGTGAACAGGACGTCGCAGTCGACGAAGATCGACCAGCCGTCGTGCGCCGCGACATACGGCGTCAGGAAGCGGGTCAGCGAAAATTCGGTCGAGGCCGTGCTGTCGTAGGGGCGGGTATACAGGCCGAGCTCGCGCAGGGCCGCCTGCTTGAGCGGGTGAACGCCTACCGGCTGCGACATGTGGCGGTTCAGCGAATAGCGAGCGACCTGCCAGGCAATATCTTCGCGGCTGTCATAGCCGACATAGACTTTCCGAGTGCTCATAGGATCTCCAATATATCCGGTCACCGCCGACTGTGGTTGTCTCACAAGTCGACGAAGCCGTAAATCATCTCGTGTGTTTTTAGGCCACGCCGGCGCGCAGGCAGTCGTGAATGCGCAACAGGCCGATGGGGCGCAGCGCCTCGTCCGTGACGAAGAGGCAGCTGATCTTGCTCTGGTTCATCAGGGCCAGCGCCTCGACCGCCATGATGTCCGGGCGGACCGATCGCGGTTGGCGGTAGGCGACGTCGCCGGCGACCTTGGCCATCAGGTCCATCATGTTGCGGCGAAGGTCGCCATCGGTAATGACGCCGGCCAGGGCGCCGTCGTCATCGACCAGGCCGGCTATGCCGAAGGTCTTGGCGGTCATGACCAGGATGGTATCGGTCATCGGCGTGTTTTCGCGCACCAGCGGCAGTTCGTCCTGCCCGTGCATCAGGCTCTCGACCTTGAGAAGCTGCGCGCCCAGCTTGCCGCCCGGGTGGAAGGAGCGGAAGTTTTCCTTCTGGAAGCCGCGCTGGTCCATGACGGCGACGGCCAGGGCGTCGCCCAGCGCCAGGGTCGCCGTGGTCGAGGTCGTCGGCGCCATGCCGATGATGCAGGCTTCCGGCGCGTCCGGCAGGACCAGGGCGACGTCCGCGGCCTTCAGCAGCGTACTGTTGCGCCGGCCGCCGATGCCGATCATGGGAATGGAAAAGCGCCGGGTATGGGCGATGATGTCGGCCAGTTCCGGCGTCTCGCCGGAATTGGACAGCACGATGCAGATGTCCTGGGGCGTAATCATGCCCAGGTCGCCGTGGCTGGCCTCGGCCGGGTGCACGAATTGGGCGGGGGTGCCGGTGGACGCCAGGGTCGCCGCGATCTTTTTGGCGATATGGCCCGACTTGCCCATGCCGGAGATCACGACGCGGCCGCGCGTTTGCAGGATCAGGCTGACGGCGGCGACGAAGTCGTCCGACAGCTCCGCCGCCATGGTCTGCAAGGCGCGGGCTTCGGTCCGAACGACCTCGGCGCCCGTGGCCAGAACCCTGGCGGGATCGAGAATGACGGGTTTGGCGGAAGACTCAATCATAGCGACACTATAGGACAGGCACGAAAAGAAGGCGACGATCAGGCCGTAAGCGCAATTTCACCGCGTGTCCAGTCTGCCAGCGCACGCAGGCCCTCACGCAGCGAGGTTTGCGGCGCCCAGTCGATGACGGCGCGCGTCGGGCCGATATCGGCGCAGGCGTAACGGATGTCGCCGATACGGAAATCGCCGGTGATCCTGAAATTGTCAGCCGCCCCGCCGAGGTCCGCGATAAGGATTTTGGCGGCGTCGAGGATCGAAGCTTCTTCGCCTGACCCGATATTCAGGGCGCGGGCGATCGGGGCGTCGAGCGCCAGGGCGGCAGCGCAGGCATTGACGACGTCGTCGACGAAGACGAAGTCGCGGACCATGACGCCGTCCTCGAAAATGTTCAGCGTCTTGCCGGCCATGATCTGCGCGGCGAAGATGGACAGCACGCCCGTATAGGGGTTGCGCAGCGACTGGCCCGGACCATAGACATTCTGGAAGCGCAGGATCTTCGGGCGCAGGTTTTTCGCTTCGGCGCAGTTGAGCAGCAGGTGCTCCTGCATGAGCTTGGTCGAGGCATAGACCGACAGCGGATCGGACGGGGTATCGGGGCCCGCGGGCACGGGGGTGAGTTCGCGGCCGGCGCGGTCGAACACGCGGAAATCGCCCGCCTTCATGGCGTCGTAGTTGCGCGGCTCCGGGTGCGCCGGCACGCCGTCGGGACCGATATAGGGACCTTCGCCATAGATGGAACGCGACGAGGACAGCAGGAAATCACGCTGGCGCTTCGGCAGCAGGCCGATCGCGGTCAGCAGGTTCGAGGTGCCCGTCACATTGGCCGCGACGTAGCGGTCCAGTTCGTCGAGCGATTGCCCCGTACCGGTTTCGGATACGAAATGGATGACGACATCCGGGTCGCAGGCGGCCAGGGCGCCTTGCAGGGCCTGGGCGTCCTCGATCTGCGCCTTGATGCAGGTGACATCCGCGCTGAACTCCGGGAAGACGGCGTCCGGGCCGTGCACCTGCGGGTGCAGGCTGTCGTAGACGACAAAGGGGCCATAGCCCTGGCTTTTAAGCGTCCTGACGAGACGCGAGCCGATAAAGCCGGCGCCGCCGGTAATGAAGACGCTTTTGCCCATGTGCTAAACCTGCTGTTCGGGGACCGCCGCCTCGGCGGCCTCGGGATGGTCGGTGTGCGAAGACGGGCCTGCCGCCCTGAGGCTTCGCGCCCGTGCAATAACACGGAAAATCTGTTCGGCCAGGATATCGTGGCGATAGGTGGTCCGCAGCCTGTCCTGCGCCCGCTCGACAACATCCTGACGCACGGCCGGATCGGCGATGACGCGCGCCATGGCGTCATACCAGTCATCTTCCGTGGTGGCCATCAGGCCGGCGCCGCCGGCGCAGGCGCGCGTATAGACGGGAAGGTCGGAGGCGACGGCCGGCACGCCCGACAGGCTGTATTCCACCCATTTGGTGTCGGCCTTGCACAGGTTGAAGCTGTGGTTCTCGATCGGCGCCAGCCCCGCCCACCAGCCGAGCTGCGCAAGCCGGGCCAGGAAGGCTTCGTAATTGGCGGTCGGCGCGTGGTGCGCGACGCGGTCGCCGAATTGCGCCAGCGCGGGATCGGGCTTGATCGTGCCGAAGGTTTCGAAGCGCAGCTCCGGATGGTCCGTCATCAGGCGCAGCACCGCCGGCATGATCGAGGCCACGTCCGCCGCATGGCCGCTGGTGCCCATGTATCCGATCACCGGGGTGTCGGCGAAGGCCGGCGCCAGGATCTTGTCGCTGTCGATCGAGCAGTAGATATCGCCTGCCACGATCGGGACGGTTATGCCTTCCCCGGCGATGGCCTGGCCGAGATAGGGGGTCGACGTGTACAGCAGGTCGCAGGCGTTGATGGCGTCGCGCAGCGCCGCCTTGCGCGCCGGGTCGTTGTAGAGGTTGAACTTGGCCGCGCCGAGCTGCGGGCTGACGCGCAGCAGGTTGTCGTCGATGTGGAAGACGACCGGGACATCGTGTTCCCGCGCCAGCCCATAAAGGTGCGTTTCGAGGGCGTGGGTGAACCGCGACAGGAAAAGCACGGTCGGATTGACGCGGTTCCAGTAGGCGCGGCACGCGTCTTCGTCGCGCAGGGTGTCGTTGTCGCCGATCAGGTGCAGGCTGACCTGTCCTTCTGCGACGGCGGCGGCCAGCGGACGGCGGAAGCTGATGTCCTGCGTGGCCGCGACCGTATCGGCGACGACCAGGATGCGTTCGCGGACGGCGGGAACGGCCTTGCGCGCCTGCTCCATAAGCCCGGCAAGCCAGGGCTGTTCCTCCCCCAGACGGCAGGTCTGCGCGGCGCCGAAAGCGTCGTGCAGGCGTTCGAACGCCGCGAGCCCCGGGCCCGCGACGGCATCGGCGGCAAGGACCGCATCCGCCGCGCTGCCGGCGGGCAGCGTATCGGCACACAGCAGCGACGGGCAATTGCGGCTGGCCGCCATGCGCAGCAGTTGGGCAAGCGCGGGGCCGTCATAGCCGCAGAGGACGAGCATGTTCGGCTTGAAACGGTTGAAGGTCCGCGCGACAAGCGCATCGCCGTCGGGGCCCGCCTGTTCCAGCATGGCTTCCGTCAGGGTTTCGGTGGCAAGGGCGCCGGACGCCGTCATGCCGGCGAGGCGCTGATGGAGGCCGGTGGCGTCCTTGCCGGCGACGATCAGTATCCGGCCGGCATCGCCGCCGGCCGTGGCGGTCGTGACGGTGATGCGGGCGGGGGCCGCGCCCGCCGCCAGCAATCGCAGGAAGCGGCGGCGGACGTCCTTCTTGTCCGTCGGCATGCCGGCGCGGTCGAGAAAGCTGCGTTGCCGCGCCAGGAACGGCTTGGGATTGGCGAGCGCCTGCTCGGTGAAGGCCAGCCAGTCGGGAAGCGACGAGATTTCCGTCAGGCCGGTATAGTTGCCGGTGTCCATGACGCCGTCTTCGTCGCGCCAGACCCCGGTCGGGATTTCGGCCAGGATCATGTCGATCAGGATGGACGACGGCGCGGATATGCCGAAGTCGTACTGGTTCAGCTTGACCTTGTAGATCGGCCGGTTGTTCAGCTCGACATTGGCGGGCAGGGCGATCTTGTTCTTGATCACGTACTGGCCGCCGGGGTGCGGGCGCAGGATGACCTTTTCGCCGCGCTCGGCCTTTCTGGCGCAGAACTGGTCGAAGATGTCCATGAAGGACGCCTTGAAGTCGCCGCTGGAGGACAGGCGGACCGAATGCAGGTTTTCGCACACCAGGCCCCCGCTGCCCGGCTTGCGGACGCCGGTGGAGCCTTGCAGTACGGCCGGCGGGCCCGAGACGTACAGCTTCGCGCGTTCGGACGCGACCATCGATCGCATCATCCGCTGTTCGAACCAGCCGCAGACCACGTCGGCGGCGAAGGTGACGCTGGTGCCGTGCGCCTTGTCGTGCTCGCGGTTCTGCAGGAAGCCCACGCACTCGAAGCCGTGCTGGAGCGTGACCTTCAGGAAGCCTTCGGGCGCCGCCCGGAAGACGTCGTGCGTTTCGGCATGGTTGCTCAGGCTCGATTCGCTGGCGGCGATAAGGACGCCGCTTTTGCCGGCGAGATGGCGCGCGGCTTCGCAGGCCTGGCTGTAGATCGAGACGGTCGCGTCGATCTGGCCGCAGATCTGGGCGATCTCGGCCTGCCATATCCGCGATTTGTCGCGGCGCAGGAAGCCGTAGCTCAGCAGGAATTCGACGTCGGCATCCAGTTCGCGTCCGGCCAGCATGGCCAGCGGCCGGACCATGTTCACGTCCTGCAGCAGGTTCACCAGGAAAACGATATGGTGTCTACGCATCGGCAAGCACGGCGGCTGAAGGGGTTGAGGGGCGGCGGCCGGCGCGGCGGCTCTTCGGTTTCGCGGCGCCGGGCGTCGCGGCGGTCTCGCCGGCTTCGGTGGCGCGGCGCGGACGCGCCTGCGCATACCGCTCGGCCTGCTCAACCCGCAAGGGGGCCTCCCATTCCGAGAAATAGACCGGAATATCGCCGAACAGCAGCTTGGCGAAGTCGGCCATTTTCGACATGGCCGGACCGTACAGCGCGATGACGCTGGCCAGGTGATCGTTACGCACGAACTCCAGGAAGTCGCCGGAGCCGTCCCGGACGACCGCCGCCAGAGGCAGGGCTTGCGGGCCGTCCTTGCGGGCGCTCAGGGGCTCGAGCGACTTTGTGAACTTCGGCAACAGGGCTTTGACAGCCGCCGCTGACAGGTGGAAGGCCGGCTCCGGTCCGGCGAAGGACAGTTTGACGTCATAGACCTGGTCGGCGGAGCTGAAGGGGCTTGAGACGGTCAGGTGGTCGAGTGTCCGGACATATTTTTCAATGACTACGGGCGACTGGCGTCCCTGGACGACGGCCGCCAGTTCACGCCTGGCGCCGCGCCGGCGCGGCGTGCGGCCGTCGGCCAGACCCGTCAGAAAGGCCGAAAGCGCCCGGGCTTCGGTTGCCGGGCTGCCCTGGTTCTCGAGCAGACCGGCAAGGTCTCCGACCGTATCCGGCCGCAGCGCCAGGCGGTCCGCGTCCAGGTCCGCGACGATGTCGGCAGCCGAGCGGTACACGAACGGCGCCAGCGCCGTATAGAGCGGGAAGCCCACCGACAGCACCTGCGCGCCGTGGGAAAAGGCCGAAATGGCGCGGTTCGGCGACTTGACGACGCTGAACGACTGGCCGCTGACCGGCAGGAAGCAGACGAGGCACTTTTCGATAAGCGCCTTTTCACGCTCCTCGCTCCACTCTTCCAGCGAATAGGGCAGGTTCAGCTGGCTCAGCATGGCATGCGTCTGGCTGCTCTGCGCCAGCATGTTGCTCATGATGGTCAGGTGGACGTCGTACCCGCAGGTGCGGAAGGCGGTCAGGTGGTCCTTGTAGGTGAAAAGGTCGGCCAGACCGACCGGGAAGTAGGGATTGTTGCCGATGCCGAACCAGCCGAGGTGCAGCCGCCCGGTCAGGCGCGTGCGCTCGATCTTGGTCGTCAGGCACTTCGACACGTAGCCGGGCTCGAACTTTTCGTACGGATCGTTGACCACGTGGCACGGCTTGTCGTTCAGAAGCTCGGTGGCCAGCAGGGATTTCATCTTTCCGGTGGCGCACAGGGCGAAGTCCATGAGACCGGCGGCGGCCACCGCCCAGTCGTGCGTCCGGACAAGGCGGGCGTTTTCCGGGTGGGTGAAGTAGTTGTCGAAGAAGTCCACGCCGACGATCTTGTTGCGCGCCTTCAGCGCACGCATCAGAAGCAGGGCCCGCGTATCGTAGACCTTGCTGATCAGGAAAACGTCTTCCTTGAGCGCGTCCGGCGACGTCAGGCCGGCGATCGGCCGGATCTTGAGGCTATGGCCCAGTTCCTTGAGGGCCGATTGCAGCCGCGTATAGCGGATGCGCACGCCGGCGGTCTTCAGGTGTTCGGCGCTGGGGACGACGACGAGAATATCCATTACGGAATCTCACGGATCAGCGTGCAGGTGCGCAGGACGTCCTGCCACTGCATCAGCGGCAGGAAGTCCTCCGCCGTGGCGTCCACGATTTCCGGCGGCTGGAAATTGTCGCGGCACAGGCCACGGATGCTGGACGTGCACAGGTGCCGCATGCCGGCGCTGACGGCGCGCAGGCCGAAATCCAGGTCCTGCAGGGCCCCGGGGAAGCGCGCCGTGTCGATGCCGTTGAGGCGCTTCCAGACGTCCGCGCGGACCAGGGTCAGCCGGAAGGTGTTGGCCATGACCGGGTAGGTCATGTCCGGCAGGGCTTCCAGCGAATCCAGTTGCCGGAACTGCACGCTGCCGGTGCCGGTCAGCGAGAAGTGCGACGGGAAGTAGCCGCCCGAAACCAGCGTCACCCTGGTGTCGCGGCGGACGGTCTGCTCCCTGACGATGACGCAGCTGCTGGTCGCCACCTGCGGCAGGGCCGAAAGATGATACAGGACCTCCAGCGTGCGCCTGTCGGGCATGATGACCGAGGCGTCGCACAACAGGACGCAGGTCTCCGGCGCCGACTGGCCGTTGGAAACGGCCAGATTGATCGCCTGTACGCCGGTTACGTAGTCCGGGTCGCTGAAAAAGACGTCGAGACTCTTTTCCAGCCGGGAGTCGCGTGCCCCGCGCGTCTGGCGGACGAAGGTAATGTTGCCGATGCGGTCGCTCAGCGTCTGAGCCTTCAGGGCGGCGGCGAAGGCCGGCAGGTCGTCCTCCGGGCGATAGGTGACGATGACCGAGATGGAGATCGCCGCTCGGTCCTTCGGGCTGATCGTCCGGGACAGCAGCGGGGCTTCGCCGGCAATGCGCGGGAAGGCGAGGTCGATCGGATTGTCCGGCAGCAGGGACTGGAACTGCAGGGCCAGCGGCAGGCTGCCCGGCGTGACCTGCCCGGCCGATGCCGTGGCCCCGGCTGCCGTCCGCGCCAGGACGGGATAGCCGGCGGCCGCGTTCACCGGCCTGAGATCGATCAGGTCCGCGCTGAAGGGCGGCAGGGTGACGACGCACTTCGGCTTGGCGGATACGCCGTTGCAGAAAATATAGCTGCCCGCGGCCCGGTCGCCGTCCAGGGTCAGGCGGCGCGACACCAGGGCGGTGAGGGTGGGCAGGCTGTTGCCGGCCAGGACCAGGTCGAGCGATCCCGCGGCGCGGCGCGCGGCGACGGCCGCCTGCGTGGTCTCATCCAGCGCCGGCGACAGGGCCTGAACCAGGTAGGCGCGCGTGTCTTCGTCGGAGATGGCGTCCGGCGTCTTCAGGGCGCAGGTCAGGTGCATGACGCGCGACAGCCAGCCCAGGAGCGACGGCGCGAAGATACGCTCGGTGCCGACCAGCTGCGGATTGTCGAGCCACAGCCCGCCGATGGCGAAGGCCGGGGCGTCGGCGCGGCTGTCCAGCCATTCGTGCAACAGGCTGTCGGAATGGTGTTGCAGCTTCCTGAGCGGCGACGGGTCCGCCGGGGCAAAGCCGAGTTCGCCGTGATAGGCGCCGCCGCGGCACAGGGCCGGGAAGGGCAGCAGGGTCGTGTCGAGCACCTGGCCCGAAGCATCGGTGACGAGGATCAGCACCGGCATGTAGGGACTGACCAGCGCGGCGTCGACAAAGGCGAGGCCCTCGGTCACGAGCGGCGCCTGGCCGACCAGCTGCAACGGCGCGCCGTCCGTGGCGTCGAACTGGTACAGCCGAACGAGGCGGTCGGCGGCGTCTGCGCCGACCGCGTATCGCAGGCGCAGGTCGTATTCCGTCGCAAGCCAGGCGTCTTCCACCCGGACACCGGCGGCGGCCCGGGCCGCGAAGGTGCGGACGGCGGCCGGATCGGCAACGTCCTCGACCTCGGTGAGCTGGGTCCGGCTGGCGCCCTGATAGCGGCACTTCGGTCCGCCGGCGTGTCCGCTCAGGGCGCAGAAGGCGAGCACCGGATCCAGATAGGGCCGGATGCTGGCAATGGCATTCTTCCTGTTCGGTTCCGGCAGGGCGCAGAGACCCAGCTGGACCTGGTCGATCAGGATGTGCGCTTCGTTCGGCTGCAACGGCCAGTCCGACGAAACGGACGGCGCCACTGGCGTCTGCGCGGCCGACCCGGGCGCGACGAAGTCAAGCGCGGCCAGCGGCTTCAGCCCCTGAGCCCGGCCTTCCTTCAGATAGTGGACAAGGGGGTTGATCCCTTGCTGGCGCAGTTCCGGCACCTTGCCCAGATAGTATTCCGAGTCGAAATGAATGCTGGGATTGTTGCCGGCCATGCCGCCGGCCCGGACATAGTGCAGGGCCGGGTCGTAGCCGTTCTTGGCGACCGCCGTATAGGTCTTGAGATACCATTTTTCGTCGAACAGGTCGCTTCTGCGGACCAGCTCGGCATCCGCCATGTGCTGTTCTTCGCGCGTCGGCGCGGGCGCCGGGGCAGGGGCGGCGGCGGCTTCACCGCCGCGCTTGGGCTCCGCCGGCTTGGCTTTCGGGGCGGCCGTGCGGCGCTGCCTGGCCGGCATGGTCGGCTCGAAGCCCTGTTCCTGGCCGAATTTCAGGTAGTGCACCAGCGGGTTCATGTCGCTGTGCGCGGCTTCCGGATTGATCGAGCGATACCATTCGGCGTCGAAATCGGGGCCCGGGCTGCGGTGTTCCGCCGCGCCGGCGGTCAAGTAGTGCTCCGCCGGATCCGTGTTCGAGTCCGCGACATCGGGGTAGGTGGTCACATACCACTTCGCGTTGAACAGGCGGCTGCCGCGAATGAGGTCGAGCGCGTCGGCCTTGCTGGCCTCTTCGACGATGCTGAACGTCATCTTATGACGTGTATAGGCGCTGTCGTTCTGCAGCGCGGCCAGCCGGTTCGCCGCCATGGGCAGGCGGCCTTCCGCGTAGCCGGACTCGAGAAAATGGACGAGGGGATTGAGGCGGGCTTCGGCAATATCGGGATAGGCGGCCAGATACCACGCCGAGTCGAAATACCGGCTCGGATTGCGCGCTTCGAAGCCGCCGCTTTCAAGATAATGCGTCAGCGGGTTCACGCCCGCCTGACGTATGTCCTCATAGGTCGCCAGATACCAGGCCGCATCGAACAGGGCGCTCTTTTGCAAGAGCACGACCTGCGGCGAAGGGGGTTGCTTGCCTCCGTGCCTTAAACGTCGCGCAAGGGCCTGCGCGTAATCGGTCATGGTTCTGGATGATCCAGCGGGCGCTGAATTTTGGGTTTTCACCATCTTATCCCGTCGAGGTGTGTCTTGCGACTGATGCGCAGTGTTGTTTGCCGGCTGCACGGTGTCGCTTTATTGCAATGCTGAGTAGCGCATTTTTTACAGGCGTTGCAAGATGCCGCACGGCAAAATTAACCGTATTCGGCTTCGGGTTTACTTCCCCTTGGCCAGGTCGTCGAAGGCGCGCAGCGTGCCGATGAGCGCCTTCATCTCCTCGATGCGGATCATGTTGGGGCCGTCCGATGGGGCGCTGTCCGGATCCTGGTGCGTTTCGATGAACACGGCCGAGACGCCGATGGCGCAGGCGGCGCGCGCCAGCACCGGCGCGAACTCGCGCTGCCCGCCCGAGGTCGCGCCCATGCCGCCCGGCTGCTGAACAGAATGCGTAGCGTCGAAGACGACCGGATAGCCGGTCTGCGCCATGGTCGGTAGACCGCGGAAATCGGTCACCAGGGTGTTGTACCCGAACGACGTCCCACGATCGCACAGCATGATGCGTTCATTGCCCGTACTGGCGATCTTGCTGGCGACATTGGCCATGTCCCACGGCGCCAGGAACTGGCCCTTCTTGACATTGATGGCGCGGCCCGTCGCGCCGGCGGCCAGCAGCAGGTCGGTCTGACGGCACAGGAAGGCGGGGATCTGCAAGACATCGACGACCTCGCCGACGGGGGCGCACTGATGCGCGTCGTGGACGTCGGTCAGCACCGGGCAGCCGAACTGCCGGCGCACCTCGGCCAGGATCGACAGGCCCTCGTCCATGCCGATGCCGCGCGCGGTACCGATCGAGGACCGATTGGCCTTGTCGTAGCTCGACTTGTAAATGAACTTCGTGCCGGTGGGCTGGCAGGCCTCGGCGATCTTCTCGGCCATCATCAGCGCGTGGTCGCGGCTTTCGATCTGGCACGGACCGGCGATCAGGGCGTAGGGCTCGTCGCCGCCGATCTGAATGCCACCGACTTCGATGACGCGGGTTTTGACATGCTGCGGCGCTATGGACATCAGATTACACTTTCGATTCTGGCGACATCGACGGGATTGTTGAGCTCCCAGAACACCCGGCCCTTGCCGTCGACCTCGACGCAGCGGATGGGCATGCCGTTTTCCAGGAAGCGGAGCTGTTCCAGCCCTTCATAGCGCTCCAGCGGCCCGACCGGCCACGAGCCATAGGCCTTGAGCGCCTCGGGGCGATAGGCATAGACGCCGACATGGTGGAAGACGGGGATGTCGTCGCCGGGGCCGAAGGTCTTGCCGGTAAAGGGGATGACTTCCTTCGAGAAGTACAGCGCATTGCGGTTGCGGTCGAAGACGGCCGTCGTGCCGCCGACGCGATCGTTCTTGCGGTCCTCGACGAAGTTGGCATAGGTCTCCGCGTCGCAGCGCAGGACCGGCGTCGCCATCTGGACCTCGGGGTTGGCAGCCATTTCGCGGATCAGGTCCTCGACGAACCAGGCCGGGGTCAGCGGCGCGTCACCCTGCAGGTTGACATAGAGATCGGCCTCTTCCGGCAGGTTCGGCAGGGCGTCGGCCAGGCGCTCGGTGCCGTTGGCGCACGATTCCGCAGTCATCACGACCCTGGCTCCGAAGGCCAGAGATGCGTCACGGATACGGTCGTCGTCGGTGGCGACATAGACGGCCGACACGCCGTCCACCGCCATGGCGGCTTCCCAGGAGCGCTGGATCAGCGACTTGCCCTTGAGCATGACCAGCGGCTTGCCGGGATAGCGGCTCGAGGCATAGCGGGCGGGAATGATGATGATCGTCTTCATGTCAGGACTGCAACTGCCTTGTGTAATAATCGGCCTTGGCGGGTTGGCCGCGATTCGCGTAAAAACTCGAGAGGAAGGTAAAAATCTCGGCCGATTTTGCCTTGTTTCCGACGGTGCCGACAGCCGGGATGACGAAGGTGGCGGCGTGTTTGGCCAGCCGGATACGCCCTGTGTTCAGCGCCCGGGTGCCCAGCATGCTCCAGTAGTGCGCCGAGGCCTGGCGCGACGCGCGGATGGTCCGGATCAGGTGGTGCTGATCGAGGGGGGCGGCCACGATGGCTTCGAGCGTAGAGCTGAGTATGCCGTACTTGTTGAGGCGTCCCGCCACGTCGTGGCCGGCGAAATTGACCGGGATCGGCGTCACGCCGCGGACGGCGCGGATCATCTCCAGGTGCCGGCGGTCGCTGTCGAACAGCAGGTCGACAAATATGTAGGTCTTTCCCTTGGACGGCACCGACGCCATCAGGTCGGGACCGAAGGTGATGTTGGCCGTGTACACCTTCCAGCGCTTTTCGAAGGGGACGATCCGGGTGTCCATGGAATATTGCGGACACACGGCAAGTGTTTCGGTCGGATCGAGATAGTGGGCGGCGAGCAGGGCGCCCAGGCCGCCCATGCTGGAACCGTAGGTGATCAGCCGCGGCGGCCTGAGCGTCGCCACGAAGTCCGCCACCGCCAGCAGCGCCGTCTCGAATTCCGGCGTGTTCCACCAGTGGTTCCATTTGCTGACGACATAGATGGCGTTGACGCTCAGCTTCTGGAAAAAGGCCTCGCCGAAGCCTTCCGGCCGGTCGTTCTGCCGGGGCGTGAAGGTGACGAACAGGGTCTCGGGATGGCGCGCCTGGTCGCCGAAGCCGGTATAGCGCACCTTGATGTCGTTGCCGTCGAACAGCACGCCGCTGCCGGCCAGGGGCGCTTCCGGGACGGGGGCGGCCGCCACCTATATCACCGCTTCGATGATCGCATCGTAGGACTTGTCGACGTCAATGCTCAGCGACGAGATGCGCTCGTTTTCCAGTATGTCCTCGATCTTGCACGAATTGACATAGGTGATGGGGTAGGCCTTGATCAGGTCGACCATGAGGTAGCGGTTGTTGATCTTGTCCCAGGACAGCATGGCGATCCTGCCGCTGAATTCGGGAAGCGAAAACAGCGAGGTATGGAAGGCCGAGCCGGCCGTTCCGGCAATGGAGGCCGCATTGTTGAAGATGTCGACCTGCTGGATGAGGCTCAGCGTCTCCGGATAGACGACGACAAACCCGTCGCCCTTGAGCCTGTCCTCCAGCATCGCTTCCTGGCCCGACTGCCGCAGGTTCTTCCCCAGCTTGGACCGGCTGAGATAGACGCGCTTGTCCTTGAACTGGCTGGCATAGTCCTTCAGCAGGAAGCGCGCCGTGGCGATGTGTGGCCGGGCATGGGCATGGTAGACCCGGTGGACGTTCTGCATGCTGGCGGTCGGAAGGATCAGTTTTTTGAACCGCGTCGGGCGGTCGACGGAAAAGGCCCGGTCGCGCAGCCCCAGGGCGTCGATGACCGGCGAGACGTAGGGAAGGTCCTTGTATCCCTTGGCCAGGCGGTCGGTATAGAGCACCGGCATCGTGTCCGGAAAGTCTTCCAGCGCCCAGAACCGCGCCATGGCGTCCATCAGGAAGTGGCCGTAGTGCGCCCAGGCGTGGCCGGCGAAATAGACCTCGTCGCTTCGGGTGTCGAAGTCCGCCGGGATTTCGACCTGTTCGGGGGCGTGGGACGCATAGTTCTGGTTGAAGCGCGCCAGCGTCTTGGCGGCGAAGTCGAGGTCGTTCGGAACGAAGCTGCGGCGGGTTCCGTACAGGCGCCGGCCGTCACCGGTATAGATGGCGTCGTAGTCCGGAAGGACGAAGACGTCTTCCAGCACCGTCACCTGCGGCAATTCGTCCTGCGGCGCGACGACAAAGCTGTTGCCCAGCTGGGCGGCCGGATCTCTGTCAAAGTCGACGAAACGAATGTCGGGGCGCATAAAACCTCAATAACTGCACACCTTTAGCGCGGCCGTGCCGGAATCGGAAAACGGTAAATCCAGCCTCCGTCCCGCTCCCTTGAGGTGCGGTTTCGGCATAAAATAATGCTGGCGAGGAGGCAGCGGCTAAGGTAAATTCCGCGGACGGTTTTACGGTGTGCTGGAGAGCGTTGCAAGTGGCAAAAATTATCAAACATCCTGATGTTCAAGATTATTTTGTAGAATTGACGCTGGATGAAATCAAGAAGCGGCCTCACGGCATTATAGAAGAGTATGAGGCCAATAACCTGGTGATCCTGAAGGACTACCGGATGCCGATTGATTTGGGTATATTTGCCGAAATGTCATCTCATATGCACAAGATCGAAGACGATACTGTGCGCCGCAAGCTCAAGAAGATGACATCGCTGACCTTCTTCCAGGGCTACACAAACGTCGAAGACGATGGCCAGAACAATGGCTTTCAGTTCAACGACGCCGTGTCGCGCGCCGTCTTCGAAGTCCTGTGCAATTCGGACAAGTCGCTGTTCCAGCGTGCCAGCCGCGCTATGGAAGACGCGCACAAGGTCACGCTCGACCTGTTCGCCACCTGCTTCCCGAACTACAACTATTACCGCAGCATCCCCAGCATCCGCATCACCGAGACGCTGTTCGAGAATATCCACTGGGACAACCACCAGATCGAGGATGATTTCCAGCAGGTCCGCATCTTCTGCAACCTGGACCAGCGTCCGCGCATCTGGAATGTCAGCCATAACTTCGTGACCTATGCCCGTCAGCTGTACAAGGAGCACGACCTGGGCCGCTTCGCCGGCAAGGATCCCAACCTGCTGAACGACTATATCTGCGGCAACGTCCTGGGCGGCACGCGCAACGCCTGCCGCGATCCGCTGCCCAAGCATACGATCGCGTTCGAGCCCGGCGAAATCTGGTTCGGCGAATCGCGGATGATTTCGCACCAGATCCTGTATGGCGAACGCGCCATGGTCTACATGTTCTTCGTCAGGCCGGAAGACATGCTGACGGGGCGCAACCGCTTCAACCAGCGCGTCGAGGACCTGCACCGCGAAATGCGCGGCGAGGTGGTCGCGGCCTGACGGCCGTCCTTGGGATAATGGAAAGGGCGCCCGCCATTCCGGCCGGCGCCCTTTTTCATGTTCGCAGGAAGACCCTCTACGAAACCGCGGCGATCATGCTGTCGAGGATCACGCCGCCGCCGGTCGGGTTCATGTGATAGAGGTCATGATTGGCGTGTTTCTGCGGGTCGGCGGCCTGTCCGTCGAGATAGACCGAGTCCTTGTAATAGTCCGCCCTCGGCGTGAAATCGTCATTGAAGATCTGGCGCGGGAATTCGTGATAGCCCTGGCCGAGGGTCGTTTTGAGCACTGTGACGTTGCGCGTGTACTCGTCTTCGCTTTTCAGGGGCACGGCATTCAGCATCACATTGCACGACAGCACGTGGATCGGCTGGGTGACGGCCTTGCCGAGCTTGTCGAGAAGCCGCCAGGTTTCAGTCGCGCGGATCGTGTCTTCCTTCAGTGCGGCGATCAGCTGGGCCGAGTGACCGGCCTTGCGCGACGCCCTTTCCAGAACGGCGAGATCCTGCGGTGACGGCATGTCGCCATAGATGAAGAAGGCGTCGTAGGTATCGGCAAGTTTCCGGTTGTCCGTATTGAAGAAGCGGATATTAGACACATGGCCGTCGGCGACGTCGATGAGACCGAAGCTCATGCGCCCGTTGCCGAAGAAGTCGACGCTGATAGTGTCGGGCCGGCGCTGCTCGTACGCCTTGAATACGGCGCCCAGATAGCTGCTGCCGATAACGCAAACTCGTTTCATAAAGTCTATGGTCTCTGAAAAATAGGCCGACCCGCCGTCGGCGGCGGGTCACGCGGATTGGCAATATTTATGTCCCGAAGGCGCTGAGAAGTTCTTCTTCGCACACGACGTCGTCCTGCGACTTCGGCTTTTCGGCCACGGGCGCCGGGGCATCGGCAGGCGGTTCGGTCCTGACCGGTTCCCCGTACTGGCGGCGCATGCAGTCGAAGAAGTTGTCCATGACGAAGTTCACGCCGTAAGGATTGACGCTGCGCTGGTTGGGCTCGAAGAAGGTGCCCTTCGAGGTCGGGCTGTTGATGATTTCGTACGACGGGAAATAGTCGACCTCGGCGCGCTCTCGGGCCAGTCGTCCGGCCACGGCGCGCAGGGTCGATTTCGATTCCATCGTCGCGACCATGACGTGGTTGCCGGAATTGGTGGCGGTCAGCGGTACCGGCGACACGGTCAGGATGAACTTCAGGCCGGGATTGATTTTCAGCATCCGGTCCATGGCGGCTGAAAGCTCGGCAAGGATCGCTTCGTAGAACTGGTTGTCGAAGACATGCTGGCTCTCGTCGAAGACGCCGGCGACCGTCCCGGGGCAGATGGCGTATTCGTAGCCGTCCTGCTTGTTCTTCCAGCTTTCGGTCAGGCCCAGCGTGAAGACGAAATAGGTCGCGCCGGCGATGGCGTCGGCCAGGGCCTTGATCGTGACCTGCCGCGACCGCAGCATTTCGTCTTCCGAGGCGAAACCGTCGGGTTCGATGGCCGGGCGGAAGGGATCGTAAAAGCGGCCGTTCTTTTCCCACGAAATGGCCGGCGGGGTCTCGTCTCCGGTCGCCCAGCGCGTCCACTGGTGCAGCAGGGAGGTGGTGTAGATGTTCCCGGTCCGCGCCGAAAAGACATTGTAGTTGAAGCGCTTGGCGTTGGCGTCGGACAGGCCCTTCGGAGGCTGCTCGAAGCTGGTCCAGGCATAGCCTCGCTTGGCCAGGGCGCGGCCGATATGCTGGGCGAAGCACGATCCGAAGGTCACGACCTTTTCGGCGGGCTGGATGGAGAATTTCGGCTGCCAGACGGGCCCGATGTCGAACAGGCTTTTCTGGGCGACGGCCGTTTTCCAGAATGCGATTTCAGGCAGATTTTCGTAGGGATTTTTCATGCGACTGAACCTTCTGAAGGGGTGTCGGATAGCTGAAAACGCGCCCGGCGGGCGAGTCGTAACAGACTTGGGGCCATGGCTTCAACAGGATAATACCGGTTCGCCGTTTGAGTTTTCAGCCTCACTCGGATAGACAGTGCCCAGGGGCGGCAGCTGGCCTGGCCCTTGATTTTCCCGGAGATTGATCGTGAGTGTCGGTGAGCGTGACGAGGGACATCCGGACGAGGCCGTCCTGTTTTCCGCCCTGCCCAAGACGGTGCGCCGTGAGCAGACCCAGGCGCTGATGCAGGCGCGGTCTTCCGACATTTCGCGGTGGAGCGTCGCCGACAACTTCCACAGCAACTGGAAGGATCGCGCCGAAGCCGTCGCGGCCCTGGCCGGGCCGGGCAAGACGATCCTCGATCTCGGCTGCGGCCGCATGGACCTGGAAGGCGTATTGCACGCGGGATGCACCTACATTCCGTGCGATCTTGTGGCGCGCGACGGCCGCACGCACGTTTGCGACCTGAACGCCGGGCAGCTTCCCGACGCCGAGGCGGACATCGTCGTCATGCTGGGCGTGCTCGAATATATCCATGACCCCGAAGCGCTGTTTCAGCGCCTCGCCTCGCGCTGGCGCCGACTGATCCTGACCTACAACGCGGCGGAGCTGGATGCCGGCCGCGACCGGCTGCTGCACGGATGGTTCAACGCGCTGACCTCGGCCCGTCTGGTGGCCATGGCGGAAAACGCGGGATGGCGGCTGATCGGCATCGTGCCCTTCGACGGCCGGCAGAAACTTTTCGAATTCGGCCAGGATTGAAGACACCATAAGGGGTGATACATGACGGGTGATATCGGCAATGTCTTCCGCACGGATGCGACCAATGTCGGCGACTGGTTCTGCGCGCCGCAGCGCTATTTCGATTTCCCGAACAAGGCCCTGGCCGACATCCTGGATTTCGACGCCGACGCCCTTGCGCCGCATGTCGTGCTGGGCGGCGGCGGACTGATCGCCAAGACCTTCCACGACCATATGCGGCGGCTGGCCGAGCTTCGGCCGCGCGTCACAAGCCTGGTCGCCTGGGGCATCGGGGAATCGGAACATGTCGATCGCAAGGGCGGCTTTGTCCTGCCCTATGACGGCCTGCTGCCGGATTATCTGAAGGCCTTCGACCTGGTGGGCGTGCGCGATTTCGGCGCCGAATATCCCTGGGTGCCGTGCGCCAGCTGCATGCTGGAACAGTTCGACCGCGACTATCCGGTGACGCACGACGTCGTGGTCTACCAGCACAAGCGCATTCCCATCCCCATCGACGGCTTTCCGGCCCGGACCAATGCCGGCGAGGATATCGACAGCGTGCTCGAATTCCTGGCGTCCGGCGACCTGGTCATCACCAACTCCTATCACGGCGCCTATTGGGCGACCCTGCTGGGACGGAGGGTCCTGGCCGTTCCGAACATGTCGAAAATGTACCGGCTGAAGCACGCGCCCGTCATCTGCCGGGCGGAGGAATGGCAGCGCTTCGCGCCGCTTGCGCCGCGCTATCCCGAGGCCCTGACCGAATGCCGGGCAGCCAATGTCGCGTTTTTCGAGAGCGTCAAAGCCCTGTGGGCAACCTCTTAAAGGTTTTCCAGCACGCGGGCATAGTCCTCGGGCACGCCCAGCCGGATGCAGCGCTGCAAATAGCCGTGCAGGAAGGCCGGGTAGGGGCTCACATCGTACGGGCGGTTCACGATGTCGATCAGGGCGTCCACGTCTGGCGCGGATTGCGGCGTGACGCTGTCGTATTCGGCGCGGCCGAAACGGATGACCGGTTTGCCGTGCACCAGCGCCTCCATCCCCGATCCCGAATTGACCAGGAACACCCTGTCGGCGCCCGCGAAGCAGGTGTGGATCGATATGTCATCGACCCATTTCGCCGTGGGGCAGGCCAGTGTCAGGTCCTTCAGCGGCGCCATCGACCGGGGATTGGCCGGATGGCCCTTGACCACCACGGTCCGCCCGGTGCGCCGGGCATAGTCGAGGACGACCGCCAGGGCCTGCTCGACCGTGACGTCGGAGTGGAAGCGTATCGTCTCGTCATGAGGGACCTGGCAGGTGAACAGGTCGTAGGCTCCGTCCACCGGCGGCGCCGTGGTTTCGGGCTGGTCGAAGATCGATTCGTTGTTGGCGATCGCGACGCGCAAGCGCTCGAAGGTCGCATCGGCCGCGGTCCCGGAAAGCAAGGGCGGCGGCAGGAAGGACAGCGAGGCGCCCCAGCCTTTGGGATCGACGGTGAAATAGCCGGCAATCGGCGCGTTCTTATAAAACACCGCCGTGTCGCCGATCGGAAACTGATGCTTCAGCTTGTGGGGAAAATAGACGCGGTCATGGTCGCGGCACACCGCCTCCATCTCAGCGAACGCGAAAGCCCAGAGCGGCTTGCGCATGACGGTCACGGCGTCGCCGGCGGCGCAGTGATAGTCGGCGATGCCGTCGATGAAGGCGCCGAACTTTTCGAGAATGGCGTTTCGCGGCGGGCCTTCGATGTCGGGAACGGGGCCTGGCTTGAAGGAGCAGTCCAGCCGCGGGCGCGCGATAAAAATCCGTCGTTTCATCCGGGGCGTCATAGCATGGCGCCCTGGTCCTGTCCGCGATTTATATTTTGCAACGCAAGCATCTGCTGACGTAATAGGGCTGACCTTATGAGCCTGACCGGCAGCCGGACGGTCATCGCATCGGACCCGACATGACTGCTGAACGCCTGTGGCACCTGAAATCCGACGCCCTTTTCGGCTCGCCTCTGACCATTCTGGCGGCGTGCGACAGTGCATATCTCAGATATGCCCCGGCCTTGCTGCGCAGCATCGACCTGTTTTCGCCCGGCCTCGATGTCGTCCTGCACGTCGTCAATCCGCAGGACGGCGACCTGGCCTTCTGCGAAGCGCTGGCACAGGGCGTCGCGGCGACGTCCGTCTCGGTGTCCTATGAGGTGACGGACCTCGGCGCCATGGCGCCGCAGACTCAGAAGGCCTATTACGCGTCCTGCCGCTTCATGGTCGCCGCCGACCTGACGGCCGCCGCCGGATGCCCGCTCCTGTGCATCGATGTCGATTCCGTCTTCATCAATCCCGTCGACATGATCTTCGGTCCGGCGGGATCGGATGTCGCGCTGGTCCGGCGGGACGACAACGACCTCGGCCGGCCCGATCATCTCAAGGTCGCCGCCGGCGTCGTCGTCTATTTCCCGACCGAGGCCGGCCGGCTGTTCGCCGCCGAACTGGCCAGGCGGCTCGCCGGGCATTTCGAGACCGGCGCGGCGGGCTGGTTCGTCGACCAGCTGACCATCTACGGCCTGATGACCGAGATGCAGGACACGGTCCGCATCTCGGGCCTGAAAGCCAAGTATGCCGACTTCCAGCTTTACAAGCTGAACTCGATCATCTGGTCGGCCAAGGGCGACAACAAGGAATTCCTCGAGCCCTTCGTATCGCTGCAGAAGGTGCTGAGCGATTCTCCCTACGAACAGGTCCAGGGCAAGCACGTCCTCAATCGCGCCGCAGAACGCAGCCCGGACGGAAAGGTCAATCTGTTCTATGACGCCCGGCCGGCGCTCAGGCTCCGCCTGCCGCGTTCGGGGACGATCTTCGTCGCGCGTCCGGATCTGCTCGCGGATCCCACCGGGGTCGTCCCGCCGGTCGAGGACCAGACGGTCCGGCAGCACATGAAGACGCGCGAGTTCGTGACCTACCTGGCAAACCGCCTCGAGGTGCGCGGCATAAGGGTCGAGATCATCGAGCTCCCGGCGCGTGAGATCACCGCGGACCACCTCAATGCCAACAGCGGCGACTTCGCGGTCGTGCCCGGTGCGTGCCGCGCCGGTCTGGCCGGCCTGACGGTTCCGGCCGCCGTCTATGTCCGCCAGGGCCTGCCCGACACCGTCACCCTCGATGTCCACCCCGATCAGCCGCGGCCACCGGAGACGTATCCGGACTCCCGCCGCGCCTGGACAGCCTACCGCAAGCGGCTGGCCGGCGGAAAGCTGCCGTCGCAGGCGGGGGCGCCGGAGCCAGCGTCCACCGGCCGCTACGATATTCTTTTCCCGGTGTCTTTCCCGTGTACCGACGCCCGGATGGCGCTGATCGAAGGCCTTGCCGGCTTCGCAAAGGACAGGGGGCTGTCTCTGGTCCTGAAGGTGCCGCCGGATGCCCTGCTCGACGGCCTCATCGACGGCCAGCACGTCCATGTCAGCCGCGATACGCTCCACAGTCTCTGCGAGCGCTCGCGCGTGCTTTTCACCGACGACGCAGACGCGGGCTTCGAGGCGATGCTGCACAATAAGCCGATCGCCATCTTCGGGCCGGCGGCCTGTCTCACGCCCATGGTTGCGGGGACGGCGGACGATATCGCCGCGACGTGGGAGGCCTGCCTGGCGGCCGAAGCGACGATCGACTATGCCGGTGTCTTCGAGTGGTTCTGCGAAAGCGCGGCCGTCGACCTCAGCCGCCCGTCAAGCCGCGACGCCAGCCTCGATCGCCATGTCGGGGCCCTGATCCAGGCCGTCTATTCCCTATAGCAATCTGATCTCTTCGTGGGCGCGCGACAACAGGGGCGAGAACCACCGCTCGGCCTCGATTTCGGCGGCCCATCGCGACAGGAAGGTCCTGATCTCGGCGTCGCGCCGCGCACGCTTTAGCGGGGCATCATCCTCGCCGCGCGAGCGTCCTTCCAGATGCCAGGCCTCGCCGGCGGGGTCGTAGACGCAGTCGTAGCCGGCCTTTTGCAGGCGCAGGCACAGGTCGACATCGTTGAGCGTGACGGGAAAATGCTCGGCATCGAAACCGCCGGCGGCGTTAAACTTCGCGGCTTCGACCATCAGCACCGCGCCGGTCACCGCGCTGCGCGTGCCCGGGTGGACCAGGCTCGGCACCTGCGACCAGGCCGCTTCGGGCCAGTGGCGGAAGGGATGCCCGCATACGCCGCCCAGCCCCAGGGCAATGCCGCCGTGCTGCAGGCTGTTGTCTTCGTACAGCAGCCGCGTCCCGACGGCGCCGACGTCCGGCAGGACCGCCCAGCGCGCCAGATTGCTGAGCCAGTCGCGGCGCCGGACCTTGATATCGTTGTTGATGAAGGCGAGGAGCGGGCTTTCGGCCTGCCGGCTGCCGACATTGCACAACCGGGAAAAATTGAAGTCGCCGTCATCGCGGATGATTTTCACGCCGTGCCGGGCCAGGCGTTCGAACAGGGCGAAGGTTTCGGTCTGGACCGATCCGTTGTCGACCACGACGATGTCGCCTACGCCGTCGCTGCCGTCGAGCAGGCCGGTTGTGACCTGTTCGAGCAGGCCGGCGCGGTCACGCGTCGGAATGATGCAGCTGACCGGAGTGTCGGTGGGCGGCGGGGGCGGGGGCGGGCTGTAAGCCGCCGTGAGCGCCTTGACGATGGCCAGCGGTTCGCCGAGGCGGACGATGCGCCGGGGCGTGGTGGCGGCGCGGCGCCGGAGTACGATCGGCGACAGATCTCCCGAAGCGCCGTGAAGCCGCGGATCGTGAGCGAAATTGTAGGTCGAGGTGCTGTCATGAAAGACATCGGCAAAGACGAGGTCGACGCCGGGGCTGTCGATAAACGGCCGCGCCAGCTTCCGCAGGGCGTCGGGCGCCAGGACGGCGCCGGCCGGAAGCGTGAAAAGCAACTCGCAATCGTCGCGCCTGGCCGGATCGGTGGTGAACGACCGGTAGGACTGGGACAGCAGGGACGCTTCGTCGCAGGCCGTGACGAATATTGCGGGGCCCTCGCACTCCGCATATCGGACGCCGCGCGTGATGTCGGCAAGGCGCGCCACGGCCAGCGGGCCGGAAGCGGGCAAACCGGCGGGGCTCGTCCCGGCCCCGGCGCCCGCTACGCCACCCGTGCCGGTGGAGCGATGGAACACGCGTCCGATCTGGCGGAGGAAGGCTTCGGGAGACTGCCCCGCCTTCAGCCGCCGGAAAACCTCGGTCGAGAAAAACCTGAGCCGGGCCGCCGCGTCGAGGCGAACCAGGCTCCAGGCGGGCGAGGGCAGGTTCGACACGGTTTCGGCCCGGTAGGTGCCGGCCGCCAGCCGGGCATGGGCCGGCGTGGCGGAGGTGGCGGTGAGTTGAACAAAGGCCGGCAAGGCGGGATCGGCGAGAGTCACGACGACCACGGCGTCTTTATCGGCGACGCCGAACCTGTACCATCCCTCAGCCAGCGTCAGGCGTTGCTCAGGCATTTCCGCAGATATTGCCCGTAATTGCTTTTGCCGAGCCCGTCGGCCAGGCGTTCCATCGCGACATCGTCGATAAAGCCCTTGCGCCAGGCGACCTCTTCCGGGCAGGCGATCTTGAAGCCTTGCCGCTTTTCGAGGACGCGCACGAATTCGGCGGCGTCGAGCAGGCTGTCCGGCGTGCCGGTGTCCAGCCAGGCATAGCCGCGGCCGATGGGCTGAACGGCCAGCTCGCCGCGCTCGAGATAGACGCGGTTGACGTCGGTGATTTCGTATTCGCCGCGCGCCGAAGGCTTGAGATTGGCGGCGACGTCGACGACCTGGTTGTCGTAGAAGTACAGGCCGGTGATCGCCCAGTTCGACTTCGGCTTTTCCGGCTTTTCCTCGACCGACAGGGCGCGCATCTGGTCGTCGAACTCCACGACGCCATAGCGTTCGGGATCCGAGACCTGGTAGGCGAAGACGCAGGCGCCCTTCTTGATGCCGGCGGCGCTTTCCAGGTGGGTGGGCAGGCTTGAGCCGTAATAGATGTTGTCGCCCAGGATCAGGCAGGACGGCTCGGAACCGACGAAATCGGCGCCGATCACATAGGCCTGGGCCAGGCCGTCCGGGCTGGGCTGCTCGGCATAGGACAGGGAAATGCCCCACTGCTCGCCGCTGCCCAGGAGCTTGCGGAACAGCGGCAGGTCGTGCGGCGTCGAGATGATCAGGACCTCACGGATGCCCGCCATCATCAGGGTGCTGAGCGGATAGTAGATCATCGGCTTGTCGTAGACCGGCATCATCTGCTTGGAAACGCCGATGGTCATCGGATGCAGGCGCGTACCGCTGCCCCCGGCCAGAATAATACCCTTCATGTGTCAGATCTCCGGTCCGCACAGCTGGTCAAGGCACTCCGCCAGCGACACGCGCCACGGATCGAGACTTAAGCCATACACGTTTTTCAGTTTTTTGCCGCTAAGGCGCGAATTTGCCGGCCGGCTTGCCGGGGTGGGGTAGGCCGAGGTCGGAATGTCGTTGACGGCCACCGGCTTGCGGCCGCGCTTTCCCGCGCCTTCGAAAATGCCGCGCGCGAAGCCGGCCCAGGTGGTCTCGCCTTCGCCCGTCAGGTGGAAGACGCCGCGTAAGCCCGGATCGGCATCCGCGGCGACCTTCCGCGCGACGGCCAGCAGGGCGCGGGCGATTTCGGGCGCATAGGTCGGGCAGCCGTGCTGGTCGGCGACGACGTTGATTTCGTCGCGCGTTTCGCCGAGGCGCAGCATGGTCTTGACGAAGTTGTTGCCGTACGGCGAATAGACCCAGGCCGTGCGCAGGACGACGTGGTTCGGGGTCGCCGCGCGGATCTGGTCTTCGCCCGACAGCTTGGTCTTGCCATAGACGCTGACCGGCGCCGGCGTGTCGTCTTCGTCATAGACGCCGTCCTTGTCGCCGGCGAAGACGTAGTCGGTCGACAGGTGCAGGATGGGGATGTTCAGTTCGGCCGCCAGCTGCGCCAGCCGGCCCGGCCCGTCGCCGTTGATGCGCTGGGCAAGGTCCGCTTCGCTTTCCGCCTTGTCGACCGCCGTATAGGCCGCCGACGAGACAATCACGTCGGGCCGTGCGCCGCGGACAAGGCTGTCCAGCGTTTCCGGGCGCGACAGGTCGGCCTCGGGCAGGCCGATGCGGATCAGTTCGATATCCGGCTGCGTGTCGGCCAGGGCCTGTAAAGACGTGTCGACCTGGCCTTCCTTACCCGTGACGAGAATCCGCATGGGTCAGGCCTTCACCGGCGTGGCCAGGACACCCAGGCGTTCGCCGGTGTAGACTTCGCCGCGCAGGGGGCGCCACCAGGCTTCGTTGTCGAGATACCAGCGCACCGTCTTGGCGATGCCGCTGTCGAAGTTTTCGCGCGCCTTCCAGCCGAGCTCGGTTTCCAGCTTGGTGGCGTCGATAGCGTAGCGGTGGTCGTGGCCGGGACGGTCGGTGACAAAGGTGATCAGCCGGTCGTGCGGGGCGTTCTGCGGGCGCAGTTCGTCCATGATCGAGCAGATGCGCCGGACGACGTCGATATTGGTCCGTTCGTTGCGGCCGCCGACATTGTAGGTCTCGCCAAGCCGGCCCTGCGAGCAGATCAGGTGCAGGGCACGGGCGTGGTCTTCGACGTACAGCCAGTCGCGGATGTTGGAGCCGTCGCCGTAGACCGGCAGCGGCTTGCCTTCCAGCGCGTTCAGGATGTTGAGCGGGATCAGCTTTTCCGGGAAGTGGTACGGGCCGTAATTGTTCGAGCAGTTCGATACGACGACGGGCATGCCGTAGGTGCGGTGCCAGGCCTTGGCAAGATGATCCGAAGCCGCCTTCGACGCCGAATAGGGCGACGACGGGTCGTAGGGCGTCGTTTCCTCGAAAAGGCCGTCGGGGCCGAGGCTGCCGTAGACTTCGTCGGTCGAGACGTGGAGGAAGCGGAAGTTCGCCTTCGCCTCGGCGTCGAGGCTCATCCAGTAGTGGCGCGCCGCTTCCAGCATGGTGAAGGTGCCGATGACATTGGTCTGGACGAATTCTCCGGCGCCGGTGATCGAGCGGTCGACATGGCTTTCCGCCGCCAGGTGCATGATATGATCGGGGCGGAAGCCTTCGATCGCCGCGGTGACGGCGGCGCGGTCGCAGATGTCGGCCTGGACGAAGCTGTAGCTGTTGCTGCCCTCGATGGGCGCCAGGCTTTCCAGATTGCCGGCATAGGTCAGCTTGTCGAGGTTCAGGACCTCGCAACCTTCCTCCGCGACCAGATAACGGACCAGCGCCGATCCGATGAACCCCGCGCCCCCGGTGACCAATATACGCATTTTATGTTTCCAGTGCCCCCGCGCCGTATTCAGAAGAAATGCCAAAGCCTCAACAGATGTCAGGCTCTCATAAAGCGATCAGCGCAAAGACTCAAGCTTGGGCTGGACCTTGTCCTTATCGGACAGAATGACCTTCGACAGGTCGATGGGCCAGGCGACGCCGATCGCCGGATCGTCGAAGGCGACCCCGGCGTCGTGTTCGCGCGAATAGGGATTGGTGACCTTGTAGAAGACCTCGGTCTGGGGCTCAAGCGTGCAGAAGCCGTGGGCGAAGCCTTCCGGCACCCAGAGCTGTTCGCCGGCGGCGGCCGTCAGGGTGACGCCCACCCACTGGCCGAAGGTTTCCGAACCCGGACGAATATCGACGGCGACATCGAAGATCGAGCCCTTCAGGCAGCGGACAAGCTTGCCCTGCGCCACGGGCGCCTTTTGATAGTGCAGGCCGCGGATGGTGCCGGTTTCGGCCGACAGGGACTGGTTGTCCTGTACGAAGGTGACGTCTTCGATGGTTTCGCGGAACCAGTCGGCCTTGAAGGCCTCCATGAAATAGCCCCGGGAATCGCCGATCATCTTCGGTCTGATAAGGGCGGGGCCGGCAATGGAAAAGCGTTCGAATTGCATCTGGTATCCTGATCCGTGCCGGTCGTCCGGCCGCTGCTGGAGGCTGTTCTCTGCCAAATTCCTGGGCCGGGGACAACGGCAAATCCTGCCGTTGCGGGAGATTTGTGTCACGCGGCTTACACGATGAGGTTTTCCAGCGGCGCAACCCGGGCGGAATCCGGGAAGACGGCCTCGGACAGGGCGGCAGCCGGCATATCGTAAAGCCCCGCGATCACGCCCTTGGCGACCGCGCGCAGGTCGGTGGTCGGCGCCAGGTCGCGGTTCTGGTAAAGCTGCGCCGGCTTCAGGCCGGGCCAGTCCGTTACGATCCGGCCACCCTTGACGGCGCCGCCGACCAGGAAGGCCGTTGTCGCCGTGCCGTGGTCGGTGCCGCCCGTGCCGTTGACCGCGGCGGTCCGGCCGAATTCGGTAACGACCAGGACCGCGGTGTCCTGCCAGGCCGGTCCAAGCCCCTGTTCAAGCGCTGCGAGGACGCCGTCGAGACCGGTGAGCAGCGCCGGCAGCCGGCCGGCTTCGCCCGCATGGGTGTCCCAGCCGTCGAGCGACAGGGCCGCGATGCGCGGGCCGTCGTCCCTGGCCATCAGCCGCGCCGCCCCCAGCGCCATGGCAGCGTCCGGATCGGCACCGTCCTTGTGGACATCGGCGGCGCCCGCCGTCTCCTGGGCCGTCCGGAAAAGCCCGGCCAGCATGGGGTCGGTACGGTCGTAGAGCTGCATGACGCGGCTGGCCAGATCCGATGGCGGCACGTCCAGGCTGACGGGCGTCCAGCCCACGACCTTCGCCGGGCCGCGCATGATAAGCGGCGCGACAGGTCCGGCGGCCAGTCCGGCGATGTGAACCGTCTCGGCCGGCGGCAGGGCGGACAGCAGGCGGTTCAGCCAGCCCGTATCGGTGCGTCCGACCGAGGGCAGTCCGGATTCCAGGACGTCCTGGCCGTCGAAATGCGAACGGTCGCGATAGGGCGACGCGCAGGCGTGGACGATCGCCGCCCTTCCGGCCTGGTAGTTACGCGCCAGGCTTTTCAGCGCCGGGTGCAGGCCGAACCGGCCGTCGAGCGGCAGGCACTGGTCCTGGCCGCGCGCCAGGCCCTTGCGCAACGATGCATAATCCGGATCGAAGAGCGGTGGCACGGCCTCCAGCCCGTCTAGGGCGCCGCGCAGGAAGACGACGACAAGGCGCGGATCGCGGCTGCCCGCCGCCCGGCCGGTAGCCGGAATGGCGCCGCCGAACGCGACCGTAAGGCCGAGGGCTCCGCCGAGCCGGAGAAAGTCACGGCGATCGATATGCGTGCCCGTCATGTCAGCGCCTCATGAATTCCGGCGACATGAAGATGAGCGCCAGCGCCTGCTGGCGGCTTTCGGCCGTCGCCAGGCTGGTTCGGGTGCCGTCGCTGAGCAGGGGACCAAGGGCGCGGTCCGCCAGCGGCCCCGGCTCGGGGATGTCGGCGACCTGGTACGAGATGTAGTTGGCCACGTTCAGCCGCGTATTCATCCCGGCGGGCGACCCCCAGCCGGCGACGGTATCGGGAAAGCCGTTGGGCGCCTCGGCTCCCCAGTTCGGCTGGCCCATGATGCGGGCGAAATCGAGCACCTGTTGCGGCGCGATGCGATGTCCGGACAGCCGCATCATGGCCGAAAGGTATTCCTGCGGCGTGCGCAGCTTGTCGCGGTCGGCCGTCCAGCACTCCGGGGCCTGCACCAGCGTCCGCGAGACTTCGGCGAGGTCGCCGCCCGTGTCGAGAAACGTCTTTTCGAGGCGGGCCACCAGGGCGGGGGGCGGTGTATCGGAAACGAAGTGGCGCGCCAGCTTGGTCGCGATATGGCGCGCCGTCGCCGGATGGACCGCCAGGTCCCTGAGGACCGCCTTGCCCTGGTCAACGCCCGCGTCCGGATAGGTCTTGCCGAGGATGGTCTGCGGGCCGGGTTCGTGGTGAACGTCGTGGAAGATGAAGGTGCCGACCTCGCCCTTCGCGGGTTCCGAATTCATCGACCATCCCGTCAGCACCCTGGACAGCGACGTCACATCGTCCTGGGTGTAGCCGGAGCCGACGCCCAGCGTATGCAGTTCGAGTATCTCGCGCGCCAGGTTTTCGTTCAGCCCGCGGCCTGTCGCCTTGCCGGCCACGGATTGCGGCCCCAGCGACTGGGTGTTGTCGAGATAGAGCAGCATGCAGGGGTGGGTCTCGACCGCCAGCAGCATGTCGGCGAAAGGCCGGCAGACGTTCGGCCATATGGCCTCGCGTTCATAGGCGCCGACCATGATGTAGGTCTCGCTGACCTTGAAATAGGATACCGAAAAGTGGTTGGCCCAGAACAGGACCAGGCGCTCACGGAAGCCGATCGGCGCATCCATCATGACCGTATTGAAGCGGGCGTCGATCTCGTTGAAAAACGCAGCATGAAGTGGATCGTCCGGCCCGGACGCAGACCTCTGGTCCGGCGTCATCCGGTCATGGGCGGTCAGGGTCTGAATGAGCCGGGAGCTGGAGGGCAGGCGGGCCAGGGCGTCCGGAAGACGGTCGCCTTGCCCGATCTCGGCCAGCAGGGCGTCGCGCGGCGCATTGCCGAGGACGCCGCAGCCTTCGGGCCGCGCGCCAAGGCCGAAACGCGACAGGGCCAAAGCAGACTCGGTGGCAGAACGATCCATGACGCATCGCGACCTAGAGTTGGGCTGCCCAGCCGAACCCCAAGTCTACGCCGCCATGTGGGCCAAAATGCGACGCTTGTCGCTTCAGCTAGATCTCGTACTCCGGCGCGGCCGTCAGGTAACCGTGGTCGAACATGTAGCGCACGATCTCCTCGGCCACGGCGTCGGCGGTCGCGTCGCTGGTGTCGACGACGATCTCGGCGTGTTCCGGCGCTTCGTACGGGCTGTCGATGCCCGTGAAGTTCTTGATCTCGCCGGCGCGGGCCTTGGCGTAGAGGCCCTTGACGTCGCGCTGTTCGGCGACGGCCAGAGGCGTCGCCACGTGGATTTCGATGAACTCGCCCGTCTCGAGCAGGTCGCGCGCCAGCTGGCGCTCGGCGCGGAACGGCGAGATGAAGGAGACCAGCGTGATCAGGCCGGCGTCGGTCATCAGCTTCGCCACCTCGGCGACGCGGCGGATGTTTTCGACGCGGTCCCCGGCCGTGAAGCCCAGATCCTTGTTGAGGCCATGACGGACATTGTCGCCGTCGAGCAGATAGGTGTGGTGGCCGAGGCTCAGCAGGCGCTTTTCGACCAGGTTGGCGATGGTCGACTTGCCGGCGCCCGACAGGCCGGTGAACCACAGGACGGCCGGACGCTGGTGCTTGGCGCTGGCGCGCGTCGCCTTGGAGACGTCGAGCGCCTGCCAGTGGATGTTCGAGGCGCGGCGCAAGCTATGGTCGATCATGCCGGCGCCGAGCGTCAGGTTCGACACGCGGTCGATGACGATGAAGGCGCCGGTTTCGTGATTGGCGGCGTATGGGTCGAAGGCGACCGGTTCCTGGGTGACCAGGTTGACGACCGCCACCTCGTTGAGCGCCAGCGTCTTGGCGGCCAGCTCGGCGAAGCTGTTGACGTCGATCTTGTGCTTGATCTCGGTGGCCGTCGCCGACACGGTCTTGTTGCCGACCTTGATCAGGTACGGACGGCCGGGCAGCAGCGGCTCCTCGCTCATCCAGATCAGGTGCGCCTGGAACTGGTCCGAGACCTCCGGGCGCGAGTCGGGCGGGCTGAGGATATCCCCGCGCGAGATGTCGATCTCGTCTTCCAGGGTCAGGGTCACGGCCTGGCCGGCCTGGGCCTGGGCAAGGTCGCCGTCATAGGTGGTGACGGTCCTGATGCGCGAGGTCTTGCCGGACTTGGCGACCGCCACGGCGTCGCCGGGCTTGACCAGGCCCGAGGCGATGGTGCCCGAGAAGCCGCGGAAGTTCAGGTCGGGACGGTTGACCCACTGCACGGGGAAGCGGAAGGGTTGCGCGGTCAGGTCGCGGCTGACATCGACCGTTTCGAGGTGCTCGACCAGGGTCGGGCCCTTGTACCAAGGCATCTTGTCGCTGTGGCCCAGCACATTGTCGCCATAGCGCGCCGAAAGCGGGATGGCTTGCAAGGTCTCGAACCCGAAGCCCGCCGAGAATTCGCGGTATTCGGCGACGATCTGTTCGAAGACCGCTTCCGAATAGTCCATCAGGTCGATCTTGTTGACCGCCAGGACGACGTGGCGGATGCCAAGCAGCGACACGATGAAGCTGTGGCGGCGCGTCTGTGTCAGGATACCCTTGCGCGCATCGATCAGGATGACGGCGAGGTCGGAGTTCGAGGCGCCGGTCGCCATGTTGCGCGTGTACTGTTCATGGCCGGGCGTGTCGGCGACGATGAACTTGCGCTTGTCGGTGGTGAAGAAGCGGTAGGCGACGTCGATCGTGATGCCTTGCTCGCGCTCGGCCTGGAGGCCGTCGACCAGCAGGGCCAGGTCGATGTCCTCGCCCGTCGTGCCGAACTTCTTCGAGTCGCGCTCGATACCGGCCAGCTGGTCTTCGAAGATCAGCTTGGTGTCGTAGAGCAGGCGGCCGATCAGGGTCGACTTGCCGTCGTCGACGCTGCCGCAGGTCAAAAAGCGCAGCAGGCTCTTCTTTTCGTGGCCGGCCAGGTAGTCGATCAGGGCCTGGGTGTCGAGTTTCTGATTTACGATCGCGTTCATACCGAGCGCTTTCCAAAAAAGGGGGCCGCTGCTTTCGTACAGAGCGCGGCCTGTAAAAAATGTTCAGGCGAAGACGTCGGAAGGCTTAGAAATAGCCTTCGCGCTTCTTCTTTTCCATCGAGCCCTGTTCGTCGTGGTCGATCAGGCGGCCGGACCGTTCCGAGGTCCGCGCCGTCAGCATTTCCGCGACGATGTCCTCCAGCGTGTCGGCTTCGCTCTCGACGGCGGCCGTCAGCGGATAGCAGCCGAGCGTCCGGAAACGCACCGAGCGCATTTCCGGCGTCTCACCCGGCTGAAGGGGCAGGCGGTCGTCATCGACCATGATCCATTGTCCGCCGCGCTGCACGACCGGGCGCTTGGCCGCGAAGTACAACGGAACGATGTCGATGTTCTCCATCAGGATATATTGCCAGATGTCGAGCTCGGTCCAGTTCGACAGCGGAAAGACGCGGATCGATTCACCCGGCTTCACGCGGGCATTGTACAGGTTCCACAGTTCCGGGCGCTGGTTCTTGGGGTCCCAGCCGTGGTTCTGCGTACGGAATGAAAACACGCGTTCCTTGGCGCGCGACTTTTCCTCGTCGCGCCGTGCGCCGCCGAAGGCCGCGTCGAAGCCGTGCGCCGTCAGGGCCTGCTTCAGGGCGTCGGTCTTCATGATGTTGGTATAGACGCTGGAGCCGTGGTCGAACGGATTGATATTGTCGCGCACGCCGTCCGCATTGGTGTGCTTGATCAGGTTCAGGCCCAGCGACTTGACCGTATTGTCGCGGAATTCGATCATCTCGCGGAACTTCCACGTCGTGTCGATGTGCATCAGCGGGAAGGGCGGCTTCGACGGGTAGAAGGCCTTCATCGCCAGGTGCAGCATGACCGACGAATCCTTGCCGATCGAGTACAGCATCACCGGGTTTTTGAACTCGGCGGCGACTTCGCGCATGATGAAGATCGACTCAGCCTCGAGCCGTTTCAAATGGGTCAGTTGTTCCCCAGACACAGAGATATCGGACACGTAGGTATATAGCCTTTGAGGCGCAGCCCAGCCCCCGGGGCGCGCGGATAAGATGTGCAGCCTATGTAGCTATGGCCCCCGGTGGCCGCAAACTACAAAGTCTAAACTCTGGCGTAAGAAGCGATGCATGGCGGTTGCGGCGGCGGTCTTCACGCCGTATGGCCTTCACCATGCGCATTCTCGTTACCGGCCGCAGCGGCCAGATGGGCCGGGCCATCGCCCACGTCAACCATGGCCACGATCTGGTCGTGGCGGGGCGGCCCGAGCTGGAGTTCGAACGGCCGGACTTGATCCGGGCCGTGGTGGACGCGGCGCGGCCCGATGTCGTGATCAACTGCGCGGGCATGACCCAGGTCGATGCCTGTGAAGGCGAGGCGGAGCGCGCCTTTGCGGTAAACGCCTATGCGCCGGGGCGCCTGGCCGAAGCGGCGGCGAAGGTTGGCGCGGCTATCATCCACCTGTCGACCGACTACGTTTTCGACGGCGCGGCGGGGCGGCCCTATCGCGAGGACGATCCGGCGCGGCCGGTCAGTGTGTACGGGCGCTCGAAACTGGCCGGTGAAGACGCGGTGATCGCCGCCAATCCGCGCCATGCCGTCGTGCGTGTGTCGTGGGTCTATTCCCGGTTCGCCGACAATTTCCTCAGCGCCATGCTGCGCTATGCCCGGACGCGGCCCGAGATCAGCGTCGTCGACGACCAGGTCAGCTGTCCGACCCCGGGCGTCGGCCTGGCCGCCGGGCTGCTGCGGCTGGCCGAAGGCATGGGGGAGGCAGAGGTGTATGGCCGCTTCCACCTGGCGGGCGCCGAGGCGGTCGACCGCGCGACTCTGGTCGAAGCGGTGATGGCATGGGCGGCCGAACACGGCCAGCCGTTCGTGCCGGTCCGCCGCGTCGCCAGTTCCGCCTTTCCGACGCCGGCGCCACGGCCGCTTTATACGGCGCTCGACAGTACGAAGATCCGTGAGGCCTACGGCATCGAACTGCCGGGCTGGCGGTCGTGGTTCGGCGATGTGCTGGCGGCTGTTACGCGCGGATAGCCGGGTCGCCGAAGGCCACGAAATGCGGGTTGGCGAACGGAGCGTCGTCCTGGACGCGCTTGCCGTAGAGCAGGGGCTGGCCGTCGAGCGTTTCGACGCGGCCGCCGGCGGCGCGCAAGATCGCATCGCCGGCCGCCGTGTCCCATTCCATGGTGCGGCCCATGCGCGGATAGATGTCGGCGGCGCCTTCCGCCAGGCGGCAGAATTTCAGCGACGAACCGGCGGCGACGAATTCCGCCACACTGAAGGCCTTGAGATAGTCCTGCGTAGCCTCGCCGCCGTGGCTGCGCGATCCGATGGCGCTCAATCCCGCCTCGGGTGTCGCGCGCACGCGGATGGGCATGACGTTGACGATCTCGCCGTCCTTGACATCGGCGGCGAAGGCTTGCGTGCCACCGCCCCAGAACAGGCGGTCGAGCGCCGGGGCGAAGACCGCGCCATAGACCGGCACGCCGTCCTCGATCAGGGCGATATTGACGGTGAACTCGCCGTTCTTCGAGATGAATTCCTTGGTGCCGTCGAGCGGATCGACCAGGAAAAAACGATTCCCGATTTCGGGAAGTCTTCCGGCGGCGGCCTCTTCCTCAGCGACAACGGGGATGCCGGGGACGATCGATTTCAGGTTTTCCAGAATAATGCGTTCGGCGCGTTCGTCGGCCTCGGTGACCGGCGAGGCGTCGCCCTTGGTGGTGACGGCGATGTCGCCGGCATAGACGCGCATGATCTCGGCGCCCGCCTTCAGCATGATCGGATTGAGGTCCATGGAAACTCCTTTTGCCGCTGTCCTAGGCCGTCGCGGCAGCGGGCTCAACCCCTAAAGAGGCGGCAGGTCAGCATTCCACGACATTGACCGCCAGCCCGCCCAGGCTCGTCTCCTTGTACTTGACCCGCATGTCCTCGCCGGTCTGGCGCATGGTCTCGATGACCGCGTCGAGGCTGACAATGTGATGGCCGTCGCCGTTGAGCGCCAGATAGGTGGCGTTGATCGCCTTTATGGCCCCCATGGTGTTGCGCTCGATGCACGGTACCTGGACAAGCCCGCCGATGGGATCACAGGTCAGGCCGAGATTGTGCTCCATGCCGATCTCGGCGGCGTTCTCGATCTGGGCTGTCGTTCCCCCCAAGGCCGCGCACAGCCCCGCCGCTGCCATCGAGCAGGCGACGCCGACCTCGCCCTGGCAGCCCATTTCAGCCGCCGAGATCGAGGCGTTGGTCTTGTAGAGAAAGCCGATCGCGGTGGCTGTCATCAGAAGCGTCCGCGTGCCGTCGATGGTGGCGCCGGGCACGAAGGTCTCGTAATACTTGATGACGGCGGGCAGGACGCCGGCCGCGCCATTGGTCGGCGCGGTGACGACGCGGCCGCCGGCGGCGTTCTCCTCGTTGACGCTCAGAGCATAGAGGCTGACCCACTCGAAGATCTGCGACGGGTCGATGCGGGGACCGCGCTTTTGCAGCTTCACCGCCATGTCGTGGGCGCGGCGGCGGACGTTTAGCCCGCCGGGCAGGATGCCGTCCTTTTCCATGCCGCGGTCGATGCTGGAGAGCATGGCCAGGCGCACGGCGTCGAGGAAGGCGCGCGTCTCGGGCGCCGGGCGGAAGGCGTCCTCGTTGCGCCACATGACGTCGGCGATCGACAGGTGGTGGCGGTCGCATATGGCCAGCAACCCGGCCGACGAGGCGTAAGCCAGGGGCAGGGCGACATTGTCGCTTTTTGCCGTGACGCCGTCGCCGGTTATAGCGCCGCCGCCGATCGAGAAATAGGTCGCGGTGTCCATGCGGCCATCGCCGAAAAAGGCTTCGAAACGCAGGCCGTTGGAATGTTCGGGCAGGAACTCGCCCATCATGAACAGCAGGTCGGCGGCAGGCGAAAAGGCGATGTCGCGCTGGCCTGAGAGCTTCAGCCGGTGTGTGGCTTCGATGGTCGAGACGATACCGTCGATGGCTTCGGGATCGACCGTATCGGGCAACCAGCCAGACAGTCCGACCATGACGGCGCGGTCGGTGGCGTGGCCTTTGCCGGTCAGGGCCAGCGAGCCGTAGAGCCGGCAGACGATCCGTTCGGGCGCGCCGTCCGCCGTGACGCGTTCGGCAAAGTGCCGCGCCGCCCGCATGGGGCCGACCGTGTGCGAACTCGACGGGCCGATACCGATGGTGAACAGGTCGGTGACGCTCAAGGCGGGCATGTAAAACTCCTGCGCCGAGGGTGTCACTTCCTCGGCGCAGGGTCAAGATGGTTGCAATTGTTACATGGTGCTATTTGTGGACGGCACTCCAGATCATATCGGGCAAGGTGACATCGACCGATACGGGCAGGTCGTCCGACGCCTGGCCGAACAGGACATGATACGTCCCGGCCTTCACGCGCCAGCTGTTGTCGGAAACCTCGTAGGTCGCCAGCAGGCGCGGATCGACTTTTTGACTGAACGCCGCCGATGTGGCGCCCGGCGCGACCGCGTCCTTGTGGAAGGCGACGAGGCGCTTGGGCGCTTCCCAGCCGGCGGCCTTGTAATCGGCCGGGGCGACATAGACCTGGACCAGATCCTTGCCGGCCGTCTTGCCGGTGTTTTTGGTCGCCGCGCCAACGGTGACCGCGCCATTTTCGACGCTCGCCTTCGCGTCCGAAACCGCGAAGGTCGTGTAGCTCAGGCCATGGCCGAAGGCGAAGAGCGGCTTGAAACCCTTCACATCGTACCACTTGTAGCCGATGGCCGCGCCCTCGTCGTAGGTGATGTGGACGGCCATGCTGTTTTCGGGCTTGCCGAAGCCGGGGATGTCCGGGTGCGCCAATTGCGCGTTCGACGCCGGGAAGCTGATCGGCAGGTGGCCGGACGGATTGACCTTGCCGGTGAGGATTCGGGCGATGGCGCTGCCGCCACGGATACCGGGATAGAAGGCTTCGAGCACCGCCGGGACCTTGTCCTTCCACGGCATCAGGATGGCGCCGCCCGATTCGACGACGACGATCGTCTTCGGATTGGCGGCGACGACCGCCGAAACGAGCGCGTCCTGGTTGCCGTTGAGTTCCAGCGGCCCGTCGAAGCTTTCGCCCATCCATTGCGTCACGAACACCACGGCCACGTCCGATGATTTCGCCAGCGCCACCGCCGCCGCGATATCGTCGCCACTTTCATAACCGATCTTCGCCCTGGGCAGTTCGGCCTTCAGCGCCTCGACCGGCGAGGACGGCATATAGACGACGGGACCCGGCCAGGCCGTCGGCTGCAATCCCGGCACGGCATTGCCGCCGACCGGATCGACGCTCGACGAACCGCCGCCCGCCAGCACGCCCTTGTCGGCGTGCCCGCCGATCATGGCGACGGATTTGACCCCTGACAAAGGCAGCAGATTGCCATCGTTCTTCAACAGCACCAGCGACTCTTCGGCGGCCTTCTGCGACACATCGGCATCGGCTTTGAAGTCGATCGGGCCGACCTTGGCCGGATCGTCGAACACGCCCGATGAGAACAGCGGCCACAGGATACGCCCTGCCATGTCGTCGAGACGTGACATCTGGATCTCGCCCCTGTCCATCGCCGCCTTGAAAATCTTGGGCGCGAACCAGGGCTGCTTATCGCCGCAGCACGGGAAGCCCGTGAACTGGTCGAGGCCGTAATTGGCGGCCTCGGCCGTCGAATGGACGGCGCCCCAGTCGGCCATGACATAGCCCTTGAAACCCCAGTCCTGCTTCAGCGTCTTTTGCAGCAGGTATTCGTTCTCGCACGCCCAGCGGCCGTTCACCAGATTGTACGAACACATGACCGAGCCCGGTTTGGCGCGATCGTACAGGAATTCGAAAGCTAGCAGATCCGATTGCCGCATGGCTTCGGGCGAGATGGTCACGTCGACCGTGGTGCGCTGGCTTTCCTGGTCGTTGATCGCGAAGTGCTTCATGGTCGAAACCATGTGCTGCGACTGGATGCCGTTGATCAACCCGCCGGCCATTTCCCCGGCCAGCCACGGATCTTCGCCGACATATTCGAAGTTGCGGCCGTTCCTCGGTTCGCGCGCCAGATTGGCGCCGCCGGCGAGAAACGTGTTGAAGCCGGACAGCCGCGCTTCCTGGGCGATCATCCGGCCGCCGGTTTGGGTGACGGCCGGGTCGAAGCTGGCGGCAGTGGCCAGGGACGAGGGCAGGGCGGTACGCTGCATGCCGCCCTTGACGCGAATGCCGATCGAGGCGTCGGTTTGCCACTGTCCCGGGATGTTCAGGCGCGGAATGGGCGGCAGGTAGCCGGCGGAGTGCGGAACGGCGTGCGCCGCGACATCCGCCTTGACGGCGGGCGCGACGATGTCGTCGGCGATCTTTTCAAGGCCGCTGCTGTCGCGCAGGCCGAAGACCAGGGTCAGCTTTTCGTCGAGCGTCATGGCGGCGACCGCCGCTTTTGCCCGCTCGTCGGCCGATTTCGACGTGTCGAGCCACGGCTGGCCTTGGGCCAGCGCCGGCGTCGATACGCATGCCAGCAGCACCGCGATTGTAATCGGTTTCAACATGGGTCGCCTCGCTCCGCTTTTTGGTTGAGACGAACCTAGTCGGAAAGCGGACAGATGGAAAGAGGCAGGTGGTCGGCGGCATCAAGTTACCTCTCCGGTGAGAGGTAACCCCATATTTGAAATGAAACAGATTCGGCCCTCCCCATAAATGGAGAGGGCCAAGTCGTTCCAGGCAGTTTCGCATGCTCCGCCCATCGGGCATTGGGTTATTTATGCACCGCCGACCACTTCATTTCGGGCAGTGTCACATCCACCGAGACCGGCAGGTCGTCCGACGCCTGGCCGAACAGGACATGATACGTCCCCGCCTTCACGCGCCAGCTGTTGTCGGCGACTTCATACGTGGCCAGCAGACGCGGATCGATCTTTTGCGAGAACGCGGCCGACGAACCACCAGGCGCGACCGCGTCCTTATGGAAGGCGACGAGGCGCTTGGGGGCTTCCCAGCCGGCGGCCTTGTAGTCGGCCGGGGCGATATAGACCTGGACGAGGCCCTTGCCGGCAGTCTTGCCGGTGTTTTTGATCGCCGCGCCGACGGTGACCGCGCCGTTGTCGACGCTCGCCTTCGCGTCCGAAACCGCGAAGGTCGTGTAGCTCAGGCCATGGCCGAAGGCGAAGAGCGGTGTGTAGCCCTTCACATCGTACCACTTGTAGCCGATGGCCGCGCCCTCGTCATAGGTGATATGGACCGGCACGCCGTCGCGGGCACCGAAGCCCGGAATGGTGTCGTGCGCCAGTTGCGCGTTCGACGCCGGGAAGCTGATCGGCAGGTGGCCCGACGGATTGACCTTGCCGGTGAGGATTCGGGCGATGGCGCTACCGCCGCGGATGCCGGGATAGAAGGCTTCAAGCACCGCCGGGACCTTGTCCTTCCACGGCATCAGGATGGCGCCGCCCGATTCGACGACGACGATAGTCTTCGGATTGGCTGCGGCGACCGCCGCGACCAGGGCGTCCTGATTGCCCTTGAGCTCCAGCGTGCCGTCCATGCCTTCGCCCATCCATTGCGTGACAAACACGACGGCGACATCGGACGATTTGGCAAGCGCCACGGCGGCGGCAATGTCGTCGCCGTTGTCGAAGCCGATCTTGGCCTTGGGCAGTTCGGCCTTCAGCGCCTCTACCGGCGAGGACGGCATATAGACGACAGGCCCCGGCCATGTTTTGGGCTCAAGGCCCGCGACCGGATTGCCGCCGACGGGCGTCACGCCCGACGAGCCGCCGCCCGCCATGACGCCCTTGTCGGCATGGGCGCCGATCATGGCGACCGACTTGACGCCGCTGAGCGGCAGCAGATTGCCGTCGTTCTTCAGCAGGACCAGCGATTCCTCGGCGGCCTTCTGCGACACGTCGGCATCGGCCTTGAAGTCAATCGGGCCGACCTTCACCGGATCGTCGAACACGCCCGACGAGAACAGCGGCCACAGGATGCGCTCTGCCATGTCGTTGAGGCGCGCCATCGGGATCTCGCCCTTGTCGAGCGCGGCCTTGAAGACGTTCGGCGCAAAGTACGGCTGCTTGTCGCCGCAGCACGGGAAGCCGGTGAACTGGTCGAGGCCGTAATTGGCGGCATCGGCCGTCGAATGGACCGCGCCCCAGTCGGACATGACATAGCCCTTGAAACCCCAGTCCTGCTTCAGCGTCTTTTGCAGCAGGTATTCGTTCTCGCACGCCCAGCGGCCGTTCACCAGGTTGTAGGAGCACATGACCGAACCGGGCTTCGCATGCTCATAGACGAATTCGAAGGCCAGCAGGTCCGACTGGCGCATGGCCTCGGGCGCGATGGTCACGTCGACCGTGGTGCGCTGGCTTTCCTGGTCGTTGACGGCGAAGTGCTTCATGGTCGAAACCATGTGCTGCGACTGGATGCCGTTGATCAGGCCGCCGGCCATCTGTCCGGCCAGCCACGGATCTTCGCCGACATATTCGAAATTGCGGCCGTTCCTCGGTTCACGCGCCAGGTTGGCGCCGCCGGCGAGAAACGTATTGAAGCCCGACGCCCGCGCCTCCGTGGCGATCATCTTTCCGCCGGCCTCCGGCACGGCCGGATCGAAACTGGCCGCGGTGGCCAAGGACGAGGGCAGGGCGGTGCGGGGCATACCCTCGACGCGCACACCGATCGACGCGTCGGTCTGGGTCTGGACGGGGATGCTGAGGCGCGGAATGGCCGGGACGAAGCCGGCCGAACCCTTGATGTGGCCCTGTTTGACCGCGGCCTTGATGGCCGGGGGGACGACGTCGTCAGGCTGCTTCGCCAGGGCATCGGGATCGGTGAAGCCGAAGACCAGGGTCATCTTTTCGTCGGTGGTCATGGCGGCGACCGCCGCCTTGGCGCGGTCGTCGGCCGATTTGGACGTGTCGAGCCAGGCCTGGCTCTGAGCCAAAGCGGACGTCGATACGCAGCACAACAGGGCCGCGAGTGTAATCGGTTTCAACATGGGTCGCCTCTCTCCGGTTTTTTAGTTTGGATGGACCCTAATAGGAAAATTGAAAGAAGAAAAGAGGGCGTGAGGCGGCGGTATCATACTGCCGCCCCGCCATCCTTTAGACCGACAGGCTGTTGAACTCGTCGATGGCGCACATGATGTGATAGAGCGTGCTGGCGGGCGCCGGTTCGATCTCGAAGCTGCCGTCGGCCTTCATGCGGTCGCGGTAAAGGCCTTCGATCTCGGTCGAGAGGTAAAGCTTCAGGCCCTTTGCGCCGTCGACGGCGCGGGCGATGGCCTGGGCCTTGTCCTCGGGCGTCTTCGCCGCGTCGGCCAGCTTGACATAGGCCTTCATGCGCTCGGTCTGCGGCCACAGGCGCGCCTTGGCGTCCTTCGACGAAAAATCGTCCCACAGCTCGTTGACCGTGACGCCACGCTCATGATCCGTGCCGTAATCCTCGGCGATCTGGATCAGGCGCTTTGCGGCGCGGATGAACGTCTCGTCGCCCGTGCGCTTGCCCCAGCGCAGGAAGAGCCAGGCCCATTCGAACTGGTGGCCGGGCTCGACGATGCGCCCGGCATCGCCCGGCATGGGGTTCCAGTCGCCGTCGAAGAATTCGCGTAAACTGCCCGTCTGCGGATGCAGGAACTTGTCGACGCACAGTCCGGCGATTTCTGCCGCGATCTTTTCCCAGGTATCGTCGCCGCCGGCGTCGATCCAGGCCAGGCAGGCCTCGAACATGTGCATGTGCGGGTTGGCCTTGAGCGGCAGGGTGCGGGGATTGCTCTCCTCGAAGCCGCGCACCGGGTGCGAAAAGGTCTTGACGATGGCGTCGCGGATGAAGACGGCGGCCGCTTCCAGCGCCTTGTCCTGCGGACGTACGCGGTAGGCCGAGGCGTAGGCCAGCATGGCGAAGGCGTGGTCGTAGAAGTCGAAGTCCGCGCGCACGACCTCGCCCGTCGGCTTGAGCACGGCATAGAGCAGGCCGGTATCCGGGTTCCTGGCCGGGCCCGACAGCCAGTCGAGGCCCTGGCGGATGGCGGGATCGGTTTCGCCTTTGTAACCCATCGATTCGGCGAGCGCATACGAGAAGACCTGGCGCGCCGCGACGCGCGTGCGGCGGTCGATATCGTACGGCGTGCCGTCAAGATTGAGCTTCTCGAAGAATCCCCCCTTTTCGCGGTCGCCGCCCGTGTTCCACCAGATCGGCAAGGCCTTGTCGAAAAGCCAGGCTGTCAGGGTGGACTGCATTTCCGTCAGGGAGGGGTTCAGGCCGGGGGCATCGGGCATGGCTTGGGCTCGCAAAAATAGGAAAAACTGAAATTGGCGCTTCCGGTTAGCATCGCAGCGCAATAGGCTGCAAGCCGCAAAAGGACGCTCACATGCGTCCTTTACACGTCGCGTCCAGGGTCCAATCGCAAATTTACGGCGCGAAAGGGTCATGTCGGGCCTCAATCGCCCGAGAGGCAAAGGGGAACAGTAGATTCATGCCCAAAACCATATTGCCGGTTATCATGTCCGGAGGATCCGGAACGCGTCTGTGGCCGTTGTCGACCCCCGAGGCGCCGAAGCAATTTCACGCCCTGGCAACGCCCAACAGCATGATTCAGGAAACCGCCATGCGGGTCTCGGGTGACGGCTTCCTGGCGCCGGTGGCCATCTGCGGCAATGCCCACTGCCATCTGGTGACGACGCAACTCGGCGAGATCGACCGTCCTCCGGCCCTGGTCGTGCTCGAGCCGTTCGGGCGCAATACGGCCGCCGTCGCCGCCGTCGCGGCCCTGGCGGGGCAGAAGATCGATCCGGAGGCCCTGGTCCTGCTGCTGCCGGCCGACCATGTCATCACCAAGCCGGGCGCCTTCCATACCGCCATCCATCAGGCCGCGGAGATCGCGAACGAACGGATCGTCACCTTCGGCATTCGGCCCACCCACCCCGAAACCGGTTACGGCTATATCGAACACGGCGGTCAGCTGGCCGACGGCGTCTACGAGATCGAACGCTTCCTGGAAAAGCCCGACCTGCAAAAGGCCACCGAATATGTCGAGGGCGGGCGCCACGAATGGAACGCCGGCATCTTCCTGTTCTCGCCGCGCGTCATGCTCGATGAACTGGCTGTCCATGCGCCCGAAGTGTTGGCGGCGACCCGCCAGGCCTTCGAAAAGGGCGGCCGCGACGGCGTCACCCTCCTTCTCGACAAGGACGCCTTCGCCACCGTACCGTCGATCTCGGTCGACTACGCCGTCATGGAAAAGACCAAGCGTTCGGCCGTGGTGCCGTGCGATATCGGCTGGGCCGATGTCGGCGGGTTTGCCGAGCTGTGGCGCCTGGGCGACAAGGACGCCGCCGGCAACCATGCCAAGGGAACCTCGATCCTGATCGATGCCGAAAACAACCTGGTGCATAACCATGACGGCCCGGCGATCGCCATTATCGGGCTCAGCAATATCATGGTCATCTCGACGCCGTCGGGCGTGCTGGTCTGTCCGCTCGACCGCGCCCAGGACGTCAAGAAGGCCGCCGAAGCCGCCAAATTGCTGGCGCAATAGGACAGACCACCAAGGTTGCAAATGCTGCGGTGCGGAATGTTTTTGACAGCGTTTTCCGCAACTTGGCGTAGGGTATCCATTGCCAGTCTCGCGGAAGTGCGTTAGGGTAGTCCTACCGCCGTTAGGTGGTGACTTGCGCACGCCGCGCGATACATGCCCGCCGGGGGGCGGTGTCTAGGCGTGTGGTGATCGTTCTGTCCGCGGCCTTTGGGGGGCACGGCGGAACGTGCGCAAGTTCCGGCGGTTTCCCCTTTTTCCCGTTATTTTCGTCGATTTGCGCCGGGCGTAATTTGCGGCTTGACTCGCCTGTGGATAAGGAACAAAATGTGAACATGACGAAGCGGGGCGTCGCTGGATATGGAGACCGCACATGTTCAAAGGCTGGACCATCCCACCCCAGGTCAAGGACCTGCCACGCGACGGCTATATCGATATCAGCTGCCGGTCGTGCAAGCGCCTGTGGCGGCAATCGGTGCGCGACCTCGTCGAAAAGGAGCGGGTGGGCGCGCAGTTCGTCGATCTGCTGGAATGGCAGACCCGCTGCATTCATCCGGGCTGCGGCGGCATGGTGTGCTTCGCCGTCGAGGACGACGAACTGCTCCAGGCGGCTTGAGGCGGGGCCGCTGACAGCGTTTACCTAAATTGTCGCGAGGGGGCTTGAAATCCCTTCCAATCTGCGATGCTATGGCGCCGCGACGGCGGTATTTGCCGGCATCGCAGGTTTGTGAAACGGATTTCAAGGCGGACTATGACCCGCCGGCCGCGCAGACCTGATGAATAACTATAAAATTCAAAGGGAGCGACCTTATGACGAACTTCAATCGCCGGGATCTCGGCAAGATGCTGGGCGCCGCGGGCTCGGCCCTGACGCTGGGCGGGCTGGCGGGCAAGGCCTCTGCCGCGACGCCCATCGATCTCAGCTTCCCCAAGGATTTCAAATGGGGCTGCGCCACCGCGGCTTACCAGGTCGAAGGCGCCGTCAAGGAAGACGGCCGCGGCCAGACCAACTGGGATGTCTTCTGTCATACGCCGGGCAAGGTCGCCAACGGCGACACGGGCGACGTGGCCTGCGACAGCTATCACCGCTATGCCGAAGACACGCAGCTGCTGAAAAACCTCGGCGTCTCGACCTACCGCATGTCGATCGCCTGGTCGCGCATCTTTCCGGACGGCACGGGCAAGCCGAACCAGAAGGGCATCGACTACTATAACAAGGTCATCGACGGTCTGCTGGCTCAGGGCATCGAGCCCTATGTCACCCTGTTCCACTGGGACCTGCCTCAGGCCCTGCCGGGCGGATGGCAGAACCGCGACACGGCCAAGGCCTATGCCGACTATGCCGGCTTCATGGCAGGCAAGCTGTCGGACCGCATCCACAAGTTCATGACGGTCAACGAACTGCGCTGCTTCACCGATCTCGGCCACCAGGTCGGCATTCACGCGCCCGGCCTCAAGCTGTCGCCGGCCGAGGTGAACCAGGTCCGCCACCATGGCGTGCTGGCCCACGGCCTCGGCGTTCAGGCCATCCGCGCCCAGGCCAAGGCCGGAACGCAGGTCGGCATCGCCGACAACACCGTCTTCTACGTGCCGGTCATGGAAACGCCTGAGCATATCGCCGCGGCGAAGAAGGCGACGCGCGAAAACAACGCCATGTTCCTGACGGCCATCATGGAAGGCCGTTATATCGACGAATACCTGACGGAGCAGGGCGCCAACGCCCCCAAGGTCCAGGCCGGCGACATGGCCGCCATCGGCAGCGCGCTGGACTTCGTCTCGCTCAATATCTACGCGCCGGAATGGGCACGGGCCGAAGACAATGCCAAGGGTTATGTCACCATCCCGCATATCGGTTCGTCGCCGCGCATGGCGTCGCCGTGGCTGATCGTCGGTCCGGAAGTCGCCTACTGGGGTGTACGTCACGTCAGCGAAATGTGGGGCCCCAAGACCCTCTACATTTCGGAAAACGGCGCCTCGGCCGACGATCCGGTCGTCAACGGCCATATCGACGACGTCGACCGCGTCATGTACCTGCGCAACTATATCGGCCAGTTCCACCGCGCCATCGCCGAAGGTTACCCGCTCAAGGGCTACTTCCTGTGGTCGCTGATGGACAATTTCGAGTGGGCCGACGGCTACACCAAGCGCTTCGGCATCCATTATGTCGACTTCGCCACCCAGAAGCGCACGCCCAAGCTGAGCGCGGCCTGGTACCGCGAAGTCATCCGCCAGAACCGGATCGTTTAACGCGTGTAAGGCGGCCGGGGGTTAAATCCCGGCCGTTTTCGGCACGACGCCTTCATTGCGGAGGAAGGCGACCAACGCCTTTTCCATCTTGTCGTAGCGGCCGTCCTCGCGGATATGGCCGATCGTCCAGCGGATTTCGGACGCCGTCAGCCTGCGATCGGCCTTGGCGGCCTGTTCGTCGGCGATTTCGTCCGGAATGTTGAGGACCGTCCCCGGCAGCGTGGACTTTTCCAGGCCGACCATGCGGCGGAAGAAGCGCCCGATATGGATGTCCGTATCGGCGGCATAGGCGTCGATGCGCATCTGGTCTTCGCGCGACAGGGTCTGGTAATTGCGGTGTGCCATCAGATGGTTGGCGACGGCATGCACGAACAGGTCCGGCCAGCCCTCGGCATTGGGCGCGCCCAGGGTCGCGTCCTTGATACGGAACAGCATGTCGGCTTCCTCGGTCGAGACGATCCAGCCGTCCGCGCCGCCCTGGGCATAGATGACGCGCTTGAGCAGTTCGACCTCGGTGGTGTTGATCGAGCCAGCATCCAGCGTCCCGTTGCCATCGACGCGCTCGCGGCGCGTCGGACCGGAACCGGTCAGCACGGCAGCCTCGATCTGTTTCAATGTATAGGCGCGCAGGTTCAGCGGTACCGAGGCGGCGGTCTCGACCACCTTGACCAGCAACTCCAGCTCGCCGCGGCTGTCGACCCGGCCGTCCCTGTCGATCCACTGCATCAGCCATTCTGCCTTGGCGGCGTCGACATAGCCTTCCGGCTGCTGCTGGCGGACGAGATAGTCGGTCATGACCTCGACGAAGTAGTCGATCCATTCGGGCGCCTGGACGGGGCAGGCGGTGTTGAGCGCCATCAGGGCGTCGGCTTCCTCGCGGCTGACCGAGGCGTCGGCCCAGACGAGGCGGCGTAATCCCAGCACGTCTTCGGCACTGATGCGGGCGCGGTTTGTCAGGGTAGACGTCAGATCGGCAAGCGCGGTGGCGGTCATGGAAGGGCTCCCCTTGAATTGGCGCCGACCTTACCGCAGTTGCGTTAATCCGCCGTCAAAGCGCGCCGCCGCACAAGGGCGTTTATCGCGAAAGCCGACGCGAACACGCCAAACCCTGCGGCAATGCCCAAGCTGAACGCGTCATCCGCATACATGATAAGGTCGTTGCCCCAGCTTTCGTCGGAAGCCAGTGCCCAATTCGCCAGCGGGTAAAGGGCATAATAATAAAAGGTCCCGACGATCACAGCGCCCAGCACGCCCACCGAAAGACCCTGCGCCCAGGTCGGCCATTTCGGAATCCGCAACAGGCGCTGTACGCCCGCGGTGACCAGCAAGGGCGCCAGGCCAATCAGGATGTCGAGGAGGATATTTGCCTTCAGCTCAGCATGCCAGCCGCGGGCAAACGGCCCGATCAGCAACCGCATCCGCCAGTGCCAGATCAGCGGCCCCAGCAGACAGAGACCGATAAGCGGCGTCAGCCACAGCTCCGGTGACCCTTGTTTTGATGTCCTGGTGTTCATGCGTCCCCCTCCGCAATCCTGGTACCAGCGCAAAATGGCAAAGCCATGTTCCGCCGGGGCGCCGCCATCGGCTATTTCAGCGTCTCGTCCTGGTAGATGGCCGTCCTTGGTGCGGGCGACGACGACGACACCGCGCCGCGATACATGCCGAGATCGTTGATGGCGAAGCTGGGCTTGCCCTGGGCGTCCATGGCGATCAGCCCGCCGTCGCCGCCGATGGCGCCGACCGACATGATGGTGTCGTAGGCCGCCTTGTCGATGTCCTCATGGTTCCAGCGCACGCGGTCGCACACCTGGCGCGCCGCCGAATCGCGGATGAAATATTCGCCCGTCCCAGTCGCCGACACGGCGCAGTCGCCGTCGCGCGCATAGGTGCCCGCGCCGATGACCGGCGAGTCTCCGATGCGGCCCCATTCCTTGCCCGTCAGGCCGCCGGTCGAGGTCGCGGCCGCCAGATGGCCATCGGCATCGAGCGCGACCGCGCCGACCGTGCCGTACATGTGGGTCGGATCGAGCGCGGCGTGCTGGTCCTTGCGCCACTCTTCCAGCATCTTTTCGCGCTCCGGCGTGTGGAAGTAGGACGGGTCGACCTGGGTCAGGCCCTGCGCGCGGGCAAAGGCGTCCGCCCCGTCGCCGGCCAGGAAGACGTGTCGCGAATGCTCCATGACGGCGCGCGCCGCCAGGATCGGGTTCTTCGTCGTGGTCAGGGCCGCGACCGCGCCGGCGCGCTGCGTGCCCCCGTCCATGATGGCGGCGTCGAGATAGACCTTGCCGTCGGCGGCGATGGCCGCGCCCTTGCCGGCGTTGAACAGGGGGTTGTCTTCCAGCACCTCTATGGCGGCCTCGTCGGCGTCGAGCGCCGATCCGCCCTTTTCCAGCACGGCCTGGCCGGCAGCCAGCGCCTGGTTCAGCGCACCGCGATAGGCGGCGTCGCGTTCCGGCGTCAGGTCGCCGCGGTCGATGACGCCGGCGCCGCCGTGGATGGCCAGCGACCACGTCATGCGCTGCTTGAGCGCGCCACCCGACGCGTCATAGGTGCGCGTGAAGGCCGGGCGATCGACGGTTTGCGTGACGATGTTGAACTGCGAACCGGCGTTGAGCCCGATGACCTTCACGCCGCTTTCTTCCAGCGGCTTACCGGCTTCCAGCGTTTTCACCGTGCCCGGCAGGACCAGCCAGGCATGCTTTTTCGGGTCGGTGGCGTAGAAGCGCGCCGTGCCGTCGGCCTCGACCGTCATGGCCGAGGCCTCGTCGATACCGAGGCCGGCCAGCTTCGTCGCCGGTGACAGCGTCGAGGTCTTGGCGACGAAGGCGACCAGCCGCCCCAGTCGCCCGCGGACGTCGAAATGGCTGTCGGTAAAGACGTGCGCCAGTTGCGGCGAATGCAGGAAGTCGCCTTCGACCGTCACCGCCTTGCCCAGCGGGTCCTTGAGCGCTTCGTCGGACGTGATGCTGCCGCCGTCCATGGCGCCGTACAGCCAGCTGCCCTGCACGGCCAGGCCCGCGCTGGTGCCGCCTATAGGCTTATTGGCCGCGACGGCGGCATCGATGGCGTCGTTCAGCGGCGTGCCGCGCCACATGCGCACATAGTTCGACTGGTCGCCGCCGGCGATGAAGATGGCGTCGGCATGTTTAACCGCGTCGACGAGCCTCGGGTCGGACGCGGCGCGGCGAGCGGTGAACAGGAAGGTACGCACCGACGCCAGGCCCTTGACCTGGTTATAGAATTCGTCCTGCGACTCCGTGGTGCCCGATGCCCGCAGCACCACCAGGTGGCCGTGGCCGGCATGGGCGGTGAACCAGCGGAAGGCGTCGTAATTCCAGTCGCCGCCGCCCGACAGCAAAAAGCCGCCCTTCACCGGATCTGGCGTGGGCGTGGTCTCGTCGCCAATGACGAAGGTGCGGTAGCCCGGTCCGCCCTTCCAGTCTCCGGCGGCATGAGCCGCCACGGGCGCAAGCAGGGCGGCCGCGATGAGCAGGGTCGACAGGGATGCGCGCATGGAAATTTTCCTCGACAGGAGAGCGGTAATATCTTGCGTGGGCAAAAAGACACAGCCGCCGGGATTGTGACGAAAACTTGACGCAAGGCGAGGCCTTTCGTTTGAATTTGCCGCCACTTTGTGATCACAATTCACCAAAATTGATTCAATTTGGCAAGCGCTCAAAGCAATTTGTCGCTCACGCCGCGAATTCTATTTCAGCCCGCGTACCAGCCCCCCGTGCCATCAAGGAGTTGCGCAATGAAACCTTATGCATTTCGCCGTCTTTTCAAATTAACCCTGTTGACCGGATGCAGCCTCATCGGCCTGTGCGGCACGGCCCATGCCCAGTCGCAGCCGGCGGCGCCCACGACCGAACAGGCCGACACGCCGGTCGTGACCGTATTGGGATCACGCATTCCACGGTCGCGCAAGGAAGGCCCGGCGCCCGTCACGACGATTACCTCGGAACAGATTCGCGAAGGCGGCTATGCCAGCGTTCCGGACGTCATGCGGACGGTCAGCCAGAATTCCGGCGAAACCCAGTCGCAGCAGTCGGGAGACGCGGCGGACTTTTCGCCCGGCGCCCAGGCTGTCGACCTGCGCGGTCTCGGCCCCAACCATACGCTCGTCATGGTCAATGGCCGCCGCGTCGCCGACTATCCGATGCCGTACAACGGATCGGCCAACTTCACCGATATCTCGAACCTGCCGATCGGCATGATCGAGCGCGTGGAAATCCTGTCGGGTTCGGCCTCGGCCATCTACGGGTCCGACGCCCTGGCCGGCGTCGTCAACTTCAGGCTCAAGGACCATCCGGACGGCTCGACGATCGACTATCGCTACGGCTGGACCGACCATGGCGGCGGCATGTCGCACAAGCTGTCGGGATCGACCGGTTTCGACCTCGGCCGCTTCCATGGCGTCGTCGGCGGTGAAATCCTCAAGCAGGACCCGATCTACGGCTACCAGCGCAAGCGCCAGGACTCGACGCTCGATGCCCCGGCCGATTCCGGATATCAGGTGCCGGTCACCAACTGGCAGCGGCTCGACCAGGACCTCTATTACGCCAACGACGCCACGCAGGCGCAGTGCGCCCTGACCACGGGCACCAACGGCGGCACCACCCATTACGCGGTCGACGACTATTACGGTGACGGCGATACGATTGCCGGCGCCTATTGCGGCAGCGAAAGCGCCGTCGGCTACCGGACCATCCAGTCGCGGCACGACGCCATCAACCTGGTCGGGTCCTTTACCTTCGATCTCAGCGACACGACGCACCTGTTCACCGACATCCAGTTCGGCCGCTCGAAGGTCGAGCTGCTCAAGCGCCCGACCTCGTGGAGCTATGAGGACGAGAGCGGCGACGATACCGGCAGCTTCTGGAACAGCCACGACGGCATCGGCGACAACTGGTACCGCATCTTCACGCCGGAGGAGATGGGCGGGCTCGACAAGGCCATGCGCCATGTCGATTCGACGACCCTGACCCTGACCCCCGGCATTCGCGGGACCTTCGGCGCCGACGACAAGTGGAAGTACGAGGCCTCGTTCAACTACAGCCTCTACGATTCCAGGGTCACCTTCCCGCTGATCAACTTCCGCAAGGCCAACGCCCTGTTCCTGGGCGCCCAGCAGGGCGTGGATGACGACACCGGCCTGCCGGTCTTCGACGCCGATCCGACGCGCTTCTATACGCCGCTGACGCCCGCGCAGTATGCGTCGATCGCCGAGGACAGCATCTACAAACCGAAGAGCGCGGTCGGCACCCTGTCGGCCCAGGTCGAGACGGCCAACCTGTTCACCCTGCCGGCCGGTCCCGTCGGCTTCGCCGCCGTCGTCGAGATGGGCCGCCAGGACTACGACCTCGGCACCGATCCCAAGGCGACGACGCCCTACTATTTCAGCTGGATCGACTCTCCGGGCAAGGGCCACCGCACGCACTGGGCGACCGGCGTGGAGTTCAGCATTCCGGTCCTGTCGCAGGTCGAGGCCAGCCTCGCCGGGCGCTACGACCACTTCAACTATGCCGGCCACGATGTCGGTGCCGGCACCTACAATCTCGGCCTCGAATACCGGCCGTTCTCGACCCTGCTGCTGCGCGCCGCCTACGGCACCGGCTTCCGCGCGCCCGACCTCAACTATGTCTACAAGGGCGTGGGCTATGTCGAAGGCAGCGATCCCGACTACTATCAATGCCTCAGTGCCGATCCGTCGGCTGATCCCAGCGATTGCGACGATGTGCGCTTCCAGGTCCAGACCAGCGGCTCCAAGGCCCTGCGGCCCGAGACCAGCCGGTCGTTCAACACCGGCATCGTCTGGTCGCCGTCGCGCGCCTTCGACATCTCGATCGACTACTTCAAGATCGACATGGCGGGTGAGGTCGAAGACCTGGACGTCGATCCGATCCTGCGCGACGAGGCCGAATGCCGCCTGGGTACGCAGACCATCAGCAGCCCGACCTGCCAGGACGCCATCGCGCGCGTCGTGCGCAACGGCAGCGGCGACATCCGCTACGTCGTCATCAACCCGATCAACGTCTCAAAGGAAGCGACATCGGGCCTCGACTTGTCCGCCCACGTCCGCATCCCGACGCCGATCGGTCAGGTGTCGCTGACCGGGTCCTATACCCACGCCTTCGACCACACCTATATCCGCTATACCGGCGACGCCGAACTCGACAAGCTGGCCTACGATTCCGACTACTACATCCCGCGCGACAAGGCCTCGTTCAGCGTCAATCTCAAACACAAGGCCTGGACGTTCAATATCGACGGCAACTATACCGGCCGGCTGCCGAACTACGACGAAGACGCGTGGGTCAAGCCCTACATCACCTATAATGCGTCGATCAGCTACGACATCAATGAGAAGCTGCGCATTTCGCTGGCCATCGACAACCTGCTCGATACGGCGCCGCCGCACGACAACACCTGGGTCAGCTATCCCTATTACAATGCCAACTGGTACGATGGCGTCGGCCGGTCGGGCTTCCTGCAACTGACCTATAAGTTCAAGTAGGCAAACTTGGCTTGTCGAGATGGACGGGCGGGATTCGCGTTTTCGCTTGAAGTAGTGTGACTTGCGATAACGACGCGCTTCCCCCTTCCGTCTGGCCCGGCTTGGCGCCGATCCAGCCACCTTCCCCGTTTACGGGGAAGGTGGCGCGAGCGGAGCGAGTGACGGATGGGGGGAGGCCGTCTTTGCCGTCAGCGCCACTTCATACGGCTACAAGCCGGCCTTTTTTCTGGCGGAGACGGTCAGCGAACCGTCGCTATAGACGATCTTGCCGCCGACCATGGTCATCAGCACCCGGGTGCCGGCAATGTCGGTCGCCGGGACCTGGAACAGGTTGCGGTCGAGCACGATCAGGTCGGCGTACTTTCCGGCTTCGAGCGAACCGGTGACTGTGTCCTGATGCAGGCTGTAGGCGGCGTCGAGCGTCATGGCGCGGATGGCGTCGGCGACGCTTAGGCCGGGATCGATACCCAGCCGGCCGGGATATTTCTGCGCGTCCTCGCCGACCGCGGAGCGCGTCACGGCGACCTGCATGGCCAGCCATTCGTCAAGCGGGTCGACCGGCCAGTCGCTGCCGAAGACGATACGCGCGCCATAGAGTTTCAGGAACCCTGCCGGTTCCATCAACGCCCACCGTATGGGGCCGAGATAGCCGGAATTGGCGGCGTTCAGGTCGACCGCCGGCTTTTCCCACTGGAAAGACAGGACGGGCAGGGCGTGAAGCTCGGCAAAGCGGTGGAAGTCCTCGGGCGCCACGATCTCGTCGTGCGCCACGGCGGGCCGGATATCCTCGCCCGGATGGACCTTGCGCATGGCCTCTATGGCATTGAGCGCCTCCCGCACCGCGCCGTCACTGTCGGCGTGCATGTGGGCATCGAGCCCCGCCGCCGCCAGCTTGATCAGCGTCGTGTCGAGCTGTTCCTGGGTGAAGTAGGGCCTGACGCCGTGGTTCGTGCCGGGGCGCCAGTCGGGCTTTTCAGCCGTGCCGCGATTTTCGAAATAAGGATCGATCATGATGCCGGTCAAGGACGGCGCGCCATAGACGCCGTCGAGGAACAGCTTTGCTGTCCGCAGCTGCATCGACGGAGCCGGTGACAGCGGGCCCTGGTCGAACTGCGCCTTCTCGCGCAGGACCTCGGCGATCGCGCTGTCCGGATCGTAGTTCGGCACGGAGTCGATCAACACGGCAAAATGGGCGCGCGCCGTAAGGGAGCCCTCGGCCTGGACCTTGCGGTAGGTGGTCAGGGTGTCGATGTCGGTATAGGCGTCGAGGAAGGTGGTGATGCCCTGCGCCCGCATGACCGCCAGCGCCTTCTGCGTCGCCTGGTAGTTCTTCTCGAGCGAAGGCTGCGGCATCAGGTTGGTGACGAGGTCCTTGGCGGCGTCTTCGAGCAGGCCAGTGGGGCTGCCGTCGGCGAAACGCACGATGACGCCGTCCTTGGGGTCGGGCGTATCGCGTGTGATATGCGCCAGGCTGAGCGCCCGGGCATTGACCAGGTCGGTGTGGCCGTACGACGAATGGACGCGGATCGGCCGCGTGGTCCTGACACCGTCGAGCGCGGTGTGGTCGAGCACCGTGCCGGCCGGCTGCATGTTCTGCTCGAACCAGTTGATGACGTTCAGCCAGTCGTCGGGGCCGGCCTTGGTGTCGGCGTCGACGCAGGCCTGGATCCTGGCCTGGAACTGCGCCACCGTCAGCGCTTCGTAATTCAGATTGCAGTCGAGCATGCGCAGGCCGCCCGATTGCGGGTGCATGTGACCGTCGATCAGTCCGGCCATGACCATGCGGCCCTTGAGGTCGATGACGAGGGTTTTGCGGCCTATAGCGGTTTTGGCGCCGACATTGGCGCCGACATAGGTGATGACGCCGCCGCGTAACGCCAGGGCCTCGGCGACCGTGCCGTTTGCGTCACCCGTATAGATGGTGCCGTTGACGAAGACGGTATCCGCCCGCCGGTCCTTTGCCTCGGCGGATGAGCCGATGGCCAGGCAGGCCGATATCAAAAGGGCGACCATCGATTTCACGGCAAGCCTCCACGACCGGCACAATGCCGACAAGAGGTATGCGGATTTAATCGTGGCGTCTATGTCCTATGGGAAGCCGGGGGAGATCAGTTCACCCAGCCGCCGTCGATGATGTGCGGCTGGCCGGTGGTGAAGCTCGACTCGTCCGAACCGAGATAGACGGCCAGCGCCGCCAGTTCGTCGGTCTTGCCGAAGCGGCCCATGGCCTGGCGGGCGGTGAATTCGCCATAGGCCTTGTCGAAGTCGCCCGTGTCGCGCAGGCGTTGCAGCAGCGACGGCGTCTCGACCGTGCCCGGGCAGATGGCGTTGCAGCGGATGCCCTTCGTTACGAAGTCCGCCGCCACCGATTTGGTCAGGCCGATGACGGCCGCCTTGGTGGCGCAGTAGGCGAAGCGGTTGGGAATGCCCTTGATCGAAGAGGCGATCGACGACATGTTGATGATCGAGCTTTGCTGGCCTGTCGCCTCGTGGTGTTTCAACATTCCGGGAAGAAACGCGCGGATCGTGCGGTACATGGCCGTGACGTTCAGTCCGATGGAGAAATTCCACGCATCTTCGTCGCAGTCCAGAATCGTGCCCGCATGCACCGTGCCGGCGCAGTTGTAGAGCACGGTTACTTCCGGAAATTCAGAAGCGATGGCGGCGACCGCGTCCTTGTCGGTGACGTCGAGCCGGCGGGCAATGGCGCCTTCGATCGAGGCAACCGCCTCTTCGTTGATGTCTGCAGCTATGACCGTGGCGCCTTCGCGCAGGTACGCCTCCGCCGTGGCGCGGCCGATACCTTGCCCGGCCGCCGTGATCAGGGCGGTTTTTCCCTTCAGTCGCATATCGATCTCCGAAATTTAGGCCCGGCGAAGGGGCAGGCAGGCCGGACCCGTCGGATCGAAGGCCTTGTAGGTCAGAATGAATTCCTGGTGGCCCATGGCCTCGGACAGGCTTTGCCCGCCTTCGGCGACCTTGAGCACCAGGGCCGTGATTTCCTCGCCGACCTCGTCGAGCGTGGCGCGGCCTTCCATGATGCGGCCGGCGTCGATATCCATGTCGCCGCTCAGACGGCGATAGGTCTCGGGGTTGGCGCACACCTTGATGACGGGCGAGATGGCCGAGCCGACGACGCTGCCACGGCCGGTGGTGAACAGCGTCACGTGCGCCCCGCAGGCGATCAGTTCGATGATTTCCGCATTATCGGAAATGTTCGGGAAGCCGAAGCGCGGTTCGCCGTCCGGCACGACGTCGAGCAGGTACAGCCCGCCGGTCGGCGGCAGGTCGCCCGGTTTCAGGATGCCCTTGATGGGCGCCGATCCCGACTTGGAATAGGCGCCCATCGACTTTTCTTCCTGGGTGGTCAGCCCGCCCTCGGCATTGCCGGGGGCAAACGAGCCGAAGCCCATGACGGTGTAATAGGCCTCGGCCTTTTGTACGCAGGCTTCGAGTTCCGCGCCCAGTTCCGGGGTGATGGCGCGCGACGCCATGATCTTCTCGCAGCCGACCAGCTCGCCGGTCTCTTCGAAAATGCACGCTGCCCCCGCCGCGCCCAGCGCGTCGAAGCAGCGGCCGACCGCCGGATTGGCGGTGATGCCGGACGTGCCGTCCGAACCGCCGCAGATCGTGCCGATGACCAGCTCCGACACGTGCATGTCGCCGCGCGGGGTTTTGTCTGCGTCGGCGCGGATGCGCGCGACGGCTTCGGCGCCCTTGCGGATGGTCTCGGCCGTGCCGCCCTCGTTCTGGATGACGAAGGTCTCGACGCTGCGCCCGGACGCGCGGATGTGCGCCGCCAGGGCCTCGCGGTTGAAGCTTTCGCAGCCCAGCGACACCAGGACGACGCCGCCGATATTGGGGTGGGTGCACAGGGCCTGCATCATGGTCAGCGCGTAGGCGTTCGGGTAGCAACCCGGGAAGCCGATCAGGTGGACGTCGTCGCGGCCGGATTGCTGTACGATACGGCGCGCCACGTGGTGGGCGCATTCGACCAGATAGGCGACGGCGACGATGTTGCGGATGCCTTTGCGGCCGTCGCTGCGCAGCCACGCCGGGAAGGTGTGGGTGCCAAGATCGGGCAGGCGGGAAGCAGGATGCGCGCTATCCATGGCCGGTGGCCTCGCGGGTGTGGCTCTTGATGTAATCGCTTTTCATATTGTGCATGTGGACATGGTCGCCGCGCGAAGCCTGCGCGATCATCGAACCGATCGGCGCGCCGTACTTGACGATCTTGTCGCCGGCATTGAGCGCGGTGCGCGCGATCTTGTGGCCGACCTCGATCGTTTTCGGCAGGGCGACTGCGTCGCCATCGATGATGACGCTGAGGCCGGCTTCCGCGCGGGCGCGGCAGACCAGGACGTTGTCGTCGGGATGCAGAAGGATAAACGGAGACATGGTCATGCGACGGCCTCCGGCACGACGGCGTCGGCGCGCAGCAAGCCTTGCGATTTCAGGTCGTCCCACAGTTCGGGCGGGATAACCGTGGCGAACAGGCTGGCATTGGCCGCGACCTCCGCCGGCGACGCCATGCCGGCGACGACGCGCGTCACGGCGGGGTGGGCCAGGGGGAATTGCAGGGCGGCGGCGGGAATCGACACGCCATGCGCTTCGCACACGGTCTTCAGAGCCTTGACCTTGGCGCGGATCGCCTCGGGCGCCGGGCTGTAATTATAGGCGTCGCCGCCCGTGAGAATCCCGGAATTGAACGGCCCGGCCGCCAGCACCGAAACCTTGCGGCGCACGCACAGCGGCAGGAAGCTGTCGAGCGCCGTCTGTTCCAGCAGCGTATAGCGCCCGGCCAGCAGCACGACGTCGAGGTCGGCGTGCGCCAGGATCTCTTCGCAGATCTGCCACTCGTTGACACCCAGGCCGATGGTATCGATTACGCCCTGGTCTTTCAGCGCGCGCATGGCGCGGTAGCCGCCGTCGAGGAAGTCTTTCAGGTGGCGCGCGTGGTCGTCGCCATGGGTGACGCGGCCGATATCGTGGGCCAGCAGCACGCTGACACGCGCGCCTTTCAGGCGCTTCCGGCTGTCCTCGAACGCCGCCATGACGCCGTCGTAGCTATAGTCGAATTCGGGCTCGAACGGATCGCCATCGACAAAGCCGTGGCGCTCGGTGCCGGGGACCGGGGCATCGATAGGGACAAGGCGCCGGCCGACCTTGGTCGACAGGATAAAGGGCTTGCCAGACGCCAGAAGCGCGTCGGCCACCCGGCGTTCGCTCAGGCCCTGGCCGTAATGCGGCGCCGTGTCGAAGTGGGTGATGCCGGCATCGAGCGCCGCCGCGACCGTGGCGTGCGCCGTCTCATCATCGATGGCGCGGTAAAGGTTGCCCAGGCTCGCTGTCCCAAAGCCCAGCTGACCCCGCAAATGCGTGGCGTTCTTAACAGCGGAATCGGGCGGCGGTGAGGTCATCATGAAAAAGTTCTTATATATAAAATCTATAGTTCGTGCAAAGCCTTGGATGGCTTTTTTATTGGCAATCTATCCGCCCAGTGCGCGGCTGAGTGCTTCGGCGGCGGCCTTGAGGTGGGCCAGGGTCTCGTCCATGCCCGCGCTCTCGCTCGACTGGATGAAGGGCATGGTCAGCGCCGCCACGACGGCGACGTCGTTGCGGATCGGGCAGGAGATGTCGGTGATGCCTTCGGCATAGCCGCTCTTCGCCGCGACATAGCCCTTGGCCACCGTGTCGGCCGCGCGCGTTTCGAAGGCTGACCATTCGTCGGGCGCCAGGGCCGGGCGCAGGGTTTCGCTCCATTTGCGGCGTACGTCGGGCTTCTGGAAGGCGTAGATGACCAGGCCCGAGGTCGAGCGGCAGAGGTGGCGCTGATAGCCGACGCGGACCGAAAAGCCGAGGTCGCCGGGCGCCTCGACGCGCGCCACCACAACCATGCGGTCGTCCGACGCGATGGCCAGGTGGCAGGCCTGGCGCGTCTCTTCGCTCAACTGCTGCATGATCGGCAGAGCGTTGAGCAGCAGGTTCTGGTTGGGGCCGCGCGACAGGCCGAGCGAGAACAGCTTGTTGGTCAGCTCGAAGCCTTCGGCGCGCGTCGAGGCCGCCACGTAACCGCGCGCCTCAAGCACCTGGACCATGCGGAACAGCTCGCTGACCGAGCGGTCGAGCCGGGCCGAGATTTGCGACAAGGTCAGGGGCGTGCGGGCCGACGCCAGCAGTTCCAGGACATCGAGGCCTTTTTCCAGCGCCGGCGCGCGGTATTTCCCCGCCTTGTCATTAAGCGCCTTGTCGGAAGCCTTTTCGGTGGAAGCGGTATCTGCGGACATGGTGTTTCTCAAGAAGAGTCGAAATCAGGGGAGAGCGTAGACGCGTCGGGCTGTCTTGCCCAGGACGGCGGTATGGATATCGGCTGTTTTGCCGCCGAGCCACGCCTTTGTCCAGTCGAGCCAGGCGCCGTAGGGCCGGCGCAGCAGGACGACCGGCCAGTCCGAGCCCCACATCAGGCGCTCGGCTCCGAAGACCGACAAGACGTGATCGGCGACAGGCGTTGCATCCTCGGGGTTTTGACCGGCTCGCATTTCAGTGAACAGGCCGGACAGCTTGCACGTGACATTGGCGTTGTCGGCGACCCGCGCGATGGCTTCGCGCCATCCCTGAAGGTCGTCCGATGCGATCGGCGGCTTGGCGCAGTGGTCGATAATGATCGGCAGGTCCGGAAAGGTTTTCGCCAGCCGGTCGATCGCCGCCAGATGGCGTGTGAACACGAGCGCATCGAAGCGCAGACCAAGCTTGAGAAGCGCTTCCAGTCCCGGCCTGACGGCATCGCTTAAAATCCATTGGTCGTCGGCCAGGCCCTGCAACATCGGCCGGATGCCTTTGAGTCTGGGCCGCTTCGCCAGGGTCGCCAGCCGCTGAGGCGCGTCCGGCGCGGCCAGGTCGGCCCAGCCGACCACGCCCTGGATGAGCGGCGAGCCGTCGGCGATATCGAGCATCCAGTCGGTGTCGGCATCCGATGGCTGCGATTGCACCAGCACGGTGGCGTCGACCCCTGCCGCGCCCGCTTCGGCCACAAGATCGGCCGTGACGAAGTCGCGGTGGATGGCGGGCAGATCGGACGTCGGCCACTCATGGCCGTTTTGACCGATCCGCCACAGATGCTGGTGCGAATCGACAATCAATGGCCACCAACCGGGAGCGCTACGCCGCCGTCTTCAGCCGTCTTCTTGCTGAGCAATCCATAGAGCGCGATGACCACGAAGCACACGACCGGCACGAAGATGGCCGTCCTGATGCTTTCCAGGTCGGCGATCCAGCCCATGGCATTGGTCAGCACGAAGCCGCCGACAATGCTCATGACCAGGAAGGACGAGCCGGTCTTGGTCAGCGGGCCCAGGCCGCGCACCGAAGTCGCGAAGATGGTCGGGAACATGATCGACATGAAGAAGGACGCGGCAACCATGCAGTAGAGGCCGTTCTGCCCGCCCATCGTGGCCGCCACCGCCGTCAGGGCGATATTGATCAGGGCGAAGACGCCCAGCACGCGGCTGGCCGGCAGGAAGCGCAGCAGCGCCGTGCCGACGACGCGGCCAATCCAGAACAGGACCAGCGAGGCGAAGACGTAGTCGGCCGCAGCCTTGTCGGTCAGGCCGATCTCGGCCTGGGCGTACTTGATGGTGTAGCTCCACACGCCGACCTGCGCGCCGACATAGAAGAACTGCGCCAGCACGCCGACCAGGAAATGGCCATGCCTGAACAGGCCGCCGATGGCCTGGAAGGCGCCCAGTTTCGCATCGTCGGCCGCGTGGACGTCGGTGGTCGCGGCCTTGGGGAACTTGCTGAAGGCGACCAGCACGGCCCAGGCGATGATGACGCAGCCGATTATAAGGTAAGGCACCTGCACGGCCTTGGCTTCGCGCACGAAGTCGGCGGTCGAGTTCAGCTTTTCGATGCCCGACAGGATGAAGGTCTTGCCGACCCAGATGCCGACGAGCGAGCCCAGCGGGTTGAAGGACTGCGCCAGGTTGAGGCGAAAGGCGGCGCGCTTCGGGTCGCCCAGGATCGTCATCAGCGGATTGGCCGAGGTTTCCAGGAAGGCCAGGCCGGACGCGATGACGAACAGCGCGCCCAGGAACCAGGCGTATTTGCGGATTTCGGCGGCCGGGAAGAACAGGAAGGCGCCGGTCGCGAACAGGATCAGGCCGGTGACGACAGCGGCCTTGTAGCCGAACTTCCGCATCAGGAAGCCGGCCGGCAAGGCCATGATGAAATAGCCCATATAGAAGGCCGACTGGACCAGCGACGATTCGAAGTTCGTCAGCGAAAACGCCTTCTTGAACTGCGGGATCAGGATGTCGTTGAGGTTGTTGGCCATGCCCCAGAAAAAGAACAGGGCCGTGATCAGGATAACCGGCCACAGGCCAGACTTTTCGCCCGCCGATGAGTTCGATGACGCCATATCCGTTTGTCTCCTCGCGCGGCCGTTTCACCGCTTTTGCCAGGGAGGACATCACATATGAACAGGGTCGTCAAATATGAAATTTACTCGACCGGGGAATTGTGAAAAACTGTTGCTCAAAACGGAGGAAACATGCCTGCACCGCTGATCTACTGCCTCGACCTGAAGGACGACCCCGAAACGATCGCCGGCTACCGCAAATGGCACGCGCCGGGCGCCGTGCCCGCAGCCATCAACCGCTCGATTCGCGACGCCGGAATCGAAGCGCTGGAAATCTTCCTGGCGGGCAACCGGCTGGTCATGCTGCTGACGCCGGGACCGGATTTCGATTCGGTGAAGAAGGCCGAAGCCGACGCGGCAAGCGCCGACGTCCAGGCGTGGGAAAAGCTGATGTGGGATTTCCAACAGGCCTTGCCGTTCGCAAAGCCCGGCCAGAAGTGGGTCGGGATGGAGAAGATCTACGCCCTGTCGGAGCAGCCTTAAACCGAGGCAGCATAAGGACTTGGTACGTCTACATCGACGACCATATCGCATTTTTATGCCCGCGCCCAGCATTGTAACTGTGCATGAACAGGTCGCGGTTAGGAGGCGGCCGCGCAACCTTACGATGCGGACATATGGACGATCTGAAAAGCAAAACGATCAAGACCGGCATAGCGGAGCTGGATGATATTTTGGGCGGGGGACTGCGGGCGAACCGGGTCTACCTGCTGCACGGCAAGCCCGGCTCCGGCAAGACCACCCTGTCGCTGCAGTTCCTGCTGGAAGGCGTCAAGGTGGGCGAAAAAGTCCTTTACGTAACCCTGTCCGAAACCCGCCAGGAGCTGATCTCGGCCGCTGCCTCGCACGGCTTCAGCCTCGACGGCGTCGAGATCGTCGAGTTGATCGCAGAGGACAGCGATCTCGATCCCGACAGTCAGTACACCATGTACCAGCCTTCGGAAATCGAGCTGACCGTCACGGCCAAGGCGATCATGGATGCGATCGAGACATTCAATCCGTCGCGCGTCATTATCGACTCGCTGTCGGAGATCAAGCTGATCGCGCAAAGCGCGTTGCGCTTCCGCCGCCAGACCCTGGCGCTCAAGCAGTTCTTCACCGGCCGCGACTGCACCGTCTTCTTCCTCGACGACAAGACGTCCGGCGACGACGACCTGCAGGTCGAAAGCATCGCCCACGGCGTCATCAGCCTGGAGCAGCTGTCGCCCGAATACGGCGCCGAGCGCCGCAGGCTGAAGATTTCCAAGTTCCGCGGCCAGAAGTACCGCGGCGGTTATCACGATTTCACCATTATCCGCGGGGGGCTTGAGGTCTATCCGCGCATCGTCGCCGCCGAGCACAAGAGCGATGTCGAAGCCGACATCGTCACAAGCGGCATAGGCGAGGTCGATGCCTTGCTGGGCGGCGGCCTCGACCGCGGCACCAGCACGCTTCTGCTGGGCCCCGCCGGGGTCGGCAAGTCGTCCCTGTCCTTCCAGTACGTCGTCGAGGCGGCGCGCAAGGGTGAGCGCAGCATCATCTTCTCGTTCGACGAACGCCTCGACACCATGCTGCGGCGCGCCGACGGCATCGGCATCGGCCTGCGCGGCGGCCTGGACGCGGGGCTGATCGATATCCGCACGGTCGATCCGGCCGAACTGTCGCCGGGCGAATTCGGCCATCGCCTCAGGCAGGCGGTCGAAGGCAGCGACGGCCAGCGGAGGGCCAGGATCGTCGTCATCGACAGCTTGAACGGCTATCTCAACGCCATGCCGGAAGAACGCTTCCTGACAGTGCAACTGCACGAGCTTTTGACCTATCTCGGCCACCTCGGCGTCACGACCTTCCTGGTGGTCGCGCAGTTCGGCCTGCTCGGCAACGCCATGATGTCGTCGATCGACACCAGCTACCTGGCGGACAACGTCATCCTGTTCCGCTATTTCGAATCCGAAGGCGCGGTCAAGCAACTGATCTCGGTGGTCAAGAAGCGCAGCGGCAGGCACGAGCGGACCTTGCGCGAATTCTCGATCGGCGACACCGGTTTTGCGATCGGCCAGCCGTTGTCGAACTTCCAGGGCGTGCTGACCGGCACGCCGTACAAGGTCGACCTGGCAAGCCAATGACAGACGCCGCGGAGACGTACGAACGCCGTGTCCTCATCCTGCCGCCGACCCGCAAGGACGGCGACATGACGGTGCGTCTCCTGCGCAGCAACGGCATTGTCTGCGAAATCTGCGATTCGCTTCCGCAGGTGTGCCGCGAACTGGAGGCGGGCGCCGGCGCCGTCCTGTTGTCGCAGGAACATGTCCTGTCCGGCGGCGGCGCAAACCTGCGCGACGTGCTGCGCCGCCAGCCGCAGTGGTCGGACGTCGCCGTCATCCTGTTGACGCCGCCGGGCCCCGATACGGCCACGACGATCGACCGCCTGGCCGAGATCGGCCATATGACGCTGATCAAGCGGCCGGTGCAACTGGCGAACTTTGTCACCACGATCCGCTCGGCCCTGCGCGACCGCGAACGGCAGTACGGCATCCGCGACTACCTCGCGGAACGCAACCGCCAGGCCGAGGCGCTGAAGGAAGCGGTCGAGCGCGCCAATGCCGGCAACCAGGCCAAGAGCGAATTCCTGGCCAATGTCAGCCATGAGATCCGCACGCCGATGAACGCCATCATCGGCCTGTCGCACATCCTTGCGCGCAGTTCGCCGCTGAGCGCCAACCAGAAGAAGTATATCGACACCCTGCAGACCAGCGGCGAAAGCCTGCTGATGCTGATCAACGACCTGCTCGATGTCGCCAAGATCGAGGCCGGCGGCATCGAGATCGAGACCATTCCCTTTCAGCTCGACCGGCTGCTGACGGAAGTCGCGTCGATGCTGTCGGTCAAGGCGTCGGAAAAAACCCTGGTCCTGTCGGTCGATGCCGTGGACGTCGCCGGGCGCTGGTTCGCCGGCGATCCGACGAGGTTGCGCCAGATCGTCACCAACCTCGCCAGCAACGCCGTCAAGTTTACCCAGGCGGGCAGCGTGTTGATCCGCGCCCGCCGCGACGGCGACGGTATCGTCGTGGCGGTCAAGGACACAGGCGTCGGCATCGACGCCGGCAAAATCAACCGCATCTTCCAGAAGTTTACCCAGGCCGACAGCACGATTACGCGGCAGTACGGCGGGACGGGCCTTGGGCTCGCTATCTGCAAGGGGCTGACCGAGTTGATGGGCGGCGCGATCGTCGCCGAAAGCCGGGCGGGCGAGGGCGCGACCTTTACCGTCACCCTGCCTTGGGTCGAGGTGCCGGGGCCCGACGGGAAGGCCGGTTCCGTGCCCGAAAGCGTTATCGAACCGCGGGCGCATCTTGGCTGCCTGCTGCTGGCCGAGGACCACGCGCCCAATGTCCTGGTGGCGCGGACCTTCGCCGAGATGTTCGGCTATACGGTCGATGTCGCGGAAGACGGCCGCCAGGCGGTCGGCATGTGGCGCACGGGACGCTACGTGCTGATACTGATGGACGTGCAGATGCCGACCATGGACGGTCTGCAGGCGACGCGCGCCATCCGCGACTATGAGCGGGGCCACGGGCTTAAGCGCATCCCGATCATCGGCATGACGGCGCACGCGCTCGACGGCGCGCGCGACCGCTGCATCGAAGCCGGCATGGACGACTATATCTCGAAGCCGTTCTCGCCGGGCGACCTGCAGGCGAAGATCACCCGGTTGCTCAATGCGCCGGGCGGGATTAGCGTCGACGCCTGAATCGCGGGAAAGACCCCCATGAAAAGCCATATCCTGGCGCTCGACCAGGGCACGACGTCGAGCCGCGCCATCGTCTTCGACGCTGCGGGCGCCGTGAAGGCCGTCGCGCAGAAGCCGTTCAACCAGATATTCCCCGAGCCCGGCCGGGTCGAACACGACGCCAATGAAATCTGGAGCACGCAGATCGGCGTGTCGCAGGAGGCAATTGCGGCGGCCGGTCTTGTCGCGGGCGATATCGCCGCCATCGGCATCGCCAACCAGCGTGAAACAACGGTGGTATGGGAGCGCGCCACGGGCAAGCCGATCCACAACGCCATCGTCTGGCAGGATCGGCGCACGGCGGGAATGTGCGACGACTTACGTGCCGCCGGCTATGAAGACACGTTTCGCAAAAAGACCGGCCTGCTGCTCGATCCCTATTTCAGCGGCACCAAGCTTGCCTGGATTCTCGACCACGTCGATGGCGCCCGCGCGCGGGCGGAGCGGGGAGACCTGGCCTTCGGCACTGTCGATTGCTGGCTGCTGAACCGGCTGAGCGGCGGCGAATTGCACGTCACCGACGCCAGCAATGCCAGCCGTACCCTGATGTTCGATATCCATACCGGCCAGTGGGACGACGAATTGCTCCGTATTCTGAATATTCCGCGCGCGCTTCTGCCCGTGGTGCGCGGTAATTCGGAGATCTATGGCGAGACGGCGCAGGGCCTGTTCGGCGCGCGCATCGCCATCGCCGGCATGGCGGGCGACCAGCAGGCGGCGACCTTCGGCCAGGCGTGCCTTGAGCCCGGCATGGCCAAGAACACCTATGGCACGGGCTGCTTCCTGCTGATGAATACGGGAAGCGAAGCGAAAGAAAGCCGCAACCGGCTCCTGACCACCCTGGCCTGGCAGGTGGACGGGAAACGCACCTATGCACTCGAAGGCTCGGTCTTTGTCGCCGGCGCCGCCGTGCAGTGGCTGCGCGACGGCCTTGGCATTATCCGGTCGAGCGACGAGGTCGGGCCCCTGGCGGCGTCGGTGCCCGATACCGGCGGTGTGGTTTTCGTGCCGGCCTTTACCGGGCTGGGCGCGCCGCAGTGGGACGCCTATGCGCGCGGCACGATCGTCGGGCTGACGCGCGGGACGACGAAAGCGCATATCGCGCGCGCCGTACTTGAGGCCATAGCGTGCCAGTCGGCGGAACTACTTGACGCCATGCGGGCCGACAGCGGGGTTGCGTGTCATGAACTGCGCGTCGACGGCGGCGCGGCCAGCAACGACCTGCTGATGCAGATCCAGGCCGACCTGCTGGGGGTGCCGGTGGTGCGGCCCAGGGTCACCGAAACGACGGCGCTGGGCGCAGCCTGTCTGGCGGGTCTGGCGACCGGTGTGTGGACAAGCGCCGACGACCTGCGCGGGCAATGGCGGGTCGATCGCGTTTTCGAACCGGCCATTTCCGCCGATGCCCGGGAAAGCCGTCTGGCGCTATGGCGCAAGGCCGTGTCGCGCAGCCAGAACTGGGCGGACGCCTGATGGACGATCCGCGCCGGGCCATTGTGAAGGCTGCGCGCGCCGACCGCGTGTGGGATGTCATCATCATCGGCGGCGGCGCGTCAGGTCTCGGGGCGGCGGTCGATGCCGTCACACGCGGCTATTCCACCCTGCTTCTGGAGGCGCACGATTACGCCAAGGGCACCAGCAGCCGCTCGACCAAGCTGATCCACGGCGGTGTGCGTTATCTCGCCCAGGGCAATATCCATCTGGTGCACGAATCGCTGCACGAACGCGGGCTGTTGAAGCGCAACGCGCCGCATCTGGTGCACGACCTCGGGTTCCTGGTCGCGGCCTATCAGGGCTGGCGGCTGCCCTTCTACGGCGCGGGCCTCAAGGTCTATGACGCCCTGGCCGGGCGGTTGAACCTGAAACCCAGCCGGCTTTTGTCGAGCAGGCAGGCGCTTGATCAGGTGGCGACCTTGAAGCGGGCGGGGCTTAAGGGCGGCGTCCTTTATTTCGATGGCCAGTTCGACGATGCGCGCCTGGCCATGGCCTTGTTGCGCACCTTCGAAGACCATGGCGGGGTGGCGTTGAATGCCGCCGCCGTGACCGGCCTGACCAAGAGCGCCGGGCGCGTGACGGGCGTCGAGGCGCGCGACGGCGAAACAGGCGAACGCTTTACCGCGCATGGCCGCGTCGTCATCAACGCCACCGGCATCTTCGCTGACGGTGTGCGCCATCTCGACGATCCGACAGCCGAGCCGCTGCTGTCGCCCAGCCAGGGTGTGCACCTTGTCGTGCCCCGGCGCTTCCTGCCGGGCGACACGGCCCTGATGGTGCCGAGAACCGAGGATGGCCGTGTGCTGTTCGCGGTGCCGTGGCATGGCCGGACGCTGCTTGGCACGACCGACACGCCCGTGCCCGATATCGCCGTCGAGCCGCGCGCGCTGGACCAGGAAATCGACTTTATCCTGCGGACGGCGGCGGCGTATCTCGACCCCGCGCCGACACGCGCCGATATCCTGAGCGTGTTCGCGGGCCTCCGGCCGCTGGTCAAGGCGGCGCCCGGCGAAGACACGAAAAAGCTGTCGCGCGATCACCTGATCCGCGTGTCGGACAGCGGGCTTGTGACGCTGACTGGCGGCAAGTGGACGACCTATCGCCGCATGGGGCAGGACGTGGTTGACCGCGCCGCAATCGTCGGGGGATTACACACCGCGCCATCCGTCACCGAGGCACTCCATCTGCATGGCCACGATGCCGCTGCGTCGGATGACCATTGGCGCGTCTATGGTTCGGATGCGCACGCCGTATGCGATCTGCCGGGCAGCGATCGAGTGCTGCATCCCGACCTGCCCTATGTCGAGGCCGAGGTCCGCTGGGCCGTGCGTTACGAACAGGCGCGCACGGTCGAGGACGTGCTGGCACGACGGTTGCGCGCGCTGTTGCTCGATGCTCATGCCGCCGTCACCATGGCACCCCGCGTCGCTGAACTGATGGCCGAAGCGCTGGACCGCGACGCCGGTTGGCAGGCGGCGCAGGTGGTGGCGTTTAGGGAACTGGCGAAGGGGTATCTGGTCGCGCCTCAGTAGTCGGTGATGTCGTCCTTGCCAAGCGGGACGAAGTCCTGCCGTGGATAGGCGCGGCCGCGCTTGATCGTCAGGATCAGGCTTTTGAGGTTACCGAGATCGTCGAGCGGATTGGCTGTCAGCACGATCATGTTGGCCAGCTTGCCGGGTACGATTTCACCCATCTCCTTATCCTGTCCGGCAGCATGGGCACTGACGGCCGTCGCAGACGATAGCACGGCGGCGATCGGCATGTCGGCCTTCGTATGAAGGTCGTCAAGCTCATGAAACAGATCGGGCCAGGGGTCGGTCCACGGTGCGATATTGTCCGTGCCCGCCGATATCGCTACGCCAGCGCGGAAGGCCTGGCCGGCAATCGCGCCACCCACGACGTCGTCGCAGCTGCCGGGTGTCAGCGGCGGCATGTCCGCAGCTTGCGCGGCGCCGGGCGGAGGCGGGGCATAGGTCCACAGCGTCGCGTCGAGAATGGTGCCGCGCTGCTTCATCGTCGCAAACAGGCGCGCCAACGCCGGATTGTCGCCGTGGCGGACGCGGTCGAGGTTGGCCGGTTGCCTGGGCTGGCCGAACGCCGGCACGGTTGCGTCGGGTTCACGCACCAGCAGACAGGCATGGGAGACGGCATCGACACCGGCGACGACGACTTCGGAGGGTTTGGCCGGGTAGAGGGTGGCGTGCGCCCAGACCTTGAGGCCCTGCCGATGGGCTTCGGCTGTAATGCGTTGTGCCAGGGCGGGCGTCAGCGCCGCATAGAGCTTGATTGCCGTGGCATTGGTGCCGCGGGCCCGCGCCACGGCCAGCGGCAGGTCGGTTTCGGGCGTGACCGACTGCATCCACGGCAGGGTGCCGTTGACGCCGCCGACCGAGGTTTCGGCCGTGCGCGGATCGGTGAAGAAGGCGGGGCCGGCCATCAGCGCGGCGTAATAGATGTCGGGCGCGGGGATGTCACCGACAAGCGCCTCGCGGGTCAATTCGCCGACCGGACGCAGGTCGTCCGCCATGTCCCGCACCGCCGTCACGCCACCATAGAGGTCACGCCGCAGCACGGCCTGGGCCTGGCGTTGGTTGGGCGGCGTGGCCAGATGGACGTGCGAGTCGATAAGGCCGGGCATCAGGTAGCGACCGGACAGGTCCACGACACGGGCCTTGGCTTTTTCCGTGGCGAGGGCGCTGTCGGAAAACACTGCGGTAATTCGCTCACCATCGACCAGCACGTCCATGTGCGGCAGCGCCGTGGCCGTTGCCGGATCGATCAGGGTGGCGTCGCGGTAAAGGACGCGTTCGGGCGCGGGGGGCGCCGCCAAGGCAGACCCTGCGACGAAAGCAAGGACCAGGATCGTCAGGCCCGTCAGCGGACCCACGGGTGATACGCGCATGGAAGTCTCCGGCACTGGATCTGGAATGGTGCGGGTCAGGTGGAAGAATACCCGTTTCCAGCGATACGGTGACGATAGTAACGACCGCCTGTCAAGGCCTGTGTCAGCTCCCGAACGGCTTGGCCGCCGCAAAGGTCACACTCGGCGGGACCTTGAAGCTGCTTTCCGGATCAGGGTGTGCGGGATCGAAATGCGGCAGGCCATCTGTCACCGCTTCGGCCACCCTGAGATGATTGGCGCGCAGGCCCTCGACGACGATCTTGGCCAGCTCGTAGGCGCCATAGGGGCTGTGGTGCGTCATGTCGACCTTGGCGTAGTCGGACGTATGCTCGAACAGGGCCAGGGACGGCTTTTCGCCGAGCGCCTCGTACAGCACCTTGCTCTCGGCATTGAGATCGATCAGCACGGCGCCGCTGGCCTGCGCGGCTTCGCGCGCCATCTGCGGATAGTCCTCGAGGCTGTTGACCACGATGCCGTTCTCGAACGTGTGGCGGTTCATCGGCGTGACGATGACGGCGGTAGCACCCTTCGCCTTGACCTTCGTCGCCCAGTCGATCAGCCCGGCCTTGTATTTTTGCGCGGCGTCCGGGTCCTTGGCCTTTTCCTTCATGTCGTTATGGCCGAACTGGACGATAAAGACGTCGCCCGGCTTGATCAGCGACAGGATCTTGTCGAAGCGGCCGCGGCCGATGCTGGACGATACGCTCTCGCCCGATTCGCCGTGATTGGCGATCGCCACAACCGGCTTGAAAAAGCGCGGCAGCATCTGGCCCCAACTGGCATAGGGCTCGCCCGACTGATCGCAGACCGTCGAGTCGCCGAGAAGATATATGGTCGGCACGGTGACGGGTTCGACGCTCACTTCACGAACCGCTGGATTGCCGTCGAATTCGAGCGTGATGCGGCTGTCCCAGGCGCGGCCTTCGGTCTCGCTTTCGCGCGGCGCTTTCAGCTTGACGCTCGTGCCGTCGGGCATAAGCGGTGTGCGCACATTGACGACAAAGCTTTGCGTCGTCTTGCCATTGGCGGGCACCGCGACGGTCTCGAGCATCAGCCGGCGCAGCTCGGCCTTGACGGTGGTGTCGGAGGCCTGGTCGCCGCCCAGCGCCACCGTCACGCGGTAATTGCCTTCGGGCGCATCGAAACTGAAGAAGAAGGGGTTGCCCCCGGCGCTGGTCGCGCCAATCGCCGGGGCGTCGCCTTCGAAGCCGTAGCCATGCGCTGTGTCGTAAGCGTTATCGACGCGGGCCGCGCCGGCGGGCAGCTCGGCATCCGTGCCGAAGACGAAGTCGCGATGCGACTGGGCAAAAGCCGGCGAGGCCAGAAACACAAGGGCGGCGGACAGATAGAGGGGCTTCATGGTTTCATTTCCGGGGTGAGGGTAAGGCCGGTGATCTGGGCATCGTCGAGCGCGACGGGTTTCGGATCGCGGACGACGACCTTGGAATTGGTCAGCACCATGCCGCGCACATGGCTGATCGACCCGGCGGTATCGGCGGTGATCTCGACGTGGTCGAGGCGCAGGTTTTCGAGCGGTGCCCCGGCATAGGCCTCGATGCTGAAGGCGGTCTGGGCCACCGCTTTCACATTGCGGATATCGATATCGTGGACGTGCGGCATGCCCTTGTCGGCGGGGACCGGCGTCGCCAGCGCCTGCCAGTGCGGAGGCACGGGATCGGTGCCGGCGGGGATGGTGGCGTAGCTGTAGGACGGGTTCCAGTTGAGTTCGACGCGCACGGCGGCGCGGGCGCCTGCGATATCGAGATCGTGGATACGGATGTTGGATACCGTGCCGCCGCGCGTATGCGCCGACTTGAACCAGATGCCGCTGCCGACGGGACCCAGCACCTTCAGGCCATAGACCTCGACGTCGCGGATGCTGCCGGACGTCTCGCTGCCGAAGGTGATGCCGGCCGCCGCAGCACGGATCGTCGAATTGCGCACCACGACGTGCTCGGTCGGGCGGTTGACGCGCAGGCCGTCGGAATCGCGCCCGGCCTTGAGGCACAGGGCGTCGTCGTTGACGTCGATATCGGCGTTTTCGACCAGGACGTCGTGCGAGGAATCGATATCGATACCGTCGGTCGAAGGCCCTTTGCCGTCGATATTGTTGCGGATCGTCACGCCCGATACGTGCACGTCGTGCGAATAGACAAGCTGCACCGTCCAGAAGCCAGAACGGATCAGATTCAGGCCGCCACCCAGATCGACGCGGGCCGAATTGTAGACCTGGATCAGGCGCGGCCGTTCGGCGTCGTAGTCCGACGCCCAGCGCAGGCCCTTGGGCTCATAGCCCTGGCGCAGGGTGCGGTAGCCGTCCCAGAACATCTTGCCGTTGCCGTCGATCGTGCCTTCGCCGGAAATGCGCACATCGCTTTGGCCGTAGACATTGATCAGCGCTGCCGGCCACGTCATCTCGATCCCGGCGATCCGGGTCGGCAGGCGCGGATAGGCGTCGAGCGTCTGGCGGCCGGTCAGGGTAGCGCCCTTGTCGAGGTGGAGCTCCATGCCCGATTTCAGAAACAGCGAGCCCGTCAGATAGGTGCCTGCGGGAATGTTGAGCGTGCCTTGTTTGGCGGCGGTGGCGTCGATAGCGGCCTGGAGCGCTGCGGTGTCGTCGGTCGTGCCGTCGCCCTTGGCGCCGAAATCGCGGGCGTTGACGGTGGCGGCGGATATGCCGTGCGGCGCGGCGGGATTGACTTCGGCGTGCGCGGGCAGGGCGAAGGTGAGCGCCAGAAGAAGGGAAACGTATTTCATTCGGTCACCAGGGCAGGGGCACTGAGCAGACCCGACGGCAGGGGCTGGAGATTGTCCATGCCCTGCGCCGTAAAGCGCTCGCCGTACTTCGCCTTGAGCGCCGAATAGTCGGCCTTGGGGCGGCCGGCCAGTTCGTTGATCGCGGTGTTTGATACGCGGATCTCAATGTGGTTGGTCCCCGGATGGACCAGGCCTTTCAGGCTGACGGTGAAGGGGGCGCTCCATACCGATCCGGCCCGCTTGCCATCTACAAAGACCTCTGCGATTTCGCGTACGGGCGAATCGAGGAAGGCTTGCGTGCCCGGGACCTTACCCTGGGGGACGACCACCGTGCCCGAACCGAAATCGAGCGCCGTCAGGCCCGCCGCAATATCGTTGCGCGAAAGCACGACATCACGGCTGTAAATTGCTGTACCGGAATAGTGCGCCGTGTCGGAATTGTCCGTCCACGACGACAATGCCGTGACGGGATGCGCGGGGTTATCGGCAAGGGCGATCGTCCAGCCGCCGGCCAGGACCTTGTGCTGCGCCTTGACGGCGGCGGTCCTGGTCGCAGGCGCGGACGCCGCCGCACCAAAGACGAAGACGCGCGATTCGTATGGCGCCAGCGTCACGTTTTGCCCGGGCGTCCAACGGCGGACCGTTCCGGTGCGCGCGTCCCATTGTTGCGCGACCGGAGTGGCGGCGCGGAATGCCGGCGTCATCGTCACGGTCTGATTGCTTGTGTTGGCAACAAAGTAGAGATCGCCGTCGGCCAGCTTCCTGTGCACGAAGCCCACGCCTTGCGGGGCGCCCGATACATCGGGCGGCGTCAAAGATTTCAACGTCTCGCCGACCTTTGCCTCGGCGATCTGACGGCCGGTGGTCCCGCTATCCACGCTGAGCACGATCCCGCCTTTTTGCGCGAAATCGGCGATGGCCTTCTGGCTGTCGGCATCGAGGCGCGTGACCTTCGGCAGGATCAGCACGCGATGGCCGATGCCCTTGGCGGCGATCGAAGCCGTATCGACATAGTCGAAATTATATCCGGCATCGAGAATCTGCGCCGTCAGCCCGGGCGTGACATAGGCGTCCATCTGGCCATTGATCGTCGCCTTGTCGGGCGTGATATGGGCCAGCGCATCGTCTTCCGGAAGGAAGATCGCAACATCGGCGACGGGTTCGCCCTGGCGCAGCAGGTAGCTCATGCGGGTGAGATAACGGGTGACATCGGGCATGACGCCCCACCACGGATTATGGTCGTTGAACACGGCGGCGGCGTAAAACGCCCAACCCGGCTCGCCCGCCTCTGGTGGCGAATAGGGCCAGCCGTGGGCGACGAACTGGTTGACGCCCTCCAGCATCAGCGTGTCGGCCTCGGCCTTGATATCGAGCGGCGTGGCCCGAAACGCGCCGGCGTGCAGCCAGGTCCAGCTTTCCGCCGAGGTCACCGGATTGCCATAAGCGTGGTTGGCCGACGACGCCCAGCGCGTGGTGGTGAAGCGCCGCCAGTCGGCGCCTTCGCCTTCCGGCAGGTCGATCAGGCGCTGCGACGACAGGGCGACCGGCGGGAAGCCATAGATTTGGGCGCGGAATTTCGTGTCGTGCGCCTTCGCCCACGCCTCAACGGGCTTGAGGTAGCGATCCTCGACCAGCTCCTGTAGCGTCAGGCCCCAGTCGCGGCGGACATTGGCGCTGTCGGGGCGGTTGGTGAACAGGGCCGGGAGCAGGGGCGCAAGATCGTAGCCCCGGCGCTTTTTGAACTCGGCCAACAGGTCGCCCGTCCAGTCGGCGCCGTAGACCTCCAGGCTGTCGCTGAAGACGGCGGCCGGCGGCTCGGCGAAGGCGGTCATCAGCCGGTCGGCGACGGCGTGCAGATGCGTCTGCACGGCCTCGGCATTCATGTGGTCGAGGACATAGCCTTCGGCGCCGACTGTCGGGCGCTTGACTTGCTGGCCGGTGGGCGACTGGACGAACAGGAAGACGGTGGTGCCCTTCGCCGCAGTGACGTGGTCGCCAGTGATGGCGACAGGCTGTGCCGAGGCAAGGTCGGCGCCGGCAAACGCCGCGACCCTTTGCTCGCCGGCGGTCAGCGCGGGCAGGGCTACGTCACCGGTGTCATTCGTAAGGCTGACCATGCGGATATGCGCCGAAGCGAGGTCCGGCGTGATATGCGGCCCGCCATAGGGCCAGCCCGAGCCGAGCGTCAGGTCAACGCGCAGGCCTTCGGCACGGCCTGTATCGTTGGCCAGCCGCACGGCCTTCAGGAAATCATCCGACAGATAGGGCGTATTGCCCTCCACGCTCAACGGATAGACGGGTTGCAGCTCGAAACCGCCGAAACCGCCGGCCTTCATCGCCTTGATTTCGCGGACGATCTCGCTCGATTCGACGTGACCGCCGAACCACCACCAGCGCACCAACGGTCGCGCCTCGGGCGGCGGGCTGGCGAAACCGTCAGCCAGCGTTCCGGCGCCGGCCGGTGCCGCCACGGCCAGCAGGAGCGCGAGCCACGCCGCCCGCATCAGAACCCACCCTTGTCGATGCTGTCGATCGTCTTGTCCGGCACATTGCGGCTGCCGAAGGTGCGGAAGCCCCTGACGCCGTCGAAGGCGAAGTTGGGCGCGCCCGACGGGAACTTGACGAAGGTGGCGTCGAAGCCATCGACGTCCTTCAGCCACACGGCCGGCCGGGCGTCGGGGGCGCGCACCGTCACCTCGACGTGGCTCAGCTCGACATTCCTGGCATGGCGCGCGAACAGCCCCGTCGCCGGCAGAGGACCGAACATGTTCGGGTCGGGATACTTGTCCTCGTTGTCGGGCGGCAGGAGCGCCGCCATGGCCGCGTCGCCGCCGCCCGGCTGGTCGAAGAAGACATTGCTGATCCTGACGTCCTCGACACTGTGGCCGTCGACGCCCGCCAGGATCATGGGGAAGGGGGAATTGCTCGTGCAGGTCACGTTGTCGATGGTGACGCGCTTGAGCGTGCCGATGGGGACGTCCTTCGGTCCGCGCATGCGGCGGCCCAAACGCAGGAAGATCGGCGCGCTGACCAGGCCGCGCATGGTGACGTTGCTGACGGCGATGTCTTCCAGGATCGCGCCGTCCATGGTTTCCAGCGCCAGGCCCCAGCACTTTTCGAAGATGCAGTTGCTGATGGCGATATTCTTGAAGCCGCCGTTCGATTCCGTGCCGCACTTGATGCGCCCCAGCCGCCAGGCGCCGTTCTTTTCGTCGAACAGCCTGAACGTGCCGTCGATGACAGAGCCGACCTCGTAACTGCCGGTGACGTAGCAGTTGGCGATGGTGACGTTCTCGGTGGTGCGGGCGTAGCCCAGCGCAAAGCTCGACTTGGGGCAGATGCCGTCGTCGTGGGGCGAATTGACCGTGCAGTTGCTGACGTGAACGTTGCGGCAGCAGTCGATGTCGAAGCCGTCGCGGTCGGTATCGACGACCAGGTTGTCGATCGTCATGTTGTCAACGCCGGTGGCCAGAAGCGCGAAATGCCCGCCCTTCAGGATCGAGAAATCGCGAAGCTGGACGTTGTGGCAGTTCTTGAGCGCGATCGCCTTGTTGCCGACACCCGGCAGTTCGGCTTGCGGCAGGTCCTTGTCGGTCTTGTGCCCGCGGGAGAGACCCTTGCCCCAGATCAGGCCGTCGCCGAGGATGGCGATGTCGTGCAGGCCTTCCCCGTAGATCAGCGAATTCTTCCAATGGTTATGACCATAGTCCTGGAAGGGTTCGATGGCGGGGTCCTGCGGCTCGGCCATGTCGTAGCCGCCGCTGGTCGTGCCTTCGAGCGGCACAGAAGCCGCCAGCAGGACCGCGCCGCGATCGAGGTAGAGTGTGACGCTGCTTTTGAGGTGGATGGTGTAGCTGGCATAGGTGCCGGCGGGGAAATAGACGGTCCCGCCGCCGCGCGCCGAAGCGGCTGCGATAGCGCGGTCGATGGCCGGAGAATCGATTGTGGCCCCGTCGCCCTTCGCCCCGAAGTCACGGATATTGATCAGGCCCGGCGACAGCAGGGGCGGTGCCGATTTGGCCGGGGGCCTGGCAAGCGCACCCGTTGCAGCAAGGCTCAGCAGCCCGGTTCCGGCCACGAGCAGACGGCGGCGATCCAGCATGTTTCCAATCCCTATTTTTAATATGGCGTGTCTATTTTTTGCGAAGAATAGGCGTATTCTGCGACGGCCCGTTGACGATTGCACGTGAAAAAGTGCGGTGTCCGGCGCGGACACATGCAAAATTTTGCGTTATTGTGATTGAAAATGATCTGAAACAAAGGCCGTTCAAGGGGCTGGAGAGGAAACGCATGTCCAAACTGAAATCGACCCTGGCAATGGCCGGCGCCGCGCTTTTTTTCGCGGCGTCCGCCAACGCCCAGGCCCTTGATACGCCGCCGCCGCACTTCGATCCGAACACCGTCCCGCCCGCAGCCGACGTCATCGCCGCCATGAAGCGCGAGGCCTCCGCCGAAGTGGCGCGCCTCAAGGCCATAGACGCCGCGCCCGACACGGCGCGCGAACGCGGCGGCGCGATCAGCCCCAACTGGGTGTCGGCGACATTTCTCATCGGCGCCAACCGGCTGGCGCGCATGGCCGACGCCCCCGACGTCCAGGATTATACGCTGAAGGTGGCGCAGCGCTACAACTTCGCCCTGCGTACCGGCGGGGCGCCCGTCAACCTGATCAATGCCGACGACCAGGCGCTGGGCGACGTCTATGAAGACCTCTACCTGCGCCAGGGCCTGCCGGGCGTGCTGATGCCGACGCAGCAGCGCCTCGACTACACCGTGCCGTACCTGCGCAAGGACCCGCAGCCGAAGCGCCTTGTCTGGTGGTGGTGCGACGCGTTGTTCATGGCGCCGGCCGTCTATGCCCGCATGTCGCAAATCACCGGCGATCCCAAATATATCGAGGCCATGGACGTGCAGTGGTGGCGCACCTACGACCGCCTGTGGGACGACAAGGAACACCTGTTCGCCCGCGATGAGCGCTTCGTCACGCGCCTGGACGAGTCGGGCAGGAAGATTTTCTGGTCGCGCGGCGAAGGCTGGGTGCTGGCGGGCCTGGCGCGGCTGCTCGAAGCCATGCCGGCCGACTTTCCGTCGCGCCCGCGCTATGTGAAGGTCTACCAGCAGATGGCGGCGCGCATCATTACCCTTCAGCAGCCCGACGGCCTGTGGCGCACCAGCCTGCTCAACACCAGCGCCTTTCCGGAAGCCGAGACTTCGGGCACGGCGCTCGACACCTTTGCGCTCGCCTTCGGCATCAATCACGGGCTGCTCGACCGCGCGACCTACCTTCCGCATGTGACGCGCGCCTGGGCGGGCCTGCACGACTATATCCTGCCGGGCGGAATCCTCGGCCAGGTGCAGACCGGCGGCGACCAGCCGGTGCCGACGAGGCGGGAAACAATCGGACTATATGCCAGCGGCGCCTATCTGCTGGCGGGCTCGGAAGTGGCGAAGCTGAGCGACCCCGTGTCGCCTCTGCCGCTGGCCGTGACGCCGCCCGCCGCCATGACCCAGGTGGCGTCCGATATCGGGCCGTCGCGCGCCCCGTCGACGCCGGCCGAGGAAAAGGAAGCACAGCGCAAGGTCCTGGAGCGCGAGGCGATCAAGGCCTTGGCCTACGACCCCCTCAGCGACGATCCGGACTATACACCCGTCTATAATATGGGTACAAAGGTCAAAAAACAGGGAAACGTGAAATGACCATTTTGCCCAAGTTTCTTGTTGCGTCCGCATTCCTGTGTCTCGCTGCCCCGGCGTTTGCGGTTGAGCCGGTGCCGATGCCGAAGATCGTCAAGCCGGTCGAGCCCCCAGCGACCGAAGCCGCCAAGGCGCCGGCTGCCTTCGCCGGCATCGCGCCCTACCGTTACGACGACGTGCTGTGGGAAAACGACCGTATCGCCCACCGTCTTTATGGCCATGCGCTCGAAGCCTATGAGCCGCCGTCCGGTTCGGGCCTCGACGCCTGGGGCAAGAATGTCCGCTGGCCCTTCATGGAGCGCCAGCTGCATACCGGCCAGCAGCATGACTATCACGGCGAAGGCCTCGACTTCTACGATGTCGGCACGACGCGCGGCATGGGCGGGCTCGGTATCTGGTACGACAACAAGCTTTGGACCTCGCGCAACTATATCAAGGCGCGCATCCTCAATCCCGGCCCCAAGGAAGCCAGTTTCGAAGTCGATTACGCGCCGTGGCCGGTCGATGTCAGCCGCAAGGTCTGGGAAACGCGCCGTTTCAGTCTGCCGGTCGGCACCAATTTCACGCGCATGGTCTCGACCATCAGCTCGGACAGCCAGGCGCCGCTGATCGTCGGCATAGGCATCGAAAAGAAGCCGATCGCCGGCCAGACAAAAGGCACCTTCACCGCCGACCGCGCCACGGGCCGCTTCATCTGGTGGGGCCCGACGGATCCGGAAAAGGGCACGATGGCGACCGCCGTCATGGTCGATCCGGCCATGATCGCGGACGTCAAGGAAGACGCCGACAACTTCCTGGTGCTGATCACCGTCACGCCCGGCAAGCCGTTCGTCTATTATGCCGGCGCTGCCTGGGACAAGGGGCTCGATTTCCGCACCCAGGCCGACTGGCTGGCCTATGTCCGGGCGCAGACGCCCGACTTCAAGCCGTAACCTACCACATGCTGGGATGTACGGCCAAAACCGCGATATAAGTACCACATATTCGTTCTGATTATCGGTTCTTTGTTCCGGATATATGGACGGCATCCCACGATACGGTTAATCCTGTTGCCATAACAGCCGGCATGATAAAAAGGCCGGGGACCGGGAATCAGGGGTAGGCTATGGAGGACGGGACTTCCGATATCGTCGCCTGGGTCAGCTCGAACGTTCTGCCGTTCGAGGCGGAGTTGCGTGGCTGGCTGCGCAACGTGCTGAACGACGCGCATGAGGTCGACGACCTTGTCCAGGACATCTATTGCCGCATGCTGAACCTGTCGTCGGTCGCCCATATCGGCGAACCGCGCGCCTATCTTTACCAGGTGGCGCGCAGCCTCATCATCAACCGCCTGCGCCGCCGTGCCATCGTGCGCATCGACACCGTGCAGAACATGGATGAGGTGGCGGGTTTCGACGCCGGCCCGTCGCCGGAACAGGTGACCGTGGCGCGCGCCGAGCTGAAATGGGTGCTGGGCCTGATCGCCAACCTGCCCGAACGCTGCAAGGAAGTCTTCCGCCTGCGCAAGGTCTACGGCTTGTCGCAGGCCGAGACGGCGAAAGCGCTCAGCGTCAGCGAAAACGTCGTCGAAAAAGAGACGATGCGCGGCCTCAGCCTGATTTCCGAAACGGTCGCCCGGGTCGGCATCGCCGACTATGCCGCCGTACGCAAGGCCAAGGCGAAGCGCGCGGGATAGTCCCCGCGGCAGCATGATGCCGGTCTAATAATAAATGTGAATTTTTCTTATCACCGAATGGCGGAAAATCTCTCCGCGCGTGTTTCCTTACCCGAGGGCGATCAAACCGCCCCGCATCATAAAAAACTCTGAACCGGGTAAGAGAGGAAACGCCGCATGCATGCGAAGCATAGGGGTATGTTCATGGGTGGCCTGATGGCCGCCGTCAGCGTCCTGGCCGTCACGGCCGGCACCGCCTCCGCGCAAGGCGCGGAAAAGAGTTTCAACATTCCAGCCGAGCCGGCCGCCGCGGCGCTGAAGGACTTCGCGCGCCAGTCGGGACAGCCGGTCCTGGCTGCCAGCGCCGATCTCAATGGTGTCACGACGAACGCCGTCACCGGCAGCTTCCAGCCGCGCGATGCCCTCCAGCGCCTGGTCGACGGCAAGGGCCTGGAAATCCGCACCGACGCGAACGGCGCCATGCTGGTGATCAATGCCCGCGCCCAGGCGGCTGGCGGCACCGCGGCGTCCGCGGAAGCGCCCGCTGTTCCTGCCTCCGACCAGGTCGTCGTCGTCACCGGCTTCAAGAAGAGTTATGCCGACGCCGTGCGCATGAAGCGCAGCGCGGTCGGCATCACCGACTCCATCTCTTCGGACGGCCTCGGCCGCTTTCCCGACCTCAATGTCGGCGAAGCCGTGCAGCGCATTCCGGGCGTGCAGATCAACCGCGAAGCCGGGTCGCGCGACGCCACCATCAACCTGCGCGGCCTGCCGGGCACCTATGCGCGCACGACGCTGAACGGCCTGGCTTTCGCCGAACCGATTCTCGATTCCTCGACGCCGCTCGGCGCTTTCAATTCCGATATCTTCTCGGCCATTTCGATCATCAAGTCGCCGTCGGCGGCCGATCAGCCGGGTGGGCTGTCCGGCAATGTCGACCTGCAGATCGCGCCGGCGCTGGGCCGCAAGGACGGCGGCTTCTTCAAGCTGTCGAACGAATATGACACGCTCGGCAAGCTTTCCAGCCCGGCCTTTACGCTCGGCTACAACAAGCACTTCAGTCCGGACCTGGCCGTGTTCGGCGTGGTGGCCTTCAAGGACGAGAAGTTCCGCCGCGACTCGATCAACTTCCCGCAATATACGGCGCTGAACCCCAACACGACGCCGAACTTCCTAAGCCGCTATGCCGACTATTACGCGCCGGCGGCAGCCTCCTGCCCGTCGGGCCAGCAGTGCACGACCGGTGGCACAGGGCTTTTGTCCAAGGCGGGCGTGTTTGCCCCGACCGACGTCCGCCAGGTCGTCAAATATAACGAAGGCACGCTGGTAACCGCTGCGGGCGGCGTCGAATACAAGCCCAACGACAATCTCAAGCTGGGCGTCAGCGGCTTCCTGACCGAGCGCGACCTGAAGAAGAACTATACCGACATCATCGATATCGACATGCGCAACGCGCTGACGGTGATCAACCCGACGTCGGCGCCCTTCAAGCTGGCGGATGGCAACTACTACGTCAACCAGTACACCTTCTCGAACACCAGCGTATACGACTCGTTCCGCTCGGAGCCACTGGTCGAAAAGACCTGGGGCCTGAACGCCAACGCCGACTGGAAGAGCGACGACTGGCGCCTGTCGGCGGTGCTGACGGCGTCGCAGGCCGAGAACGACAGCCACCAGACCCAGCTCGATGGCCGCAACATGCCGAAAGCGGCCGGAAACGGCACGGCAGGCAGCTTCTTCTCGGGCGGCGACAATATCGAAAACTACGCCCTGTCGCTGACCGCGCCGAATCCGGCGGTCGCCTTCACGTCGGGCGAATTTACGTCGGGCGTGTCGTCGGGTCCGTCGCTGACCGCGCCCAACGGCGACATCTTCATCGTCGCCGGCAGCCAGGGTACGGCGAAGAATACGCTGAACGCCGCCCAGGTCGATCTCGAACGCTATCTCGCCAACTATGGCTGGGTGTCGAGCGTGCAGTTCGGCGCCCGCGTCGAGCAGGACAAGTACCTTTCGCACGGCTATCGCACCAGCGCCGTGGGTGTGCAGTACCAGAACATCGACAACAGCTTCGTCCGCCAGAGCGACTATGCCGGCGACTTCTTCGGCGGCGTGGCGGGCGGCTACCTGACCAACTGGCAGACCATCAACTACGATACGGCGGTCTCCAAGCTGCAGCCGGTCACCGTGCCCGCGGGCGCAACCCTGACCGACACCGGCTGGATCAACGACCCGACCAACGGCTCGTTCTTCTCCAACAACTTCACCAACGCCAACGATATCTTCTCGGCCTACACCATGGCCAAGCTGAAGTTCGATCTCTTCGGCATCCGCGTGCGCGGCAATACCGGCGTGCGCTATGAGCAGACCGACAACACCATCACCTCGCTCGACAAGAACTCGGCCGGCGTCTTCGTCAACACGGTGCACAAGCGCAGCTATCATAACCTGTTGCCGTCGCTGCTGCTGTCGGCGGATCTGACCGACGACCTGGTCCTGCGCGGCGCCGCCTACGCTACCTTTGTGCGGCCGTCGCCCCGCCAGGTGTCGCCGGCGACCATCGTGTCGGGCTCGGCCAATACGGGCTTTACGGTGTCGCTGGGCAATCTGGGCCTCAACCCTTACCGCGCCAATTCCTACGACCTCTCGCTGGAATGGTATAACCGCCCGAACGGCGTGATCTCGATCGACTTCTTCCGCAAGGATGTCCAGGGCATCATCACGGCGGTGACCGACAAGAGCACCATCTGCCCGTCAGATGCCACGGCGTGGGGCCTGGGTCACCTGTCGTGGAACGGCACGGCCTGCGTCAGCGACCTGACGACGACGACCGGCACGCCCGCCACTGTCGCGGTCAGCGGCAATTACAACAGCCCGCGGCCGCTGCGCGTCTCGGGGATCGAGTTCAACGTCCAGCAGAACCTCGACTTCCTGCCGGGCTTCTGGAAGAATTTCGGCGGCGCCTTCAACTACTCCTATACGACCATCGCCGGCGGCAATCCGGACGGGTCGAAGGCCATCCTGCCGGGCGTATCGAAGAACAATTACAACTTCATCGCCTTCTACGAGACGCCGAAATTCGGCATCCGCGCGGTCTACAACTATCGCGACGAATATATCCTGTCGGGTGGCTCAACCTTCTCGGGCGGTCCCAGCATCGTCGGCGCGCGCGGCCAGCTCGATATCTCGGCCTCGTACAATATCAACGCGCGCTTCAGCCTCAGCCTCGATGCGTTCAACCTGACCGACGCGCGGCGCACCCAGTATCAGAACGAGGAACTGATGCCGCGCGCCAACGACTATGACGGCCGGACCTATACGCTGAGCCTGCACGGAACCTTCTGACCGCATACTCCCTTGGTCAGTGCCTCGCGAAGCCGGTGTGCAACTCCCACCCGGCTTCGCTTTTTTCTTTGATTCAGCGTGTCACGCGGACATGATCGGTGCCATGAACAAGATCGCCTTTTCGACCTTAGTCCTTGCCTTGCTCCTGGCCGCGGGCCCGGTCTTCGCCCAGACCGCGGCGACCTCTCCCGGGGCGTCGCCGTCGGTCGCGGCCGAGGTCCAGTCGACCGAGGCGATCGATCGCGTCTGGTCGGGGCATTCCGTGCGCTTCGCCCTGATCACGACCGACAAGACCATCTATATCGGCTATTACGACGCCAACCGGCAGCTCACGATTGCCTCGCGGCTGAAGGCCGGCGGCGGGTGGGTCTACCAGAAGCTCGACACCTGGAACGACTGGGACAGCCATAACTATATCGCGCTCGCAGCCGACAGCGCCGGCCGTATCCACGTCACCGCCAACATGCACGCCAGCCCGCTGACGGCCTTCGTGTCGGATGCGTCGGGCGATGTGCGCACGCTGAAGCGCGTACCCATGCTGGTCGAGGAAGCCGCCGAACGCTCCATGACCTATCCGGTTTATCTGCATGACCGCGAAGGGCGCCTGATCCTGAAATACCGCGATGGCCGCAGCGGCAATGGTAACGAGGTTTATGACGTGCTCGATGCGGCGAAGGGCACCTGGTCGCACCTGCTGACCACGCCGCTGACCGACGGAGAAGGCCACCGTAACGCCTACTTCATGGGGCCGGTGCTTGGACCCGACAAGCAGTTTCACATCGCCTGGGTATGGCGCGAAAGCCCGATGGCCGAGACCAATCACGACCTCAGCTATGCCCAAAGCCCCGACCTGGTGCACTGGTTCCGTTCGGACGGGACGCCGCTGGAGCTGCCGATCCGTCTGTCGAAGGCCGAGATCGTCGATCCGGTGCCGGTCAAGGGCGGAATGATCAACAACAATACGGTGCTGGGCTTCGACGATCGCGGCCAGCCCATGATCACCTATCACAAATTCGATGCGGCCGGGAACACGCAGATCTATGTCGCGCGCCATGAGGCAAAAGGCTGGCATATCGCCCAGGTCAGCCACTGGACGAATTACCGCTGGGACTTCGGCGGCGGCGGGTCGTTGAACGCCGAGCTGTTCGTGTCGGGCGCCGAACCGGCGGGCAAGGGGCTGTTGCGCGTGCCGGTGATCCGCCTCGGCCAGTCGATCGACTTTATCGTGCGCTCGGATACGCTCGAGACGGTCGCTGAAAAGCCTGTGGTCTCGCTGGCCGACCGGCTGAAAGCCACGGTCAAGGTGCCCGACGGCATGCAGTTGAACGTCGTCGACGCGGCCGGAGACGGCGACACGCTCTATGCCCTGGCCTGGGCCGCGCGCCCGCCGCACCGCGACCAGCCGTCGCCCGATATTCCCGATCCGACGACGTTGCTGTTCATTACGTTGAAGAAGTAGCTTAGACCCGTCTTTGCCAGCTTGTCGGATTGCGGCTGCTATGGAAGCAGGCAATCACATAGATTGTCTCCTGGCGTTCTCGGAAATAGATTTCGTACGGAAACCTCGTGATCCGACTGCGGCGGACATCGGCAATGGCATACGGGAAATGATGCGGATGAGTGGTGATACGCTCAATCAGGCCCGACAGATGGACCATGAAGCTATCGCCCAGCCCGTCCTGTTCCTTTTCGTACCACGCATAAGCATCGCAGACCTCCCTTCGGGCGGCCGGCGTAAAGATGACATTGGTCATCAGCGACGAGGGGGCGTCAGTTCCGCCTTAAGCGTTTCCCAGCTGACGCCATCCTTTATGTCGTCCTCGAACGTTGCCAGACGCTTTTCAAGTTCGGCGCGATGCGACGCCGGAACCGGCAGTTGCGCGTCAGGAATACTGTCCCAGAGTTCGCCGATAAGCGCCAGCCGATCGGATACGGACATGCTGAGGATATCATTGTGAGATAAGGCGGCCATATCCAGAATATACAACCGCCTCATCTTTGAAACAAGCCAACCCTACACCGTTACCTGCGTCCCCAGCTCAACCACCCGTCCCGGCGGGATATGGAAGAACTCGGTCGGGTTGGTGGCGTTTTTCATCAGGAAGATGAACAGCTTGTCCTGCCACACCGGCATGCCGGAATTGGCCGAGGGCACGACCGTTCGGCGGCCGACGAAGAAGCTGGTCGACATGATGTCGAACTTCAGGCCGAGTTTCCGGCACAGGCCCAGGGCCTTCGGCAGGTTCGGGCTTTCCATGAAGCCGTAGTTGAGCGTTACCTTCTTGAAGTCGTCGTTCAGGACCTCGATTGAGATGCGTTCGCCCTCGGTCACGCGCGGCGTATTGGTCGTGCGCACGGTCAGCACCACGTTCTTGTCATGCAGCACCTTGTTGTGCTTGAGGTTGTGCATCAGGGCGACTGGCGCAATATCGGCGTCGGACGTCAGGAAAATGGCGGTGCCGGCGACGCGGTGGGGCGGGCGCTTTTTCAGCATCTCGATCAGGTCGGCCAGCATAACCGAGTCGCGGCGCGCCTTGTCGGTCAGGGTGTGCGTGCCCTTCGTCCATGTCACCATGATCAGGATCATGGTGGCGCCGAAGGCCAGCGGCATCCAGGCGCCGCTGAAGAACTTGGTCAGGTTCGACGCCATGAAGATGGCTTCGATGGCGCCCAGCGGCACCAGCAGGGCCAGGGTCCGGGCGCGAGACCACAGCCATTGCCGGCGCAGGACGACATAGGCCATGACCGTACTGATGAACATGGTGCCGGTGACAGCGATGCCGTAGGCCGAGGTCAGGTTGTCAGAGCTTTGGAAGAGCACGATCAGCACCAGCACGCCGACCATCAGCATGGTGTTGACCTGCGGCACGTAGATCTGGCCGGCCTGGGTTTCCGAGGTGCGCTGGATGTCGATGCGCGGCAGGAGGCCAAGCTGCACCGCCTGTTGCGTCATGGAAAAGGCGCCGGTGATGACGGCCTGGCTGGCGATGACCGCGGCCATGGCGGCCAGCACCATGATCGGCCAGTAGAAGAGGTGCGGCACCATGCGCCAGAACGGGTTGGCGGCGGCTTCGGGGTGCAGAATGGTCAGGGCGCCCTGGCCGAGATAGTTGAGAACCAGCGCCGGGAAGGCGACGAACAGCCAGGCCGTATTGATCGGCTTGCGGCCGAAATGGCCCATGTCGGCGTAGAGGGCTTCGGCGCCGGTCACCACAAGGAAGATGCTGCCCAGGATGACAAAGCCGGTAAAGCCGTTGGCCAGCAGGAACTGGATGCCGTAGTGCGGGCTGAGCGACATCAGGATGGCCGGGCGCTGGACGATGTAGAACACACCCAGCGCCGCGATGACGGCGAACCACAGCAGCATGACGGGTCCGAACAGGCGGGCGACCTTTTCCGTACCCTTCGACTGGACCAGGAAGAGCGCGACAAGAATGACGATCGACACAGGCACGACGAAACTGTCCAGGCTGTGACCGACATGCGGCGCGTCCTTGAAGCCTTCGATCGCGCCCATGACCGTCAGGGCCGGCGTGATCAGGCTGTCGCCGTAGAACAGGGCCGCACCGCAGATGCCGAGAAAGAAGATCATCGGCGAATATTTGCCGAGCGCCTTCTGTGCCAGGGCCATCAAGGCCAGGGTCCCGCCTTCGCCCTTGTTGTCCGCCCGCATCAGGAAGATGACGTACTTGACCGTGACCAGCAGCAACAGCGCCCAGAAAACCAGCGAGATGACGCCGAAGGTCGCCAGGTGCGGATCCGTGCCGGCGCGCGTGTGGTGCAGCGCCTCCTTCATGGCGTAGAGCGGCGAGGTCCCGATATCGCCGAAGACGACGCCGATGGCGCCGACGGTCAGCGCCACGAAACCCTCCTTGCCGTGGCCGTGGCTTATGACGGCCTCCGCTTCGGTGGGGGTAAGAACGGGTTCCGCGGAAGCCTCGGCCGGGATGTCGGCGGCGGTGACGGAAGAATGCGCAGTCATGTTTACGCTCCGGCCGGGGTCTCCGGCGGCTGGTGTGTCCGGGGTCATGGATGCTGTTCATCCAGCCGGCGGTTGATATCGAGACGGTTGACGGTGACGCCCCGCGTCGTGTTGTAGATGGCGTTGCGCGCCGCCGCGTCGATCAGGGCATTGACCTGCATTTCGCTCAGGTGCCGGGCGCGGGCGATGCGCGGGGCCTGGTAATGGGCCGCGTTGATGCCGATGGCGGGATCGAGTCCGGCGCCGTCGAAGCTTAAGAGCTCTGATGGAACCGGACCGGCCGACGGATCGGCCCGTTTCAGCGCCTGCTGGCGCGCCGTGACGGCGGCCGCGCAGGCCGGGGTGTCGCGGATCCTGTCGCAATCGACCGTGGCCGGCGTGCGGATGCGGCCCCAGACATGGCCGGGCGCTTCGTCCATGGCGCCGCTGAGCGAGGTGGCGGCGATGTGCCCTGAGCGGTCGCGCAACACCGCCGGATCGAGCTGGGCGTTGAGCCCGTTCTCGGTCAGGGCGCGGACGAGCAGGGGGTAAAGGCCTCCGGCCGCTGCGGCGAGAAGCGCCAGCAGCACCAGGCCGGGCCTGAGACTTTGCACGATGACGGGCATTGTCTTCACCCTTGCGCTCCGGCAGGCCGGTTCGATAGCGAACCCGCGAAGGCCAGCGCCGGGATCAGCGTCCACAGGCGGGCGGGCAGGGCGATGAGGCTGAGGGCGGGGACGAGCGCGGTCAGCGGCGCAACGACGATCAGACCCAGGCAGGCCATGGCCATCGACACCTCATAGCGCCCGAGGCGCCGGTTGAGATAGGTGGCCTGGCCTGTACGCAGGCGGCTGATCACGGCGGTCACCAGCATGAAGACGGCAACCAGACCGCACGATACGGCGGGTCCGGCGGCGTGGCCACTCATCAGCACCAGCGCCGTCGCGCCCAGCATCAACGCACCCTGGAGGCGGTCGCCGGTCAGCAGGCCGAAGCTGTAACCGAGGCCGAGCGGAATGAGCGCGCCCGACAGCAGCGCCAGCAACCGGGTCGATGGCGTGGCGGCGAACTGGACCGCGGCGGCGTTGACCACAGCGCCCGAGGGGGTGGTGAAGAGATGCCGCGCCTCATCGGCGATCGACGGCAGGTGCGGGACGGTGTCGGCGACGTGCGCCCGGCCAAAGGCTTCCAGCGCTTCACCCGCGCCGGCCGTGGCGACCAGCGCCGCGAAGGCGATCGACACGGGCAGGACGACACGCAGTTCCGCGCGCACAAGATCCGCCCAGAAGTTGCCGACGCGCAGGCCCGACAGGCCGCGCACCGTGGCCATGAAGACGGCAAGCCCCGTCCCGGTCGAGACGAAACCGGCGGCGGTCGCGGCGGCCATGGGACCGGCCGGGGCGTGCGCGGGATCGGCGGCCAGTTGCACGGCGAGGATGAAGGCCCGCTCAGCCGGCAGTCCAGTGCACGCCAGTGCAATATAAAGCGCCAGAAAAACGAGCGACGAGAAGCTGAGCGCCGACAGGGCGTAGGTCCGCCAGTCCATGCTGCGGTCGGCCTTGACGCCGGCCAGGCCGAGGGCTGCGCGCTCCACCGGATCGAGCGCGAAGGAGAGGGCGGTCTTACGATTGCGGAAGACGTCCGCCATATAGGCGCCGAACGGCAGGACCAGCGCGGCCAGAATGGCGAGGTTCAAGCCCTGTTCGATCCAGCCCGGGCTCCCGGAAAGCGGCACCATGTGACAAGCCTTGCGGGTAATGGATGCACCCCGGCGGCGCGGCCCTACTCGCGGTAATGTTGACCGCAGTGCAATAATCTTTTCGGCGTATAGGCGGCGTATAATTGCTGTATAATTTTTGTATAGGCGCGGATCAGAACCTTGGATCGTACACTTCTTGTATCTCCCCGTCGCGAAGCGATGGGGAGGGGGACCGCACGAGGAGCCTTTAGGCGACGAGATGTGGTGGAGGGGATTCTTGCTTACTTTTTCAGGCACCGATGAGGCAAGAAAGCAAGAAACCCCACCACCACATCTCCTTCACCGATGCTCACGCATCGGTTCAGCCGTGCGGTCCGATGGCTTTCGAAAGCTATACTTTCGCTGGCGCCAAACCCCATTTTTCTGCGAAAAACGGGGAGGTACAAGGAGGGGAGGCTCTTGTTCAGGGCTATACGAAAGCTATACGCTGCCGCCCTGCCTTTATACGCCGCCCATACGGGCAGAGGCGTAATACGCTGCCATTCACAATGGAGCGTATCCCCATGATCATCCTCTATGGCCTCCTCGGGCTGGCCTTTTTCGCCGTGTCCGCCGGGCTTGTCAGCCTTTGCGAGCGCCTGCGGGAGAGCGGGCAGTGACCGAGCTCTATCTCGGCGCGGGCGTCGTCGTCGCGCTTCTGCTCGGCTACCTCATCGCCGCGCTCGTCAAACCCGAAATGTTTCCATAAAATTCCGAGGGTCCGATGTTTCCCCTGATCACGGGTAATGCCTGGTTGCAGCTCGCCCTCTATATGGCCGTGCTCACCGCCTGCGCCATACCGCTGGGCGCCTATATGGCGCGCGTCTTTCAAGGCCGGCGCACCTTTATGTCGCCAGCCATGGGCTGGCTGGAAAGCCTGATCTACAAGGCGAGTGGTATCGATCCGAAGAAAGAAATGAACTGGACCGGCTACGCAGCCGCGACGCTCGTCTTTTCGGCGGTCAGCTTCGTCGTTCTGTATATAATTCTAATTTTTCAGAATTATATTCCGCTCAATCCGCAAAAGCTGCCGGGCCTGACGCCCGACCTGTCGTTCAATACGGCGGTCAGCTTCGTCACCAATACCAACTGGCAATCCTATGCCGGCGAAACGACCATGAGCTATTTCAGCCAGATGGTCGGGCTGACGGTACAGAACTTCGTCACGCCCGCCGTGGGGCTGGCCGTCATGGTGGCCCTGATCCGCGGCCTGACCCGTAAGGAAACACGCGAGATCGGCAATTTCTGGGTCGATATGATCCGCGCCAATCTCTACGTGCTGCTGCCGGTATCGCTGGTCATGGCCGTCGCGTTGGGCGCGCAGGGCGTCATCCAGACCTTCAGCCCTTACGTCACAGCCCACACCCTGCAGGGTGCCGACCAGACGATTGCCTTGGGACCTGTAGCGAGCCAGGAAGCCATCAAGATGCTCGGCACCAATGGCGGCGGCTTCTTCAACACCAATTCGGCGCACCCGTTCGAAAACCCGACGCCGTTCACCAACTTCCTCGAAGTCCTGGCGATCCTGATCATCCCGGCCGCCTGCTGCTATACTTTTGGCGTCATGGTCGGCGATCGCCGCCAGGGCTGGGCGATCTTTGCCGCCATGACGGTCATCTTCGTGCCGCTGCTTCTGCTGTGCACCGTCATGGAGCAATCGGGCAATCCGCACCTGATGGCGCTGCACGTCGACCAGATCGCCAGTCCCCTCCAGGCCGGCGGCAATATGGAAGGCAAGGAGACGCGCTTCGGCATCGTCAATTCGGCGCTTTGGGCCTCGGCCACGACCGCCGCATCGAACGGCAGCGTCAATGCCATGCACGACAGCTTCACGCCGATCGGCGGTCTGGTGCCGCTGATCCTGATGAAGTTCGGCGAAGTCATCTATGGCGGTGTCGGCTCGGGGCTCTACGGTATGTTGATCTTCGTCGTCATCGCCGTCTTTATTTCAGGCCTGATGGTCGGCCGCACGCCGGAATATCTCGGCAAGAAGATCCAGGCCTTCGAGATCAAGATGGCGTCGATCGGGACCCTGGTTCCCGGCATCCTGGTTCTGGTCGGCACGGCAATCGCCGTGATGATGAAGGACGGGCAGGCGGGCATCTATAATCCGGGCGCTCAAGGGTTCTCCGAAGTCCTCTATGCCGTCACCTCGGCCAGCAACAACAACGGCTCGGCCTTTGCCGGCCTCAGCGCCAACACGCCCTTCTACAATCTCCTGCTGGGTGTCTGCATGCTGTTCGGCCGTTTCTTCATCATCGTGCCGGTCCTCGCCTTGGCGGGTTCGCTGGCCGCCAAGAAGACCGTGCCGACGTCCGCCGGGACGCTGCCGACGCACAATGCGCTCTTCGTGGCCGTGCTGGTCGGTGTCGTCGTCCTGGTCGGTGTCCTCAACTACGCGCCGACGCTGGCCCTGGGGCCGGTCGTCGAGCACTTCAACATGATCAAAGGCTAACGCCCATGGCCACTCACACTCAAAAAGCCGGCCTGTTTGACGGGGCCGATATGGGCTCCGTGCTCAAAAATACCGTCCTGCGGCTCAGCCCGATCTACCAACTGCGCAACCCGGTCATGTTCCTGGTCTTCGTCGGCTCGGTCATCACCACGGGCATCTTCTGCGTCATGCTGATCGATCCGAAGTCCGTGGTCGGCGGCGGCCAGCCCGTTTGGTTCATCGGCCTCGTCACCTTCTGGCTGTGGTTCACGCTGCTGTTCGCCAACTTCGCCGAGGCCATCGCCGAGGGCAAGGGCAAGGCGCAGGCCGACAGCCTCAAGAAGGCGCGCCGCGACGTATCGGCCAAGAAACTGAACAAGGTGAGCGACCGGACGAAGTTCCTGGCGGTCCCGGCCAACAGCCTCCGCAAGGGCGATATCATCGTTGTCGAAGCCGGTGATTTTGTCCCCGCCGACGGCCAGGTCATCGAAGGCGTCGCCTCGGTCGACGAAAGCGCGGTGACGGGGGAAAGCGCCCCGGTCATCCGCGAGTCGGGCGGCGACCGCGACGCGGTGACCGGCGGCACGCGCGTGCTTTCCGACTGGATCGTGGTGCGCGTCACGTCCGATCCCGGCGAAAGCTTCCTCGACCGCATGATCGGCCTGGTCGAGTCGGCCAAGCGTCAGAAGACGCCCAACGAAATTGCCCTGTCGATCCTGCTGGCGGCCCTGACCATTATCTTCCTGCTTGTCTGTGCGACGCTTCTGCCATACTCGCTGTTCAGCGTCGGCCGCGCCGGTTCGGGCACGGTCATCACCATCACCGTGCTGATTGCGCTGCTGGTGTGTCTGATCCCCACGACGATTGGCGGCCTTCTGTCGGCCATCGGCATTTCGGGCATGCAACGCCTGATCCGCGCCAACGTCATCGCGACGTCCGGCCGCGCCGTCGAAGCCGCCGGCGACGTCAATATCCTGCTGCTAGACAAGACCGGCACCATCACCTTCGGCAATCGTCAGGCCACGGAGTTTTTTCCTGCGCCGGGCGTGACGCAACATCAGTTGGCCGAGGCCGCCGAACTTTCGTCGTTAGCCGACGAGACCCCGGAAGGCCGCTCGATCGTCGTCCTGGCGCGCAAGCTGTTCCACCTGCCGGAACGCGATCCGAAGGCACTCGACGCTACCTTCATTCCGTTCAGCGCCGAACAGCGCGCTTCAGGAATAGTGGTCGGCGACCGTCACATCATGAAGGGCGCCGGCGACGCCATCGCGAAGCTGATCGGGCAGAAGGGTGGCAAGGTCCCAGCCGAGGTGCAGACGAGTGTGGACGATATCGCGCGCAAGGGCGGCACGCCGCTGATGGTGGCGGAAAACAGCCAGGTGCTGGGCGTCGTGTACCTCAAGGACATCGTCAAGCCCGACATCAAGGCGCGCCTGGCCGAACTGCGCAAGATGGGCATCAAGAGCATCATGATCACCGGCGACAACCCGCTGACGGCTGCCGCCATCGCGTCGGAGGCCGGGGTCGACGACTTCCTCGCGCAGGCCACGCCCGAGACCAAGTTGAAATATATCCGCAAGCAGCAAGAAGGCGGCGAGCTGGTCGCCATGGTCGGCGACGGCACCAACGACGCGCCGGCCCTGGCCCAATCCGACGTGGCGGTCGCCATGAATTCGGGGACGCAAGCCGCCAAGGAGGCCGGCAACATGGTCGACCTCGATAGCGACCCGACCAAGCTGATCGAGATCGTCGAGATCGGCAAACAGCTCCTGATGACACGCGGCGCGCTGACCACCTTCAGCATCGCCAACGACCTGGCCAAGTACTTCGCCATCATCCCGGCGGCCTTCGCCTCGACCTATCCGGTGCTGGGTGCGCTCAACATCATGGGATTGAAATCGCCGCAAAGCGCCATCTTGGCGGCGGTCATCTTCAACGCCCTGATCATCATCGCGCTGATCCCGCTGGCCCTGAAGGGCGTCAAATACCGCGCCGAACCGGCGGCGAAAATGCTGTCGCGCAACATGTTCGTCTACGGCCTCGGCGGCATCGTCGCCCCGTTTATCGGTATCAAGCTGATCGATATGGGCCTGGCCGCCGTGGGGCTCGCATGAGCGATCCCCACTTCATTTTAGTTGCGCTACCGCTTCGCTACTTGAGCGCGGTCGGCCTGGCGTAAGGAATTTTGCCATGAAAACCCTCGTTTCCTCCCTCCGTCCCGCCATTGTCAGCACGCTTTTGCTGACCCTGCTGCTCGGCGGCGTCTATCCGGCCCTGACCACCTTGATCCTCAAGGTCGGCTTCCCGCACCAGGCCGAAGGCAGCCTTATCCGCGACCACGGCCACGTCATCGGCTCGACCCTGATCGGCCAGACTTTCGACAAGCCGGAATACCTCTGGGGCCGGCTGTCGGCGACCGCCACCGCGCCCTACAATGCCGGCGCCTCGTCGGGCTCGAACCTCGGCGTCAACAATCCGGCGCTGATCGACGCGGTCAAAGGCCGCATCAAGGCCCTGAAGGACGCTGACCCTTCCAACACCGCGGCTATACCGGTCGATCTGGTGACGGCCTCGGGCTCGGGCCTCGACCCCGAGATCAGCCCGGCGGCGGCGGCCTACCAGGTCCACCGCATCGCCACGGCCCGCCATGTGGCCGAAGACGTTGTTCGCGCGGCGATTACCCGCTCGACGCGCGGACGGGACCTTGGCGTCCTGGGCGAACCGCGTGTAAATGTCCTTGAGGTCAATCTGCGCCTCGACGGAAAGCTTAAGTGAACGAAACCCGGCCAGACCCGGACAAGCTGCTCGCCCTCGTCGGCAACGACGAGGGCGAAGCTGCGCGCGGCAAGCTGAAGATCTTCTTCGGATCGTCGGCCGGCGTCGGCAAGACGTTCGCCATGCTGAACGAGGCGCGCGCCCGCCAGCGCGAAGGCGTCGACGTCGTGACCGGCGTTATCGAACACCACGGCCGCCAGGAAACGGCCGCCCTGATCGAAGGCCTGTCCGTCCTGCCCTTGCTCGACATCGACCATCGCGGCGTCACGGTCAGGGAATTCGACCTCGACGGCGCGCTCGCCCGCCGCCCCGGCCTGATCCTGGTCGACGAATTCGCCCACACCAATGCGCCGGGATCGCGCCACCCCAAGCGCTGGCAGGACGTCGAGGAGCTGCTCGACAACGGTATCGACGTCTATACGACGCTCAATGTCCAGCACCTGGAAAGCCTCACCGACCAGGTGGCGCGGCTGACTGGCGTCTGGGTGCGCGAGACCGTGCCCGACACCATCTTCGAATCCGCCGACGAGATCGCCCTGATCGATATTCCGTCCGACGAACTGCTGAAGCGGCTGGCCGAGGGCAAGGTCTATGTCGCCGAAGGCGCCAATACGCGCGCCGCCCAGAACTTCTTCAAGAAGAGCAACCTTTTGGCCTTGCGTGAGCTCGCTCTGCGCCGCACGGCCGAACGGGTGGATGCCCAAAGCGACGAGCTCAGCGCCGCCATGGGACAGAACGAGGCACAGATCGGCCACAAGATCATGCTGCTCATAGGACCGGATCCCCTGTCGGCGCGGCTGATCCGCCACGCCAAGCGCATGGCGGCGCGCGGCCGCTCGCCGTGGTTCGCCGTCTATTTGCAAAGCGATCGTCACGAACAGCTGGACGAAAAGGCGAGAGGGCGCGTCGAGCACTATCTGCGCCTGGCCGAAAACCTGGGGGCGGAGATCGTGCGCCTGACCGGCGGTCAGCCCGCCGCCGACCTTGTCGCCTACGCCCGGCGCAACGGTTTCAGCCGCATCGTCGTCGGTCACCGCCGTCCGCCGTGGTGGCAACACTTCCGCGTGCCCCTGTCGCAGCAGCTGATCGAGCGCGGCGATGGCCTTGAAGTCACCGTGATCCACGGCGACCGATCGGACGACACTCGACCGCAGCCCCTGACCTCGCGGCTGGCCGCCTTCGTGGCGCGTCCGTCCGATTACGCGCTGGCGGCGGCCGGCGTGGCCCTGTGCACCGCCATCGCCTTTCCGTTCCGCGGTCTTACCCCGTCCAACAACCTGGCCATGATCTACCTGACAGGCGTGGTCATCGTAGCGGCACGGCTGGGCCTGGGTCCCTCGGTCCTGGCTTCGGTCCTGATCATCCCGGCGTTCAACTTCTTCTTCACCCAACCCTATTACACCTTCAACTTCTACGACACCTACTACTACGTCACCTTCACATTCATGCTGGTGACGTCGCTGGTCGTGGGCTCGCTGACGGCCCGGCTGTCGCGCCACGTCCGCCTGGTCAGCAACCGCGAGCGCGAGACGCAGATCCTCTACGGCCTGACGCGGGCCCTGTCGGCGGTGCGCGGCGTCGATCGCATGTGCGCCGTGGCGATCCAGCATCTGAGCGTACCGTTCGACCTCGATGTCACGGTCTTTGCCGGGGGCGACGTCTGGCCCGATGCGACCTTGCGTACCGATATGAAGGAGATGGGCGCGGTCGAATGGGTCACGGCCAATCACCGCATGGCCGGGCGTGGCACCGACACCCTGCCGTCGGCGGCCGGATTGTACCTGCCGCTTCTGGCGGAAAACGAGATGCTGGGCGTGCTGGGCCTTACCCCGCGCGACGGCCATCGCAGTTTCACCGGCGCCGAGATTCTTCAGTTCGAAACGTTCGCCAGCCTGATCGCCGGCGCCCTGCAGCGCGCCCGCCGCGCCGACGAGGCCGAAAGCTCACGTGTCGATAGCGAGAACGAAAAGCTGCGCAACGTGCTGCTGTCGTCGCTGTCGCACGATCTGCGAACGCCGCTAACCGTGATGAATGGCTCGGTCAGCTCGCTCCTCCGTATGCGGAAGGAGCTGCCGCGCAAGGCGCTCGATGAACTGACCGGCGTGTGGAACCAGCTGACGAGATTGCAGAAATTCGTCGGCAACCTGCTCGACATGGCGGCCCTGACGTCTGGCCGGATGAAGCTGAACCTTCAGCCCTATATGGTCCAGGAGATCATCGGCGCGGCCCTGGCGCATGTCCAGGCCGGCCGCGAACAGCGGACCCTCCGTACACAGATTACCGGCGCCCTGCCCATGGTGATGATCGATGGCGCCCTGATCGAACAGGTATTCGTCAATCTGATCGAAAATGCTTACCAGCATACGGCGGCTGATGGCGATATCGTCGTCAGAGTCGAAAAGGACGCCGACACCCTGCGGGTCGCCGTGTCGGACAATGGCGACGGCCTGCGCGACGGCGACGAAAACCGCATCTTCGAACAGTTCCAGACCGGCCAGACGGTCAGTTCCGACCGCTCGGGCGGCACGGGGCTGGGCCTGGCCATCTGCCGCGGCATCGTCCAGGCGCACGGCGGCATGATCTATGCCCGCAACAACCGGGCCCCGGCCACCGGCGCCAGCTTTATTTTCACCCTGCCCGTAGCTAAAGACATGTCATGACCGAGACCACGCGTATCCTGTCGATCGAAGACGAGGCCGATATCCGCAAGTTCCTGCGCTCGACGCTAGGCGCCAATGCCATGACGGTGATCGAGGCGGCGACCGGCAAGGAGGGCCTGCAAAAGGTCACGACCGACAATCCGGACGTCATCCTGCTCGATCTAGGCCTGCCCGACATGGATGGCATGGACATCATCCGCCAGATCCGAGAATGGACGCGCACGCCGATCATCGTCATTTCGGCGCGCGGCCAGGAGCGCGACAAGATCGAAGCGCTTGAACTCGGCGCCGACGACTATCTCACCAAGCCGTTCGCGGCAGGCGAGCTGATCGCGCGCATCCGGGTGGCGCTGCGCCACGCCCACCGCCCGCCGGGCGACCAGCCCTTTACCTACGACTACGACAATCTGGTCATCGACACGGCGTCGCGCCGCGTGCGGCTGGACGACGAGGACGTTCATCTGACGCCGATCGAATACAAGCTGCTGATCGTGCTGGCGCGCAATTCCGGCAAGGTGCTGACGCATTCTTTCCTGCTGAACGCCGTCTGGGGCCGCCATGTGCCCGACAACCAGACCTATTTGCGCATCCACACCCAGCACCTGCGCGAGAAGCTCAAGGACGATGCGCTCAATCCGCGCTTTATCGTCACCGAGCCGGGCATCGGCTACCGGTTGAAGCCGTAGGATTATTCGAAGACGTCCGCGACACGGGTATTATTGCCCTGGTCGGGGCTATGAAAGCGCAGGGTCAAGTAGACGGCCGTGTTCAGGACGATGGTGAGCGTCGTGATCAGGGTGATGATAAAGCCGAGCGCCGTTGTGGTGGCGGGGCCATATTGAATGCCAAGAGGAAGATCCGGCAACGGAAGCGTCGGTGCCAGGCGGCGCGCCAAGGCAAAAACCGCGTTGACTGGCGACAAAATGGTGTTTGGAAAGGCGACAAAGGATATAATCCTGATCGAAAGCCATATGCCGAAAATCCCCCAGCGCCGGCCTTTGGTCAGCTGGAAGGCCCGGCGGAAGGATTCGATAATGCCCTTGCCTTCGCAGACATAGGTCGGCACGACGACCGACAGGGCGACGCCGACGAACACACCCGGGATCACGAGAAGCAGAACACCAACAAGGGTGGCGGTCTGAAGAGCGAACTGTGTCACCATGAGCGGAATGGCGTTGACCAAAGCGTTGATCAACAGTTTGCTGGGGCGGAGAGATTTTCCAGCGGCTATCCGCAATGCGATTTCAGAGATGGCGGCCAGATGAAACGCCAGGATGAACTGGTTGACAGCGAGAAGTACCCAGCCCGTGATCACGGGAGCGGAAAGAATTATCCTGCCCACTTCTGTGTAGGCGAGCGAAGCAATCCCATAGTGCAGCGCCTGTTGCGGCAGGTAACACAGCAACACCGTCACTAGCGCCAACGGCACGGCGCCCTTGCGCAACAGCTTGCCCGTGAGTCCGAAAACGGCCCTGATCGGAAATGTCATGATAGCGCCCCCAAAGTCCAAGGTTTAAGGACGCGGGCGCAGCTTGGCAAGAGGACGCGCCTCAGCCCTTGGCGGCAGCGTCCTCACCAAAAGCGTTTGACTGCAGCAGGAACGATTTCACGTTTTCGATGTGGTTCCACATGGCCACAAACGCCCCGTCGCCGTCGCGGCGGCGTAACGCTTCGACGATGCGGTCGTGGTCGTGCACCCACTTGTCGCGGTAGCGCGGATCGGGGATGTGCTCCTGCAGGCGTTTCCACAGAGGGTTGTTGTCGCGGCGGTGCCAGAGCTGGTTAACCAGCAGGGCAAGCTCGGTGTTCTGCGTCGCCTGGGCGATCGCCAGGTGGAAGCGGATGTCGTAATTTTCCTTGGGCTCCCCGTAATGGGCGCGGCGATGGTCTTCGTACGCTCTTTCGATAGTCTCCATATCGTCGTCGGTCGCGTTGTGCGCCGCCAGTCGGGCGATATGGCTTTCCAGCCATTGCCGCGCCTGGAGCAGTTCGAACGGACCGGCCGGTGGCAGGCGTTCCACGCGAACGTCTTCGGAGATGACCGTGTCGTAGGCTTGGCGGGTGATGTAGATGCCCGAGCCCTGGCGCGGCTCGACCAGGCCCTTGACCTCGAGCATGACCAGGGCATCGCGGATGACCGTGCGGCCGACATCGTACCACAGGGCCAGGTCGCGTTCGGGCGGCAGGCGGCCGGTGGCGCCGAACTCGCCCGAGCGGATGCGGCCGATCAGGTGGTTGCCGATGTCCTGATAGGCGCGGCGGTCGCGCGCGACCTGTACGGGCTTTGCCGGATTATCGTCCATGGACATGCCTCCGCCTGTGTTTCGCAACCGGCTTTGCAACTTTGGGACCAGTGAGTGAAAAGGCATGCGCCATCACCTGGTAGATATAGCTCGACTCGAAGGTTCCCGTCAGCAGGTCGGAATCGGGGCCGCGCGAATAGACGGGGACGTCCTCACCGGCGTGCTGGGCGCTGGCCATGTAGACCAGGGCCGGCTGATGGAAGTCGGGTGAGGTCGCTGTGGCCTCGTCGGGGATGGGGACAACAGCGCCGGCCTTGGGGCCACCGGGCCCGGTGGCGTAGGACAGGGTCAGGCGCGGCTGGTTATTGCCGTCGGTCAGGTTGACGCCGTGGTTGCGCACCAGACCGGTGATCGGCTCCTCGCGCGACGAACCCGCCGAAATGACCAGGCCGTGGCTGTGGTCGGCGGTGACGATAATCAACGTGTCGTTCGGGTCTGTCCGGTCCATGGCGATCCGGACGGCCTTGGACAGTTCGTCGACGTCGGTCAGGGCGCGATAGGCGTTGTTGGCATGGTGCCATTTGTCGATCGAGGCGCTTTCGACCAGCAGGAAATAGCCGCTCTTCTTCGCCGCCAGGATATCGATCGCTTTGGCGGTCATGTCGCTGAGCGTGGGCACGTTTCTGTGCAGCTCGGTATCGACCGGCGAGGGCAGGTCGCCATCGGCGAAAATCCCCAGCACCGGGCCGCCTTTCGTGTCGAGCGCGGAAAGCCCGGCCGCGTCGGTGACATAGCGCGCGCCGGGCCGTGACACCCAGGTTTTCGTCAGGTCGCGGCCGTCGGCGCGTTTTCCCGGGCCGGTGCCGGTGGGCACGAAGTCCTGCAAGTCGCCGCCGAAGGCGACATCCATGCGCACATCGTCGGGCGCTTCGACCAGTTGCCGCGCCAGGTCGACGCAGCCGGCCTTGGCGGCGTCGGCCGGCAGATCGACATCGGCGCGCCAGTTGCGGAACGGCACGTGGCCATAGGCGCCGGCGGGCGTTGCGTCGGTGATGCCGGCGGTCGTGACGACTCCGGCGGCGCGGCCCGAGCGCTTGGCCTGTTCGGCCAGGGTGTCGATGCGGGCGCCGAGCGCGCTTTGGCAGTCCTTGCTCTTGACGGAGTCGTCGACGCCGATGGCGGCATTGATCGTCTTGACCCCGGTCATGATCGCCGAGATGCCGTTGGCCGAGTCGGTGACCAGCTTGTCGGCGGAATAGGTCTTGGAGAAGCCGCCATAGGGCAGGGTTTCGAAGGATAATTTATAGCTGGCGCCGTCGAGCCCGCGCGCCTGGCCGGCGAAGATGCGTCCGGCGGTCACCGAATTGATGCCCATGCCGTCGCCGATGAACAGGATGATGTTGCGCGCCTTTCGCTTGGGTTGCGGCCGGTCGAGCGCCGCTTGCAGGGCCTTCTGACCCGCCGTGAACTGCGGGTTCTTTGTGGCGTCCGCCGCGACGGCCGTGGCGGGCAGGAGCGCCAGCAGGAGGAGAAAGGCTTTCATGGCTGCGCCTCCATCGCAGTGTAATGGCCGGGGGCGCGATCGAGATCGATCTCGATGCGGTCGAGCGTCACGCCGGGATCGAGCGGATAGACTTTCAGTTCGTGCGATCCGGCCTTGAGCAGGCGCAGAGGCAGGGCGGCGACGGCCGTATTGGTCAGCACGTTCTGCCGCCAGGCGTCGCTGCGGCCGAGCGTCGACAGGTCGAGCACCTGCATGGGCGCACCGTCGAGCGAGACGCCGACGCGCACGCCCTTGGCCGGATCGAGCGGGTGGGTCGGCAGGGCGATGACCTTCAGCGTGCCGCCGACTTCGGTCGAGGTGGCGAAGCTGTAAACCGCCGGAGCGCCTTGGCCAGCTAAGTTCAACCGTGCCCGGAGGACTGCGCCGGTAGAGCCCAGGCCGTCGATTTTCTGCCAATCCGTACCCGGATCAATTGCTGCGGCGGGCAGGGTGACGATGCGGTTGTCCTCGACCGCCGTGGCTTGCGGCAGTGCCGGCAGGACGCGGACGTAGACGGGCAGGGACTGGCCACCGCAATCGAGGCTGAGTGTGTGATCCCCCGATGATTCGCGGCCGTCGTAATGGAGCGTCAAACGCTGTTCGTAGGCGTTCCCGGCGTCGAGCGTGCCCGAGGTCTGCGACAGGGCAAAGCCTTGCGCGCCTTGGGAAAGCTTCCAGGTCTGGCCGGTCGTGCGATAGCCGTAAAGGGTCAGGGTTCGCGTCTCCGGCCGGCCTTCGACAAACGGCAGGGTATTGTGGTCGTTGAACCACTGGCCGAACAGAGCGGTGTCGCATCCGTCCTTCTTCGAGTCGGTCCAATGCGGCCAGACGGGCTCGTCGAAGACAGGCAGGCGGCGCGGCTGCATATCCATCATGCCCTGCCACTTGCCGTTTTGCAGGGCGTTGAAAGCGGCGGTGTCGCGCACCAGACCGTCGTGCGCGGCCTTTGCCTGATCGACATAAGCATTGGCCGATGCGCGTTGCTGGCCGGCATAGAGGTCGGCGAGGTCGAGTTTCAAAATGCGCGTATTGAGTTCCGCGCTGGCGCGGGCGGGATAGAGGACCAGCTCGTAGAAGGCGTCACGGCGGTCGGCGGGGATGTCGGCGGCGATGGCTTCTGCCTCGGCCTGGATGTCCTGATAGGCCTTGATGCGGCTCTGCGCCTCCTCGCCGTCGGACTGTACGAAGTCGGTATGGCGGTTCTGCGTCACCCACTCGGTCTGGCCGAAGCCCATGAATTCCGGCCGGCGCGCAAACGCCAGGTCGTAATAGCGCAGCATCAGCCCGGCCAGTTCGTCGGCGTGCTCGGGCCCGAAGGTCTCGGCCATAAAGCCCTTCAGGTGCTCGCGCGGTGTTTCCTTGAAGGTGTCGGCGTCGAAGGCGAGGTCGAGGAAGTACTGCGTCAGGTATTCGATCGGCTTGATGTCGCCGGAATTGGTGATCCAGATGCGGCGCGCATTGAGATCCCAGGCGCGGCCCATCTCCTCATGGATCAGCGCCGGGTGCGTGGTGCCGAGCCACAGATAGTCGTGCGGCCGGCCCCAGTAAGACAGGTGGTAATAGACGCCCGACCCGCCCGCGCGTGTCTGCTCGGCCGCGTCGCCGAAGCGGCGGATATAGCCGTAATTGTCGTCGGCCCACATCAGCGTCACGTCGTCGGGCACCTTCAGCCCGGCATCGTACGCTTCCTGGAGTTCATGATAGGCGACATAGACCTGCGGCACTTCGGAGGCGGGTTTCTTGTAGACCTGGGAAAGGATATCGCGCTGCAGCCCGATGACGTTTTGCAGAATGGCCTTGCGCTCTTCCATGGTCGAGGCGCCCTGCATCGGGCCGTCGTGAATGCCGCGCAGGCCGACCGTATAGATGTTGTCGTAGCCCTTCACCTGGTCTACGCGCTGGCGCCAGTAGTCGAGGATGGCGGCCTTGTTGCGCGTAAAGTCGAACGGGCCCTTCTTGGATTCGTCCCATTCGCGCAGATTGTTGCGCATCATCGGCTCGGCATGCGAGGTGCCGACGATGACGGCATAGTCGGCCGCCAGCGGCGCATTGCCGGGATTGCCGTAAAACGGTGTCGAGACCGAATGCATGGCCGGCCACAGCGTGTTGGCCTTCAGCCGCCACATCAGCTCGAACACCTTGGCATAGGTCTTGGGGCCGATATTGCCGGTCTTGGGATCGAAGGTCTTTGCCGCCCAGGGTTCCAGCCCCCAGTCCTCGTCATTGATGAAGATGCCGCGATATTTGACCGACGGCGATTTCGAGGTGACGGTGGCGTCGTCGATAACAAGCCGGTCGTGGCGGCGCGGCGTCACGTCGGCCCACCATTCCCATGGCGATACCCCCAGTTGCCGCGACAGGTCGACCGTGCCGAAGACCGCGCCGCGGCGGTCCGAGCCGGCGATCAGGACATAGGTCTTGTCGCCGGTTTTGACGACGGCGCGGCGATAGACCTCCCACTGGCCCTTGAGGTCCGACAGGTCTAAGTTTCCGATTTTTGCGAATTTTCTAATGATAGACGAGTCGTAGAGCCCGACGACGATGCAGACCTTGGTGCAGGCGCCAGGCGTTTGACCGCTCAGGGCCGTCAGGTCGCGCGACAACAGATCAGCCGCCAGCGACAGTGTCTTGCCGGCGCCATGGTCGTCGTGGACGACGCCCGCGATCGTATGGCCGTCGAACAGGACGGTTTCCGCCGCACGCGCGGGCAGGGCGATCGACAGGACGCAGAGCGCAAAAGTCGCGCAGTTGAAGATCCTCATGGCATTTCGTCCCAGAATCGGCAGCGGTCCGGCGTCGCCGCTCGCCTTTATAAACGCATTTTTTCAGGAGCGTCCTAGCCTGAAGTGCGCACACTATAAAACGAACATTGCAAATGACAACAGAATGAAATATTTATTCCCAAAATGAAAATGACGGGCCGGTGCTGGCCCGTGGACGAGGATGGAATGCGGACGATCGGCCACTTTATCGGCGGGCAATATTCAAGCGCGGCGGCGCGGACGTCGGATGTCTACGACCCCAATACCGGCCTGGTCCAGGCGGTCGTCGGCCTGGGCAACGCGGCGCTGGTCGATGCGGCCGTGCGTAACGCCGCGGCCGCGCAAATCGGCTGGGCCGCCACAAATCCGCAGCGCCGCGCCCGTGTCCTTTTCGAATTCAAACGCCTGCTCGAACGCGATATGGATTCGCTAGCTTATCTGTTGTCGTCGGAACACGGCAAGGTCATCGCCGATGCGAAGGGCGATATCCAGCGCGGGCTGGAAGTCGTCGAATTCGCCTGCGGCATCCCACATCTGTTGAAGGGCGACTATACGCAAGGCGCGGGGCCCGGCATCGACGTCTATTCGATGCGCCAGGCACTGGGTGTGGTCGCCGGCATTACGCCGTTCAACTTCCCCGCCATGATCCCCATGTGGATGTTCGCTCCGGCGCTGGCCTGCGGCAACGCCTTTATCCTCAAGCCATCCGAGCGCGACCCGTCCGTGCCCGTGCGCCTGGCCGAGCTTTTGATCGAGGCCGGCCTGCCGGCGGGCGTGCTCAATGTGATCCAGGGCGACAAGACCGTCGTCGACGCCATCCTCGACCATTCTGACATCAAGGCCGTCAGCTTCGTCGGCTCGTCCGATATCGCGCAGTACGTTTATGGACGCGGTGCGCAAAACGGCAAGCGCATGCAGTGCATGGGCGGGGCCAAGAACCACGGCATCGTCCTGCCCGACGCCGATCTCGACCAGGCGGTCAACGACATTATGGGGGCGGCCTATGGCTCGGCGGGCGAGCGCTGCATGGCGTTGCCAGTCGTCGTGCCCGTCGGCGACAAGACGGCGGATGCGTTGCGTGGGCGCCTGCTCAGCGCCATCGACGGCTTACGCGTCGGCGTCTCGACCGATGCCGAAGCCCAGTACGGCTCCGTCGTATCGGCGGCGCACAAGGCGCGTATCGAATCCTATATCCAGATGGGCGTCGACGAGGGCGCGGAACTGGTGCGCGATGGCCGCGGCTTCTCGCTGCAAGGTCATGAGAACGGTTATTTCCTCGGCCCGACCCTGTTCGACCGCGTGACGCCCGTGATGAAATCCTACCAGGACGAAATCTTCGGCCCCGTGCTGCAGATGGTCCGCGCTGGCTCGTTCGAGGCGGCGCTGGAGCTGCCCAGCCGCCACGCCTATGGCAACGGCGTTGCCATCTTCACGCGCAACGGCGACTATGCGCGCCAGTTCGCCGACCGCGTCGACGTCGGTATGGTCGGCATCAACGTCCCCATCCCCGTGCCCGTCGCCTATCACAGCTTCGGCGGCTGGAAGCGCTCGGGTTTCGGCGATCTCAACCAGTACGGCGAGGACGGCGTGCGCTTCTACACCAAGGTCAAGACCGTCACCCAGCGCTGGCCGGCAAGCGTGGCGGGTGCCGCTGCAACCCCGGATCAGAGCTTCGTTATCCCGACGATGAATTAGTATGCGTTTTTGGCAGTCCCGCGTTGACCGGGAAAAAATATTCCAAGTATAACAAAATAAAAAAGATCATGCCCAAAAGCGGGTCCCGAAAAACGGGTAAAGGAGGAATGCATGTCACTCAATCGTCGGGCCCTGCTGGCCTCGGGTCTCGCCCTAGCTGGACTAGCCGCCTGTTCGAAGGGCGCGTCGTCGTCCCAGGACATCGTCGTCAGCTTCAGCGATCTGTCGCAGCCCTTTTTCGTCGCCATGCGCCGCGACCTGGAAGACGAGGCGCAGAAGCTGGGCGTCAAGGTCCAGGTGCTGGACGGCCAGAACAATTCGTCGAAGCAGGTGTCCGATCTCGATGCCGCCAGCGTGCAGGGCGTCGGCGCCGTGATCATTGCGCCGACCGATTCCAAGGCGCTGGCCTCGGCGACCGACAAGCTGGCCGACGACGGCGTCATCGTCGTCTCGGTCGACCGCCATATCGAAAACGCCAAGCACCCCGTGCCGCATTTCGGCGCCGATAACGTCGCCGGCGGCCGCGCCATGGCCGAATGGGTCGTCAAGACCTATCCCAAAGGGGCGAAGGTCGTCGTCATCACCAACGACCCCGGCTCTTCGTCGTCGATCGAGCGCGTCAAGGGCGTGCACGAAGGCTTCGCCACGGGTGGTTCGGCCTATGTCATTGTCGCGGAACAGACCGCCAATTCCAAGCGCGACCAGGCGCTGACCGTGACGCAGAACATCCTGACCTCGATGGGTGGCCAGCACCCCGACGTCATCCTGTGCCTCAACGACGACATGGCCATGGGCGCGCTGGAAGCCATCCACGGCGCGGGCTTCACGCCGCAGCAGATCCGCGTGCTGGGCTTTGACGCCATCCCGGAGGCGTTGAAACGCATCCAGGCCGGCGATATGGCCGCGACCGTCGAGCAGAACCCGGGCGAGCAGATCCGCACAGCCTTGCGTCAAGTCGTCGGCGCCCTGCGCGACAAGAAGGCGATCGCGTCGCAGAGTCTGACCCCGGTCCTGATCACCAGGGACAACCTCAACCAGGCGTCTCGGATCTCCGAGGTAAAGTAAGGGGCCTCAAGCGCATGGCGTTGCTGGACATAGCCGACATCACCAAGCGCTTCCCCGGTGTTATCGCGCTCGATGGAGCCAGGCTCTCGGTCGAGGCCGGGGAGGTGCACGCTCTTTTGGGCGAAAACGGTGCGGGCAAGTCGACCCTGTTGAAGATCCTGTCGGGCGCGCAACCCTGCGACGCCGGGCGGTTGACCTTTGGGGGAACGGAGCTCGATCCGCGCGATACGCCGGTGCGCCGCCAGGACGCCGGCATCGTCACCATCTACCAGGAGTTCAACCTCCAGCCCTATCTGTCGGTCGCCGAGAACATGTATCTCGGCCGCGAACCGCTGCGCCTCGGCCTGATCGACTGGGCGCGTCTGCGCCGCGACGCGCGCGGCGTGCTGGAAAGCCTCGGGCTCGATCTCGATCCCGATACCGAGGTCCGGCGCTTAAGCATCGCCGAACAGCAGATGGTCGAGATCGCGCGCGCCATGACGCTGAACGCGAAGCTGATCATCATGGACGAACCGACCGCGGCGCTCAGCAACCGCGAGGTCGATATCCTTCATCGTATCATCCGTACCCTGAAGGATCGCAAGGTCGCCGTTATCTACGTCACGCACCGCCTGCGCGAGGTCAAGGCCGTGTGCGACGGCTACACCGTCCTGCGCGACGGCAGGTTCGTCGCCACCGGCCGCGTTGCCGATATCGAAATCGACGGCATGGTGCGGCTGATGGTCGGACGCGACGTCGAATTCCTCAGGCGGCCTGCCCACAAGGCGCCAGGTGATGTAGTGCTCAAGCTCGAAGGCATCGGCCGCAAGCGCGGCAGCAACGAGGCGCGCGGCACGACGCTTTCGGATGTCGGCTTCGAGGTCCGCGCCGGCGAAATCGTCGGCCTGGCCGGGCTGGTGGGGGCAGGGCGGACCGAGCTGGCGCGCATACTCTTCGGGGCAGAGGGCAAGGACAGCGGGGCCATCTGGCTCGATGGCAAGGAACTGAAGGCGACCTCGCCGTGCGACGCTCTGGCCGCCGGCATTGCGCTGGTGCCCGAGGACCGCAAGCAGCAGGGTTGTTTCCTCGGCCATTCGATCCGCCATAACCTGACCCTGCCGAGCCTGGAACGCCTGTCGCGCTGGGGCGTGTTCGTCGACGAAGGCGCGGAAAAGCGCCTGGTCGAGGACTATCGCGCAAAGCTCAATATCAGGATGGCCAATGACGGCGTCGCCATCGGGACGCTGTCGGGCGGCAACCAGCAGAAGGTGCTCTTGGCGCGCTGCATGGCGCTGTCGCCAAAGGTTCTGATCGTCGACGAACCGACGCGCGGCGTCGATGTCGGCGCCAAGGCCGACGTCCACCAGGTCCTGTTCGACCTGGCGGCCACCGGCGTCGCCGTCATCGTCATTTCGTCGGAATTGCCGGAAGTCATGGCGGTCAGCGACCGCATCGTCGTCTTCCGCGAAGGCCGGATTACCGGCGTGCTTGAAAATAAAGGGGTCGATGAAGAGACCCTGATGGGGCTGATGACCAGCTCAGTAGCTGCGTAGGGAAACCATGAACGCCATTTCCGAAAAGCGGCCCTTCGACACGGTGGGCTTTTTGCGCACCTGGGGGACCACCCTGTTCCTGCTGTTGCTGGTGGCGGTGTTTGCCGCGCAGAACCCGCGCTTCCTGTCGTTGCGCAACGCTACCAACATCCTGACCGAGGTGTCGATCTACGGCGTCATCGCGGTCGGCATGACCTTCGTCATCCTGACCGCCGGCGTCGACCTGGCCGTGGGCTCGCTTTTGGCCTTTGCCTCGATCGCGGCGGCGTGGACGGTGCAGCATCTGGCGCCGGGTGTGCCGCAGTGGCTGGTCGCCTTGAGCGTAGCGTCGTTGATTGGGCTCGGCGCCGGGTATCTCCATGGCAAGGCGATCACCTTGCTCAGCGTGCCAGCCTTTATCGTAACGCTGGGCGGCATGACGGTGTGGCGCGGGGCGACGCTGATCCTCAATGACGGCGGGCCGATCTCGGGCTTCGACGATGGCTATCGCTGGTGGGGGACGGGCGCTATCGTGGGCATCCCCGTGCCGGTCGTCATATTCGCCGTCGTGGCGTTGATCGGACACATCACCTTGCGCCATACGCGTTACGGCCGCCAGGTCTATGCCGTCGGCGGCAATGCCGAGGCGGCGCGCCTGTCGGGCATCAATGTCAAGGCAATCATCGTCAGTGTCTACGCCATTGTCGGCTTCCTGGCGGGGCTGTCGGGGTTTTTGCTGTCGGCGCGGCTGGGTTCGTCCGAGGCCGTCGCCGGGGTCAATTACGAGCTGCGCGTCATCGCCTCGGTCGTCATCGGCGGAGCCAGCCTGGCGGGGGGCTCGGGCAGCATCCGCGGCACGCTGATCGGGGCGCTGCTGATCGGCGTGCTGTCGAACGGCCTCGTCATCATGCACGTCTCGTCCTATTTCCAGCAGGTGGTGATCGGCCTGATCATCGTTGCTGCCGTCGCCTTCGATTCCTACACCAAGTCGCATCGCGGAAAGGTCTGAACATGAAGGTTTTCGTCCTTGCCTTGTGTCTGTTGACTGCGCCGGTCGCGGCACATGCACAGATCGACCCGCTGAAACTGGCCGACCCGTTCGTCGGCGCCGACGGCGGCGGCAATACGGTGCCGGGCGCGGGCGTGCCCTTCGGCTTCGTGTCGCTCAGCCCCGACACGGCCAATGGCGAAACCAACGGCTACGACTCGCAAAGCGCCATCACCGGCTTCAGCTTCACCCACGTCACGGGCACCGGGGGAAAGAGCAAGTACGGCAATTTTAAAGTCACGCCGACGACGGGCGCGGTTGGCGTCAACAATCTCGCCTTCGCCAAGACGGGTGAGATTGCATCGCCCGGCTATTACGCCGTCACGCTGAACGGTGTCCGTACCGAACTGACAGCGTCACGCCTGACCGGCCTGATGCGCGTCACCTTCCCGAAGGGCGCGACGCCCGGCAATCTGATCCTCGACGCCACCTCGGTCGTCACCCTGCGCGGCGAAGGCCAGCGCGCCACCGGCGCCCATGTCGACATCATCGACGACCACACGGTCTCCGGCTGGGCCAGCTTTGAAGGCGGCTGGAACCCGGCGCCCTACAAGCTCTATTTCTACGCTGTGCTCGATCGGCCGGGCACCAGCTTCGGCGCCTGGAAAGCGTCGCAGGGCAAACTCTTGCAACAGGCAGGCAAGGGCGGCCTCGACGGCGAGCCCCAGGCCAAGACACCGGCCGACAAGGCGGCCCTGATGGTCGACTACGACACGCGCCAGGAGTTTTCGAACCGCCTCGGCGCTTGGGCCAGTTTCGACGTTGCGCAAAATCCGGTCGTGGAACTGAAGCTCGGCGTCTCCTTCATCAGCGCTGACAAGGCGCGCGCCAATCTCGACGCCGAAATGCCGGGCTGGGATTTCGACGCGCAGAAGGCAAAAGCCGAAACGCAGTGGCGCAAGGCGCTTGGCCAGATCGAAGTGTTGGGCGGCAGCGACGACCAGCGCCGCATCTTCTACACCGCGCTCTACCGCAGCCACACCATGCCGCACGACCTGACCGGCGAAAACGTGTGGTGGGCGTCTAACGAGCCGCACTTTGAGGACTTCTACACCCTGTGGGACACCTTCCGGACGCTGCATCCGCTGTTGACCGTCATCCAGCCGGACGCCCAGCGCGGAATGGTCCGTTCACTGATCGATACCTACCGCCATACCGGCTGGCTGCCCGATGCGCGCATCGCCGGCGCCAACGGCATGACGCAGGGCGGATCGAACGGCGACGTCGTGGTGGCCGATGCGGTCATGAAAAACCTCGGTGGCTTCGATATCCGCACGGCTTACGAAGCGATCCGCAAGGACGGGGAGGTCGAATCCGACCAGCCGCTGTTGCAGGGCCGCGTGCTCAAAGACTATCTGGCGCTCGGCTACGTGCCGCTCAGCCAGGCGCGCTCGGCGTCGCGCACGCTGGAATACACTTACGACGACTTCGCCATTTCGGAAGTCGCCGACCACCTAGGCGACAAGGCCGTCGCCGAGACCTATCGCCAACGGTCGAAGGGCTGGGAAAAGCTGTGGGACAATGATCTCGGATGCATCCGTCCGCGCTATGGCGACGGCCGCGGCCTCGAGAATTTCAGCTGTGCCTACGACTATCCCGACAAGACGACGCCGTGGTGGGAAGCGCCCTTCTACGAGGGCAATTCGCTGCAATATTCGACCTATGTCCCGCAGGACGTGCCGGGCCTGATCAACAAGGTCGGCGGGCGCCAGGCCTTCGTCGCCTGGCTCGACCGCCTGTTCGACGGCGGTCATTACAACCAGGGCAACGAGCCCGACATCCTGGCGCCGTGGATGTATATCGATGCCGGCCGTCCCGATCGTACCGCCGAGCGCGTGCGCCATATCCTGTCGAGCCAGTACGGCACCGGACGGGCAGGGCTGCCCGGCAATGACGACGCCGGCGCCATGTCGTCCTGGTACGTCTGGTCGGCCGTGGGGCTGTACCCGCTCGCCGGCAAGCCGCTCTACTATATCGGCTCGCCCGTCTTCGCGCGCAGCGTCATCCACCTCGAAGGCGGCAAGACCTTTACCGTCTCGGCGCCAAAGACCTCCGCCACCAACCTTTACGTTACCGCCGCGCGGCTGAACGGCAAGCCGATCGACCGCGCCACGCTTACGCACGCCGAGCTGATGGCCGGCGGCGTCCTCGAACTCGATATGGGCGACAAGCCCGCCAAGTGGGCCACCGGAGGCCAATGATGAAAACCGCTCTGTTTATTGCGCTGGCGTTGCTTGTCGCGGCGCCGGCCTATGCCGCTGCGCCCAAACCGCTCTACACGTACGTTGATCCCATGGTCGGCGTCGGCAACGACAACCAGGGCGACACGGTCCCCGGGCCAGCCCTGCCGCACGGCTCGATCCATCCCAGCCCCGAGACCCTGACCGGTTCCAATGCCGGTTATGACCCAAAGGCGGAGCTGAGTGGCTTTGCGCAATTGCATACGCAAGGCTCGGGCGGCATCACGACCTACGGGACATTTCTGGTCTCGCCGCAGGTCGGCGATCCCGAATTCGACGAGGCCAAACATACCTCGCCCAAGGCCGATGAGCACGCCGCCGCCGACCTCTATGCGGTGACGCTCTCGCGTTACAACATCAAGGCCGAAGTCACGCCAGCCCACTATGCGGCGATGTACCGCTTTACCTTTCCCGAAACCGGCCAGCCCGACATCATTGTCGACATCACACGCAAGATCCTGGGCGTGACCGCGAGCGACAATGCGGAAGTGACGCTCGATCCGGCGACTGGGCGGCTGATTGGCCGCGTCAAGGCCAAGGGCTATTGGAACCCGGCCGCCTTCGACATCTGGTTCGTCGCCGAGCTCAACGTCAAACCGACCGCCTGGGGCGTGTTCAAGGGCACCGACAAACAGACGGGCGCGACGCACGGCACAAGCGGCCCCGACGAACGCCTCGGCGCCTGGTGGTCGTTCGCCGCCAAACAGCCCGTCCTGATGAAGGTCGCCGTCTCGCTGACCTCGGCCGAGCGCGCGCAATTTCTGCTCGACCACGATATTCCCGGCTGGGATTTTGACGCCGTGCGGACGAACGCGCAAGCCCAGTGGAATGCCGAACTGTCGCGCATCGAAATCTCGGGCGTGCCCGATGCCGACCTCAGGCGTTTCTACACGGCGCTCTATCACACGGCGATCCAGCCGCGTGAACGCACGCTCGACCAGGCCGATTCCGAGCTGCACGCGCCCTATTGGGATGACTACTATACGCTGTGGGATACCTACCGCACCGAATTCCCGCTGCTGTCGTTGATCGCGCCGAAGGAGTACGCAGCCAACGTCGCCTCGATCGTCCATACCTTCGACAAGTTCGGTTACGCCGACACCGCCTTTATCGGCGGCCGCAACTACCATGTCGGCCAGGGTGGCGACGAGGTCGACAACATTATCGGCGAAGGGGTGGTTCGCGGTGTCGACGGCATCGACTGGCAGCAGGCATATCGCGTCACCCACTTCAACGCGTTCGAGCGCCGCCGGCCGCGCTACCTGATCGACGGCTATTTCGCGGTGGGGGACCTGAGTCCGGAATCGAACAACCAGCGCGCTAAGTCGGGCTCGTCGACCGTCGGCTATGCGCTCAACGACTATTTCGCGGCAAAGGTCGCGGGGAAGGCCGGGCACACCGACGAAGCCGCGGCGCTGATGAAGCGGTCCGAAAACTGGAAAAAGGTGTGGAGCAAGGACGCCCAAAGCGACGGCTTTTCGGGCTTCATCATCCCGAAATATGCCGACGGACATTTCCAGGACCTCGACCCAAAGACCGGCTGGGACGGCAAGACTTATAACAATGTCGGCTTCTACGAAGGCACGGCCTGGGTCTATTCCTACGACATGCTGCACGACATCCCCGGCATGATCGCGGCCATGGGCGGGCCGGACCGCTTCCGCGACCGCCTGCAGCACGCCCTGTCGTCTGGCCTGATCGACATTACCAACGAGCCGTCCTTCACCACGCCATGGCTGTTCCATAACGTCGGCCGGCCCGACCTGTCGGCCTTCTGGGCGGACGCCATCTTCCGCAAATTCACGGCCGACGCCTATCCGGGTGACGAAGACAATGGCGCCATGAGCTCGCACTACGTCTTCAACCGCATCGGATTCTTCCCAAAACTCGGAAGCGATCTCTACTATCTCCACGGCCCACGCCAGCCCCTGACCGTGATCCATCTGGAAAACGGGAAGTCATTCGAGATCGTGGCGAAGACTGCCGGACCCGACGCCATCTATATCCAGAAGGCGGCGCTGAACGGCAAGCCGTTGACGGCGGCCTTCCTGCATCAGGCCGATATCGTGAATGGCGGCAAGCTCGAACTGGTCATGGGCAAGAAGCCCGGGACCTGGGGGATAGGGCAGGCCGTGCCGCAATAAAAAAGCCGGCCCGTCTGCGCAGGCCGGCTTCCCTTTTTCGCAGTGTCAGGCGTCGCTTAAAGCTTCACGACCTGACCCGTTTTGACCGAAAGCGCGGCGGCTTCGGCCAGTTCCAGGGCCTTGACGGCGTCGTCGAAGCCGACCAGCGGGGTGGCTTCCCCCGCCATGACGGCAGCGAAGTGGTCGACCTCGGCGCGATAGGCTTCGGCATAGCGGTCGAGGAAGAAGTTCTGGAAGGCGTCGAGTTCCGGACCGTCCGCGCCCCAGTGCGCCACGGTGGATTCCAGCACATTGTCGGCTTTCAGGAGGCCGTTGGCGCCGTAAGCCTCGACGCGCTGGTCGTAGCCATAGCCCGAACGGCGGGAATTGCTGATGACGCAGATCTTGCCCGAGGCGGTCTTCAGCACCGTCTTGGCGGTATCGACGTCGCCGGCCGCACCTATGCCCGGATCGACCAGGCACGAGGCGCTGGCGAAGACCTCGACCGGCTCTTCGCCGAGCAGGAAGCGCGCCATGTCGAAATCGTGGATCGCCATGTCCTTGAACAGGCCGCCCGACACCTTGACGTAGGAAACCGGTGGCGGCGCCGGGTCGTGGCTGACGATCAGCAAGCTTTCCAGCTTTCCCACGCGGCCGGCGTCGAGCTGCTTTTTCAGCGCACCGAAATGGCGGTCGAAACGGCGGTTGAACCCGAGCAGCAACGGCTTTTTCCCGCCCAGCTGACCAGCCGCGCCCTTGGCCGTGGCCAGATCCTGGTCGATCGGCTTTTCGCACAGCACGGCCTTGCCGGCGGCGATGGCGCGCAAGGTCTGGTCGAGGTGCTGGTCGGTCGGCGAGGCGACGACAATGCCGTGGATCGTCGGGTCACTCAGCACCGCATCGAAGGTGCTGACGGCCGCGCCCGTCTCGGCGGCCAGGGTCGCGGCGCTGTCGCCCATCGGATCGACGACAGCCTTGAGGCTCAGGCGCGAATGGCCGGCGGCATTTTTGGCGTGGATGCGGCCGATGCGGCCGGCGCCGATAACGGCGACGTTGAACATGTTACCCTCCGAACACGCCGTTCCAAATTTCTCGGCGCGAAATTTTTATTCCAAATTTAGAATGATATGCGTTACTGTGACGGCGCTGTCATTCCGAATTTCGGTTGCAGCCAAGCATGGAACAAAAATTCCAAATGATGTCAACGTGGAATTTCAGCCGGTGAGGGGCGGGGGTTCCGGACGGGGAGCCGGCATGGCGAAAGAAGAAAAGATCGAGGCGGGCGCGACGCCGCCGCACACGGTGGAAGCGCTTCGGGCTGAAATCGTGCGGCAGTACGACATGGCGTCGCGGCGCATGAAGCAGGTCGCCAGTTTCGTGCTCGACAAACCCGAGGATGTCGCCTTTGAAACCCTGGCCGTCGTCGCCGATCGCGCCGGAGTCCAGCCCTCGGCCATCGTCCGCTTCGCCAAGTCGCTGGGCTATCCCGGCGCCTCGCAGATGCAGAAGGTCATCCGCGACGAGCTGTTGGCCAGTCATATCACCCTGGCCTACGGTGAACGCGCGCGCCAGTTCAATGAGAACGCTGGCTCCTCGGGTGTGTCGTCGGGCAACGCCATCCTGGATGAGTACGCCGAAGCCGACATTCTGGCGCTCAGCCATATGAAGCAATCGATTACGGCGGCGCAGATCGAGCAGGCCGTGGCCGCCATCGCCGAATCGGGCACTGTCTATATCGCGGGTTTCCGCCGGGCCTTCCCGGCAGCGTCCTATCTTGCCTATGCCTTGCAGCGCGCGGGCAAGCGCACCTGTTTCATCGACGGCACGGGCGGTCTGTGGGCCAACCAGATCCGCGGCATCACCAGCGACGACCTGCTGATCGCCATCAGTTTCCGCACCTATGCCGAGGAGACCGTCCGCTGCCATACGGTCGCGACCGATCAGAAGGCCACCGTCCTGTCGATTACCGATTCGAACGTGTCGCCCCTGGTTAAGGGCGCGCAGCACGTCCTGCTGGTCCGAGAGGCCGAGGTGCGCTCGTTCCGCTCGCTGACCGCGACCATGTGCCTGATGCAAAGCCTTGTCGTGGCCTACGCTTTTGCAACGCAGGGCACCGCCGAATAGTCTTTTTCATGAAATGCGAATTGCATTTTTGAAAATAGAGGAATAAAAATTCCAGATGGAGAACGCGAACCAAGGCGTTCCATCAGGAGGAAGCGTGCATGGACGCCCAAGCGCCCAAAAGCCTGGAAAGTGGCCCGGACGTCATTACCCTTGGCCGGTCCAGCGTCGACCTGTACGGCCAGCAGATCGGCGGCCGTCTCGAAGACATGTCGTCCTTCGCCAAATATGTCGGCGGCAGCCCGACCAATACAGCCATCGGCGCCGCCCGGCTGGGGCTCAAGGCCGGCCTGATCACGCGAGTCGGCGCCGACCATATGGGCCGTTTCATCCTGGAGGCGCTGGGTCGCGAAGGCGTCGATACGGCGGGTGTCGTTACCGACCCCGAACGCCTGACCGCCCTGGTCATCCTGGGGATCGTCGACAAGGAAACCTTCCCGCTTATCTTCTATCGCGAAAACTGCGCCGACATGGCGATCGACATGGCCGATGTCGATACGCAGTGGCTGGCCTCGGCGCGCGCCCTGGTCATCGACGGGACGCATTTGTCGCAGGCCAATGTCTATAGTGCCAGCCTGGAGGCCGTCAGGACCGTCAAGGCCGCCGGCGGGCGCATCGTCTTCGACATCGACTACCGCCCCGTCCTGTGGGGCCTGGCGGCTCGGGATATGGGCGAACAGCGCTACGTCGCCAATGCCGAGGTCACGCGCCGTCTGTCGGTCGTGACGCCCTTGTGCGACCTGATCATCGGCACCGAGGAAGAAATCCGCATCCTCGGCGGCGCCGACGACGTCGTCGCGGCCTTGCGCAATATCCGGACAGCCACCGACGCGGTTCTGGTGTGCAAGCTGGGCGCCGAGGGCTGCGCCGTTTTCGACGGCGCCATCCCTGCAAAGGTGACGGACGGCCTGGTCGTGCCGGGTTTCGCCATCGAGGTGATGAACGTGCTCGGCGCCGGCGACGCCTTTTCCGCCGGCTTCCTGCGCGGCTGGCTGGGCGGAGAAGACCTCTATACCTGCGGCCGCTGGGGCAATGCCTGCGGCGCCATCGTCGTGACGCGCCACGGCTGCGCGCCCGCCATGCCGACCTTCGACGAGCTCCAGACCTTTATCGGCATGCATCATCCGATGTCCGCGGCCGATATCGAGCGGCTGGACCATATCCACTGGGCGCGGACGCGCCACCGCGACTATCCGTCGCTGATGGTCCTGGCCATGGATCACCGTTTTCAGTTCGAGGAGCTGGCGGCCGATCTCGGCGCCGATATGGCGCGCGTGCCGGAATTCAAGCGGCTGGCGCTGCGCGCGGTCGACGCGCTGGCGGAAGGTAATGCCGCCTTCGGTGTGCTGCTCGACGGGCGTTACGGCGCCGAGGCGCTCAGCGAAGCGGCGCACACCACCTACTGGATCGGCCGGCCCGTCGAGGTGCCGAAATCCCGGCCGCTGGTCTTCGAGGCCGGGGCCGATGTCGGCCTCGATATCAATACCTGGCCGGCCAACCACGTCGTCAAATGCCTGGTGCTGTACCATCCCGACGACGGGGAAGCGCTTCGCGCCGAGCAGGAGCGCCAGCTGGTCACCCTGTTCGACGCCTGCCGCCGCTCGGGCCACGAACTGCTGCTGGAGCTGATCCTGCCGGCCGACATGCCGTCGGACGCGCAGACGAGGTCGCGTGCCATGCAGCGCCTGTATGGCCTCGGCATTCGTCCCGACTGGTGGAAGCTGGAGCCCGTCGCCGATGAAGCCGTTTGGCGCAATATCGACGCAGTCATCGCGGCCAACGATCCCCTGTGCCGCGGCGTCGTGGTGCTGGGCCTGTCGGCGCCGGAAGACGAGCTGATGCGCGCTTTCGCCGTTGCTGCACAGTTTTCGTGCGTCAAAGGCTTTGCTATCGGCCGGACGATCTTCCATGATGTCGCGTCGCAATGGCTGAAGGGCGGCATGGACGACGCGACCGCGGTCGACCTCATGTCCGCCAGCCTGTCGCGCCTGGTCGATGCGTGGAAGGAAATGCACGCCACGGTCCGGACGCAGGCGCCGCAACCCGTCAAGGTCAAAGCGTAAGGAATTTCAGGCGTGAGCCACCTCAGACTGACCATGGCGCAGGCGCTGACGCGCTATCTGGCGCAGCAGCATATCGACATCGACGGTGAGGTCGTGCCGTTCTTCGCCGGCGTGTGGGCGATCTTCGGCCACGGCAATGTCGCGGGCCTGGGCGAGGCGCTGTCGGGCCTGCGTGACAGCTTGCCGACCTACCGCGCGCACAACGAACAGGCCATGGCGCACGCGGCCATCGCCTATGCCAAGCAGATGCGCCGGCAACGCGCCTTTGCCTGCACGACCTCGATCGGGCCGGGTGCCACCAATATGGTGACCGCCGCCGCCGTGGCGCACGTCAACCGCCTGCCGGTCCTGCTGCTGCCGGGCGACGTCTATGCGTCTCGGCGGCCTGACCCGGTGCTGCAGCAGATCGAGGATTTCGGCGACGGCACGGTTTCGGCCAACGACTGCTTTCGCCCGGTGTCGCGCTATTTCGACCGCATCACGCGGCCCGAACAGATCCTGAAGGCCCTGCCGCGCGCCATGAGCGTGCTCCTTGATCCGGCCGAATGCGGGCCTGTGACCCTGGCCCTGTGTCAGGACGTCCAGGCCGAGGCCTTCGACTATCCCGAAAGCTTTTTTGCGCAAAAAATCTGGCGCATCCGCCGCCACCCCGCCGACGCGCTCGATATGGCCGAGCTCGAAACCGCGATCTTCGAAGCGCGCAAACCCGTCATCATCGCCGGCGGCGGCGTCGCCTACGCCAAGGCCGGATGCGTGCTGGACAGGTTCGCCACGCGCCACGGCATTCCGCTCTGCGAAACCCAAGCGGGGAAGGGTGTCATCCCCGACAGCCACCCGCGCAATCTCGGCGCGATCGGTGTCACCGGCACCGATGCCGCCAATGCCGCGGTGCGGGACGCCGACCTGATCCTGGCGGTTGGCACGCGGTTGCAGGACTTCACCACGGGTTCGGCCGGGCTGTTCAATCCGGACGCGCGCATCGCCGCGATCAATGTCCAGCCTTTCGATGCGCTGAAATTCGGCGCCCTTGGCGTGGTCGGCGACGCGCGCACCGTCCTCGAAGCGCTCGACCTTGGCGACTACATGGCCGATCCGGTATGGACCGAGAATCTGGCGGCGACGCGCAAACTTTGGGACGCCAAGGTCGATGCGGCCATCGGCGCGGACGGTCGCGCCAGCGAGCCTAAGGTGCTGGGCGCGCTGATGCGGACGATCGCCGATAATGCCATCGTCGTGGCGGCCGCCGGCGGGCTGCCGGGCGACATGCACAAGATCTGGCGGGTGCGAACGTCCGGCGGCTATCACATGGAATACGGCTATTCGTGCATGGGCTATGAGATCGCCGGCGGGCTGGGCGTCACCTTGGCCGAGCCTGACCGTGAGGTCTATGTGCTGGTCGGTGACGGCAGCTATCTGATGATGAATTCCGAGATCGCCACCTCCGTCATGATGGGCGTGCGGCTGACGATCGTGGTCATCGACAATCGCGGTTTCGGCTGTATCCACCGCCTGCAGACCGCCACGGGTGGCGAGGGCTTCAACAACCGCCTGGAAGACAGCCACCACACGGTGCTCCCCGATATCGACTTCGTGCTGCACGCCCGCGCGTTAGGTGCGCACGCCGAAAAGGCCGGAGATATAGCGGCGTTTGAGGCCGCCATCACGGCTGCGCGCACGCGCGGTGGCGTCAATGTCGTCGTCATCGATACCGAGGCCGAGCCCGGCACTGCCATCGGCGGCACGTGGTGGGACGTCGCCGTGCCGGAGGTCTCGACATCGCCCCGTGTCCAGGCGGCCCGCGCCGTCTACGATCAGAAACTCAACGCTATCAAGGACCAAACCGCATGAGCATCACCTTTGGCGTCAGCCCCATCGCCTGGATCAATGACGACATGCCGGAACTGGGCGGCGACACCCCGCTCGACAGCGTCCTGAAAGACATCGCCGAGGTTGGCTTTGCCGGCACGGAACTCGGCGGCGCCTTCCCGAAAGGCCCCGATGCGCTGAAGGCCACGCTTGGCCGGTTTCATCTCGACCTGGTCGGCGGCTGGTATAGCTGCGAGCTTTTGCTGCGCGACGCCCGCGCCGAGATCGCCGCCATGCAGGACCACCTCAACCTGCTGAAGGCCCTGGGGTCAAAGGTCTTCGTCATCTGCGAAACCAGCAACGCCATCCACGGCCAGCGCAACACCCCGATGAAGACGCGCCCGCGTCTTGCGGCCGGCGATTGGGCCGAGTTCGGCGAGCGCCTGAGCGACGTCGCCGACTATGTCAACGCGCAAGGCCTGAAGCTGGCCTACCACTATCACCTCGGCACCATCGTCCAGGACCAGGCCGATCTCGACGCCTTCTTCGCCAACACGCGCGACAATGTCGGCGTGACGCTCGATACCGGCCACGCCGTGCTGGGCGGGATCGATCCGCACGCCGTCATCGCCAAACATCCGGGCCGCGTGACCCACGTCCACTGTAAAGACGTCCACCAGGCGGTGTTCGACGAGACCGCGGGCCGCGACGACAGCTTCCTGAATGGCGTGCTGGCCGGCATGTTCACCGTACCGGGCGACGGCTCGATCGACTTCGGCCGCATCATGCATGGCCTGAAGGGCATCGATTATAAGGGCTGGATCATCATCGAGGCCGAACAGGACCCGGCCAAGGCCGATCCGCGCCAGTACGCCGAGCTGGGCTTGAAGACCCTGAAGGACGCCGCGCGCGCCGCCGGCCTCGCCGAAGCGGTCGCGGCGTGAGCATCCTTCGCGTCCGGCCGTCCGCGCCTGTTGCCGATGGCAAGGTGCTCGACATTACCCCGGAAACGGCAGGCTGGGACCATGTCGGTTTTGCCGTGATCCGCCGAGCGGCCGGACAGGTCGCTGAAGGCGTCGATGCCGGGCGCGAAACCTGCCTGGTGCTGGTCTCCGGAACCGCCGATATCACGGCGGGCGACGAGACTTTTGCCGATGTCGGCGGCCGCAAGACGCCGTTCGAAGATAAGGCGCCTGGCGCAGTCTACGTACCAGCGGGCGTGCCCTGGCGCGTCGTTGCGAACGACGCAGTGGAACTGGCCGTCTGCACAGCGCCTGGCGCCGAAGGTTATGTGCCCCGTCAAATCCCGGCCGACGAGATGTCGCGCGAGGTGCGCGGCCGCGATACCAATACGCGTTTTGTGCGCAATATATTGCCGCAGGACCGGCCCGCCCACAGCCTGCTGGTCGTCGAGGTCGTGACGCCGTCCGGCCACTGGTCGAGCTATCCGCCGCACAAACACGATACCGCCACCGACGGCGAGGAGACGGCGCTGGAAGAGACCTATTATCACCGCCTCGACCCGCCCCAGGGCTTTGCCTTCCAGCGCGTTTATACCGATGACAGGAGCCTCGACGAGACGGTGTGCGTCGAGGACGGCGACGTCGTCATGGTGCCCGAGGGCTATCACCCCGTCGGCGCCCCGCACGGCTATACGCTCTACTACCTGAACGTGATGGCCGGCCCCGAACGGCGCTGGATCTTCCGCAACGATCCTGCTCACGAATGGATCGTCAAAAGCTGAACCTCCTGATATCGCGATAAAAAAGAGCCCGGCACATGACGTGCCGGGCTTTTCAGTTGCAGGCGCCGGTCCTGGGAGTGGATTGGGCGGCGCCGGGGGAAACAAGCGGAGCCTCCTGACGAGAGGCCCCGCTCACGACACTTAGAAGGTAGCCTTGACCGTAAAGGTGTAGGTCCGGCCGTCGTAGTCGATCCAGCGGATCATACGCGGATCGGTTTCGTATTCCTGACGGTAGGAGTTCGTCATGTTGTACGCATCGAGCGATACGCTGACGCGATCGTTGATGTTGTACGAGGCCGACAGGTCGAGCTGGCCGCGGGCGGCGGCGATACGGGCCGCACCCGTGTAGGTGCCGGCGGCCGTCAGCGGATAGGCCGAGCGCCAGTTGTAGACCGCGCGGATGCCGTACTTGGGCGTTTCGTAGTAGACGATCGTATTGAAGGTGTACTTCGAGATGCCCGGGAAGGGCGAGGCGGCGGCGTTGGCGCCGGTCTGCTTGGCCTGCATGAAGGCGTAGTTGAAGTCGCCGCCGAAGTTCTTCCAGAAGCCGGGCAGGAAGTCGAGGTTCTGCTGGATATTGAATTCCAGGCCATGGACGTAGGTCGGCTTGTCGACATTGTACGAGCCCGAGGCGAAGACGCGAACCGTGTTGCCGCTGGCATCCTTCTGGGCGGCCGTACAATAGGTGCCGTCCCAGGTCAGGGTGCCGTAACCCCAGCCGCCGCCGTCCGACGGGCACAGGATCGCCGGATCCGAGATGCTTTCGACGCGGTTCATCAGCTTCTTGGTGAAGTAGGCGAGCGCGATGACGCCGTTCGGGCGGTTGTACCATTCCCACGACAGGTCGTAGGAGTCGGCCGTATACGGCTTCAGACGGCTGTTCGAGAAGCCGACATTGAGGTCGGTGATGTTGGCATTGGCCGTGTCCTGGGACGCAATGATCGACTGGACCGGGTTGCTGTTCTGCGGCAGGGGCCGGACATAGGTCTTGTAGAAGGCGCCGCGCAGGACCATGTCGTCGGTCAGGTCGACCACGGCGATACCGGACGGCAGCAAGTGGCTGTACTTGTTCTTGTAGGCTTCCCACGAGAAGTTCGCCGTCGACCCGACACCGTTGGTGATAGCGGTCGTCATGTTCAGCAGCTTGGCTTCGTATGACGTGCTTTCATCGCGCAGGCCGACATTGCCGCGGATACGGTGGCCCAGGACCTGCGTCTCGAACTTGGCCTGGACGTAGGCTTCGCTGAGGTTGTTGAAGATGTCGTAGTTGCCCGTCGCGTAGCCGCCGTCCTTGTAATAGACGTTGAGGCCGACCCCGGTCAGGCCGGAACCGTTATACGAGGTGACGGGCGTGATGGCCTTCAGGAAGCTGTACGGGTCGATGACCTGCCAGTTGCCGGTGATGGCGGCCTTGCCTTCCATGAAGTTGCCGACCGAAGGCGGCGACACCAGCATGGCCTGTGTGATGTTCGACGTCTGGGCGCCGTAGGCCATGTTGCGGAAGCCACGGCGGCCGTACTTGTTGTTTTCCAGGCGGATACCGCCCTGGATGCTGGTGATCGGGCCCCACTCGACCGTGCGTTCGGCGTCGATCTGCGCGGCATTGACGGTGTTTGTGGCGAAGCTTTCGGTACCCGAGATGTTCAGGACGTGGCTGCCGTCATAGGTATAGAGGTTTTCCGGATCGCTGCTCTTCCAGTTCCACTTGCCGGCGACGTAGCCTGTCGAGGTCGCGTCGTAGAAGGGCAGGGCATAGATGGCCTGCTGCGGGTTCGGCGTCGACACCTGCGAGAAGCCGCCGAGGCTGCCGAAGCCGGTGTCGATCGTCGTGCTCAGCCCGTTGCCGGCGGCGGTCGGGACGGTGCGCATGTCGAGTTCGGTTTCAACCGAATAGTTGAGCGCCGATGACGAGGTCAGAATGCCCCAGACGTGCCACTTTTCGTTATGCCAGTCGTAATTGGCCATCAGGCCCTTGGACTGCTGGTGCTGCGAATAGAGGCGGGCCGACGACTTGCCGTCGTAGTTGGTGTAGGTGACGTTCTCGGCCAGGGCACGGCCGTCCGCCATGATTTCCGGCGTGCTGTTGAGCGTGACAGTGGTCAGGGGCGTGGTGGTGCCCGCGCCGCCGACAAAGGCCGAATTGAGCAGGAAGTACTGCATCGTGTTCGGCATGTTGCGGTCGCTGTAATAGCCGATAAGGCCGATCTTGGTATTGTCGTTCGGCTTCCATTCCAGGCCGGTCGAACCCGTCCACAGCTGGCCGACGTTCGTGCGCGTATATTGGCGCAGGAAGTCGAGATAATAGACGCCGTCCTGGCCCTTGGTGCCGGTCGAAGCGTCATTGTAGGCGGATGTGCCGAGCGCTGAATACAGCGACTGGCAGAAGGCGTTGGCGCTGGTGTTGCAGGCGGTGTTGCCGGCACCGTAATAGGCGCCGTACTTCGACGCGAACTGCGCGGCGGTCAGGCCCGAGTTCTGGAGCGTCAGGCGGCTGTAGCTGTTGTAGCGCAGGGTATCGCGGCGGAAGTTTTCCTTCTTGTAGGCCAGTGTGCCGAACACGGCGAAGTTCGAAGAGAAGTGCTTGTTGTAGCCGATCGTGTAGGCCGGCGAGTTGAGGTCGCCCAGCGTATCGTGTTCGTACGAGGCCTTGAAGTTTCCGCCGTCCTTGCGGCCCAGCGCCGGGGCGATCTGCATGTCGATATTGCCCGACAGGCCGCCCGACTGGGCGTTGGCCATGGGCGACTTCTCGATGACGAACGCCGTGAAGATATCCGAGTTGAACGCGCCCATGGGCGTGCCGTCGGCGCCGCCCGTCGTGGTGACGACCGGCGGTTCGGCGAAGGCCTGGCCGTTCAACGTCGTGCGGGCATAGTAGCCTGGCATGCCGCGCAGACCGATGGTGGCGTTGCGGCCTTCGGCTTCGCGGTTGATCTGGACACCCGGAATGCGCTGCAGCGCTTCGCCGACGTTCAGGTCGGGAAAGCGGCCCAGGCCGTCGGACGAAATGCCGTCGGTGATTTCGATGTTGTTCTTCTTGGCGCGGACGGCGTCGGCATAGCTCTTCTTGAAGCCGGTGACGACGACCACGTCGCTGTCTGCCTTCTTGGCCTTGGGCGCGGCATCCTCGGCGTGGGCGACGCTGATGCTGCCCATCAGCATCGACGCACCCAGCAACACATATTTAAATCCCGACTTGCCTCTCGATGGCTGAGCCATGTTCTTCCTCCAAATGGTTGTGTCCGGTTGTTCTCCCCGGACGCCTTTTTTTCGTGCCGTGTCGCGCAAGGCGCATGGACTTTGAAAACCATTCTCAGCGATATCGAAGAATTGGCCGACCAATTTCCTGCCATGCGTCGCGCCGTGGTTGGCGCAAGTGACGGCGGGCCGGACCCATGCCTCCGGTACGCTTCAACTGTTTCAGGCCTGTGGACCCCCGCCTGCTCCGTTTTGGGGAGCAGGCATGTGACGACCCTGCTGTAGTTCTTATTGTTTCAAACGGCCTTTTTCAGAAGCCGCCGCGACACTGAAAATGGTATGAGTTAAGCTTCAGAATGTCAATTCCGAGACGTGATAGAAATGATATTTTCATTTCAATTTTGTTCGGTCTGTTTTTTCCGTCCTCAGCGCGAAGGTATGGCCTTGCCTGGGGTTTTGGCGTGAAATATATGACTTTACAAAGCTTTGGCGGCGCGTTTCAGAAACGGAATATGCGGTAATATAATCTTTTTCATCTTGTTTGGATTGTGATGGAAAAGTCACATTTTGCCTCAACGGGTCAGTCTTTCAACGCGATCGACACCGTTGTCAGGGGCAGCCCGTCCACCACGGCGGCCACGGAAATGCGACCGGCCTGACCGTTCCGAACGCGGATGATCGCCTGCGCCAGGCCGTTGAACAGCCGGCGCTGCGGCGCGTGGTCCGATTCGAGGCTGGTCGGATTGCCGTTGCCGACGCCGATCAGGTCCGCCGGACCATCGACGGCGAAATGGACCAGGGTGTCGGCTTGTGGAACGGATATTCCAGACTTGTCGACCGCTTCGGCCCGGATCAGCGCCAGCACCGTGCCGTCTTCGCCGGGCGCCAGCACCTCGGCGCCCAGCGCGATCTTCGCCACGGGCCCGGCCGTACGTCGCTGCGCCTTCATCACGACCTTGCCGCCCTTGTAGCCATAGGCGGTGATGTCGCCGGGCGCGTAGGGCACGCTCCATTCCAGGTGGCTGTCCCTGGGCATGGCTTTCCGGCCCTGACTCTTGCCGTTGACGAACAGCTCGACCGCATCGAGGTTGGAATAGGCCCAGACCGCTATGTCCTGGCCTTCCTTCCCCTCCCAGTTCCAGTGCGGCAACAGGTGCAGGACGGGCTCCGCCTGCCACCACGACCGGTAGTACCAGTAGACGTCTTTCGGGAAGCCGCAGGTGTCGAGGATACCGAAGTGCGACGAGATTTCCGGCCAGCGGTTGAACGGCGTCGGTTCGCCGCGATAGTCGAAGCCCGTCCACACCAGCCCGCCCGACAGGTAGGGCTTTGAATTATAAAGCGTCCACCACTTTTCGGCGGTCAGCGCATAGGTCGGCGCGTCGAGGTCGTAGGCGCGGACATAGCCCTTGGTCTCGTCGCGGACGTATTCGCCGCGCGTCGATACGGCGCTGGCCGTCTCGGTGCCGATGATCGGCATGTCGGGATAGAGCTTGCGGAAGGGCTCTATGTCGCTCTCATGATAGTTGAAACCCATGACGTCGAGCGCGGGCGTGATGCCCTGGCCTTGATAATGGTTCATGGCGGCGGTCACAGGCCGCGTCGTGTCCAGGGCCTTGACCGCGCGGCGCATGTCGAGCGCGACTTTCAAGCCTCTCGCCGTGCCCTGCTGCGCGGTTTCTTCATTGCCGATCGACCACAGCATGATCGACGGATGATTGCGGTCGCGGCGGATCATGGTTTGAAGTTCCGCGATGCCGTCGGGCGTCGACGTCATGGCGCGCGTCTCGTCGATGACCAGCACGCCCAGCCGGTCGCAGGCATCGAGCACGGTTGGAGACGGCGGATTGTGCGAGCAACGCCAGGCATTGGCGCCCATGTCCTTGAGCTGCTTGACGCGCCAGGCGTGCAGGGTGTCGGGGATGGCTATACCGACACCGGCGTGGTCCTGATGGTTATTGGTGCCGCGGACCTTAATGTTTTTGCCATTGAGGAAGAAGCCGTCCCTGGCGTCGAAGCGGATATCGCGCAGGCCGAAGCGGGTGACGGCGACATCGAGCACGCTGTCGCCCGACAGGACCTCGGTGCGCACCGTATAGAGGTGCGGATCGTCGAGCGACCACAGGCGCGGCGAGGGGATCGTGACGGTTTGGGAGGTAGTCGTTTCGCTGCGCGCGGCCAGCGTTACGAGCGTCCGGGTTTCGGCCACGGCCTTGCCCACGCCGTCGAAGATCTGCGCCACCACGGTCAGAGTTTGCACGTCGTCGCCGTCATTGGCGACCTGGGTTTCGATCGTCGTGCGGCCGGACGTTTCGCCATGCGCCCACACGCCGAATTGCGGGACGTAGGTCCGGCCGGTCTTGACCAGCCAGACATGGCGATAGATGCCGGCGCCTTCGTAGAACCAGCCTTCGCCGAGGGTCGCGTCGCAGCGGACGACCAGCACGTTCGGGCTGCCGTCGGTCGTGATGAAGTCGCTGATATTGACGCTGAACGGCGTATAGCCGCTGTCGTGACGCGTCAGCACATAGCCGTTGAGGATGACGACGGCGTCGCGGAACACGCCGTCGAACTCGATCGTCAGGCGCTTCGTGTCGTCGCCCTTGTCGAGCGTGAAGACCTTGCGGTACCAGCCGATGCTGTGTTCGGGAAAGCGGCGGCCGATCGCCTTGTAACCGTGGCCTGCGCCGGGATCGCCATCCTCGGGGTTCTTCGGTGGCGTGAAGTGGTCGTTCTTTGTGAACGGCAGGTCGATCGCCCAGTCGTGCGGCAGGTCGACGGCCGCCCAGGTCGAGTCGTCGAAATCGAGCGCCGCCGGTTCGGCGATGCTGACATGGCCGGACTTGGCGAAGGTCTTCTGGTCGCGGCCCCAGCCGAAGTCGCGGTCGACATCGCCGGCGTGGCCGAGCGCGAACCGCCAGCCGGCGTCGAACAGGATGCGCTGGCGTGGGGCCAGGTTCTCATACGATGCCGTCTGCGCCGTGGCGCCGCAAGGCAGGGCGAGGAGGCCGGCGGTCGTGGCGAGAACCGTACGGCGGCTTGGACTGAACATGGCATTTCCTCAGGTTTTTTATAGTTTTAGCAGGTTCGCGGCGGCTGCGATCGGGTCTGCCGGCGCCCGGCGTGTGATCGGCGCGCGCGACGCCACCCAGTCGTTTTCCCAGGCGGTGATTTTCGTCGTGGCCGCGGCCTGATCGAATGTGCCGGGGGCGCGAAGGGCGTCGAACAGCATGGTCCAGCGCGGCAGGTAGAAATCACGATAAAGGCCTTGCCAGGCCTTGGAGGCATAGTCGTGGAGATTGCCGATGCCGCCCCAGACCGTGACCTGGGCGCGGGCGTTCTTTTCATAATTGTCGCGCTCGGCCGGCGTATCGCCATAGGCGCGCGCCTCGGCGATCCAGGTGGCCAGGCTCCACGGCTGCGCGCCCATCAGGTCGTCGAGCGCATTGACCCTGGTCTTGATCGTATCGACGCCGGCGTCGCCGTCAGCGATCTTGCCGGACTGGTAAGACGCGATCGCCGACTTGATACGGTCGTCGAGATCGAGGCTTACGGCGTGGCGGGTGAATTCGACGACGTCGAACCGGAAGAGCGGCGCCTTCGCAAAGTACGGCGAAAGCGTCAGCAGTTGCGACAAACCGGCCTTCAGCGCCGCCCGGTCGCCCGGTGCGCCTTCATACCCGGCCATGGCGACATCCGGGCGCTTGCACAGCAGATAGGCGCCGGCTGTCGAGTGCCACCAGCGCGGCGTCCAGTACCGCGTGCGGAAGACCCCATCCGAGACCTTCAGCCAGGCCGCCACCAGTTCGGGCGAGGTTCGGCCATAGCGGGCGCGTGTATAATTGGTCAACCAATCGCCGAGGTCGCCCGGCGTGCCCGACCATCCCAGCTCATAAAGGTATTCATAGACGACTGAATTGGTGTCGAGCCCTTCCGGGAAGACGCCGAAACCCTTGAGGTTGCCGCGCCGAGGATCGGCGGCGATCGCGGGCACATCCTGGCGGTAATAGTCGAGGTCGCCATAGACCGGGTTCGAGCCGCCGTAATTGTGGACATAGCCATAGATCCACTGTTTGCCGTGGAAGGCCTCTGCGGTCGCATGGACGTTGGCATAGCGGTCATTGCCGATATCGAGCACCATCAACCCGTCATCCGGCACGTCCTTGAGAAAGGCGGCGATGGCGCCGGCGGTCCAGAACTTTTGATCCGCGCCGAACAGCCAGCCCTGCATCACCCACACGGCGTCCGGCCGGCTTTGCCGGATCGAGTCGTGGATACGCTTGCCATAGGCCGCCAGCCGTTCGGCCTTGACCTTCGGGTCGACGTCCGCGTCCTTGACGGCATTGGCCGTCGAGTCGCCATAGGCGCCCTTGAGGTTTGCGCCGTCGCCGATCGGCGGCAGCATTTCGTTGAACGAGTCGGCCAGCCAATACCGGCCCTTGCCGTAAGTTGCTTCGTAGAGATCGAGGAATCGTCCGGCCAGCTTCGCAAACAAAGGATCGGCGGGGTCGAGCCACCAGGTCTCGTGAAAACCCTCCCAGGCGCGCATCTTGTAAATGCGCGCTTCGGGATGTTTGTCGGCAAAGGCCTTGGGCACATAGCCGCCGAACGCCGGCAAGATGGGCTCCATGCCCAAGGCCCGCATGGCGCCGAGGATTCGCTTTTGCAGGTCGCGTTTTTTCAGGATCCAGTTCGCCGGCAGCGGCGCCTGATAACCTTCGACATTGCCCATGCGCTGCCAGGGCGTGAAGGCTGGTCCCGAGAAGTAAGCGTCGAGCTCGGCGGTATTCAGCCCCTGTTCTTGCCACAACTGCCGCCAGACATAGTCCTGGCCTTCCATGGCCAGCGGCATGTCGATGCCGTGCAGGGCCATCCAGTCGATTTCGCGTTGCCAGCGCTTCCAGTCCCAGAAGGGCGTGGTGTAGCCGAAGGTGCAGGTGTTGAGATAGGCGCGATGCTGGAACGGCGTCGTCACACGGCCGCTGCGACAGTCGGGCAGGGGGCCGGACGCGACGCGGTCGCCTTCCCAGTTCATCTGGGCCGTGCCGGTCGTCGACAGGTAGGCATAGGCACCGCGCAAGGCCGCGACGGCCGACGATCCGTGGACAGCGACATGGCCGCCCTGGGCCGTCACTTCATACCATGGCGCGGCGGCGGGTTTCGAATCGACCGTCAGCCGGAAGCCGACGGCCTTTCGGCCCAGCAGGCGCGTCAGCACGGGCGCGGCAGCGTCGCCGTGCGCCGTTTTGGCCAGGGCAGGCAAGGGTGTGAGCGCGGCGGCCGCTGCCACCAGTTGACGGCGGGATAGACCAGTCATGACAGCCCTTATCGCACGTCGTTGAGTTCCGCGACAACGTCGTAGGCGTCACCGCGATACCAGGATTGGGTCAGCTCGCAGGTCCGTCCGTCCGCCGCAAAGCCGCGGCGTTCGATGAACAGGCCGGGGGCGCCCGGCTCGACACCGAGAAGACCGGCGTGTTCGGCATCGAAGGCCAGGGCGCGTAACCGTTGCAGGGCGCGGACCGGACGATGACCAGTTGTTTCCAGCGCGGCGTAGAGCGAAGCGTCCACGGCGTCGAGCGACGGCAGGCAGTGCCCGGGCACGGTCGAGTGTTCGAGGGCCATGATCAGGCCGTCGGCATAGCGCAGGCGCCGAAAGCGATAGACGCGCGTGCCGGGTGACAGACCGAAGGACAGGGCTTCTTCCGGCGTCACCACACCCTCGCTTTTCGACAACCATTGCGAATGGGTTTTCCGGCCGCGCGCCGCCATGTCTTCGGAAAACGAGGTCAGACGCGAGAAATCCTTTTTGACGCGGGCCGCCACGAAGGTTCCGGCGCCCCGTTTGCGGGTCAGCAGGCCCTCGGCGACCAGGCCCTCGATGGCGTTGCGCACGGTGATGCGCGACACGCCGAGCTCGGCCGCCAGGTCGCGTTCCGGCGGGATCATGTCGTCCGGCGTCAGCACCTGGGTCTGGATGGCGTCGCGTAACGACCGCTGCAACTGCATATACAGCGGTGCGCCACGCTGCTTGTCGATGGGGCCGATGATCTCAGAGAAAGAAAGGGTGGCGGGGGCGGGCGGGGGACGAAGATCGCTCATGTCAGGCTCAGATCTTGATGAGGATGCGGTTGCGGTCGAGGGCGTAGCCGAAGAGCCAGCAGGCCAGCATATAGGCGATGGCGCATAGAAGCGCGCCGACCGGGCCGGGCGCCACGGCCTGGAAGAGATGGAGGCCGATCCAGTCGTACAGGCCCTTGCCGTCCGGCGCCTTGATCAGTTGTAGTACGGTGACGAACAGTTCCGAAAAGAGATAAATGGCCAGCGGATTGCGGCCGAACACCTCGCAGAAGCGCTGGCCGAAGCGGATCTTGGCGATCTCGACCCAGGCGATCAGGCCGCCGAGCAAGGCCAGGTCGAGGCCGATATTGACCAGGGCGAACGAACTGGTCCACAGGCGCTTGGCCAGCGGAAAGGCGAGGCTCCAGGCAAAACCGGCCAGAAGCGCCACGGCCCCGGAGATCAGCAGCATACGGACGGTTTTTTTGCGGTCGGGCCGCGACGCGATGTAACGGCCGGCAAGATAGCCTGCAATGACATTGGCGATGGCGGGCAGGGTGCTGAACAGGCCTTCCGGATCATAGCCATGGCCTTTGACGTACATATGGTCGACGCCAAGTACGGCGCGGTCGAATTGCGCGGCGATATTGCCGAGGGGCGTCAGCTGTTCGCCTGGCGGGCCCAGGACCATCAATGCGCCCCAGTAGCCGAGCAGCAGGCCGGCGCTTAAGGCTGCCAGTCCACGCCACGACAGGTAGCGGATGGCGATCGAGGCGAACAGGAAGCACAGGGCGATCCGCTGCAGCACGCCCATGATACGCGTATGGTCGATCGGATTGAACGCCCAGCTTCCGTCCGGGTTCTGATGAAAGAACGGAAACCAGTACATCAGGTAGCCGAGCAGGAAGATAATGGCGGCGCGTTTGCTGACTTTCGCGAAAAACTCACCCGCCGGGGCGGCCTTCGGATCGCCGAAGCTCATCGCATTGCCGACGGCGAACAGAAAAGCCGGAAAGACAAGATCGGCGAGGGTCAGGCCGAACCATTTGGCGTGGCTGAGCAGCGAAAACGGATCGGCGCCGGCGCCCGACGTATTGACCACGATCATCAGGCAGACCGTCAGCCCACGGAAGACATCGAGCGATTTAAAACGGGGTTTTTCCATCAAGAGCCCTGAAAGAAAAAAGGCCGCCGCCAGGGGAAACTCGCGGCGGCCAATCCGCCTGGACAACACTTGGCGGCAGGAGGGATTTTGAGACCAACTCAGGACATAAGGGATATGTCCGATCAATTGGTACGTCAATTCTAAAATATTATAAAATGAAATTTTATTTTCAATTTTACGAACGACAAACAAAATCGCGGCCCGGGAACCGGACCGCGATAAAGCCATCTCGATGTGCGGTCTGTCAGCCGTCCAATGCCGCGTAGGCGGGAACGGTCAGGAAGTCCGCGCAATGGGCGGCCGTGGCCAGTTCGGTAAACAGGGCCCGCGCCTCGGCAAAGTGGCCGTCCGTGAATGGCCGCATCTCGGCCTCGATCAGGTCCAGCACCCTTTCCCGCGTGACAACGCGGCCGTCGTCGAGCGTAGCGCCATGCCGGATCCACTGCCACACCTGGGTGCGCGAAATCTCGGCGGTGGCGGCGTCTTCCATCAGGTTATAGAGCGGCACCGCACCCCGGCCGCGCAGCCAGGCCTCGATATACTGGATGCCGACGCGGATATTTTCGCGCAGGCCCTGTTCGGTGCGTGTGCCGTCGTGGACCTTGAGCAGGTCCTCGCGCGTGGTTTCGATCTCTTCGCGCAGACGCGACAGCTGGTTCGGTCCCGGCATCAGGCGGTCGAAGACGGCCGTGGCGACCGGCACAAGATCCGGGTGGGCGACCCAGGTGCCGTCGTGGCCGTCGCCGGCCTCGCGCTCCTTGTCGGCGCGCACGCGGGCAAAGGCAGCGTCGTTGGCGGCGGGATCGGTCTTGACCGGGATCTGGGCCGCCATGCCGCCCATGGCGAAGGCGCGGCGTCGGTGGCAGGTTTTGATCAGTTCGACCGAATAGGCGCGGAGAAACGCATTGCCCATGACCATCTTCGACCGGTCGGGGGTGACGAAGCGCGGGTTTTCGGCGAAGGTCTTGATGAAGCTGAAAATATAGTCCCAGCGCCCGCAGTTGAGCCCCGCCATATGGTCGCGCAGCTCGTAGAGGATTTCGTCCATTTCGAAGGCCGCCGGCAGGGTCTCGATCAGGGCCGTGACCTTGACGGTGCCTTGCGGCAGGCCAAGGTAATCCTGCGCGAAGACGATGACGTCGTTCCACAGCCGCGCCTCCAGATGCGATTCCATCTTGGGCAGGTAGAAGTAGGGCCCGGAGCCTTGGTCGATCGCTGCCCGGGCGCAGTGGAACATGTAGAGCCCGAAGTCGAACAGGGCGCCTGACATGACCTGGCCCGCGACCGTGGCGTGGCGCTCGTCGAGCCTCCAGCCGCGCGGGCGGATTTTCAAAACGGCGACGTCGTCGTTGAGGCGGTAGGCCTTGCCTGTCGTGGGATCGTCGTACGACAGCTTGCCGGCCCACCGGTCCTTGAGGTTCAGTTGCCCGTCGATGCAGTTGGAAAACGTCGGTGAATTGGCGTCTTCGAAGTCGGCCATGAAGACCTTTGCGCCCGAATTGAGCGCATTGATGATCATCTTGCGGTCGACCGGGCCGGTGATTTCGACGCGGCGGTCCTGAAGATCGGCCGGGATCGGCGCGACGGTCCAATTGGCTTTGCGGATGTCGGCGGTTTCGGCCAGGAAATCGGGCAGGGCGCCGGCGTCGAACTCCGCCTGGCGGACCGTGCGTGCCATCAGGCGTTCCTGGCGGCGCGGCTCGAAGCGGCGATGCAGTTCCGCCAGAAAGGTCAGGGCTTCCGGCGTGAGAATTTCGCCCATGCGCCCGGTGACGGGAGCGGCGATGTCGACGGTGGCGGGCATTGTGGTGTCCAGCGGCATGAGAGCCTCTCCTTAACCTGAGCTTGGCGATGATGAAAAGGGTGCGCCCTTCCGTCCGGTGAGGGGTGGGAGACGGAAGGGCGCTTGGGCGGCTGTTATCCGGCGTGTTTCCTGGGCGCCTTTATTGTTATCGCCGCCGTATGGGAATCTTCCTCTCCCCACTTGAGGGGAGAGGACGGGAGCGGTACGCTACCGGGTGAGGGGTAACCGTCAGCAGATGCGTGCGCTGACCGTGCGGTAGACCCCTCATCCGGCCCTTCGGGCCACCTTCTCCCCTCAGGTGGGGAGAAGGGAAGAGTTCCGATGTCGTTTGCTTACTTTCACTCGTACCCGAACGCAGCTTCGTTGATGACGAGCGACGGCATCTTCGAGAAGTCGACCGGGACGGGCTGGGCGATCTTCGCCTGGTAGGTCTTGAGCACGTGCTCCATGCGGCGCATCGCTTCCTGGGTCGCTTCGGACTGCGGATCGAGCTTGAGTGGGGCCAGGCAGAATTCGATGATGGCCTGGGGACGGGTCATGGGTTCCATGGTTTAACTCCTTTTGGCTTCAGTTATTCCGCCGCGATGGTGAATTGGGCGGTCTCGGTGGATTCTTTCATAGCCGTCGTCGACGACTGGCCGTTGGTGATGGTCTCGGCGACCTTGTCGAAATAGCCGGTGCCGACTTCGCGCTGGTGGCGGGTGGCGGTATAGCCCAGCGCTTCGTTGCCGAATTCGCGTTGCTGAAGCTCCGAATAGGCGGCCATGCCGTGGTCGCGGTAGCCGTCGGCCAGCTCGAACATCGAGTTGTTCAAGGCATGGAAGCCGGCCAGAGTCACGAACTGGAACTTGTAGCCCATGGCGCCCAGCTCGCGCTGGAATTTGGCGATCGTGGCCTCGTCGAGCTTGGCCTTCCAGTTGAAGGACGGCGAGCAGTTGTAGGCCAGGAGCTTCCCCGGATGCTCCTTGTGCACGGCCTCGGCGAAGCGGCGGGCGTCGTCGAGATCGGGGTGCGAGGTCTCCCACCACAGGAGGTCGGCGTACTTGGCATAGGACAGGCCGCGCGCGATGCAGTGGTCGAGGCCCGTGCCCGGCTTCAGGCGGTAGAAGCCTTCGACGGTGCGGTCGTCACGCTCGATGAACGGATGGTCGCGTTCATCGACGTCCGACGTGATCAGCTGCGCCGATTCGGCGTCGGTGCGCGCGACGGTCAGGGTCGGCACGCCCATGACATCGGCCGCCAGGCGCGCCGAGATCAGGTTGCGTTCGTGGGCCTGCGTCGGGATCAGGACCTTGCCGCCCAGGTGGCCGCACTTCTTTTCCGAGGCCAGCTGGTCTTCGAAGTGGACGCCCGAGGCGCCGGCTTCGATAAAGGCCTTCATGATCTCGAAGCTGTTGAGCGGGCCGCCGAAGCCGGCCTCGGCGTCGGCGACGATCGGGGCGAACCAGTCGCGCCTGGCGCCGCCTTCCGAATGCTCGATCTGGTCGGCGCGTTGCAGGGTGCGGTTGATGCGGCGGCACAGTTCCGGCGCGGCATTGGCCGGGTACAGCGACTGGTCGGGATACATGCTTGAGGCCGTATTGCTGTCGGCGGCGACCTGCCAGCCCGAGAGGTAGATGGCCTTGAGGCCGGCGCGCACCATCTGCATCGCCTGGTTGCCGGTCATGGCGCCGAGGCTGTTGATGAAGGGCTCGGTGTGCAGCAGCGCCCACAGGCGGTTGGCGCCGCGTTCGGCCAGGGTATGGCTGATCGGGAACGAGCCGCGCAGGCGCAGGACGTCTTCGGGAGTGTAGGGGCGCTGTATGCCGTCGAAACGGCCGGCGGGGGCGGAAGGAACGAGGTCCTGGAAGGTGGTCATGATCGGGCTCTCAACAGGGAGGACAAAAATTTCGGGCCGGACGGGACGACGGGCGAATGTCAATTTGTCACAAATTTTCATTTCGCATCCGCCGCCCATGTCCGGGTCGACATCCATGAAATGCGCTTGTTTTGCTGGAAAGGAAATATTTGTGCGCCGCGAAACCGCGTCATCAGGAAAAAGACGACACTTGCAGTTTTGTAAAATTATGACAGAATGACAAAATGGCCGACCTGGAACGCAAGCTCTATCTCGGCGGGCGCCTCAAGCGTCTGCGTTACGATTTCAATCTCAGCCAGACGAAGATGGCCGAGGATTTGGGCGTGTCGGCCTCCTACCTCAACCATCTCGAACGCAACCAGCGCCCGGTGACGGCGCAGATCCTGCTCAAGCTGGCTTCGACCTACGATATCGACCTGCGCAGCTTCACCGACGATACGGAACCGGCGGGCGAGGCCGCGCTGACCGAAATCTTCGCCGATCCTCTGTTCAAGGACCTGAAACTGCCACGGCGCGAGATTGCCGACCTGGTCGCGACCTCGCCCATGGCGGCCGAGGCGGTGACGCTGCTCTACCGCGCCTATACGGAACGCAAGAAGCGCGACGCCCTGGAAGCGCGGCCGCCCGAGGACGACCTCGAATCACCCGCCGACTGGGCGCGCGACCAGATCCAGGGCCACCATAACTTCTTCCCCGAGCTCGATGACCTCGGCGAAAAGCTGTTCGAACTTCTGGGCGCCGATCCGCATACGCTTGAGGAGGCGGGCGGCCGCCGCCTGCGCGAACAGCACCGCATCGATATCCGCCTGATGCCGGCCAATGTCATGATGATGTACCAGCGCCGCTTCGATCCGCACCGCCGCCGGCTGATGATTTCGGAAACGCTCGGCATCTCGTCGCGGCGCTTCGCCGTCGTCTATCAACTGGCCCTGTCGGAATACGGGGCCGAGATCAAGGCGCTGGCCGAAAAGGCGAGGGCGCCCGACCTGGCGTCCGCCCGGCTCTACAAGATCGCGCTGATCAACTACCTGACCGCAGCGACGCTGATGCCCTATGGCCGCTTCCTGGAGGCCGCCGAGAGCAATGCCTACGATATCGAGCTTCTGCGCGCGCCGTTCGAAGTGTCGTTCGAGCAGGCGGCGCAGCGCCTGACCACCCTGTCGCGGCCGGGGCATCGCGGCGTACCCTTCTTCCTGGTGCGCATCGACAGCGCGGGTAACGTTTCGAAACGATTCTCCGCCGGACCGTTCCCCTTTTCCCGTTACGGTGGCACCTGCCCGCGCTGGAATATCCACCAGGCCTTTCAGACGCCCGGGCGCGTTGTCACCCAGGTCATCGAAACGCCCGGCGGGCAGCGGTTCTTTACGCTGGCGCGCACGCTCGACAGGGGGCTGCGCGCCTATGCCGATGGGGCCTGGTCGGAACAGGCCGTAGGGCTGGGCTGCGAGCTGAAGCACGCCGACAGGCTGATCTATGCCCGCGGCATCGACCTTGGCCACCCCAATGCCGTCGAGACCGGCCCCATGTGCCGCCTGTGCGAACGGCCGAACTGCCGCGAACGCGCCGCGCCTCCGGCGGTCAAGGCGCTTCAGGTCGATGAGTGGATCAAGGCGGTCACTGCGTTTCCGTTCTGATCCCGCCATGTAACGGCTTGATTGCGTGTGAGTATAACAATACTATTTACCATAAAGGCCAGTATTGCGCGGATGGCGGGCAATTTGTAACAGAGTCGTGACAATTGCCTCGTAATTGCCGTTTGCGTAAGCTAACTGTCGTTGCTATAGTTACAGCACGCGCCGCTATTCATCCCCCCCCTCGAACAGCGGCGATGAGATGGGCACCTACACCCCCCCCCTCGTCGGTGCCCATCATTCCCTTTTCCAGTATCACAAAGCGCTTTTCGCGGCCCGATCCGCGCGCTAACCTGTGACCGGATTTGCGGGGAGTTTCCGACATGGATTTCGATCGGCTGGCTGAGACCTGGTACGCGGCATGGAACGCCCGCGACCTCGACGCCATCATGGCGCTCTATGCCGACGATGTACGCTTTACCTCGCCCTATGTGCGCACGCTGGAATTCGCCGCCGACGGCACCCTGACCACGAAATTCGACCTCGAGCGCTATTTCGCGCTCGGCCTGTCCAAAATCCCGAACCTGCATTTCACACCGGTCGTCAATTGTATCAGCGCCGACAGCCACACCATGGTCTACCGCAACCAGTCGGACGCCTGGGTCACGGAAATGCATGAATATGACGGCCACGGCATGATCGTTCGTGTCGTCGCGTCCTATGCCGGATCGCCCGCCTGATGCCGGACGCCGAACTCCCGCCACTGCCAGAGCCCGAGACGGTTACAATCGACGGTCTGGCGGTCAGCCTGTACGGGCGTCCCGCCGGTATTCCGATCATCCTGTCGCCGGGCCTCGACGGCCACGGCGCCTATTGGCGGCCGCAGGTCCGGGCGCTGATGAACCGTTACCGCGTCATCCTCTACGATCATCGCGGCACGGGCGGCAGCGACCATGCCGACCTGCCTGAACCGTACAGTGTGTCGCACATGGCCGGCGATATTGCCGCCATTCTCGACGGGCTCGATTACGAAGCGGCGCACATCGTCGGTCACGCCGCCGGCGCGCTGGCGGGGCTGCAACTGGCGCTCGATGCGCCGGAGCGTGTCCTGAGCGTTGCAGCGATCAACGGCTGGGCGGCGACCGAGCCCTACACCGCGCGCTGCCTCGACATTTACATGGCTATCTACCGCGCGGGCGGACCGGAAGCCTGGCTCAGGGCGCAGCCTATGGCCCTCTTTCCAGCCGAGTGGATTGCCGATCATCTTGACGACCTCGACGCGCTGGCCGCGCACCAGGCGGCGGGCTTCCCGTCCGCACAGGTCCTTGCCGCCCGCATCCAGGCGCTGTCCGACTTCGATATCCGGGAGCGCCTCGGCGACATCGCCTGCCCTGTACTGGTCATGGGCAGTCTGGACGACATGCTGGTGCCGGTGCGCGCTTCGGCTAACCTGGCCGAGGGTCTGTCCAACCCGCAGTTTGTCGCCGTGCCGTGGGGCGGCCATGCCGTCAATGTCACCGTGCCGGAAGAGTTCGACCGTTATCTGCTGACATTCCTGCGGGAACTTTAGGCGGCAGCCATCCTTCGCGTGTCTTCACCCTTTACGCTGGCTGATGATCTGCTAATACTCAGACATATAAGTGCGCTGGACCAGGCGCCGAAATCCGATTCAAGGGAGATATCCATGCGCCTTCTGACCTCCGTGGCCGCGATCGCGGCTGCCTTCATTTTACCCGCCATCGCTGAGGCGGCCGACACGCCCGTGCAGATGACGCTGGATGCGTCGAAGCCCGGGCCGGTCATCGACCGCCATATCTTCGGCCAGTTCGCCGAGCATCTGGGCAGCGGCATCTATGGCGGCATCTGGGTCGGCAAGGATTCGACCATTCCCAACACACGGGGTATCCGCAACGACGTCGTGGCGGCGCTGAAGGCACTGAAGGTGCCGGATGTGCGCTGGCCGGGCGGTTGTTTCGCCGACGAATATAACTGGCGACGCGGCGTCGGGCCGGAGCGCAAGGCCGCCGTCAACACCAACTGGGGCGGCGTGGTCGAGCCCAACACCTTCGGCACCGACGAGTTCATGGACTTCGCCCAGCAGATCGGCACCGAGGCCTATGTCTCGGTCAATGTCGGCTCGGGCACGCCGCAGGAAGCGGCCGAATGGGTCGAATACATGACCTCGTCGACCGACGACGCCATGGGCCAGGAGCGCGCCAGGAACGGCCATCCGGAACAGTACAAGGTGGCGATCCTCGGCCTCGGCAACGAGTCGTGGGACTGCGGCGGCGCCATGACGCCCGACTTCTATGTCAGCGAAATGAAGCGCTATGCCCGCTTCGTGCACAACTACAATCCCGCCCAGCCGATGAAGCGCGTGGCCGTCGGCCCGAACGTCGCCGACACCAGCTATACCGAAGCCGTCATGAAGGCGTGGCAGGGCCATTCGTGGGCGTGGGACATCGAAGGCCTGTCGCTGCACTCGTATTCGACGGGCGGCTGGCCGCCGCACCTGCCGGCGACCGGCTTCGACGAGAAGGATTATGCCATCCTGCTCAACGAAACGCTCGGCATGGAAAAGCTGGTCGCGACGCACTCGGCGATCATGGACAAGTACGATCCTGAAAAGAAGGTCGCCCTTGTCGTCGACGAATGGGGCGCCTGGCTGCAGGCGACGCCCGGGACGCACGAAGGCTTCCTGGTGCAGCAGAACAGCCAGCGCGACGCCGTCCTGGCCGCGCTCAACATCAACATCTTCGCGCGCCACGCCGACCGCGTCCGCATGGCCAATATCGCGCAGATGATCAACGTCCTGCAGGCCATGATCCTGACCGACAAGGACAAGATGCTGCTGACCCCGACCTACCACGTCTTCCACATGTACGTGCCGTTCCAGGACGCGACCTTCGTCCCGCTGGCCTTCGACGCCGGGCAATATACGACGAACGGCATCACCCTGCCGCGCGTCGATGCGGTCGCTGCCAAGGATAAGGCGGGCAAGGTGTGGATCGCCATCACCAATGTCGATCCGAAATCGCCCGTGACCTTCAGCGTCGCGATCAACGGCGTCAAGGCGACGAAGGCGTCGGGCCAGACCCTGTCGGCCCCGAAGATCGACAGCGTCAATACGTTCGAACAGCCCAACACCGTCGCCCCCAAGGCGGTTTCGGCCAAGATCGCCAACGGCAAGCTTTCGATCACCGTGGCCCCGGCCTCGGTGACGGTGATCGGGCTGGAATAGGTCCGCAGTATGCGGAAGGGGATGTTATGCCCCTTCCGTCATCCGCTGCCTGATGCAGCCTCTTCCACCTCCTCGGCCTCGGCGGCAGTCACACGCTACGCCGCCAGCCATCCTATTGCATTGATCAGGAAGCGCGTTTGCAGCGGCCCGGCCATGTCGGGCAGGCGATGGACCAGCGCCTTCATGCCGGCTTTTTTCACCGTGAAGCTTGACGCACCCATGCGGCGGTCGTGGTCGCGGCTGTAGGCGGCCACGACCTCGATGCCGTCGCCCTCGATGATCAGGCCGTTCGACGGCTGACCCTCGATCTGGTGCAGAACGCCCGCCGCCATGTCGGACGGAATACCGTCGAACAGGGCGTGCTTGCGCAGGATGTTCCAGTTGCCCATCCAGGGCGCGCGCAGGTTTCCGACCTGGCCAGCATAGGTGAACAGGCCGAGATCGGCCAGTTGCCTGGCCACGCCGTCGGCCAGGCCATCTTCCGGTACGACGGCCATCAACGGCAGGCCGGCCTTGACCGCTGCCAGCACGTCCGGCGGCAATTCGCCGAGGACCAGCTTCGGCTTGTCGCTTTTTTTCGGTGTCGCCTCGTTGCCTGTCTGGTCGCCGACCTGGCGCTTCGCAATCTCGTCCGCCTTGAGGCCCGAGGCGATGACGGCGGTATAGGCCCCACCCGTCGTGAAGTCCTCGACCGTAACGCCGGGCAGCGCCGCCAGGCGATCGCGGAACGATTTCGCCACGCCCGACACGGCGATGCGCAACGGCTTGGCGGGCTTGATATCGATGCGCGTCACCCAGACTTCCCGATTGAAAGCGACGTCGGGGCGGCCACTCAGCTCCAGGCGGATGGTGTGTTTGCCTTCCGCCGCAAAGGCGGGCAGGGCGACCTTTTCCGCCAGCAGGTAGCTGAACTGGTTTGTGATGTTCGCAGGTGCGGCATAATGCGAAACCGAGGCCACGCGGCCGGATGGATCGACCAGGCTGAGGGCCAGCTCGCCCGCCACCGTCTGGCCCGTGTCGTTGAGCAGCCAGATATCGACCTCGGCCGCTTCCCCCACGGCATAGGCCAGCTTGCGCTGCTTGGCGACCGGCCGCACGGGCAGGAGGCTCATGCGCAACAGTTCCGGATCGGAATGGAAGTAGCGCAGGTTGTCGACAATGCCTGAATGATTCTCGATCGCCGTCGATTCCCAGCCGCTGATCGCCGCCATGTCGACCTGGTCGCAGATGCGGATGTTTTCGAGATAGTTCTGCCAGCTGTCGTACTGCTTTTTTCCGACCGACAGGAAATATCCCTCGGTCGTCGGAAAGGCGCCACGGAAGCCCCACGTGTCGAGATAGCTCGCCGCCCCCGCCACGATGTCCTTGTGGTCCTGAAGATCGTAGCTCTTGCCGCCGTGCTGCAGACTATCGGCGACCATCTTGACGTGGTTGTCTGCGACGGCGCAGCCCTCCATCTCACCGAACTCGACGATCGCTTCGGGCATGGTCTGGCGGTGGATGAAATTGTCCTTGTCCTGATAGAACTTGTCGTACCACTGGTCGCCCGCGCCCTGGTGGTTGACCCACCAGCCGCCGGCCGTCTCCTTGTCCGAGCGATAGAGGTGGTCGTCATAGGGCAGGAACATGGCTTGCGCCGCCCCGCGCCCGACAAAGCCGTCGTTGAGGATGACGGTGCGGCTGGGGTCGAGGTCGTGCATGGCGCGCAATACCGCTTCGACATCGGGATTTTCCAGCTTGGCCGAGACCTCGTTCTGCAGCGTGTAATGCACCAGGCACGGGTGCGAGCGGAAGGCGCGGACCATGGCCTTGCACTTGGCGACCATGAAGGCGCGCACCCATTGGTCGCCTGCCGACAGGCTCTCGCCGGGCTTCAGGTCTTTGCCGATCGCCTGGCGGCCGGCGCCGGGTTCCATGCTGCGCAGCAATCCCATCTCGTCCTGGGCGTCGAAGACCTCGGCCTTGCCGACATTGCGGTGGAAGGACAGGCTGTTCAGGCCCAGAGCCTTGGCGGAGGTCACTTCGCGGCGGGCCAGCTCGGGCGTCGGCCACAGGCCGTTATACCCCCAGTAGCCCCACGAGATGGCGGTATAGGCCTTGATGCGGCGGCCGTTCAGCCGCAGCATGGCGTTGGTGCCGATGCCTTCGGGGCCGTACCAGCGGAAGCCGAAGCGTACGTTTTTCTCACTGCCGGCCCACGCGAAATTCAGCCGATAGAGGACAGGCGTATCGAGGTCCCACAGCCTGGCGGTCGGCGCCGAAACCTTGAATCGGGCGGTAACGAGCTTGTCCTTCGCCACGATGTCTTCGAGGGTGACGGTGGCGGCGACCGGCGCGCCTGACGTGTCGGTCAGCACCGCCTTCAGCTGCTTTTTCAGCGCATCGAGATTGGGCGCGTCCTTCAGCGCCAGCTCGACATGGCCGGTGACGACGCGCGGATCGGGCGTATTGAGCACCCAGGCGTCCGCGATGCGGCCGGCCGTCGGATGGATGCTGATCGTCAGGCCCCGGTCGATACCGCCAAAGCCATGCGACTGGTAGAGCTTGGCGTGCCCCCAGGTCATGGTGTTGGAATCCTTCCAGTCGTAGCGTCCGCCCGGATTGGTGATGCGGATGGCCAGCCGGTTGGGCTCGCCCGGCTTCATAGCCTTGGTCAGGTCGCAATCGATGGGCAGTTCCGACATGATCGAATAGCCGACCAGCTGTTCATTGAGAAAGACTTCCGCCCGCATGCGCGCGCCGCGGATATGCAGCCAGACCTGCTTGCCCTTAGCGGTTGCCGGAATATCGATGGCCTTCGTCCACCACGACACGCCGACATAGGCGCCGTTCTGCGGGATCGCGTCGTCGTCAGCGTAACGGTATTCATCGGCCGTGTAGGGCCTGAGGCCGAACTGGCCCCAGTAGAACTGTTCGACCGTCGCCGGCAGCGTCACGCCCAGACCGCTCTTCAGCGATTGCCATCCGTCCGTCGGCGGACGAACGGGCAGGGACGCCAGCACCACATCGTCGGGCAGGAAGATGTCGTCTTCCTTCCAGGCCGCCTTGGGGTCGAGCGACAGCATCCAGCCGTCGTCGGGGATGGCGATACGGTCAGGTGCCGTTGTGGCGGCTTGTACCGACAGGCCCGTGCTCAGGCCAGCGGCGGTTGCGGCGCCGAGCAGGGCGCGGCGATTGACGGAAAACCACATGTGCGTGGCCTGTTACTGATGCGGCGGATAGAGATCTTCGACGAGGTCGCGGCGCAGGTCCGGCACGACGCGCGCCAGCTCGACCGTGACCATCTTCGAGACGTAGTCGGCGCCCTTGGGCCCGAGGTGCGTGTAGTCGAAGACGACGGTCGGATGGCCCTGCGGCTTTTCCAGAACCTCGGTGCTGGCCGCCGGGGCGGCAGGCGTGGTTTTCGGCGCGCCGATCGTCGTGCCCGTCTTCGCAGCCTCGATCACCTCTTGCGGCGGCATGGTTTCGGCAAGCGTAATCGCTTCGACCGGGCCCATCTGTTGCACGGCGGCGACCGACAGGGCGTGCAGGTCGACCAGCGGCACGTCCATCTCCTTGGCCACCGATTTGACCGCCTCCGCCCAGGGCTGAAGGTCGTCCTGCAAGGAACCGTTCTTGAAGGCTCGGCGCGTCAGCGGCGTCACCAGCACGGGAATGGCGCCGGCGGCGCGGGCCTCGGTGACGTAGCGCTTCAGGTTGGCCGGATATTCGGTGGCCAGGTCGGTCGACCGTCCGGGTTTGCCCGGCTGGTCGTTGTGGCCGAACTGGATGAGGACGTAGACCTGGGCGTAGCCCGGCGCCTTCATTTCGCTGAGCGCGATGTCCCACGAGCCTTCGGCGCGGTAGTCGAAGGTGCCGCGGCCGCCGCGCGCCAGGTTCACGCAAGACACGAACGAGGTCAGGTGGTTGGCGCAGAACGACCCGCCCCAGCCGCTGCCGACCTGGGTGGTGGAATCGCCGACGAGGATGATCTTCTTCGGGACGATGCGCTTGATGGCGGCGCGCTGGGCGGCGTCGGTGACGGCCGGAAGCTGCGCGACGACGGGCGCGGGAACGATTGTCGGCTGGATTTGCGCTGCCGCAGGCAGGGCTACGGCCAGGCCGGCAGCCAGAATGAGAATAGCCTTTTTCATTTCGCGTTCCTCACGTTTTGGGGGATCCAGGCGGTATCGCCCTTGTAGAAGGCATCCAGACGCCACGCGGCGGCCTGCGTGTCCGTCAGTTGCAGGCTGTAGGGCTCACGGCCCGTCGGATTGGCGCCGGGGCCGGTCGACTTGTATTCGGCGTAATAGGCGAACGGCAGGGTATTGGTCTTGCCGGGCGTCCACTCGCGCCAGCCGGCCTTGATGATATCGGCCTGCATGTCGGTATCGAGGAAGATGACGGTGGCATAGGTCCGCCAGGCGCGGCCGAGCGCGATATCCTGCGCGCCGGCTTCGGCGGTCAGGGTGCAGTGGTCGAAGACGTAGGCGCTGTCGTCCGCCGGTGTGTTCTTGCTCTGCGCCGTATACATGACCGACGAATGCGCCAGGCCGTGGATGCGGCAGTTCTGGAAGTAGGCCTTTGCGTTGCCGAAGATGAAGTCGACATGACCTTCGATATAGCAGTCGGAAAAGAACTGGCGGCTCATGCGGCCGCCGGCGCCCTTGTTGGCGTAGAGCGTATCCTGGTGTCCGAGCAGCCGCACATGGGTCAGCACGGCGCGGTCGCCGATCAGGTTCAGCGCCACGGCCTGCGACGGCTTGTTGTCGGGGTTGAGCCAGTAGTCGTTCTGGATCGTCAGGTCATCGGCGTGGAAGTCATCGCCTGAGGCCAGTACGCTGTACGACTTGAAGGTGCCGCCGGCGTTCGAGGCGCCGTCGCCATAGACGAGGACCGTGTCCTCGGGCCTGGCGCCGGTGCCGTGCAGATGGACGCCGTTTTTGGCGATGACGATCTTTTCGCGGTAGGTGCCGGGCGCGATGTCGATATCGCCGCCGGTGTCGGGCAGGGCGTCGACCGCCGACTGAACCGTGGCGTATTGCGCGCCGGCCTCGTGCGAGACCTTGAGCGTATCGGCCAAAGCCGGGGCACCGATGGCTGCAAAAAGCATAAACCCGCTAAGCAGGGTTCGGGACAACATGTGGCATTCCTCTCGTCATGTCTTTTTTCGTTATCGCTAACATTGACACCGGTATCATTGTCACGAACGGGAGCACGCTTCAAGGGCGCCCTCACACGATTTGCAAACGGCCCCCGGCATAGCCGACCGTTACCGCGCGCCCGGCCTTGAGGTCGAGCTTCAGCGTCGCATTGCCATGGCGCAGCGAAAGGCTGCCATCGCGATCTGGTGTCAGCTTAAGGCTTTTCAGCTGGCCGCCTTGCCACGCCAGGTCGGCGCCGATGCCGCCGCGCACGCGCAGGCCGGAAATCGACCCCGCCGGCCAAGCCGAGGGCAGGGCCGGCAGAACCGCCAGATTTCCGTCCCAGGCTTGCAACAGCATCTCCATCACCGCGTTGGCGCCGCCGAAATTGCCGTCGATCTGGAACGGCGGATGCGCGTCGAACATGTTGGGGTAGGTGCGTTCCGGACCCAGCAGAAAGCGCATGATTTCATGCGCATGATCGCCGTCGCCCAGTCGCGCCCACAGGTTGATACGCCAGGCGGTGCCCCAACCCGTCGCCTGGTCGCCGCGAATTTCGAGTGATTTTTTGGCGGCCGCCGCAAGCTGCGGCGTGTCGCGGACATTGATCTGGTAGCTGGGGAACAGGCCGTAGAGGTGGCTGACGTGGCGATGGTTCAGGTCGACCGCCGTCATATCCCAGTCTTCCAGCCATTCCTGCAACTGGCCTTGCGATCCGATCTGCATGGGGGGCAGTTTCGCCCGCGTGGCCTGGACCTGCTTGACGAAGGCCTTGTCTGTCTTCAGCGCGGCGGCCGCCTTGACCGTAATGTCGAACAGGTCGTTGAGAAGCTGCGTGTCCATGGTGGGCCCCGCGCAGATCATGGTCCCGAACGGATGGGTGTGTTCGGGCGACATGGACGGGCAGGTGACCAGCCAACCGTGCTTCGGTTCCGGCGTCAGGAAGTCGAGATAGAATTGCGACGCCCCCTTCAGGATCGGATAGATTTCGGCCAGGTAGGCCGGATCGTTGGTGTAGAGGTAGTGGTCCCACAGGTGGGTGCTGAGCCAGGCCCCGCCCATCGGCCAGGTGCCGTACTTGGCCGCGTCGATCGGGCCGGTGGCGCGCCAGATGTCTGTATTGTGGTGGCAGACCCAGCCGCGCGCGCCGTAATGTTCACGCGCCGTCTCCTCGCCCCGTTTAGCGATGTCCTTGACCAGGTCGACCAGCGGCAGGACGCATTCCGACAGGTTGGCGGGCTCGGCCAGCCAGTAGTTCATCTCGGTATTGATATTGATCGTGTACTTGCCGCCCCACGGGGCGTTGAGCTTGTCGTTCCATATGCCTTGCAGGCCGGCGGCCTGGGTGCCGGGACGCGAACAGCAGATCAAAAGATAGCGGCCGAACTGGTAATAGAGGGCCGTCAGCGCCGGGTCGTCGCGCGTCTGCGACTTCGAAATGCGTTCATTGGTCGGATCGGCTGCAGCGTCCGTGGTGCCGAGATCGACCGACACCCGCCGGAACAGCCGCTGGTGCTCTGCGACGTGGTCGCCCAGCAGCTGGCCGTACGACTTGGCGGCGGCCTTTTGCAGCACGGCCCGATTCAGCGCTGCCGGGTCGCCCGACACGTCGTTCCAGCTTTTGAACGAGGTCGCCATGGCGACCAGCAGCACGACTTCATCGGCGCCGGTGATGACGATGTCGCCGGGGCCCGACGTCTCGGTGCCGCCGCTGCGACGCGTCATCAGCCGCGCCTCATAGGTCAGGGCCGCGTCTATGCCCTGCTGGCTCGAGTTATAACCCTTGAGCAGCAGCTGGCCGCCATCAAGCCCGGTCCCGGCGCGCTGCGGTGTGTCGTACTCGCAATGCAGGTTGATGCGGCCCGGCTTGTCGGCGGAAAGGCGTACGACCAGAACCTGGTCGACCGGCGAGACGAAGGCTTCACGCGTGAAGGTCGCGCCGTTCTGGCTGTAGGTGGTGGTGGCGACGGCGCGGTCGAGGTCGAGTTCGCGGCGATACCCGCCGACCATGGACGACACGCCCGTGGTCAGCCAGAGCGAGCCCACCGTCTGGTACGACATCTGGCGTTCGGGCTGGGCCATCATGCCTTTTTCGATCAGCGCTTCGGCCTCGGGATATTTGCCGGCGAAGATCAGCCGGCGGACTTCGGCCAGGTTCTGCACCGCGCCCTTGTGTACAGGATCGTACGGCCCGCCGGCCCACAAGGTGTCTTCGTTAAGCTGGATTTCCTCCCGCGTGATGCCGCCATGGACCATGGCCCCCAGCCGCCCGTTGCCGATGGGCAGGGCTTCGGTCCATACGCTGGCCGGCTGCTTGTACCACAGGGTAAGGGGTGAAGGCGGCGTCTCGGCGCGGACGGCGGCGGGCACGCCGATAAGGCCGGCGGCGGCGGCCACCTTCAGGGCGGCCCGGCGGTTCAAAGTAGGCATTTCGGCATCCTTGCTGCGTTTCCGGCGCTCTTCCGGCGGAGCGCTTTCCGACAAGCATGACGAAATTTTCGTCCGGTCTCAAGGACGAAGTTTTTTATATGAAAGTTTGTTTCCCTGAGAAAGCTAGCCGAAAACGCGCTTCAGCAGGTTCGAACCCGTCTTGCCGGGATCATGACGGATCGATGTCTCTTCCACGCCGATATAGTGGAACAGGCCGTTCAGCGCCAAACCGACGGCGTATTTGCTGAGATAGGTTTTGGCGTCACCATGGACGATGCCGCCGAGCTTGTTGCGCTTGACCGCCGCGTCGAGCGACTGCACGCAGCCCGTGCTTTGCAGGGCGTCTTCCATGGGCGGCGTAAAGGCCGAGGTCAGGCGGGGCGTCGTCGTCTTTTGCAGATATTCGGTGCCCGAGGTCGGACCGCCCTTGATGATCCCGACCGCGTCCTTGATCGTCATGCCGCGAATGGCGTCGAGGAACAGGTCGCGGGCCAGCGGCGCCGCCGCTTCCGCCGCGCGGTTCATGCGCAAATGGACGTCGTCGAGCGCGCCGGACATGCCGAGCGGTTTGGCAATGGCCTGGACGCCGGCCAGGGCCTTGGGAAGCGGAATGCGGATGGCACTGTCGCCCCAGTAGCCGTCGGGCTTCGACACCCGTGTCACGGCGCTGAGCGTTCCGTCGGTCAGGGTTTCGCGCAGGGCGCCGTCGGCGTCGCTGCCGGAGCCGCCCTTGGCCGTCGCCTTTTCGATAAGGGATTTCAGGTCCGTAGCGTCCGCGTTCCACGCCATGCCGCTTGCGCCCAGAAGCGCCAGGAAAATCCGCCGGTCCATGAAGAAGCCCTCCCAAGCTGCTGTGTCATTAACCATTCGGGCGCGCCGGTTGTCGAGTCGAAAGTCGAACCCTTGCACTCCTGCCGCGGTCTGCGCATGATGGGTAAAATCGTGCGCAGGGAGAAAAGCCATGAGACGCAGGGACATGATCGGCGCCGGACTGGCCCTGGGGGCTGTGACGGTCCTGCCGGCGTGGGCACAGACGGCAGCCGGGCTTGTGCGCATCAAAATGACGACGGGCAAGGGTGTCATCGTCCTCGATCTCGACGCCCTCCACGCGCCCCTGACCGTCAAGAACTTCCTGCGCTATGTCGACCTGAAGAAGCTCGACAATAATGTCTTCTACCGCGCCATGCCCAATGGCAACGGCGCCGACGGCAATCCGCGCGGCCTGGTCCAGGGCGGCGACAGCCGGCGCGCCCTTGCCCCGGTGGCGCACGAGCCGACCAGCCAGACCGGCCTCAGCCACATTGACGGTACCATTTCGCTGGTGCGCGGGGGGCAACTGCCCAGCGGGCGCGGCGACTTCTTCATCTGCGTCGGCGACATGACCTTCCTGGATGCCGGCGGCGGCGGGACCGGCGACAATCAGGGCTTTGCCGCCTTCGGCCATGTCGTCGACGGCATGGATGTGGTGCGCGCCATCTTCACCGCGCCGGTGTCGGCGACCGAAGGCGAGGGCGCCATGAAGGGCCAGATGCTGTCGCCGCGCGTGCCCATCGTCACCACGCGCCGCGTATAAGGGAAATAGCCATGAACAAGAACACCATCTGCCTGTGGTACAACCACGACGCCGAAGAGGCCGCGCGCTTCTATGCCGAGACCTTTCCCGACAGCCGGGTGGTCGCCGTGCACAAGGCGCCTTCCGACTTTCCGGGCGGCAAGGAAGGCCAGGTCCTGACGGTCGAATTCACCGTGTGCGGCGTGCCGTGCCTTGGGCTCAACGGCGGCGACATGTTCCGCCACAGCGAAGCCTTTTCGTTCCAGATCGCTACCGACGACCAGGCCGAGACCGACCGCTACTGGGACGCCATTGTCGGCAATGGCGGGCAGGAAAGCGCCTGCGGCTGGTGCAGGGACCGGTGGGGCCTGTCGTGGCAGATCACGCCGCGCGTCCTGACCGACGCCCTGAGCCAGGGCGGGGATGTTGCCAAACGCGCTTTCGAAGCCATGATGGACATGGGCAAGATCGACGTGGCCGCCATCGAGGCCGCCGTGCGAGGCTGATTACGGCAGCGCATAGGCGATCAGCGAATCCCCTTCCGGCGTCTCCATGAAGTGGTGGCCGCCGGCCATGATGACGACGTACTCCTTGCCGTTCTGCTCATAGACCATGGGCGTCGCCTGGCCGCCGGCCGGCAGGGTGACCTGCCAGACCGTCTTGCCGGTGCGGATATCGATGGCGCGGAACTGGTTGTCGGTCGTGGCGGCGATGAAGATCAGGCCGCCCGCCGTCACCGCCGCGCCGCCATTGTTCGGCGTGCCGATGGTCAGCGGCAGGAAGGACGGCAGGCCGAAGGGTCCGTTGCGGCGGGCGTCGCCGAACGCATGATCCCACAGGGTGTGACCGGTCTTCAGGTCGATGGCGCGGATGCCGCCGTACGGAGGCTGCTTGCACAGCATCTTGGTGAAGGGCATGCGCCAGCCGGCATTGATCACGTCGGCATAGGGCAGGCCGGTCTGCGGCCCCAGATCCTCGCCATTGCCTTCCTTGCCCGGCGCGCCAGGGGCGCCGACCGGCTTGATATTGCCGGCGTCGGCCTCTTTCCGCGTCAGCAGCTTGTTGTAGTTCGGCATGTCATTGTAGTTGGCGACGATGACGCCGCGGCGCGGGTCGATGGCGACCGAGCCCCAGTCCGAGCCGCCGTTATAGCCTGGATACTGAATCCAGCGCTTGCCGTAGACAGGCGGGGTGAAATAGCCCTGATAGACGGCGGTGCGGAACTGGATGCGGCAGATCATCTGGTCGATCGGCGACATGCCCCACATGTCCTTTTCCTTGAGCGGCGGTTTGCGCAGGGTGTTGTACAGCGACTGGATCTGGATGGGGGCGCGTTCGGCCGGTTCGACTCCGCCCTGCGGCGCCTTGATATTGCCGACCTGGGTCAGGGGCTGGCCCGTGCGGCGGTCGAGCACATAGATGTCGCCGGTCTTGCTGGGCAGGATAATGGCCGGGACCATGGCGCCGCCCGACGGGAACTCGACCAGCGAGGCCTGCGAGCCCAGGTCGTAGTCCCACACGTCGTTCTTCACCGTCTGGAAGACCCAGCGCGGTTTGCCGGTATGGACATCGAGTGCGACCAGCGACGACGACACGGTCTTTTCCAGCGGACGGCGCAGGGACGACATATAGTCGCCGCCGGAATTGCCCATGGGCAGGTAGACCAGGCCCAGTTGTTCGTCGCCGGTGGGCGAGGTCCACATGTTCGGCGTGCCCGGCGTATAGGTTTGACCTGCGGGCGGCTCGACCGATATGTCGGGGCGCATGACGTCCCAGGCAAAGCGCTTGGCGCCGGTGACGGCGTCGTAACCCAGGATCACGCCCGACGGCGCCCAGCGATACTGGCCGTCCAGCACCTCGTGGCCGGTAACGATGACCCCCTGGACGATGACGGGGGGCGAGGTGATGGCGACCATGGACGGGATGACATTGCCCATGCCTTCGGTGATGCTGACCTGGCCGTTCCGGCCGAAGCCCGGGCAGGGCGTCCCAGTGCGCGCGTCGACGGCGATGATCCGGGCGTCGAGCGTGCCCTCGTAGATCCGTTCGGCGCACGGCGTGCCGGCGGCGGCTGTCGGCACCCGATAGTAGACAACGCTGCGGCAGGCGGTCGTGTAAGGAATATACTTCTGCCCGACCTTCGGGTCGTAGCGCCAGCGCGCCTTTCCGGTCGCCGGATCGAGGGCGAACAGGGTATTCATCGCCGTACAGCCGTAAAGGCTGTCGCCGACTTTCAGCGGTGTCATCTCGACCCCGAACTTCTTGGGCAGGTCGCCGGTGTGGAAGGTCCAGGCGACCTTCAGGTTTTTGACCGTGTCGGGCGTGATCTGGTTGAGATCGGCATAGCGCTGGCCGCCGGTGCCGGAACCATAGGCCGACCAGTCGCCGCGGCCGGCAGCGTAGGTATCCGACTGGTAGGTGAGGGCGGTCTGGGCTTCGGGCACCGTTTCCAGCACCTTCGGCCGGCTGGCGGCAAAGACGGCGATGCCGAGCATGACGGCGAAGACCGCCGCCCCGGCCAGGACCTGCGTCCGCGCCTTGTCGCCGTCGTCAGGCTGCAACCCGGGCAGGCAAAGGGCGACGATGACCAGCAGCACGAACGGCCCCGCCAGCCGCGGCACCAGCGCCCAGCCGTCGAGGCCCGATTCGGCGAACGCCCATAATGCCGTGACGATGAAGGTGGCGATATAGATCCAGGCGCCCGAAGCCCGGCCCTTGACGATGTGCCAGCCCGAGACCAGCAACGCCAGTCCGGCGAGGCCGTAATACCAGCTGCCGCCGACAGCGATCAGCCACACGCCGCCGATAAGGAGGACCAGGCCGATAAGGGCCAGCAGGCCGCCGAGCAGGGGTTTGGGTTGACCCTGTTGCGACAGCATCGAACCGATCCGGGCCATGGCTATCTCCACCGCAAAAGAAAGTGCACCGGTTTCGGTATAGGAGCGGCCCGCGCAAAAAGGGGCTGCGGGTCTGAAGCCTGTCTGTCAGAAAGTCATAAAGGCCTGGCCGTTTTCAGGGTTGCATCTGCATCAGGTGAACCGGATCCATGGGCATCATGTTGTGGTTCAGGTTGTTCATGATCCAGAGCGAGCCGGCGACGATCAGGAAGACGACCAGCACGCCGAAGGCCAGGGCCAGGACGTTGTTGGTATTGTCGGGCCCGGTCGTGACGTGAAGGAAGAACACCAGGTGCACGCCCATCTGGGCGATGGCCAGGACGACCAGCGCCACGGGTACGGCGGGGGCCCAGATCAGGTGCGTGCCCACCGCCCAGAAGGCGGCCACGGTCAGGATCACCGAAAAGCCGAGGCCGAGATTGGAATTGCGTATCCAGTGGCCGGCGCTTTCCTCGGGTTCGTCGCCCGGCGCGTGATCGTGAGGATCGGGTTCGATATGGCTCATAGGCGGGTCCCCATCAGGTAGACGATCGTGAAAACGCCGATCCAGACGATGTCGAGGGCGTGCCAGAACAGGTTGAAGCAGATCAGCCGGTGGATAATCTCCTTGCGGAAGCCCTTGACCTGGACCTGGGCCATCATGGTCAAAAGCCACAGGCCGGCCACCGTCACATGCAGGCCGTGCAGTCCGACCAGGCCGAAGAAGGCGGTCAGCGCCCCGCTGCGCTGGGGCGTAATGCCCTTCGCCGCCAGCGACAGGAATTCCTGCAATTCCATACCGACAAAGGCGAGGCCCAGAAGCCCCGTGGCCAGCAGGAAGCCTTGCGTCCACAGCTTGCTGCGCGCATTGGTGGCGGCGAACGACAGGCCGCAGGTATAGCTCGACAGCAGAAGCACGCCGGTTTCCATGGCCACGCGCGGGATTTCGACGATCTGGGAGATGCGCGGACCGCCGGCGGTGGCGCCGCTTTGCACGGCGAAGGCCGCGAAGAAGCAGGCGAACATGACGATATCGCTGAGGAGGAAGATCCAGAAGCCGTAGCCGACGATAATGCGCTTGTCGGCCGGGCCGGTCTCGCCATGGCCCGCCCCTTCGACCGGTTCGCCGCCGTGACCGTGGTGGCCCAGCCGGTGCGGGTCTTCCCGGGCGCGGCGGACGGCCTCCTGCGCCGTGGTCAGGTCTGAGGCGCTCACGACGCCGCTCCCGGCTGTGCGATGCGTTGCAGTAAGGCCTCGCGGGCGGCGCGGCGCTTACGCTCGGCCTCGGCGACCTGCTCGACAGGCACGTGGAATTCATGCACGTCGCGCCAGGCAAAGACGACGAAGCCGGCAAAGGCCGCTATCAGGCCGAGACCGGCCAACCACCAGATATGCCAGATCAGGGCGAAGCCGGTGATGCTGGCAAACGCCGCCGTAAAGAAGCCGACCGGGCTGTTGATCGGCATTTCGATGGCCTGGTATTCCGGCTCGGGCGCCAGTTGCTGGGTCTCGATCGCCTTTAGTTTTATGCCCCAATAGGCTTCCTCACCCTCGACATTAGGCATGACGGCATAGTTGAAGAAGGGCGGCGGCGACGGTGTCGCCCATTCCAGCGAACGCCCGTCCCATGGATCGCCCGTGACATCCCGAAGCTTGTCGCGGTCGATGATGCTGACCACCAGCATGACCACCTGACAGACGACGCCGACGATCAGGATGGCCACGCCGAACAGCGAGACATAGAGCATGGGCTGCCATTCCGGGATGTTGACGTGCTGCAAACGGCGCGTCATGCCCTGCAGGCCCAGGATGTAGAGCGGCGTAAACGTCACCCAGAAGCCGAAGAAGGCGAACCAGAAGGCGGCCTTGCCCCAGCCTTCATGCAGGCGGAAGCCGAAGGCCTTGGGGAACCAGTAGTCGAGCCCCGCGAACAGGGCGAAGACCACGCCGCCGACGATGACATTGTGGAAGTGCGCCACCAGGAACATCGAATTGTGCGTGATGAAGTCGGCCGGCGGCACGGCCAGCAGCACGCCCGTCAGCCCGCCGATGCAGAAGGTGAAGATGAAGCCCAGCGACCACAGCATGGGCACGGAAAAACGGACCCGGCCGCCGTACATGGTGAAGATCCAGTTGAAGATCTTCACGCCGGTTCCAACCGCGATGATGCTCGAGGCGATGCCGAAGAAGGTGTTGACCGCGGGCCCGGCGCCCATGGTGAAGAAGTGGTGCAGCCACACCATCAGCGACACCACGCAGATGAACAGGGTCGCCGCCACCATGGAGCGGTAACCGAACAGGGGCTTGCCCGAAAAGGTCGGGAAGATTTCCGAAAAGATGCCGAAGGACGGCAGGACCAGGATATAGACTTCCGGGTGACCCCAGGCCCAGATCAGGTTGACGAACATCATCGGATTGCCGCCGGCCGTATTGGTGAAATAATGCCAGCCGAAGACGCGGTCGAGGCTCAGCATGAACAGCGTCGCCGTCAGGATCGGGAAGACGGCGACGATCAGCAGGCTTGAGGCCAGGGTCGTCCAGCAGAAGATCGGCATGCGCAGGTAGCTCATGCCCGGGCAGCGCATCTTGAGCACGGTCGTGACGAAGTTTATCCCGGTCATCAGCGTGCCGACGCCCGATATCTGCACGGCCCACAGGTAGTAGTCGACGCCGACGCCCGGCGAATAGGTCTGTTCGCTGAGGGGCGGATACGGCAGCCAGCCCGTGCGGGCGAACTCGCCGATGAACAGCGAGATATTGACCAGGAGCGCCCCCGACGCCGTCAGCCAGAAACTGACCGAATTCAGCGTCGGAAAGGCGACGTCGCGCACGCCCAGCTGCAAGGGCGTCACGAAGTTCATGAAGCCGATGACCATGGGCATGGCGGCGAAAAAGATCATGATGGTGCCGTGCGCCGAGAAAATCTGGTCGTAATGCTCCGGCGGCAAATAGCCCGGCGCATCGACCGCCACGGCCTGCTGGGTACGCATCATGATGGCGTCGGCGAAGCCGCGGATCATCATCACGATCCCCAGCAGGCAGTACATGACGCCGACGCGTTTGTGGTCGACGCTGGTGATCCATTCGCGCCACAGGTATGGCCACCAGCCCCTGACCGTGACCAGTCCCAGCGTGCCCAGGATGACCAGGATCAGCACGGCCGAGGTGATGAGCGGGATGGGCTGGCTCAGGGGAACCGCCGACCAGTCAAGCTTGCCGAACATGCTCAGTGTTTCCCTCCCGTTGCGACTTCGCGGCCGGCGTGCGCCGGGTTTTCCGGCTCCGGGCCGGGGCCGGGCGCGATCTTTTGCGCGGCGATCGTCTGGAACAGGGAAGGATCGACCCCGCGATAGATGACGGGCGCCACCCTCTGGCTCTGCTGCGCCAGGGCCGTGTAGGTGGCCTGGTCGAGAACGGTGCCCGAGGTCTGTGCGCCTTGCGTCCAGGTGGCGAAATCGGCGGCGGGCACGCTTTTTACCTCGAACTGCATGTCCGAAAAGCCGTCGCCGCTGAATTGCGACGACTGGCCGAACAGGATGGTCGGGCGGTCGGCCTGCAGGTGGAGCTGCGCCACCATGCCCGGCATGGCGTAGACCATCGAGCCCAGGCGCGGGATGAAGAAGACATTGAACACGCTGCCCGAGGTGATCGAGAAATGGACGGGCCGGCCGGCCGGAACCACCAGCTGGTTGACCGTGGCTATGCCCTGCTGCGGATAGATGAACAGCCATTTCCAGTCGAGCGACACGACCTGGACCTCGAGCGGCGGTTCCTTCGACGGCAGCGGGCGGAAGGGATCGACACGGTAGGAGCCGATCCATATCACTCCGCCCAGGAACATGATGGTCAGGATGGGGATCGACCAGACGACGGCCTCGATCCGCCCGGAATAGGCCCAGTTCGGCAGGTACCGCGCCTTTGCATTCGACGCGCGATACCGCCAGGCCATCCAGAAGGCGAGCAGGATCGTCGGGATGACGATGGCCAGCATGATGACGGTGGCGTCGATGAAGATGATGGCGTCGTCCGCCGCCACGGGCCCTGCCGGATCGAGCACGGTTCGGCTGCAGCCCGATAGGCTGAGGAGTATCGGAAAAATCAGAAGGCGGCGTCGCGCCGCGCTGCGAGGATCCATATGCGCACCATCCCCTTCGTCGCAAGTGGCCCCTTCGTCGCAAGCGGCGGCACGCGGTCACCGCCAAGCGATAGGACAGTCCCTGCAAAATTTCGGTAAGGCTTGGGGCCGCGGCCGTTAAGAGGTTGTAAGAAGCGGTCCTCTCTCTACGGGAAGCTTATGCATATCATCTTTCGCCGAATTTGATTTTGATCGCGCGGCCCTGAGATTGGCGCATCCCGTTACCGCCGAATGCGAGAGGTTTCAGCCGTGACCCACGCCGATGTGCCGGGCTTTACACCCGAGACGCTCAACGTTCATTGGGAATTGCAGAACGCCCGCGAGATCGCGGCGCCGTGGCGGCTGGGCGTCTATACCGTCTCGCCGCTCCATGGCCGAGACGCCTTGTGGATCGTGGTGCGAAGGCCGGGACAGGGCGGCATTGCCCTGCGCACCTTTCCCGTCATGGGGCGCAATGTCGTGGCCGAAGCGGCACGGCGCGACGACGGCGGCGACTGGACGATCGAGACCAATTCCGGCGTCTACCATATCAGCCTGACCCTGTTCGGCGACAATCTGCTGCGCATGACCTCGCGGCTTGTGCCGTCGCACGACCTGCTGGTCGTCTTCTGGCCGCGCGACCTCTATGTGCTCGACACCGACGATGATCCGCGCAATGCACGCGGCCGCGTCGAGGCCGGCCAGCGCGGGCTCAATGCCGGCGTCTGCTTCTTCTGCCTCGACAAGCCGGCCTTTGGCACGGTGCTCTATATGCAGAACCTGACGGCTCTCAATCCGTTCCTCGTCGACACCAAGACCAAGCCCGACGGCGTAGTCGGCGGCGAATGGCCGGAGCTGGGCTATCAGCCGCCGTCAGCGCCGAACGGCTTTTCCCCGCCCGTCAATCCGCTGAAGAGCGGCCAGGAATACGTGATTTCCGATGCGTTGATCAGCCTGCGCCCGGCCTGCGGCGGCACCGAGTTCGAGAGCGCCCGTCATTTTGTCGAGATGCTGGCCGACATCTATCCCTACCTCGACAGGCCGGACCCGTCGTACCGCGATTGGATCTGGCGCGCCGACAAGACGCTGCTCGACCTCAAGACCTCGCCCGACGCCACGGAAAGGCATGACGGCAAACGCTATGTCAGGCCCTATGTCGCCGCGGAGGTGCCGGACAGCATGGTACAGATGACCGTCCTGCAGTCCCTCCGCGAATACGAGGCCTGGCGCGGCAAGGCCGATCCGTTCTCGACCGAGCTGGCCATCGGCATGGAGGGCTTTTTCGACGAAGACCTGCGCACGCTGCGCCGCTACCTGCCCGATGTCGGCGGGGACAAGGACCGCGACGCCGTCGATTCCTGGTATCTCTACCATCCGCTGATGAACCTGGCGCGGCTGGCCTTGCAGGGCGAGGGTTGGGCGGATGTCCTGTTCCGAAAATCGATCGCCTTTACCGTGCGCGCCGCCCATCATTTCCACTACACATGGCCGATCCAGTACGACCTGACCGACCTTTCGGTCATCGAAAAGGATCGCGGCGACGGCCTGGGACAGACCGACGTCGGCGGCTTCTACGCCTATGTCATGCTGCTGGCGCACGAACTGACGCGCGACACGACTTATGTCGACGAGGCCAGGGCAGCCCTGAAAGCACTGGAAAACAAGCGCTTCGAACTGGTCTACCAGACCAACCTGACCGCCTGGGGCGCGCTGGCCTGCCTGCGCCTTTGGCGGATGGAGCGCGACGCGCGCTATCTCGACCAGGCTTGCGTCTTCATCGCCGGGTTGATGCATAATTGCGAACTGTGGGGGTCGCGCATCGAATGGGCCGGTACGTACGCCAGCTTCTTCGGCGTCACGTGCCTGCACGACGGACCGTACATGGCGGCGTACGAAGCCTTCGAAATGTTCGCTGCCTTCGACGAGGCCCTGAAGGTCTGCGACATCGATCTGCCGGCGCCGCTGCGGCTGCTGATGTGCGAATACCGCCGTCATGCGCTCGACGTCCTATGGTCCTTCTATCCCGACGCCCTGCCGGTCGGCAGCCTGGCGACAGAAAGCCGCAACGGCCATATCGACCGGGCGCTGTCGCTGCCGCTGGAAGACGTGTATGGCGACGGCAGTCCTGCCGGTCGGGTCGGTCAGGAAGTCTATGGCGCCGGCGCCGCCTTTGTCCTGGCGTCGCGCGCGTTTTTCCCGTGCGGCGACGCGCCGTTTCGCCTGTTTTGCGATTATCCCGCACATGTCGAGGCGGGCGAGGGGGTCGTGACCGTCAGGCTCAAAGGGCCAGAGGGTCTCGTGGCTCGTGTCCGGCTGATCGCCCTGGACGACAGGGCCGGACCGCCGAAGGTGCGCGTCGGCGGCCTGGAGCCTTCCGGCGGCGGCGAAACCCACGTGGAATACAGGCCCAGGGCCGACGCCGGTTTTACAGTGGCCTGGTCATGATTTACCCAGGCCTTATCCGAAGGCTGCAATGCGCCATTTGATCCTGATGCCGCCGGCGGTATCGAAGCTGTCCCATTGCGAAGAGGACGGATCATGACGATCGAGAAGACGGACCTGAAGGGCAAGCGCATCCTGGTGACCGGCGGCACGACCGGCATAGGCCGGGCGACCGTGGCGCTGCTGGCCGAACAGGGCGCGCGTGTCCTGACCTTCGGGCGCCACGAAGCTGAACTGAAGGCATCGATCGAGGCCGCGCGGGGCGATATACAGGGCCTGACGGCCGACGTGGCGACCGCCGGCGGCGTGGCCAGGGTCTTCGCCGCCGTCGACGAAAAGCTGGGCGGCCTCGACATCCTGGTCAACAATGCCGGCGTCGCCATCAAGCCGGTGCAGGACATGTCCGACGAAGACTGGCGCTATGGCGTCGAAACCGACTTCCTGGGATATCTCGCCTGCGCCCGCGCCGCGCTGGAACGCATGAAGGACAGGGGCGGCCACATCGTCTTCGTCGGTTCGGTCAGCGCCGACCAGCTGTCGCCGGGCACCAGCACCTATGCCGCCACCAAGGCCGGCATCGCCGCCTATGCCGAGACGTTGCGCAAGGAGGTCGCGGACAGGAATGTCAAGGTGACGCTGATCGAGCCCGGCCTGGTCCGTGCCGACCTGCAGGGCTTTTCGGCGGAGCAACAGGAAGAAAAGATCGCGCAGGACCGGATGCTGCTGGCCGAGGAACTGGCCGACGCCATTCTCTTCAGCCTGACGCGTTCTGCACGCACGGACGTCGTTGCCCTTCGTGTCGAACCGCGGTTGCAACACGCCTGATCCGCGAAGGACAGATCGGCCATCACGATTGCGAAATTCACCGGATCGTGGCTTGCGTGGCGTGCTCGCGGGTCCGATAAAGCGGTCATGCAGTACCAGGCCTATCTGTCGCGGACCGAGCTCGATGCCGGCGCCGCGCTTGTTATCACCGGTAACCGGCTGGCGACCCAGGATACGATCAGGATCGCACTTGCCGGCAAGAAGCAGCCGGCGACCGCCGTCGTCAGCGCCTTCGGGCTGGGCCGGCTGGTCCTGTCGGTGGGCAGGCAGAGGATCGAGCTTCAACCCTGGCTGAGCGGGCACGACGACCCGCCGGAAGCGCCGGCCGGGCCGGTTTCCAAATGGACGATCAAGACCGTCGCCGACGCTTGAGCCGATATTATCATATTAAAGATATAAGATGGCATCTTCCGCACGGCGGCATGGCGGAGTAAGGTCGCCTCATCCGGCCACCATAAGGCCGCAAGCATAAGCCGTTCACCGCCACGCCGACCATGTCAAAATCTCAACAGGGCCTGGAGTTCCGCGCCGTCGCCAAGGCGTATGGCGCGACCACCGTGTTCGGCGGCATCTCGTTTGCGATCGGCGCCGGCGAATTCTTCGTGATTCTGGGGCCGTCGGGCTGCGGCAAGACGACCCTGCTGCGCATGATGGCGGGACTGGAAACTGTTGACGGCGGCGCGATCCTGCTGAACGGCCGGCCGGTCGAGCACCTGCCGGCGTCCGAGCGCGGCGTCGCCATGGTCTTCCAGGACTATGCTCTGTATCCCCACATGACCGTGCGCGACAACCTGGCTTTCGGTTTGCGCAATATGAAGGTGCCGGCGGCCGAGATCGCGGCGCGTATCGCCGACAGCGCGCGGGCCCTGAGCCTCGACGGCCTGCTCGAGCGCAAGCCCAATGCGCTGTCCGGCGGCCAGCAGCAGCGCGTGGCCCTCGCCCGCGCCCTGGTCAAGCGCCCCGACCTGCTGCTGATGGACGAGCCGCTATCGAGCCTCGATCCGGCCCTGCGCCTTCAGACGCGGCGTGAACTGGCGGGGTTGAGCCGTACCCTGGCCGCCACCGTCGTCATGGTGACCCACGACCAGGTCGAAGCCATGACGCTGGCGCACCGCGTCATGGTGCTGCACGATCACCAGATCCAGCAGATCGGGACGCCACTCGAAATCTTCACGCGCCCGGCCAACCTGTTCGTCGCGCGCTTTGTCGGCGCCACGCCGATGAACATCTTTGATGGCGCGATCAGGCGCGGCCGCGACGGCCACGCCGAGTTCGAACTGGCGCAGGGTATCGTCGTCAAGACCGCCATCGCCTTTGCCGGCCTGCCGGACAGTCCCGAGTGGAAGCTGGGCTTGCGTGCCGAACATGTCAGCGTCGGCGGGGCAAGGCCGACCGCCAGGGCGAAGGTCGATTTCGTCGAGCGCCTGGGCGAACTGTCCTTCGTCCATGCCCGCCTCGACGACGGGCGTGAGATCGTTGCCGCCGAGCCGGGCCTCAGCCCGCACCAGGCGGGCGCCGATATCGGGTTGAAGTTCGACGGCGCGTGCGCTCACCTGTTCGATGCTACCGGCCGCGCGTGGCACGCGCCGGAGGCGGCATGAGGTCCCTGCGGACGCCTGCCGGCTGGGGCAATCTGCTGTTCGCGGCGCCGTTCCTGGCCGTCTATCTGTGGCTGCTCGTCTATCCGCTGCTGGCCGGGATGCGGCTCAGCCTTTTTCGCGCCAACCTGTTCGGCGGCGAGCACTTCATCGGCGTCGAGAACTATGTCCGGCTGCTGCGGGATCCGACCTTTTTGCAGGCCATGGGCAACAGCGTCCTGTTCGTGCTGATCTGCGTGCCGCCGCTGGTCGTCCTGGCTCTGGCCCTGGCCCTGGCGCTCAACAGGGCAGGGCGCTTCGCGGCCTTTTTGCGCAGCATCGTCTTTGCCGCCTCGGTCCTGTCGGTGACCGTCCTGACGATTATCTGGCGGCAGGTCCTGACGCCCGACGGCGGGCTGCTGGCGCGTGCCGCCACGGCCTTTCATCACCCGCCGCTCGCCTTCCTGAGCGACCAGCGCCTGGCCTTGCCCAGCCTCGCCCTGATTACCGTGTGGTGGAGCCTCGGCCTGCCGATGATCCTTTTCCTGTCGGCGCTCCAGCAGGTGCCGCGCTCGCTGTACGAGGCGGCGGCGCTCGATCGCGCCACGCCCTGGCAGGCGTTTCTGCGCATCACCCTGCCGCAGATGACGCCGACGCTTATTCTCGTGGCGGCCTACGAATGCGCCCTGCAATTCCAGCTCTTCGGCCAGCCGCAACTGTTGACGCAAGGCGGGCCGAACGGCGCGTCGCGGCCCATGGTCCTCTACATTTACGAGACTGGTTTCAACCACTGGGACGTCGGCTATGCCGCGGCGGCGTCGCAGATCCTGTTCGTGCTGATCCTCGTAGCGGCGATGATGCCGCAACTCGTCCAGCGCCTGCGCAGGGTGCCGGCATGAGCGCACGCTTCAAGCCCTGGGACGTTGCGCGCGCTGCCTTTTGCGCCGTCATGGTGGCGGCCATGCTGCTGCCGCTTCTGTGGACCTTGTTCCTGTCGCTGCGCCCCAATGTCGACCTGATGCGCCATGCGCCGCTGCACCCATCCGGACCCTATACGCTGGGCAATTACGCCGAGCTGTTCGGCAATCGCGCGCTGCTGCGCTGGTTCCTCAATTCGCTGCTGGTTTCGGGCGCGCAGGTGATCGGCGTCCTTGCCCTGTCGTCGCTGGCCGGCTACGCCTTCGGGCGCCTGCGCTTTCCGGGCCGAGACTGGATCTACGGCTTTGTCCTGCTTGGCCTGGCCATTCCCGACCAGTCGGTGATCCTGACGCGCCACCATATCTTCAGCGCCCTGCACTGGCATAATTCCTACGCCGCACTGATCCTGCCCGGCCTGTCGGCGCCGTTCGGCGTCTTCCTGATGACCGAGACTTTCCGAGCGCTGCCGCGCGGCATCGAGGATGCGGCACGGCTCGACGGCGCCTCGACCTTCGGCACCTTCTGGCACGTCCTGCTGCCGCAGACCGTGCCGGCCCAGGCCAGCCTCGGCATCTATACGTTCCTGCTGTCGTGGAACGACTACTGGTGGCCGCTGATTTCGGCGACGCGGCCCGACATGTACACCCTGACCGAGGGCATGGCGGCGGCCCAGACCAACTATGCCGAGGTGACGGGCCTCGGCGTACTGATGGCCGAGGCCGTGGCCGCCGGCCTGCCGGTGCTGATCGTCTATATCCTGTTCCAGCGCCACATCGTGCGCGCCGTCACCGGCATGGTGCGGTCATGAACCGGCGCGGTGTCCTCCGTCTGCTGGCAGCTTCGGCGCTGTCGGCCTGCGCGCCGCGCGACCGGCGCACGGTGCTGACGGTCCAGCGCATCTTCGGCGACTGCCGCGCCCACGTGCCGAAGTTCGGCGCCCCGACCGAGAACCCGACCGGCGAGTGCGAGATCATCACCGGCCTGCTCGATCGCTTTGAGCAGGAAAACCCCGACATCCACCTTGTCGTCAATACAGTCGCCTGGCCGGGCTACGATCAGCTGTCGGCGCAGATTTCGGCCGACGACGCGCCCGATCTTGTCACCATGCATATGGCGGTCATCCCCGACTACAAGGCGCATCATCTCCTGATGCCGCTGGCGGCGGGCCTGAAAGGCATCGGCATCACGCCGGACCAGTTCACCCCGGTGGCGCGCCGCGCCGTCAGCATGGACGGCGACATCTACGGCCTGCCGTTCGACACCTGGACGCAGCTTTTCCATATCAATATGAACCTGTTCCGCCAGGCGGGGCTGGTGGCGGGCGACGGCACGCCCATCCTGCCGCGCGGACCGGAAGAGTTGCTGGCGCAGGCGCGGCAGTTCCGAGACCGCACCGGCAAGCCCTATTTCGTGCAGTCGATGGTCAACGAAAAGGCCGCCTATGCGCGCAACCTCTATACCTATCTCCTGGCCGAGCACGAGGTCATCTTCCCCGACCCGCATCATATCCGGCTCGATACGCCGCGGGCGCGGGAAATCGTCGGCCTGTTCAAGCGCATCTATGACGAGAACCTGACGACGCGCGATCAGGAATATGCGGCGGCGACCTCGGCCTTCGTCAATGGCGCCGGCGGGGTCTATATCGTCGGCACCTGGATGATCGGCGCTTTCGATACCGAAGCTTCGACGCCTGGCCGGCCGCTTTATAACGGCTATCGCGTCATGCCGTACCCGCAGCTGTTCGGTGCGGAACCCTCGGCCTTCGTCGACGGCCACGCCTGGGTGATGCCGGTGCGCAAGCGTACGCCGGCGCAGATGGCGGCGGCCTATCGCTTGTTGAAATTCCTGGCGGTCAACGAAATGCAGTGGACGCGCTCGGGGCATCTGACGTCGATGCAGGCGGTGGCCAGCGATCCTGCGTATCGTAATCAGCCGCATCGCCAGGACCTGGTGGCGATCACCAGTTACGGCAAGGGGCTGCCGATCGACGTCCAGCGTCAGTTCGCCATCCAGGACATGCTGAGCGACGAGCTGGCGGCGGCGATCACCGGTATCAAGCCCGTCGATCGGGCGCTGAAGGATGCTGAGAACCGCATCAACGACATGCTGACGAACCTGTCGTAGGCGCCTCCACACCCGAACCTGCCCTGATTCCGGGAGAGGTTCTGATTGAGCGCGTGGACTGCGAAAGAATGCCTCTTTTATTTATCTGATAAATCCGATAAAACATATTTCATGTCGCGGACCACACGCGATTCACGAAAAACAGAGAGGACATGATGGCTGGAAACCCTTCGCGATTAAGCGTCGCGGCCGCAGTGACGGTCGCCTGCCTGCTGGCGGGCGCACACGCCGCCTCCGCCGAAACGGCGCGCAAACCCTTCGGCATGCTGCCCGATGGCGGCGCGGTCGAAGCGATCACGCTGAAGAACCACAAGGGCGTCTCCGCCACCGTCATTACGTACGGCGCAAGCCTCCAGGCGCTGACCACGCCCGACCGCAAGGGCAAGGGGGCTGACATCGCACTGGGCTATGCCGACCTCGGCCATTACCTGTCGCAGCCTCAGTATTTCGGCGCGACGGTCGGCCGTTTCGCCAACCGCATCGCGAGGGGCCAGTACAGCATCGACGGCGCAGCCTTTCAGGCGCCGGTCAATAATGGCGTCAACTCGCTGCACGGCGGCACCAAGGGTTTCGACAAGGTCAACTGGAGCGTCGTCAGGGTGACAGACACCAGCGTCGAATTGGAATATGTCAGTCCCGACGGCGACATGGGCTATCCCGGCCAGATGACCGTGGATGCCACCTATTCGCTCAATGAAAACAACGAGCTGAGCATCGTCTATACGGCGAAGACGACGAAAACCACCATCGTCAACATCACCAACCACGCCTACTGGAACCTGGCGGGCGAGGGCAGTGAACGCCCGGTCTACGACCAGAGGCTGACGCTCCTGGCCGACGCCTATCTGCCGACCGACGCAGGCGCCATCCCGACCGGCGAAGTCCGCAAGGTCGCGGGCACCGTCTTCGATTTTCGCAAGCCCACGCCGATCGGGGCGCGCGTCCGCGATGCGTCCGACACCCAGATCGTCTATGGCCGCGGTTACGACCATAACTGGGTCGCCAGCCGTACGCGTGCGCCGAAGCCGCGCCTGATGGCGGTCGTCGAGGACCCCGTATCGGGCCGCAAGCTCGAACTCCTGTCCGATCAGCCTGGCATCCAGTTCTATTCCGGCAACTTTCTCGACGGCACGTCGTCGGGCAAGTCGGGCCACATCTACCGCGAGGGCGACGCCTTTGTGCTGGAACCGCAAATCTTCCCGGATACGCCCAACCAGCCGGCCTTCGGCTCGGCCCTGCTGCACCCGGGCGAGACCTATTCCAACACCCTGATCTACCGTTTTAGCGCGAAGTAGGCCGATGACCCGACTTTCCCTCACTGTCGCCGCCGTCGCCCTGGCGTTTGTCGTCCAGCCGGCCCTGGCCCGCACGCCGCAAGCGCCGGCCCCGGCGCGCTGGAGCGCCGACAGGGCCAATACATGGTACGCCCAGCAGCGTTGGCTGGTCGGCAGCAACTTCATCAACAGCGGCGCCATCAATCCGCTCGAGATGTGGCAGGCCGATACCTTCAACCCCGAGCAGATCGACCGCGAGTTGGGCTACGCCGAGGGCATCGGCATGAACACCATGCGCGTCTTCCTGCACGACCAGCTGTGGGCGCAGGACCCGGCAGGCTTCAAAAAGCGCGTCGACACCTTCCTGACGATCGCAGCGAAGCACCATATCAAGCCGATCCTGGTCCTGTTCGATTCGTGTTGGGACCCGTATCCGCACCTCGGACCCCAGCCGGCGCCGATCCCCGGCGTGCACAATTCGGGCTGGGTGCAAAGCCCTGGCGCCGTCGGCCTCAAGCCGGAGAACACGCCGAAACTGAAGGCCTATGTCGAAGGCATCGTCGGGGCGTTCGCGAACGACGACCGCATCCTGGCATGGGACGTTTGGAACGAGCCCGACAACCGCGACGGCCAGACCAATGACTGGACGGTTTCCGGCAAGGCGGGCGCCAAAGACGGCGGCCGCAGCGACCAGGCGCAGAAGGTCGCCAATGTCGAGCGCCTGCTGCCACAGGTCTTCACCTGGGCGCGCGGCCAGAAGCCGGTCCAGCCGCTGACGTCTGGCGTGTGGCTGGTGACCGACGACTGGTCGCTGAAGGGCAAGCATAGCCGCACGGAAGAGATCCAGATCACCCAATCCGACGTCATCAGCTTCCACAGCTACGAATGGCCGGAAGACCTGGAAAAGCGCATCGTGACGCTGAAGGCCTATGGCCGCCCGCTGCTGCTGACTGAATATATGGCGCGCGGCAACGGGTCGACCTTCGACAGCGCCCTGCCGCTCGGCGAAAAATACCACGTCGCCATGATCAACTGGGGTTTCGTCGTCGGCAAGACGCAGACCAACATGCCGTGGGATTCGTGGCAGCGTCCCTATACGGCCAACGCGCCGACGCTTTGGTTCCACGACATCTTCTACGCCGACGGCAAGCCCTATCGCCCGGCCGAAACGGAGCAGATCCGCGCCGCCACCGCCCGCGCCGCAGCGGATTTCGCTGCCCAAAAATAGGAAAAAGGACTATGAAACCGCAAATCTGGAAACAGGCGAAACTTTTTTTGGTAGCAGGCAGCATGGCGTTGACAGTATCCACACAGGCGTATTCCCCCGAGGCCAATGCGCAGACCCTTCCGCGCTGGACGGCGGAAAAGGCCAATGCGTGGTACGGACAGCAGCGCTGGCTGGTCGGCAGCAACTTCATCCCGATCGACGCCATCAACCAGTTCGAGATGTGGCAGGCCGGAACCTTCAACCCGACGGAAATCGACCGCGAGCTCGGTTACGCGCAGGGCCTGGGCATGAACACCATGCGCGTCTTCCTGCACAACAAGCTGTATGAGCAGGACCCCGAAGGCTTCAAGACGCGCATCGACACGTTTCTGGGGATCGCCGCGAAACACGGTATCCGCCCGATCTTCGTACTGTTCGATTCGTGCTGGGACCCGAACCCGGCGCTCGGCACGCAGCATCCGCCCATCCCCGGCACGCACAATTCCGGCTGGGTGCAAAGCCCCGGCACCGACGGGCTGATGGACGAGAGCCAGACGCCGAAGTTCAAAGCCTATGTCGAGGGCATTGTCGGCCGCTTCGCCAAGGACGAACGCATCCTGGCATGGGACGTATGGAACGAGCCCGACAACCAGGGCGGCGGCAATTACCGTCAGCTCGACGAGCCGGTGAAAATCAAGGCCGTGGCGCGCCTGCTGCCCCAGGTCTTCGACTGGGCGCGCGGGCAGGGGCCTGTCCAACCGCTGACCAGCGGGCTGTGGCACAACGACGACTGGTCGCCCAATGGCCACCTCAACGCCGTCGAGACGATCCAGCTGGCGCAATCGGACATCATCAGCTTCCACAATTACGACTGGCCGGAAATCCTCGAGGCGCGGATAAGATCGCTGCAACCCTACGGCCGGCCGCTGTTGCTGACCGAATATATGGCGCGCGGCAACGGCTCGACCTTCGATTCGGCGCTGCCCATGGGCCGCAAGTACAATGTCGCCATGATCAACTGGGGCTTCGTTGTCGGCAAGACGCAGACCAACATGCCGTGGGATTCGTGGCAGCGGCCCTATACGACGACCCAGCCGACGCTTTGGTTCCACGACATCTTCCAGCCCGACGGCACGCCGTACCGCAAGGCTGAAACCGACCAGATCAAGCGCATGACGGCGGAAGCCGAAGCCGCCTTCAAGGCCCATAAGACCCAAGGCCAGTAAGCCTTTCCGTGCCCGGCGAAGCCGCCGGGCACGGCGACAAATTTGTCACAATCCACCCTTTCGAATATGTACGATAAAATTAGCTTGTAGCATCAATCTTATTTATCATATAAATAAGACATCAAGGTGCGGCGAGGATCGTGCCAGAGCGCAATCCAATAAAGTGGCCACCGCTTTTCGGATAAATTGCGCGACCAAACAAAGACAAAGAACAGCCACAGGAGAAACGAGTCCATGACCCACAGGAAACATCTCATTCTCGGCACGGCTTCGGCCGCCGCCATTCTGCTCACGGCCCTGCCGGCCTTTGCGCAGGACGCCAAGCCCGCGGCCCAGCCGGAAGCCAGCCAGGACACCAATACTGTCGTCGTCGTCGGCCAGCGCCGCAGCCTGCAGCGCGCCGCCGAAATCAAGCGCAAGTCGGACAATGTCGTCGACTCGATCGTTTCGGACGACATCGGCAAGTTCCCGGACAACACCGTCGCCGCCGCCATGCAGCGCATTCCCGGCGTGCAGACCGCCAACCAGTACAACAACGAAATCACCGGCGTGATCATCCGCGGCCTGGGCGATATCGAAACGACGCTGGACGGCCGTGAAATCTTCACCGGCGTCGGCCGCGGCTATGCCTTCCAGGACCTGCCGGCGGAATCGGTGGCGGGCGTCGACGTCTTCAAGTCGAATTCGGCCGACCTGGTCGAAGGCGGCGTGGCCGGGGTTGTCAACATCAAGCGCCAGAAGCCTTTCAACTTCAAGAAGGGCCTGACGATCGCGGGCAACCTGCGCGCCAATGAAGGCGCCTACACCAAGAAGGGCGATTACGTCGCCAGCATCCTGCTGTCGGACCGCTTCGACACTTCGGCCGGCCAGATGGGCGTCCTGTTCGACGCCTCCTATTCGGACCAGCACTTCTCGCGCCCCATCTCGTTCAACTGCGATCCGCGTTCGGGCAGCAACGGCCCTCCGGGCGGCACGGGTGCGGTATTGCCGACCTGCGTCGGTGGCCTGACCGACACGGGCGACTATAACCGTCCGCAGCTTAACGGCGTCTTCCAGTGGAAGCCTAACGACAATCTCGAAGTCTATGCCGACGCCGAATATGCCGGCTGGAAGTCGACCTTCGCGACCTTCTTCATCTTCTCGGACATCTTTGCCGCGCAAAGCATCAGCAATGTGCAGAACACCAGCACCTGCTTCGACACGGCGCACGTCAACGGCGCGGGCTTCCCCAGCTCCGATCCGAACGATCCGGCCGAACACCTGTGCATCGGCGACAAGGCGACCTTCAACAACGTCCCGGGCCTGACCTCGACCCAGGCCAAGACCGGCAAGACCGACCAGTACATCTACGGCGGCGGGCTGAAGTGGCACCAGGACCGGCTGGCGGTGAACTGGGACCTGTCCTACATCCGTTCCTACAACGAAAACCGCAACACCATCGTCGATATCGGCAAGCAGATTTCGGCGGTGAACATCACGGTCGACGACGGCGGCCACGCCACGACGGTCATGCCGGGTGATCCGCTGTCGAGCCCCAGCGACTTCCGCCTGGCGAACGGCTTGTTCCAGGACTACAACACGTCCAAGTCGACCATGTTTCAGACGCGCGTCGACGGCACCTACGACTTCGAAGGTTTTATCAAGCAGTTGCAGTTCGGCGTCCGCTACGCCGACCGCGATGCGGCCTTCCGCGCCGTGACCGCCAACCCCGGCGCGCCGGGCGGCAACCGCGTCACCCTGGTCAGCTCGGTCTTGCCGGCCGGCTTCCTGATCCAGGCGCCGACGGGCATCCCGGTCATCAACAACGGCGCCAAGTGGTATACGCCGGACCCGGATTACCTGCGCGACAACACCGACGCCCTGCGCGCCCTCTACGGCCAGGGCCCGGGCGACCCGGCCTGGGATCCGACGCGCGACTATGACGCTTCGGAAAAGACGACGGCCCTGTACCTGCAGGCCAAGTACGGCTTCGGCTTCAGCAACGGCTGGTCGCTCGACGGCCTGGTCGGCGCCCGCGCCACCAGCACCGAGCGCGACCTGAGCGGCACCGGCGTGGTCAATGGCGTCCAGACGCCGCAGACGCGCCACACCAAGGACAACGACCTGCTGCCCAATGCCAGCGCCCGCCTGCGCCTGACCGACCACCTGCAATTGCGGGCGACCTATGCCAAGGTCATCACGCGGCCCTTCTTCGGCGACCTGAACCCGGGAATCACCTACGACGTGCCGCTCAACGCCAACATCCGTCCCAGCGCGTCGGGCGGCAACCCCGACCTGCGTCCCGAGAAGTCGGACAACACCGACCTGACGGCCGAATACTACTGGGGCAAGAGCAACTACCTCGAAGTCGCCGCCTATGACCGCAAGATCGTCGACCGCACCGCGGTGGGCACCTCGGTCCAGACGATCGGCGGCATCGAGTACATCGTCACCCAGCCGCTGAACCTCGGCACCTCGAAGCTCTCGGGCTACGAAGTCGCCGGCCAGTTCTTCTTCGATACCCTGCCGGAAGGCTGGAACGGCCTGGGCCTGATGGCCAACTACACCTACGCTCCGTCCAAGGTCACCGACCCGACCAGCCCGCTGTTCGGTTCGCAGATCCAGGGCGTGTCCAAGACGGCGTACAATGTCGGCCTGCTGTACGAAAAGTACGGGATCACCGGCCGCATCGTCTACAACTGGCGTGACACCTATACGGACGGCTTCTTCGGCGCCGGCGAACTGACCCCGGGCTCGGGCGCCAAGTTCAACTACGTCAAGCCGAACGGCCGCCTCGACTTCTCGGTCAGCTACGACATCAATTCGCACCTGACCGTCAGTGTCGACGGCGTCAACATCAACGGCGGCAAGTATCACAGCTACTTCGACACCCCGCTGTTCCCGCACGACATCCGCTACGATGACAAGTTCATCGGCTTCAGCCTGCGGGCCAAGTACTAAGTCTCGTACCAGCGGTCATAAGAATGGCCGCTGGTACTCGCTTTTTTGCAGTTCAAGCGCCGCATGGCTCGCCGCACCAGCGGCGGCGGGCCGTCGCCCTTGCCAACGGCGATCGAGGCAAATCAATCGCCACTGGAATTACAAAGTTCGGGTCCTGCCCGTTCCGGCGCGCGGGCCTGATCCCTGGGTCCGCGCGCATTTTCCTCAAGAGAAGACGGCCTGTCCGTGGTCTTTCGTCTTCCGCGTGCCGGGCTTCAAAGACATCCCTTTCTTCCCGGGGCGTCCAAACTGCCGGCACGCTTTTCTTTTTTCTGGAGCCCTCCCATGGATCGTTCGCGTACCTCCCGCCGCGCCCTGCTGATCGGCGCGTCTTCCGGCCTGGCACTGGTCGGCCTTGGCGCCCGCGCCGAAACCATAAACCAGCGCATGACGGGCTTCGTCACCTCGCTGCACGATCCGGTCATGATCCGCGAAGGCGACACCTGGCACGTCTTCGGTTCCGGCGGCTGGCAGGGCGCGGGGCTTATGAGCTGGCGCACCTCGACCGACCTCGTGACGTGGAAGACCAACGGCCCCGTCTTCGACGCCATGCCGGACTGGACGCACGCCATTGTGGGCGGCAACTGCTGCTGGGCGCCGGACATTTCGCGCGTCGGCAATGAATTCCGCCTGTATTACGCCGTGTCGACCGGCGGCTCGATGCGCTCGATGATCGGGCTGGCGACCACGAAGACGCTCGACAAGAGTTCACCGGACTACGGATGGACCGACCGCGGCATGGTGCTCGAAACCCATCCGGGCGACGGCTATAACGCCATAGATCCCAACTTTTTCGCCGACGACGACGGCAAGCAGTGGCTGGCCTTCGGCAGCTACTGGACCGGGTTGAAGCTGGTCGCGCTCGATCCCGGGACGGGCAAGCCGGTCCCCGGCGACAAGACCCTGCACAGCCTGGCCTATCGTCCGGCGCCCGACGGCGCCGACAACGCCATCGAGGCGGCCTTCCTGATCAAGCGCAACGGCTGGTACTATCTCTTCGCTTCGTACGACCATTGCTGCCAGGAGATGCAGAGCAACTACTACGTTGCCTGCGGCCGCTCGCAATCCGTTACCGGCCCCTATGTCGACCGCGACGGGAAGAGGCTGATGGACGGCTATGGTACCTCGGTCGTCTACGACCGGCCGTATCGCTCGCATCGCTTCATCGCGCCGGGTCACTGCGCCGTGGTGCGCGATGGCGGCCGCGACCTGCTGGTCTATCACGCCTACGATACGAAGAACGGCGCCGCGCCGACCCTGCGCATTTCCGAAATGACGTGGGATTCCGCCGGCTGGCCGTCCGTGCAGATCGATCTTTAGTCTTGACGGATCGGCAGCCTGCGCATCTGGAAGCCGGTCTTGCTCTGCTCGAAACCGGCGCCCAGATAGAAGTTCAGGGTCTCCGGCCGTTTCGATCCGGTCATCAGCATGACCTTGTAACAGCCGGCCGCCCACGCCGCCTCGGCCGCGTGTTTAAGGACGGCCTTGCCGTGGCCTTTGTTGCGATGGCCCGCGTCGGTCACGACGTTTTCGATCAGGGCATAGGGCATGCCGCCGCGCGTCAGGTTCGGAATCACGATCAGGGTACAGGTCGCGACCATGGCGTCATCGACGTGGCCGACGATGATGTTGCTGCCGGGATAGCGTGTCAGCACGTCCCAGTTCCGCCGGCCGTCCTCGATGCTGGTTATCCGGTCGTCGGGATCGAGGTGACGATAGAGCTGCAAGAGCTGCGGGATGTCGTCGCTGTCTGCAAAGCGGATTTTCATCAGTTGCCCAGGGCGTTTTGCCGCTGCTGTTCGTGGATGACGTCGAGCACGTCGTTGACGATCAGGTGCATGGCGGCAAAGGCGCGCGGCGGATCGCGGTCGAAGATCGCCTTCATGATGTTTTCGTGCGCCGGCAGGTTGGGCGTGACCTGGTTGATGCGCGTGGTGAACTTGATCGAGGTCTGCAGCGCCGTCCGGATCATTTCCTGGAACTGGTAGTAGAACGGGTTGCCCGAGGCGAACAGGATCGAGATGTGGAAGTCGATATCGGCCAGGGTCGGGTCGCCGTGGCCGTCCTCGGCCGCCGCCATGCGCTCGAACGCCGCCTTCATGCGGTTGAGGTCTTCATAGGTGGCGTATTGCGCCGCCAGCTCCGCGCCCTTGGGCTCGATGGCGATGCGCAGTTCGGTGAACTGGCGCAGCAGGCCCAGCGAGAACTTGCGTTCGAGCAGCCAGCGCAGCACATCCTTGTCGAGCAGGTTCCAGTGCAGGGTCGACTGGATGACCGTGCCCTGGCGCGGGCGGGCCGTCAAAAGGCCCTTGGCCGTCAGCATCTTGACGGCTTCGCGTGTCACCGAGCGGCTGACCTTGTACTGGTCGGCCAGCTGCGCTTCGGTCGGGAAGGTCTTGTTGTCGTAGAATCCGGTGACGATCGCCTTGCCGAGGTGGTCGAGCAGGCCCACGGTCAGGTTGCGGCCCAGCAGCGCACTGGCGTCTGTTTCTTTGTCAACGTGCATCGACGGCAAGGTATCCGATAATGAGGGTCTCTAAGACACCGATAGCAGGCCGGCGCCAAAAGAAAAGCGACTATCTCATTTATCATATTAATACTTTGCGTATGCCGTCAACGCCTGCCGGTTGCGGCGGGGTTTAACCCGGTCGCGTAATGCGGACGGTGAAGTCGCGGCTGGCGGTGACCTGCGGGTCGCTGGTGCTGACCGCCGTCAGGGTGGCCTTGTAGCTGGTGGTGACCGGCGTGGGCGTCGAAACGCTGCCGCCGCCACTTCCGCCGCCACCGCCACCGCAGCCCGACAGGGTGGTGACGGCCGCCGCCGCCGCGATCGCCAGCTTGCGCCGCCGCGGGCCGGCGCAGAAGACCAGCCCGGCCATGGCGATCGTGCCGCCGAACAGGCCGCCCACGCCGTTCATCGCCGTGGCGGTCGGCTTGACTGTGACCTGTACGTCGGACGAGGCGCCGACGCCCAGGGTCAGGCTGCTGGCCGACAGCGACACGTCGGCCGGCAGGCCGGGCGCCGAGACGCTGAGATTGAAGGTGTCGCCGAAGCCGCCGGTGGCGCCGATGGTGAAGGTGCCGCTGGCCGAGGCGCCGGTATTGACGCTGACATCGTTGCCGCTGACCGTGACGCCGTTGAGCGGCGCGACATTGAACCAGGTCTTGCACACCGTGCCCGAAAAATCGCTGGCCAGCTGCAGCACGTGGCGGCCGTCCGGCAGGGCCAGGAGTGGCGAGGAATAGTTCTGGCAGTAGTTGCCGGCCGTGCCCGACGGCATGGTGATCGCGACGGGCGAGGGCAGGCTGGTCCAGCCGCCGGTGCCGTCACCGGCCCGGTTAATGAACAGGGTGCCGCCATTGCCGGTGACCGGCGTGCCGTTTTTCGTAAGGATCTGCCCGGTTGCCAGCAACTGGCCGTTGGCCAGGGTGAGGGTCGGGGTGTGCCAGAAGGTGGTGCCGTCGGCCAAAGCGATGGCCGTGCCGTGGCCGTCGGTGGGCGACCAGTTCACCCCGTCGGGCGAGGTCTTCGTGAAGGCGGCGCAGTTGAGCGGGCCGCACATTTCGAAGCTCATCAGGTAAGAACCCGAGGCCAGCTTGACGACGCTGGCCATGCCGGGGCGGTCGGCCTGCGTCGGGCTCGACACCACGTCGACGGGCGCGCTCCAGGTCACGCCGTCATGGCTGGTGACCTCGGTCAGGATCTGCGAATGGCCGGCGCGCGTCTCGTCGGAATAGTAGCAGACAAGGTCGCCATTGCCGGCGATAGCGAAGTTCGGCTCCCACAGGCCGCCGCCGCTGCGCGGCACCGTGCCGGTGGCGCAGTTCGACAGGTAGCTCCAGGTCGCGCCTTCGTCGCGGCTGGCATAGATGCGGATTTCCATGGGGGCTGACGACGTGTCGCCGCCGACCGATCCGGCCCACAGAAGCGTGCCGGCAGGCAGGGCGCCGACGGCTGACGGCAGCTCATACAGCCCGCCGCAACACAGGCCCTTCGTGAAGGCGGCGTCGGTCACCGCGCCCATCAGCGAAAAAGTCCTGCCGCTGTCGCGGCTGACGAAGATGTCCTGGTGGCCGCCGCCGTCGAAGCTGGAAGCGCTGGCCACGATGTCGCCGTTGTGCGTGGCGGAGTGCGCGATGAGGACGGCGCGCGGATAAAGCTCCTGATGGTCGCTGATCAGGGCCTGTCCGGCGTGCGCCGAGGTTGCGCCGAGCGTCAGGGCCGCAACGCCTGCGACCAGCCAGGAACGGCGGGCATGTTTCGAAATCACGGTCGGCATGGCATCCTCCATTTTTATTGTATTATTTATCATATAAAACAGATAAACATTGTCAATCCGGTTTTTTGACCGAAGCCGCGCTTGCGAAAAATAGGGAGTTTACCCGAGGTATGCCCCGCTGTCAGGGCGCGACGCGCGTCCATACCTGCTTGCCGACCTCGGCCTTGAGGATAAACAGCGAGGCCGGTTTCGAGATGACCAGCCGGTCGGCGCCGTCAAGCCGCAGGTCCAGCCCCGTATGCGTACGGCCGTCGTCTGGATCGTAGATGCGGCCGCCCGACCAGCCGGCCTTGACCGGCGTGAAGCCGCTGAGGATGGAAAGTCCCAGCACCGGCTGACTGCGTCGTGACGGATCGGGATTGTGCTCGTCGCGGGCGTCGGCTTCGGTGGGGTCGAGGATGCGTTCGATGCGTCCGCACAGCTCGGACGCGTGGCCCGGACAGGCGACGATGCGCACGATGGCGTCGCGCTCCTGCGTCATCCATGTCCCCACCGGCGTGGCGGCTTCGGCCGCGGCCAGCATCATGATCAGTCCCGGCATGTCACCCTCCCGTGTCCCGGCGGCGACAGCAGAACGACAGAAATCGGGAAAAAATAGGGCGCGACGCCTTGATATCGCCATGGCTTTCCGCCACACACGATGACGTGGGAATGTGATGGCTTTTGTTGGACTGCTTGCGCGGCCTTGCTGTGCTATGTCCGGGAGCATCACCTGTGTCTACCGACCAGACCCCTTCGGCCGTTCTCTATCAGGTTGTGGCCAAGGAAATGAACACGACCGAAGCCGCCGTCAGCCAGGCGACAAGCCTGGAAGAACTCGGCATCGATTCCCTCGAAATGATCGAAATCGTCATGGCGGTCGAAGACCGCCTGGGCATCGCCATCAACGACCGCGAGCTGCGCGAGGTTACCTCGATGCCCGAGCTGCTGGCGCTGATCGAGCGTTCGCCCAAGAAGGCGGCGGCCTGACATGGCCCGTCCCGCCGTCGTCATCACCGGGTATGGCCTGAGGATTCCCGGCGCCAGTTCGCTGCCGGAGCTGCGCGCGCTCTACCGCTCGGGCAAGGCCGCGACGCGCCCGCTCGACGGCGCCATGACCGGCTTTGCCGGCGGCAAGGTCGACGATCCGTCGATCGAGGCCATCCGCACCAAGCAGCTCGACAGCTGTTCGGTCCTGGCGCTGGCGGCGGCGACGGACGCGATCGCCATGGCCGGCCTCGAAAAGGGGCCGCTGCTCGATGAGGCCGGCGTCTATGTCGGGTGTGGCGGCGGCGGGCTTGAGACCATAGAGCAGAGCGTGCTCGACTGGCATGAGCGCCAGGAGATCAAGAGCCAGGCGCTGATGCGCTCAATGGCCAATGCGCCGTGCGCCCAGATATCGATCGCCTGGGGCTGCAAGGGGCCGAGCCTGACCTATGCCATGGCCTGTTCGTCGGCGGCGCACGCCATCGGCGAGGCCATGACCCTGATCCAGTCCGGCCGCTGCGAGCGCGTCGTAGCCGGCGGCACGGAGGCGCCGCTGACCCACACCATGCTGCGCGTCTGGTCGGCCATGCGGCTGCTGGCCCAGGGGCCTGACGCGATCGTGCGCCCGTTCTGCTATGAACGCGGCGGCCTGCTGCTCAGCGAAGGCGCGGTCTTCTTCGTGCTGGAAACACTCGAGGCCGCGCAGGCGCGCGGCGCGGAACCGCTGGCGCAGCTGTCGGGCTATGGCGCCTGGTCGGACGCCAGCCACATGACAGGCCCCAATACCGAAGGCCAGGCAAAAACCATCGGCCTGGCGCTCAAGGACGCCGGGCTTGCACCGGAAGCGCTCGGCCATGTCAGCGCTCACGGCACGGCGACCCTGGCCGGCGACATTTCCGAGACCAACGCCTTGCGCGCCGTCTTCGGCGACCACGCCCAGGCCGTGCCGGTGTCGGCGACCAAGAGCGTCCACGGCCACCTGCTCGGCGCGGCGGGCGGAGTCAGCCTGCTGGCCAGCCTGCTGGCCGTATCCGAGGGCTTCGTCGCGCCGACGGTCAATTTCGGCACGCCCGACCCGGAGCTGGGTCTCGACTATGTGCCCAATGCGGCGCGCGAGGGAGTGGACATCCGCCACAGCCTGTGCAACGCCTTCGGCTTCGGCGGCAGCAACGCGTCGCTTGTCCTGTCGCGCATGGAGTAGTCACTGGCCGCCATGCAGGTTCTGTTGATCGAGGACGACCTGGCCCTGGGCGCCGGCCTCAAGGCGGCGCTGGAACAGCTGGGCTATGCCGTCGACTGGGTGGTGACGCTCGACGATGCCGAGCAGGCGCTCGATTACACCGCCTTCGCCGCTGCGCTGCTCGATCTCGGCCTGCCGGACGGCGACGGGCTGACCCTGCTGCGCCGCCTGCGCAAGCGCGGCAACGGCCTGCCCATACTGGTCATCACGGCCCGGAGCCAGCGCGAAACCCGCCTGCAGGCGCTCAACGACGGCGCCGACGACTATGTCACCAAGCCTTACGACCTCGATGAAGTGCTGGCGCGGCTGAAGGCCGTGATCCGGCGCAGCACCGGCGAGATCAATGGCGGGGTGCGCTTCGGCCCCTATGAGCTCGATCTCGAAGGCCGCGTCGTGCGCCAGGACGGCAAGCCCATACGCCTGACGGCGCGTGAATTCCGCGTCCTGTCGCTGCTGGTGACGCGGGCCGGGCGCTGGGTGTCGAAATCCGATATCGAAAACGGCATCTATGACGACGCCACCGACGTCGAAAGCAATACGGTCGAATCGGCCATCTACGGCCTGCGCAAGAAGCTGGGCATGGAATCGATCGTCAGCGCCCGCGGGCTCGGCTACATGGTCGTCCGCTGATGCGATTACCGGGTCTTGTCCGCCTCCTGCTGACACCGCGTTCGCTGTCGCGAGGCCTGTTCGCGCGCATGGCGCTGGTCACCTTCCTGGGTGTGCTGGCCATTGCCGGCGTCGCCGGCACCGCGGTCACGGCCGAGGTCAACCAGGTCTTCGACCAGCAGCTGGTGCTGGGCGCCAACCTGCTGGTCAACCTGATGCGCGACGAACTGGCCGATATCCGCAAGGATACGAACTCGGTCATGGAGGTCGACGACATGCCGCTGTTGTCGGCCGAAGACCGCGAGGCTTTCGACGCCTATGCCGACTGGCGCATGTTTCGCATCTGGTACCACGGCAAGCTGCGGCTGAAATCGGACACCGGACCGGACCTCAAGGCGCCGTTGCCGTCCGAAAACTCGACCTTCCACTATGTAAAGGACGGCGGGCAGACCTGGCGCGTCTACACGCTGGCGGCGATCGGCGGCAATCCGGTCGTCCAGGTCGGCGAGCGCATGGCCGTGCGCAAGGAACTGGTCGATAATATCGCCCTGCAGCTGGCGGCCCCCTTTGTCGGCATCGCCATCCTGCTGCTGATCATCATCTGGATCAGTTTGAGAAACGGCTTACGCGACCTCGACGGCTTCAGCGCACGCCTGGCCGAGCAACAGGGCAGCCCGCCCTTCATTCCCGTGCATGCCGAGGACTGGCCGGCTGAACTGGGGCAGCTGACCGCCGTCATCAACGGCCTGTTCCGCAGGATCGAGGACGGCCTTCTGCACGAACGCACCTTCATCGAGATGGCGGCGCACCAGCTGCGCACGCCGCTGGCCGCGCTCAGCCTCGAAGCGCAGTTGTGCGCCCGCATCGGCGACCCCAAGGAACTGAAGACCCGGCTCCTGGCGCTGCACGCCGCCACGGCGCGGATCGCGCGCCTGGCGGACCAGTTGCTGGTGCTGGCGCGGCTGGGGGCGGCCGGCCAGCCCGACGCCGGCATTGCCAGCGTGCGCGAGGTGGTCGGCCAACTGCTGGCCGACGCCGCGCCGGTGATCGCGGAACGCCGCATCGATGTGGCGGTCGAAGGCAACGATTTCGGGCTCGGCGGCTCCGACACGGCTTTGCGCCTGGCCCTGGCCAACCTGATCGAAAACGCCATGGGCCATACGCCGCCGGGCTCGGAACTGGTGGTCCATATCGAAAGCGATCCGGATTTCCGCTCTGGCTTTATCGAGATCCGCGACCGCGGTCCGGGCATGACGATTGAGGAAAAGGCGAAGGCCTTCGACCGCTTCTGGCGGGCGCCCACCAATACGCGCAACGGGTCGGGGCTGGGCCTGGCAATCGCCCGCGACGCCGCCGACCTGCTGGGCGGCCGCATCGTGCTGCGCGACCGCGACGACGGTCAGTCGGGCCTGGCGGCCAGGCTGGTCTTACCGCTTCTTAATATCTGATCAGTTTCACGTCAGCCTGCCTGTCTAGGTTTTCGGCTTCCCGAGCCGGACAGGAAGCCGAGTATGCGCGTTTACTGCGATTTCGACGGTACGATCACCGTGCTGGACACGACCGACCAGGTATTGGCGCACCGTGCCGATCCGCGCTGGCGCGAGCTGGAAGACGACTGGGTTGCCGGCCGCATCACCGCCGCCGAATGCATGCGCGGCCAGATCGCCCTGATCGATACCGATGAGGCGGCGCTGGACGCCGTGCTCGACCGTTGCGAATTGCGCCCTGGCTTCATCGCCTTTGCCGGCTGGTGCCGCGACAACGGCGTCGCCCTGACCGTCGTCAGCGACGGGGTGGACCGTTTCATAACCCGCATCCTGTCGCGCCATGGCCTGGATGGCCTTCCGGTCGTGTCCAACCAGCTGGCGCTCGACGGCGAAAGCTACCGCCTGGCTCAGCCCTACGCCCGCCTGGGCTGCGCCGCCGGTTCGGGCGTCTGCAAATGCGCCGTGGTGACCGAGGCGGCGGGCGACGGGCCGATGGTCTTCATCGGCGACGGCCGTTCCGATTTCTGCGTCAGCGCCCGCGCCGACATCCTGTTCGCGCGCGACAAGCTGGCGGCCTACGCCGCCGAGCGCAAGCAGGCCTTTACCCCCTTCGAAACCTTTGACGATGTCCGCGCGGCGCTGGCCAGCCTGCACGCGCGGCGTCACACCGCCTGATACCGGAGTAGCGCATGTACGATTCCCAGGACCTGACCGAAGCCGAGCTGCTGGCGCTTGAAGCACAGTACTGCTCGCACGGCGACACCGTCCACTACATGGAGACGCCACGCGTCTTCACCGGCTGCGACGGTTCCTACATGCTGGACGCCCAGGGCCAGCGCTATCTCGATCTGCAGATGTGGTATTCGGCGGTCAATTTCGGCTACCGAAATCCGCGCCTTAACGCCGCGGCGCACCGCCAGCTCGACACCCTGCCGCAAGTCGCCTCGCAATACCTGCACCGCGAGAAGATCGAACTGGCGGCGCTGATCGCCCGCGACATGGAGGCCAAGTTCGGCGAAAAGGGCCGCGTCCACTTCAATGTCGGCGGCGCCCAGGCCGTCGAGGATTCGCTGAAGATCGTGCGCAATGCCTGCGGCGGCAAGAGCTTGATGTTCGCCTTCGAGGGCGGCTATCACGGCCGGACGCTCGGCGCCTCGGCCATTACCTCGTCGTACCGCTATCGCCGCCGCTTCGGCCATTTCGGCGACCGCGCCCAGTTCGTCGAATTCCCCTACCACTTCCGCGGCCCCAAGGGCATGACCAAGGAAGAGTACGGCCACCACTGCGTGCAGAAGTTCAAGCGCCTGTTCGAGACCGAGTACAACGGCGTGCTCGACGTCAAGACAGGCCAGTGCGAATACGCCGCCTTCTATGTCGAGCCGATCCAGGGCACGGGCGGCTATGTCGTGCCGCCGATGAACTTCTTCAGCGAGCTGAAAAAGGTGCTGGACGAGCACGGCATCCTGCTGGTCGTCGACGAAATCCAGATGGGCGTCTACCGCACCGGCAAGCTGTGGGCGATCGAGCATTTCGGCGTGACGCCGGACGTGCTGGTCTTCGGCAAGGCCATCACCAACGGCCTCAATCCGCTGTCCGGCCTGTGGGCGAAGGAAGCCCTGATCAATCCGGGCATCTTCCCGCCGGGCTCGACGCACTCGACCTTCAACGCCAATCCCATGGGCACCTCGGTCGCGCTCGAGACCCTGCGCATGGTGTCGGAAGAGGATTACGGCGCCAAGGTCATGCGCAAGGGCGCCTATTTCCTGGACGCACTGAAGGACCTGCAAAAACGCTGGCCGCAGATCGGCGATGTCGACGGCCTGGGCCTGGCCCTGCGCTGCGAGATCTGCAAGGAGGACGGCTTCACGCCCGACAAGGCGCTGCTCGACGCCATGGAGGCTGAGGGCCTGCGCGGCGGCATCGAGGTCGACGGCGAACAGTACGGCCTGATCCTCGACGTCGGCGGCTACCACAAGAACGTCATCACGCTGGCCCCGTCGCTGGAGATCAGCGAAAGCGAGATCGACCTGGCCATCCGCCTGCTCGATACCCTGTTCCGCCGGTGTGTCGGCAAATAGCATGTCCACGCTGATCCTCGATCTCGACAACGCCTTCGACCTGCAGCCGGACCTGGTGTCCGGCGCCGGCCGCATCGGCGCGCGCGATCTGGGACCTGCATTGAGACTATGGTCGCGGCCGGCGGCGCTCGACGCGCTCGAAACCCGCATCCGCGAGGCCATGGCGGACAGCGGACCGACCCTGGTCTTCGCCGGTTCGGGCGACTTCCACCACGTATCGGCTTTGTTGATCCGCCGGGCGGCCGAGATGTCGCCGGAACGCGGCATGACGGTCCTGCACGTCGACAATCACCCGGACTGGGTCCGCTTTTCGCCCGGCATGCATTGCGGCAGCTGGGCCGCCAGGGTCGCGCGCTTTTCCGGCGTGCGCCAGGTCATTTCGGTTGCCATGTGCAGCCCGGATATGGAGGACAGCGCCCGTAAGGGCGCCGACCTCAGTGTTGTGCGCGAGGGGCTTCTCACCCCGTTTCCCCTCCGCGCAGGCGCCAAGGAAGAGTGCGTCGTCGCCGGCCGTCGCATTCCCACAATTGAGACGTTGGGTGACGCACTCTTCCTTGAGCTCGTCGATCGCATGATCGGCACGGACGACCTTTACATCACCATCGACAAGGACGTTCTTTCGCCGCTGGACGCGGTCACCAACTGGGACCAGGGCGATCTTCGCCTCGACCGGCTGATCCTGTGGCTGTCGACCCTGACGGACGGCCGGCGCTTGCGCGGCGCCGATATCGTCGGCGACGCCAGCCCGCCGACCTACGGTCCCGGGCTGTTTTCCGCCCTGCTGAAGCGGGTCGAAGCCGGCCTCGACCAGCCGTCGCGTATCCGCCTCGATGCCGAGAGCATCGGTATAAACGCCGCCGCCAACCGGCGCTTGCGCGACTGCCTGCTGCCCCATATCCGGAGGGCGGCATGATCGCGTTTGCCCTGCTGGGCCTGTGCGTCGTCGCCGAGACGCTGCTGGAGCTGTGCTACAAGCGCGCCGCCGACGCCGGCAATGGTGTCGCTGGGGCGCTTATGCATCCCCTGACGTGGCTGGGCATCGGCCTGTGGGCGGTCCAGGCCGTGGCGTGGATATTCACCTTGCGTGTCCTGCCGCTGGCCATCGCCTATCCGGTCAACTGCCTGACCTATGTCACGGTGCCTTTGGCCGGCTGGCTGGTCCTGCGTGAAAAGCTGTCGCCGCGCCAGCTGTGGGCCTCGGTGCTGATCGCCTCGGGCGTGGCGCTGATCGCCGGGAGGACGGCATGAACATGATGTCCGCGGAGGGTAGGGCGAGCAGCAGCGGGCGCGACCTTGTCATCCTGGTCCACGGACTGACCGGCGCGCCGGGCGAGATGCGATATATCGCCAAGAAGCTGACCCTCCAGGGTTTCGACGTAGAGGTGCCCATGCTGGCCGGGCACGGCAAGGGCTATCCCGAGGTCATCGCCACCGGCTGGCGCGACTGGCTGGACAGCCTGGTCCGTGTCTACGACGAAAAGGCGCGGGATTACGACCGCGTGCACGTCGCCGGCATCTGCGTCGGCGGGCTGCTGGGCTTCATGCTGGCGCAGGTTCGCCCGATCGCCAGCTGTACCGTCTATGCGCCCTTGTTCGCCTTCGACGGCTGGGCCATGCGCGCGCATTACGCCCTCGTGCCCTACACCTGGCCCCTGATGCACCTGCCGATCGCCCGATCGCACATCGTCAAGGAAAGCCATCCCTTCGGCCTGAAGGATGAGCGCCTGCGCGAGCTTGCGGCGACGTCGCAGGAGGCGCTGATCCCCGGGGCGCTCGATGGCATGCCGTACAAGAGCATCGCCGACACCTACTGTCTGGGGCAGGCCGTGCTCAAGGTCGCGCCGCGCAACCGGACCCCGCTGACCATCGTGCACGCCCGTGACGATGAGGTGTGCAACCTGTCCAATGCCTACCGCCTGCGTGCGGCGGCCGGCGGCCAGGTTCGCGTCGTCGTGCTCGAGGACAGCTACCACATGATCCATGTCGACCAGGAACGCGGCAAGGTCGTCGCCGCGACGCTGGACGCCATCCGTGCGGCCATCCCGGAACCCGCCCGTGCTTGAGGCGCGCGTCCACGATTCGGTGACCGACATCGCGCCCGAAGACTGGAATCGATGCTTCGGGGACGCGCTGGAGGATCACGCCTATCATCTGGCGGTCGAGCGTGCGGGCCTGCCGGGCTTTCGCTTTTTCTATGTGACAGTCGCCGAAGCGGGCAGGGTGGTGGGCGCCGTTCCGGCGTTTCTGACGCCCTACGATCTTGAAACAACGCTCGACCATCCCGGCCTGCGCAAGGCGATCGTCCAGATGAAGCAGGGCGCGCCCTGGTTCCTGCGTGCGTCGCTGGCGGCGCTGGGTTCGCCGTGCACCGAGATGGCCATGCTGGGCATCGCCGATCCGCCGCAGGCGCGGCCCATCGCGGCCTTGCTGCTCGACGCGTTCCTGGAGGCGGCCCGGGCGCGCGGCGGCGCGCTGATGGCCGTCAAGGACCTGGCCGAGACCGACCGGCCACTATGGCAGCCGCTGCTGGCCGGGCGGGGCTTCGGCGTCGTATCGGGCTTGCCGGTGGCGCGCCTGCCGATCGATTTCACCACCCTGGACGATTACCTGGCGCGCCTGTCGCATGCAACGCGCAAGGACATGCGGCGCAAGCTGCGGGGCCGGAACGGCGTCGAACTTAAGCGGGTCACGACGCTCGACGGGTTCGAAGACGCCGTCATGGCGCTCTATCGTGCGACGCGCGCCCGCGCCGAAATGGTGCTGGAGGACCTGACGCCGGATTATTTCCGCGCCGTGCTGGAGGGCAAGCCGGGCCGCGCCTTTTGCGCCCTGTATCTGAAAGACGGCGAGCTTCTGGCCGCCAACCTGCTGTTGCACGACGGTACGACCCTGATTGACAAGGTCTTCGTGATGGGGGAGGCCGGCCGGGCGCACAACCTCTATTTCGTGTCATGGTTCGACAATGTCGCCTGGTGCCTGGACAACGGCCTGCAGGTCTTCCAGGCCGGGCAGGCGGCCTATGCCAACAAGCTGCGGCTGGGCTGCCGCCTGCTGCGCACCGACATGGCCTTCACCCATCGCAACGCGGTCGTGTCCCAGGTGCTGAAGGTCCTGTCGCCGATGTTCGCGGCCGATCCCGTGATGGAGGTGGCATGACCCCGGCTCGCCCGCGCAAATGGCCGCTGTTTCCGCTGCTCATTGCCCAGCCTTTGTGCGTCGCCGTATACCAGTACCTGGCCAAGGCGCTGGGCACGGGGCTCGGCCAGGGCACACCCGTGGACCTGGCTATACGGCTCGGCACGTCTCCGCTGTTCTGGACGCTGATCGCCGTCGAAGGGCTTGGGCTGGTCGTCTGGCTCGCCATCCTTCACCGGCTCGACCTGGCGCGGGCCTTTCCGCTGACAGCCATCAGCTACTGCATGGTCCTTGGAATAAGCCTCTTCGTCTTTCACGAAAAAATCGACGTGGCGACACTGGGCGGTTCGGTGCTGATCCTGGCGGGCATCGGTCTTCTGGCCAGCGGCGAGAGGACTGAGGCATGATCTGGTTGCAGGACACCGCGCCGGCGGCGCCCATGGGGCCGGTTCCGGCCGAAACGTCCGCCGCCCCCAGCAGCACCTGGGCCTTCATGCGCCAGTCGCTGTCGTGGAACACGATCGACGCGGCCGTGCCCCATGGGCTGAGCGGCGACCTGGGCGTCATCCTGCGCCGCCGGCCCGAGCATATCGGCGCCGACAAGCCGACGGTCGAGCTTTATCCCATCGTCGAGCTCAAGGTCGGCGACCGCTGGCAGATCAGCCTGGATGACGGGATAAAATGGACCGCCGCCCATGTCGGCCACTGGCGCGTCGGACCCGTGCTGGAATACCGGGAGTCGTTCCGCGACGAATTGCCGCCCGGCGCGCACCGCATGCCCGACGCCTTCGAGTTCGGCGGTTTTTCGCTGTGGCAGACGAAGCTCGGCGATATCGAGGTCCGCCTGCGCCACGCGCTCAACGCGTATCAAGGCTGGTCGGGCGACCTGTCCTACGACGCCGGCGCGCGGCTTAATCCGACGACGGCAATCGGGGTGGAACTGCGCGGATCGTGGGCCGACGCCAACTTCTCGGACGACTATTTCGGGCTGAAGCCGCGCCATGCCGACACGATCGGCCTGCCGCGCGTGCTCAAGAATAACTATTTCACCTTCGGCACCGAGGTGACGCTCGGCCACAAGATCGGCGACCGGACGACCGTCTTCGTCCAGGCCAGCGCCGATCGCATCGATGGTGAGGAATGGCGCAGCCCTATCCTCAAGTCGCGCAACATCTACATCCTGAGCATCGGCATGGCGCGCCACTTCGGCGCCCGCGACGCGGAGAGCCTGCTGTGAAGGACAAAAGCCGGATATTCGCCGTCAGCGCCTGGGACGCCGTACCCGCGGCCCTGGCGCTGCTGCAATTCCTGCTGATCGTGGCCTTTGCCTGCCTGTGGTGGCACATGACCTGGCCTGAGCGCATCATAGGCCTTGTCGTCTATGCCTTCAGCGTCGGCTGGAACCTGAATTCGGTGGCGCACAACTTCATCCACAATCCGTTCTTTACCGCAAGCTGGGCCAATCGCATGGTGGCCTACCTGATCTCGTGGAGCCTGATCACGCCGCAGACCATGTACCACTACGTCCACCTGTGGCATCACGCCGGCAATGCCGACTATCCCGACGAAGACGGGCACACGGTCGATCCGCTGTCGATCTATCAGTTCGGCGCCGACCGCAAGCCCGAGCCCCTGTGGTCCTACGTCTTCCTGCAATTCTTCCGCGACGACGACCCATTCGCCCTGGCCGCCAGGATCCGCAGCCGCCGGCCGGCAGATGCCCGCCGCGCCATGAACGAGTTCTGGAGCATGCTGGCCGTCTGGAGCGTCTTCCTGGTCGTCGCCTGGCCCTTCGCAATTTTAGGAATTATCGCCAGCTATCTCGGCCAGTGCCTGTCCAATCTTTCCGGATATTATGAACATTTAGGCGGCAATCCGGATGAGCCGATCGCCTGGGGGGTGTCGACCTATGCGCCGGTCTACAATTTCGTCTTCCTGAACAACGGCTATCACGCCGAGCATCACTATCGTCCGAAACAGCACTGGACGCGCATGAAGACCTTGCGCCGTTCGATCGCGGCGGAGCAGGCGGACAAGGGCGTCTTCATCATCCGCACGGCGCATATCCTGGGCTTCCTCGAGCCGCGGACCTGGGGCTTTCCCGTCGCGGCGCGGCCGAAGCCGAAGCGCAAATGAGGTCAGCCGGTTGCGATCTTGCGCCAGGCATTGCGCAGCGTGGACGACTTCACGCCGGTGATCGCGGAGATCTGCGTCCAGGTCAGGCCGCTGTTGCGCAGCCGCGCGATGGTCTCGCGATAGAGCGAGCCTGTGCGGCGGGTGCGGGCCTGGACCGACAGTGGCTGGGACTGGCGCACGCGATCGTAGCGCGCCTTCAGCGGCGGATGCTTGGCGATGTATTTGAAAAAGGTCTGGGCGGACGGCATGTCGGCTTCGCGGCCTACATCCGACACGCTGCGGCCGCTTTCGACGCGGTGCAGGAATTCGGCGAAGTCCTGCGGCCGCCACTGTTCGCGGCGGCTGCGGTTGCGCAGCAGCTTTTCGATATCGGCCTGGCGGACGGCCGAACAGGCCGGACGGCGTTCGCCCGTATTCTGGAAGCGGTCGCGGACTTCCTCGGCATCGGGGGCGGCGATCGCGCCGCGTTCATACAGTGCCAGCATGCGCTCGCGCGACGTCTGGCAGAACCGCTGACCGGCCAGGCCGTAGCTGAAGGGGATGCCGAATTGCAGGCGATAGTCGTCGGCGCTCAGGCTGTGACGGGCCCGCAGGTGCGGCGACAGCACGGTCAGGCGGCGGCCGCAGATAAGGCACTCGATCGTGTCGGAGCCAAGATAATCGAGAATTTCGGCCTTGGTTTGAAAAGGACGCGGGATGCCATCGGTACCATTCATGCGTACACGGTAGATTTTTTTCCTGACGCGAGGCTGATGCGGTATGCGTAACGGGGGCCGGGAGGCGATGATGCGACATTTACGATGGCTGTGGATCGTGGCGGCACTCGCCGCGCCGGAGGCTGCGCGGGCGGGATCGACGACCTACGACGCCGTGCTTACGACCGACGTGGCGGATGTCACGGCGGGCGGCGTCAAGCCGGGTGCCAACGTGCTGGCCAATCTCGATCTCACAGCCGTATGGAAGGGCGGCGACGGCTGGGAAGCGCATGGCTATGTGCTGGGCGATTTCGGCGGCGGGCTGTCGCAACGGCGGGTCGGCGACATCCAGGGCGTCGACAATATCGACGCCGTGCCGGCGTGGCGGCTGTTCGAAGCCTACGTCAAGAAGACCTATGCCGGCGGGCACCTGATCTCCAGCTTCGGGCTGATGAACCTCAACGGCGTCTTCGACGTGCAGAAATACGCCCGGCTGTTCCTCAATTCGTCGCACGGCATCGGGCCGGAATTCGCCCAGACCGGGCCGTCGATCTTCCCGATCAGCGGGCTGGGGACGATGACCAGCTGGATCATCGACGACAGGACCACGTTCAAGTTCGGGCTCTTCGACGGGGTGCCGGGCGATCCCGCCCATCCCAAGGCCTTTGTCAGCCTGAAACTGTCGCAAAAGGAAGGCGCCAACTACATCGTCGAATACAAGCGCACCTTCGCCGGCGGTTATTTCAAGCTCGACCACTGGGGCTATACGGCGGCCTATCCTAGGCTGGACGGACAGGGCGTGTCGCGCGGCAATGCCGGCACCTACGGACAGCTCGGTTTTACCCTGGCGGGGCAGCCCGACGACGCGGCGCACGCCATCAAGGGTTGGCTGCGCCTGGGGCAGGCCAACGGCGCCCTGAACGCCGTCGACAGCTATCGCGGGCTGGGCGTCTACGGGCCCGGCTGGGCGAAGGCCGGCGGCGATCAGATGGGCTTTGCCATCGCGCAGGTGCGCTTCAGCGCGCCGTACCGGCAGCAGACGCCGGGGCAGGCGCGGTACGAGACCGATTATGAGCTCAGCTATTCCCGGCCCGTGACGCCGGCCATCACTTTGCAGCCTGATGTCCAGCTGGTAGTCCATCCCGGCGCCCGGCCGGACGTAAAGACCGCCAGTGTCTTCATGCTGCGCTCGGTCGTCGATTTCGCGGCGCTTTAAAGAGGTGGGGACCTGCGCCAATCTCGGCCCGCAGGTGAAACCGGATGACGCCGGGCACTCGGGGTGGCTCAATTCCTGCATGGGGCCGCACGTGTATGGGCCCGGAAGGAATCGAATCGTGAAGTACGGAATACTTTGTCTGGCTGCGGCGGCCCTGTCGGCCGGCGCAATGGCGCCTCAGGCGTACGCGTTTTCGCAAGACAATACGCAACATTACTGGGCCTGCGCCAACAGCGCCGACTGGCTGACGCGGCATTCGACGGCCTATCTCAATGCCAGTACGCCCCGCCGTGAGCAGATCATGAACCAGGGCGGCGATGCCGCTGCCGGGGCGACGCGCGCCCTGTGCCGCGACCTGTTTCTCAAAACCGGCCAGGACACGGTAACGCTCGAACGGCGTTGCGACAGCCAGATCGCCGACAACCAGCGCCGCTTCGGCGACGCCGTGGCCGAACATAATCGCCGCCTGAACGCCTTCTGCGCCGCCGCCCTTAATGCCGGACACGCCGCCGCCCGCTCATAGGCCGGCTGTCCACGGACTGCAAAATCCTGTTGGAATCCGCCGAAGTCTGTCGTTTGATAGGCGAAGGCAGCAGAGGCCATAAGGCCCACCGGAGGACGTATGGCAGGAACCGGCATCAGCCGGCGGGAGATTGTGGGCGCAGCGTCTGCCGCCGGGCTGCTGGCGGCTCTGCCGGCGGCCGGTAAGGCAGCGACCGCGACTGCGGGCGACCTGCGGGTGGAATGGCTGACCGGTCCCGTTGGCATCGATAGTCTGCAACCGCGTTTTCGCTGGGTGCTGACGGCGCCCCAAGGCGCGCGGGATGTGCAGCCTGGGCCGGTCCGCGTGATCGTCGCCAGCAGCGAGGCCTTTCTGAAAACCCGCCGGGGCGATATCTGGGACAGCGGCCTTGTCACCGGCAGCGCCCTGACCGTCACACCGCCGGCGCCGTTGAACCTCGCCTCGCATACGCCCTATTATTGGGCCGTGGCGACGGAAGAGGGGGCCGCACAATGGAGCGAACCGTCACAATGGGTAACCGGTGTCATCGACGGATGGCGAGGCCGATGGATCGCGGCCAAACCCGACCCCGTGCAAACGCCGCACGTTCGCGGCCAGACCATGGCGCTGGCAGCGCCCGAAGACACCGTCCTGCCGATCTTCCGCACGGACTTCATGGCGGAGGCTGTCACGCGCGCCGTGGTTTCGATCGCGGGGCTTGGCCATTTCGAACTGACGGTCAACGGCCAGCCGGTGACGGACAGCCTGCTCGATCCGGGCTGGACCGAATACGACCGCACGGTCTTCTACTGCACCTACGATGTGACGCGGTGGGTGCGGGCCGGCGGCAACCGCCTGGGTGTCCGTCTCGGCAATGGCATGTACAACACCGAGCGCGTCCCGGGCCGCAAGACCAAGTTCAGCCAGAGCTATGGCGCGCCGAAGTTCAGCCTGCACATGACGCTGTTCATGGCCGACGGATCGGTCCGTCACGTGATCAGCGACGAGAGCTGGCAGGCGACGGAAGGCCCCATCCTGTTTTCGTCGATCTACGGCGGCGAGGACGTCGATGCCCGCCGTGAGCGCCCGGGCTGGGACACGGTCGCCGACAGCAACACAGACGGCTGGCGTGCGGCGCTTGAAGCACCGGCGCCGAAAGGGCAGCTCAAGGCCCAGCCGATTCCGCCGGTCCGCCAGCACCGGCGCTTCGACCCGGTGAAAATCACCGAACCGAAGCCGGGCGTCTTCGTCTATGACCTCGGCGAAAACTTCGCAGGCCGGCCGGACATGGTGGTGCGCGGCCCGGCGGGCGCAAAGGTCCGCCTGCGGCCGTGCGAGACCCTGGCCGAGGACGGCACGGTCTGGCAGCGCAGCTTCAATGCAGGGCCGGAAAAAGGCTGGGTCGAATGGAACTACATCCTGGCGGGGCAGGGCGATGAAAGCTTCGTGCCGCGCTTCAGCTACCACGGGTTCCGCTATCTGCAAGTTGAGCCGGGTGAAGCCGAGATCGTGTCGATCGCGGGACAGTTCTGCTACGCGGATCTTACGCAAGCGGGCCGCTTCGATTGCAGCGACCCGCTGTTCGTGCGCATCCATAAGCTGATCGAGCGGGCGGTGCTGAGCAACAGCTACAGCGTGCTCACCGATTGCCCGCACCGCGAAAAGCTGGGCTGGCTGGAGCAGAGCCACCTCAATGCCCTGACAGTGTTTTACAACCGCGACGCCATAACACTTTACGAAAAGATGGCGCGCGACATCGCCGATACGCAAAAGGCCGACGGCATGGTGCCGGGCATCGCGCCGGAATATGTGCAGTTCCTGAACCCGGACGGCAGTGACGCCGACGCGCGCAATTCGCCGGAATGGGGCGGGGCGGTCGTGCTGGCGCCGTGGGCGGCCTACCGGCAATATGGCGATTCCCGGATCCTGCGTGACGCGTGGCCGGCGATGCAGCGCTATGCTGGCTATCTGGCCTCGCGCGCCCGGGGCCATATCCTCGATTTCGGCCTGGGCGACTGGTACGACTATGCGCCCGACGGCAAGCTTGGGCCGTCGCAACTGACCAGCCGGGCGCTCAGCGGCACGGCGACCTACTTTCAGGTGCTTGACACCCTGGCCAGGGTCGCACACGTGCTGGGGCAGCCGGGAGACGATTATCGTCTTTGCGCCGCCGAGGTACGCAGCGCCTTCAATGCCCGCTTCTTCAACCCCGGCGCCGGCAGCTACGACCGGGGCAGCCAGACCGCCAACGCCATGCCGCTGGCGCTCGGCATGGTGCCGGACGGACAAGGCAGCCGCGTCCTCGACGCGCTGGTCCGCGCTGTCCGCGCCAGCCGGAACGGTGTGACGGCGGGTGATGTCGGCTTCCACTACGTCGTGCGTGCGCTGACGGAAAACGGCCGCGACGACGTGCTGTCCGACATGATGTCGGTGACCGACAGGCCCAGCTACGGCTACATGCTGGCCAGGGGCGCGACCGCACTGACCGAGGCCTGGAACGCCGATCCGACCAAGTCGCTCAACCACTTCATGCTCGGGCACGCGGAAGGCTGGCTGTTCGGCGCGGTCGGTGGCATCCGGGTCGATTTCGCCGACGCCGACGGCCGCGTCATCACCGTGGCGCCGCGGCCGGTCGGCACGCTCAACCATGCCGATGTCTCGCACCGCACGGTTTTCGGCGATGTCAGGAGCCGGTGGCGGCGCAAGGGCGGCCGGATCGAAATGGACGTTGACATTCCGCCGGGCGCCCTGGCGCGTATCGTCGTACCGGGCGGAAAGGTCTCGCTGGTGGGATCCGGACGCCATCTTTTTACAGGCAGGGGCTAGGATATTGAAGGTGCGTTCGCTTACTCAGGTCCAGCGCCTGTCGCTGCTGTTGCTGGTCGTCACCGGCGTGCTCAACTATCTCGACCGCAGCGCCCTGTCGGTGACCAATGCCGCCATCCGCCAGGACATGGGCCTGTCGCTGGGCCATATGGGCTTGTTGCTGTCGGCATTTTCGTGGAGCTATGCCCTGGCGCAGCTGCCCATAGGCGGCCTGATCGACCGCTATCGCCCCCGGCTGATGCTGACCTTCGGGATCGTCTTCTGGTCGGTGGCACAGGCCCTGTGCGGCCGGGTCAACAGCCTGGCTTCGTTCCTCGGGGCGCGCATCCTTCTCGGCATCGGCGAGTCGCCGCAGTTTCCCACGGCCGCGCGCGTGGTCAGCGACTGGTTTCCGCTTGAGAAGCGGGGCTTTCCGACGGGCGTTTTCAATTCGGCGTCGCCGCTGGGCACGGCGATCGCGCCGCCGGTCCTGAGCCTCATGCTGGTCACCTGGGGATGGCGGGCCGTCTTCGTGGCGCTGGGCATCGCCGGCCTGTTCGTCGCCGTCCTGTGGTGGTCGGCCTACCGTAATCCGGATCAGGTGCGCCTGAGCGACGAAGCGCGCGCGGTCATCGCCCGGCCCGAACCGGCGCCAAAGGCGTCCGGAGGCCTCAAGACCTGGGGCCGGCTTTTCCGGCATGGCACGACCTGGGGCATGATCTTCGGCTTTTTCGGCTCGGTCTATCTCAACTGGCTCTACCTGACCTGGCTGCCCAACTACCTGCAGATGGCGCGCGGCATGGACACGATCCATTCCGGCTTCGCGGCTTTCGTGCCGTTCTTCTGCGGCTTCATCGGCTGCCTGGTCGCGGGGGGACTGTCGGACCGGCTGGTCAGGCTGACCGGTTCCACGGTGAAGGGGCGCAAATACCTGACGATCGGGGCCATGTTCGGTATGGCGGCCTTCACCGTGCCGGCCGCGCTGGTGCACAGCAACCTGCTGGCGCTCATCTGCATCTCGGCCGTCATCTTCCTGGCCAATGTCGCCTCCACCGGATCGTGGGCGCTGGTCTCGGCTGTCGCGCCGCCCCAACAGGTCGCCTCGCTCGGCGCCGTGCAGAATTTCGGCGGCTATATCGGCGGCGCCCTGGCGCCGGTCGTTACCGGTTATATAGTACAGTGGACGGGCAGTTTCGTACCGGCCCTGCTGGTCGGGGCCGCCGCCGCCAGCCTGTCCGCGCTCGTCTATCTGTTCGGCGTGCGCAAGCCGATTGTTCCCTCAGCGGAGATCCAGTCATGAGACGCCTGTTCCTGAAATCCGCTGCCCTTGGCCTGTTCGCCCTGGCCGCGCCGCCGTCGCGCGCCGCGCCGAAGACACCTGCGGGCAAAGATCCGGTGCTGCACAAGGGCAATATCTATGAGACCGCGCCCTATATCGAATGCCACGCCTCGACCATTGTCGAGACCCGCGCCAGGACAATCGCGGCGGCCTGGTTCGGCGGCACCAGGGAGCGCAACCCCGACGTCTGCATCTGGTTTGCCCGCATGGAAGGCGGCCGGTGGCAGCCGCAAACGCAGGTCGCCGACGGCGTCCAGCCGGACGGCACGCGCTATCCGACCTGGAACCCGGCCCTGTTCCAGGATCCGGACGGCGACCTGGTGCTGTTCTACAAGGTTGGCCCCAGTCCACAGGCGTGGTGGGGCATGTGCATCCGCTCGGCCGACGACGGCCGCACCTGGTCGAAGCCGGAACGCCTGGCGGACGGCATATTGGGGCCGATCAAGAACAAGCCGGTCCGCTTGCCGGACGGAACCTGGCTGTCCCCGTCCAGCACCGAGGCGGCGGAGGGCATGACCGGTGCGTCCAACGTCGCCTGGCAGCTGCATTTCGAGCGCTCCGCCGACAAGGGCCGTACCTGGGCGCGGACGGAAAACGTGCCGTCGAAAGTATCGATCGAGGCTATCCAGCCGAGCATCCTCTTCCATAAGGAAGGCCGCCTGCAGGTCGTGGCGCGCTCGCGCCAGGGTGTCGTGGCATCGAGCTGGTCGAAGGACAACGGCCTGACCTGGAGCGGCATCGGCGCCGTCGACCTGCCCAATCCCAATTCGGGCATAGACGCCGTGACGCTGCACGACGGGCGGCAGCTGATCGTCTACAACCACAGCGCCCACCGCCCGGACGAGCCGGGCAAGGGCGACCGCTGGCCGCTCAATATCGGCCTGTCGGAGGACGGCGTACACTGGCGCAACGTGCTGACGCTCGAGGACGAGGCGCTTACCGAAGGCTATGCCTATCCGGCGGTCATCCAGGCGTCGGACGGCCGGCTCCACATCACCTATACGCGCGGACGCCGCCATATCACCCACGTGGTCGTTGATCCGCAAGGGCTTGTCTGACGGTTGCCGGAATCATCCGTCCGGGCAGGATTGCCCGTCCGTTTCTTTTGTGTTAAAATATTGAGATAACTGAAAAAATTAAGGCATTTTGTCGACGACAATTTAACCAAGGCGAAACCTCGACACGGTATAAATGCACTTGCAAGTTTAGAGTGCAGAAGCCATGTCGATCTATGCCCAGGACAGCAAAGCTGTCTCGTTTCGTTCTTTCCGGAAAATTCGCAACACGCGTGGCCGGCTGATGCATGGCTCCATGCTGTGCGCCGTCATCGCCATGGCGCCGGCCCTGGCGCACGCGCAAGCCCAGAGCGTGACCCTGCCGACGAACGGCAGGGTCGTGGCCGGAAATGCAAACGTTTCCGGAAACGGCGCCGGCCTGGTGATCACCCAGGCCTCGGACAAGGCGGTCATCGACTGGACAAGCTTCTCGATCGGGCAGGGCGGCACCGTCCAGTTCGACAACGGCACGGGCGCGACGCTGAACCGTGTCACCGGCGGCAATCTCAGTTCGATCGACGGCCTGCTGTCGGCGACGGGCTCGGTCTATCTGATCAATCCCAACGGCGTCATCGTGGGCAAGTCGGGCGTGGTCAAGGTCGGCGGCAGCTTCGTCGCCTCGGCCCTCGATCTCGATAATGCCGGTTTCCTGAAGGGCGGCGACCACACCTTCGAAGGCCAGTCCCTGGCCTCGGTCGTCAATCTCGGCAAGATCGGCGCGCTGGGTGGCGACGTCGCCCTGATCGCCACCAATGTGCGCAATGACGGGACCATCACCGCGCCGAACGGCACGATCGGCCTGCTGGCCGGCAGCCGCATCCTGATGCGCGACGCAAGCCTGGACGACGGCAGGTTCCTGGTGCTGAGCGGCGGCAAGGATACGTCGGTCACCAATACCGGCGCCATCGAAGCGGCCGCGGCCGAATTGCGTGCCGAAGGCGGCAGCGTCTACGCCCTGGCCGGCAATACCGATGGCGTGCTCCGCGCCACCGGCGTGACGTCGGCCGACGGCCATATCTATCTTACGGCGGGCGCCGGCGGTTCGGTCCAGGTTTCGGGCAGCACGCTCAAGGCCGCCGACGCGGCCGGCAACGGCGGCGCGATCTCAGTCACCGGCGGCCAGGTCACGGTGGCCTCCGGCAGCGTGCTCGACGCTTCGGCGACGGCGGCGACCGGGAAGGGCGGCAGCGTCTCGGCGATCGCCGACATGAGCGCCGGCCAGCTGGTGTTCCAGGGCACGGCCCTGGCGCGCGGCGGCCTCAACGGCGGCGACGGCGGCTTTGTCGAGACCTCGGGCCACGCCGTGAATTTCAAGGGTGCGAAGGTCGATACGTCGGCCCGCGGCAAGACGGGGACCTGGCTGACCGACCCGGACGACCTGGTCATCGATGACTCCGCCGCCGCCACGATCAACGACAATCTCGCGACGACCGACGTCGTCCTGCAGACGACGGCGCCCGTCGCCGGCGGCAACGGCGATATCATCGTCAATTCCGATATCGCCTGGTCCACCGGCCAGGCGCTGACCTTCGATGCCTACCACTCGATCCAGTTTAACGCCAATGTGACCGTATCGGGCGCGGGCAGCGTGACCTTAACGACCGCCCATGGCGACTATGCCTTCGCGCTCGGCAAGTCGCTGAGCTTCACGGGGGCTGGCGGTTCCCTGACCATCAACGGTAATAGCTACAGCCTGCTGACCAGCCTGGATGACCTGGCCGGCCTTGAAGGCAACAGCACCGGCAACTACGCTTTTTCGACCGACCTGGCCGCCAGCTCTGCCTACTCGGCATCGGTCCTGCAGGATTTCGACGGCACGCTGACGGGCCTTGGCCACACCATCAGCAATCTGACGATAACGCAGACCAACGGCGGTGCGACCGGCCTGGTCGGCAACAACAACGGAACGATTCGCGACATCGGTATCCTTGGCGGGGCCATCGAGGCGAACGACTTGGTCGGCGCTGTCGCGGGCTACAGCGGCGGCACGATTCGGAACGTCTATTCTTCGGCGGCCGTCACGGGTGACGGCGGTATAAGTTATGTCGGCGGACTGGTCGGCTATAATGACGGTCTGGTCAGCAACAGTTTCGCCACTGGCGCGGTCAATGCTCCCATCGCGCAATATGTCGGCGGGCTGGCCGGCTACAACAATGGAACGATCGACGGGGCTTACGCTACCGGATCGGTGACCGGGGACGTAGATGTCGGCGGCCTTGTCGGCTGGAACGAAGGCGGCGTGTTCAACGCCTATGCCACGGGTCGGGTGACCGGCAACGGTGATGTCGGGGGCTTTGTCGGTACCGACGACAGCACAGCCGTCGGATCTTCCGACGCCGACACGACCGGCCAGGCCAATGCGATCGGCGTCAGTCAGGGTAACGGCAATGCCGACAGCCTGACGACGGCGCAAATGCAGTCGGGCACCCTGCCCAACGGCCTCGGTACCGGTTACTGGAGCTCGGCTGCCGGCTACTATCCCTGGCTCACCACCTTCGGTATGCCGAAGCAGATCATCAGCGGCTATGCCTATGGTGTCGGCGGCGGGGCCGCGGCCGGGGCGACGCTGAATGTCTACAACGGCGGCAGCCAGTTGGGCGGAACCGGCACCAGTGGCGCCAACGGCTACTACTACATCATGGTCGATCCGAACACGGTCGGCGCGGCGACCAGACTGGGCGTCACCGAAATCCTGAATGGCGATAGCGCGATCACCGGCGCTTCCTATACCGACGCGCCGAACCTGTCCGTGGGCAACCTGACCGGCCTCGACGTCACCGGCTTCAATGTCACCTCCGGCAAACTGACCTACACCACCGCCGATACGACCTATAGCGCCCTGCAAAGCGACGTGTCGAACACGTTCGGCGCGACGGCCTATACGGACATTCAGTCGGGGACCGGTACGGCGAATACCGCGATTATCGCCAGCGGCGCCTTTAGGTTCGACCAGGCGGCGACCTTCGGCGGCGGTCTGACGGTCACGGCGGTCAACGGAATTTCGCTGGGCGGTTCTATCGGCACGGCGGGCGCGACGACATTCGGCAGTGCGGTCACCCTGGCGGCCGACACTTCGGTCAGTACCGGCAACAGCGCGCTCACCTTCAGCTCGACCATCGATGGCGGCTACGGCCTTACCGTCAACAGCGGCAGCAACACCACCACTTTTGGTGCGGCAATCGGCGCGACGTCGGCGTTGACCAGCCTTGGCACCGGAAGCCTGGGTACGACCGTGGTGCAATACAATATCACCACCACGGGCGCCCAGACCTACGCCAACTCCGTGCACTGGAACCGCTCCAGTACGCTGGCCTCGACCGGCGGCGGTGACATCACCTTTCACGCCGTCACCGGCACGAGTACGGTCGCTACCGTCAACACATCCGGCACGACGACATTCGGTACTTCGTCGCTACGCAGTCTGACGACCGACAGTGCGGGAACCACCCGGCTGACCGGCAATGTAACGACCTACGCGGCGCAAACCTATAACGACGCCGTTACGCTGGGTAGTACTGTGACGGTGTCCTCGACCGGCGGCTACTCCATCACTTTCAACAAGACCGTGGATGGCGCCTACGGCTTGACGGTCAATAACCAATATCCCACCCTCTTCAACGGCGTGGTCGGTGGCACGACAGCCCTGACCAGCCTGACCACCGACACCGGCGGTACCGTATCCGTCAAGGGCAATGTCTCGACTACGGGCAACCAGACCTTTGGCGAGGCCCTGACGCTTACGGGCGCCGCCACCTTCAAATCGACCGGTGGCGGCGCCATCAAGTTCAGCAGTACGGTCAACGGCGCCTACGCCATGACCGTCAATACGTCCGGCGCCACCACCTTCAGTAATACGGTGGGCAGCTCCACCGCCCTGACAAGCCTGACCACCGACGCCGCCGGCAGCACGACGCTGAAAAACACCGTCAAGACCACCGGCGCGCAAACCTATAACGACGCCGTGACCCTGACGGGTACGACGACGCTGACGTCAAACAGCAGCGGCAATATCACTCTCGCCAATACGGTGAACGGCGCCTATGCGCTGGCCGTCAATACGGCGGGCACGACCAGCTTCGGTGGCGCCATCGGCGGTACGACTGCGCTTGCGTCCGTCACCACCGACAGTGCAGGTACGACCTGGCTTGGCGCTAATATTACGACCAGCGGCGGCCAGACCTATAACGACATTGCGACGCTGAAGGCAGACGCCATCCTGGCTTCGACCGGTAACGGCGGGATCACCTTCGGCAAGACGGTGGACGGCGCCTATTCGCTGACGGTCAACACCACCGGCGCGACGACCTTCGGCGGCGCCATCGGCGGGACTACGGCCCTGACCGCGCTGACGACCAACAGCGGCGGCACGACCGGGCTGGCCGGCAATATCACCACCAGCGGCAATCAAAGCCTTGGCGATGCGGTGACGCTGAACGCCGATGCGGTCCTGACCGCCACAAGCGGAACCCTCAGCCTGAACGGCACGGTCGACGGCGCCCACGCCCTGGCTCTCAAGGGCACCGGCGTGACGCTGAACGGAATTATCGGGGGCACGACGGCCCTGACGTCGCTGAACGCCCGCGCCAGCTCGGGCAATATCAATCTCGGCGCCGCCGTTCATACGACAGGCGCGACCCTTCTGGCGGCCAACGGCATTTTCAGCAATACGGCCGGTTCGAGCGCGCTCGACGCCGGCGGCGGTTTCACCGTCTATACGCAGAACGCCGCCGATCCGACCGGGACCCTGCCGGTCAACAGCTTCGGCGGCCTGACGGCGACCAACTATTACAACAACGCCTACGATTTCAGCCTGGGTACCTTTGCCAGCGCCGTGCCGACTGGCAATCATTTCGTCTATGCCTACGCGGCCAGCGTAACGCCGACTCTTTCGGGCAGCGCCAGCAAGACCTATGATGCCCTGACGACGGCCGGCATGTCCGGCCTGACGCTCAGCGCCGCCAGCCTGGTATCCGGAAGCGACAGCGTAACGTTCGCCATGACAGGCGCTGCGTTCGACAGCAAGAACGTCGGGTCGTCCAAGACGGTGACCGCCAGCGGCATCAGCCTGTCCGGCAATCCCAACAACTACACCCTGGCTTCGACGACCGCTTCGGCGGCGGTGGGTGAGATCACCAGGGCGACGCTGACCCTCGCTGCGGTGACCGACAGCAAGACCTATGATGGCGGCACGACCTCGACCGGCACGGTCAGCGTCACGGGCTTGAAGGGCTCGGACACGGTCGACGCCACGCAGTCCTTCGGTTCGAAGAATGTCCTCGGCACCAACGCCAGCACGCTGTCGGTGGATAGCAACTATACCGTCCACGACGGCAATAGCGGAGGCAACTACTCGGTTGATGCGACCGGTACGGCCGCAGGTACGATCGGCAAGGCGACGCTGACGCTTGCGGCTGTAACAGACAGCAAGACCTATGACGGCGGTACGAGCTCGACCGGCACGGTCAGCGTCACTGGCCTGAAGGGTTCGGACACGGTCGATGCCACGCAGTCCTTCGGTTCGAAGAACGTGCTCGGTACCAACGCCAGCACGCTGTCGGTGGATAGCAATTATACCGTCCACGACGGCAATAGCGGCGGAAACTACGCCATCACCTCGAGCCAGACGGCTCTGGGCACGATTTCCAAGGCAACGCTGACGCTTGCTGCGGTGACCGACAGCAAGACCTACGACGGCGGCACGAGTTCGACCGGCAGCGTCAGCGTCACGGGCTTGAAGGGTTCGGACACGGTCGACGCCACGCAGTCGTTCGGTTCGAAGAACGTGCTCGGTACCAACGCCAGCACACTGTCGGTGGATAGCAACTATACCGTCCACGACGGCAATAGCGGCGGCAACTACACGGTCGATGCGACGGGTACGGCCGCAGGTACGATCGGCAAGGCAACGCTGACGCTTGCCGCGGTGACCGACAGCAAGACCTATGACGGCGGTACGACCTCGACCGGCACGGTCAGCGTCACGGGCCTGAAGGGTTCGGACACGATCGATGCCACGCAGTCCTTCGGTTCGAAGAACGTGCTCGGTACCAACGCCAGTACGCTGTCGGTGGATAGCAACTATACCGTCCACGACGGCAATAGCGGCGGCAACTACACGGTCGATGCGACGGGTACGGCCGCAGGTACGATCGGCAAAGCGACGCTGACGCTTGCCGCGGTGACCGACAGCAAGACCTACGACGGCGGCACGAGCTCGACCGGGACGGTCAGCGTCACGGGCCTGAAGGGTTCGGACACGATCGACGCCACGCAGTCTTTCGGCTCGAAGAACGTGCTCGGTACCAACGCCAGTACGCTGTCGGTGGATAGCAACTATACCGTCCACGACGGCAATGGCGGCGGCAATTATAACATCACCTCCAGCCAGACCGCTCTGGGCACTATCAACAAGGCGACGTTGACGCTTGCGGCTGTAACCGACAGCAAGACCTACGACGGCGGTACGACCTCAACGGGCAGCGTCAGCGTCACTGGCCTCAAGGGTTCGGACACGGTCGATGCCACGCAGTCTTTCGGTTCGAAGAATGTCCTGGGTACCAACGCCAGCACCCTGTCGGTCGATAACGGCTATACCGTCCACGACGGCAATAGCGGTGGCAACTACAACATCACCTCCAGCCAGACCGCTCTGGGCACGATCTCCAAGGCGACGTTGACGCTTGCTGCGGTGACCGACAGCAAGACCTACGACGGCGGCACGAGCTCGACTGGCACTGTCAACGTCACGGGCCTGAAGGGTTCGGACACGGTCGACGCCACGCAGTCCTTCGGCTCGAAGAACGTGCTCGGTACCAACGCCAGTACGCTGTCGGTGGATAGCAACTATACCGTCCACGACGGCAATAGCGGCGGCAACTACACGGTCGATGCGACGGGTACGGCCGCAGGTACGATCGGCAAGGCAACGCTGACGCTTGCGGCTGTAACTGACAGCAAGACCTACGACGGCGGCACGAACTCGACCGGCAGCGTCAGCGTCACTGGCCTCAAGGGCTCGGACACGGTCGATGCCACGCAGTCTTTCGGCTCGAAGAACGTGCTCGGTACCAACGCCAGCACGCTGTCGGTGGATAGCGGCTACGTTGTTCACGACGGCAATAGCGGCGACAACTACACGGTCGATGCGACCGGTACGGCCGCAGGTACGATCGGCAAGGCGACGCTGACGCTTGCGGCTGTAACGGACAGCAAGACCTACGACGGCGGCACGAGCTCAACGGGCACTGTCGGCGTCACTGGCCTGAAGGGCTCGGATACGGTCGATGCCACGCAGTCCTTCGGTTCGAAGAACGTGCTCGGTACCAACGCCAGCACCCTGTCGGTGGATAGCAACTATACCGTCCACGACGGCAACAGCGGCGGCAACTACAACATCACCTCCAGCCAGACGGCTCTGGGCACGATTTCCAAGGCGACGCTGACGCTTGCTGCGGTGACCGACAGCAAGACCTATGACGGCGGCACGAGCTCGACTGGCACTGTCGGCGTCACTGGCCTCAAGGGCTCGGACACGGTCGACGCCACGCAGTCCTTCGGTTCGAAGAATGTCCTCGGTACCAACGCCAGTACGCTGTCGGTGGATAGCGGCTATACCGTCCACGATGGCAACAGCGGCGGCAACTACAACATCACCTCCAGCCAGACCGCTCTGGGCACGATCTCCAAGGCGACGTTGACGCTTGCTGCGGTGACCGACAGCAAGACGTACGACGGCGGCACGAGCTCGACTGGCACCGTCAGCGTCACGGGCTTGAAGGGCTCGGATACGGTCGAGGCCACGCAGTCCTTCGGTTCGAAGAACGTGCTCGGTACCAACGTCAGCACGCTGTCGGTGGATAGCAACTATACCGTCCACGACGGCAATAGCGGCGGCAACTACACGGTCGATGCGACGGGTACGGCCGCGGGCACGATCGGCAAGGCCAGCCTGACGCTTGCTGCGGTGACCGACAGCAAGACGTACGACGGTGGCACGAGTTCGACTGGCACCGTCAGCGTCACTGGCCTCAAGGGCTCGGACGCGGTCGACGCCACGCAGTCCTTCGGTTCGAAGAACGTGCTGGGTACCAACGCCAGTACGCTGTCGGTGGATAACGGCTACGTTGTTCACGACGGCAACAGCGGCGGCAACTACAACATTACCTCCAGCCAGACCGCTCTGGGCACGATTTCCAAGGCAACGCTGACGCTTGCTGCGGTGACCGACAGCAAGACCTATGACGGCGGCACGAGCTCAACAGGCACTGTCGGCGTCACTGGCCTCAAGGGCTCGGACACGGTCGACGCCACGCAGTCCTTCGGTTCGAAGAACGTGCTCGGTACCAACGCCAGCACCCTGTCGGTGGATAGCGACTATACCGTCCACGACGGCAATAGCGGTGGAAACTACGCCATCACCTCCAGTCAGACGGCTTTGGGTACGATCTCCAAGGCGATGTTGACACTTGCTGCGGTGACCGACAGCAAGACCTATGACGCGACAACGACTTCGACGGGCGCGGTCAGCATTTCGGGCCTGAAGGGCTCGGATACGGTTAGCGGCGCGACGCAGGTGTTCGACAACCAGAATGCCGGCGCCCGTACGCTGCTGGTCAATGGGTATAGCGTCAGCGACGGCAACGGCGGCAGCAATTACACCGTCACCACCCAGACGGCCTCGGGCACGATCGCCAAGGCCGCTCTGACCCTGACGGCTTCCTCCGACAGCAAGGCCTACGACGCGACAACGACTTCGACGGGTGTGGTCAGCATTTCGGGCCTGAAGGGCTCGGATTCGGTCACCGGCGCGTCGCAGATGTTCGACAGCCAGAATGCCGGCGCCCGCACCCTGCTGGTCAACGGCTATACGGTCAACGACGGCAACGGTGGCGGCAACTATACCGTCGCCACTCAGACGGCCTCGGGCGCGATCGCCAAGGCCGCTCTGACCCTGACGGCCTCCTCCGATAGCAAGACCTACGACGCGTCAACGACTTCGACGGGCGCGATCAGCGTTTCGGGCCTCAAAGGCTCGGATACGGTGACGGGTACGTCGCAGGTATTCGACAGCAAGAATGCCGGCGCCCGTACGCTGCTGGTCAACGGCTATACGGTCAACGACGGCAACGGTGGCGGCAACTATACCGTCGCCACTCAGACCGCGTCTGGTTCGATCGCCAAGGCCGCCCTGACCCTGACGGCTTCCTCCGATAGCAAGACTTATGACGCGACAACGACTTCGAGCGGCACGGTCGGCGTTTCGGGCCTCAAAGACTCGGATACGGTGACCGGTACGTCGCAGGTGTTCGACAGCAAGAATGCCGGCGCCCGTACGGTTCTGGTCAACGGCTATACGGTCAACGACGGAAATAATGGCGGCAACTATACCGTCGCCACTCAGACCGCGTTCGGTTCGATCGCCAAGGCCGCGCTTGCCGCCGGCCTTACAGGTACGACTTCCAAAACCTACGACGCCACGACGGCGGCAAGCCTGACCTCGGCCAACTACACGCTGTCCGGCGTCCTTTCGGGCGACGACGTGGCGCTGAACATGCCGGCGGCCGCCACGTACGCCGACGCCAATGCGGGCGCGGGCAAGTCCGTCCAGGTCGCGGGCCTGACGGTTTCGGGTACGGACGCCGGCAATTACACGGTCAACGGTTCCGCCACGGGCACTATCGGCACGATCGCCGTGCGCAGTCTTACCCTGGCTGCCGACAACACCGGCAAGTTCTCCGGCGCCGCCGATCCGCTGCTGACCTATACCTTCGCTACCGGCAGCCTGGCGGGCAACGATGCCTTGAGTGGCAGCCTGCAACGGACCTCGGGTGAGGATCCGGGCGTATATGCGATCGGGCAGGGGACGCTGCAGGCCGGGTCCAACTACGCCGTCACCGTCGTGCCGGGCGTCTTTACGATTACGGCGGTGGCCAAGCAGAATCAGGTGGTGGTCGTTCCGTCCACGCCGCCGAGCAGCCAGCCCAGTGTCCAGCCGGCGCAGATCGTCATGTCCGGTGGCAGCCCGTCGCCGTCGACACCTTCGTCCTCTGCGACCCAATCCTCCACATCGTCTTCCGGCACGTCGTCGTCGGGGACCTCGTCTCCAGGCGATAGCGGCGCAAAGGGTGCGGGCGACGGCACCTCCGGCGGCGGCGAAGCGGCCGCCTCCAGTGCGAACCTCCAGGTCGCCGGCGACTCCGGCGCCGCATTCAGCAGCGGCGGGGGCGGCAACCAGCCCTATCCCGACAACCAGGCTGTCTCGTCCTCCATCACCTTCAGCACGCAATAAAGCAGGCCATGTTTTCCAAGTCCAAGTTCAAAGGCCTGACCCAGGCGATCTCCCTGCTGCCGTTGCTCGCCGCGGTGTCGGCTCACGGCCAGGCCGTCGAACGCCACCTGCCGGCGGTGCCGCAGGGCACGATGACTCCGATTGCGACACCGAACGCCGTGCCGTCCGAACAGGACGCGACGCCTATCGGCCCCGATCTTCGCGCCATCGTCCTGCTTGGGGCGTCGGAAGCGGCGCACAACGGCGCGGGCGACGGCGTCACGGTCGGTGACGTCGCCCGCCTCAAAAGCGATCCGGCGATCGCAGGCATCCTCAGGCCCTATCTCGGTAAGCCGTTGTCGCGCAAGCTGATCGCCGAGATCGAGGCTGCGGTCGCCCGCCATTACCGTGACCTGAACTATCCGTTCGTCTCCCTGTCGACCCCGGAGCAGGAAATTACCGGCGGCGTCGTGCAGGTTCGCGTCGTCGAGTTCCGCGCCGGCAAGGTTTCGGTCGGCGGCGCGTCCGAAAAGGAGGCCGCCCGCCTGCGCGGCGAGGTCGGCTTGCAGTCCGGCCAGGCCATTGATGCCCGCGAACTGACCTACGATCTCGACTGGATCAACCGTTATCCGTTCCGCAGCGTCCAGGCCATGTTCGCGCCCGGTGACCAACTGGGCGTGTCGGACCTCACGCTCGCCGTGCGTCACGGCAAGCCGTGGCAGCTTTATGCCGGCTACAGCAATGACGGCTCGCCCACGACAAGCTTCGACCGCTATTTCGTCGGCGGCGCCATCGGCGGCGTCTTTGGCGCCGACAGCATCCTGTCGCTCCAGTCGACGGCCTCGCGCGACGCGTTGCAGGGCGCGGACGACCCCCATTATAAGAGCACCGCGCTCAGCTACACCCTGCCGTTCGGACGTCGCGGCCAGATCGAGGCCAGCGCCGACGCGGTCGAAACCTTCCAGCCGGGCAACCCGTTCAGCGTCCGGCTGAAGGCTGCCGAAGGCACGCTGGGCTATCGCTTCGCCATTTCCGACCTCTATGGGGACCGTGGCGCGACCGACGTGCGCTTCGGCATCGAAGCGCGTCACCAGACCGGCATTACCTATTTCGGCAAGCTCGATGTCTACGACATCTCGGTCGAGACCTATCAGCTCTATCTCGGCTATCACCACAGTGGGCGTTCGGTGTTGGACCTGGCTGTTCACATGAGCCCGGGCGGCCTGAACGGCGGCAATAGCGACGAGCAGGCGATCCTCTATTCGCAGGGCCGTCAGAAGGGCGCGACCTACAGCTATCTGACCGGCACCTACAGCCGCACCACGCCGATCGGACACGTCCTGGCGCTGAAGACGGAGGCCATCGGCCAATTCTCCGCCGTGGCTCTGCCGCGGACCGAGCAGGCGGGGCTGGGCGGGTCGTCGCTGGTGCGCGGCTATACGCTCGACAACGGCGCGTTCGACACGGCGCTGGTCGTGCGCAACGAGCTGCGCGGCCCGGCGAAAAGCTGGGGCGTCAGCGCCCAGGTCACGCCGCTTTTCTTTGTCGACGCCGGTTATGGCCGCGACAACGCCGCCCGCGAAACCCGCGGCGTCGCTTCGGCCGGAGCGGGCGCCGAAGTCCATTTGACGCGCCACGTCATGATGAATATCGACGCGGCCTGTGCACTGGCGCCCGACCAGGCCACGCGCGCCGGGTCGTGGCTGGCCCATGCCAATGTGAACGTGGCCTTCTGATTCCGGTGCTTGCCCCGCCGCGGCCGGCGGGATGCGGAAACATTCAAAGGCCGGCGCCCGAAAGCGCCGGCCTTTGTCGTGCGGGCCTTCAGGGAGCGCTGCGGCGGCGACAGACCAGGCGCAAGACCCTTGCGCGGCCAGAAATAAAAACGTTTTCATTAAATCTCATAAGATTGGCTTTGAAATCATCACATAATTCTGTAATATCCAGTCTTATGGTGGGCGAGATGTGATAAAAACGTTTTTATTTCAACTCTTCAGGGTGTGTGCGGGCCTGATCGCCGCCGCCCTGTTGCCGGCTGCGGTCCTGGCAGCCGAGCCGATACCCCGGGCCTATATCGTCGGCCAGGACTTCGGATCGGTCCGCGACTATTATCTCAGCCAGTGCTGTGTGCGCCCGGACGGCGTCACCACCTATCTCGGCTTCTACGACCTGTTCGATCCGCACGGTTTCGGCGGTCTGGGTGTCGACGAACATAACCGCCCGGCAGCGGACGCCGACTGGGGCGCGGGCGTAACCAGCGCCTACAAAAGCGTCACCGGCCTGCCGGTATCGTCGGTCGCCATCGGCTTGTCGATCGCCGAGGCCGGCCATCGCGGCGGGCTGAAGCGCATCGCCGACGGCACGTTCGACGCGGAAATCGACCATCTGGCGCGCTTCTTCAAGGCGAGCGACAAGACGATCCTGCTGCGCATCGGCTACGAGTTCGACGGGCCGTGGAACGACGGCTATGACAATGCACCGGCCTATGTCGCCGCCTTCCGCCACATCGTCGACCGCATGCGCGCTCAGGGCGTCGGCAATGTGCGCTATGTCTGGCAGGCCTCATGCTCGCCCCTGGCCTCGCTGATCCGCGGCCGCCGCATCGCCATCGACCCGTGGTACCCGGGCGACGCCTATGTCGATGTCGCGGCCATGTCGTGGTTCCTCGATCCCGATCGCGCCGTGCCGGCAAAGAATGGTTTCACCGCGCCGACGCAGGGGGCGCTGCGCGACGAACTGGTGGCCTTTGCCGCGCAGCATGACAAACCGGTGATGATCGCGGAATCGACACCGCAGGGCTACGACCTGAAAGCGGAAGCCCGCGCCGATATAACGCGCGACTACGACGGCAAGCCGGGCGAGGGACGCACGAAACTTAGCGCCGTCGACATCTGGAGCCAGTGGTACCAGCCGCTGTTCGACTATCTGGCGGCGCATCCCGAGGTGCGGATCCTGGCCTATATCAATGCCGACTGGGACGCCCAGGCCATGTGGGGAAAGCCTTACAGTAACGGCTATTGGGGCGATTCACGGCTCCAGGACAATCCAGCCATCGCAACCCGATGGAATGCCGCCGTCACGCGGTGGAAGGCCCAACCTTAACGATAAGCGGCCTTAAGGCAATAAAAAGAGAAACAGGGGACAAAGGCTTATGAGTACCAGTAGGGCGCCCTATGCCTGGGCGACGATCGTCGCGCTGGGCGGGTTTCTTTTCGGCGTCGACGCCACCGTGATTTCCGGCGCCATCGGCACGGTCGCCAGCCGTTTCAACCTGGCCGACTGGCAGATCGGCCTCGTCGTGGCCGCGCCGACACTGATGAACATCCCGGCCTCGCTGACCGTCAGCTCGATCGCTGACTATACGGGCCGGCGGCCGATCCTGATCGTGCTGGCCGCGCTCTATACGATCTCGGCGGTGTGGGCGGCCCTTGCCCAGGATGTCTGGTCGCTGGTCCTGGCGCGCGCGGTCGGCGGTTACGCCTTCGGCAGCCTCAGCCTGGCGCCCATCTACATCTCCGAGATCTCGCCGGCCAAAAGCCGCGGGACCTTGGTGTCGATCAACCAGCTCAACATCATCTTCGGTTTTTCGGCGGCCTACTTCCTCAATGACGGCCTGTTGCGGCTGAGCCATTCCGGTGCGCCCTGGCTGTCGGCGATCCACCTGGATACCGAAACCTGGCGCTACATGCTGGGCGTGTCGGCCCTGCCGGCGGCGGCCTGGTTCCTGCTGCTCTTTCGCGTGCCGGAAAGCCCGCGCTTCCTGGCGCTGCGGGGGCGCGAAGGCGAAGCGCGCAAGATCTTCGCACGGTTCCAGGGCGAGGCGGAGACCGCAACCCTGCTGGCCGGTCTTCACGCCGGACCGGGCGCCCAGCCGCCGCTTTTCCAGCGCATCCTGCGTCTGTTTTCGCCGTCGCTGGCCTATGTCGTCGGCGTCGGCGCGATGCTGGCCGTGGCGCAACAGATTACCGGCATCGACGCCGTCTATTTCTACGCGCCGACCATCTTCGAACAATCGGGTGTCGGCACCAATGCCGCCTTCGCCCAGGCCGTGCTGATCGGGCTGGTCAATATCGTCTTTACCGTCATCGCCATGCTGCTGATCGACCGCATCGGCAGGAAGCCCTTGCTGGTCGCCGGCGTCATCGGCATCACCCTGTCCATGGCGGTGATCGGTTATGGCTTCAACCAGGCGCGCTATTCGCTGTCGCCGGCGGATGCGTCGTCTGTCGCGGCCGAGACGAAGCTGCCGGCGGTGACGCGGCTCGCCGGAAAGGCCTTTGCCAGCGATCTTGATTTCAAGGCCGCAGCCAGGCAGACGGTCGGCGAAAGCGCGTACAAGGCGCATGAGGCCCTGTTCCTGCAAAAGGCGACCCATGCCGACGCGCGGCTGATCCTGCTGGGGATTCTCGGCTTCGTCGCCAGCTTCGCAGTGTCACTCGGGCCGGTCATGTGGGTCATGCTGTCGGAAATCTATCCCAATGCCGTGCGCGGCGTCGCCATGGCGGCCATGAGCACGCTCAACGCCATTGTCAGCTTCGGCGTGCAGTTCCTCTTCCCCATCCAGCTCAACGGCATGGGCAGCGCCTGGACCTTCGGCCTCTATGCCGTCTTCGGACTGGGCTTCGCGGTGCTCTTCTTGCTCGGCCTGCCGGAAACGCGCGGCAAGTCGCTGGAGGCGTTGGAAGCAGAATTGAAGCGCTAGCTAAAACGCTCGATAATGTTGCGCAGGCGCGCGGCCCTGTCGGGCGAGGGTGCGCCGAAGAGGCCGCGTTGCGCGTCGCTCAGGTGCGGCTGAGCCGGGCCGTCGCTTTGAAAAATCAGGTGGTCGAAGACCTCGCGCCAATTCTGCCGTTGTGCTTGCGGCAGGTCCTTGAGGGTGAGCGCGGCGTGCAGCAGCGCGGCATAGGGCGAGCCCGTATAGGCCGGCGTGTCGCGCCACCAGACGTTCACCAGGGCGCCGAACGGTTCCAGCGACTCGACGCCGTGCCACCACAGGCTGGGGATGTAGAGGGCATCGCCCGGCCCGAGCTCGGCGACCTCGGCGACCTCAAGCGCTTCGGCAAAGCGTGGAAAGCGCTCGAGATCGGGATGGCGGATATCGACCAGGCTGATCGCCTGGCCTGCCGGTGTGACGTCCATCGGCCCGACATAGAGGTTCCGGAACTGGCCGGTCGGGAAGAGGGTGAAACGCCTGCGCCCGGCGACCACGCAGGCGATGTTTTCGGGAATGTCGTAGTGCGGCGCGACCAGTGTCCGGTTGCCGATCCACAGCGATGCCATGGCCTGCGACGACGGGATCAGGCCGCCCAGGCTGTTGGCCCGGGCGAAGCCGGGAAAATGACGGGCCAGCGGCAGCGATCCCGCATACAGGGCTTCCGGGCCCGCCAGCCGGTCGAGAAAGACGTCGAACGGAGCCTGCCGGATCGAAAAATTAAGCCGGTCGAGGCGCTCATCGGCATAGAAGAAGCGTCCGCCGATATCAGCCGGGCCTTCGAAGAAGGGCACGGGATCGGGGGCGGCGAAGCCCTTGAGATAGGCCTTTGCCCCGGCGTCGGAGGCCTTCGCGGCTTCCACCATCGGCCAGTCGCCAACGAGGTTTTCGAGCACGGCCGGCCTGGCCTGCGGCTTGATGACGTCGAGGAAAAGCACCGCATCGACGTTTTGCCAGCGCCTGACCGCCGTGGTCATGCGAAGCGTCCGTCGCGGCGCGCGATCAGGTTCGGCACCTGCGCCAGCGACGCCAGCTGGATGTAGAGAAGCTCCAGCCAGCCTTCGTTGCGCAGGCCCAGCAGTGCATCGCCGTCCAGGGCGTCGAAGCGCGCGCGGTCGATCGTGTGCAGGCCTTCGATACGCGTCTCGCGGCCGTCGTCGAAGCGGACCTCGATCCGCGCCGGTTCGACCAGCCCGAGGCCCGTCAAGCGCTCGCCGTAGTCGTGCGCCGCCGGCACGCCCTGGCAGAAGCGCGTCACCACCTCGTGCGCCTGTTCGAGATAGTCCGAGCGATGCCCGCCCGCCAGGAACAGGCGCTCGCCGTCATCGGCGCTAAGGCGCGGGCTGTCGGCATCGATCGCCAACCGCCATTGCGTGTCCTCGTCGGGCACCAGCATGAAGGGCTGGCGCTGGAATTCGAGCGGCACATAGGGTGTGGCCCAGCCTGTGTCGTTGAGGAACAGGTTTTCGCCGGCGACGAAGCCCAGCATGGCGCCGGGTTCCAGAAGGCCCGCGCGATTTCGCCGCAGGAAGATCGGATGATGGGCGGCGATGCGGGCGAATTCTCCGGGCACGATGCCGACGAACGGCACGGCATTGCCGAACTCTGCGCGCGGGCCGCTGACAATGCGGGCGTGGCGGTGTGCTTCGGCATCAACGGCAACATATCGGGTCATGACGTCCTCCAGGATCGGGCCCGCTTTGAGACTCCGGGCTCTCATAAAAAGGGCCATTCCCACGAGGGGAATGGCCTGCAGGCTAGGGAAGACAGAAAGGAATGCACGTGTCGGGTGCCGGCCGGCCGCGGGAAAACGGCCGGCCGGCGGGTACGCTTAGAACTTGTACTTCACGCCCACCTGGTAGCGGGCCTTGTAGACCTGCGCGGACACCAGCTGCTCGGTATAGCGGCCGTGGATGCGCAGGGACGAGTTGGTCAGATTGATGCCGTCGAAGAAGACCGACAGGTGCGGCGTGAAGTCGTAGCTGGCCGAAGCGTCCAGCTGACCGTAAGCCTCGGTGTACTGCGGTTCGTTCGCGACATAGAGCTGGCCGATGGCCGACAGGAACTCGTCGCGGTGGGTATAGGCGACGCGGCCCTGGATGCCCTTCTTGTCGTAGAAGAGCACGAGGTTGTAAGACTTCGACAGGCCGGGCAGGGCGAACTGGTTGCCGATCTGGGCGTTGTTGAAGTGGGCGCCGCCGGCTGGCAGCGAGACGTTGGCCTGGAAGCCGAAGCCCGTGTCGCCGAAGACATGCTGGGCGGCCAGTTCGAAGCCGTGGACCTGGACGGTGTTGGCGTTGGTCGGCTTGGTCTCCTGCCAGGTGATGACCGGGTCGGTGGCGTCGCCGGTGATCGAGGACGTGCCCGCGTCCGCGGTCATCTGCATGAAGATGTCCTGCGAGCTCGGATTGCTGTTGCCGTGCGCCGCCAGTTCCGTCCTGGCCAGCTGGGCGCGGGCGCCGAGCGCGGGATCCGTCAGGCCGGCCACCTGCACGTCGGAGGTCGAGGTCGTCAGGAAGTTGCTGACGTTCTTGCTGAAGTAGTTGACGGTGAAATAGGTGTCCTTGTTGGGGTACCATTCGGCCGTCAGGTCGATATTGTCCGAAGCGTAAGGCAGCAGGCCCGGATTGCCGGCCGAGATGGTGCGCGCACCGGGCTTCGGATCGTTCGAGAAGGCCTCGGTACCGACCATGGCCGTCAGGTCCGAACGCGTGATGGTGCGGCTGTACGAGGCGCGCACGATGAAGTCGTCGCGGATCGCCAGGCTGGTGTCGAGGCTCGGCAGGAATTCGTCGTACTTGCGCTTGACGTTGCTGAAGCTCGAGCCCGAAGCCATCTGGGTGAAGTATTCGGTCGCCGAGGTCTGGACGATGGCGGCCGGGACCTGGACCAGGCTGTTGGCCGTCACGTCGGTGTGCTCATAGCGCAGGCCGGCCAGGGCCTTGAACCGCATGCCGTTGAAGTCGGTGTCGAAGTCGGCTTGCGCGTAGGCGGCCTTGACCTCTTCGGCGATGTGGTCGTCATTGAGCGGCGTCGCGGGAATTCCCCATTGCCAGCCGTAGTGGGACGCGCTGGCCTTCACCAGGTCGTCGAGCTTGTAGGTGTACATGTACGGCACCGAGGTCGCGCCGCCGCCCGAGAACGGGCTGAACAGGCCGTCCATGCCGACCTTGGTCAGCGGGATGGTCAGCGAGCCGGTATCGCCGTAGAAGCCGAGGCTCAGCTGATCCTGCCAGCTGCGGGCCGCCGTGGTGAACCTGGTGTCGGAGACGCCGAACTTGAGGCTCTTCAGGCCGCTGTCAGACCTGTTGCGCCACAGCCCGTCGGCGCGGACCTGCTTGATCTCCGTACGGAAATAGTTGGCGTTGTCTTCCGCGAAAAGGCCGGCCAGGTTCGCCGTCGTCAGGCTGTCCCAGGAATGACCCGGTGTGAAGGTGTAGGTCGTCTTCGGGATGTCGAGATTGCAGGTGCAGAAGGTCTTGGCCGAGAAGATCGAGTCGCCGTAACCGGGCGTGGCCGACAGGAAGCCGATCAGGGCGAAGGCGTTGTTGCCGTCGGCGCCGTGGCCCGACACGGCGGTCGAATCCGAGGCGTCGAGGGTAAAGGTCAGGCTGTCCGAGGCATCCCACTTGACGTTGAAGCCGGCCGACTTGTTCTCGTTGCGGAACTTGTCGTTCGAATCCTGGAAGGACAGGTCGGCGCCGGCGTCCTCGAAGTTCGCCACGGTGCCGTGTTCGTTGATCGTGGCGTTGTGCAGGTCGCCGCCATAGGTGAACCAGGCGCCGGCCTCGTGGTTCTGCGCCGTTTCGCGGTACAGGGTATAGGTGTAGTCCGCCGTCATGACGACCGAGTCGACCGGGCGGAACTGCAGGACGGCCTGGCCGTTCAGGCGCGTACGCAGGTGGTCGGTATACAGGAAGTTCTCGTTCTGCGGCGCCCAGGTGTTGCCGTCGGGATTGGTGTTGTGGCTGACGATGTTGGCACCCGAATTCGGCACCACGTTCGGCAGCCAGGCGCCGATAAAGACCTGCTCCAGGCGGCTGTTGCGTTCCGAATAGTTGCCGTTGACTAGGAAGCCGAGCTTGCCGCCGGCAAAGGTGTCGCTGAACAGGCCCGAGATTTCGGGGGTCAGCCTGGTGCCCTTGGTCGTGGTGTCGTCGGTCGCCTTGACCTGCAGTGTGGCCTGCATCGTCTTGTAGTCGAAAGGCCGGGCCGTGCGGATGTCGATCGTCGAGCCGATGCCGCCCGTCGGCGTGTCGGCGCGGCCCGTTTTGTAAACGTTTACGCCCGTAATCCCGTCGGCCGACAGGTTGGCGAAGTCGTAGGAGCGCGAGGCCGACTGCGACGACGAACTGATGCCGCCGGGCATCGAGCGGCCGTTGAGCGTGACCAGGTTATATTCCGGGCCGAAGCCGCGGACAGTGACGCGCGCGCCTTCGCCGTTGCTGCGGTCGATGGTTACGCCGGGGATGCGCTGGATCGATTCCGCCAGGTTGGTGTCCGGGAACTTGCCGATATCCTCGGCATTGATGGCGTCGACGACGCCGCTGGCGTTCTTCTTGATGGTGATGGCGCTCTGCAGCGACTTGCGCAGGCCGGTGACGACAACGACATTGCTGTCGGACGGGGTGGCGGCGGTCTGGGCCGTCTGGGCCGACGCCATGGCGGGCACGAGGCCGGCGCAGGCGGCGATCAGTGCCAGGGACGAGGCTGTCCCGAGGGTGGTCTTTTTCATTGAATGCTCCCTGTTTGCCGGACTAGCGCGCTGTGGCGGCGGCTCCGGAATGTAAACGTTTTTACACAGACTCGAAAAATTGCCAATACGTTTACAAAAAATCAGAATGGATTCTGACAAAAATGCAACAGATGTGATTTTATCCCTTGAAAAACATACTGTTTTCAATGCATATTCCGGTCTATCACCCAAGCGAAACGAATAAAAACGTTTCCATTCAATGATGGAAGAGCGATGCGACACCAGTTGGCGAAGGTCAAGAATCCGGTCCTCAGGGGCTTCAACCCCGATCCGTCGATCTGCGTCGCCAACGGTACGGTCTATGTGGCGACCTCGACCTTCGAATGGTTTCCGGGGGTGCAGATCCATGCTTCACGCGACCTGCGCGCGTGGGAACTGGCGGCGCGGCCGCTGAACGAGGCCAGGCTGCTCGACATGCGTGGCGTTCCCGACAGCTGCGGCGTCTGGGCGCCGTGCCTGAGCTATTCCGACGGGCGGTTCTGGCTATGCTACACGCGCGTCAGCCGCTTCGACGGCAATTTCAAGGACACGCCGAACTACCTGACCTGGGCGCACGACATTGCCGGGCCGTGGTCCGATCCGGTCTTTCTCAATGCCAGCGGTTTCGATCCCAGCCTGTTCCACGACGACGACGGCCGCAAATGGTTCCTCAACATGGTGTGGGACCACCGCGACGGCCACGACCGCTTCGGCGGCATCGTTTTGCAGGAGTACGATCCGGGCCTGCAGCGCCTGGTCGGCCGGCCGACGACCATCTATCGGGGTTCGGGCTGCGGCGGCACCGAGGGCCCGCACCTCTACAAGCGCGACGGCTGGTACTATCTGTTCGTTGCCGAAGGCGGCACGGGGTATGGCCACGCCGTGACGGTGGCGCGGTCGCGCACCATCGGCGGGCCGTATGAGACCGATCCGGCCGGCTTTCTTTTGACGGCGCGGGGGGCGCCCGGCCATCCATTGCAGCGCGTCGGCCACGGTTCGCTGGCCGAATTGCCCGACGGCCGCCTGTTCCTGGCCTTCCTGTGCTCGCGCAAGGGGCAGAGCCCGATGGGGCGCGAAACCGGGCTGCAGGAGATCGTCTACCGCGACGGCTGGTTCCGTACGCCATCGGGCAGCGTCCTGCCCGACGAGACCGTTTTCGAAGGCGAGCGCGCGGCGGCGGAATCGCGTATCCACTATCGCTTCACGCCGGGACCCTTAGCCGAGGATTTCCAGTGGCTGCGCTCGCCCGAGCCGGGGCGGCTGTTCACCCTGGCCGCGCGCCCGGGCTATCTGCGCCTGTTCGGCCGTCAGTCGATCGGCGCCCTGTTCGAGCAGGCCCTGGTGGCGCGCCGCCAGACCGAACCTGTCTTTTCGGCCGAGGTCGTGATGGATTACGCGCCCGACGATTTCCAGCAGATGGCCGGACTGGTCGCCTACTACAATTCGCGCAAGTTCCATTACCTCTACGTGTCGCACGACGACGTGCTGGGGCGCTATGCCGGAGTCATGGTGTGCCGCGCCGACGAGACCCAGGCCGTGGAGTTCCTCGGCGAACGTGTCCGCCTGCCGCAGGGCGAAATCCGTCTGCACCTGGTGTGCGACGGCAACCGCCAGCAGTTCTTCGTCGCCGCGGGCACCGGGCCGTGGAAAGCGGTCGGGCCGGCGCTCGAAGCCGCGACGCTGAGCGACGATGCCGGCCGCGATGTCGATGCCAGCTTTACCGGCACCTTTGTCGGCGTGTGCGCCCAGGACCTGACCGGGCGCAAGGTTCCGGCCGATTTCCGTGATTTCGTCTATTCCGAAAAGCCATAGCGGACGCGTGTGCAGCGGGCGGCGGAAGGGGGGGGGCTTGGGTCTAAGCCATCGGGCGCCGGGTCGACTCGCGAATGACCAGCTTGTGCGGCAGGGTTTCGACGCGCAAGGACTCGTGATCCGGCGTCTCCATTTCCTGCAACAGGCGTTGGGCGACGCGCACGCCGATATCGCGCGCCGGCTGGTGGACGGTCGACAGGGCGGGATTCGAGATTTCAGCGTAGCAGGTGTCGTCGAACCCCATGACCGACAACTGGCCGGGGACATCGATCTTCATGCGCCGCGCCGAGCTCATCACGCCCAGCGCCATGTCATCATTGGCGCAGAAGATGGCGGTCGGCCGGTCGGTCATGCGCAGCAGATGCTGCGCGGCAATTCCGCCGCCGGTAATGGTCAGGTCGGAATATTGCACCAGGGCCGGAGCGACCGCGATATTTGCCTCGGCCATGGCGGCGCGGAAGCCGCGCTCGCGGTCGCCGGTGATCAGCGAGTTGGCGGCGCCCGACACGAAGGCGATGCGCGTATGGCCGAGATCGACGAGGTAGCGCGTGGCTTCCAGCGCGGCCTGGTAGTTGTCGATATGGACGCTGGGCAGCTTTTCGAGGTCGTCGGTCAGGGGTTCTAAACCTACCACCAGCGGCAGGGGCTGCGTCTGGTTGGCGGCGATCAGTTGCGGGCTGAAGGGCAGGAGCGAGGCCAGCAGGATCACACCTTCGACCTGGCGCGACACCAGCATGTCGATGAAATTGCTGCTCTTCTGGCTGTCGACATTGGCTTCGGTGATGACCAGGGAATAGCGCCCGCCCAGCACCGTCTTGATACCGTTCAGCACGTCCTCGAACAGGGGCAGGCCGATTTGCGGCACGACGACCATGACGATATTGGTGCGGCCCCGGCGGAAGTTCTGGGCCAGCAGGTTGGGCGTATAGCCCAGCTCGGCTACGGCTTCGCGGACGCGCGCCAGGGTTTTCTTGCCGGCGCGGTCGGGCTCGTTGAGGCAGCGCGACACGGTGGCGATCGAAACGCCCGCCAGCTGGGCAACCTGTTTGATCGTCGGTGTGGCCAAGTGCGCAACCCTTCTGCTGAAAATAACAGGCTAGTCCATGCTCAAATCGAGGGCAACCCCTTTACAAAATAGCATGTAAAACGTTTACATAAAATGAGCCGGTAAACAGGGAGAGCGCGATGACGCCTGTGCAGCATGTCGTGGTGGTGGGCGGCGGGACCGCGGGCTGGATCGCCGCCGGACTGATCGCGGCGCGCTATCCTCAAGGCCTCAAGGTGACCCTGGTCGAATCGCCGTCGGCCCGGCCGATCGGTGTCGGCGAAGGCACCTGGCCGACCATCCGCGAGACCCTGCGCCGCATGAGGGTGCGCGAAACCGACATGATGCGCGCCTGCGACGCTGCCTTCAAACAGGGCTCGAAATTCGTCGGCTGGGGTGAGGACGGCCACGTCTACTACCATCCGTTCACGGCGCCTCAGGGCTTTTCCCAGGTCAACCTGGCCGCGGAGTGGACCGGCGAGGGCGCCTTTGCCGACTTCGTCGCCTTCCAGCCTGCGCTATGCGAGGCCGGGCTGGCGCCCAGGCGTCACGACACGCCGGAATATGCCGGCCTGGCCAACTATGCCTATCACCTCGATGCCGGCAAGTTCGGCGAATTCCTCAAGCACCACGCGACGACCGAATTGGGCGTCGCCTATGTCCGCGCCGACGTCACGTCGGCGATCAACGACGCCGGCGGCTATATCACGGCGCTCAGATGTGCCGGCGGCCATGCCGACATCACGGGCGACCTGTTCATCGACTGCACCGGCTTTGCGGCGCGGCTGGCCGGCGGGCATTACGGCGTGCCGTTCAAGGGGTGCGGCGAACACCTGCTGATCGATACGGCGCTGGCGGTTCAGGTGCCCTATGCCCGGCCGGACGCGCCGGTCGCCTGCGCCACCCTGTCGACCGCGCAGCGCGCCGGCTGGATCTGGGATATCGGCCTGCCGACGCGGCGCGGCACCGGCTACGTCTATTCCAGCCGGTTCGCGACCGAGGACGAGGCCGTCCGCGATCTCAAGGCCTATGCCTGAGCATCCGTCAACGAAGGCGATATCCGGCGTATCAATATCACCGCCGGATACCGCGAGACGCCCTGGACCAGGAACTGCGTCGCGCTGGGCCTGGCCATGGGTTTCGTCGAGCCGCCGGAAGCGTCTTCGATCGTCATGGCAGAGCTGGCGGCACGCATGATCGCCGATCAGATGCCGGCCGGCCGCGCCGACATGGAGGCGGTCGCGCGCCGCTTCAACGCGCTCTTCACCTACCGCTGGGAGCGCATCGTCGACTTCCTCAAGCTCCACTACGTCCTGAGCCGCCGCGACGAGGCGTTCTGGCGCGCCAGCCGGGCGCCCGACACCGTTCGCGACAGCCTGAAAGGGTTGCTGGAAACCTGGGCGCACCGGCCGCCGTGGCACGGCGATTTCACCCATCGCGAGGAGGTCTTCTCCGAGGCCAGTCACCAGTACGTGCTCTACGGCGCGGGCTTCCGCACTGGGCTGCCGGCCTGGCGGCGCGACAGCCTCGACCGCGACACCATGGCGCCGCATCGCCGCGACGTCGCTCAGGCGCGCCAGGCCCTGCTGGCGGCCCTGGAGCCGCATCGCGTGATGCTCGGGCGGATCGGCGGCTAGGGCCGGGCCCTATCCCAGGCTGTGACGCCGGAGGACCGGCGCCGGAATGGCGGCGGCTTCGGCGGCGTCCCGGTTTTGATATTCGAACCACGCGAAGCCGGCGGGATAGGCTTCGCCCGACATGTCCTGGCAGGCCATTCCGACGAACGTGCCGGTGAAGCTGGGGTGTCCCGGCAGCGTCGCCTCGTCCGACAGGGCGGTCGCGTCGAAAATTTCCGCAAGTTCGTTCCACGTGGCCGCGCCTTCCGGTTTCCAGGCGAAGCGGATCTGCCGGCCGTCCGACAGCACGCGCAGCGCGATGCGTCCGGCGGGCAGGGGATAGATCGCCGAGAGCGTTTCAGGGCGCCGTGGGTCGGGCAGGGCCGACATCACGCGCAGGTGCCGTCCCAGCTCGGGATCGTGACTGATATAGGCGTAGTGGAACTTGGTGGCGTTGTAGTAGCAGACGAGACCCGCCGATTGCTGAAAATGGCAGGGGTCGTAATCGAGGACCGTTGTCGCCTGATAGCGCAGCGACGTCTGGCGGCGGGCGACCAGGCTCTGTTCGAAATGGCTGCCGATCGTCTCGCGCCCGAACAGCGTCAGGTGCCCGGGCTTTTCGGTCAGGCTGAAAAGCGTTTCGGGATAGGGCGTGCGCAGCCACTGAAAATCGGGATCGAGGGTGGGTTGATTGAAATCGTACCGCTGGACGGGCGGCTCCGTTGTTGCCGCCGCCGGGCTGACCGGATTGTCCGCCGCCGCCGCCGGCAGGGCTGGTGCGATCCAGCCGTCGGAGGTCCAGCTCACGGGCTGGATCGCTGTTTCCCGGCCCAGTACCGAGCACGCCGTACCCGGCACGGGCCGCGCGCACAGATAGGCCATCAGCCAGGTTCCGTCCGGTGTCTCGACAAGGTCGGCGTGGCCGGCGCGTTGCAGCGGGATGTCGGGTTGGCCGCGGCTGGTGATGATGGGGCCGTATGGCGAGGGTTCGTAAGGACCGCGCAGGGTGCGCGACCGCGCAAGCGTCGCGGCGTGTCCCCAGCCTGTGCCGCCCTCGGCGACCAGCAGATAATACCAGTCGCCCCGGCGATAGAGATGGGGACCTTCGGTAAAGCCGAGGTCGGTGCCTTTGAAAATAAGCTCCGGGCTTCCCGCCAGCGTACCGGTGCCGGGGCGGTATTCCTGGATCACGATGCCGCCGAAGCGGTCCCGGCCGCTGCGATGATCCCACAGCAGGTTCAGCAGCCAGGACCGGCCGTCATGGTCGTGAAAAAGCGACGGGTCGAAGCCGCTGCTGTTGAGATGGACCGGATCGGACCAGTCGCCGTCGATGGCGTCCGACGTGACGACATAGTTATGGAAATCGCGCAGTGACGTGCCTTCGGCGCCATATTCGGTCGTGCGCCCGTAGCGCCTGACCAGGCAGTAGGTGAGATAGAATGTGCGGTCCGAATGGCTGAGGCAGGGCGCCCAGACGCCGCAGCTGTCCGGAATGCCGCGCAGGTCCAGTTGCGAGGGCCGCCGCAGGGGTGTGGCGACCACGCGCCAGTTGACGAGGTCCGTGGAGTGGTGGATCTGGACGCCCGGGAACCACTCGAAGGTCGAGGTCGCGATGTAATAGTCGCCGCCGACGCGGATGATGGATGGATCGGGATTGAAGCCACGCAAGACTGGATTTTGAATCACCCGTTGCCCTCCGAGGCCGGGGTTGCAGGGCGGACGAGCAGCCACAGCAGGGCCGCGCCCAGGAGGTCGATGCCGCCCAGGATGAAGAAGAAGGGCGCATACCCCGTCGTCGCCACCAGCGATCCGATCGCAAGGGAAAACAGCAGGGCGCCGAGATTGGCGGCCGTGCCGGCCATGCCGGCGACGGTCGCGACCTCGCTTTGCCGGAAAAGGTCCGACGCCATGGTGATGACGGTGACCGACAGGGTCTGGTGCGCGAACGCCGCCAGGCACAGCAGGGCAATGGCGGCATAGGGGTTCTTGACCGAGGCCACGAAGACGATCCCGACCATCAGGACAGCTCCGGCCGTGAAGGTCAGGCGTCGGGCGTTGATCAGGGTGGCGCCGGACTTCTGGATGATGCCGACCAGCAGCGGGCCGAACAGGCAGCCGAGGTCGGCGGCGACGAAGGGCAGCCAGCCGAACAGGGCGATGTGCTTGAGGTCGAAGCCGCGAACCTTGGCCAGATACAGCGGCAGCCAGAAGACCAGCGTGCCCCAGGTGGGATCGGCCAGGAAGCGCGGGATGGCGATGCCCCAGAAATTGCGCTGGCGCAGGATGTTCAGGGGCGACGGGCGCGTCTCCGAGGCCGCGAGATGCTTTTCCTGGCCGCTGTCGATATAGGCGCGTTCCGCCTCGGTCAGCGCCGGATGCTCTTTCGGTGAGCGGTAGCAGAAGAGCCACAGGAAGGCCCAGAGGATAGCCAGTACGCCCGTAATGACGAAGGCCGCCTGCCAGTTGTAGTAGAGGATCGCCCATGCCACCAGCGGCGGCGCCAGCATCGAGCCCACGGACGCGCCGATATTGTAGAGTCCGCCGGCCAGGCCTCGTTCGCGCGCGGGAAACCATTCCGACACCACCTTCAGCCCGCCGGGCTGGGCGACGCCTTCGGCGAAGCCCTGGAAGCCCCGCAACCAGGCCAGGGCCTGCCAGTTGCCCGCCAGGGCATGCGCCATGGCGATCAGGCCCCAGACCAGGGTAAAGAGGAACATGCCCATTTTCAGCCGGACGACGTCGAGCAGGAAGCCGGCGACGGGCTGGAGCATGATGCCGAACTGGAACAGGCCGGTGATGAAGCCGTATTCCTTCTCGCTCATGTGGAGACTGGTCATCAGAGTCGGCGCCGCCACGCCGAGCGTGCTGCGTGTCAGGTAGTTGATGATGGTGCCGGCCGTCACCAGGGCGATGATGCCCCACCGGACGCCGCGGCTCTTGGAAAACGCCATAGAAGGCCCTTGCTTATGTCCAGGCGGAAAATACGCCCCCCTTTCCCGATGGAAAAGGGGGGCAGGTCGCACACGGAATCGTTGGAACCGGAGTGTTGCAGGTTTCGGGAAGCGCTCGGCCGCATGGCCGGCGGGCATGCCGTTGGGATCGCACGTCCGCCGACACCGTGACGTATCGGCCGGATATCCGCTCTGGACGTCGGATATCCGGCACAGGAGCTCTAGAAGCTCAGCCGCACGCCGACGTGGTAGAAGCGGCCCAGCGTGTCATAGAGCGCGGGGTTGACGTCGAGACCGGTATTGGTCTGCGGCGACGGCACCGGATCGACATTGAACAGGTTGTCGATCTTGAAGTAGGCCTGGACACCCTTGCGGAGCGTGTACGAGCCGGCGAGGTCGACATAGGTCGCGCCCTTCATGGTGTTGGTGTTGATCGTCGGGTTGTTGCCCGTCGACGCCGGGCAGCCCGTGGTGCAGACCACGTACTGCGTGCCGTACACACCGTCGCTGAACCAGCGTTCCTGCAGGGTCAGGCTGTAGGTCTTCGTGGAATAGCTCTGCACGAACAGCGCTTTCCAGTCGGGCGTCGCGCCGGTATTCACACCCGCCGTCTGCGACGGAATTGTGCCAGGCAGGCCCGGCGTGGTCGTGAAGTTCTGGACGTTGGTGGCAAGCGCCCGCAGCACCAGGTTGCCTTCCAGGCCGAGCGGCCGCGGAACCTGGTAGCTGACCTCGTAGTCGACGCCGCTGGTGCGGATCGAGGCGGCGTTGATCGAGCCGACGTTGACATAGGGATTCGTCCCCGTCAGGTCGAAGGTGTTGCACGCCGCCGGCACCGAGTGGTCGAAGCAGTACTGCACCAGTTGGGTGGCGCTGGGACCGCTGGCGATCGCGTCGGTCAGCTTGATGTCGTAATAGTCGATCGAGGCGTTGAAGCCGGGGAACCAGCTCGGGTTGGCCAGGATGGCGCCGAAGTTGAAGTTGTGGGCGATTTCCGGCTTGAGGCCGGGGTTCGACCCGGAGTTTACCGAAACGGTCAGCGTCGAATTGGTGAACGGGTTGGTGAAGTTCGGATTGTTGGTCGAGGTCGTCGGCCCGAACAGGTCGTTCAGGTTCGGCGCCCGCACGTCCTGTGAATTGACGGCGCGGAAGCGCACGCCGTCGAACGGCGTATCCCAGGTGAAGCCCACCTTCCACGCCTGGGCGTCGCCGGCCGTCGAATACTTTTCGGCGCGGCCCGCCACGTTCATGTTCAACTGGCCGAGCGAGGTCGTGTTGACCAGCGGAACGTTGAATTCCAGGAAGGCTTCGACGACGTTGAAGTTACCGGTGCCATTGCGGTAGTTGCCGGCGTAGAAGTTGCCGCCGCTGGTGCTGAGCGCCGGATCGGCCGGGTAGGTCGAGCTGTAGGCGCTGGGGCTGGCGCCGACGACGCCGTTGCCGTACGGGTCCGCCACCGCGCGGTACCATTCGCGGCGGTATTCCGCGCCGGTCGCGACCGAGACGGGGCCGGCCCACAGCGAGAAGGGCGTGCCCGAGATGCTGATGGCGGCCACGTCCTGGGTCTGGATCGTGTGCTGGAAGGCGCCGGCGGCCGGTTGCAGGTAGGCGATCGCCGAGGCGCTGGGCGTCTGGTTGCCGAAGATGTTGATCGGCTGGCAACCGTTGGCGCGGGCGGTCGCGTCGCGGCAGACGATGACGCCGTTCAGCATGACGGCGTCGATCGCGTTGGTGAAGCGCGCCTTCAAGAGCAGGTTATGGACATTGATGTCCGATGTTTCCGTGCCGTGCTCGACATAGGCATCGTAGGTCCAGTCGCTGCCGAACATGCCGAACTTGCCGTCTGCGCCCAGGACGAAGCGTTCCTGCTTGCGCTGGGTATTGACCCGGATGCTGGGCAGGAAGGGCGTGACCGTGCCGTATTTGAAGCTGGTGATGCCGTTCGGGCCGCACTGCGACGAGATCGAGGTCGGGAGATAGGCGTTCGAGCACTGGATCGTCAGGCCGGCTTCGGTGAAGCCGGGATTCGGCTGGTTGTGCGTATCGACCTTGGCGAGGTTGGCGGTGACGTAGATTTCGTTGTCCGCATTCAGGTCGAACGAGGTGCGGTTGTAAAAGTTCGAGCGGATGATGCCCGATTGAAGCGTTGCGCCGACGCCGACGTTCGCGGACGTGTCGCCGCCCACGCAGAAGCCGACATAGCAGCCGGCGACCGTGCCGTTGGCGTCCTTCTGCGGCACGCCGTTGGAACCGTAGACGAAGTTATACGGATTGCCGTTCTGGTCGAAGGCGATGCCCTGCAACGGACCTGCGGTGATCAGGCCGTACTTCGAATAGGTGATCGACTGGGCGTGGTCATTGTAGACGTACTGCGGCGAACCGTTGTTGGTGATGCCGGTGTTGAGAAGGGTGGAGGAGCGGTACCAGTCGCGGCCGCTGGCGGCGTTTTCACCGAAGTCGCCCGCCTTGATGCCGTCTTCCTTATGGTATTCCAGCGCGAATTCGGTGTGCAGCCTGTCGTTCAGGAAGGCCTTGCCGAAGGCGACCTGGAACAGGCCCTGCTTGTCGTCGCCGTAGGTCGTTTCGCCGGCCTCGATATTGGCCTTGAAACCCTGGAACTTCTTTTCGGTGACGAAGTTGACGACGCCGCCGACGGCGTCGGAACCCCACGACGCCGAGGCGCCGCCGTTGACCACGTCCACGCGCTTGAGCAGCAGTTGCGGGAACAGGCTGATGTCGGGAGCGCCGGTGCCGATATTGGACGGCACGACGCGCTGGCCGTCGAGCAGGGTCAGGGTCCGGCTGACGCCGAGGCCCCGCAGGGCGAACGAGCTCAGGCCCTGCTGGCCGCTCGACGTCGAGAAAGTGTTGGTCGCGACGCCGCTGGAGCCTTGCAGCGACGGCAGCTGGGCAATCGTCGTGAAGACGTTGGGCTGCGCCATATTGGTGATGTCGGTCGTGGTGATCGTCGTGGTCGGCGTCGGGGCCTTGAAGCCCCGCGTCGTGATACGCGACGCGGTCACGATGATGTCCGAACTGTCGGCGGTGGCGGGCGCCTTGGCGGTTTCCTGTGCGTGGCTCGCAAGCGGCAGGGTTAGTGCACAGAGGATGGCTGCTCCTGACGCGCTCAGGAGCAAGGACTTGACGGTTTCCATTGTTTTTCCCGTATGAGTTCTTGATTTATTGGCAATTATGCTTGGCTTTGACCCCGGTTATTTCCGCGATTGCGGAAACGCGCGTCTCTGGCGGGTGCCAAGTGATTTTTATATTTATAAAACCGATACTCATGACCACGGCGGCGGCAATGCGGCCTTGGCGGAGCCTCGGCACGATTGGTGATGCCGTAGGCCTGAACAGCCGCATATGCGCTATATGGTCTGATGTTATATGCACACAAATCCGACATATTCGTCAACAGGATTCGTAACTTTGTTTCGCGGATGACACCAGGGCTTGGCGAAAAGTGCAGTGTATTTTTTATAATTATTTGATTTTATGTAATAAAAAATTTTCACAATACGGCGTCGTGTCATGGGGTCAAGATGCGGGGACAGGGGTGACACCGTCCTGAATTCATTCTCATCAGTTGTAATTTTTTAAACGGTCTGCTTATATAAAAACAAAAAAAGAAACCGTATGACTGCGGAAAGGGCGATGCCGTCTTCGCCGCAGCGCATGCGATTCGACTGTCCAGAGACATTGATGAGTAAAGCGCCAAAACGCCGCCAGGTCGTCACCTGGGACACCGAAGCCGGGGAGGGGCAGGCCGTGGCCGGCCGGAACTCTTCGCGTCTGCACGACTTGCTGGCACAGAAGCTGGCCGAGGAAATCATCTCCGGCCGCAGGCTGCCGGGGGACGTGCTGCCGACGGAACTCGACATGTCGATTTCGCTGGGCATCTCGCGCACGGCCGTGCGCGAGGCCATGCGTATCCTGGCGGCGAAGGGCCTGATCGAGCCCCGGCCCAAGCGCGGCACCTGCGTCACCGAAAAGACGACGTGGAACATGCTGGATCCCGACGTCATCCGATGGATGTTCGCCAACGAGCCCGACGAACGGCTTGTGCGCAACCTGTTCGAACTGCGCCTGATCATCGAGCCGGCCGCGGCGGGACTGGCGGCGCTCAGGCGGAATGTCACCCACCTGGCGGCGATGTTCCGCGCGCTCGAGGTCATGGACCGCGACACGCTGTTTACCGAGTCGGGACTGCAGGCCGACAAGGATTTCCACGCCGCGCTGCTGGCGGCCGCCGACAACGACCAGCTGACCTCGCTGAACACGTCGATCGGCATGTCGGTGGCCCTGTCGACCCGGTACAAGATCGAGCTGGGCATATTGGGGGCGGAACCGGTGGCGGCCCACCGCGCCGTCTACGAAGCCATCGAGCGCGGTGATGCCGCCGAAGCGCGCTGGTGCATGGAATCGCTCATCCGCCAGGCGATGAAGGACATCGCCAAACGGCCGATGCCGGCGAGCTGAGCCGGAAGCCGGTTAATCCACCGAAACCCGAAGCCGGAGCGGGAAATCCGATTCATATCCCGTTAACCATCGTGCTAGCCTTGGGGCCTGAGTCGCAGAGCAGGGCGCACGCCAATGTCCCAACCCAATCCCAATTCGCACCTCCCGTATGCAATCCGATATATGGCGCGGTTGCAGGAGCAGGCCGCGCAAAGCGCGCGGCCCAATGGCGTGCCTGCCGACCGGCTGGAGAAGTGCGCTGTCCACCTGCGGGACACGGTGTTGTCGATCAACCGCGCCACCCAGCCGCCTGCGGATCCTGCGACCGTGACGATGACGCAGAAAATCAAGCTGATGAACTTCCTGCGCCAGCAAAAATAGGTGGAAGCCCGCCTTATTCACCGGTCTTCGGCTGGGGCGCATTCAGCAGGAAGACCACGTAGCCGCGAAAGTATGGGTTGGTCTTCAGCGCGGCGGGAGCAGACCATTCCCCGCCCTGTGCCAGCCCTATGCGGAAGGGGACGGTGAGTTTCGACAGGCTGGCCAGATAGGCCTGGTAGCCTGGAATGGTGCGCCGGCCCTGGTAGGTCTGGAGCACGATCTCGTCCACCACGCCGTTGAGGCTGTTGAGCACGGTGGAGTCGCCCTGGCTGCTCCAGTCCAGCAGGCCGGTGATGCTCAGCTTGCAACCGGCGGGCAAACGGTGGCGCAGGTCGCGCAGAAAGGCCTGGTACTGGTCGAGGTGCCGCGTGCGGGCGTCGAAGTCGATCTGGATGCCGGCGACGGGCACGCCGTTCGTCCGCCAGACGCGCCATTGCCGCAGGATCTGGTCATAGGTTTCGGGCGGCCAGTTCAGGGTGTGGGCGCGATAGACGATCCATACCTCACCGGCGCGCATACGCGGCATGGCGCCGCCCTGGGCGATCAGGTGGCCCTTCGCGGCTGGATCGCCAGGCGAAAAGCCGACCTGGCCTTGCAGGATGTACAGGCTCTTCGCCCGGGCCAGCACCGGCTGCGGCGTTACCCCGGCCCACAGCCAGAAGGAGTCGTAGTCGGCGGCATTGACAGGCCGCTGCGCCGCCGGACCGCAGGCCTGGAGCGTGAGCGCCACTACCATCAGCAATGTCAGCCAGGGCCGCATCACCAGTAGACCTTGAGCTTTTTGGCCCACGGCGTCGACGGGTAGCGCGCCTTTAGCTCAACAAACCACTGCCGGCGCTGGTCGAGCGGCACGTCGGTTTCATCGCAATGATTGGCCCCGCTCGGCGCCCAGCACCTGACCATGCGATAGAGGGCATAGGCGCGCACATCGGCCGCCGCGTTTCGGTCTTTGATAATGGTCTTGTAGATATCGAACCTTGAAATGCCGATGCCCGGGAACTGCGCCGCCACAGTGCCGAGTTCCGCCGGTTGCGGCGGCGCGCCCGGCTTGGATGGCGGATTATCTTGCCGCAGGAAACTGTTATATTCGTAACCGTCATAGCCGTAAGTGTCATAGCCGTAGATGCGGATGAACTCGCCAAGGCAGATCAGGCTGGCCTCGTCGCGTGCGCTGGCGGCAAGCGCCGCCGCGACCGTGGCGATGCCGGGACATGTGTAGCCGTCGTGCGCCCCGCCGAAATGGGCGAAATCGGTCAGAGCGGGGGGATTGTTCAAACCGATCTGCAACTTGTCGCCATGGGTGCGTGGTGGCGCGGGATCGGGCATGAGCTGCCAGTCGCCGGTGAACGCCTGGTAACGGCCGCGCGTCAGCTCCTTGTACAGCAGGACGTAGAGCGCCAGCTGCCGTTCATGGACAGGGGTGTCGGGGGCCATGGCGCGGGCGCGCAACAGGTCGGGCGAGGCCGAGTGGCTGAGCAGGATTTCGCGATAGGTCGGATCGTGGATCGGTGAGCCCTTGGCGAAAACCGCCGCCACTTCGCCACTCTTTTCATAGGTCTGCGCCAGGGCCAGTTCCACGGCCGGCCGCTGCAACACAGGCTCGGTGCGGGCAACAAGGGCCAGCCAGTGGGCGCGGGCGGCGGCGGGCTGATGCAGGGCCTCCAGCGCCAGTCCCTTTAGGACCAGGCCGCTGAAGCGGACGGTGGACATGCGCGGGGCGGCCTTCAGGCCATCCAGGGCTTTCAGCGCATCGGCCGGACGGTTCTCGACATAGAGGCTGTAGGCCGCCCTGAGATAGGCGTAGAGCTCCGGCTGCGTGGCAAACAGGGGCGCCTGGGCCTCGAGATCGGCCCGGGTCAGCGCCGCGGGCTTGCCGGTCTCCGTCCGCATGCCGATGAGGTCCATGACCGCCCGCAAGCGCTCGGTGCGGATGTCGCCCGGCCTGGCGTCGCCCAGCAGGACGTTGTCGATTTCATAAGCCAGCGCGATCATCGAGACATTGCCGGCGGCGGCCTTGTCGTCGAAGGTTTTTTCGTAGAGGTCGGCCAGGCCGGCCTTGTCGCCGCGCAGCCACAGCACCCGCCGCTGGAAGCCGCGCGCAGACGCCGCATAGGCGCCGCGGGGATAGTCGTGCAGATAGGTCTGGAACCCGCCCTCGGCCCGGGCCAGGGCGAAGACGTCGACATTTGCCAGCGAAACCTCGCCGTACGGTCCGTCGATGCCGGCTTCGGCGGCGTTCAGGTCGACGCGTGCCACCGTGTAGAGGGCTGCCTCGCGGAGCCACGGCTGCGCGCTGGCGGTCACGGCGGTCAAGGCCGTGCGCGCCGCGGCGAAGTCGCCGCTGTAAAAGGCGGACGCCCCGGCCAGATAGGTGGCGAAATCATGCCCTGGCGCAGATGTAACGGCGCCGTTCGGCGAACTGAACGGCGCGGGCTTGGCGCCGCTGACGCAGGCGGCCGCAAGCGCTGCCCGGGCGGTGGCCAGAAGCCGCTTTTCGGCCGGTGTTGCGGCGCTCGATTTCAACGCGGCGACATAGGCGGCGCCCGAGGCGGCATTGCTGCGGCAGCGGTCGCCCTGGCCGTCCATGATACTGCCGGAGGTATCGTCTGGCGCGGAAACGTGACGAGGACGCGCGGTGTCGAATACGGCCGTAAGGGTGCGGAAGTCTATCGGCGTCTGGGCGACATAGCGGCCGTGGCGGCCGAACGGGGTGGGACCCGACAGGAAGTGCGGGCGCACGCCTCGGGCGTCGGCCAGGAGCAGCAGGAGATTGACGCGGCTGTCATTGGCCGGCGCCAGGAAGGGGACGGCCATGGCTGTAGAGGGCTGGAACAGGGAATAGGTATTGCCCTCGGACAGCGAAAAGAAGGTTGACGGGAAATAGTCGCTGCTGGCCGACAAAGGACCTGCGGTGACCGCACACGCCAAAGCCGCCAGCCCTCCGGCGGCAAGTCCTCTGAAACCCGGCACACGCATGGCAATCCCCCTCAATCGGGCTGACTCTGCCTCGCGCGCGTGCCGGACCGCAAGGGTCATTTCCAGCCATTTTTGTCCAGAACGTGTGTGGGAATATACGTACGAAGGGCTAGGTTTTAAACCTAGGCGGCCGTGGGAAGGGCGCGGTAGGTGAAGTCCCGGAGGCGGATGCTGCCGGGGCCGGCGCTGTAGATACCGATCTTGAGGCTGAGGAAGCCGCCAAAGACGTTGTGGTGCAGGCCCGAAACCTCGTTGCGCAGGCCCTGCCGGATCCATGTCTTGCCGTCGTCGAGCGAGTAGTACCAGGTGACGATGTTTTCGTCGTTGGTCACGCGCAGCCGGACCCTTGAGGCATTGATGTCCGCGCCGGCCCAGGACTGTTCTTCGTTCCACACGAAGGCCTTGATCCGCTTCGGCGTGCAGCCCAGGCCGACAAAGGCCTTGTTGTTGTAGAAGAGCAAAAGGCCGCCCTCGGCCTCGCCGTCGAGCTCGATCGCCACCTCGGCCTCGTAGGACCGGTCGCCGACGCCGCAGGTCAGGGGCGAGGTGTCGGCGGGCGAGGTGCCGCGGCCGGCAATACGAAGCGCATGGTCTTCGTACTTCGCGCGCTGCATCTCGTCGGCCTTGGGGTCGTGGAAGCACCACTGGATGCCGAAGCGGTTCTTCGTGAAATCGTCCGACAGAGCGTGGCCGGACGGGCCCGCCTTGCCGCCTTTCGGCTTGGGCAGGGGCTTCGACAGGTCGCCGCCCTTCGCCCGGAACCAGCCGTCCTTCGTCCATTCGGCGGGCTCGAGCAGGGTCTGGCGGCCCAGCGTTCGGAAACCGTTTTCATAGCCGTGATAGACCAGCCACCAGTCACCCGCAGGATCTTCGACCAGCGAGGCATGGCCGCGCGACCACCACGGTTCGGCGGCGCTCCGTGTACGGACGATCGGGTTGTGCGGGCAGTGCTCCCACGGGCCGTGGATCGATTTCGAACGCGCGGCGATGACCATGTGGCCGGTCGGCGGACCCGACGTGCCGCCGACAGCGGTGATGAGATAAAAGTATTCGCCGTGCCGCAGCAGCTTCGGTCCTTCCGGCGAAAAGCCTTCGACGATCCAGTCGTCGGGATAATGCCACGGCGCGTAGGCGGGCTCGATCGTCCCATCGGTCGCCAGACCGTCGTCCGTCAGCCGGATCTTGCGGATGCCGTTGACGAACAGGTAGCGCTTGCCGTCCTCGCCGACCACGTGGCCGGGATCGATGCAGCCGTGGATGTTGAGGTCGACCGGATCGCTCCACGGGCCCTCGATGCGATCGGCCCAGATGGCATGGATCGACCAGGTGCTGCCATCGGGCGCAGCCGGAATATAGATGAAATAGCGGCCATTGTGCTTGCACAGGTCGACCGCCCAGATGGTGCCCAGCGGCTTCGACAGGGCAGGGCCGACCGGCGCCCAGTTCACCAAATCGGTCGAATGCCAGATGACCAGGCCGGGATAGGAAAAGAACGACGAGAACGTCATGTAGTAGTCGGCGCCGTCCTTCAGGATGGTCGGGTCGGGATGGTCGCCGGCGATGATCGGATTGAGATAGGTACCGTCGCCCAGGTCGGCCTTGCGGCTGCCTTCTATGCCGGCCGGCCAGGTGGCTGTTCTCGGCGCGGCGGCTTCGGCGGTTAGCGGAACGGCGGCCGTGGCGGCGCCGGCCAGCAGGGTTTTAAAAAGGCCGCGGCGCGACTGCGACATGGGAAATCTCCTGGCAAACGGGACGGCGGGATGCGACTCACACCCTGCCGTTTTACGCTATTTCGATGCGTTTACGAGGGTGCTGCGGGTATTCTGCTTGACCTTGTTCCGGTTGTGGAGGTGTGCTTCATCACCAGCGCTTTGGGAGGGTATAGACTTATATCTGAACAAGAAAGGGCCCGCGATAGGCGGCCAGGTTCGGGCGCGCTTCGGCATAGACGGGTCTTAGGGCCATAGTCCTGGTCAGCCAACATGTACGCCTGCGGTTTTTGTGGCCAGGGAACCTGGCGCGCCAGCGGTAAGGGATTGCTGCGGAATGTGAACCGGATCGCCTGGGTTCCACCTATGCGGCGCAACGCTGAGCGGCAAACGTCGACATGATGTGGTGAATTGCGTAGCGACAGCGATTTCCTCAAATTTTTCAGGCTCTGATCGCTAAACAAAATCCGGAAACGGCCGATTGAGTTCTGTGAAGTACAAGAAGGTCCGGCGTGGAGCTTCAGGTTCAGGGGGCTCATATGGTCGCGATCGTCACGGGCAGTGGACAAGGTCTGGTCAAATCGTCTTTGTCGGTGCTGGGCAGCCAGGGCGAGATCGGGACCTCCAAGCTGGGGCAGAACGGCAGCGACGTGATCGTCAATGCCGCCAACGGCAACCTTGTCATCCAGAGCCAGGACGAGATGCTGTTCGGCGTCGGGCTCGACGACGCCATCATCGATACCTACAACAGCCAGAGCACTCTGACCGCGAACGGCTGGCAGGAAAATTACCAGCGCAAGGTGGGCGGGCTGACCGGCACGGTCAACACCTCCGGCAGCACGATCACGCACACAACCGCGGACGGCAGCGCCGTCGTCTATACCTATGACACGACGTCTGGCGTCTATATCGGCAACGAGATGGGCGGCGCCTATGATACGCTGTCGTACAACAGCTCCACCAGCAAGTGGTACTGGCAGGACGGCAAGACCCGCACCGTCGATACCTACGACAACGCCAATGGCGGACGGCTGATCCAGTCGACGGATGCATCCAACAATTCCCTGGTCTACACCTATACCGGTTCGCAGCTTACGAAGATCACCACGGCGAACGGCGACTATACCAGCTTCGTCTATACAGGATCGCTGCTGACCTCGATTGTCACCAGCTATACCAACGCCTCGGGACTGCAGACGGAAACTCGGGTGCGTTACGGCTATGATGGATTGAACCGGCTGACCACCGTTACGACTGACCTTAGCCCCAACGACAATTCGGTCAGCGACGGCAAGACCTACGTCACGACCTACACCTATATCAACAGCAGCAACCTTATCGGGACGATCAGCGAGAGCGACGGCACCAGCCTGGCGATTTCCTATGATGGCTCAGGACGTGTCGCCAGCCTTACGCAGACGACGGCTTCGGGCGTCACCAATGCCAGCTATCTGACCTACGGCACCGGGCGGACGATGGTCACCGACCAGCAGGGGAATGCCACCACCCTGGTCTACGATAGTAATAGCCGGCTTGTTCAGCTGATTCCGCCTTCGTCATCGCCTGAGCCAGGGATGCTGTTTGCTTACGATGCCAATGGCAATCTGACCTACAGTGGCTCGGTCGGCGATCCCAACTTTACCAGCCTCACCACGAACTGGAGCGAAAGCAGCGATCCCGGCGTCACGACAACGCAAACGACCGAGATCGACGGGAGTGCAGACGTCTATCGCCGGACGACAACGACGACGACGCCGCCCGCAAATTGGGTCATGAGGCTGGGGCAGCAGGGCGCCGCGCTGGCAGCCGTCGCGCAGGGCCAAAACATTCAGTTCAGTGTCTACACGGCCAGTGCGCATGTAAGCGCGATGAACCTGTGCGTTCTCTGGCGTGATGCCAGCGGCGCCGCCTTTGCAGGCGATGTCGTCGGCACGATCGTCCCGGGCGGAACGCTGGATGCCAACGGTTTGTCCGCCGCTACGTTCACAAGCGGAACATTAATGCCTCGGGCGGGCGCCGCTTATGCGGAACTGTATGTCTACGCCGTCGCCGATGGAACAGGACCCGTGAGCGTAGCCATTGCCCAGCCAACGGTCATTACCGTGGGAGGGACCAGCGGCGACGCCAACTTCACCAACATCACTCAAAACTGGAGCGATCTGGGGACCAGCAATAACACTGTCGCGACGACGCAATCGACGGAGGTGGATGGCGGTATCAACGTCTATCGTCGCCAGACCACATCCACTCCGGCGTCCGGCTGGAAAATGAACCTCGGACAGGGGACGCAAACCCTTACCGCCGTTGTTCCCGATCAGGTCGTTGCCTTGAGTGCCTTTACGGCGAGCACCGGGGCCAGCGGAGTCAGCCTCTATGCGTCATGGTTTACCGCCAACGGGACATTTATCAGCAGCACTCTGATCAGTACGATCGGCTCCGGCGGGACCCTTGGGGCCAGCGGCCTTTCGACAGCCAATTATGGATATGGCACAGTTCGGGTTCCCGCGGGTGCATATCAGGTAGAGCTGGCCGTCCAGGCGACCGCCGATGGCAGCGGACCGCTGAATGTGGCGATCGCTCGACCGTCCGTAACAGCCATCTCGTCTATAAACACAACCCCTGCGCCTTCCTACGTCTACACCTACGACTCCAACGGCAATCGGGTGTCGATGACAGACGGCTTAGGGAACCGGACGACGTACGCCTACACCGGCAACCAGCTTGTTTCAAAGACCGAGGCGGCCAATTCGTCGGCGCCGCTGATCACACGCTACGTCTACGATTCCGCCAGCCGCCTGCTCTATACGATCAGCCCGGCCGGCGACGTGACGCAGTACCTCTACAATACCAACGGGACGCAGAAGAGCACCATCCGCTATACCGGCAATGTCTATACGACGGCCGGCACGCCGACATCGGCGACGATGGACAGCTGGGTTTCGTCCGCCGGCGTCGATAAGACTCAGACGCAGCGCACCGATACGACCTACGATGCGCGAGGTCTTGTGGCGACGGTGACGGCTTACGGCCAGACCGACAGCAGCGGCAACGGTGTCTCGTCAACCGCCAGCACGACGACCTATGTCTATGACCAGGCGGGCCTGCTGACCAGCAAGAAGCTGTCGAGTTCGTCGGCGACCGAGGCCTATGTCTATGACGGCCTTGGCCGCACGCTCAGCGCCACCGACTATAACAACAATCTCACCCAGACCATCTATACGAATACGGCATCAGGCCTGCAGGCAGCGGTGACCCTGGCCAACGGCACGATCAGGACATCGACCTACGACAAGGCCGGCGAACTGATCAGCGTCACGGACACCACCAGCGGCGGCGGCCTGACCGCGACCACGACCTATGCCTACGATTCGGTCGGAAACCTCATCCGCACGACCGATCCGACCGGCCTATCGACCTATTACGTCTACGACACGCTTGGCCGCAAGGTCGCCGATGTGGCGGCGGACGGCGCGATCGTCACCTATGCCTACAATGCCAACGGCCAGGTGGTCAGCACGACAGCCTACGCAACGAAGCTGACGGCAGCACAATTGTCGCTGCTGGCCAATGAGAGCGCGAGCTCAGCGCCGGTCAGGTTGCCCGGCATTACGCCGGCCACCTCGGCGAGCGACCGCTGGAGTTGGACCGTCTACGACGCCGCCGGGCGCCGGGTCGAGGATATCGACGCTCAGGGTGCGGTCACAGCCTATAAATATGATGCCGCCAACCGTTTGATCGCGACGACGGCCTACGCCACTCTTCTGTCCGTGGCGGGCTTCAAAACCATGGCACCGACGGCCATCGTCCTGCCGGCGGCCGATGCCGCCCATGACCGCACGACGCGCACCTTCTACAACAACGACGGCCAGGTGGTCGCCACCCTCGACGCAGAAGGTTACCTTACAGAGGTCGTCTACGATGCCGGCGGCCGCAAGGTCCGGACGATTGCCCACGCCACCCAGACCCAGTCTTCGGACTGGGCGAGCGGCACGCTGGCCCAGTTGCAGGCCGAAGCGACGACATCTTCAGACGATATCTACCACTGGTGGGTCTATGACGGTCGCGGCCTGTTGCGGGCCGAGATCGATGGCGAGGGCAACACCACGCGCTACGACGGTTATACGGCGGCGGGCAACGTCGGAACGGTCACCAGGGGGCAGGTGATCAGCACCGCCACCCTGATCGCGACCCCGCCGACCTATGCCGGCCTGCCGGCGCCGTCAGGCACGCTCGAGATCACCAGCCTGACCTACGACCAATATGGCCACGTCCTGACGAAGAGCGTGACGCTGACGGGCGGGGCGGTCGAGACGACGACCTACACCTACGACAACACGTACAACCTGATCAGCCAAGCCACGGCGAGTTCGAGCTCCGCTTCGGGCGGGGCGGACGGCCGCACATCGACGATCAAGTACGACGGCCTGGGACGCAAGATCGCCGAGCTGACGGGACGAGGATCGGCGGCACTGGCGGCACTGGGGGCGAATCCCACACAGGCGCAGATCGACAGCATATGGGCCGGCAGCCAGATCAGCTATGGGTATGACGTGGCGGGACGCCTGATCAGCCGGACCGATTCCGACAGTCGCCGGACGCTGTTCTACTACGATGCCGACGGACGCCTGACCTACCAGATCGACGGGACGGGCGGGGTCACGCAGTACGGCTACGACACCTTCGGCGAGAAAAGCGACACCGTTTCCTACACCGCCAAGGTGGCCCTTTCGGGATTGACGGGGGGCGCCATAACCCCGGCGCTGACCGCGTCGATTGCCGCGATTGCGAGCGCTACCGACAACCGCATCCACGTCGATTATAACGTCACCGGGACGGTGGCCGATACGGTCGATGCGCTCAGCGCCACGACAACCTATGGCTACGATGCCTTCGGGGACGCAACCAGCCAGATCGATCCCTTGTCCGCCGGCATTACGACCCAGACGAACAAGACCTATAACCGTCGGGGCCTGCTGAAGACTTCAACGGCCGATGTCGGCGGGCTCGCACTGCTTACAACCTACGACTACGACGCTTTCGGGCGGACACGGCAGGTCACTGATCCGCAAAGCAATGTCGAGGCCTGGACCTATTTCCGCACCGGACAGGTCAAGACGGACACCGATGGCCTCAACAAGGCGACCAGCTACACATACGATAGCTTCGGCCATGTGAAGACGGTCAGCGACAGAAACGGCAAGCAGACGACCTATAGCTACAGTCTGTTCGACCGCCAGATCACGGTCACGGATCAGAACACCATCGTCACGACGACGACGAAGAACGCCTACGGCCAGACGGTGAAGATCGTCGACGGCACGGGCGCGATCACCACCTGGGACTACGATGCCGACGGCAATCTGTACAAGACGACCGATGCCAACGGGAATGTCGTCACGCGCGACTACAGCAGCGCCGATGTAATGACCAGGGTGGTCGACGCCCGCGGCATCACGACCAGCTATGCCTACGACGCGGCGGCACGGGTGTATTCCCAGACCGTGGACAGCGCATCGGGCGGGCTGGCGTTGACCACCACCTGGGCCTTCGACGGCAAGGGCCAGACGGTGACCGTTACCGACCCTGCCAATATCGTCACCAAATACGACTACGACGCTGATGGTCATAAGCTTCACCAATACGTCGATTACGGCACAGGCCGACTGAACCTGACGACGGCCTGGACCTATGACCTGGCCGGCCGGACCGTCACCCAGACCTCGCCGGCCGGCAGCGTCACGCGCTACACCTATGACGCCGCCGACCGCCTGGCCTATGTCATCGACCCGATGGGCGGGGTCACCGGCTACAACTACGACAACGACGGACGGGTGACACGTACGCAGCAATATGCGGTGAAATTCACCAATTCCGGCGCCCAGACATACGCGCAGATGCAGGCCTGGGGGGCCGCGAACGCCTCGGGCAGTCTCAACAGCTCGACCCACTACGACGCCGACGGCCGGGCGGACTATACGATCGATCCCGCTAACTCTGTCGTCGGCTATAGCTACGACAACGAGGGCCGCGTCCTGCAAGAGGTTCGCTACCCGGCCGGAACGTCGGTTCCGCCCCCGACGTCGTCCCCGCTGCCCACCGGTTCGGAAGTTACGCGCTACGCCTATGATGACGGCGGGCGCAAGGCCTTCGTCATCGACGCCATGGGCGCGGTAACGGGATACACCTACGACAATGACGGACGGATAACGCGGACGCAGCAGTTCGCCGTGGCGAACGGCAATACGGGCGTGCAGACCCTGGACCAGATGAAGACCTGGGCCAGCGCCAACGGCTCCGGCAGTCTCAACACCTGGACGTATTACGACGCCGCCGGACGCGTCAGCTATACGATCGATCCCGACAACTATATCACGGGCTACACTTACGATAATAACGACCGCGTCGTGCAACAGGTCCGGTATCCGACGGGAACGTCGGCGTCGCCCTTACCGGCGACGCCCCCGGCCGGGTCCGAAGTGATCCGCTATGCCTACGACGCCGCCGGGCGCAAAGCCTTCGTCATCGATCCCGCGGGTGCGGTGACCGGCTACACCTACGATGGCGAGGGTAATGTCACGAAAGCGGTCCAGTACGCCGCTGTGAATACCTCGACAGGCGCCCAGAGCCAGGCGCAGATGCAGGCGTGGTTGAGCGCCAATAGCAACGCCATTGCCAATGACGGCAATAACCGGACGACGACGAATACCTATGATACGGCAGGCCGTCTGGCGACGACGACCGATGCGGCGGGCTATGTCACAGGCTATACCTACGACCTCGACGATCGTGTGGTGCGCGAAGTCCACTATGCCCTGGGGACGGTGGCGACGTCGCTGCCTGAGCCGCCGCCGTCAACCGCTGTGGTCACCAATATCGCCTACGACGCCGCGGGCCGCAAAGCCTTCGTCATCGATCCCGCCGGCGCCGTGACGGGCTATACGTACGATATCTTCGGCCGCGTCACACAGACCGTGCGCTATGCGACGACGAACGCGATAACCTCTGTCCAGTCTCTGGCGACGATGAATACGTGGGCCTCGGCGCACGCATCCGATACCGGCAACCGGACGACGTCGGCCCATTATGACAACAATGGGCGCATGGATATCAGCACCGACGCCCTCGGCTACCAGACCAAATACACTTACGACATCGACGGCCGCGTCAAGACCAAGACGCAGTACGCCGACCTGACCGGGACCAGTTCGCGGGTTACGTCGTACACCTACGACCTCATGGGCCGGCTGACAGACGTCGCCGATCCGATCGCCACCACGCACAACGTCTACGACACCTTCGGGCGCCTCAGTACGACCACAGCGGCATACGGCACGTCCGATGCGGCGACGACGAAATATGGCTATGACAACGATGGCCGGTTGACGTCGACAACCGTCGCCTATGGCACGAGCGAGGCCGTACAGACGTCGATCAGCTATTATGCGCAGGGCTGGGTCTACCAAAAGACAGATGGGCGGAGCAACTCCGTCACCTATACCTACGACAATGCTGGGCGCGTGCTGACGACGGTCGACGGCACGAACGCCGTCACGACCAATACCTATAATGCGTTTGGCGAGGTGACCTCGGTCAAGGATCCCAACAACAAGACCGGCTATTTCTATTACGACAACCGCGGCCAGCAGACCATGGCTGTCGACGCGATGGGCTATGTCACCGAAAAGACCTATGACATCAACGGCAAGGTCTTGAGCGTGATCCGCTATGCCGGCAAGGCGACCGTGACTTCGGTCAACGATCCTAAGCCGACCATGAGCTTCAATGCGCAAACCGACAACAAGACTTCGTTCACCTACTATAACGACGGCAGTCTGAAGACCTCGGTCGATGGCAATGGCAACCAGACGGCCTATACCTATACCGCCTTCGGCGAACAGGCATCGGTGCAGAACGCGTTGGGCGCGACGACCTACTCTTATTACGACCTGCGCGGGCAACTGAAGCAGCAGGACGTCCCGGGATCGACGGCCACGCCAGGCCTGGCAACCCTTACCACCAAGTACGACTACGACGCCTTCGGCAACCGGTCGCGCATGTACGAGGCCTGGGGCACGACGCAGCAGCGGACCACCACCTACATCTATGACGCCGAAGACCATCTGACCCAGCAAACCGGCGACACGGTAACCGTGACGACGGCCATGGGAGCGACTTCGACCGTGACGCCGACGCAGAACTTTACCTACGACAAGCGCGGAAACCAGACCTCGGCACAGGACGCCAACGGCAACACCACCTACTCTTATTACGACCACCAGAACCGGAAAGTCGGTCAGGTCGACGCGCTGAAATACCTGACAACCTGGATTTATGATGCGGCGAACAATGTCCAATACCAATTGGCCTATCAGACGGCTGTGACGGGCACGATCACGACCGCTTCGCAGCCATCACCGGCCGATGGGCTGTACCGCCAGACCACCTACCTCTACGACAACGACAATCGCCGGACGGATACACAGGTCCTGGGTGTGGTCAACGGCGCCTGGGACACGACGAGCGGCGCCTGGAAGGCGGCCGCGTCGACGACCCTGACGACGCATACGCAATACGACGCGGACGGCAATGCCGTCATGACGGTCGACGCCAACGGCAACAAGTCCTATGCCTGGTACGACAACATCGGCCGCAAGACCGACGAGGTCGATGCCGCCGGCTATATGACGAGCTACGTGCTCGACGCCGAAGGCAATGTGGTGTCGCAGACGCAGTACGCCACGGTCTTAGGCACGACCGTCATGAGCGGGCTGACCGCCGGCGGCGCCAAGCCCGCGGCCCCCGCCACCAGCGGCGACGATCGCACGACGACCTACACGTACGACCACAACGGCCAGCGCAAGACCGAGGCGCGTGGCGGGCTGACCTACTCCGCGGTCGACTCGACTACCGGCGCGTTGTCGACAACGACCAACGGCGTCGCCACCGTGGCCTTCGAATACAATGCCCTCGGCGAGGTGACCAAGAAGACCGAGGCGACCAATGATATCACCAGCTATATCTACGACAAGATGGGGCGCCTCTCGCAGGTGATAACGGCCGACGCCACCACAGCCAAGCTGGTGACGACGACCACCTATGATGCGCTCGGCAACGTTCTGACCAGTTCGGCCAACGATGTGCAATCCGGAACGACGCACACCACGACGTACCAGTACGACTATACGCAAGGCGGACGCCTGAAGACAAAGACCGATGCGGCGTTGACCGTGGTCAACTACGGCTATGACGCCAACGGCAACACGACGTTCCAGTCGTGGACGCGCACCTTGTCGGACACGACGACGAAGGTGAATGAAGCCACCGGTACGGTCTACGACGCCAAGGGGCAGGTGACATCGACGTTCAAACTGTCGAAGCCGGCATCGGCCTGGGTGGTCGGCGACACGACGACCGACGCCTATTACGACGCCTATGGCGAGGTGGTGGCGCGCGGCACCAATACCGGCGGCGCGCTCAACAAGGCGCAGGAGTTCGCGGACTTCGACGCGGCGGGACGCGTTTGGCGCAGCAATTCCGACGGCGGGGCCACAAAGGTTTATGGCTACGACGCCAACGGCAACGTTACCCTGCAAATGCAGAGCCTGGGCGTCACCGACCTGCGCAGCGTCACCAACCTGGCCGGCGCGGTGGCGGCCAGCGGGACGGCCAGCACTATCAATCTTTACGACGGCCGCAACGAACTGACCACGGTCAAGAAGCCGAACGCCCTGACCAGCAATGGCACCAATGTCAGCGTCAGCGACGTCACGGTTTCGCCGAACTCGATCAATGTCATCCAGACGGACGGCGGCGGCAGTTCGACCTCCAGCTACACCACGGATATCCAGATTCAGTTGAGTTCGCCCAGCATTACGCAGGTGCCCGGCGCCGGCAAGATCCACGTGCTGATCAATTCGAGCGGAACCATTGGCGACAGCAACACCTATAGCTATAGCTTTGACCAGGATGCAGGCTCGGTCCGCCTTGGCAGTACCGAGAGGATAACCTATCCGCCATCCACCACCACGCAGGGATACTGGTACACGGTCACCGTGACACAGACCGTCGGCTCGTCGACCGTGACGCTTTTGGACGGGCAGACCCGGTACTATATCAGCGGCGCGGCCAACGCTCCGGTAACAAACACGACCCCTGCCGGATCGAACCTGCAGATCCAGGGCGTGGACGCCCTGGCGACGACCTTGCAGGTCTATGCCCGCCAGTCGGGATCGGGCAACTACACGCTGGTTGGCACGACATCGCTCTACGACGCAAACGGCAATCCGATCTCCGGCGGGTTCACCTGCAATTTCAACCAGGCCCCCTTCAGCACCGCAACCGGGAACTGGGATCTCGTCTACCAGGCCACCGATGCGTCCGGCCGGATTTGCGAAGCCAAGAGCGGCGTGCTCAATTTCGCCAGCGCCGGCGCCACCCCGACGATCGCGACCGCCTTCAGCAGCCGGGCCGCCTTTACCGCGGCGGCCAGCGGCGCCCAGTGGCAGCTCAATACCAACGCCGCGCCTAAGGCCTATGTCGACAGCACCCAGGCCTTTACCGCCTTTGGAGATATCCAAAGCCAGACGGACGCCAACGGAAACACCACGCAATTCTACTACGACGTCCTCGGCGACCTTATCCAGAAGACCGCCGCGAGCGTGACCAGCGTCAGCGAAACCGGTGCCGCCTCGACTGTAAATCCGACGGACTATTACTACTACGACCGGTCCGGCCGCCAGGTCGGTCACAAGGATGCCAACGGCAACCTGACGACCCAGACGCTCCAGGCGGGAACGGGATATGACGGCAACGCCGCCTTGACGGTCAAGCAGTTCAATCCCGACACGGGCGTCGTCACCAATGCCTACGACGCCTTCGGCAACCTGACCGACGCCACGGACGCGCTCGGCGCACTCACCCACAACACCTATGACGGCGACAATCGTCTGACCAGCGTCAAGCACGCTGTCCGCAGCGACGGCACCTATCTGCTCGACACCTATGTCTACGACGAACTGAACGAGCGTACCCGTCACACGAACAATGCGCAGTCGGGCGCCGAGACGACCGATTACGACCTGCAAGGGCGGGTCAGCAAGACCGTGACCTTCGGCAGCCAGATCACGAGCTACGGCTATGCGTGGACGGCGGGGACGGCGACGACGCGGGTGACGGCCGGCCAGACGGACGACGGGCACTGGACCCGCACGACGAATGCGTGGGGGCAGGTGGCGTCTTATGTCAGCGACTATTTCAGCAAGGTGCTGAGCAGTTCGGACTTCGGGGCGCATGCGACCAGCTTCACCTACGACAAGGCGGCGCGGGTGACGGTGCAGCAGAACACGACCGGCGGCGGCGAGGTCGACTACACCTATACCGTGGCGGGCCAGGTGGCGACGATTGTCGACACCTCGCACCGCGACTATGCGTCGGACCCATATTCGGTGTCGCAGTCGGACACGACGGCGGCGGCCGTGGTGACGATGAAGTCGGTCTATGCCTACGACAACGACGGCAACCGCGTGCGCGAGACCTATTTCAAGACGGGGACGACGTCGACCTTCACGGAAAACGCGGGGATCAGCTACGACGCGCTGAACCGTGTGACGGAATACAAGGACGGCAAGAGCGACATCGTCTATACCTACGACGCCAACGGCAACCGCCGCAGCGTCAAGAGTTCCTACACGATCCGCGGCGGCACGACGTCCTCGACGGACTGGTACAAGTACGACAGCATGAACCGCTTCGTGCTGACGGGCGGTTCGCTTTCGGCCGGGGTTATCAGCGGCGGGGTGGTCATTGAGTACGACGTTGACGGCCAGCGGCATTCGGCGACCTATGCCAGTGACGGTCACCGAGAGGTCTATCAGTACAGCGCCGACGGCTATGTGACGGGCCTCACCATAGCGACCATGAGCAACGGCTCGCTGGGGGCGGCGGTGCAGCGCGTGACGCGGACGAACGACCTGTTGGGCCGCAACACCGACTACGTCGAAAATAACGCCGACGGCTCGACGCTTGAGACGCGGCACATGAGCTATGACGGCGACGGGCGGGTGACGGACGAAACGGACTATACCTACGGCACCGAGAACGGCACGGCGGTCACCTATAAGAGCGTGATCCACAACGACTACAAGCTGTTGAACGGCAGCACCTACACGGGCCAGGACATCGGGGTGATCACGCACTCCAAGTCCGACCAGTACAAGGGAACCACCTCTCAGCCCTCGACCGAGACGACGTACAGCTATGCCTGGTGGACCTCGGCCAAGACGGCGACGGTGACGGCGACGGGGCAGACGACGGGCAATTCCGTCTATTCGTACGACGGCGACGGCTTCCTGTACGAGCTTCAGGACACGGGGGTGAACCGGAAGATCTTCTACCAGACCGACATGGCGGGGCAGGTGGTGTCGCGGCGGGAATGGTACGTGTCGGCGCAGACGGGCAACTACACCGGCGGCGCGGGGCGCGACTTCTTCTACCTGGGCGAACACGCGATCGGGGATGTGGGCACGGACAGCCTGTCCGACCGGATCGACTATGCGCAGCAGCTGGCCAACGACAAGGCCAGCTCGACCACGGTGACGCAGGCGTGGACGACGTTCGACTACACGACGCCGGCGGGCAACCTGGCGGGCAATATCGACATCAATTACGAGGCGTACAATGCCGCCACGCTCGACCAGTCGACATCGAGCTTCACGGCGCTGGGCGGGGAAAGCCTGCAGGACGTGGCGCAGAACCTGTGGGGGGATTCCAGCCTGTGGTACATCCTGGCGGATGCCAACGGGCTGTATGCCGATACGACGCTGAGCGCCGGGCAGACCCTGCGCATCCCGGCCAAGCCGGCCAATGTCCATAACAACGCTTCGACCTTCAAGGTGTACGACCCCGCCGACACCATGGGCAACACCAAGCCCACCCAGCCGCAGCCGCCGCAGCGCGCCAGCGGCTGCGGGTTCGTCGGGGACGTCATCGCGATGGTGGTGTCCTATGTCGTTCGCGCGGTGACGTGGATGTTGCCGCCCGAGCTTTCGGCGGGACTGGCCGATGCTTCGCGCCAGGGCGTCGAGATTCTCGTCGGCAACCAGAAGAAGTTCAACTGGACCGAGGTCAAGGCCGCCATGACGACGGCTGGGATACTGGATGGCTTGTCGCTCCCGCAGACACCCGGCGATGCCGCGGGCGCGGCTCAGAACGCCGCGGGCGACTGGGCGGCCGTGGCCCAGGGCGCAGCCGCCAGTGTTATCCAGCAGGGCGTCAACATGGCCTACGGGCTTCAGAAGAAGTTCGACTGGACGGCGGTTGCGGTTTCGGGCGCGGGCGCCGGGGCCGCGAAGCTGGCGGAAGACTGGGGACAAGACAATATCGACGGCGGGATCTTCAACAAGGACGGAACCCTGACCCCGGTAGGGCGGGGGCTTGTGGGCACTGCCGCCTTCCTTGCCCAGACCACGACGCAGATGATCCTGACGCACGACAGCTTCGGCAAGAGCGCGATGGCGCAATTACCGGAAGCGATCGGCAGTACCATCGGCGGGATGATCGGGGATGGTATCAAGCAAAGCCAGTTCGAGGAACAGGGCGGAAGCGATACTGTTCAAAAAGCTCCTTCCGATGCGAAGTCTAGTGACGATCCAGAAACGTCTGATCCTCTTGCGGGTCTCGCCAGCACCATGGAAAGCGTTTACGATCCTGGCGATCGCCCTGGTGATGGGACGCCAATAGATCATAGTTTCGATTATGCCGGACCAGGAGCACCTGACGGACGGCAACTTAAGAACGGAGTTTGGGTGTACGGTGAAGGGACGCAACAGCTAAAGGCTGTAAATAGTAATGGCGACACTATTCTATACAACGTCGGAAGAGGCGGCGTCACGCTCATAGCCGATGAGAATGGAGCTCACTATTATTTCAATGGTACGAATACTGTAGGAAGGTCGGCCAGCGCTTTCCCGGACTGGTTCTTGAATTCGGAATCAGCCGTACGACGAGATGAAACCGTATCCTTGGATCCCGAAGTCGTTGTGCGCGGAACGAGAGCTCCTCTTCAGACCTATAATATTTCACTGGGTGCTCAAGACGGAGCAAACATTGAAACACGACTGCCGGTCATTCCGGCTACCAATTCATATAGCTCTGAAATGGTAGAAGGCGACGTCGAGCCGACCGGACTTTGGGCAACGGTAGTAAGAGACTACCAGGAGCCAGCAATACAATCTCTCGCGCTCTATTACAGCTCGGCCGCAGCCTGGAGGTCGGCCTACACAGCCGCCTGGACGACGCCCAACCTAAGCACGATTGGCCATGCAGGCGTTCAATTGGCTAGATCGACCGTGGGCGAAACCGCAGGCACGGTTGGCTATCTTTTGTCTGCGTTTTCCGGAGCCATTAACGTAGTTACCAAGCCAATGGCTCGCGGCATCGACTATGGTTTCCGCGCCATCGGAATGCCGGCGCAAAGATACGTGTATGATAGCTGGCGTAGCGGTCATTACGAGGAGATGTCTCATGAGGAAGGCACAAATGCCACAAACAATGACATAAACTTGGCAATGGTACTCGCCATGCCCGCTCGTGGCGCCACGGCGTTAACTTCCGAGCCGGCGGTGGCTGAAGTTCCCTTAGCCGCAGACAGTGCAGTACCGGTGCAGTTGGAAGCTGGTACTGCCTACGAAGCTGATAGGCTTTCGCAGTTGGGTCTTCCAAAGAATACTAAGCTTTGGCGGCCGACGCAGGCTGACATGGACAGTTCGGCATTCAAAGTCATTGTAGGTGATGTGAAATACACGTCCACCGGAAAGCCCGTTGGAACGATCTTCGACTCCACAGAAGGTGGGTATCTTGAGGTCAAGGGCGGAACGGACACGTTGGAATCGACATACCAGCTTCGCTTGCAAACTTACTTCTCGTATAAGCCACCTTCCGGATTTGAGCCGGGACCGTTTACGATCGAGACGGCGCGGCCGGTGAACCCGACGTTCCAGAATTGGCTCGATAGGTGGGGTGTGACCGTGAAGACGCCGTCAAAGCCTTAGCCTGAATATTACTCAGCCCATTGGAGTGGAAAATGAATTTTAAAATGACTAAACAGCAAGTCGCGCGGGGTGCGCGACCTGATGGTGAAACGTTTGAAAAGCTTGTACTTATAAAGAAGGTTTCCGAGTTGCGAGCCACCTACCAAATACGCCTTTTAGCCTATCGTGCTGTTCAAGAGCAGAAGAAGCTTGTCATCGACGTTCCCAAGGAATGCAAAGTGCATGCTGACCTGAAGGCTCTCGCCAAAGAATATCCCCGCAACATAAGCTTCGTGAGAAACTGATGGGCTTGTATCTGACAATATTCGACAATGGCGACGAACTGGATGGCGTGGAGGTCGGCGCCTACTCGGATTTCAGCATCTTCCGAAATGCTGTGGTTAAAGAGCTGGAAGATGGAGTTGCTGGCTCGAAATACCCTACGCTGATTCTACATTCCGACTGTGATGGTAAGTGGTCCCCAGAGGAATCCGCTCAGCTGGAAAAAGAGCTTGAGACGATCAGCGATGAGTTCCGTCATCGGCCACCGATCTCGTTGAGCTCAGACTGGCAGAAGCAGGTAGCGAAGAGCTTTGGGCTGAGGATCAATAGCCTGTATGACTGTTTCTTCGATGTGGATGGCGAGCCGCTCCTCGATCGTCTGATCAATCTGGCGAGGCTTAGCCAAAGTCGCAACCTGCCGATCATCTTTCAATAAAGCCAACCGCGTGGGGCCGGCGCCGACGTTTACTGCCGTCGATATGGAGGCGTGCCTGTCTCGTGCATGTGGTCTAAAGGGGCCGTCCCTGGGTCAACAGCTTTGCTTGTCCTGGAAAAGGGGTCAGAGTCACTTACTGACCTTACGACCTTGGACAACCGCCTTCTGGGGGTCGATCACGCGGCGCGCAACAGTGGCGATGTGAGCTACACGCTGTCCGCAGCGACGGCACCTATCTGCTCGACACCTATGTCTACGACGAACTGAACGAGCGTACCCGTCATACGAACAATGCGCAGTCGGGCGCCGAGACGACCGATTACGACCTGCAAGGGCGGGTCAGCAAGACCGTGACCTTCGGCAGCCAGATCACGAGCTACGGCTATGCGTGGACGGCGGGGACGGCGACGACGCGGGTGACGGCCGGCCAGACGGATGACGGGCACTGGACCCGCACGACGAATGCGTGGGGGCAGGTGGCGTCTTATGTCAGCGACTATTTCAGCAAGGTGCTGAGCAGTTCGGACTTCGGGGCGCATGCGACCAGCTTCACCTACGACAAGGCGGCGCGGGTGACGGTGCAGCAGAACACGACCGGCGGCGGCGAGGTCGACTATACCTATACCGTGGCGGGCCAGGTGGCGACGATTGTCGACACCTCGCACCGCGACTATGCGTCGGACCCATATTCGGTGTCGCAGTCGGACACGACCGCGGCGGCCGTGGTGACGATGAAGTCGGTCTATGCCTACGACAACGACGGCAACCGCGTGCGCGAGACCTATTTCAAGACGGGGACGACATCGACCTTCACGGAAAACGCGGGGATCAGCTACGACGCGCTGAACCGTGTGACGGAATACAAGGACGGCAAGAGCGACATCGTCTATACCTACGACGCCAACGGCAACCGCCGCAGCGTCAAGAGTTCGTACACGATCCGCGGCGGCACGACGTCCTCGACGGACTGGTACAAGTACGACAGCATGAACCGCTTCGTGCTGACGGGCGGTTCGCTTTCGGCCGGTGTCATCAGCGGCGGGGTTGCCATTACCTACGACGTTGACGGCCAGCGGCATTCGGCGACCTACGCCAGTGACGGTCACCAGGAGGTCTATCAGTACAGCGCCGACGGCTATGTGACGGGCGTCACCATAGCGACCATGAGTAACGGCTCACTGGGGGCGGCGGTGCAGCGCGTGACGCGGACGAACGACTTGTTGGGGCGCAACACCGATTACGTCGAAAATAACGCCGACGGCTCGACGCTTGAGACGCGGCACATGAGCTATGACGGCGACGGGCGGGTGACGGACGAGACGGACTATACCTACGGCACCGAGAACGGCACGGCGGTCACCTATAAGAGCGTGATCCACAACGACTACAAGCTGTTGAATGGCAGCACCTACACGGGCCAGGACATCGGGGTGATCACGCACTCCAAGTCCGACCAGTACAAGAACGGCACCTCTCAGCCCTCGACCGAGACGACGTACAGCTATGCCTGGTGGACCTCGGCCAAGACGGCGACAGTGACGGCGACGGGGCAGACGACGGGGAATTCCGTCTATTCGTACGACGGCGACGGCTTTCTGTACGAGCTTCAGGACACGGGGGTGAACCGCAAGATCTTCTACCAGACCGACATGGCGGGGCAGGTGGTGTCGCGGCGGGAATGGTACGTGTCGGCGCAGACGGGCAATTATACCGGCGGCGCGGGGCGCGACTTCTTCTATCTGGACGAACACGCCATCGGGGATGTGGGCACGGACAGCCTGTCCGACCGGATCGACTATGCGCAGCAGCTGGCCAACGACAAGGCCAGCTCGACCACGGTGACGCAGGCGTGGACGACGTTCGACTACACGACGCCGGCGGGCAACCTGGCGGGCAATATCGACATCAATTACGGGGCGTACAATGCCGCCACGCTCGACCAGTCGACATCGAGTTTCACGGCGCTGGGCGGGGAAAGCCTGCAGGACGTGGCGCAGAACCTGTGGGGGGATTCCAGCCTGTGGTACATCCTGGCGGATGCCAACGGGCTTTATGCCGATACGACGCTGAGCGCCGGTCAGACCCTGCGCATCCCGGCCAAGCCGGCCAATGTCCATAACAACGCCTCGACCTTCAAGGTGTACGACCCCGCCGACACCATGGGCAACACCAAGCCGACCCAGCCGCAGCCGCCGCAGCGCGACAGTGGCTGCGGGTTCGTCGGGGACGTCATCGCGATGGTGGTGTCCTATGTCGTTCGCGCGGTGACGTGGATGTTGCCGCCTGAGCTTTCGGCGGGACTGGCCGATGCTTCGCGCCAGGGCGTCGAGATTCTCGTCGGCAACCAGAAGAAGTTCAACTGGACCGAGGTCAAGGCCGCCATGACGACGGCTGGGATAATGGATGGCTTGTCGCTCCCGCAGACACCCGGCGATGCCGCGGGCGCGGCTCAGAACGCCGCGAGCGACTGGGCGGCCGTGGCCCAGGGCGCAGCCGCCAGTGTTATCCAGCAAGGCGTCAACATGGCCTACGGGCTTCAGAAGAAGTTCGACTGGACGGCGGTTGCGGTCGCGGGCGCGGGCGCCGGGGCCGCGAAGCTGGCGGAAGACTGGGGACAAGACAATATCGACGGCGGGATCTTCAACAAGGACGGAACCCTGACCCCGGTAGGGCGGGGGCTTGTGGGCACTGCCGCCTTCCTTGCCCAGACCACGACGCAGATGATCCTGACGCACGACAGCTTCGGCAAGAGCGCGATGGCGCAATTACCGGAAGCGATCGGCAGTACCGTTGGCGGGATGATCGGGGATGGTATCAAAGGGCAGATGCGGGCGACGAAGGACGATGGCGTTCTATCAAAAGACGACATGATGGAGGCCATGCTCAGCGGCGCCGATAAAGCCCAATATCAGACGGCAGATGGTCAATACGCCGCGGGCTACGGTCCGCTGGACAATACGCTGGGGGGCCGGTTGCGGGGTCCGCTTGGCGCCGAAGTGATGACCGATGGCGACTACGGCTCGCCGGTCACGCAATCCGATGGCGAGACCGATGCTGACGGGAACCCTGTGGTCGTGGTTGTTGGTCAAAGACCGCATCATAGCTTTCTTGGTGATTTATTTAGCGGGCATTGGACCCGTCTGGGAAGTGAGCATGACTTTTTCCCACGCTTCAGCTCCAATAAGCTGGGCGACAACGGTACGTGGAACCATGTCTTCTACTACCAGCCGCAATCCCCTGGCGAGTATCAAAAGGTTCAGCAGCAACAGGCTCAATTCAAGGCGCTTGTCGCGAATATCGATCCTGTTCAGCGAAATTATGACCATTCAGTCGTCCCGTGGATGCAGTCGCACCCCCGTGTAATGGGTGGGGTGCAGACGGTGGGGGGAGTTTTTGAGGTTGGCAGTGGCGGCGCAGCCGTAATTGGGGGTGTGGCGACAAGCGAGATTGGCGTCGGGGTTCCTGTCGCTGTCGGCGGTGGCGTGCTTGCTACTCACGGCGTTGATGACTTCCAGGCCGGTCTGAGGACAGTTTTCACCGGAAGGCCAACACAGACACTAACCAATCAGGGTTTGCAAGCGGCGGGGCTCAATCCACAGCAAGCGGCATATGCGGAAGGGGGGATCACGCTAATTGCCGGTGGATTTGCAGGCTCTACGTCCATGCTCATTCCCAGGGCGCCCACGACAATTCCGGGCTTTAGTGCGGCTTCCTTCGACGGTGAGTATGGGATAGATACATATGGCAATATGCCCAAAGTTCTCGGAACTTCTGAGGCCGCAGAGAGTTTACCGAGCCAAGTCCAACTTAACAAAGCTAGCGGAGCGGCATTCCAAGGGCGCGTCAGTAATTTTGGAGCCGACACATTGGATAATTTCGTCGAGGAGGTGTCGATCCGGCCGAACACATCCACAGGCACGGCACCGTTCAAAATCAGAGTCGATGGCCTCGGCACAAATCCCGACACCCTGGCCATTGACTTACTTGAGGCGAAAGGCAGCGCCACGGCTCCGCTAACCCCTAATCAGACAAATGGGTTCCCATTGGTTGAACAATATGGGGGTACCATTGTTGGAACTAAGGGGGGTGTAAATTATCCAGCAGGGACTGTAATTCCTCCCAAAACCGAGGTACGTATTATCCGACCCGATGATCTTCCAAAGGGATATTGACGATGACTATTCAGCAGCCAGATACAGTAGACGGTATGGGCGTCGATAAACGCATGAATGAACTTGTCCTGCTCATATCGGATCATTTGCCGTGGGAGGATGAGGAAGCACATTTGTCAGCGCTTGAAAATAAGCTCGGCGGCTACCTCAATTACCTGACTTCAGGTCAGTATCTTGAAGCGGTGCCGCAATCAAAGGGACTGCCGGTGCGAATTAAGCTTGTCCATGAACATCGCCCGACGGCCTCCGCCGAGACAATCTTACAAGCGGTCGAGGCGCAACTCGTTGCTATGGACATCCGGTTTTCCCATGAGGCGCTCCCAACCAAGTACTAAAGCAGTAAATACTTGCCGCAGACAGTAATACTCTGTCGCCGTTCACTCAGCGATATTTAACCGAATCAGGTGGTCGGTGGGGCGGAACGGCTACACGAGAGCAGAATTATGCTATATCCCAAGAGCTCGATTCACGAGGCTATACTTTTGGCGACCGACCTGGTGGTGGACTTGGCCCGGAAGAATAAGGAGAAAGGAAAAGGGGTCAGAGGGGTCAGAGGGGTCAGAGTCACTTACTGACCTTACGACCTTGGACAACCGCCTTCTGGGGGTCGATCACGCGGCGCGCAACAGTGGCGATGTGAGCTACACGCTGTCCGCAGCGACGGCACCTATCTTCTCGACACCTATGTCTACGACGAACTGAACGAGCGTACCCGTCATACGAACAATGCGCAGTCGGGCGCCGAGACGACCGATTACGACCTGCAAGGGCGGGTCAGCAAGACCGTGACCTTCGGCAGCCAGATCACGAGCTACGGCTATGCGTGGACGGCGGGGACGGCGACGACGCGGGTGACGGCCGGCCAGACGGACGACGGGCACTGGACACGCACGACGAATGCGTGGGGGCAGGTGGCGTCTTATGTCAGCGACTATTTCAGCAAGGTGCTGAGCAGTTCGGACTTCGGGGCGCATGCGACCAGCTTCACCTACGACAAGGCGGCGCGGGTGACGGTGCAGCAGAACACGACCGGCGGCGGCGAGGTCGACTACACCTATACCGTGGCCGGCCAGGTGGCGACGATTGTCGACACCTCGCACCGCGACTATGCGTCGGACCCATATTCGGTGTCGCAGTCGGACACGACGGCGGCGGCCGTGGTGACGATGAAGTCGGTCTATGCCTACGACAACGACGGCAACCGCGTGCGCGAGACCTATTTCAAGACGGGGACGACGTCGACCTTCACGGAAAACGCGGGGATCAGCTACGACGCGCTGAACCGTGTGACGGAATACAAGGACGGCAAGAGCGACATCGTCTATACCTACGACGCCAACGGCAACCGCCGCAGCGTCAAGAGTTCGTACACGATCCGCGGCGGCACGACGTCCTCGACGGACTGGTACAAGTACGACAGCATGAACCGCTTCGTGCTGACGGGCGGTTCGCTTTCGGCCGGGGTTATCAGCGGCGGGGTTGCCATTACCTACGACGTTGACGGCCAGCGGCATTCGGCGACCTACGCCAATGACGGTCACCAGGAGGTCTATCAGTACAGCGCCGACGGCTATGTGACGGGCGTCACCATAGCGACCATGAGCAATGGCTCGCTGGGGGCGGCGGTGCAGCGCGTGACGCGGACGAACGACCTGTTGGGCCGCAATACGTTCTACGTCGAAAATAACGCCGACGGCTCGACGCTTGAGACGCGGCACATGAGCTATGACGGCGACGGGCGGGTGACGGACGAGACGGACTACACCTACGGTACCGAGAACGGCACGGCTGTCACCTATGAGAGCGTGATCCACAACGACTACCAGCTGCGCAATGCGCAAAGCGGGCTCTACAACGGCCAGGACATCGGGGTGATCACGCACTCCAAGTCCGACCAGTACAAGGGGACCACCTCTCAGCCCTCGACCGAGACGACGTACAGCTATGCCTGGTGGACCTCGGCCAAGACGGCGACGGTGACGGCGACGGGGCAGACGACGGGGAATTCCGTCTATTCGTACGACGGCGACGGCTTCCTGTACGAGCTTCAGGACACGGGGGTGAACCGCAAGATCTTCTACCAGACCGACATGGCGGGGCAGGTGGTGTCGCGGCGGGAATGGTACGTGTCGGCGCAGACGGGCAACTACACCGGCGGCGCGGGGCGCGACTTCTTCTACCTGGGCGAACACGCGATCGGGGATGTGGGCACGGACAGCCTGTCCGACCGGATCGACTATGCGCAGCAACTGGCCAACGACAAGGCCAGCTCGACCACGGTGACGCAGGCGTGGACGACGTTCGACTACACGACGCCGGCGGGTAACCTGGCGGGCAATATCGACATCAATTACGAGGCGTACAATGCCGCCACGCTCGACCAGTCGACATCGAGCTTCACGGCGCTGGGCGGGGAAAGCCTGCAGGACGTGGCGCAGAACCTGTGGGGGGATTCCAGCCTGTGGTACATCCTGGCGGATGCCAACGGGCTGTATGCCGATACGACGCTGAGCGCCGGGCAGACCCTGCGCATCCCGGCCAAGCCGGCCAATGTCCATAACAACGCTTCGACCTTCAAGGTGTACGACCCTGCCGACACCATGGGCAACACCAAGCCGACCCAACCGCAGCCGCCGCAGCGCGACAGCGGCTGTGGGTTCGTCGGGGAAGTGATTATGATCGCCATCGCGGTTGTGGTTACGGCGATCGTGTTTCCGGGGGCGTTGTCGGCCATAGCCGGCACGACCTCTGTCGCCGCCGCCGCGCCGCTGGCAGTTGTTGAAGCCGGCGCCATAGCGGGGTTTGAAGGCGGACTGGCCAGCCAGGTCTTCGGCGTGGAGACGGGGATACAGAAGAAGATCGACTGGAAAGCCGTGGCGATGGGCACGATCTCCGGCGCGGTCGGGGCAGGTGTAGGCAAATTCATAACAGGCACAGGCTTTATGGCGGGCCTTGAACGCGGTGCGGCCACAAGCGCTATTAGCCAGACAATTGATGTCGCCGCGGGTTGGCAGCACAAGTTCGACTGGACAGCTGTCGCTGTCGGCGGCGTAGCTGGCGGTGCTGCAGCCTGGGCTGGCAATTTGTTCAACTCCATCCCGAATTCTGCGGACGCCAGTACGCGCTTGATCGAGCGCGGGTTGGCGACCGGGAGCGCGTCGCTGGCCGCGGGTGTAACAATTCGCAGTCTGGCCCTGCATCAGAGCCTCGGCAAAAGCCTGCGTGAATCTCTGCCGGACGCCGTTGGCAATACGATCGGCGGCATCGTCGCCGATGGAATACAGGCCGCGTATACTTCAACGGGGGGCGGCATATCTCCAGAAGTCAATGAAAGACTGAAACAGGAGGCTCGTGCCAATGGCACGCTCATCGACGTTGACAATCCGCCCTCAGACTTCGATGTGTTCTATAGGGACAAATTAGCTGCTTCGGGCGCATCGGCTACGACCGCCGATTTGCGTTACGGGACAGTCCTCGGACAACCGACCGACGTTGGGTATTACACTCTGCTTGCCGGTTCGACGGCTCCGGCGAAACGCAACTGGTTTGCTGCCGCTTGGGATATTTTCAGCGATTGGGTGGGTTTTGACGGCAAGATTGGACCGGGCGGCAACCCGTCCCTCGGTCATACTGGGCCTGTAACAGCGGGAGGATCGGGTTATCAGGCTGGATCTGGTGCCAGTTCCGATATATCGACAGTCATTGTCACGGCGAACAGATCATGGAAGAATTTCTCCGGCGCGGTATCCCGCGCGGTTGGTGATGCGGAGGCGAATTACCTTAGAGACTGTTTCAAAAGTTTTTGCCATCACAGCGTCAGAGCGTTGTCAAATCAGCTCTTTGAAGCTCTGTGAGAACAAACGGGCACAAAAAATCTCGGCATAGTTAATATTTTTTATGGACTCGCCCTTGAAAAGCGATGAGTTCTCACTATGTTCCCGGTTGTGGCCCAGACGGGGTCCTACAGGAGAAAACATATGGCTAAAGTAGCTGCTTTCCACTCGGCAAAGCCGGGAACCAAGGTGCACCACGATGACAACAAGTGCACGGAGGGCAATAATATCGAGTCCTACAATAAGAGGCAGGGTACCGGCGGGCTTCCGCTCTGTGACCACTGTAAGCGTCTGTAACAGCGTATGTTGGGTGGACAATGTCCACCCAACACCAACGTTTGATTTGATAGGAATAATATGGCTTCGCACTACTGGATTTCGTATCGTATTCACAGAAACGCTTCGTATGATCATAGGTACGAAGCTTTAATCGAAGAAATTGAAAGAATTTCTTTAAAAGAGTGGAGGGAAACCACTTCGTTTCACCTTGTCAGCTCCGATCTGAACATATCATCTCTTGGGTCTAGATTGAAATCGAAAATTGACCCTAGCGTGGACAGAATTGTTATTCGCAGGTTGAATAATAAATCTGCCGTTTACATAGGGCATTTTAACGAGCTTGATGATTTAAAATTCTTTATGGATTATGCTGTTCGCGTTTGATTTTTAAATATTCCTCTTGCATTTTAGATCTGTAAAAATCCTGATGAATGTTTATTGGAACATTTAAAAATGCGGCAAAGTAGCGAACTAAGCGCGATCTAAAAAACTTGGATCGCCTTTCCCATGTTGTCATAGAGAAGTGTAACATAATATCTCCACATAGTGCATGATGCACTCATGAAGACTTTACACATGCGGTATTTAAATACCTTTTCATGATTTCAGACATGGCTTCGCCAATTAATCAGTGCATATGTGTCTTAGCGTGAACGCTATCATAGCCCAGCGTATCATGGCTGTGCTGTGAGTGATCAGACGTTCATGATCTTCCTTGATGCGACGATAGTCGCCGAACCATGCGAAGGTGCGCTCGACAACCCAGCGCTTTTTCATAGGAATGAACTTTTTAGCGATCATGGCGGGGTTTTTCGACGTGAGCACCTGAGCGCCAATGTTGCTCTTGGTCCACTCTTCAAATGGCGCGCCTTGATAGCCCTTGTCGGCATAGACAGCTTCTGGCTTGCGTTTCAGCCATTTGGCAGCTTTGGCCAAAACTTTCTGACCGCCTTTTGTGTCGTGAACGTTCGCTTTTGTGACATGCACATCGACGAATAGGCCGAGCGTGTCTGTCACTAGATGACGCTTGCGGCCCTTGACTTTCTTGCCACCGTCATAGCCACGCGAGCCACCAGCTTTGCCAGTTTTCACAGACTGTGAATCGATGACAACAGCGCTGGGCGACAGATCGCGATTGTACGCTACGCGTGCGAGTTCATAGACTTCACGAGAAATCTTTCGAACGATCCCTTTCTTCTGCCACGCTTTGAAATAGCGATAGACTGTCTGCCAGGGTGGGAAATTGTTCGGTAGCTGTCGATACTGACAGCCCGTTCGCACTTGATACAAAATCGCGTTCACGACGCTACGCACATTCGTCGTGCGCGGCCGTCCACCCGACTTCGCCCTTGGGATAAGATGCTGAATAAAATCCCATTGGAGGTCTGTTATGTCCGATGGATAACCCTTCGACATTTACAACCTAGATAAATTTTCAATTTGAAATCTATCACAGGTTGATTCGAAAGTCAAGAAAACAATGCGCATGACCGAATACGCATTATGTGCTAACGTTCTCACGTCGCGCGGAGCGTAGAAACTTTTCGCGATACGTATGAAACGTTGAACAGGGCATCCCGCTAGGTCGGGCGGCCCACCGAATACAATACCCTCTTCCTCTGTATCTCACGATACAGAGCGGGGAATACGTGGGGCGTGCTTACCCTGTTCGCGCGTTTCTAACCGCCTGACGCCAGCTTGGCTCGGGCCGTTTGAACATGGGGAGACTATGCGAAAAGTCGTAGCGCTATGCGCTATCGTCGCTGCTGGAGTGTGTCTGGCGGAGACATCGAACGCGACGCCGAAATTGTTCTGTGTGAATGATAAAGGCGAGAACGTGCCGTTCAAATATCATCCATACACGTCTGATCTACGCGACGCGTATCTCAAGAAGTTTGGCTTTGACGTGCTGCCACTGCCGTCAGATGAGCCAGATACATTGATATTCGTATTTTCGGCAGGCTATCCAAACTGCACCAAGCTACCGAACACTATGTGCGAGAACATCATGTACAAGGTCCGCAGCGGCGACGGTGGCAACGAGTTCTACCTTCTTGAGATGGTCACGAACTTAAAAGGCATGAAGGAAGAGAAACTGAAGGGCGATGCCATGTGCTGGCAAACCTGGACCATCATAAATGGGATAAAATAATCCCACATAATGAGAATGCCGTGTCGATAATCGACACGGCATATAGTTAAAAATTCACGAACTCCCCCTTTCGGGTGATGTCCGGCTGTGCTAACGTCTTGGATGGTTTCTGCAAGTAGATAGGCCCTGCCTGTCGACAGGCAGGGCCTACAAGGCGGACGTATAGCTCAACTGGAAAGAGCGGCTCCCTACTAAGTTGCTGATGCTGGTTCGAGTCCAGCTACGTCCGCCAGTCTTTTAAACACAGAAAATCGATGCGACGTGTCGCCTCGACGAATTGCCGTGTTTGGAATGATATATCGAGCCCCGTTGACCCTCCATGGTCGTTCGGCAAACTTGATGAAGAGATTTATCTCTTCGTTAAGCTAGTTATCCCTTATTTTTCCCCGATGTCAATTCGAATTAATTTACCCCTCAAATTAGGGCTCATATTTGATGGTGATATTTATCGATGGTACGATCCGATATGCGTTAAATTCCACGCTAATTCGTTGGCCCATTTCGATATGAATTCGATGATAAATGCGTATCAAAATCGCGTTCAAATTCGATGCCATTTGCATTGATAAACGTTTTTGAATCGCGCTCTTTCATACGTAGAAAATTGTCATTTGCGCATACGAATTTACGCAATTGATTGGTGCTAAGTTAGAGCCATCCTCACTGAAATTGTTGCAATAGCTATTCGTTGAATCTTCGAAAGCGGATCCAATATGTTCGAATGGCGTTTGGGTCTCGCGTAGATAATACGAATTCAAAGACAGCGTGTTGCGCAACACGCTGTCTTTTTTAATGAAATTCGATCGCGTCAGAGACCTTTTGAAACAGTCTCTAACACCTCCAGCCTCACCGAAGCGTGTCAGCTCTGAGGCGCAAATGGCCTATATGCTTTGTCGCAATGACTTGTACGGCGAGTTCACCCCCGCAGACGTTGAAGCCGCAAAGACTGCGTTCCTGAAGCGAAAAACAAATCAGTGGCTTACAAACGGTTGGTTTTCGTCGGCAGCGGAATGGATGAAAGTCACCCGCTGGTCCGGTGAAGAATCAGAGGCATCGGCATGGGCGGCAATCTTGCGCTGCTATGATTATCTGGATGCGGAAGAGCCAAAAGATTGGGATGGGAGTTAAGAATCTGGCAAACTGGGTGCAAAAAGATAGGAGGACAGGAGCAGTATCTGGCGGTGTGAATTCTTCCTCGGTCTTTCTGGGGCGCCCCCTGACCGGCGGCTCGACGCGCCGCCCAAGCGCTTCTGCGATCTGGCGCCGAAAACGGTCGCTGCCCGGAACCCACCCGCGCTGGGTTGCGTCGCGAATGATCGCCACAACATTCTCGCCAAGCCCCTCGGTAAAAAGGGGACGATATTCCGCCTGACAGATTTCGGCTGTGTCACCCAGACGCCCGTAGACCTCATGATGCGAAAGCAGGGGATCGGCGCGGCCAAAAGCATTAGCAGTATAGCTCGACCAGACATAGTCTTCCGCCTTGGCAACCATACGCGCCCGAACCGAATTCGCCTCGATGTAACGATAGCAGGCCATGACATAGTCTTCGGCATCGACGATCGTCGATTTGAACCGCCCTTCCCACAACGGCACGACGTCCTCGACGGACTGGTACAAGTACGACAGCATGAACCGCTTCGTGCTGACGGGCGGTTCGCTTTCGGCCGGGGTTATCAGCGGCGGGGTTGCCATTACCTACGACGTTGACGGCCAGCGGCATTCGGCGACCTACGCCAGTGACGGTCACCAGGAGGTCTATCAGTACAGCGCCGACGGCTATGTGACGGGCGTCACCATAGCGGCGATGAGCAACGGCTCGCTGGGGGCGGCGGTGCAGCGCGTGACGCGGACGAACGACCTGTTGGGCCGCAATACGTTCTACGTCGAAAATAACGCCGACGGCTCGACGCTTGAGACGCGGCACATGAGCTATGACGGCGACGGGCGGGTGACGGACGAGACGGACTACACCTACGGTACCGAGAACGGCACGGCTGTCACCTATGAGAGCGTGATCCACAACGACTACCAGCTGCGCAATGCGCAAAGCGGGCTCTACAACGGCCAGGACATCGGGGTGATCACGCACTCCAAGTCCGACCAGTACAAGAACGGCACCTCTCAGCCCTCGACCGAGACGACGTACAGCTATGCCTGGTGGACTTCGGCCAAGACGGCGACGGTGACGGCGACGGGGCAGACGACGGGGAATTCCGTCTATTCGTACGACGGCGACGGCTTCCTGTACGAGCTTCAGGACACGGGGGTGAACCGCAAGATCTTCTACCAGACCGACATGGCGGGGCAGGTGGTGTCGCGGCGGGAATGGTACGTGTCGGCGCAGACGGGCAACTATACCGGCGGCGCGGGGCGCGACTTCTTCTACCTGGACGAACACGCGATCGGGGATGTGGGCACGGACAGCCTGTCCGACCGGATCGACTATGCGCAGCAGCTGGCCAATGACAAGGCCAGCTCGACCACGGTGACGCAGGCGTGGACGACGTTCGACTACACGACGCCGGCGGGCAACCTGGCGGGCAATATCGACATCAATTACGAGGCGTACAATGCCGCCACGCTCGACCAGTCGACATCGAGCTTCACGGCGCTGGGCGGGGAAAGCTTGCAGGACGTGGCGCAGAACCTGTGGGGGGATTCCAGCCTGTGGTACATCCTGGCGGATGCCAACGGGCTTTATGCCGATACGACGCTGAGCGCCGGGCAGACCCTGCGCATTCCGGCCAAGCCGGCCAATATCCATAACAACGCCTCGACCTTCAAGGTGTACGACCCCGCCGACACCATGGGCAACACCAAGCCGACCCAGCCGCAGCCGCCGCAACGCGACAGCGGCTGCGGGTTCGTCGGGGAAGTGGTCATGATCGCCATCGCGGTCATCGTCACGGCGGTCGTGGCGCCATGGGCCGAAGGTTATACTATGCAAGCCGCGACGGCCGCGTCGGCGGCGGCTGCCGATGCTGCTGCCACAGCCGCAGTTGCAGCGACCACTGCCGCCGTTTCCGGCTCAGCGGCGGCTGCAGCGACCGCAGCCGCTGCCGCAGCAACAGCCGCGTCGGCGGCCGCGGCCGCCAGCAGCCTGGCCCTTGTAGGCGCGGTCGAAGCCGGCGCCATAGCCGGTCTCGCCGGCGGTCTCGCCAGCCAAGCCTTCGCCGTGGCAGCGGGAATCCAGTCGAGAGTGAACTGGGGTGCGGTTGCCATGGGCACGATTTCCGGCGGGATCGGTGGCGGCCTGGGTCAGTTGATGCCGGGTACGGACCTGGCAACGACGGTGCAGCGCGGCCTTGCGACCAATGTCGTGAGTCAGGGCATCGACATCGCTGCACGGATGCAGAAGAAGTTCGACTGGACGTCGGTGGCGGTATCGGGTGCGGAGGGCGCGGCATCGGCCTGGGCCGGCGAATTGTTCGATACCACGCCGAACTCGGCGGATGCCAGCACACGCCTGATCGAGCGCGGACTGGCAACCGGGGGCGCATCGCTGACCGTTGGTGTAATGGTCCGCAGCATGGCTCTGCATCAGAGCCTGGGCAAGAGCCTGCGTGAAGCCCTGCCGGACGCCATCGGCAATACGATCGGCGGGATTATCGCGGACGAGATGCAACAACACGACGCGCAAATGCAAGCCATAAAAAAGGCGAGTAGTCTCGATGTCGTTACGGCTCAAATGAATGATAAGGTCGAGGCAGTCAAAAAGCAGAGAACGGGAAAACTGTCGCAGGCGGATTTGGACGCAGATGCCGCGGCAGAGGGCGAGCTGAAGCAAAATCTACAAAATTCACGGGACCAGGCTGCGTCGAGTGACGAAACTATAAGATCGCAATCTGCTAGAACATTTAAATCGGCAATTGGATCTTATTTCGATAAAGTGTTCGCTGGTGACGATTATTCCGACATAAGGCAGGGTATCGAAGCTCAGTATAGGTTCAATACTCCGGATCAGAAGTATGATGCTCCGATGGATTATGGCGATCTTCCTGTGACCAACCATGATCCGCGTAATGGCTATCTGTTTGGTCCGGTGGACTGGGCGTCAGAAAAAGTGGGGTCGATCCACGGCCAGATCGAGGGTGGCATAGCGGATTTCCGTGCCAAAAATCCGGCCGCCGATTTTCTAATCAACACTGCCGGCGTTGTTATGATGGCGGCTAACCCGGTGGCTGCATTGGAAGGTATGGGCTGGGGTGTCGTCCAGGACAAATCCAAGGACGTCGCTATCGGCGTGTTCGGCCAAGAATATTCGACCGTAAACGGTCAGAATCCCAACGATCCCACAGGTTATGTTGACAGCCAGGCATACAAACAAGGGGACGGACTCGTTTGGGGCGTATCGCTTGCCATCCAAGGGCCACAGGCAATAGCCGGAGTAAAGGCGTTAGGCACTGCCGGTATCGTCGGGTTTAAGCGACTGGCCACTCATGCACCCGAAGGGCTCGGCGGAGGCCCGAGCTTCGCAGCGCCGCCTGCCGCAGAGACCGCAGTCCCGCCGAGACTTACACAGGGCCTAAAGTTCGAAGCTGACGGAGTCGCTCGGGCGAGCACGGAAGCGTATTTGCCAGGTCAGTCGACTCAACGATTGTCAGTCAGAGCTTTCAATGCTGACGGCACCCTAGCTGAGGGGCGTACAGTTCTTGATTTGGCTGGATATCGCTTGGATAATGGACAATTTGGTGCATTGGAGTTTAAACTCAGTACGGACGCGCCATTGACTGCCCGGCAGCAACTGCATTTCCCGCTTCTTGAGCAAAATGGCGGCGTGATTGTAGGCGCAAAAGGTGAGGCTATTGGGTTGCCGGCCGGTGCCAAAATTGCGCCCACTACTCCAGTAAGGGTCAATGGCCCAACATATCCTCAGCCAGGCGAATGGTGGAAATTTTGAACAGAGCGGTTAAAGCACTAGTAGATGAAATGCAGCCGATATTGGAAGGCCGAGGGTTCAAGATACGGAAAGGGATAGACGTATCATTTTCTAAGCGTGAACGTTTCGGGTTTCTATATTTATCGCTGCCGTCATTTCCAATGCCTGAAAACGGTGGGTATCAGGTTGTAAATTGTGGTCTTGGTGTGCGTCACAACCGAGTTGATGAAATTGTTAATCAGTTGGGGCACATATGGGGGGATGCCAATTGCAAGAACACGACGACCGTTTACAGGGGCTTGCAATTCTTCCCGTTTGTAGCCGCTAGAGACGAAAAGCAGATTATCCGGTTCCCTCATGTTGAAGTTGACGCGACTGTCGCGGCGGAGAACATCCGAGCCATGCTTGAGGCTGATGGGTTTGAATTTTTTGAGCGCTACTCGTCGCTTGGAGAATGTGCACAGGGGCTCAACGAACCGATTGAGACGCGGGTCCATCCGTTATGCAACGGCTTCCCGCTTCGGGCCTATTATGGCGTTGCGGCCGCAGCGCTGACAGAACCGGACCGCGTTCCGCATCTGATTGAGCAGTATATTGAATTTATTCGGGACAGCGGCATCGTTGACCCGTTGATGTATGAGGTTGCCAAAGACAAGAGCGGCTTAGCTGCGGTGGCCGAGCGTCTGGAGTTTGTGGCTCGTTTGGGGATAGCATCTGGTTTGCAACCATCGGCGTAGAAGCCTAACTCCGTCCTCCTTGATGACCTCAAGCGAAGGAAATACGAAGGAAATACGAAGGAAAAGGGGTCACGAAGGAAAAGGGGTCAGAGTCACTTACTGACCTTACGACCTTGGACAACCGCCTTCTGGGGGTCGATCACGCGGCGCGTAACAGTGGCGATGTGAGCTACACGCTGTCCGCAGCGACGGCACCTATCTGCTCGACACCTATGTCTACGACGAACTGAACGAGCGTACCCGTCACACGAACAATGCGCAGTCGGGCGCCGAGACGACCGATTACGACCTGCAAGGGCGGGTCAGCAAGACCGTGACCTTCGGCAGCCAGATCACGAGCTACGGCTATGTGTGGACGGCGGGGACGGCGACGACGCGGGTGACGGCCGGCCAGACGGACGACGGGCACTGGACCCGCACGACGAATGCGTGGGGGCAGGTGGCGTCTTATGTCAGCGACTATTTCAGCAAGGTGCTGAGCAGTTCGGACTTCGGGGCGCATGCGACCAGCTTCACCTACGACAAGGCGGCGCGGGTGACGGTGCAGCAGAACACGACCGGCGGCGGCGAGGTCGACTACACCTATACCGTGGCGGGCCAGGTGGCGACGATTGTCGACACCTCGCACCGCGACTATGCGTCGGACCCATATTCGGTGTCGCAGTCGGACACGACGGCGGCGGTCGTGGTGACGATGAAGTCGGTCTATGCCTACGACAACGACGGCAACCGCGTGCGCGAGACCTATTTCAAGACGGGGACGACGTCGACCTTCACGGAAAACGCGGGGATCAGCTACGACGCGCTGAACCGTGTGACGGAATACAAGGACGGCAAGAGCGACATCGTCTATACCTACGACGCCAACGGCAACCGCCGCAGCGTCAAGAGTTCGTACACGATCCGCGGCGGCACGACGTCCTCGACAGACTGGTACAAGTACGACAGCATGAACCGCTTCGTGCTGACGGGCGGTTCGCTTTCGGCCGGGGTTATCAGTGGCGGGGTTGCCATTACCTACGACGTTGACGGCCAGCGGCATTCGGCGACCTACGCCAGTGACGGTCACCAGGAGGTCTATCAGTACAGCGCCGACGGCTATGTGACGGGCGTCACCATAGCGACCGTGAGCAACGGCTCACTGGGGGCGGCGGTGCAGCGCGTGACGCGGACGAACGACCTGTTGGGGCGCAACACCGACTATGTCGAAAATAACGCCGACGGCTCGACGCTTGAGACGCGGCACATGAGCTATGACGGCGACGGGCGGGTGACGGACGAGACGGACTACACCTACGGCACCGAGAACGGCACGGCGGTCACCTATAAGAGCGTGATCCACAACGACTACAAGCTGTTGAACGGCAGCACCTACACGGGCCAGGACATCGGGGTGATCACGCACTCCAAGTCCGACCAGTACAAGAACGGCACCTCTCAGCCCTCGACCGAGACGACGTACAGCTATGCCTGGTGGACCTCGGCCAAGACGGCGACGGTGACGGCGACGGGGCAGACGACGGGCAATTCCGTCTATTCGTACGACGGCGACGGCTTCCTGTACGAGCTTCAGGACACGGGGGTGAACCGCAAGATCTTCTACCAGACCGACATGGCGGGGCAGGTGGTGTCGCGGCGGGAATGGTACGTGTCGGCGCAGACGGGCAACTACACCGGCGGCGCGGGGCGCGACTTCTTCTATCTGGACGAACATGCCATCGGGGATGTGGGCACGGACAGCCTGTCCGACCGGATCGACTATGCGCAGCAGCTGGCCAACGACAAGGCCAGCTCGACCACGGTGACGCAGGCGTGGACGACGTTCGACTACACGACGCCGGCGGGCAACCTGGCGGGCAATATCGACATCAATTACGAGGCGTACAATGCCGCCACGCTCGACCAGTCGACATCGAGCTTCACGGCGCTGGGCGGGGAAAGCCTGCAGGACGTGGCACAGAACCTGTGGGGGGATTCCAGCCTGTGGTACATCCTGGCGGATGCCAACGGGCTGTATGCCGATACGACGCTGAGCGCCGGTCAGACCCTGCGCATTCCGGCCAAGCCGGCCAATATCCATAACAACGCTTCGACCTTCAAGGTGTACGACCCCGCTGACACCATGGGCAACACCAAGCCGACCCAGCCGCAGCCGCCACAACGCGACAGCGGCTGCGGGTTCGTGGGGGAAGTGATTATGATCGCCATCGCGGTTATCGTCACGGCGATCGTGGCGCCCGAGATGGAAGGGTATCTGGTCGGCCAGGCCGCCAACGCGGCGGCGGCTACGGCATGGGCGGCTACCGGATCGATAGCGGAAGCAGACATTGCATATGCCTCCACCGTTGCCGCCGGTGCGACGCTTGGACAGGCGGTCGTCGCTGGCGCCGTGGCAGGGCTTGCTGGCGGGCTGGCCAGCCAGGGCTTTGCCGTGGCTGCGGGGATGCAGAAGAACATTAACTGGAACGCCGTGGCGATGGGCACGATCTCCGGCGCCGTCGGCGGTGCGTTCGGGCATTGGCTCCCGGGCTCCGGCCTTCCACAAATGCTCGAACGTGGCCTTGCGACCAATGTCGTGAGCCAGGGCGTCGACATCGCTGCACGTATGCAGAAGAAGTTCGATTGGACGGCGGTAGCCGTGTCGGGTGCGATGGCGGTCGCGGACTGGGAGGTGAACGGCCTGCTTCATCCGACCGAGACAATAACGGCGGCAAATGGGGCCAAGATCAATGTCCTTACTGATCCTCTCGGTCCCACGGCCGACCGGATCATCTCGGGTACGGCTGGTCTGCTGGCGGGCGCCGCGACGCGGTCCGCCGTGACGCATGAGAGCTTCGGCAAGAGCCTGCGTGAATCTCTGCCGGACGCCATCGGCGAACCATTGGGAATATCATTGCGGATTCAATCAGCGCGGCGCAGTTTAAGCGAGCTATTGTTAGCAGTGCGCTCGCGACTATCGATGACGCGCGGACACGAGTGGGCAGGGACGCTATGTCGCCTGAGTTACGTGCGCAAATGAAGGCCGACCTGTCCAAGGGTACGACTTGCAGCAGCAGGCGCTGACCACCAGTGATCCCAAAACCAAGGAAGAGCTTAGGGAACAAGGTACGGCAGCCGTTCTGGGCGCTTTGGACGCTTCTTCCGCAGATCTTCCGAAAGAAGCCAGAGCGCAAATCCACCAAATGCTCTATGGTTCGTCTGCTACGGGAAACGTCGAAACCCAAAACGCGCCGGTATCACAAAGTCTTCAGGCGCAAGACGTCACGGTTACAGGGGAGCACGACCGTATTTTGGGCAAGACGGGCGACCACTTGGCGATCCAATTTGGTGGGACCGTAAAGAATATCGAAGGAAGTATAGACACCTATTTGAACGACCATCCCGCCCAAGGGGCCGCAGTGGAATTCACCAGCACTGCTCTCACAGTGATTGGAGGGCCGGTAAGGTTTGCGGAAGGGCAAGTCTGGGGCTTTGCCCATGACGCAGTAAAGGGCGGAATCAAGAGCGCTTACGACGGGGCTAAATATACTGAGAGCAAACCGTCGGATGCATCGGAAGGGATTGTGACCGCCGGCGATCTGGTACTGGGGGTGAAAACTGGCGTGGGCGTAGTCAAGAGCTTGGCGTCAGTGACCGGCGGCATTTTCTCGGCGCTCAAAAGGACAGTCACTCATGCACCCGTAGGGCTCGGCGAAGGCCCGAGCTTCGCAGCGCCGCCTGCCGCAGAGAGTGGAGAGCCGCTACTTCTTACAGGCCCAAAGCAAATAAGCTTGAACAAGGCTGACGGCGGAACCTTTCAAAATGCAGTTCAAGATTCATTACGAATGACAGAGAATCGGCAAGCCGTAACAGTGACATTGGCCGACGGACGTAAAGTTACGACAATACCTGATTTGTGGGGTGCCCAGTCTGGAGTCCTGGATATCAAGAAAGTCCAATCACTTTCATTTACCGAACAGCTTAGAGCTCAGTATCAGCTCGCCCTTGATGGCGGGCAGTCGTTTAACCTCGTGGTAAGCCCTGGCACCAAGACGATATCTCTGCCATTACAACGTTCCGTTGCGGCAACAGGAGGGAAAATTTTTGAATTCAATCCGACAACGGGTTCCTGGACGAACGTTGTGCTGAAGGGTAATAAAGTCGTTAGGCCATAATAGCCTTATGATAATTTGGGGATATATATATGGCTAAACCTAAGATACTCATTTCCATTCTGACCGACGAAGACACCAAACAGGTTGAATTTGGTGAGAATTTGCTTCGGTTTTTTTTCTCAAACCGCCTTCTTAGTCCGGAGTTTGCATCAAATTTCGAGCCTATAAATAAGCCGATTGCTAAAGAGAGTGATGCGATATCCTATTGGTCTGGTAATCCATTTTTTTGCAGGAAAAAGCATAGAATTGTCTCTCAATTATCAGTCCATCACACGGGAAAATTTGGATCAGGTGCTATAATATTTGATGCTATGTATGTTGATAAATTCAATTGGATGAATTTGTTCAAGGAATTGATTTTAATATCTAAAGCTCATTACGGTTATCTCCATCTAATAACAGATTATGAGAGAGATAATTCGGAATTGCAGCAGGAGGACGCATACTCATTTTTTCTTGGAGCATTTCCTACATCAATAAAAGGAGGTATGGCAGAGTTGGCGTGGGCAAATTATTTCGGTACCCGTTGGTCAGAGTTCATCGATTCGGATTTTTTGACAAAAAATAGTGCCGAAATGGATTCGGTACTTGGTGGTAATTTACTATCTGTAACAAATAGTATCGATGATTTAATTTCGAATTATCAAATATTCAATGAAACTAGGCGAATATTAAAGGGTAGCTTCCGTGGAGGCTTTTTTCGCACGGGAGTTTAGCATTAACTGTTGCCGCAATGGAGCATCAGCTCCCGCCCGAGGTTGACCTGCGATTACCCGAGACCTCAAAGGCGTAATGCCGTCTCTCGGGCAACAGCGTTGTTTGTTCGCGTGTCTTGTTGGCCCCGCTGCGCGGGGTTGGAATGGCGGCACGGGCAACAGGATGACAACGCGAACCTGATCATATGGAGGTGTCTTTTTGTAGCAGACCTAACGCCCAGCCGGCGGCGGTCCAAGTTGTTGATATAGCTCGATAAACTATGGGCGTCAGTAATGACGTCACGGCTAATCAATCGCCACCACATCAAATGAACTCAGATCGACCGACGGCGGGACCTCGTTGACCGAGAGGACCGCCAGCCGCGGAATGGTTCGCCGCGTGAAGGCCTTGAGATGATGACGGATTTCCGGGCCGCACAGCAGGACCGGCGAGAGGCCCTGTTGCATCATCCGGTCGGCCAGCGGCATCAGCGTGCGGATCAGCTGTTCGGCCAGCCGGGGTTCGATGACCAGGCCTGACTTGCCGTCGCTGCGGCGGATATTGTCGGTAATCTGCGCTTCCAGCCGGGGATTGAGGCTAAGCACCGCCAACTGATCTCCGCCGGCGCGCAGATCGTGACAGATGCCATGGTTGAGCTTCTGCCGCACCAGTTCGGTCAAATCGGCATGGTCCTTGGTCTGCCGACCGACGTCGACCAGCGTGTCGACAATCAGGTCGATATTGCGGATCGAGACGTCTTCGGCCAGCAGGTTCTGCAGGATGCGCTGAATGTCGCTGACCGTCATGATCGACGGCACCAGTTCCTCGATCAGGCCCGGCTGGCGGCCGCGCACCTCTTCCAGCATGGCCATGACGTGGGCGCGCGTCAGCAGCTGCGCCGCGCCGCTGCGCAGGATTTCGCCGAGATGGGTGGTCAGCACGGTGACAGGATCGACCAGGGTATAGCCGCCCCGTTCGGCCTGGTCGCGCAGGTCGGCGTCGATCCACACGGCGGCGATGCCGAAGGCCGGATCGCGGGTTTCGACGCCCGGCAGGGTGTCCTTGACGGCCGCGGTGCGGATGGCCAGCGTCTTGTCCGGGAACAGCCTGGAGCGGGCGTGGCGCGCGCCGTAGATCTGCACCTCGTAATCGTTGGCGCCCAGCGCCGGGCCGTCCTGGAAGACGACGGCGGGGAAGGCAAAGCCCGACGCCTGTTCCTGCTGCGACCTCAGGGTCTCGATGCGCTCGCCCAGCAACGGTTTCAGCGGCGTCCAATGGACGCTTAGCTCCCTGCCCAGCAGGATCTGGATGGTGGCGCGGCCCTGGCCGGCGCCCTTGCCCGCAGCCGCATCGTCGACGATCATGTCCTCGGCGGCGGTTTCGGCGGCGCGCGATTTGCGGCGTGAGGACAGCCACAAGGCTGCGGCCAGCGCAGCCAGGATGGCGATCGGCCATTTGGGCATGCCCGGCAGCAGCAGCAACACGAACAGCGCGCCCATGACGATCAGCGGGATCTTGGGGACCGAGGCCAGCTGCGAAAGCACTTCGGTGCTGAGCCGGCGGTCGGCCGAGGACCGGGTAACGATGATGCCGGTAGCGGTCGATATGATGAGGGCAGGCACCTGAGTGACAATGCCGTCGCCGATCGTCAGCAGGCTGAAGGTCTGCAACGCCGTCAGCCAGTCCATGCCCATCTGGGCCACACCGATGATCCAGCCGGCGATGATGTTGATCAGCAGGATGATGATGCCGGCGACCGCATCGCCCTTCACGAATTTGCTGGCGCCGTCCATGGCGCCGTAGAAGGCGGCTTCCTTTTCTATGGCCTTGCGGCGGCGCTTGGCCTCGTCCTGGTCGATCAGGCCCATGTTGAGGTCGGCGTCGATGCTCATCTGCTGGCCGGGGACGGCGTCGAGCACGAAGCGCGCGGCGACTTCGGACACGCGCTGGGCGCCGGAGGTCACGACGACGTACTGCACGATCACCAGGATGAAGAAGACGACCAGTCCGATGACGAAACTGCCCTGGACGGCGAAAGCGCCGATCGCGCCGATGACCTCGCCGGCGTGAGCCTGGGTCAGGATCAGGCGCGTAGCCGCGACGTTGAGCGACAGGCGGTACAGCGTCGCGACCAGCAGCAGCGACGGGAAGGTCGAGAACGATACCGGCTTGTCGACATAGAAGGTCATCAAGAGGATGGTCATGCCCAGGGCGAAGTTCACGATGATCAGCAGGTCCAGCAGGACCGGCGGAATCGGTGAGAACAGGACGAGCAGGATGGCGATGACACCGCCGACCAGAACCAAATCGTGATTTTTCGAGAAGAAGGTCTTGATCATGTCCGTTATGCACGCGTCTGAAGAGAAGACTGCCGGCGCAGGCGCCGGTAAATATTGGCCACCGCGCGGAAGCAGGTCTCGGGGATTTCCCGGTCTATCTCGCAGCGGTGATAAAGGGTCCTGGCCAGCTCACGATTTTCGATCGTGACCACGCCGTGGAGGAAGGCCAGGCGTTTCAGGCGCAGGGCCATCTGGTCGGCGCCCTGGGCAACCACCCTGGGCGCGGTCATGGTCGCCGTGTCGTAGCTGAGCGCGACCGCATAGTGGGTAGGGTTGGTGATCAGGACGTCGGCATTGCGCACGTTGCGCAGGCTTTTGCTCAGCTTGGCGTATTCGCGGTGGACCTGGCGGCGGCGCTGCTTGAAGCGAGGATCGCCTTCACGGTCGCGGGCCTCGCGCCGGGTTTCCTGGCGCGTCATCCGCATGCGCTTGAAGAAATCGCGCCGCGAGATCAGCTGGTCCAGTATGGCCACGAGTCCCGCGGCGCCGGCGAACAGGATCAGCAGCCGGAAGCTTGCCCGGGCCAGCGCGTCGACAAGGCCGTGGGCATCGGCGATGGCCGGCACGGTCAGCGCGCGGGCATCCAGGACGACCAGGACGGCCAGCGCCGAATAGATGGCCAGCTTGAAGACGTTCTTGCCGGTTTCCACAAGCTGCCGCACCGAGAAGATACGCTTGAAGCCGTTGGCGGGGCTGAGCCGGCTGAATTCCGGACTCAGCGGCGCCAGCGAGAAGACGAAGCCGGTCTGGACGATTTCGAACACCAGCACCACGACGAAGACTGTGCCGAACAGGAAGAGCATGGGCTGGGCGATGGTGGTCAGAACCACGGCGATAAGCTGAAGGCTTTCGTTCGGGCCCGCGGCTAGGGTCGGGGCGGTCACCAGTGTCCTTCGGGCAGCCAAGGACAGGGACCCGGCAAGGCCCGGGCCGAACATCCACAGATAACCGGCGAAGGCGATCAGGCTGGTAGCGAAGCCTAGGTCGAGGCCGCGCGCTACCGACCCCTTTTCCCGTGCCTTGCTGAGCTTGAACGGTGTGGGTGGCTCCGACTTGTTCTGATCCGACTGCTCTTCCATCACAGCAAGCCGCGAACGGCCTCCAGCGTAAGGGTCGACATGCGCGCCAGGAGGGCGCCCGACGCCCCGAAGGCTGCGGGCAGGACCAGCAGCAGAAGCAGCGTCTTGATCTGGAAACCCAGCACCAAAACGTTCATCTGCGGCACCGTGCGCGACAGTAGCGCGATGGCGGCGTCAGCCAGGAAAAGACAGAGGATGGCGCCGCCAGCCACGCCGAAGGCGGTCGCCGACATGACGCCCAGGAAGGCGGTGATGCGGGCAAGCCCGTCGGGTTGAAGATAGCCGGCGCCGAGCGGCATGGCGCGCAGCGAGGCGTCCATCAGCCGCAGCAGGTCCTGATGGCCGCCCATGGCGAAGAAGACGGCGGCCGCGCCATAGGCGAACAGCGTGCCCACCAGCGGCATCTGGTTCTGGCTGGTCGGATCGATAAGGAGGGCCAGGCCGAAACCCGCCTGGATATCGACAGTGCGGCCGGCGGCGTATAGCATGCCGAACATCAGCTGGAACGCGGTGACGAAGACGAGACCCAGGCCCAGTTCACGCACGGCCACCACGATCAGGTTGCCGACGCTGAGATCGTCGATCCGTGCCGCGACCGGGTCGACCGCGACCAGGCACGCCGCCACGCCCAGCCCGAACAGGACGCGGAAAAGGACAGGCGTCCTGACCAGCGAGAAGGGCGGTGCCAGGGCGAAGACGGGCGACACCCGCAACCCCAGCAGCAGGCATGCACACACCCGGTTGACGATATCGAAGGAGGCCATGGCGCAGGCTCAGTTGGCCAGCGACGGAATCAGCCGGATCATGGTCACGGCGAATTCGGCCACCTTGTGAACCATCCATGGTCCCACCGTGACCAGCACGACGGCGGCGGCCAGGAGTTTCGGGACATAGCTGAGGGTCATTTCCTGCAACTGCGTGGCGACCTGAAAGACGCTGACCAGCAGGCCGACGATCAGGACGGCGATCAAGACTGGCGCGGATATGACCGCAGCATACCAGAAGAGCTGATTCATCAGCCCCGTCGCTTCGTCGGCACCCATTACAGAAACTCCCCCCGCACACAAACTACGCTGTGTGTCTTATCGTTAAGCGAACCTATGCCATTTTGCAAGTTCGGCGCGATGATGCAGTTCGGCTTGCCGTCTTAGGGCTGCGGCGATAGGTTGCGCATATTCGCATGCTCGCGGGGGCACTGGAGCGATGCGCGCGGGAAGGTGCCGGTTGTACCGTCGCCGCGCACAAATTTTGGGGGAGTACATCCATATGGGCGACATATCGGCCTTGAATCACTCGCAGCCGCACCTGGCGCGCCTGCTCGGCTATCTGGAAAGCGATCCGGATAATCTCCGCCTGATTGGCGATGCGGTTTCGGCGGCGCTCGACGTTCGCCAGCCCGGCGTCGCGCTCGACCTGATCAGGCGCTACGAAGCGATTGCGCCCCTCACGCCCGTCATGCGCAATTTCGAAGGCCTGGCGGCCCTGCATCAGGATCGCTTCGACGCGGCCGCCGACATTTTCCAGGGCTTGTTGTCGGGGCAGACGCAGGATCCGGGGCTGCGCTTCAACCTGGCCTGGTGCAAATCGATAACCGGGGATCATGCCGGCGCGGCCGGTCTTCTGGACGACGCCACGGTTGCCGCAATTCCCGCGGCGGCTTCGCTTAAGGTGCAGGCCCTGCATCGGCAAGGCGATCTCGACGAGGCGCTTGCCGAAGGCACGAAAGCGCTTGAAATCCATCCGGCCGATACCGACCTGCTGGGCGCGCTCTCCATGGTCGCCATCGATCTTCAGATGCCCGAACTGGCGCAGGGCTGGGCGGCAAAGGCGCAGGACACGTCCGACGGCCTGTCGACCCTTGGGATGCTCGTTTTGCAGGACGACCGTCTGGACGAAGCCATGGGGTATTTCGATCGCGGGCTGGCGGCGCGCGCCGACAGCCCGCGCAACTGGCTGGGCAAGGGCCTGGTCCTGATGGCGCGCGGCGACGCTGCCGGTGCGACCGAATGTATCGACCGCAGCGCCGAGCTGTTCGGCCGCCATCTCGGCACCTGGATCGCTTCGGGATGGGCTCATTTTGCGGCCGGCGACCGGACAAGGGCGCGCGGCATTTTCGAGCATGCCCTGGCGCTGGACGATACTTTCGCGGAATCGCACGGCGCCCTGGCGGTGCTGGACGTTCTGGACGGCGATATCGACGGCGCCCGCCGGCGGACGGACACGGCCCTGCGCCTCGACCGCCGCTGCTTTTCCGGCGCTTTGGCAAAGGTTCTGCTGCTTGAGCACGATGGCGACATGCAGGCGGCCCAGCGAGTCCGCGATATCGCCCTGAACACGCCTGTGGGCGAGAGCGGCCGCACGATCGCGCAGGCGGTCATCGCACTGGCGCCGCGGCAGGGCGGCCGCCAATTTTGAAAAATGTAAAAAAATGTCGTTATGCAACAATGGGATGTAATTTTTTCAGAAATTTCGCCTTTTGAGCCCTAAACGGAATCCCGAAACGGCCGATTGACTCCTTGAGGAACGAAAAGGTCCGGGGTGGACCTGCAGGTCGAGGGGTTTACAATGGTCGCGATCGTCACGGGTAGCGGACAAGGTCTGGTCAAATCGTCGCTGGCGGTGCTGGGCAGCCAGGGGGAGATCGGGACCTCCAAGCTGGGTCAGAATGGCAGCGACGTGATCGTCAATGCCGCCAACGGTAACCTTCTCATCCAGAGCCAGGACGAGATGCTGTTCGGCCTTGGCCTCGACGACGCCATCACCAATACCTACAACAGCAAGGCGGCGGCGTGGCAGGAGAACTACCAGCGCCATGTCACGGACCTCACCGGCTTCCACAACAAGCCCGCCAGCACCATTACGCGTTACGGAGCGGATGGTTCGGCCGTCGTCTATACCTACAACAGCTCAAGCGCTTGTTATGTGGGTGTCGAGAGCGGCATAACCGATACGATAACCTACGATGCGACAGCGGGCCAGTGGACCTGGCAGGACGGCAAAACCCGGGCGAAGGAGGTGTACGAGGGGGCCACGACGGGCCGGATCCTGCAGTCGACGGACGCGTCTGGCAATACACTTACCTACACCTATAGCGGTTCGCAGCTGGCGAAGATCACAACGGCCAATGGCGACTATACCAGCTTTGTGTATACGGGCTCGCTGCTGACCTCGATCGTCACCAGCTATACCAATGCGTCGGGCCTGCAGACCGAGACGCGCGTGCGCTACGGTTACGACACCAGCAATCGCCTGACAACGGTGACGACCGACCTTAGCCCCAACGACAATTCGGTCAGCGACGGCAAGACCTATGTCACGACCTATACCTATCTTGGCACCAGCAACAATATCGGAACGATCACCGAGAGCGACGGCACCAGCCTGACGATCACTTACGACAGCAATGTCCGCGTCGCCAGCCTGACGCAGACGACCGCGTCGGGCGTCACCAGCGCGACCTATCTGACCTACGGGACGGGACGGACAACGGTCACCGACCAGCAGGGCAATGCCACGACCCTGGTCTATGACAGCAACAATCAGTTGATCCAGTTGATTCCGCCGTCGTCTTCGCCCCAGCCCCCCACGCAGTTCATCTACGACACCAACGGTAACGTGACCTATAGCGGTCCTGTTGGTGATCCCAACTTTACCAATATCGCGCAGAACTGGGGCAATTTGGGAGAAACCTCAGGAGTCGGGACGACCCAGACGACCGAGATGGACGGTGGCGTCTTCGTTTATCGGCGCCAGACTACGACCACGCCGGCTGCGGGCTTCCAGTTCAATATGGCCCAAACGGCCCCGAGTCAGATGGCTGTCGTGCCAGGCCAAGCTGTCCAGCTCAGTGTTTATGCCGCCAGTTCCGGGGCCAGCCGTCTCGAACTGCGGGCGATGTGGTATAACAGTGCTGGAACCTATATCGGGAGCACTGGCGTCAGCACGGTTGCGCCCGGCGGGACGCTGGGAGCAAATGGCCTCACGACCGCAAACTTCGCCGGTGGATCGGTAAATGCGATTGCCAATGCCGCCTTTGTATCGTTGGCGATCGTCGCCACTGCTAACGGCACGGGGCCTCTCAACGTCGCCATTGCCAGGCCTTCAGTGGCGACCTCTGGTGGCGCTGGTGATTCGCAGTTCACCAATATTGCGCAGAACTGGAATGAGTTGTGGAATACGTCTGGTTCCGTAGCGACAACGCAGGCTACTGAGGTCGACGGTGGCGTCAACGTTTACCGCCGTCAGACGACAACCACGCCGCCAACGGGCTGGCAGATGAATCTTGGCCAGGGCGCTAATGGCCGCACGGCGGTCATACCAGGTCATCCCGTAACCCTTAGCGCCTATGTCAGCAGTGTGGGCGCAAGCGCCTTGGGCCTTTACGCCGCTTGGTATTCTTCTTCCGGTACATTAATCACCAGCACGTTGGTAAGTTCGGTTGCTACTAACGGTTCCTTCGGTAGCGCCGGGGTGACTGCCGCCAGTTATGGAAGCGGCACGGTTCTTCCGCCACCGGGTGCGGCTTCGGTGGAACTTTTGGTGCAAGCAACGGCAAGCGGGACGGCTCCGCTTAACGTCGGTCTTGCACAGCCTTCAGTGTCATTCGGAAGCGCGGGAGGAGACACGGCTTTTACGAATATCGCCCAGAACTGGGGCGGCCTATGGACCACGGATAATACGGTATCAACGACCCAGACGACCGAAACTGATGGCGGGACCAACGCTTACCGCCGTCAAACAACATCGACGCCTGCCGCTGGTTGGTTGATGAACTTGCAGCAGACGGGCGGAGGGCTGATGCCTGTAACCCCGGGGCAGACGGTAAGCGGAAGCGTATATGCTGCTAGCTCAGGTGCCAGCACCGTCTCATTGGTGCTGTCCTGGTTCGACGCATATGGAAATTATATAGGTGGTGTCGGCAGCGCAATCACGCCTGGCGGCGTGCTTGGTTCCAGTGGAATTACCACGGCCAATTACGGAAGCGTATCAGGTACAGCACCCGCAGGGGCTGTATATGCAGGCCTGATAGTTCAAGGCGCGGCCAGCGGTACCGGTCCGATGAACGTCGCCATCGCTCAACCGTCGATCTCAACGCTCCCGACGATGTCGAGTTCGCCAGCGCCCTCGTATCTCTACACCTACGACGCCAACGGCAATCGCCTGTCGATGACGGATTCGTTGGGCAACCAGACAACCTATGCCTATGACGCCGCCAACCAGCTGCTGATGAAGACCGAGGCGGCGAACTCGTCTTCGCCTCTGGTGACGCGTTATGTCTACGATTCCGCCAGCCGCCTGGTCTATACGATCAGCCCGCGCGGCGATGTGACACGCTATATCTACAACACCAGCAACGGGCTGCAGACCAGTGTCATCAAGTATACCGCCAATCTCTACCTGATAGCTGGAAACCAATCGTCTGCGACGATGGATAGCTGGGCTTCATCCGCGGGCGTCGACAAGACCCAGACGCAGCGCACCGATACGACCTACGATGCGCGTGGGCTGGTGGCGACGGTGACGACCTACGGCCAGACCGACAGCAGCGGCAACGGTGTCTCGTCAACCGCCAGCACGACGACCTATGTCTACGACCAGGCGGGCCTGCTGCTCAGCCGCAAGCTGTCGAGTTCGTCGGCGACCGAGACCTATGTCTATGACGGCCTTGGCCGTACGCTCAGCGCCACCGACTATAATGGCAAGCTCACCCAGACCGTCTATACCAATACGGCATCAGGCCTGCAGACGGCGGTGACCCTGGCCAACGGCACGGTCAGGACATCGGCCTACGACAAGGCCGGCGAACTGATCAGCGTCACGGACAGCGCCAGCGGCCTGTCAGCCACGACGACCTACACCTATGATTCGGTCGGCAACCTTATCCGGACGACCGACCCGACGGGCCTGTCGACCTATCATGTCTTCGACACGTTGAACCGCAAGGTCGCCGATGTCGCCGCGGACGGCGCGATTGTCACCTATGCCTACAATGCCGCCGACCAGTTGGTCAGCACGACGCAGTATGCGACGCTGGTGTCCGCAGCGCAATTGACGCTGCTGGCCAATGAGAGCGCGAGCTCAGCGCCGGTAAGATTGCCCAGCATTACGCCGGCGGCCTCGGCGAGCGACCGCTGGAGCTGGAGCGTCTACGACGCCGACGGCCGCCTGGCCGAACAGATCGACGCCTGGGGCGCGGTCACGGCCTATAGCTACGATGCCGCCGGCCGCCTGATCACGACGACGGCCTATGCCGGCGTTTTGTCGGCTGCGACCGTCGCCGCCTTCAAGACGACGGCGCCGACAGCGGTCATTCTTCCCGGCGCCGACGCGAACGCCGACAGGACGACGCGCACCTTCTACAATGCCGACGATCAGGTGATCGGCACGCTCGACGCCGATGGTTACCTGACGCAGATCATTTATGATGCGGCGGGGCGCAAGACGCAGACCATCGCCTACGCCACCCAGACCAATAGCGCGCACTGGGTCAGCGGCACGTTCGCGCAACTGCTGAGCGACGCCGGCACGAACGCCAACGACATCAACCACTGGTGGGTCTATGACGGTCGCGGCCTGCTGCGCGCCGATATCGACGGCGAAGGCAATATCACGCGCTACGACTCCTATACGGCGGCCGGCAACGCCGGCACGGTCATCAAGGGCCAGGTCATCAGCACGGCGGCCCTGATCGCAACGCCGCCAATCTATGCGAACCTGCCGGCGCCGTCGGGCACGCTCGAGATCACCAGCTACACCTACGACCAGTATGGCCATGTCCTGACCAAGGCCCAGACCCTGACGGGCGGTGCGGTCGAGACGACGACCTACGGCTACGACGCCGTGTACAACCTCTACAGCCAGGCGGTGGCCAGCTCCAGCTCCGCCTCGGGTGGCGCCGACGGGCGTACGGACCTGATCCGCTACGACAGCCTGGGCCGCAAGGGCGCGGAGTTGACGGGCAATGGCGCGGCCGCGATCGCCGCACTGGGCAGCAATCCTACTCAGGCGCAGATCGACGCCGTATGGGCTGCCGGCCATATAAGCTACGCATACGACGCTGCGGGTCGTTTGATTATGCAGACCGACGCCGAGAGCCGCCGGACCTTGTTCTACTACGATGTCGACGGGCGTCTGACCTATCAGATCGACGGCACGGGCGGAGTCACCCGCTACACCCACAACGCGTTCGGTGAGGAAACCGACGTTACGACATACACCAACAAGATCGCCGCAGGGACCCTGGCCACACTGACCGGTGGCCAGATCACCTCTACCCTAACCAACGCCATAACGCTCAGTGCAACCGACAGCTACAGCCATGTCGACTACAGCACGAATGGCGTGGTTGCCGATACCGTCGATGCGTTGGGCAATATCACGGGTTATGCTTACAACGCCTTCCGTGAGGTGACGAGCCGCATCGATGCGCTGACGACGGCCCTGGCGACCCAGACGAACAAGACTTACAGCCGCCGAGGCTTGCTCCTGACTTCGACGGCCGACGTCGGCGGGCTGGCGCTGGCCACCAGCTACCAGTACGACGCGTTTGGCCGCACGACCCAGGTCACCGATCCGAAGGGCAATATCGCCAAGACGACCTACGACAGGGCCGGGCGGGTGCTCACCCAGGTCGATGGCCTGAACCTGACGACCAGCTACAGCTATGACGGCTTTGGTCATGTACTGACCACGACGGACGGGACGGGTGCGGTCACCCACTACGCTTTCAACCTGTTCGACCGCCAGATCACCGTCACCGATCCCAACGGCATCGTCACCACGACGACGAAAAACGCCTATGGCCAGACGGTGAAGATCGTCGACGGAATGGGCGTCGCGACGACCTTCGACTACGACGCCGATGGAAACGTGATCAAGACCACGGACGGTGCAGGCAACGTCGTCACGCATAGCTACAGCAAAGCCGATATGATGACCGCGACGGCCGATGCCCGCGGTGGGACGACCAGCTATGTCTACGATGCGGCGGGGCGGATGTACTCGCAGACGGTCGACCCGGGCGACGGGCTGAACCTGACAACGACGTGGGTGTTCGACGGCAAGGGCCAGACCCTGACGGTCACCGATCCCACGGGCATGGTGACGGCCTATACCTACGACCTCGACGGTCATACCTTGAGCCAGCGCGTTGACGCCAATGGCCTGAACCTGACCACGAGTTGGACGTACGATCAGGCCGGACGCGCCGTCACGGAGACGTCTCCGGCAGGCCGCGTGGTCAAATCCGTCTACGACAAAGCCAACAGGGTGATCCAGTCGATCGTGGATCCCAGTGGCCTCAATCTCATTACACAATACAGCTACGACGGTGATGGCAATGTCGTCCAGGTCACCGATCCCGGGGGTCATATCACACGTTCGACCTATGACGCCGACAACCGCCTGGCCTTCGTCATCGATGCGACAGGAGCCGTCACAGGCTATACCTACGACAATGACGGCCGGGTGAACCGCACGGTCCGGTACGCCACGGTGAACCTGAGCACAGGCGTGCAGACCTTGGCGCAGATGCAGAGCTGGGCCTCCGCTAATGCGGCCGCCGGAGATCTGACCAACTGGACCGGCTACGACGTGGCCGGTCGCCTGGTCTATGCGATCGACCCTGACGGCTATGTCACGGGCTATGCCTACGATGCCGACAACCGCCTGGTGCAGCAGGTGGTCTATCCGACCAGCGTCGTATTCCCGAATCTGCCGTCGACCCCGCCGGCCGGATCGTCGGTTACCCGCTACACCTACGATGCGGCCGGCAATAAAGCCTTCGTCATCGATCCGAACGGCGCGGTGACGGCCTATACCTACGACGGCAACGGCAATGTTACGCAGACGGTCCGGTATGCTGCGCTGAACAGCTCAACCAATGCCCAGACTCTGTCTCAGATGCAGACATGGGTAACGGCGAACGCCGGCACGGGCAGCAGGACGACTTCGAACCTCTACGACGCCGCCAACCGGCTGGTCACGACGACCGATGCGGCTGGTTTCATGACCGGCTATAATTACGACGCCGACGGACGCGTCGTGCGTGAAATCCGGTATCCTCTGGGCGCTCAGGACCTTACCAATGCGCTGGTGACTAACATCGCTTACGACGCGGCGGGGCGCAAAACGTTCGTTACCGATCCAACCGGAGCCGTAACGGCCTATACATACGACCTTGATGGCAATGTACTAACCACCGTCCAGTACGCGGTGCTGAACACGAATAAAGGCGTGCAGACGCTCACCGATATGCGGAACTGGTTGAGCGCCAATTCCAACGCCATCGCCAACGATTCCAATAACCGCACGACCTATGCCACCTATGACAATGCCGGACGCCTGACGTCCAGCAAGGACGCGCTTGGATACCAGAGCGTCTATCAATACGATAACGCCGGCAACCTGCTGCAGATGACGCAGTATGCAACCCTGACCAACACTCAACCGAGGACTACGCAATATACCTATGACGCCGACAACCGCGTCATAAACGTCACCGACCCTCTGGGCATAGTGACGCACAATATCTACGACATCTGGGGCCGGGTAACCTCGAGGACGGTGGCCTATGGTACTTCGGACGCGCAGGAAACGACCTATCTCTACGACGCGGACGGACGCGTGCTGCGTCAGATGATCACGGGCGCTGCGGCCATTTGGCACGTCTACGACGCCCAAGGCCGCATCGTGACCAATTATGACCAGGCCAGCAGCACCACCACCTATACCTACGACAACGATGGCCGGGTGCTGACGACAACCGATCCTACGGGCGCAGTCACGACCAATACCTACAACGCCTTTGGCGACCTGACTTCGGTCAGGGACCCTAACGGCAATACGGGCTATTTCTACTATGACGCCCGCGGCCAGCAGATCCTGGCGGTCGACGCCTTGGGCTATGCCACCGGCAAGTCTTACGACATCAACGGCAAGGTCACGGTCGTCACGCGCTATGCCACCGCCGTCAGCGGGGCGGGGATCAGCGCCAACCCGCCGGCCGTTACGACCAACGCCAATGATAACACGACAAGCTTCGGCTACGACAACGATGGCCGCGTCCTGGCCTCGGTCGATGGCAACGGGGCCGGCACGACCTATACCTACAACGCCTTTGGCGACCGCCTGACAATGCGCAACGCGGCAGGCGGGGTTACGACCTATACGTACAATGCGCGTGGCGAGATGCTGACGCAGACCGTTGCGGCCACGGCGGTCGCGCCGGCCGCTACCACCGCCTATGCCTACGACGCTTTCGGCAACCGCACCCAGATGGTCGAGGCGCAAGGCCGGGCCGAGCAGCGCACGACCAACTATGTCTACGACGCAGACAACCGACTGGTGCAGCAGAGCGGCGACACGATCACCGTCGGTTCGGATTACGGCGCGAATTTGTTTCCGCCGGTAATTCCAACACAATCCTTCGCCTACGACCGCCGCGGCAACCAGATCGCGGCCCAGGATGCCGACGGCAATATCACCCTGACCTACTATGACGTCCAGAACCGTAAGACGGCGCAAGTCAATGCTCAAGGTATCCTGACGCAGTGGACCTATGACTGGAACGGAAACGTCACGTCGCAGAAGGTCTATAGTGATCCGTTGCAGCTGCCGACCTTCTCCAATGGCGTCCTCGCGCAAATCTATCGCATGTACGATATCGGCCTGAGACGGCTTCCCGTTGCCTCGGAAGTTTCATACTGGCAGGGCGTCCTGGCGGCAAACGCGGCTGCCGACCAGCCGGCGGGACAAAACTGGCAGAGAGATGCCCAAGGGCATCCGGTTGACCCTGATGGTGAGCAATTGGGGGCTCTGGAAGCGACCTATGCGTCGTTCATCGGCGATGCAACCGTGGCGGCAAACCTGCAGGTAAATGGTACCACGACCGCTTTCATTACGGCAGCTTATCAGGGTGCGTTCCGGCGAAACCCGACAAGCGACGAGATAACATTCTGGACGAACAACCTGGCGGGCAACTGGACCAAGGCCGGCGTCGTCATGTACCTGGCCGAATGGCAGGATCACAAGACTCTTGTCAATTCTCTTACCTTGTCCGCTATTGCCGGGACGACGGCGCCGTCGCCGGTCAACGCAAGCAATTATCGCGAGACGGACTATACCTACGACAAGGATAACCGCCAGACCTCGACCAGCATTGTCGGCGTGGAGACCGGTGCGTGGAACGGCTCGGCCTGGGCCAGCCAGACCGGTAACCTGACGACCAGCACGGTCTACGATCTGAACGGCAACGCCATCCGGCAGACCGACGCCAATGGCAACAATACCTATACCTGGTATGACAAGCTGGGCCGCAAGGTTGCCCAGATCGATGCCGGTGGCTTCATGACCGCCTGGACGCTCGATGCCGAAGGCAATACGACACAGCAGGTCCAGTACGCCACGGCGCTGAGCGGACCATTCACCGCAGGGGGCAATCCGCCGGCCGCCCCGGCCGCCAACGGCAACGACCGCACCACGACGTACACCTACGACCATGACGGCCAGCGCCTGACCGAGACGCGCAAGACCGCAGCCTATTCCACGGTCAGCGGCAACAGCGTCACTTCGACCTCAGGCGACGTCACGGTCACCTATACTTATAACAGCCTTGGATTGGTCGCCACGAAGACCGAGGCGACGGGAGACCAGACGACTTACAGTTATGACGCGCTGGGCCGGCTGGCCACGGTGACGACCGCGGCCAATGTCCCGGCGGCGGCCAATGCCACGGCCTATACCTATGACGGTCTGGGCAACATCCTGACGACGGTGGCGGGCTCCGGCACATCGGGCGCCGAGACCACGACCTTCGTCTATGGCGCCGGCGGCCGGCTGGCGACCAAGACCGATGCCACAGGCTTCGTCACCACCTATGGCTATGACGCCAACGGTCAAAAGACGATCGAACAGTATACGCGCGCCAAGTCCGACGGCACGACCGTGACCGAATCCAAGCAGTACGGCTACGATGGCGTTGGTCAGCAGATCTTCGAAGGCGAAGCGACGCTGACGGGCGGCCAGTGGATATTCACCCAGACGGTCGACAGCTGGTACGATGCCTATGGCGAAGTCGTCCAGCGCGGCGTCAACACTAACCGCAACGGCGCCAAGGCGCAGGAATTCGCCGACTACGATGCCGCCGGCCGCGTCTGGCGCTCCAACATGGGTGACGGTGTCACCAAGGCCTATGGCTACGACAAGAACGGCAATGTCACCCTTCAGGTCCAGAGCCAGGGCACGACCGACCTGCGCAATGCCGCCAGCCTTGACGCGGCGCGCGGAGCGTCCGGCATCACCACGACCTACAGCCTCTACGACAGCCGCAACGAACTGACCGATGTCAAGCGGCCCGTCAGCGCCAATCTCGACGGCACCGTCGCCAGCGGCGGCAATGTGGTCGTGGGAGGCAAGGGTTTTGCGAAGATAGATTCCAGCTGGACCGTCGCGAACTGGAACCAGAATACCGACCCGAATGTCACCGTCAGCTTTACCAGCTCGGACCTGTCGACCATTCAGAACGGTTATCCGGTTATCGTATCGGTTACCGGCGACGGTACCGTCACGCAGGAAAGCCATGCGATTCCTTCAGGCGCGACCAGCTATACCTTCTCGCCCACGATCGCCAACGGCTCCAATCCGAATACGCCGCCACGCAATGCCTATGTGGTGATACAATTGGCGCAGGCCGGCGTTGTGATCGGGCAGGCGGCGTTTTACGTCTCGATCGATCCGGGCAAGTCGGGCAGTTCCTCGACCCAGATTCCGATGGGCAAGGCGATGCAGGTCTCGGTGCCCAACGCCTCGGCCGTTACGCTCTACGCGCGGACCGCGGGGTCATCTGGCGGCTACACGGCGGTTACGGCCACCCAGATGGTCGACGCCAACAACGCCCCGATCCCCGGCAGCTTCGTGATCGATCTGACAAAGCCTCCGTTCAACGGCACGGCAAGCACGAGCTGGGACGTCAAGTACCTGGCGACCGACGCTTCGGGCAAAGTCGTCGACGCCAAGGCCGGCTCGGTGACCTTCGACAACGGCAGCCCGCCCAATCCGACCTCGACCAGCTTTGCGACCGTACCCGTCTTCACCGCCACGCAAAGCGGCGGCGTGTGGACCCTGGCCAACAGCGCCATACCCGCGGTCGCCTATAGTGACAGCACCCAGGCCTATAACGCCTTCGGCGACATCACCAGCCAGACCGACGCCAATGGCAATACCACTGGGTTCACCTACGATGCTTTGGGCAACCTGACGCAAAAAACCGGCGCCCAGGTGACCGTGGTCGGCGAGAACGGCGTCGGCGCCTTGGCGAACCCCGTCGATACCTATTATTACGACAAGTCGGGGCGCCAGATCGGCCACCGCGACGCCAACGGCTACCTGACCACCCAGACTCTCCAGGCCGGAACCGGCTACGACGGCACGGCTTCGCTGGCCACGGCGCAGTATAATCCGGACGGTGGGGTCGTCAGCACGACCTACGACGTCTTCGGCAATGCCCTGACCGTGACCGATGCGACCGGCGCGAAGACGACGAATACCTACGACAAGGACAACCGGCTGACCACGGTGGCGCACGCCATCCGCGGCGGATCGCAGCTGGTCGACTCCTATGGTTATGACGGGCTGGGTGAACGCATCAAGCACTGGAACAATGTCCAGTCGGGAACCGAAACGACCGATTACGACGTGCTGGGCCGCGTGACCAAATCCGCCATCTTCGGCGGTACGTCGGCCACGGGATACGTGCAGACCACGACCTACGGCTATAGCTGGAATGTCATGACGGCTGGCGGTCGCGTGACGGTGGGCCAGGCCGGTATCGGATCGTGGACGACGACGACGGCGGCCTTCGGCCATTCGTCCGCGTCGACGACCGACTATTTCGGCAAGGTCGTCTCCAGCACCGACTTCGGCGGTCATACGACCAGCTATAGCTACGACCTGAACGGCCAGCTGACCCTGCAAACCAGCACGGCCGGGCAGTACCTTGCTTATACCTATACGACCAGCGGCCAGGTTGGCAGCATCACCGACACCGGAACCGGCATCAAGTCGGTCTATGCCTACGACAAGAACGGCAATCGGACGATCGAAGGCTATTACCGCATCGGATCGACGCCGGGCGACTATCAGAACTCCTACATCACCTACGATGCGCTCAACCGCGTCTCCGAGATCCGCGATCCCAACGCCGACATCACCTACGCCTACGACGCCGTCGGCAACCGCCGTGAGATCAAGACCAAGTACACGAACTTCGACCGCGTCGGCGTCGCGACCTACGCGCCGGGATCGAGCATGACCGGTCTGCAGGACTACTGGTACAAGTACGACAGCATGAACCGGTTCACCGTGACCATGGGTACGCTGTCCGGCGGCGTGATCTCGGCCGGATCGACCGGTGTCACCATCACCTACAACGCCCGCGGCGACCGGATGAGTGCGAGCTATGGCCAGGACGGTCATATCGAGACGTACGCCTATACCACGGACGACTATCTGCAAACCGTCTATACCCAGAGAGCAGGCGGCAGCAACTACCTTACCGTGTCGCGAACGGTCGATGTGCTGGGACGGATGACATCGTACGCCGAGTACAACCCCGTCGACGGTTCGGTGATCGAAACGCGCGCCATGACATACGGCCTGAACGACGGCAGGATTACGTCTGAAAGCGATATCACGACCAGCGTCAACGCCCTGGGTACGACCTCTCGCTATTTCAGTACGATCACCAATACCTACACCAGCGGCGGCACCGATATCGGAGTCCTGACGCAGTCCGCCACCGCTCAATCGAGCCAGGTGAACAACGGCAGCATCACCGCCGGCACCACGACGACGACGACCTACAACTATGTCTGGTGGAACCAGGCCAAGTCCTCGACAACCACTATCTCGAACTCCGACCCGAACAGCGGGGCGGGCAATGCCAGCTACATCTACGATGTCAACGGCAACCAGTCCGAGGCCGACGACACCGCCATTCACCGGGTGATGAAGTACCAGACCGACAGCTTCGGCCAGGTGCTGACGCGCAAGGAATCGGTCAACGGCATTGCCGGCGCCTACCGCACCTTCTTCTACCTCAACGGCCATGTGGTCGGCGATGTCGGCACCGACCAACTGGCCAGTCAGGTCGACTACGCGCAACAGCTGGCAAGAGACGCCTCCAACGCCTACAATGCCGGCTCGGCGCTGTATTCCACCAACGCGACGCAGGTCGTCCCGTTCAACGCCAATTTCGACGAGAACTACCAGGCGTACAATTCGACCAATGTCGCCCAGTCGGCCAGCGGCTATACGGTCATGGCGGGCGACACGCTACAGTCGATCGCGCAGAATGTCTGGGGCGACAGCAGTCTGTGGTACCTGCTGGCCCAGGCCAACGGCCTGTCGGCCGGGACGGCGCTGTCGGCCGGTCAGAGCCTGATCGTCCCCGACAATGTGACGAACCTGCACAATGCGTCGAGCGTGTTCAAGCCGTACAACTCGGCCGACGCACTCGGCAACACCACGCCGACACTGCCGCAGCAGCCGCAACCGCCGGCGCCCAAGCATGGCGGCTGTGGTGTCATCGGCGACATCATCGCGACCATCGTGTCTATCGTGGTCCGCGCCGCAACTTCTTGGATGCCGCCGCAAATTTCTTCTGCACTGTCCGACGCAGCCCGCCAAGGCGTCGAGATGCTTGCCGGCAACCAGAAGAAGTTCAACTGGGCTGAACTCGGCGCCGCCTTTGTCGCGGGCTATATTGAAGGACAGGTCGGACTTGAGGACGGTGCGGCAAAGCCCTGGACCACGGCGACCCAGGGCTGGGATGCCTGGGCTCAAGGCGCGGCCAGCAGCGCGATCCAGCAATCGACAAACATCGCATTCGGTGTCCAGAAGAAATTCGACTGGACCCAACTCGCTAGCGCGAGTGTCTCCGCTTCCGTAGGGAAGGGGATGGGAGAATGGGAGAATGGCAACGTTCTCGGCGGTGCGGCCGGCGATCTCGGCCATGTGCTTACGGGAGCGGCAGTACTGCTGGCAGGCGCAGCTACACGGACTGTCCTGACGCACGACAGCTTCGGCAAAAGCTTGAAAACCATGTTGCCAGACGCCATCGGCAGCACCATCGGTCATATGATCGCCGATGGCATGCAGCAAAGTCAGGCCGAACAGAGCGCGAAAAGCGCCGCTGCCAAGGCAGCCGCTCAAAAACAGCAAGCTCAGGAACAGATCGACGCGGCCCTCAATGACAACGGGCTAAGTGCTGTGAAATTTGGCGCGCTCGATAAGGAGGCGCTGCGTGCCCAGCACATCCTGAGCGGGAGCTACTCGGGCTCCGTCCGTGATGACGGGACGTTCTATCAGGATACGTATCCCCAAGTGAAGCAGGGCGACCAAATGGTTCCCCAGGAGGGCGCCGAGGACAAAGGCGGGCAGCTCTTTAGGTTCGATGATGGCGCCAAGGCGGAAGGGAGGCAGGTGACCGTCGAGTGGGCCGCGCGCGATGACGGAAGCGCCGGAGTGTACGTCGTTTCCGTGGATGGCGGCCAGTTCCACGAGTTCAACCGGGACTCTCGTATTGACGCGCTTGGACTGTCGATCTCTTACGGAGCGGACACTTACGACTTTAAGGCGGCAGCGGCGAGATACGAGGTAAGAAAAGCAGAGGCTGAAACATACAACGACGCCATGCGGCATTCGTCGGATTACGCAGCTATCGGCAATCCTGACGCTGCCGCATATTGGGCATACCGCGCGCGGGCGGGGGAGGCCGCAGCGGGCGCGGCTCAGTGGTCAGGGTTCTGGAAGCAGGCCAGAAACGATGGGCGGGATATGGGTGAACTTCTTATTAATAAGGGGTTGCAGTTTTCTGCGGGGCCCATTGGAATGTTCGTTCCTGATCTCGTCCATTTCAAGCACGAGACCATCCGGCCGGAAGAACGCACCGGAGCTTCTACTTTCACCGCACTCTCAATAGCGACGAGCATCGTTACGCCCGAAATGGCTTTGCCGAAAATGGTCTCCCTAGGCAGCAAATTAAATGCGGCACGAAATCTATTAGAGACAGCGGAGACGTTGGAGGCAGCGGATAAGGTGGCGGCCGCAGAGAGCGCAGAGGTAAATGCTGCTAAATCAGTTGCTCCACCAAATGAGATTGTATGGCCCCCCAATAGAGGTTTCTTGGGCGACCCTGTGCCTCAGACGCTGGATGTCGGATATCGATTTGATCGCTACGGCGGATTCTTCGATAAAACGACCGGAGAGTTCAAAGACTTAGGTACATTTGTTGCGAAGGAAGGCACGCCTTACCCAGCGAGAGCGCTTCCTCCGGGTTCGGATGCCAAGCCATTCAGCACTTACGAGGTTCTAAAGCCTATACCGGATGTTCCGACCGGACCTAGTGCGCCGTGGTTCAATCAGCCTGGCCTTGGGATTCAGCATGAACTTCCAATGCCTATTCAAGATTTGGTCGAGCAAGGCTATATCCGGCGTGTCGATCAGGTAGTGCCCGCCCCCAAATTTTAGATTTAGAGGATCAATAAATGTCTAGGAAATATCTATTTCTTAATCCGCTCGGTGGCTATCCAGCCGGCCCTGACATTTTCTACGAATGTGGAATTTGTGGCGATTCAGTTCCTTCAATGCCCGAGAATGCGGCCGCCTGCTCTTGCAGAAACATAGTCGTTGACGCTGATGCTGGCCGCGTTTCGGTGAAGGACAAGGGCAAATTCAAAGCGTACCGGGAATCATGATGAGGCTTCAGGGGGCAACATCAGCGCTTGTCCGTCTGGTCTTGTTCGTCCGCTGTGGCGGGGTTGAAGTGACGCGGGTTGGAACATGGGCGTGACACAGCGGGGAACGGATGGGAGCGTGTTTTCGGAACAGGGTGACAGGTGCACTATTCCTGTCGGAATTTCGGTGAAGCAATATCAATTGCGAATTATGGCAGATCGTCAGAACGAAAGCTGTATCCGCACATCCGACCACCCAAGGCTTCTGCAACAACAGGATGGGCAAGATCATGCTTTCGCGCGGTGCGGTATCCACTTAATATCCCATAATTTGAAATTATGACATATTGACGTTATCATATTTCAGGGGGCTTGCCTGATCGCCCAAAGTGTGGCTTCTCTTCCGTTAGGGGAGGAGTTCCAGTGGGGGCATTTCTGGAAAGTGTCGGCGATATCCTGTCGCGCGTCGAGAGACGCGTGGAGGTTGCCGCGCAAAACATTTCTAATTCCGCGACGCCGGGTTACAAGCGCGAGATCAGCTTCGAAAGCCTGGTCGGTGCGCCGAATATCGACGCGTTGACGGGCGAATCAGGCGCCGCGGCAGGCTTGGCGCAAGCGCCTTCGCTGAGCATCGACCTGGCCTCAGGACAGTTGCAAGATACAGGCAATCCTTCCGATCTGGCCGTTTCGGGCACGGGTTTCTTCACCGTCCGCACACCGGGCGGAGAGACGCTCTATACGCGCCAGGGGCAGTTCCGGCGCGACGACGAAGGGCATCTGGTCACGGCGCAGGGTGCCATCCTGCAGCAGCATGGCAGTGGCGACCTGGTGCTGAAAGCCGGCGATTTCAAGGTGTTGGACGACGGCACCGTCGTGCAGTCGGGCGAACCGGTCGGCCGAATCGGCGTCGTCGATTTCGCAGATGCGAAGGCGGTGCGGCTGAGCGAGGACGGGCTCTATTCGGCGCCGGACGCGACGGTCGCCGCGCTCGATACGGCATCGGTCCGCCAGGGTGCGCTTGAGACGTCGAATGTCGGACTCGGCGCGGAAATGATGACCATCATGGCGGCGCTGCGTCAGGCGCAGTCCGGCCAGCATCTCATGAACACATATGACGATCTGATGGGCAGAGCCATCACGACGTTCGGACAGGGGTAAGGGTAGGGGGGAAGTCAGTGAACGGAGTATTTTATATCGGCGCCACTGGGCTCGATACCCAGCAGCGCGCGCTGGATATTGTCGCCAACAATATCGCCAATCTGAATACACGGGCCTTCAAGCAAAGCCATCCGCAGTTTTCGCAGATGGTGGCGCCGGTGGCATTGCCGGCCGACGGCCACGAGACATCGGCGGCGGACGCGCAGGCGGCTATGCTGGGCGTGAAGCTCGACGGTGCGCCGGTGGATTTCACCCAGGGCCAACTGAATGCCACCGGAGCGCCGCTCGACCTGGCGATCAACGGCTCGGGATTTATCGAACTGATGGGGCCGGGCGGCCAGACCATGCTGTGGCGCGGTGGCGGCTTGATGGTCAACCCCGACGGGTATCTCGCCGCCTCGAACGGTATGCCGCTGCAGGCCATGATCTCGGTGCCGCACGACGCCTCCGCTCTGACCATCTCGGCTGACGGCAAGGTTACGGCGACCGTGGACGGTTCCGCGCAGCCGGTCAGCCTGGGGCAGATCGAGCTGTCGCAGGACAACGATCCCTCGACCCTGACGGCGATCGGGGGCGGCCTCTATGTGCCGCAGTCGGACGCCGACATCGTGCGCGCCGCGCCTGGGACCGAGGGCGCCGGTGTGCTGGCCCAGGGGTTTTCCGAAGCGTCTAACGTCGACCTGTCGCGTGAAATGGTGACCCTGTTGCTGATGCAGCGCACCTATTCGGCCAACGCTCAGGTCGTCCAGGCCGGCGACCAACTGATGGGCATCGACAACGAGCTGAAGAGATAAGCACGATGTCGGCCGCCGGGATTTTCATCGCCATAGCTGCATCCGCCGTCCTGCCCTCCGCGCAGGCGGCAGATACCTGCCTGCGCGCCACCCGTGCGCTGGCGGTCGGCGCTGTGCCGGGGGTTTCGGACTTTACGGCGGTCGCCTGCGACGGCACGAAATCCGCGCCGGCCGTGCGCTACGACGCAGCCATGCGCGCCGCCCGGATGACCCGCGCCCTGCAGCCCGGCGACGTGATCGCGGCGATCCCGGCATCGATGATGGCGGGCATCTCGCCTGGCCAGAAGCTGTTCGTCCAGGTTCATGTCGGGCCTGTCGTAGTGCAGCGGGAAGTTGAAGCGTTGCAGCCGGCCAGCCCCGGCCAGAAGCTGTTCGTCCGCGCCGCCGACGGCACGGTGATGAGCGTGCGCTTTACAGGAGATGCGGGATGAACGGTGCCTGCCGTAACAAAGCCGTTGCGATCGCCATGATCCTGGGGCTGGCCGCATCCGTCCCGTGCCGGGTGCTGGCTGAAGACCTGTACGCCCATGGCGGGACCTGGCCCGCCCTGGCGTCGGATCGCGCGGCGGAAGCGGTCGGCGACAGCCTGACCGTCCTCATCCAGGAAGTGTCGCAGGCGTCCGGTACCAGCCACAATACGCGTGAGAGCGGCGCCGGCCTGTCGGGTCAGGTGTCCGGCCTGAAACATGCCGGGCATCTCGACGCATCGGGCGACTACAACTATTCCACCAACGGACAGAACGGCCGGTCGGATCAACTGGTCGCGCGCATCAGCGTCGTCGTCGACGGCGTGCTGCCCAACGGCGACCTGCACGTCACGGGCGACCAGCTGATCGACCTCAACGGCGAAAAGACCCGCATCCACCTGACCGGCCGCGTGCGTCGCGCCGACATCAGCAACACCAATACCGTCTATTCCAGCGCGCTGGCCGACGCCTCCATCGTCTATGGCGGGCCCGGGCCTGGCGAAAAGAAACCCGGTCTGTTTTCATGGTGGCACAGGTGACAGTCGCGGCGCGCATCGGTCTGATTGCCTGTCTTTTGTCCGTCCTGGCCGCGCCGGCCTGGGCTGATACCGTCCGCGTCAAGGACCTGGGAAGGTTCCTTGGCTGGCGCGAAAACGCGCTGGTGGGCTACGGCATTGTCACGGGCCTTGCCGGATCCGGCGATTCTCCGGCCAGCGCCGTGACGCGCGATGCGGTGAAGAACGTGCTGAGCCGCATGGGCGCCAACATATCGCCCGACGAGGTGCACAGCCGCAACGTCGCCGTGGTCATGGTCACGGCCGTCCTGCCGCCGTCGGCGCACATGGGCGACCGGATCGACGCCACGGTGTCGTCGGTCGGCGATGCGCGCAGCCTGGTGGGCGGCACGCTCCTGATGACGCCCCTGATGGGCCCGGACCAGCAGACCTATGCCCTGGCGCAGGGCACGCTGGTGGTCGGCGGCTACCGCTTCGACGCCCAACAGAACCGTCAGCAGAAGAACTATCCGACGTCGGGCGTGCTTGCCGGCGGCGCGACGATCGAAACGCCGGCCTCGTCCAGCCTGGTCAACCGCGACGGCGAATTGACCTTCGTGCTGCAGGACGCCGACGCGACCACGGCCGAACGCATCAAGGACGGCATCAATACCAGCTTCGGCCGGCGGGTGGCGCGCGTGACTGACGCGGCGACCGTCACCATCGACGCCCGCAACGTCGGCAGCGACACCTATGCCTTCGTATCGCAGATCGAGAACGTGTCGGTCACGCCGGATGCGCGCGCCGTCATCGTGGTCAACGAGCGCGCCGGCACTGTCGTCGCCGGCGGCGGCGTGCAGATTTCGAGCGTCGTGGTGTCGCAGGGCGATATCAAGGTCTCGGTCAGCCAGGACAACGACGCCGGGCAACCCTACACAAGCGAATACGGCTATGGCCGCGGCCTGTATGTCGCCAGCAAGAAGATCGAAACCACGCAAGGCCAGGACGCCGTGGTCCGGCTGCCCAACACCACGGTCGCGGACCTAGTGCAGGCGCTGACCCAGGCGCACGTCGACACGCGCGGCATCATTTCCATTCTTCAATCGATCAAGGCCGCGGGGGCGCTGCATGCCGACATCGTCGTTCAATAATCACAGGGGAGGGGCCTCATGTCGGGTCTGACAGCGGTCATGGCGCTGAAGGCGCTGGACGGACTGACCGAACGCGCGGCGGTCACGTCCGAAAACATCGCCAATGCCAACACACCGGGGTACCGGCCGTTGAAGGTGTCGTTCGAGGACAGCCTGGGCGCCGCCAGCGAGCGCGGAGCCGGCGCAGTCAATGCCGTGCAGGTCAAGGTCGAGCGCGACACCGATGCCGCCGAGGCTTCGGGCGTCCGCCTGGACCTGCAGATGGCGACGGCTTCGATGACCACGGCGCGCTACGCCGCCCTGATCCAGATTTTGACGCTGCAGATGCAGCAAACGCGTACAGCCTTGGGGACCAGCTGATCATGAAAGCCATGGAAATCAGCCTGAGCGGCCTGGATGTCGAATGGCGGCGCCTCGAGGTGATCGCCGACAACCTGGCCAACGTGAACACGGTGAAGACGCCGGACGGCGGACCCTACCGGGCCATGCGTCTGGTGTCGGGCCCGAAGACGTCGTTCCAGGGGCATCTTGGCAGCAACCCGGCCAGTCTCGACGGCGTCGCCGTCTACGGCGTCGAGCCCGTCGATACGCCACCGCGCAAGGTGCACGAACCCGGCAATCCGATGGCCGACGCCGACGGCAATGTCTCCTATCCCGACATCAACCACTCGGCCGAGATGGTGCTGATGGTCAAGACTTCGCGCGCCTATGAGGCCAACCTGGTCGCCATGAACGCGGCGCGAACCATGTACGTCAAGGCTCTGGACATGGGACGCTCGTCATGAGCACCAACCCGTTAGCCGCCATCGGCGCGGTCACCGCCACCGACGCTACCGACGCCCTGATGCCGTCGCCGGCCCAGGCGCCGTCGTCGGTACATGGCCCATCCTTCGTCCAGATGATCTCCGATGGGGTCGACCGTGTCGGCCACCAGTCCGCCGAAGCCGACTCGCTGGTGAAGTCCTTTATCGTCAACGATTCGGTGCCGCCGCACCGGGTCATCTACGCCCTGGAACAGGCGCAGCTGTCGCTGCAGCTGATGCTCCAGGTGCGCAACCGGGTGGTCGAAGGCTACCAGGAAATCATGCGGATGCAGCTGTAATCCATGAGTATCTTCGTTCAGGTCCGTTCCATGTCGCGTGAGCGCCAGATCCTTCTGGCGGTAGGCGGGCTTGTCATCGTCGGCTTCGTGGCGGCCGCGCTCTATTTTGTGTTCCTGCGGCAGCCGGACGCGGTCCTGTTTTCGAACCTGCGGTCCATGGACGCGGCGACCATCGTGGCGGACCTCGATAAGAAGAAGGTGCCCTATCACCTGGCCGACGGCGGGACGACCATTCTGGTGCCCAAGGATAAGGTCGACGCCACGCGCCTCGGCATCCTGTCCGAGGACCTGCCGCTGAAGGGCACGGTCGGCTTCGAACTCTTCAACAAGTCCGACATCGGGCTGACCGAATTCGCCCAGAAGATCAATTACCAGCGTGCCCTGCAGGGCGAACTGGCGCGCACCATCATGGCCATGGATGGGATCGATACGGCCCGGGTGCACCTGTCGCTGCCTGACCCGACCGTCTTCCAGGACGACAAGCGCCCGCCCAAGGCCTCGATCGCCCTGACCATGAAGCCCGGCAGGCCGGTTTCACCCGGCGCGATCCGTGGGATCCAGCGTCTGGTCGCAGCTGCCGTGTCCGACCTCGACGTGTCCAATGTCGTGGTGCTGGACGGTGAAGGCCAGGTCGTCAGTTCGGAAACGGTCGCAGTGGACACGCCGCTGGATGCGCCGGCATCGGAAGCGCCCGCCCAGCACGCCGCCGAAGTCTATTATACCGACAAGGTGCGCCAGGCGCTTTCCGCAACCTACCCCGACCACGATTTCGCGGTGAAGGTGACCGCGCGGCCGGCCGACGGCACGTCGGGCGGCGGCGAAGGCGCCTTTGCCGGCTGGACGCCGGAACTGCGCAAGTTCCCGCTGGCGGTCTCGGTCGGGGATGCGGCCGCCCGGGACGCCGACAGCATGCGCAATATCCGCATCGCCGCGGCGTCGGCGATCAGCGAAAATCCCGATCTCGGCGACCAGATTTCCGTGACCACGCAAGGGCCGGCCGCTCCGGCCGCCGCAGGGGATTACGGCGTTACGGCGGCCTATACGGGCGGGCATACCGTCAGGACGGTCGTCGCGCCGTCGCAGCCGTCGCCGTTCCCCTGGCCGGCCTTCTGGATTTCGGCGGCCGTCGCGGTCGCCATCGGCGGTGTCGCCGCTTTCGCTCAGATCCGCCGGGGCGGGCGCCAGCCGCGCAAGCTTACCGAAGCCGAGCGCCGGGAGTTTGCCAATCGTTTCCAGGCCTTGCTGGAGGAGGGAGAGGGCGATGCCGCCGGTCCACTCTGAAAAGGCCCTGCGCAAGCTGGTAATCGAGCTGGCAACGGCGACTACGGAAGATATCGCCGCGGTGCTGGCGATGCTTGAGCCCCGTCAGGCGGCCATGATGCGCGCTCTGCTGGCTGCCTATACCGATGTCGGCGACATTTTCGAACTGGAGGCAGTCCCTCAGGTTGCGCGGACATCGGGGCTTTCCGACTGGCTGGCGGCACGCACCTTGGGACAGCAACCCATGGATGGCGCCGACTATACCATCACGCCGAAGACGGCGGAGACCTTGCGCGCGCTTGCGGCGTCACTGCCTGTTGACGGAGCGCACGCATGAGCCGGGTTGTGAAAAAGGATGGCGCCGCGCTGGTGTCGGCCTGGACCGGGGCACCTGTTGTGCCGGGCGATACGCCGGCCAAGGCCGTCGATCCGGAACTTCTGAAGCTGCGCGCCGAACACGAGGCGCTCAAAAAGCAGTTGGAGGCGCAGGAAGCCCGCTTCGCCGAAGTTCGGGCCGAAGCGGACGAAGCTTTCCGCAAGGGCGAGGCCAAGGGGCGGGACGCGGGACTTCGCGAGGCCGAAGACCAGGGCGAGAAGCGGCTGGCCCGGCTGGAGGCCGGTATCGCCCAGGCGCAGGCTGTCTTTGCGGAAGCCCTGGGCGGCCTGGAAAGCCTGGCGCCGGTGCTGGCGCACGAGGCGCTTGCCAATATTCTCGGCGGAGCCGACGAGCGGCCGCACCTGGTTGCCGCGATCGTACGCCATCAGGTTCAGGCTCTTGAGGCCCGCGCGGTGCTGCATATCGAGGTTTCTGCGGCGGATTTCCCGGACGACGAGGCCCTGGCGGCGCTGGAACGCACTCTGGGCTCTCTCGGTCCGGCCGTCCACGCCTCGGTGGCGCGGAAAAGCGGCGAATGCCGGATCAAGCTCAAGCTGGGCACGCTGGACGTCGGGCTCGACCGGCAGTGGGCTGAGCTCGGGGCGCTGCTCCGCGATATGACCGAAGGGGGGACAGGCGCATCATGACCGAACATCCTTTCCTGGGGCGTATCCGTTCGGCGGATTTGGTGGCGCGTACCGGCCAGGTGCAGCGCATCCTGCCGACCTTTATCGAGGCCGACGGCCCGAATGTGCCCTTGGGCACCCTGTGCCGGGTCGAGACATCGCTTCACGACGCCCAGCCAATCCTGGCCGAGGTGGTCAGCGTCAATCCCGGTTCGGTCGTGCTGGTGCCGTTTGAGGACGACGTCCGCACCTTCGCCGGCGCCCTGGTCGAAGCCTGCCGTGAAGCCGATCTTGCGCCGGTGGGTGATGGACTTCTGGGCCGGGCCGTCGACGCACTCGGCCGGCCGATCGACGGAAAGGGCGCGATCCGGGGACGCGACCTTGCGCCGCTGACACGTGCGGCCACCGCACCGCTCGACCGGGCGCCGCCGAAGCGGGTTTTCGAGACCGGCGTCCGCGCCATCGATGCCTTCCTGACATTGGGCGAGGGGCAGCGCGTCGGCGTCTTTGCCGCCAGCGGCGTCGGCAAGACCAGCCTGATGACGCAACTGGCGTGTCAGGCGCGGGCCGATCGCGTCGTCATCTGCCTGGTGGGCGAGCGTGGCCGCGAGGTCGAGGCCCTGTGGTCCGAGGCGCTCCCGGCCGAGGCGCGCAACAAGACGGCGCTGGTCGCCGCCACGTCGGACCAGGCTGCCGCCATGCGCGTCCGCGCCGGCGACTACGCGCTGGCGATCGCCGAGCACTGGTGCCGGCAGGGGCACCATGTCCTGCTGCTGCTCGATTCCGTGACGCGCTTGGCCATGGCGATGCGCGAGACCGGCCTGGCCGCCGGCGAGCCGCCGACGCTCAGGGCCTACACCCCCAGCGTTTTCGCGGCGATTCCCAAGCTGGTCGAGCGCTGCGGCGCGCTGAAATCCGGCGGCGCCATCACCAGCATCATGACCGTGCTCAGCGAAACCGACGACATCGACGATCCGATTTCGGAAATGCTCAAGTCGCTGCTCGACGGCCATATCCTGCTGTCGCGGCCGCTGGCCGAGCGCGGGCATTTCCCGGCGATCGACGTGCCGCGCAGCATCAGCCGCGTATCGCGGGACCTGATGAGCCCCCAGCATCGCGAAGACGCCCAGACCGGCGTTGCCCTGCTCAGCACATACGAATCCTCGCGCACCCTGATCGAAAGCGGCGTCTATGTCGCCGGTGCCAGCCCGGAGATCGACCGGGCTATCGAACGCCGGCCCGCCCTGATGAAATACCTGAAGCAATCGTCTTCGGAACATTCGCCGCTTGGCCGGACGACCGATGCGCTGAAGACCGTGATAGAGGGGCGCGCATAGGATGAAACGCGACGCCCGCATCGGCAAGTTGAAGGCCATCGGACAGATCTGCGACGCCCAGCGCCAGCGCGCCGAGCTCGAGGTCGAGCGCATGAACGCCCGCCTCGAACGGCTCGGCCGGCAGCGCGAACAGGAAGGCCGGAACCTCCGGGCGCAGGAAGACGGCTGGAAGCGCGTCGTGACGGGCGGGTCGCTGCAACTGACGGCGTCGGCGGCCTGGGCGACGGAAATCCTGCGCACGCAATCGGCCATCGCGAACACTGAAAAGGACATGGGGGAGGTCCGGGCCATGCGCCAGGGCCTGTGCACCGTGCTGCAGACCCTGTCGGCCCGCGCCGACGCGGTGGATGAGCTGACCGCGCGCGCCGTCCGGCTCGACGCCAGACGGCGCGACGAAGCCGCCATGGACATACAGATGGGGCGAACGACATCGGGCTGGGGGGCGCCATGCGAATAGACACGACACAATTGCCGCAGGTGCTGGGGCTGGGGACGCCTGCGGGCCAACCCGGCCAGACCTTGCCGTTCAAGACCCTCTTTTCATCGCCGCAGGAAGGCGACGATGAAACCGGAACGAAGGCGGCGCCGGTGCTGTCGCAATACGTTTTCGGTTTCGACGCCCTGGGTATGTTCGGGTTGGGCGGTCCTGCGGGTTTCGGCTCGCCGTTGGCGCCGTCTGAAGGCCAGGGGGCTGCCCCCGAGGTTCCCGGTGTGGCGCCCGATGCGCCTCCGCCCCTTCCGTCCGTGGCACGGCAGGCGCCCGTGGCGCCGGTCTACGCGTCTGTGTCCTCCGCTGCCTTTTCGGCCGCGCCCGCCGCGGAGTCCGCCGTCGCGGAGCCGGCCGTGACCGACCCGGCGGTCCGGCTCCCGGCAGCCGCCGTGCCATCCGCCCGGCCTCCCGGCGCGTCTGCGCGCACCTTTGTGATGCAGGCGTGGCCCGTGGGGGCGCTTCAGGCGCCGGTCGTGGCCGACATGCCCGTCATGGCTTCGGCGGCGCGTCCGGCCTTTTCCGTTATCCGCACGGGCGATGCGGCGAAAGACGTCACGGCGCCCCGCAAGGCGCAGGCGCCTTTCCGCTTCGAGCCTGAGACGGAAGCCGCTTCCGGCCATGTGAGCATCACCGTGTCGGAAGGCGACGAGCAGTTGCACATCGTCGCGGCGGCGCCCGGCCTGAGCGAAAGCGACCGGCAGACATTGAAAACCGTGGCCGACGAAGCCGCGTCCGAGGCCGGCCTTCCCCTTGGCGAGCTGCGCCTGAACGGCGCCGTCATCCGCCACCTTTCCAAGACCCGATAACCGGAGATCCCCATGGCCGTTTCAGCCGTAAGCGCGACATCGAGTGACAGTGCATCGGGCCTCGACTTCAAGTCGCTGATGCAGATCATCTTGCAGCAACTGACCTATCAGGATCCGCTGAAGCCGATGGACAACTTCCAGTTCGTTTCCCAGATGGCGCAGTTTTCCGAGCTCCAGCAGATCCAGAGCCTGAATACGTCGATTTCCACCCTCCTGGACACGCAATCGTCGCTCCAGGCGACCGGTTTGCTGGGCAAGACGGTTGACTTCACCACGACCGGGTCGACCAACGCCATCGGCACGGTCAAGTCCGTGACCTTCGCCAGTGGAAAGCCTTCACTTACCATCGCGACCTCCGACGGCCAGACCGTCGCGAACGTCGAACTGTCCGCCATCACGCAAGTTCAATAAGGACCAGAAGAATGCTTGGATCGATATACATCGGGCTTAGTGGCATGCAGGCCTATTCGCAGGGCATGAAGACGATCAGCAACAACGTCGCCAACCTGGACACCCTGGGGTACAAGGCCTCGACCTTGTCGTTCAGCGACGTCTTCAGCGACCCCAATGGCAGCCTGGGCTATACGGACTCGCAGTCGGGCGGCTCGAACGGCGCGGGGGTACGCTACAACAAGGAAACCATCGATTTCACGCCGGGCACCTTGCAACAGACAGGCGGTGCGCTGGACCTGGCGATCGACGGCAACGGCTTCCTGGTCGTGCAGGATGAACATGGCGACACCTTCTACGCCAAGACCGGGCAGTTCTCGGTGGATTCCAAAGGCTATGTCGTAGACCAGGCGGGCAGCCGTCTGATGACACTGGGTGCCTCGAACCAGCCCGAAGTCGTCAACGTCACCAACCAGAAGACCTTTGCGCCGGTCGCGACCAAGACGATCACCTTCGCCCAGAACCTGTCGTCGTCCGCCACCACGGGTGACGTGCCCAATATTAGGGTCTACGATTCCAACGGCGTCGCCCATACCTGGGATGTCAGCCTGGCCAAGGACACGACCGGCACGTCGACCGGCACCAGCGTGAACTGGACAGCCACCATCAAGGACGAAACCGGTGCGACACTCGGGACAGGCACTGTGACCTTCACTGGCGGCGTCGCGGCCGCCGGATCGTCCATCACGATCAATGCAACGCCTACCGGGGCCGATGCCATGTCCGTCGCGCTCGATTTTTCCAGCGCGACCAGCTTCTCTGCCGGCACCACCAACACCTTGCAGGCGTCGAAGGTCGACGGGAACGCCGTCGGAACGCTCAGCAGCGTTACCGTCAATTCCCAGGGCCAGGTCGTCCTCAACTACTCGAATTCGCAGACGACGATCGTGGGCTCCGTGGCGCTGGCCACCTTCCAGGACCAACAGCAACTGGTCAGGGTCGGCAACGGCCTGTTCAGGAATGCCCCTAAGAACGCAGTGCACTACGCCACCAGCGGCACCGAAGGCACCGGATCGCTGCAAACCGGGCAGGTCGAAGCATCGAACGTCAACCTGACGGCGGAATTCGGCAACCTGATCCTCATTCAGCGCGGCTTTGACGCGTCGTCCCAGGTGGTCAGCGCGACCAACGATATGATCCAGCAACTGTTCGGCATGAGAGGTCACGGGTGACAGTAAACGTCCGCGACTGGCTTCCCTGGGGCGTACTTAGCCTGGAAGCCGTGCGTGAAACCCTTGAGCAGGCCGTTGCCCAATGGAGCGCGGAATGGTTCGTCGCGTCCGGCGTCGTCGTCGCCGGGGTGCGCGCGACCATGAGCGCTTCCCGGCCGGACGGCGACGGAACGGGTTGGCGCGTCTACCGGACGGTTGTCGCGGTCCGTGGCGGACGACCGGCCCTGTCGCGCCTGGTCAACCGGGCGCTCGACCTGCGTTCGGAGGCTGTCGATCCGACGCCCGCCGACCGGCGGCTTCTGGCCGGGCTTGAAGAGAAGATACTGGACGGCCTGGCCGAAACGCTCGAGCGCGCTATGGGCGTCGCAGGCCGTCCGAAGTTAGTAGCAGACAGGCCGGAAGATCCCCTGGATGACGACGGCGGTCTGCTGGTGAGCCTGGCCGAACCTTCGGGACGCGAAGTTCTCGTCGTGGCCATTCCGGCTGGCGTCGTCTTCGGTTACGCGAAAGCCGCCCTCGGGCGGCCAGCCGGTCCGAAGTGTCCGCTGCAGCCGATGGCCACCGCACTCGCGGATGTCCGGATTCCGTTCGAAGCCCGGATTGGAAAGGTCGAGCTGACCCTGTCCGAACTGAACGAACTGGCGGTTGGCGACGTGCTGGTGCTCGACCGCCCCCTCGACCAGGCCGTCGATATCGCCGGCCTCCTGTCTGACGATGTCTTCGCTAAGGCGGTTCTGACGACCGCCGAAGCCCGTCTCGCCCTTATGTTCAAAGCTTGAGTCCCGGATAGTGAAATGAATACTCGATCGGAAAACAGCACCGCCAAGGAAGCGGCCGCCAGCAAAGGGAAGGGGGAGGCAGTGTCCGCCCGATCGGACAGCCGTTCGGTCATTTCGACGGATTCGCCGATCTTCAAGGACGCGCGCGTGGTGCTCAATGCCGCGCTGGGCCAGGCCGAGCTGTCGGTGCAGGAGATACTGGCCCTCAAGGTCGGATCGATCGTCGAGCTGGATACGAGGCTGAACGGCACGGTTGATCTATGGCTGAACGGATCGCAGGTCGCGCGCGGAGAAATCGTTGCGGTCGACGGCAATTTCGGCGTCAGAATCGTCGAGATCGCGCACCTCTGATGCCGCCGTTCCGTCCGCGCCCCTGTCTCCGCAATGTCATGGTGGTCCTTGCGGGCGGCGCCATGGCCCTGCCGGCGCGCGCCCAGACCCTCGGTCTTGCGCCCAGTCACGACGTATCGCCATGGCGGATCGTGGGGGCGCTGCTGTTCTGCTGCGCCCTGGGCGCCGCCGGGGCCTTCGCCCTGCGCTACCGCATGCGGACCGGGGCCGGGCCCGCGCCCGCAAGGACGGCGCCGGACTGGCGTCGCCTGGTGGCGAACTTCCGGTTCGCAGCGCTGCCGGCGGCCGAGGCGCCGGGGCGCCTCAAGCTGGTCGAGACGGTCCGCCTCGGCTATCAGGTCGAGGTCAACCTGATGGAATGCGACGGCAAGACTCTGGTGATCGTCACCAGCCCGCACGGCGCGTTTGTTGCCGATCCCGACGCGCCCGGCAAGAGCGGGATCCCGTCATGAAATGGCTGTTGTACCCCCTGATGTTCGCCGGGCTGGTGCTGGCCGGAGTTTTTCCCCTGGCGGCTTCCGCCATGAACGCCATTCCAGTCACCGGATATCAGGCCACGGCCCTGGTCGACTCCAGCGCGAGTTCCGCCGCGGTCCCCGACGACGCCAAGCCGGCCGTGCGAAAGGCTGCGGCCGCCGCACCGCCTCCGGCGTCGGCGCCGGCCATCAATTCCACCGATACGACCCAGGCCGTGCGCACGGCCCTGGTGCTCGGCCTGCTGGCGCTTATCCCGGCCCTGGTTATCTGCATGACGCCCTTCCTGCGCATCGTCGTCGTCCTCTCCATGCTCAGGCACGCTTTCGGCATGCCTGAAACGCCACCCAATCAGGTGCTGGTCAGCCTGGCCCTGTTCCTCACCATGCTGATCATGTCGCCGGTCCTGGGAAAGGTGAACACGGACGGGCTACAGCCTTTCCTGAACGGCACGGCCTCGATGCAGGAGTCGCTCGATCACGGTAGCCAGCCCTTGCGCACCTTCATGCTGCGGCAGGTCCATGACCAGGACATCAAGGCTGTCTACGACATGTCGCGGCAACCGCTGCCGAGGAAGGCCGCCGATGTCGGGACCATGCAGCTGGCGTCCGCCTTCATGCTGAACGAGCTGCGGGTGTCGTTCAAGATCGGCTTTGTCATCCTGCTGCCGTTCGTTCTCATCGACCTTGTGGTGTCCAGCATTCTGCTGTCGCTTGGCATGATGATGGTGCCGCCGTCGACACTGTCGCTGCCGCTCAAGGTGCTCATGTTCGTGATGATCGACGGGTGGAGTCTTGTCTTAGAGGGGGTCGTTGGCAGCTTCCGATAACATCGCCGCAAGTCCGCAAGCCCTGCCGGAAGACTGGCCAGAGAACCGGCCAGAGAACCGGCCAGAGGACCAGGACGAGGGGGAAGCCGCTCTGTGGCGGGAATTCACCGCCAGCGGCTCCGCAGCCGCGCGCCGCAAGCTGTTCGATCTTCATCACACCTTCGCCCGTCAGATCGCGGCCAGGCACTTCCTTGACCGGAAAAGCGGCGATATAGAGTTTGCCGACCTGTGCCAGCTTGCCTATACGGGGCTGCTTGAGGCGCTCGACCGGTACGATCCGGAGCGTGGCGTGGGCTTTCGCCCCTTCGCCCGCCGGCGCATATCCGGCAGTATCCTTGACGGCCTTTCCCATATGAGCGAGTTGCGCGAGCAGCTGTCCTACCGCAGGCGGGTGAGGGCGGAGCGCCTGAAGTCCCTTACGGTCGAAAAGCCCGAAGTGCTCGAGGCTCCGGCGGCCATGGCCGCTCTTATCGAGATGGCGACCGGACTGGCGCTGGGCTTCATGCTGGAAGGCAGCGGACTCTATATGGACGAGGATGCCGCCGATACCCGCGCCTCACCGTACGACAGCCTGGCCTGGAAGCAGCTGATAGGGGCGCTCAAGGACGAGGTATCGAAACTGCCGCCTCAGCAGACCTTGGTGATAACATATCATTACTTGAATGGTCTCAGCTTCGATCAGATTTCCAAAATCATGGAATTGAGCAAGGGCCGAATTTCACAAATCCACAGATCTTCTCTCACAACCCTGCGGGAGAGGCTGTATAGCGGAGGGGGATTTATCTTTGAAAAATGACGATGTGCCGACCCGGAGCGATATGACACCCGCCGACCTTCTGGAACCCGTGCTGAGCCTGATGGAAAGCAACGGGGAGGCGGCGTTGTTACGCCTGGACGAACTGGTCCTCGACTACCCGAGCGATCCCAGGCTGCCCTTCATGCGGGGGTCGGTGCTGGCGGGACTGGAGCGCTACGACGAAGCGCGGGTCGCTATGCAGACGGCCGTCGACCTGGCACCGGACTTCGCCATTGCGCGTTTCCAGTTGGGATTTCTGATCCTGACGTCGGGCGACCCGACCGGCGCCCACGCCGTTCTGGCGCCGCTGCTGAACCTGCCGGCCGAACATCCCCTGCGCCTGTTCGTTGAAGGTCTGGGCGCCATGGTGGCGGGCCGGTTCGACGAGGCGGTCACGCGGCTCCAGGCCGGGATCGAACGGAACACTGAATTGCCCCCGCTGAACCGGAATATGGCGATTCTCATCCAGGAGATTCTCAACCGGCCGAGCGAACACGGGGGGCAGGAAGAAGTCGAGTCCGGTGCCCACTTCCTGTTGAAACAGTATAGCTTCAAAGATACCCGGCATTAAAGTTTCAGGCGGCCACTGCGCCCAGGTGTGAACAATGGATCCGATATCTCAGGTCGATCAGTTGGCGATGATTCTGCGCCAGCGCATACTGGACCATTCAAAGACCCGTTCCACGCGGCGCAAGGGGTCTGGCACGGAGGCAAAGTCCTCTTGGGTGGCCAGCCTGAAGGCGCTGGCCGCGACGGAAGCCGTCGACGACCACCAGCTGCGGCGCGCCCTGATCCAGAATATCCTGGCCGAGCAATTCGGTCATGGCCTGGTCAACGACACCAAGTTTCAACAAGTCGTCGAGCGCGTTGTGGACACCCTGGAAGCCGACGAAGCGGGGACTACCTTGATGGCGCGCTGCATCTTGGAACTCAGGAACGGATGATGTGAAACGTCACTTGGAGCGCCTCTCACGAAAATGCTGGAGGGCGCCATTTCTAACTGGTGGCTACAGCGCTTTCACGCCTAATATATCTTATGGGAAATCGAATGGCAGTTCTGGCTTACCCAGCGTTTGTAAGCGCACCGTAGGCAAACCAAATTCACGCCAGAAACGGCGTGGATTTGCGGCATTTGCAGCGTACATCGCCAGCAATTTTCACTGGAAAATTGCTGGCGAAATATTTTACTCGCGGCGTCGACCGACAGATCAAACGTGTTACTTCCGCGCGTCATGGGTCCGCGTGAATTTTATGCCGGCCGTCTGGTCGGATTGTTCGTTCGCCGCCGCCTGAGACATCGTCGTTCTCAATTTCGAGGCATAGCGCCCTACCCGATTGTCTAAACGTTAACGGTTCGGAATTCGAACAGTTCGACGCTGATCGGCGCCAAAGACACTGTGCCGACACGCGGATTGAAGGTGCGCGCCTCGATGCCGACCTGCGGTGCGGCGCCTACGCGGTTCTGCGCATCAAGGTTCGGCCCGGTAAGCCGCCAGGACCGGCCGCTGCGGCCTGACTTGAAGCCCTGGACGTCGAGCTTCAGACTCTGCGGCTGCTCGGTGGCATTGACCACGGCGACGATCAGCGCCTTTCGATCTTGCGTCAATGCCGCCGAGACGTCGAGCGGCCAGGTCGCGCTGCCCGTATTGACGCTCGGCTGATCGCCGCCGATCGGATATTTCGGCCCAGGCACCGGCGAATTTCCGCTGACGGCGACCGGGATGACGCCGAAGTGCTGGTTGTAGAGCTGGAACACCCGGCCCTTGGCGCTGATCACCGAGTTGGTGCGGTCGAAATCCATCCACGCCGTCGCCATGGTATAGGCGGCAGCGTCGATGAAATCCGTATGGCGGTAGAATTCGTGCAACGCCATGGCGATTGCAAGCGAGCCCTTGAGGTCGGGCTGGAAATGATAGGCCCACTCATCGAAGAAGACCTTGACCTTGCCGGCCTTGAGGTCCGGGAAATGCGTCTTGTAGGCCTCCCAGCAGTCGGCCATGGTCTGGATGCGCTGCGCCATGGCGCGCGACCATTCGTTGAGCGGCTGCTGGATATCGACCAGCTTGCCGGTCTCCAAGTCGTAATGTTTGTTCTCCGCCGGATAGGCGTGCGTCTGCAGGGCGTCGAAACGCCCCATGCAGTTCTGGAACATGCCGTAGGCCCAGTCGCGGTCCGAGCCGATCTCGACCTTGGGCTGACCGGCGATGAAGATGCCCTGCCCGGTCGTCATCTCGTCGGCGAACCCGCCCGGCGCCGCAATATAGATCGACGGATCGACCGCGCGCATGGCGTCGACGAACAGGTTATGCTTCACATAGTACTGCTCGCGGGCGATATGGCCCATCTGCCAGTGGCCGTACATCTCGTTGCCCACGTCCCAGTACCTGACCTTCCAGGGTTCGGGGTGGCCGTTGGCGGCACGCTTGGCGCCCCACTCCGTGCTGGCGGCACCGTTGACGTATTCGACGATCTCGGCGCCCGAGCGCGGTTCGTCAAACCCGGTACTGATGCACCAGTAAGGCTCGGCATTGATCAGTTGCGCCATGTGCAGCAACTCATCCACGCCGACGTCGTTGGGCTGGACCGCGTGCCACACCGGATCCATGATCGGCAGGCGCTTGTCGGGATCGCCGACCGTGTAGCGCCAGTCGTAGGCCGAGATGAAATTGCCGCCCGGCATCCGCATCAGGTGGCAGTCCATCTCACGCATCAACGCGATCATGTCAGCGCGGAAACCACCGACATTGTCAGCCGGCATCAGCGAAACCGCGCCGACGCGGAAGGTGCCGGTACCCGTACCGGTGATTTCGATGCGGCCGTCCTTGGTGTCGGCACCGCAGGCGAATTTCAGCGGCACGGTCGACCAAGCGCCCGACGCGGGGATGTTCACGCTCAGCCGTTGGTCGGCACCACCGCCCCAGATCAGCGTGGCCGAGACCGACACGCCGGGCTCGGCGGCGATGACGACGCGACCGACATAGTCCTTGCGCGCCAGGGCCAGCTTCGACTGGCCGATGCCGGCAGGGCTGCCCGCCACGTGTACGACGGGGCTATGTGCGCCGACGTAAGCGCCGGCCGTATCCATGGTGACCGTCGCATCGGCGCCCGTCGGATGCCACTTGTTCGACTGGGTGCGCATCGGATTGCCGCCTGCCGGTCCTGGCACCGGCTCGGAATTGACCGGCCAGAAGAACTTACGGTCGTCGAGCACCTCGCTCCACAGGCTGTGGTTGATCAGGTCGCCGATATGCTCGATGAAGCCGCCGTACATGAACGGGTTGATCGGCGCGCCCGTCGTGGCGGCGGCGATCGTCGCGCCCAGCGTCGGGGCAGTCGCCGCCCCCACCGGCAAGGCGGTCATGGCGCCAAGCGTGGCAACCCCCAGAAGCGCGCTGCGGCGGGACATCTTCGGCATTTCGATGGTCATTGCGGTCTCCCAATTGGCCCTGGCGCCTCACCGCGCCGGCCTGTTTTCTTTTTTAAAAGCTTATCCCAGCAGTATACGCCGGACATCGCCCTCAGGGTCGTTTTCCATGCGGGAGCGGTTGTCGAACACCATGGTCTGGCATTTGACCGGGTCGCTGGCGGTCCATTCCAGTCCGGGCTGGCTGGGATTGCCCGTGCGCGCAAACGCCGCCCAGGCGCCGGCCATGCGGCTGGCCAGCACGCGCGCCTCCGGCGTATCGCCGGTGCCTTGCGCGCACAGCCGCGTATTGTCGAAGCAAAAGGCGAGATCCGCCGTATGCCAGGCGCCGGCAACGCCATCGAGCTGCGGCGACTGCCACTGGAAATGATACTGATAGACGGGCGCGGCGCCCTGCTCGTGTTTGAGCTTGACCATGTGCTGCACGCGATTGCGGCTGGCCAGCCCCCCGACCCCGTACGACAGGGTACGGATCGCCTTTTCAGGATGGGCTTTTTTCATCGCATCGACCAGGGCATCGGCCTTGCCGGCGCCAAGCGCCGCGGCCAGTTTTTCCCGCCATTGCGCCTCGGTCGGGTTCTGGCTGAAGCTCATCCCCTCTTCGCTGACATTGCCGAAGATAACGGGTACGTCCTTCGCTGCTTCGGGGGCGGCGTCCTGGAAGGACCGCACGGTAATCAGATGGCCATCCAGCGTCGGCGCCCAGCCGACGCGCGGTACGGCGCCGGCGTCCGGCCCCGGTCCCAGCGGTCCCATGACCCGCGGACCGCTGATGCGGTCGGCGACGCGGTTGCCTGCGGCAAACAGGGTGGCCCAGTCCATTTTTTGCAATGCCGCCATGTCCTTCGGCGCAATGCCGAGGTCCTTCACGACTTCGCGGGCAAACTCTCGTGATTGTTCGGCGCTGGGGATGTTTCCGCCTCCGCCCGATTGGGCGATCGCCCGATGGATCAGGCCCTTGGCGGAGGGCATGCCCAGCAGGGTCGTGACTTTGGAGCCGCCGCCGGACTGACCGTAAATCAGAATGTTGTCGGGATTGCCGCCGAAATTCTGGATGTTTTCGCGAACCCATTGCAGGGCTGCCGTCAGGTCCGTCATGCTGACATTGACCGAGTCCTCGTAGTCCGATCCGCCGACGTCCCTCAGGTCGAGAAAGCCGAGCACGTTCAGCCGATGGTTCACCGAGACCTGGACGACATCATGGACGCGCGCCATGCGGGCGCCGTCGTGCGATGCCAGCTCATAGGACGAGCCGAAGCTGAAGCCGCCGCCGTGAAAATAGACCATGACCGGCCGGTTGCCGCTCAACGCCGGCGTCCAGATGTTGAGCTTCAGCATGTCCTCGCCCTGGAAGCCATCGGTCCACTGCTGAAGAAAGGTATGCTCGATCGCGCGGAAAGTATGAAGGGTTTGCGGGCAGTTGGCACCGTAGGCCAGCGCGGGCCAGGGTTCGTCCCATGGCTTGGGCGGCCTGGCGGGCAGCCAGCGGTTGGCGCCGCCGGTATCGTCGCCATACGGCACCCCCTTGAAGTGAAGCACGTCGTCCTGAACGTAGCCCCGCACGCGCCCGTACCGGGTTTTGGCGATCGCACCGGGCGGTGTCGCGCAGCCGGCATCCTCAACGCCGCCGGGACGCGCCGCGTCAGCATCCGCTCTCCCCGCCAGCCCAAGGCCGAATCCGGCGGCAGACGCGATCAAGGCATGGCGCCGGCTTAGGCCGCGCTGAAAACGATGCTGATTTTCCATGGCATACCCTTTTTATTTTGTCATTGGCCGCCGCGGCCGTGAAGCCCGTGGCATTCCTGTTTTGCCTTAAAAAACGCAGCAGCCGGCAAATCCCTCAGCCGCGTGAACGGAACGCTCACTCCTCGGCTGTTGCAAAAAATCCTCACTCAATGTGAGCGATAACAAATTGTCTGAGTGTTTTTCGACCATGCCCGTTTTTGTCATTGAACGCGGACCTGGACCCTGGGCCCGCGGGACAAAAACAGGGACTTCGAGGGTCGAGGAAACACGCAATGAAACACTCCAAAACGCCCCGCTTCCAAGCGGTGCTCCATCTGGGCGCATCGATTTCCGCCCTGGCTCTGGCTGTGACGGCCAGCGCCGCCATGGCTCAACAGACGCAGGCTTCGGACAGCCAGGTGGTTGTCGTCACCGGCATCCGCGGATCGCTGCAGAAGGCGATGAGCGTCAAGAAGAAGGCCGTCGGCGTCGTCGATGCCATTTCGTCCGAAGACATCGGCAAGTTCCCGGATTCGAACCTCGCCGCCGCCGTGCAGCGCATTCCCGGCGTCACCATCAGCCGCACATCGACCGGCAAGGCGTCGCAGGTCACGATCCGCGGCTTCGGCCCCAGCTTCAACGAAACGCTGCTCGACGGCCGCCAGGCCTCGGCCGGCAACGGCAACCGCAGCTTCGACTTCAGCGGCGTCGGCGCGGACTTCGTCGGCGAAGTGGACGTCCTGAAGACGCCCGACGCCTCGCTGTCGTCCGGCGCCATCGGCGCCACGATCAACATCAAATACCCGAAGCCGATGGACCGTCCCGGCTTCCACTTCGCCGCGACCGCGTCGGCGAACCAGAACGACAAATCGGGCAAGGCTTCGCCGAATGGCGGCGTGCTGATCTCCGACACCTTCGCCGGCGGCAAGTTCGGCGTCCTGGCCGACATCGCCTATTCCGACCTGAAGACGCAAACCAACCACGTGCAGAACCAGGGCTGGGGCGGCTTCCTGCTGGCGCCGTCGCAACTGGCCGGCGCTCCGGCCGGCGCCTCGACGACCGGTTCGATTCCCGCGTGGTTCACGCAAGACTACGGTGTCTTCCAGGAAACCAATGACGAACACCGCGTCGACGGCCGGTTGGTCTTCCAGTGGCGCCCCGACGACAACTGGCTGATCACGCTGAACGACGACTATTCGCGCAACTGGTCGACCGCCCATCAGTACGGCTACGCCATCTGGTTCAACAGCGGCTCGCTGCAGAACGTCACCCAGACGCCCGACGGCACGATTTCGAGCTTCACCCAGGCCAATTCGCCGACCGATATCGACAGCAACACCAACTACACCCATTACCGCAACAACGAGATCGGTCTGAACGTCAAATGGACCGTGAACGACAAGCTGAAGCTGGAATTCGACACGGACAATGCCCAATCCTGGCGCAACCCGAACGGTGAACTCGACGGCATCGGCGGCGACATCGGTTATGGCGGCCCGCTGACCAACAATACCGGCGTCGCCGGCGTCGGTGACGGGACGGTGCCGTACACGACCGAATATGGCCCGAACAACAACCATGCCCGCTTCGGTGATCCGACCATCCTGGGCTCGCACGTCGTCGTCATTACCAGCCAGCGCAACCATGACACCGTCAACCAGACCAAGTTCCTGGGCACCTGGGACGAGGACAACCTGCACCTGAAGTTCGGCGCCCACTATGTCGACGAAACCCAGGACATGGCCAATTACGGCGACTTCGACAACGGCAACTGGCAGTCCTATGCCGGTTACGGCCCGGCCTCGGGCAGCAATGTCGCCAATTCGCCCCTGCCCCACTCCGGCGGCGTGATGATCCCGGCGCAGTACCTCACCGGCTCTTTCAGCACCTCGAACTTCATCCGCGGCTGGGACGGCAACAGCAACCTGCCGGCATCCATCCCGATGTTCGACGGCCTGGGCGTCTTCAACTACCTGCAGAGCGTGGATCCGTCCTGCACCAGCGGCTGCGATCCCCAGAAGAACGGACCGTTCCAGATCGAACTGAGCAGCGGCAGCGTGCAGCGCGTCCAGGAAAAGACCATGGCCGCCTTCATCTCGCTCAATACCGAGCTGCAACTCGCCGGCCGGCCGCTGACCGTCAATCTCGGCGTCCGCGATGAAGACACGCATGTTCTGTCGCAGGGTATCGGCAAGCTGCCCGTCAGCATGACCATCCAACCCCACGACCCGACGGCTTTCGACCTGGCCTACACACCGACCCAGACGCTTTCGGTCAAGAACCACTACCGGTACATGCTGCCGAACATCGACCTGAACTACCAGTTGACCGATACCCTGAAGTTGCGCTTCGACGCCTCGCGCACCCTGACGCGTCCGGGCCTCAGCGCCATGACGCCGGACCTCAATGTCGGCCAGGGCCAGCGCATCAACGCGCTGACCGCCAGCGGCGGGAATCCGACGCTGCTGCCGTACCTGTCGGACAACCTCGATCTGGGCGCCGAGTGGTACTATGACAAGATGTCGTACCTGGCGTTCGACGCCTTCACCAAGGACGTCACCAACTTCATCGTGACCAAGACGGTGACCCAGTCGATCAACGGCACGATCGATCCGACGACCAACAAGCTGGCGCAGTTCGCGCTGTCGACTTCGGTCAACGGACCGTCGGCCCAGGTGCGCGGCGTCGAACTGGCGTGGCAGCATGTGTTCGGCGAGACCGGCTTCGGCCTGCAGGCCAACGCCACCTTCGTCGATACCGACAAGCCTTACGACCCGAACGATCTGACGACTTCGGGCTTCGCGGTCACGGGCCTGGCCAACTCGGCCAACCTGGTCGCCTTCTACGATAAGAAGGGCTTCCAGGCGCGGGTCGCCGTCAACTGGCGCGATGAATATCTCGACCACTTCGGCCAGACGCAGAACGTCTCGCAGTTCGGGACCGAGCCGACCTTCATCAATGCCGGCACCAATGTCGATATCTCCACCAGCTACGACATCAACAAGCACATCACGGTCTATCTGGAAGGCATGAACCTGACTAACCAGACCCTGACATCGCATGGCCGCTTCAAGGACCAGATCCTCGATCTGTACGACTACGGCCAACGTTGGACGCTGGGTGTCCGCTACCACTATTAAAAAGGAAGCCGGGGCTGCATTCCCACAGCCCCGGCGTCCGCCGCGTATATATTCGGGCGCACCCTATTGGCGCCGCTGCTTTCTCCCTGCTGAACACCTTCCCTGGTGCAACTCGAGGCCGTCACCCCTGGCGGCCTCCTTTTTTTGCCCTAAGCGGCGCAGGTCCCGGCGATGAAAGCGGCGTGGTCCGGCATGGCGTCAGCGCAGGCGCGCACGACCTGTCTCAGTTCGCCAAGCGCCTGCGAAATCTGGCCGGGCGCCAGCCGGTCGGCCATGGGGTCGTGGCTGCGCGGCGTTATCCCCTGCCCCATCATCACATAGAGCCAGCTCTGCACCGGAAAAAGCTCCTGGGGTTCGGAGGCAATGCGTCCGTAGCCGCGAAACAGGTCGAGCCTGTCCTTCAGGCTGTCGGGCATGGGCAGGTTGCGGCAATGCCGCCACAACGCGTCACTGCGTTCGGTAAATGCGTAATGCAGCAGCAAAAAGTCGCGGATTCGTTCGTATTCGGCGTTGACGATACAATTGTAGCGCACGGTATCGGCCGGCTCGAAATCGCGGTCGGGAAGATGCGTCAGCAGAAGCGCGATGCCGCGGTGAATGAGATGAATGCTGGTCGATTCCAGCGGCTCGAGAAAGCCGCCGGCCAGGCCAAGCGCGACGCAGTTCTTTTCCCAGGCCCGCTTGCGGCGCCCGGCCGTAAAACGCAGAGCAAGAGGATCGGCAAGAGCACCGCCCTCAAGGTTTGACAGCAGGACGTCGCGCGCCCGCTCGTCCGAGGTGAAGGCGCTGGAATAGACATAGCCGTTGCCGGTGCGGTGTTGCAGCGGGATACGCCACTGCCAGCCGGCTTCGTGTGCCGTGACAGCCGTCAGCGAAGGCGGCTGCGCCAGGCGCGGTGACGGCACGGCCAGCGCCCGGTCGCATGGCAGCCAGTGCGTCCAGTCGTCATATCCGGTCTTCAGCGCATCCTCGATCAGCAGACCGCGAAAGCCGCTGCAGTCGATGAACAGGTCGCCGGCTACCTTTTCGCCACTATCGAGCACGACGTGGTCGATGAAGCCATTGTCGGGTTTCAGCACAGTCTCGACGACCTTGCCTTCGGTACGCACGACGCCGCGCTGTTCGGCATAGGTGCGCAGGTAGCGGGCGAACAGGCCTGCGTCGAAATGCAGGGCATAGGTGATGCCTTCGAGCGGGGAATGCCGTTTGGCGACAGGCCGCATGAACCGGCCCTGCCCGCCAGCCGTCGCCATCAGCGAATAGTCTTCCAGCCGGCCCGGACGCCCGCCCTTCAGCCACCAGGCGTGGAAAGGCACGCCCTCCATGTCGTACCCGGCCTGGCCGAAGGGATGGACGTAGCGCCTGCCGGCCTGCGTCCAGTCGCGAAATTCGATGCCGAGCTTGAAGGTCGCCCTGGTCGCGCGGATCAGTTCGTCTTCGTCTATGCCGAGGCTACGGATGAACTGCATGATCGGCGGGATGGTCGCCTCACCGACGCCGACCGTGCCGATCTGTTCCGACTCGATCAGCCGGATCGCAGTGCCGAGCGGCTTGAGATAGCGGGCCAGGCTCGCGGCCGCCATCCAGCCGGCGGTGCCGCCACCGACGATGACGATGCTGCGAAGCCGGCGGTCCGAAGGCGTGTTCATCGCAGATTAACCGCCGCGCAGGAGATGCATGACGCGGGCGCGCAGTTTGCCGTAATTGGCCTTCAGCGGGCCGAGAAGCCCATGTTGCTCTTCCGGAAGATGCGCCAGGGGGTGGCCGTTCGGGCGAAAGACATAATGGTCGAAAAAGGCGCGCCAGGCGGTGCGCTCGGCTGCCGGCCGTTCGGCAATCGCGATCATGGCCAGCAGCATGGCCGTATAGGGCGCGTCGGGGCCGGCGGCGAATCCGTCCCACCAGTAGTTGACCAGGGCGTTGACCGGCGCCGTCGCCTCGACCTGGTGCCACCACAGCTTGGGCAGATAGAGCGCGTCGCCGGGCTCGAGTTCGGCGACCACGGCCTGGCCGCGTATACGCTCGAACTGGGGGAACCGTGCGGGATCGGCCGGTAGCGACGCTGCCAGGCTGACCGGTTGTCCCGCCATGGTGTTGTCGATCGGGCCGACATAGAGCTTTGTGGTCAACGCCGGAGAATAGAGTGTGAAGCGTCGCTGGCCGGCAATGACGCAGGCCAGGTTGTCGAGCGTGTCGTAGTGCGACGAAACGTTGGAGGCATTGCCAAGCCAGATTCGCCCGCTGCCCGGCGGCACGAACGGCATCGGGTTCTGCGCGCTGAAGCCCGGCAGGAAGTCGTCGGCCGGCACGGACCCGGCATAGACCGTCTTGCCGTCCAGGCCGTTTACGATGGCCTCTACGGCGTCACCGAACCGCATCGGCCGGCGTTCGAAGTTGAAGCCCTTGAGGCCGTCGCCATAGTAGTATTTTCCGGCGATCGCCGCATCGCCGACAAAGGCGTCCATGCGGCCGCCATTGTCGAACGACAGGAGATAGTCGCGAAACGCCTGCGGTGCACGACCGGCGGCCACCGCAGGCCAGTCGGCGACGAGCCCCCGGAGGATCACGGGCTGACAAGGCAGGCATACTTCGCGACGGAAGGCGTCCGCGTCCAGGACACTGCGGCCGATGATCTCGCGCATGCCCCGGCCCATCAGGCTTCGAGCAGTCTCAGATTCTTACGCCGCGCCAGGACCGGCACCTGCTTCAGCGACGCAATCATCAGGTAGATGAGTTGCAGGTATCCCTTGCGGAAAAGGTCGACGACCGCGTCGTCCGGCAGGGCGCGCAAGGCGTCCTGGTCGATGGTGTACAGCCCTTCGGTGATGCGGCGGGTGCCGTCGTCGAAGGCGAGATCCAGGGTCACGGTCTCGACCAGCTTGAGGGCCAGGAGCGTTTCTATGAAGCGCTTCGTCCGCTCCATGCCGGGCTTCAATTCGCGAAACGCGTTCATGATGCCCTGAAGGTAGGCCGTCGGCGTCCCGCCCTCGTCGAACAGAGGTTCGCCCTCGCTCTCGGTGACGCGCGGGCTGTCGAGGTCGATCGCCAGTTCGTCGCCGGCGGCGAAGAAGGGCGCGCGCTGGAGGTTGAGCGGCCGATAGGCGTCGAAGCCCTTCGCTTCGTCGAGGAACAGGTTTTCATGATCGTCGAAGCCGAGCATGGCACCGGCATAGAAGGCGCCAGTCTCGGAGTCCTTCGACAGGAGTATCGGATAATGGACGGCCAGCAGGCCGAATTCGCCGACGACGACGGGCACGAAACGCTCGCCGTCGCCAAGACGCGCCGACGCCTTGGCGCGTACGCGCACGCCTTTATGAGCTTCCGTATTCAGCACGACGATATTGGTCACGGGGCGTTTCTCGCTCTGGTTAAATCGGCTGCAGGCCGTATTCGTGGATCTTGCGGATAAGGTCGCGGTTCTTCGGCAACTGGGTCCGCAGGCGCTGGGTCGCCGCGACATTCTCCGTGATGTGGCGGCGCGCCAGGATTTCGGTAGCGGCATTGTCCTCGGGCAGAACCTCGGTGCGGAAGCCCATGCCGTAGAGCACATACTGATAGCTGGCCGCAGGGAAGACCTCCTCCAGTCGGTCGAACTCGTCGAAATACCAGGGTGACTGATATTTCCACAAATGTAGAAGGTTCTTCAGCCGATCCGGGATCGTGTCGGGATCGACATTGTCACGCCAGAAGGCGGTGTCCGTCCGCTTGGTCAGCACATAGTGCAGCTTCAGGAAATCGATGATCCGGCCCCAGCGATAATGGGTCGTTTCGTTGAAGCGCGCCGCGATGATATCCATGACCTCGCGGCACGCCGGCATCTGTTCGGCGATCAGCTTGGCCGACAGCTCGATCAATACGATAGCCGAGGCCTCGAGCGGTTCGAGGAAGCCGGCCGCCAGGCCGACGGCGACGCAGTTATTTTTCCAGAAGGTTTCGCGGTGGCCCGAGCGGATGGTGATCTTGCGAACCGACAGGCTTTTGATGGCCGGGCCGACATAGCGCGCCAGCTCTTCTTCCGCCTGCTCGTCACTGGTATGGCGGCTGGAATAGACGTGGCCGGTGCCGCGGCGGACCGGCAGGCCGATATCCCATATCCAGCCGGACGATTGCGCCGTCGAGATGGTATGCGAGGCCATGGCGGCGTCTTCCGACGTGTACGGCACCTGCACGGCCAGCGCCCGGTCGCAGAACAGGATATCGCCGCAGTCGCGGAACGGCACGCCGAGCGCGCCGCCCAATAGCAGCGATGAAAAGCCGGTGCAGTCGACGAACAGGTCGCCCGAGATGGTGCCGGCCTGTTTGGTGTCGATGCTGGTGATATCCCCCGTCGTCGCCAGGTTGACGCCGGAGACATCGGCCAGAACGTGCCGTACGCCCAGCTTTTCCGTACAGTGCCGCGTCAGGAAGGGCGCGAACTTGCCGGCGTCGAGATGGTAGGCATAGTTGGCGACCGCCTGGTATTCCGGCGTGGTAATGGTCTTGGGCGCCAGTCCGTCTTCGCACAGTTCTCCCTGCGGGCACACGGCGTCGCAGAAGCTGCGGTCCTGCAATCCATCCAGCCAGTGCGGCGCCAGGTTCACCTGGGCGAAGCCCTGCGGCAGCATGAGCGGATGGTAGTAGAAATCGTCGTCGCGCCCGGTCGTCCATTTGGCGAACCTGGCGCCCTGTTTGAAGGCCACGTCGCATTCGCGGAAGAAGGCGGTTTCCGAAACGCCCATCTTTTCCAGCGTGGAGCGCAGGGTTGGCCAGGTCCCCTCGCCCACCCCGATGATCGGCACATTGGGCGACTCGACGAGCGTCACGCTGAACCTGCCCGCCTTGATCCGGCCCTGGTGGCGCGCCGCGATAATGCCCGCGGTCAGCCAGCCGGCGGTCCCGCCGCCCACGATCACCAGCTTTTCGATCGCGTGCGTCATGCCTGCGGATGTCCCTTGGAACGGACCGTCAGGCCTTGCCCGGAGCGCGAAACCGACAATCCGTAATAGGTTTCGAGCGCGTCGATAAAGGCCTGGGTCTGGCCGGCTAGGAAGCTGCCGCTGATCCGGATGGACCCTGCCTTTGCGTCGCCCAGGATGATCTTGTCGGCGCTGTAGTCGTTCATGCGTTCGGCCACGCGGGCAAGCGGCTCATTGTCGAAGACCAGCCGGCCGGTGCGCCAGGCCTGGGTACCCGTGGCGTCAATGCCGTGGGCCAGGCGAAGGCGCCGCCCGCCGCCGAAGGCGACAAGGTCGCCCGGCGCCAGCTCGAGGCTGTCACCCGCGGTTTCCGCGCGGACCCGCCCCCGGATCAGGGAAACCGTCGTCTCGGCATTGCGCACTTCGACCCAGAAGAGGGTTCCAAGCGCGGTGACGGTTTCGGTCGCCGCGGTGACGACGAAGGGGCGGTCAGCGTCCTTGGCGACGTCGAACAGGACGCGGCCCTTGACGAGGTCGAGCTTGCGTGTCCAGCCGTTGAGTTCGACACGCAGATGCGAATTGGCGTCGAGATCGACGCTGGACCCGTCCGCCAGGGTCTCGCGCCGGCGTTCACCCATGCCGGTCGTGAATTCGTAGGTTTCGGTTCGGCTCTTTTGCCAGACGAAGACACCGGCTCCGGTTGCGGCGGCCGTCCCCACAAGGGCCGCGCCGAACCAGCGGCGCGATACCGGGCGGGACGCCCGGCGCGCCGCCAGCACCGAAGGCGCTCCTGCGGCGTCGCCGAGTATCTCATCGGCGTCCGGCAAGGCGTCCCCAAAGGCTTCCCAGGCGCGCTCGATGGCGTCGAAGGCTTCCGCATGCAGCGGATCGGCGGCAAGCCACTGCGCAAACGCGCCGCGTACCTCAGGCCCGGCTTCATGGCGTCGCGACCACCACAGGGCGGCCTCTTCGTAAAGGGCATCGCGGTCGGATTGAGCCATGGTCTAAGCCTTGTCCCCGGAATGTTTTGCGATCTGGACCAGGCACTTCATAATATACTTCTCAACTGAACTGACAGAAATTCCATAGGCTTGCGCGAGCTCGGCGTACTTCATGCCGTGAACACGGTGGAGCAGGAAGACATCCCGGGTGCGTTTATCGACGCCGTCGAGTAACCGCATGACCGACTGCAGAGCCTGCTTTCCTTCTAAAACGCGTTCCGGCGAAATATCCTCAATGCCGTCGCCCTTCGCGTCAGGGTTCGTCGCGGCGTACATCTGCCTGGACTTCAACCGGCGGTGCCGGTCGTTGACGAGATTGGCCGCCGCGTGGAACAGGAAGGCCTGGGGATTTTCCACCGGCTCGCGGTTCAGGCGCCGGATCAGGCGGAAGAACAGTTCGTTCGTCAGGTCCTCGGCTTCGGTCAGATCCGAGGTCCGCCTGACGAAGAAGCGCGTCAAGGCATCCCTGTACTCCCTGACAAGGTCTTCAACGATTGCGTTCCGATCCTGAACCGACATGTCCCTGTGCCAGGCCCTTGTAAGCGGGCCCATCTTATTGGAGTTTGGTTTCGCAATTGCGGATGTAGCGACTTTCGGCGAAATCCTCAGTCTATTGCACGTCCGTAAAGCTGTGACCGATAATTGAAAACGCACAAGGCGGCGTTTCCCTCATCGCCGGAGGACTTTTTTTTCAAAAAAATGCCATAGCCCGGCCATTCCATCGGCAAACCATTGCAAACACACGGTTTCACTGGCGGAAACGTTATATTTTCGCAACAAAGCCAAGGACATCGGCACCGGCACGGCGACAAAGATGCTGCGAAATCGCAGAACATCGTCATAATGCACCTGGGTGCAAATACCCCGACAAAACAAAAAACAGGGTAGAGAACGGGAATGAGGCGAAGGACGGACCGGAACTGGTCCTGGCTTGGCGTGTGCGCGCCGGTGTTCGCCTTGGCTGCGACACCCGTTGCCGCGTCCGAGCAGGCCTTCCGCTTCAACTTGCCGGCCGCGCCCCTGGCAGACTCGCTCAATGGTTTCAGCGTTCAGAGCGGGACCCAGGTCCTGTTTGCGCCCGATCTCACCGCCGGACGGAGAAGCCCTGCGATAGCCGGGATGATGCCGCGCGAGGCAGCGCTTGAACAGCTCCTGGCCGGTACGGACCTTACCTTCCGGCTTACGCAGCAGAACGTTTTCCTCGTCGTCCGCAAGCCAGCAGCGCCTGTCGTCACGGCGCCGGCCGCGCCGCCGGCCGTGGTCACGGTCTTTGGCCTCAGGCAGAAGCTGATTTCGTCGATCGCGCGCAAACGCTCGGCGGACCATGTGGTGGACACCATCGTCGCCGACGATGTCGGCAAGTTTCCGGACGCCAACCTCGCGGAATCGCTTCAGCGCGTTCCCGGTGTCTCGATCAGCCGGTCGCACGGCGAAGGCTACCAGGTGACGGTGCGCGGCTTTGGACCGGAATTCAACACGGTGCTGATGGACGGCGACCTGATGCCGTCGCGCAATACCGGCCGCGAATTCAACTTCAACGACCTGTCGGCTGACTTCATCGGCGCCGTCGACGTCTACAAGACGACGGCGCTCGACATGCCGTCCGGCGGGATCGGCGCCACGATCGACATCCGGCTGCCGCAACCCTTCGACTATCCGGGCAATCGCGCCGCCTTCACGCTTGCCGCCACGGTCGACAGCGGCACGTCGGCGCACGCCGAACCGGTTGCCGGCGGTCTGGTCAGCGAAAAATTCCTTGGCGGTAAACTCGGCATTCTCGCCTCCTTCAGCCGCCAGTCCTTTACGACGCACGAAAACAGTGTCGCTATTTCCGCATGGAAGCGCGATACGGTCTACGCGCCGGGCGTCGTCGACGACGGCCTGAATACGACCGGCCACATCTATACGCCGCAAAGCTGGCTTATGAGCATGCAGGACGTCCGCCGTACCCGCACCAATGGCCGCCTGGTCGTACAGTACCGTCCCGACGACCGCCTGGAGATCGGCGGACACATACAGTATTCCGACCTGTTCGACGCCATAGACACCGCGTCGCTGGGGACCTGGTTCACCACGAACGATCCGACGACGGCCAACGTCCGCACCAATGCCAACGGGACGGTCGTCGACTATTACCAGCTCAATGCCATGGACGTGGACGCCGCCCGTGACCGGACGCGCACGGTCAACCTGTCGACCGGCGCCAACCTGTCGTGGCACGCGCAGCCTGGCCTCACTCTGACGGTGTCGGCCAACAGCGCTTCGTCCGTGCAGAACCCGCACGGCGAAATCGAGATGAATTCCGCCGATGTCGGCTACGCGAACCAGTCGCAATTCGTTCTCGGCCAGGGCCACGACGCCCTGCCCTACATCCTGCGCTACAATGAGCGCCTTCCCGGCCGCGTCCAGAACGGAGGGCCGCCGGGCAACGGCAACGATTATCTCGACCCGTCGATGATGCGGCCGCACATCCTGCCGCGTCAGGCCGACAACATCCACGATACGATCAACCAGTTGCGCCTGCACGTCGAGTGGAAGCGTAACGGCTGGCGCATGCGATCCGGACTGGACCTTACTCAGCGCCTGAAGAATGTGCGTCAGGTCAACGATGTCTCGGTGATGTGCCTCTATTGCGGCTACCCGGCAACGCCGGACCTGCCTGACAGCCTGTTCACCGACCAGATTACGCGGCCGTCCGATTTCATCAACGGATTTGCCAATGCCGCCCTGCTGCCGCCGCGGCTTATCCGCTACGACGTCGACGCCGTTGCGCGGGTGTACGAGCAGGCGTCAGGGCAATCGCTTCAACCGGTCGACGCGCTCAGCAGCTACCGCGTCCGCGAACAGACCACAGCCGGCTTCATCGAGGCGCGCAACCGCGCGGAGGTGTTCGGGATGCCGCTTACCACGACGGGCGGCCTGCGTTACGAGGCCACGCATCTCGCATCCTACGGGACCGAGCAGTCCCTGGTGGGCCTGACCTATGTCGATCTGACCCTCGAAAATTCCGTCTATGGTCCCGAAGTGGCGAAGCAGGCCCGGAACCACTTCGCCTACTGGCTCCCGGCCGTCGATTTCCGGCTCGACCTGTCCGACGCGGTGACCACGCGGCTCGGGCTGTCGCGGACCCTGACGCGGCCGCCCGTCTCGTCGCTCAACCCGACGCGCAGCATCACCTTCACCCGCCCCGGCAATTTCGCCGCGCAGGAAGGGAATCCCTACCTGCGGCCTTATCTTTCCGACAATCTCGACCTGACCGTCGAATGGTACTATTCGCGGTCGTCCTACGTGTCGCTGAACCTGTTCCACAAGCACGTAGACGACTTCATCGCCACCAACACCTATGTCGCGCCGATCAACGGCGTGCTCGATCCGTCGACGGGCAGCGACTTCACCCGCCCCGACGCCGGCGACACATCCGCCAACTTCGTGATCAGCCGCCCGGAGAATGGCGGCAGCGCCAACGTCACGGGTGAAGAACTTGCCTTCCAGCACCTTCTCGGCGGCAGTGGCTTCGGTCTTGCGGGCAACATCACCCTGGTCGGCACGGACAAGCCGTTCGACGTCCGTCGCGTGGACCAGACCATGGCGGTCGCGGGCCTCAGCAATTCCGCCAACCTCGTCCTCTATTACGAGCGTGGGCCGTGGCAGGCGCGAGCAGCGCTGAACTGGCGCGACAGCTATCTGTCACAGATCGGGCAGAGCCAGGATGCGTACGAGCCTACCTTCGTCAATGCCCATACCCAGCTCGACGCCACCTTCAGCTACCAGGTGACGAAATCCGCCGAGCTTTATGGCTATGCCACCAATCTGCTCGGCGAACCCCTTTCGACGCATGGCCGCTTCAAGGAACAGTTCCTCAGCGCCACGTCCAGCGAGACCCGGCTGGCGGCTGGGATTCGCCTGCACTTTTAAGGAAAAATGTTAGCGCTAACGCCAGAGCGCAATGTGCCCCAAAAAGTGTGACGTCTTTTTTGGGGGCACATTGCGCGACAAAACAAAAATCAGAGCGCAATGTCCCCAAAAAGTGTGACGCCCTTTTTGGCACATTGCGCGACAAAACAGCAGCCTGCTAATGGAACTTCAGCACCTTGCCGAAAAACGGCAGCACGTGGTTCTGGAAGCGGTCGGCGACGGCGCTGGTATGCGTCCCGCTGTACAGTTCGAAGCTGTTCTTGACGCCGAAATCGTCCATGCGCACGTGCAGAGCCTCGGCGTCGGTTTTCAGCCCGTCCTGGTCGCCGACGTCGATGGCGATCGCTTGGTATTGCCTGAGATTGAAAACGTACTGGTCGACCATCGACAGCGGCGTATTGGCCGCCCAGCGCGCCAGCACCGATTTATCGACCACGCCCTTGTCGGTCGGCAGGTCGAGATAGAGCGGCGGCTTTTTCGGGTTGGGCGACCAGGCGGCCGCGGCGGCGAAAGTCGCCCGCGAAAAGAAGTCAAGCTTTGTCGCCTCTTCCGGCGTCTTCGCGGCCTCGAGCGCGGCGGCCATGGCGGGCTGCGGAGCCTCGCGCGCCGACAGGCAGCACGGGCTCATGGCATAGAGTGCGCCAAAGACCTCGGGATGCTTCATGCCGATGCGGATGGTGCCGTATCCGCCCATCGAGTGGCCGGCCAGGCCGCGGCTCAGGCGATTCGGGATCGTACGGTAGTGCGCGTCGATATAGGCGACCAGATCGTGCGCGATGAAGTCCTCGAAGTCGCCCGTCGTCACCGAGTTCGAATACATGGACCCGTTGTGGAGGGTCCGCGAATTAGGCACGACGATGATCATGCCGGGCGTGCCGAGCGCGAAGGCCCCCTCGACCGTCTGCGGCGTCTTGATTTCCTGCGTCCACATCTCGTTGCTGATGGAATAGCCATGCAGGGCGTAGACGACGGGATAGCGCGTCTTCGGGTTCGCGGCGTAATCGGGCGGCAGGTAGACGATGACGTCGCGGTCGGGAGACTCGCCCTCCAGATTGCCCTCGATCGAGACGCTGTGGACCTTGATCTTTTCGACCGTGACGGGCCTGGCGCCGGCGACGGCGGGCGGCGTTATGGTCTGGACCTGCGCGCAAGCCGGTGCCGCGAAAACCAGCAGGACGGCGGCGGTGCACGCCGTCGCGGAGCGGAAATCAAGTGTCATGTGCGTCTCCCTTTTTTCGGACCGATATCTCCGGCCATTTTCCTTAAGACGCAAGAGGCGGCCCTTTCCTCAGACTTTTCCTTGCGAGACTTGTCGCCTCGCGCGTCTTGTAGGTAAGGCCGCGACCACGGCGGCGCTATTCCCGGGAGACTTCATGCTGCGCGCCATCGCTATCGGATTGACGCTTTTCATCGCCACGCCGGCCCCGGCCGAGACGCCGGCCGACGCGCCGAAGCTGACCTTCGCCTTCGAAGAGACGGTGACGCTCGGCACCGGTATGTCGCCCGGCAAGACCATGCTGGGCACGCGCAATATCGTCCCGATCACCGGCGGGACGTTTGAAGGCCCGGGCATCCGCGGCACTCTCGTTCCGGGCGGCTGGGACTGGCAGTTGCAGCGGGCGGACGGCTGCTGGGGGGTGCGTGCCGACTACATGCTGAAGACCGACGACGGCGCGATCATCAATGTCCTGAACCAGGGCGCCCTGTGTCCACCGGAGAACGGCGTGTCGAAACCCGTGCGCACCGTCGCCCTGTTCGAACCGCCGCTCGGCCGCTACCAGTGGCTGGGCCAGTCGGCCATGGTCGGGACGCTTGAGATCCTGAGCGACCGGCCCGCCGTCCGCATCCGTTTCTATCGCGCGGAATAGTTCGCAGCCGAACATCCGGGCAGACTGATCGACACCGGCCTGCCGGCATAGGTAACGGTTTGCGGCATTGCTCCATCAGGTCCGCACCGCACGGTGAAGATCTGCCGCACAGGCATGCCGTCGAATGTCCCCTGGCGCGCGGCGATGTCGAGACGATGCGCGCTGTCCGACCACGTCATACGCACCGTGGCGTGTTGCCCCTGCTGGTAGGCGTAGCCATCGCCGGCGTCGTCATAAAGCTCGTAGACGCCATCGCGTCCGGGATAGACGCGCAGTTCGACCGGGGCGTCCGACCGCGCGTCTGCGTATGGCTTGACGGGGCCGAGCGGCAGGATGCTGCCCGCCCGCACGAAGACCGGAATGGTGGCGATATCCGCGGGCGCGACGACCACCTTGCCCCCGGCCCGCGCCTTCCCGGTCCAGAAGTCGTACCAGGTGTCTCGGCCGGGGAGATAGACGGCGCGGTCGTGTGTATTCGCCTGGACCACTGGCGCCACCAGCAGCGCCTTGCCGAACATATATTCGTCGGCAACATGGAGCGCCGCGGTATCGTCGCGGAAGTCGAACGCCAGCGCGCGCATCAGGGTGCTCTGGTGGTTCGTGACCTCCCACGACGCCGAATAGATGTAGGGCAGCAGCCGGTAACGCAGCCTGTCATAGTCCAGCAGGATTTTTTGTGTCGGCGCGTCGAACGCCCACAGCTCCTTGCCCGCGCCGGTGCCGTGCACGCGGAACATCGGGTTGAAGACGCCGAACTGATACCAGCGTGTGAAGAGTTCGGCATAGGCCGGGTCCTTGGGGTCACCGCCGAAGAAACCGCCGATGTCGGCCGACCAGTAGGGTATGCCGCTGAGGCTGAAATTCAGCGCCGCAGGGACCTGCCGGCGCAACACGTCCCAAGTCCCCATTGTATCGCCGGACCAGGTGATGGCAGCGTTACGCTGCTGGCCGGCATAGGCCGACCGGGTCAGGATGAAGGCGCGCTTGTCCGGCTGATCGCGTACCATGCCGTCGTGGACGGCCGCCGTATGCATCAGCGGATAGGCGTTGTAGACCTCCGCGCCGGGACCGGCCGCCGTCGTGACGCTCCGCATCTCGCCCCAGTCGCCGCCCAGTTCCGCTTCGGAGGCATCCAGCCACCAGCCGTCGAAGCCGAGCGTGCCCAGGTTCCGCATCATCTGGCGCCAATAGAGATCGCGCGCCTTCGGGTTCCAGGCGTCGTACCAACGCCCCTGCCCTGCCGGGTAGACATTGGGGTAGGTCTTCGGAAACAACGCACCGGCGGCATCCAGTTCGGCTGTATTGGCGTTGCCGGGATCGAGGCGCGCCCAGACCGAGACGATCGTGTGCACGTGCTGATCGTGCAAGGCCTTCACCATGGCGGCGGGATCGGGGTAGCGCGCCGGGTCGAAACGGTGGCTACCCCACTGTCCCGGCTGCCAGTATTGCCAGTCCTGGACGACGGCGTCGAATGGGACATTCATCGCCCGGTACTTCGCCGCCACCGCGAGGAGCTCCGCCTGGCTACGGTAACGCTCCTTCGACTGCCACAGGCCCCAGGTCCAGCGCGCCATCATCGGCGCGTCGCCGGTAAGCCAGCGGTAGCCCCTGACGACGTCGTCAAGCTCGGGCCCGTAGATGAAATCGTAATCGACGCCCTGTCCGGCCTCGGAGCGCACGACAAGGGTCGGCTGTGACGGCAGGGCGATATCGACGTCGGTCACCGCCGCATTGTTCCACAGAATGCCGAATCCCTTAGGCGACACAAGCATGGGAACTGCGACGTCGCGATTGGCCTGCTGTAGATGGACCGTCGTTCCGCTGTAGTCCAACAGGCCATTCTGGTGCTGGCCCAGGCCATAGACGATATTCGGGTCGCCGAAGGGCGTGCCGAATTTCTGCGTCACGCCGTGGCCGAGGTCGCGCCCCGCCTCGGCCAGCAAGGGCTTGTCATCAAGGGTCAGGAAGCCGACCGCACCATCCGTCTTCGCAACCTGCACCTTGAACGCCGCAGTGGCCAGCGTCACGGTGTCGGCGGCTTCCGACACCGTAAAGGCAACCGGCTTCGCCGTCGTGATGACGGCCGGATTGTAGTTCCCGGCGTAGTCCTTCGTCCCGAACCGGATATGGGCGATGCGATCGGACATCATTTCGACCGACACGATACCGGCGCCTGTATCGATCCGGATGCCGTGATCGTCACGCATGACCTGGCTGGCCAGCACTTGACCGGCCAGCACTTGGCCGGCCAGTACTTGACCGGCAAGCGCCAATAGCGAGACGCAGGTGAGGATAATGGCTTTCCGCATGTGCAGTCCTATTTCGCCAATTCGACCGCGGTATCTACAGCATAACCGGCCGACTGCGTCACCACGCCCGTATCGGGCTGGCCCGAGCCGACCGAGACTCGATACTGTCCCGGCACCAGCTGGCGCTGCCCGTCCGCCGTCACAAAGCTCAGATCGCGCGGCGACAGGTCAAAAGTGACCGGCTGCGACTGGCCGGGTTTCAACGAAACGCGGGTAAAGCCGCGCAGGGCCAGCTTGGGCGCACCGGCAAAGGCCGGTGGCACGATGTAGAGTTGGGCGACATCACTGCCTTCGCGGCTACCGCTGTTGCGCACAGTCGTGGAGACATGCAAGCCCTTCTCCGGCGTGCCGGTCACGGTGACCGGCCCATATTCGAAGGTCGTGTAGCTGAGGCCATAGCCGAACGGATAGACCGGCGTGCCCGTGAAGTAGCGGTAGGTCCGGCCCTTCATAGCGTAGTCATCGAACGCCGGCAGGTCCGAGATGCTGTGATAAAAGGTCAGCGGCAGGCGGCCGCCGGGATTGGCGCGGCCCGCCAGGACATCGCCGACGGCCTGGCCGCCCGACTGGCCGGGATACCAGGCTTCCAGAATCGCGGAAGCATTTTCCTTTTCCCAGCTGAGATCGACCGGGCTGCCGTTCATCACGACGACGACCAGTGGCTTGCCGAAAGACTTCGCGTTTTCCAGAAGCTTGCGCTGGTCGGCTGGCAGGTCGAGCGACGTCTTGTCGCCGCCCGAGAAGCCTTCGACCTTGACCGGCATTTCCTCGCCTTCGAGGTCCGAGGTCAGGCCGACAGCCGCTACGACAATGTCGGCCTTAGCGATGGCCGCCTTCATATCCGCGTCGAGATCGGTCGACACGCGCTTCCAGAAGACGCCTGGCGTGGCCGAGACGCCGGGCTCGGTCTGAAGCTGAACAGGATAACGCTGGCCCTTCTTCAATACGACATCGACCAGGGTCAGCGGTTGCCCCCAGTGCGAATAGGCCGTCGAGCCGACGCCGTTACCGCCGGTCTTGATGTCGCCCTTTACGCCGGTGACCGCCATACGATAGGTGCCGCTTTCCGGCGCCACCAGGAAGCCGGTCCACACGATCTTATGCTTGTCCGAGACCTTCGGCATCTGGTCGGCCTGCGACACGACGTTGCGCTCGACCTGGGTGACGACGGGCTCGGCATCGTAACCGGACGCCGTCGCATTGTAATATTCGGTCTTCAGGCCCGGCTTGCCGTCAGGCGTGACGAAGGCACTGTCGGGCACCAGATCGCCATCCGTCACCGAAGGCGAGAATGGCACGAGCGTGATCTGCGCCTTGGGCATGGCCTTGCGCAGACCGTCGATGACCGAGACGGGTGGCGCGCTTTGCGACGACGAATAGTTGCCGCGCAGCACACGCGTCGCGTCGCCGAGCGGCCCGATCACCGCGATCCGGATCTCGGGTTTCAACGGCAGCACACCGTCGTTCTTCAGCAGGACCAGGCTTTCGACGGCGGTCTTCAGCGCGAGGGCCTGGTGCTCGGGCGTGCCGATCGCCGTCACGGGAACCGGCGTCTTGCCGGAAATGCCGGCCAGGTCGCCGTTGCGATAACGTGCCGAGAACAGGCGAACCAGCGCCCGGTCGAGATCGCCTTCACTGATCAGACCGCGCGCCAGGGCTTCCTTATAGCGGTCGCCGAGATTGGTCGCGTCGCCCAGCGTCGCACCGTTGCATTCATTGTCGACCCCGGCCTTCAACGCCGCCGCCACACCGGCGGCGGGATCGGGTGCATATTTGTGATGCGCGTCGATATCGACGACGGCGTCGCAATCCGAGACGACATAGCCCTGAAAGTTCCAGGCGCCGCGCAGGTGGTCCTTCAGCAGCAGGTCGCTGGCGCAGGCGGGCTGGCCGTCGATGCGGTTATAGGCGCACATGACCGAACCTGCCTTGCCCTCGACGATGGCGGCGCGGAAGGCCGGCAGATAGGTGTCTTCCAGGTCGTGCGGCGAGACATAGACGTTGGCGACGTGCCGCGTCGGCTCAGGTCCTGAATGGACGGCGAAGTGCTTGGGCGTCGAGATGACGTCGGGCTGGTCGGGGTCCGGTCCCTGCATGCCGGTGACGAAGGCGACACCCATGCGCGCCGTCAGGTACGGGTCTTCGCCGTAGGTCTCCTGCCCGCGTCCCCAGCGCGGATCGCGGAAGATGTTGATATTGGGCGACCAGGTGTCGAGACCGGTGCCGATATGGCCGAGATGCCCGGTCTGCCGCCCCAGCGTATGCAGGGCGCGGACCTCGACGCTGACGGTCGAGGCGACGTCGTGCACCAGCGGCGCATCGAAGGTGGCGGCCAGGCCGACGGGTTCCGGAAAGTTGGTCGTGGGCACCGCGCCGATAGCGCCGTGCAACGATTCTGTCCACCAGTTGTAGGCCGGGATATCGAGGCGCGGGATGGCCGGGGCGACATTGACCAGTTGCCCGACTTTTTCATCGATCGTCATCTGCTTGACCAGGGCTGCAGCCTTGGTGTCGGCGGCGTCGCGCACAGTCTCGGCGGACGCGACAGCGGCGAATGCGCCCAGGATAAGGTGGCTGGCGACGGCCAACCAGGCGGCTTTTTTGCGCAACATGATATCTCCCTTTTTATGGTTGCCTTGGCGGCGATCTCATTAATCGGGGGCAAGCATACGCTCGCCCCCGCCGTTTTCAATCAGGGCTCCAGGCCCACGACCGTAACCGAAGCCGGCGCGACGGTCAGGCTCAGCTTTCCGCCCTCGATCTTTGCCGAGACGGCCTTAGGTGTCACCGTATTCGGGGCGTCGAAGGTGTTGATGCTGTCGAGCTTTGGCGCCGACAGCGTCTGGCCGGCGGCTTTCGATACCTTCAGCCCGGCAACGGAGACGCTGAAGGTGACAGGCTTGTTGGCGTCGAGATTGGTGATGGCGATCCAGACCTTGCCGGCCTTGTCACGCGCCGCGATGGCATCGACGCGCGGCAGCGTGACCTTGCCCGACGTGTAGGTGCCGGCGTCGTAGCTGACGGGCACGAAGGTCGCGTCCTGGAACGGTACGTACATGTGGAAGACGTGATAGGTCGGCGTCAGGACCATCTTCGGCCCATCCGTCAGGATCATCGCCTGCAGGACGTTGACCATCTGGGCGATATTGGCCATCCGGACGCGGTCGGCATGACGCGCGAAGATGTTGATATTCAGGGCCGCCAGTACCGCGTCGCGCTGGCTGTTCTGCTGCTGCAGGAAGCCATCATGCGTACCGGGCGTCGGCGCCAGCCACGCGCCCCATTCATCGACCACCAGGGCGACCTTCTTTTCGGGGTCATACTGGTCCATGACCGCGGTCTGCTTGCGGATCAGCGGCTCCATCTTGAGCGTTTCCGAGAGCACGTTGGCGTAGGCCTGCTCGTCGAAGCCGGTGGCCGGCATGTGCGGCGGCCAGCCGTCATAGACCGTGTAGGAATGCAGCGACATGCCCTGGAAGTCGAACGACCAGCCCCTGCGCTCCTTCCACGTCTTCATGACGGCTTCGGTCCACACCGTGTCGTCGGTGCCGGGCCCGACGGCGATTTTCAGCGTCGGCGCCGACGCGTTGTAATTGCTGACGAAGCGGCCGAAGCGCTTCAGTTCACCGGTATATTCCGCCGGTGTCATCAGCCCGCCGCAGTCCCAGCTTTCGTTGCCGATACCCATGATGGCGACCTTGTACGGCGCCGGATGGCCGTTGGCCGCGCGCTCCTTTTGCAGCGCCGTCGGCTGGTCGGCCGTCATGTACTCCATCCAGTCGGCGGCTTCCTGCACGGTGCCCGAGCCGACATTGAGCGAGATATAGGCTTCGGTTCCCACCTGGTCGGCGAAATCCATGAACTCGTCGGTGCCGAATGCGTTGCTGTCGATGACGCCGCCCCAGCTTGTATTGACGCGGGCGTTGCGCTTGGGCCCGACGCCGTCGCGCCAGTGGTACTGGTCGGCGTAGCAGCCGCCGGGCCAGCGCACGTCGGGCACCTTGATCGCCTTCAGCGCCGCGACGACGTCATTGCGGATACCCCGCGTGTTCGGGATGGGCGAGTCCTTGCCGACCCAGATGCCGCCGTACACCCCAGTCCCCAGGTGCTCGGCGAACTGCCCGAAGATGTGGCGGTCGATAACCGCGCCCGTCTTGGCCGTGTCCAGTGTCAGTTGCACCGATGCGTCCGCGGCGGACGCTGTCACGGGCACAAGGACAGCTGCGGCCAGGGCAATGGCCGAAACGAAATACCGCATGAAAGTCTCCCTTTTTATCCTGATGGCGCTGCCTTTTTGGCGGCGCAGGTATTTTATTGTCTGGGACGGACGCGCTCCCACCTCATGGGGCGCGACAGGGGTTCGGCCTTCCTGAAATGGCCTTTCTGGACCTGCTCCCATAGACAGATGCAGACCCGGCGCACGACATACCTGGTGACCGCCTTGTTCTTCGCGTCAAGACCGAGTTCGCCCATGACCCGTCGTGCGAGCGCTTCGGACGTCATCGGGGTTTCGGCCGCAGTGAGGGCCTCGAACAGGATGCGCGTCACGTTGCTGGTGCCGCCGGGCGCCGAAGCTGGCCCGCGCACAGCGGGTCCGGCCTCCTTCATAGTGCGGATGGCGGCGTCGACGTCCTGAAATTCGGTCGCCAGCCTCCGCAGGGCCTTGCGGCTTCGGCTGATTTCGTCGCGAATCTCGGCGCGACGGCGGATCAGGACCGAGATGTCGTCCGGCCTGGAGTCGGACCTGGCAGCGGCATTTTCAAGCATGGTCAGGTGCGTCACATCCTCTGGCCGCTCATCCGGAACTTCAAGCATAAAACGCATGATCGGCCATATCCCTCATGGGTTTGACGAAATATCTGCCACCAGGCACAAAAAGGAACTATCGCTATTGGCAGTTAGTTTTACCTGTGACATTTATCGGCAAAACAAGGGCGGGGTCTGGCCGCCGGCTTCACAGGGATATCGAAAATGCTCCTTTTCGCGGCTGCCTTCGCGGCGACGACAATCGTCAGCTCCCCCGACAAGAGTATCGCATTCAAGCTTTCGCGGGATGGTACGCAATATTCCGTCACCCGAAAGGGCGAGCCGGTCATCGCGCCCTCGCCGCTCGGTCTCGTCCTGGCCGATGCCGAACCTTACGGGCCGCTGTCGGTCGTCGAAGTCAAAAAAGCGGTGCACAAACAGATCCTGCCGCTGATCGCCACCAAGGCCAAAACCACGGTTGACGCCTATAACGCCATCGTCGTCACCTATCGCGAAACCGGCGGCGCGCATCGCCGCGTCACCCTGGAAGCCCGCGCTTATGACGACGGGATCGCCTTCCGCTACCGCCTGCCGAACGGCGCCCCCTATGCAATCAAGGGCGAAGCGACCAGCTTCCTGTTCCCGAACGATGCAACGTGCGAAGTCAGCGAATACGCCGGCTCGCACGAGAACCCCTCCAGTCCGTTGAAGGTGTCCGAGCTCAAGACGGACACGCTCTACGACGTCCCGGCGGTGTGCGCCTCGGCCAGCGGCAAGACGCACTTCGCCATCGCCCAATCGGACCTTGTCGGCTATGCCGGTAGCAGTCTGGCCGCCGCGCCGCACGGCTTGCACGTTCACCTGACGCCACCGCCGGGCAATCCGGACGTGGCCGTCCGCTCGGCCGACGGCCTTTCGACGTCGTGGCGCGTCGTCATGATGGGCGATCGCGCCGGCGACATGATCCCGTCAGGGCTTATCGGCAATCTCGCGCCACCGCCGTCGGGAGATTTTTCCTGGGTCAAGCCGGGCAAGGCCGCGTGGGACTGGTGGTCGGGGCCGACTGCCGGCGTCAAGCCCAACATGGATTTCTATAAGCGTTTCATCGACTTCGCCGCTGCGTCCGGCTTTTCCTATTTCCTGATGGATGCCGGCTGGGCCTATGGCTCGACGCCGTGCTGCAATCCCGATCCCGGCACCGACATCACGCGGGCCGACCCGGCGATCGACATGCCGGCCCTGGTGAAATACGCCGCCGACCGTCACGTCGGCCTGATCCTGTGGGCGCACTGGCGCCACGTCCAGCCGCGCATGGACGAGGTCCTGGATACCTATCAGAAGTGGGGCATCAAGGGCATCAAGGTCGACTTCATGGAGCGCGACGACCAGGAGATGGTGAATTTTTACCGTGACCTGGCGGCGGGCACGGCGAAGCGGCACATGCTGCTCGACATGCACGGCGCCTATCCGCCGGCGGGCCTGCAGCACACCTATCCCAACTTCATAACCCAGGAAGGTGTCATGGGGGCCGAGTGGAACAAGTTCAGCAAACGCATCACGCCTGACCACAATGTCCGGCTGGCCTATACGCGCATGCTGCTCGGCCCCATGGACTATACGCCGGGCGGTTTCCACAACGCCACGCCGGACACCTTCCAGGTTCGCGACATCATGCCGATGACGCAGACGACTCGCGGCCAGGCCTTGGCCATGTACGTCGTCTATGAAAGCCCGCTGCAGATGGTGTCCGATGATCCCGAGGTTTACAAAGACGCCCAGGGCTTCGACTTCGTCAAAAGCGTGCCGACAGCGTGGGACGAAACGCGCTTCATCGGCGGGACGCCCGAAACCTATGTCGCCCTCGCACGGCGCAAGGGTGACACGTGGTATGTCGGCGCCATGACCAACCAGGAGGGCCGGACGATCGACATCCCCTTCTCCTTTCTGGGCAAGGGCGCCTATTCCGCCCGGCAATGGGCCGACGGCGCCGACGCCAACAGCCTGACGGAAGGCACGACGACTGTCACCGCGGAAAGCCATGTTTCGCTCGCCGTGAAGGGTTCGGGCGGTGGGGTGATCGTCCTCACGCCGAGGCGATAGCCGCCATGGCCTCGAAGGGTCTTCGTCTGCTGGCGGTCGCGGCGTTCCTTGCCCTGGCTGCACCTTGCGCCGCTTCGGCATTCTACCGCCAGGGCACGCTTTGACGATGATGCGGAACATCGCGGCCCGAGCGTTTTAAGAATGCCGACGACCAAGCGGCGCAGGAACTGAGAGGACCTTCCGTGAAGATTTCATCGACCATAGCGGCCGCGGTGGCAGCCGCGATCATCGCCGGAACGTGCCAGGCGGCCGAAACGGAAACCGGCAGCGGCCCCTTCTCCGCCGTCTACGAAGAGGACCCGACCCTTCCCGCCCACGTCATCTATCACCCGCAGGCCATGGGACAGGCAAAACTTCCCGTCTACGTCTTCGGCAACGGCGGCTGCAGCGCTGACGGGACCAGTTCGCGCAACCATCTGCTGGACATCGCCTCGCACGGCTATCTGATCGTGGCGCCCGGTGTGATCGCCGCGCTCCATCCCGAGGCGGCAAAGCCGACGGAGGGCCCCGGCCTTGGCATGGCGACCCGGGCTTCGGCGCTGACCGAAGCGATCGACTGGGCGGTCCGCGAAAACGACCGCCCGCAAAGCCCCTACTTCCACAAGATAGATACGCACGCCATCGCCGTGTCGGGCTGGAGCTGCGGCGGGCTACAGGCCATCATCGTCGCGCCCGACCCGCGCGTGAAGACCCTGGTCGTCATGAACAGCGGCGTCTTCAACGGCGACAAAAACCTGATCCCGGGCATGGAGGTCCACAAGGCGATGCTGGCCGACATCCATGTGCCGACCCTCTATATCCTTGGCGGCCCTAGCGACATCGCGTACGCCAACGGCATGGACGACTATGCGCGCCTGACCACGGTCCCCGCGGCGCTCGTGAACATCCCGGTCGGCCACGGCGGCACCTATATGCAGCCGCACGGCGGCATCGCGGCCGAGGTGGTCGTCGACTGGCTCGACTGGCAGCTCAAGGGCGATCGCGAGAAGGGCAAGATGTTCTTTGGCACCGCCTGCGGCTTCTGCGGCGACAGCCGCCTGACGCTGGAAAGCAAAAATATGCCATCCCACTGAATCTACGGGGGCCGCATAGCCCTTCGGTGCGCCCGGGATCTCCCGGAGTCGTTTCAGTTCAAGTCCCGGAGCTGTTGCAGGGATGGAAGGACATTCCATCCGCGGACCCTGATTTCCGAAGCCTTCCTTACGGTCGGATAGCGTATCTCGACGGTGCGGACCTCACCCTGCATCAGGGAAATATAATTGTCGCTGAAATAGGCCGGCAAGACCTGCTCGCCGTCCGGCGCGAACACGCCGAGCTTGACGGCAAGCGCCGGCGTCTTCCCGGGGTTGCGAAGCGTCAGCGCGACAACGCGATCCTGGCCATCGGTACGCACACGTGCCTGCGTCGTAATCGTCGCCTTCGGCAGGTCGTCGAGCGCCTTCAGGTCTGCCGGTGTCCGGGCCTGCCAATAGGTGTTGGTCGACAACATCTTGCCGGCGGCATCGCGGGCCTCGAGCTGCACCAGGACCGGTCCCGATTGCATGTCGGCGTCGAGGGCGAGCGTGTAGGCAGCCGCCTGACCGCCACCGGCGACCGCGAGCCGGGCCGTGCGCGTCTCGATCACCCTCCCCTTCAGGGTCATGACCCGCGCGGTAACATTTGCCTGAATGGCCGGCAACCCGTTATTCACCGCGATGACCTTGTAATCCGGCAGGTTCATCTGGACGTGCACGGGTTCCGACGCCTTCTGGACGCCGTAATAGGCGCCGTGCGTGTCGTAGTCGGACGAGAACATCTGCCAGTGCGACGACGGCCAGGCCGGCGCCGTCATCCACAGCATGCGCGCGGTGTTTGTCGTCCACAACCCGGCATTGAAGCCTTCGAATATGGCGCGGTAGGATTCGTATTCCAGCATCTGCGCCTTGCGCTCGAAGTCCTCCAGGCCTGTCGGCGGCCCGAAGCGCGTCTCCATGGCCTCCATGAAGGTCCTGACCGAGCCGTTCCGGTCCTGGTGCCAGTCGTGGTACGCCCAGGTATCGTTGATGGGCCACAGGTCCTCAGCCGGCACGGCGCGCTTCCACGCCTCGAGCGTCGGGAAGGACGGCGTGCCGATCTCGACGGCGAAGCCCCTGGCGAAATCGGTGAAATAGGTCGCGGGTTCGCGCCAGTTATAGGGGCCGCTGGGCGCGAGGTTGACCTCGTTGGACGAGCCCATATAGAGGCGCGTGCCGTCCTCGCGCTCGATCATGTCCTGCAGGGCGGTGTTGAGCACCGGCTGCGGCACGCCTTCGTTGCGGCCGAACCACACGACGACCGACGGGTGGTTGCGGAAGCGCCGCACCGTGTCGGTGGCGTTCGCCAGGAACAGCGGGACGTCCTCGGCCTCGATATTGGAATTGGTCGTCGATTCCCAGAAATCGTTCAGCACCATCAGGCCGTATTCGTCGGCCAGGTCATAGAAGGTGTCCTCGGTGCTTTGGCCCACCCAGTTGCGGACGATGTTGAGGTGGGCGTCGCGGTGCAGTCGGAAGACCGGTTCCAGCCGGGCGCGGTCGACGCGCTTCATCATGTCGTCCATGCCAATATTGCCGCCGCGCACGGCGATGCGCACGCCGTTGACCTTGATCAGCAGGTGCGGCGCCAGGCCCTGGTCGCCGGCAACCCGGGTCACCGCGGCGGAGGTTTCGGCGCCCGGCTTGAACGACGCGGCCCAGCCGCCCGGCACCTTGCGGATATGTTCGTGCGACTCGTCGACGATCGACTGACCCAGCGCGTAAGCGCGCGTCGGATCGACCTCGACGCGTTCGAGCTCGCCGGCCTTGTCGAGTAGCGATATCTGATAGGTGACCTGGCGCATGCCGAAGCGCACGGCCTTGCGGTCGGAGACCTGACCGCCCTCCCCGGCCGTTATGATCGCCGTGTGGAGATTGGGCGCGCCGTAGCCGTTCGGCCACCACAGCCTGGGATTCCTGATCGCCAGTTGCGGAAAGGCCGATGGATCGAAATGGACGACCCCCTCGGCGCCGGGCGCCAGCTCGACCGGCTTCGTCACCGCGACGTCGTCGAAGGCGACGGTGACGCTTGTGGTCAGCGCCTTGCCCGACAGGTTCTTTAGAGGCACGTCGATCGCCACATCGGCCAGGCGCGTGTCCGCCCCGGGCAGTGTCGTGCTGAACCGGCTGTCGCCGATGCGGACGTCGCCCGTCGTTTCCAGCGCGACCGGTCGCCACAGGCCGGTATTACGGTCGCGGATACCCGGGATCCAGTCCCAGCCCTCGGTCGCCACGAAGGTCGGGCCGTCGAGCGTCTGGATCCCGCCGTTCGGCCCGCGCCCTGAGGTCAGCGACTGCTCATCGGGAATGCCCGGATGCGGCGGTGGCGAAACCCTGACCGCGACGACATTGATCTGACCGGGCAGAAGCGCATCGGTGACATCGAACTGCCCGCGCACGAAAGCGCCCTTCATCGCACCCAGACGCTTTCCGTTCAGCCAGATTTCGGCGGTGTAGTTGACGCCGTCGAAGCGAAGCGCACTGTGCCGCCCCGTCACCGACACCGGCGCGATGAATTCCGCGCGATACCAGTAGTCCTGGCGGGCCAGCTTTTCGGGAATGGCCATGTTGTTGAGGCCGATCGCCGGATCGGGATAGACGCCGCGATCGACCAGGGTCGTCAGCACCGTGCCGGGGACCGTCGCGACGTACCATTTCGAGTCATCGGCTCCGGGCATGGACAAGGCAGCGCCGTCCTGCGCTACGTCCGGGGCCGGCATCAGGCGCCAGCCGTTGATCCGAAACTGCCCGTCGGCCCCGGCTACCAGGGCTGGCACCGTATCGGCCGGCTTCGCGACCGGTTTCGAAAACGGAGCCTTTCCCTTGGGCAGGGTCCAGGCCGGCTGCGGTTGATAGAGCCCGCCTTGCGTGCGGATCGAAACCGGCCAGGGCGGGCTGCCGCTGTCGAACCGCGTCAGTTCGTCATCGGGCGCATGGGCGGCAAGATCGCCGATGTCGTCCGGGTTCACGGCGTGCGCCAGCAGGCGGACATCGGCCAGTTTTCCGGCAAAGACGGCATGGCCTGCCTCACGCGGCGCCAGGCTCACCGTCGCGTCGGCCGTCCCGGCGTCGGCGGGCGGACGCCTTGCGGCTTCCTGGCCGTTGACGAAAAGGCGCAGGCCCGTTCTGTCATTGGTCGCGGCGATCAAGGTCCACCGGTTAAGCGGAATGGACGCGCCGTCGGCCATCAGGGTTTGGTCGCCGACCCTGACTCCTGCCCTTTGCCCGTCGAGCACCAGGGCCCGCCTCTCGGGCGTGTCGAGACGGCCGATCGCCGCGACCACGGCGGCGCCGGATGGAAGGCGAACCGGCTTGATCCACGCCTGCAGCGTCCAGGTCTGGCCGATCGTGACCGTGTCGGTCGCGCCGTAGCCCGGCACCCGGTAGGCCAGGCCGTCGCCGCCCGGCAGGAACTCGGCATTGTACGGGCCGATGTCGACCGGCCGCGCCATCGGCGGGAAGAGCGGCGACATGGGCGTCAGGTCGTTGGGCGACTGAGCCCGCGCGCCGCCCGCCAGCAAAACCCCGGTTATCGCAAAGGCGGCCGCCAGTAACCAATGTTTGTCCATGCGTCGTTTCCCGGGTTCGTTCCTGTGGCCGGCTGCGGCTCTTCGATCGCCTTTTCTTTCCGGTTGCGGGCTTGCGGTCAAGGGTCGGCGGCCCCCCGGAACGACCTGAGCCCGGCAGCCGGCGAAGACGGTCCTCGGGGGTCAGTTTCCGAGGCTGTAGGCGATAATCGATCCGCCGGGCTTGCCCTTGGCGTTCTTGCCGCCGCCGGCGCCGATGACGACGTACTGCTTGCCGTGGACCGCATAGGTCGCGGGCGTGGCGATCCCGGCCGCCGGCAGGGTCGTCTGCCACAGCAGCTTGCCGGTTGTCTTGTCGAAGGCGCGGAACTGGTTGTCGTAGACGGTGGCGGCGATGAACAGGACCCCGCCCCGGGTCACGACCGCCCCGCCATAGTTTTCGCTGCCCGTCGCATGGTCCTTGAGCTCGGGATAGTAGCCCAGCGGCTGCTTCCACACATAGCGGCCGGTATTGACGTCAAGCGCGCTCAGCGTGCCCCACGGCGGCGCGATGGCCGGGTAGCCGTCGGGATCGAGGAAACGGTTATAGCCGCCGAAGACGTAGGGGTCATTGTCCGTGGACGGAGATTCCCCTGCCGTCTTCTGCACCTTTTGCGCCGGATCGTTGCCGAGATAGCCGATGATCGCCGCCTTGTCGGCCGCCGGCATCTGGCCGAAGCCCGGCATGCGGCCGCCGCCGCGCGTGATCTGAGTATCGATCTGTGCGGCCGTCAGCCGCCTGGTGACGTCGATCAGTGACGGGAATTCCGGCGGACTGCCCTTGCGGTCGGGACCGTGGCACGAGGCGCAGGTGTTTTGATAGAGGGCCTCGCCGCTGGCGCCGGCCATCTTCGGCGGCTGCTTCCTGACCTTCAGGACCCATGCCATCTCGTTGGCATTGATATAAAGCACGCCGGTATCGGGGTCGTAGGCCGCCCCGCCCCACTCGGCGCCTCCATCCATGCCGGGCAGCAATATCGTACCTTCGACCGAAGGCGGATCGAACGGCCCGCGCGAGCGCAGGGAGGCGAAGGTCCGGGCGACGGCGGCGTGGGCCTCGGGCGTGCGGTTGGTCAGGAGGCCGGCCGTCAGCTGCTGGCGGGCAAAGGGGTCGGGCGACGCCGGCAGGACCTGGGTTGCAGATGTCACCTCGCCCGGCACGTCGCTCATCGGCGGGTGCAGCGTCTTGAGCGGGTAGAGCGGCTGGCCCGTCAGCCGGTCAAGGATGAAGACGACGCCGGCCTTGGTCGTCTGCGCCACGGCCGGGATCGCCTTGCCGCCGCGTTTGACGGTAATCAGGGTCGGCGGGGTCGGCGGATCACGGTCCCAGACGTCGTGCCTGACCAGCTGGAAGTGCCAGACCCGCTTGCCGGTATTGGCGTCGAGCGCGACCAGCGAGGTGCCGAACAGGTTGTCGCCCGTGCGGTCGCCGCCGTAAAAGTCCTTGGCGCCCATGCCGGCCGAGGCCAGCGGCGCGAAGACGAGCCCGTGTTCGGGATCGAGTGTCAGGCCCGACCACGCATTGGCGCCCATGGCGGTCTTCCACGCGTCCTTCGGCCAGGTGCCGTAGCCGGATTCGCCGGGCTGCGGGATGGTGTGGAAGGTCCATTTCAAGGCGCCGGTGCGCACGTCATAGGCGCGGATATGGCCCGGCGTATTGCCGGTCGATCCCATGATGATCAGGTCCTTGTAAACCACGCCGGGTGAGACATTGCCCACCGACACGCTTTGCGGGTCGCGCCCCAGCCCCTCGGCGAGGTCGACAGCGCCGTCGTGGCCGAAGCCGGCGGCCAGCCGGCCGGTGACGGCGTCCACCGCCATCAGCTTGCCCTTGAAGGTGAAGAGGATGCGTTCATCGGCGCCGCCGCTCCAGTAGCTGACGCCGCGCAGGCGCTGCTTGGTGGCGATGACGTCGCCGAACGACGGATCGAACAGCCAGATCCGTTTGCCGGTGGCGGCGTCGAGGCAGAACAGCCGGCCCTTCGGCGACACGAAATAGAGCCGCTCGCGCACGATCATGGGGTTGCCCTCCATGTCGGACTGATTGCCGCCCTCGCCGACGGCGTCGCCGGAGTCGAAGGTCCAGGCGACCTTCAGCCCCTTGACGTTCGCCGTGGTGATCTGGTCGAGCGTCGAATAGTGCGTGCCGTGAGGATTGCCGTGGTACCAGGGCCAGTCGGCGCCCGAAGCGTCAGACGTCGCGTCGATCGGCCTGCGCTGCGAACAGCCCGCCAGCAGCAGGGCGGCGATTGCCACAGCGCCAATCAGCCTCAATCCGCCTTGCCTGGTCATCGCCGTTCTTCCTTTTAAGCCGGCATCAGCTTGGCAGACGCTGACGTGCAGGACTTGCCTCGTGACGTAGCGGGCCTGCCGATGCCGGAAAAACGACCGCGTCGGCACGGTCCTCAGGCACGCCGATGCGGCCGACAGGGTCATTGACGAGCCCGAGCTTACGGCGAGTCGTGGTGGAGTGTCTGGAAATCCGAAGCCGGCCCTCCCCGAGGGCGAACTGCCGGGTGCATAGTTCACGCCGCTGGGCAGGTCGGCGGCGACGCGCCCGGCGCCTCGGTTATGCTTTTCTGGTCCGCCGTTTCGACATTGTAGACGAAGGCGCCGCGAGCCATGGCGACGCGTCCGTCATCAGCCTTTATCGGGACTTAGGCTGGCCGCAGTTGGGGCATACCATCCAGGCGCGGCTTTGCAAAAAGAGATGGGAGCCGGGCGCATGCGCGCGGCTCCCATCCAAGGCGGGAGGCCTAGTTGATGCGGTAGCGCAGCGAGATCCCGTAGTAGCGGCCCTCGTCCCGGATATCGATCGGGAACTGATGGCCGGGCTGGTAGTAGTTGTAGTTGTGGAAGGGCCTGGCGAGGATATTGCTGACGTCGAAATTGACGGTCAGCTTGTCCGTCGGCGAGTAGTTGAACGAGAAGTCGAGACGGTCGACGCCCTCGGTTCCCTGCCCCGTGGCCCCGGCGTCCAGCAGGACCTGGTTGTAGCCATTGATCCACTTCGACCGGCCATTGTAAGACAGTCGCGTCGAGATCTTGTCCTTCTCATAGTAGATTGCGAGATTGTAGCTCCAGGTCGATACGTTCGGGATGACGACCATTTTCCCGAAGGTGCCGTCGGCATTCGGCATCCTGTTTTTGCCGTCCAGATAGGTTGCGTTGGCCTGAATACCGAGACCGCTCCACTTGCCGGGCAGGAAGTCGAGGAAGGATTGTCCTCCGACTTCGATACCGGCAATCCGGCCTTCGCCGGCATTTTCCGGCCGCGTGACGTCCATGGCGCCGTAGGTCGGATCCTGGACGCGGCGGCTGTAGGAAAAGATGAAGCCGTTCAGGTCCTTGTAGAACAAAGACATTCCGGCAGCGCCGTGCGGAGCGTAATATTCGACCGTCGCGTCGTAATTGGTCGAGGTCAGCGGCTTCAGGTCCGGATTGCCGGCGGACCCGTAGGCATCCGCCGTACCCACGGCCGTCGAGGACGTCTTGAGGATTTGCGTGATGGTGAGGGCCGGGTTGAGCTGGGAGAACTCGGGCCGCGTCCGGGTCTTGGTTACGGCGAAACGAAGCTGCAGCTTGCTGGTCGGCTTCAGCCGCAGGCTGAGGTTCGGCAGCACATCGACATAGTTCTGGTACGACGTCCTCGGCTCCTGCTTGACGGAGCCGTCGGCGGCCGTGACGCTGGAAATGCCGCTGTAGTCGCCGATGGTATTCACCACGCGGGCGCCGACGACGCCGTCGGCGAACATGCCGAAAAGCTGGGTTTCGTACCGGGTCTGGACATAGCCGGTCCGCGTCGATTCCCGCGCGTGGAACCCCCATAGCGGGTTATAGTCGAGGGGCTTGGTCCACAAGGCCAGGGAATCCTTCCGCCACTGGTCGTTGGGATACATGTTCACCAGGGTCTGCAGGGCGTTCGTGGTCGCCGCCTCGATCGCGCCGATATTGCCGCGAACCCCGTCGATCGACGGTTCAAGCCAGTGCCGGAAACCTTGCGTATTTTCGCGGAAGGTATCCTGCGTCAGGGCAAGGTCGCCGAAGGGCACGCTGGCATACGGCAGGGCCAGGGGAAGCGTCCAGCCGTAGCGGTTGCCCGAGCGCAGCGACGCGTCCCGGTTGGTATATCTGAGGCCGGCGCTGACGTTCTTGATGATGCCCCAGTCGAGCTGGTAGACGACGTCGCCCCGCCACTGGATGCCGTTGCCCTGGACCTTGTAGATCGATTCAAAATAGCCGCGCCAGACGTAGTTGCCGGGGTCGGAAACGTCGAGGCCTGGCAGGCTGAAGGCCGTGCCGCCGTTGTCGTTGAAACTGACCTCGACCGTCGGCGAATTCTTCAGTTCCGAGTCCAGGCTCCATGACAGGGCGGAATAGATGCTGTCGGTATAGGCGAAGTCCGTCGAGACCTTCAGGCGATCCTTGGTATAGGTACCGCCGACCGCGACCTGCGACGTGTCCGTTCGCCCGTCCCAGACCGACTGGTAAAAGTCGCCGACACCGCCGCCGCTCGGCTTGGTGAAGCTGAGGGCCTGATTGGACTGGTCGGGGTCGAGCACCACATTGGTCAGGGATGCCGCGTCGTTCAGCGACATGCGGGCCCAGTCGTCCGCGCCCGACGCGCGGTAGGCCTGCCACAACCCTTCGGCGTACACTTCCAGGTTATCCGAAACCTTCCACTGGAAGGCCGTATTCGCCGAGGGACGCTTGCGCAGGCCGCTGTCGTTGTAAACGCCGACGCCCGAGGGATAGTAGAAGGTGTTGCCGGCCGAGGCGGGGCTGGTGGCCTGCCACCATCCGGCGTTCGCGATCCATTGGTCGGACCAGCGGACGGAATTGCGGAAATTCTGTTCCGAGTAGGACAGGTTGATCAGGGCGCCCATCTCCCCGCGGGAGGTTTGCCAGCGGTTGGTGATCAGAATGTTGCCGTTCGGGTCGAACTTGCCGTTCTGGTCGTTGTAGGTGACCCGCGTCGCCCCGTTGATTTCGAAGCCCTTGAAGTCGAACGGCTTGCGCATGCGGACATTGACAAGGCCGCCCAGGCCGGGATCGAGCAGGTCCGCCGTCGCCGACTTGTAGACTTCGATCGACGCCAGCGCCCCGGACGGAAAGTCCTGCATCGCGACGCGGCGCTGCTCGCCGGTGGAAATGTCGCGGCCATTGACCGTCGTGGTGACGTCCGGAAGGCCGCGCACCAGGACGGCATTCCCTTCGTCGCCGGAACGGCTGATCTGCACGCCCGGGATCCGGGCCATGGATTCGGCCGCATTGTTGTCGGGCAGCTTTCCGATGTCTTCCGCGACGACCGTGTCCACGATCGAACTCGAATTCTTCTTCATATTCTGGGCGGACAGGAGGCTGGCCTTGTAGCCCTTGACGACGACCACCCCGCTGTCGCCGCTGTCGGCCGTGGCGGGACCGGCGGCGGAGACCACGAACGTCGTGGGATTGGGCTGGTTGAAGCTTGCCCCGGTGCCCTGGATCAGGCGCTTCAGCGCCTCAGACGGTGTAAAGGCGCCCTTCAGCCCGGGCGACGTCCTGCCTTCCAGTTGCTTGCGGTCGAACAGGATTTCGACATTGGCCTGCTGGCCGAAGGCTTCGAGCGCGGAGCCGAGCGCCTGCGGCGGGATATCGATATTTTTGGTCTCTTCCGCGTGGGCGGCGCCTGAAATGGCAATTGCGGCGACCGTGCTGAGCGCCCAGACGCGCGACATTCTTCCTGTGAACATTCGGTTGTTTCCCCTGCCTGTTTTTTTGGCCTTGGGCTCAAAGAACGCGAGCCTCTGGAAAACAAGATGATCAGGGGACGCAGAACCTCATTAGTCAGACTATTATTTTTTATTTTTCGGTTCGCCACTCCAGCTCCGTGACGTCCTCCGAGCGTTTTCGCGTCGACAGCGGGTAAAACGCCGTCACGGCGGCGAGGAAGTTCGTGGGCCGGTCGGTATGGAATACGCCACTAACCTTCAGGGCCGACACCTTGGGGTCGGCGATGACGATCTTGCCTTCGGTATAGCGGTTGAACTCGTCGACCGCGGTCTGAAGCGTATCGTCGCGGAAGATCACCTCGCCGCTGCGCCAGCTCGTCGACTTCTGCACGTCGGCGGTCGAAACCTCGACGTCCGGCTTTCCGGGGTTGGCCGACAGCTCCTCGCCCGCCACGATGGACTCGGATGCCAGGGCGGGAATAATGACGGCCAGGCCACGCCTTTTCAGGGGGGCAACCCGGACCTTTCCCTCGACCATCACCACCTTTACGGTGTCCGGATCCAGCCGCACGTCGAACGCCGTCCCGACGGCCGTCACTTCCCGGTCTCCGGCGGCGACGACGAAAGGCCACGCCTTGTTGTGCGCGACCTTGAAGAGGGCTTCGCCGCGGACCAGCCTTACCGTCCGACTTTCGCGGTTGAACGCGACCTCGATGATCGAATTGGTGTTGAGGTCGACGGTCGAACCGTCGTCCAGCCTGACGGACCGGTGCTTGCCCACGGCGGTCTCGTAATGCTGGGGGCCGCCGGCGGCGGGATTGAGCGCGGCGGCGCCTGGGCCCGGGTCATTGGCCAGGAACACGCCAGAGGCGACCACCACCAGGGCCGCGGCCGCGGCCGGGACAGCCCACCAGACCACGGGGGAACGCCGGGGCCGACCCGCGCGCAGGAGCCCCGCCCGCATTGCCACGATTTCGGGATGGGCGGCATGCGGCGACATCTGGTCGTAGGCCGCCTGCGACCGCGCGAAAGCTTCGGCGTTCGCCGGGCTTTCCAGCCAGGCCTGGAAGGCAGCCTCGTCGTGCGCCGACATCAGGCCCAGTACGCGGCGGCTGAGCCAGAAGTCCGCGGCTTCATCCGGATCTTCCGGGTACCGGCGGCGGTTGATGTCAATTATCCCGCGGATCATTTCGCACGCTGCCTCAAATGTCCCAATGCCCGCATCATGTGTTTTTCGACGGCGGAGACCGAAATCCCGAGGTGACGGGCGATTTCGGGCCCTTTCATCTCTTCGAACCGGTTCAACATGAACACCGCGCGCGTACGCTCCGGAAGCTCGTAAAGCGCCTGCATAGCCGCCCGCAGGGCATCCTTACCCAGTAAGATGCGCTCGGGCGTGTGTGCCTCATCTCCCGACAGCAGGTCCGGTGAGATTTCCACAACCTGTGCCGCCTGCCGCACACTTGCCTGGCGCCCGCGTTCGCGTAACAGGTTGGCGGCAGCCTGGAAAAGATAGCCTTCGAGATTGTCGATGGCGCCATCGCCGTTCCGGTTCAGAATCCGGACAAAGACCTCCTGGGTCAGGTCCTCGGCTTCGGACGCGGAACCGACGCGGCGCGCGAAGAAGCCGCGGATCGCCGGCCTGTATTCCGACAGGCGTGCGCTCAAGTCCGGCGCGTCCCCATTTCTTTGGCCAGCCTGTGCCATACTCACCGTTCGAACCGGGATGCGTTACGATCCCACCCGTTAGATGAACGAATGGCCGCGTACCTCAAGCGATTCCGCGCGATGTCCGCAAATTTTCCGTTTTCGGCCGATTTCTATGCCCTCTTAAAGGATCATAGGTCCGATGGCAGGGTCGGTGCGGCTGGCAACGCCTGTTTCGACGTGCCCGGCATAGCGCCGCAGCCAGCCCGGACGCGCGCCCTGGGTCAGGCTGAAATCGTACCAGTGGTCCGCCGCCGAGACATCGAAGCGCAGGGTCTGAGCGGATTGCCCGGCCAATATAATAGCCTTTTGCGCCGGCAGACTATCGCCGCGCGCATAGTCAGCCGCGAAGGCCAGGCTCAATGCGACCGGAACGCCCGACCGGTTTTCCAGACGCAGCACCAGTTGGCCCTGCGCCTCGTCGATCGTTACCGTGACCGGATCGTCGACGGGCTTGTCGTCCTCGCGCAGCCGACCGGCGAAATGGCGATAGAAACCGTTCGGGCCATGGACGACGAGGTCGTAGACTTCGCGCAGACCGTCGTTCCAGTGGCCGGCGGCGTGGGTTTGCCCGCGATCGAGCGTATAGCGCCACGGCCCCTGCGCGTACGGCGCGTAATCGTGGACGGTCAATACCGCCGCCTTGTCGCCGGTATTGGCGAAGTCGACAAGCACGCTTGCGTCCGTTGGCCGGATATTGGCCTGAATACGGTAGGGCAACGGCCGCGCCGGACGCTGCTGTCGCGGCTGGCCGCCAGCGGACTGCACGTCCGGAATGCGCAGCGAAGGCTGACTGGCGGCGTGCGCCAGGCGCGCCTTGTAGTCGTCGGTCGACGGCAGGCTGAGCGTGGCTGTAACGGGCGCTGAAAAATCGAAGGCCGAGGTCAGGTCGCCGGAAACGGCGCGCCGCCACGGGCTGATATTGGGTTCCATGACGCCGAAGCGGCGCTCGAGGAATTTCAGCGTCGAGACGTGGTCGAAGACTTCGGAACAGACATAGCCGCCGCGCGTCCACGGCGAGACGATGATGGCCGGAATACGGATGCCGAGGCCGAGCGGGTGCCGGCCGCGAATCGGTCCCACCGGGTGGCGGTCGTAATCCTGGAACTCGCCCGCCGTGCTGACCCCACTCCAGCCCTCTGTTTCGTCGGCCGGCGGCATGGGTGGCGGCATGTGGTCGAACAGGCCGCCGGCCTCGTCGTAATTGATGATGAAGACGGTTTTGGCGAAAACCTCGGGGTGGTCGGTCAGGGCGGCGATCAGCCTGGCGCAGACATTCTCGCCCTCGGCCGGCGTATAGCTCGGGTGCTCCGACAGGGCGGCGGCCGTGACGATCCACGACACCTGCGGCAGGGTGCCGGCGGCGATATCGGCGCGAAACGCCTCGACGAGCTGTTCGCCGTCCGAGCGCTTGCGGTCGGCCCCTGAGCGGTGTTCCGACACCCACGACCGGCCGCGCTTGTAGAGGTTCGAGCTGCGGTCGCACGGCCGGAAACTGGCAAAGCAATGCAGGATGTTGTCGCCGAAATTGTCGTATTCCTGATAGACCTTCCAGCTGACGCCGGCCTTTTCCAGGCGCTCGGCATAGGTGGTCCAGGTATAGGGCTGCATCGGCCGGTCCTCGGCCATGTCGGCGCTGGGCGTCTCGTCCTCGCCATAGTTGCTGAGCACGGGTTCACCGCCCACGGCGCCCGCGCCGTTGCACCCTGTCCACAGGTGCAGGCGGTTGGGATAGGTCTGCGTCAGGGTCGAGCAGTGATAGGCGTCGCAGATGGTGAAGTTGGACGCGAGCGCGTGATAGTAGGGCAGGTCCGCCGCCTTGTAGTGCGTCATGCGGTTGTGCATCTGCCGCGACGTGCCCCAGCCGTCGAAATGGCCCCCGTTGACGATCGACACGGCCTCGGCGTGGCCCTGGTCGCCGCCGCCCATCACATAGGCGCTGCTGGTTTTCGAATCCGCCCAGTACGGCATGACAAAGCCGTCGGCGTGTTCGTCGCTGGGCTGGCGCCAGACGCTGTGGCCGTTCCGCAGCCGCAAGGGGCGCGGGTCGCCGTGCCCGCGCACACCTGCGAAGGTGCCGAAATAATGGTCGAAGGCGCGGTTTTCCTGCATGAAGATGACGACGTGCTCGACATCCATCAGGCTGCCTGTCTTCGCATTGGCCGGAATGGCCATGGCTTTTTGCAGGGAGAGGAGCGAGGCCGCCGACAGCCCGACGGCGCCCAGTTTCAACAGGTCGCGCCGGTGCGGCGAAAACGTCGTCATGCGGTGTCCTCCATCAGGTCTGATTTTGGTATAGACCAGATGGACGGGTGCCGTGTTTTAATTTTTGATGACAATTCGGCCGGGCGCTTGCCGGCGGAACAGGCTATTTGGTATAGACCAGTTATGATCCTGTCCTTGCCGCGAGCCCTGTATGCAATCCTCCCTGTCCACCGATTTTGTCGCGCAGATTCTTGAACTTTATGCCGCGCGCGGGGCGGAGCATTATGGTGAGGACGTCAGCCAGTCGGAACACGCCGAACAATGCGCCCATCACGCGCGGGCGGACGGCGCCGATGATGCGCTGGTCGTCGCCGCCCTGCTGCACGATATCGGCCATCTGCTGCAAAAGCAGGGTGCCGACGCGGCGGACCGGGGCATCGACACGCGGCATGAACGCATCGGCGCCGGCTTCCTGGCACGCGCCTTCCCGCAAGCGGTGACCGAGCCGGTCGCCCTGCATGTCCAGGCCAAGCGTTATCTGGCGGCGGTCGATCCCGGCTATATCGGCCGCCTGAGTGCGGCGTCGGTCCAGAGCCTGGCCCTGCAAGGCGGCCCCCTGTCGGAAGCCGAGTGCGAAGCCTTCCGCGCCCACCCGCACCATGAGGCGGCATTGCGTTTGCGCGGTTACGACGAAATGGGCAAGGTGGTCGGCGCCCAGCCGGCGAACGTGGACAGCTATGCGCCCCTTTTGCGTGCCTGCGTTGGAAAAACCGCCGAACTCGGCTAAGGCATGATGGCCGCATCGACCACTGACGCGAAAGATCACGCCTTGTCTTCGACGACCGCCGGGTGGGTGAAACCCCGAAGCCCTACCGATGCCTACACCTACCTGGACGTGCGCGACCTGATCGCGCGGCATATCGCTCACGGCGAGCTGCCGCACGGCGCGCGGCTGCCGTCCGAGCGGCAGATGCAGACGGCGACGGGCGCGGCGCGCGGTACGGTGCGGGCGGCCCTGTTCCAGCTCGAGGCCGAGGGCCTGATCTACCGCAGGAACCGCAGCGGCTGGTATGTGGCGCCGCCGCCGATCGTCTACGATCCGACGCGCTGGGAAAGCTTCATGACCTATGTGGCCGCCCAGGGGCGCGAGCCGCGCACCGAAGCGCTTGATATGCGGACCTGCGCGGCCACGGCGGAGCTGGCGGGCATATTCGGTGTCGCCGAGGGCGCGCCGCTGTTTGAAATCCGCCGCCGGCGCTATATCGACGAACGCGCGGCGCTTGTGGAGACGATCTTCGTCGATCCGCGCCTGGCGCCGGGCCTCCTCGACCACGACCTGAACGGCTCGCTCACCGGGGTGCTGAGCGGTCATTACGGCATCGATGTCGTGCGCAACCGCGTCGAGATGAGCCCGTGCGCCCTCACCCAGCGCGAGGCCGATGCCCTGCGTGTCCGCTCCGGCCTGCCAGGGCTGCTGATCAAGCGGATCAGCTATGACGCAAAAGGCCGCGTCGTCGAATACGACCACGAATACTGGCTGCACGACGCGCTCAAGGTCACGGTCGACATCCGGCTCGGCAATTAGCCGATCAGAATCTCGATATCGGAAAGCGCGCACTTCAGCTCGGCGCCCGGCTCGGCATCGGTGACGAAGACGTCGATCTGGTCGAAGTCGAGCGCCTTGACGATGCCCTGACGTTCGAACTTCGTCGCGTCGGCCAGGACCACGACCTTGGTGGCCAGCGGCGCCAGTTTCGCCTTAAGAGTCGCCTCGGGATAGTGGAAGTCGAGCAGGCCGCGCCGCGAGTCGACGGCCGAGATCGAGAAGAAGGCGATTTCCGGCGTGAAGCCGCCCATGAAGGCTTCGGTTTCCGGCCCGAAGCACGACTGGTAGTCGTAGTCGATCTCGCCGCCGCCGAAGAAGATGCGGTTATTGGTCTTGCCGGCCATTTCGCGCGCCACGTCCAGCGCATTGGTGATCACGGTCAGGTTGCGCCGTTTCGACAGGCAGCGGCTGAGCCAGTAGGCGGTCGAGCCGGAATCGATCAGCACGGTCATGCCGTCCTCTACCAGGGTCGCGGCCTTCAGCGCGATGGCGCGCTTCTGCTGGGCGTTCTGGTTGCGGCGGATGACATAGGGCGGCTCGAAGGCTGTTTCCTTGAGCTTGACGCCGCCGCGGACGCGGTGGGCGTGACCCTCGGCCTCAAGCTGGCGCACGTCGCGGCGCACGGTCTCTTCGGACACGTCGAAATGCACGGCCAGGTCGGAGATCTGGCGGCTTCGGTGCACCTGCAAAAGATTGAGAATTTCCGCCTGTCGAGTTTCTTGTAGCATGCGTTTCTAAAAGCCCTTGGCCTTCGCGGAAGTATGATCAGGTTCGCGACAAAATCATGTCCCGGGTTTCGATAGTCAGCCTGGCCGGACCGTGGGCCGCCGGGTCGCTCATGCCGTCGCGTCCGTCTTCCATGAAGCCGGCCAGGCGCAGGACCTGGCCGTCCGTGAGAATTTCCAGATCATACCAGCCATGGCTGAGCGTCAGGTTAACCGGCAGGCGCACGACTGTGGCCCCAAGCTGCACGGACTGGCCCTTCTGGCCGTAGCTCAGGTCGCGGACCTCGACCAGCAGCGGCGACGCCGTCAGGTTGGTCAGTTCCAGCGCGACGGCGCTGTCTTCGCGCACCATACGGGCGGAGAAACGCACGGCCTTCGCTGTCAGCCGCCTGTGGAAGCCGGCCGGTCCGAGAATGAACAGGTCCATGCCGTCGGCGCGCGTGGGCAGGCCGGCGCCGAGCGACGCCCCTGCCCCAACCGTATAGCGGCCGGGATCGGTCGCCAGGTCGTCGACGTCGTAGACATGAAACACCGCCGCCAGGCCGGCGCCGTCGTTGCGCAGCACAAGGCGTCCGGCCTCGATCGTCATGTCGGGATGGTAGGGCGTGGCGCGGCGACGGCGCAGGCCGGCTTCCTGGACCGGCGCGGTCAGGGTCTCGGGCGGGAAAGGCCGTGTGCGCGGCAGGGCGCCGGCCCGGTCCGACAGGATGCGGGTGCGCGGGAGGGTTTCCAGAAATTTGGAATCGTTCGGCGATTTGAAGTCGAAGCACCGCGTCAGGTCGCCGCAGACGGCACGCCGCCATTGGCTGATATTGGGTTCGGCGACGCCGAAACGCGCCTCGAGGAAGCGCAGGATGCTGGTATGGTCGAAGACTTCGGACGAGACATAACCGCCGCGGCTCCATGGTGAGACGACGTACATCGGCACACGCATGCCCAGGCCGTAGGGCCGGTTGAGATAGGCGGCATCGCCCGCGTCCTGGCTTTTGACATGATATTCGTCATCGGCCGGAATGGTCGTGGCGCCGCGATAGCCGCCGGCCGGATCGCGCGCGGGTGGCGCGGGTGGCGGCACGTGGTCGAACAGGCCGTCATTCTCGTCGAAATTGACCAGGAGCACGGTCTTCGACCAGATCTCGGGATTGGCGGTCAGGGCGTCCAGCACCTGGGCGGTATAGTCCGCGCCCTGGAAGGGCGACGACGGGTCGGGATGCTCGGAATAGGCGGCCGGCGCGACGATCCACGACACCTGCGGCAACGTGCCGGCGACGACGTCGGACTTCAGTTTGTCGAGGCCGCGCGTTGTCATCGTGCGCTCGACCAGGGCCGTCTGGGCGGCCGACCGGGTATGACTGGTCAGGGCATCGCGGAACACCTTGAAGCCGACGACGGGGTTGTCGGTGAAATTGTCTTCCATCAGCTGGTAGATCTGGAAGCTGACGCCCGCGGCCAGCAGGCGCTCGGGATAGGTCGTCCAGCTGTAGCCGCCGTGGCCGTATCCGTCGGCGCCCAGGCTGTCATAGGCGTTGTCGATCGCCGGGCCGTGGTTGCGGCCCAGCGGATCGTGCGTGCCTGTCCAGATGTAGAGCCGGTTCGGATTGGTGCACAGGTGCATGGCGCAGTGATAGGCGTCGCACACGGTGAAGGCTTCGGCCAGGGCGTACTGGAACGGAATGTCCTCGCGCGTGAAATGGCCCATGGCGTGGTTGTGCTTGGCCATCGTCCACGCACCCATCCGCCCGTTGTCCCAGGCCGCCTGGCCGCTGACGAAGCTGTGCGGCGTGCCGTCGTGGCGGCCGACGGCGAAGTCCTGTTTCGTGTCCAGGCGGAAGGGCGCGATCAGGGCCGGGTCGGCGTCGTGCTCGTTGGGCTGCACGAAGACCGTGCGGTTCAGCCGCCGGCCGTGGTCGGGCGCCGGAATGACGAAACGGTCGCCATAGCCGCGCACGCCGTTCAGGCTCCCGAAATAATGATCGAAGGCGCGGTTTTCCTGGGTCAGGACGACGACGTGCTCGACGTCACGGATCGTGCCGGTCCGATTGTGGGCGGGGATTTCGAAGGCCCTGGCCAGCGACGGATAGAGCGCGGCTGCCGCGCCTCCGGCCAGCAGGGTCTTCAAGACTTCGCGGCGGTCGTGCCCGGGCATCGCGGCATCCTCATGCAATCGGTGAGAGACCACGGTTAGCGCCGGTTTGTGACAGATGTGTATTTCAGCGCCAGGAATGTGGGAATTTATGCGCTTCCTCTCAAAACCTGGCGCAGTTTTGTTGGATCATTGTCTGTCCAGGGCGCGCAAGCGTTGCCAGCACGCTTCGAGGCCCGGCAGGACGCGCATGACCGCCGCCTCGTTGCGGCGCCACTTGTCCGGGTCCGGCGCGGACTGGGTGTAGCGCGACATGGGGAGCGGGCCTTCGGTGCGCGCCTTAAGCGCCGTATCGAACGGCACGCCGGCAAAGCCGCACAGGCGTTGCGCCGCCGCCGCAGGATCGGTCAGCAAATCGGAGTAGTTGAGGCTGGTCCAGTCTTCCGGCGGCAGTTGGCCGAGGTCGTCGAGCGCGGTCTGGTTGGTGCACTGCCATTGCCAGGCGGCGACCGCCTCCAGCGGCGCCCCGCGCAACCACTGCCAGCCCGGTGGCAGCAAAAGCGACCACGGCCCGTCCCAGCCTGGCAAGGCGCGGTAGGTGATCCATCCGCCGCCGCGCCACGCCTCCATGATGCTGCTCAGATTCTCACGCGGATCGCGCCACAGGAAGATGAAGCGTGCGTCGGGGAACACCTTTTTCAGGAACGGAATGCGCAGGGCGTTCTTCGGCGTCTTTTCGAGCAGCGGCATGCCCTCGGCGGGCGCTCCGCCTTCCGGCCCTTGCAGCCGGGCCAGCGCGGCCTGGCGGATGGCGGCGGCGATTTCGGCCGTAGCGGCGCCGGCGGTCAGCCGGTTGGAATCGAGGCCCGGCGCGCCCGGACGCAGCGACGCATGCTCCTCGACCAGCCAATGGGCCTCGCCGCCGAAGCTGTTGAAGACGGGTGAGCAGGCCAGGGTCTCGAACAGCAGGGTGCTGCCGGAGCGCGGCGCGGCGATGATGAAGACCGGCTTTTCCAGCGGGCGCTCGCGGAGGGCGGGCCGGCGCGCGGGCGGAGGGACAGCGTCGTCCGCGACAAGATGCTGGAGTACGCGCTTGCCCAGCACCAGCAACGCCCCGGCCTGGTTGGTGCGCATGACCACCCCCTCGGCCAGCGGCTTGGCGGCCTCGTGCACGGCGCCGGCCAGGCCGGTGAATTCCGCCCGCCCCTGCCCGTCCGTGCCATGCAGCGCGCACAGCTGGCGCCAGTCGAACACGAAGTTTTCCAGCAGCGTGCCGAACTGTTCGGCGCGCGCCCTGGCCTCGGGGCTGTCGGCCGTGACCGTCAGTTCCGCCCGCAGGTCGTCGACCAGCAGCTGCACTTCGGCGGCGGGCATGACCGGCGTGCGCCGGTTGCCTTCGGTCAGCAGCTCCGGACCGGCGCCGGGGTTGAAGGTCACCGTCCGCCAGCGTTCGCGCGGCGGTTTCCGCGCCGTGGCGAACTGCCAGAAGGCCGCCGTGCCGGTCGTGTCAGCCACCAGGTGGACGCGGGCGGTATCGGCCCTGTTCTCGACGCGATGGCGGCGCCAGTTGTCGAAGATCCAGGCCTCGCCCTCGGCCATGTGCACGGCCTGCCCGTCGCAGTGAAAGATCACCTCGGGCCGCGTGAAGACGGGGATGTGCAACCGCACGCGCGTGTGCCAGTGGTAGTTGATGTCGGCGTGTTCGGGAACGTCCGCGCCGGGCGCCAGGCGCATCAGCCGCGAGCGGCCCCACACCACCCCGAACCCGGCCAGGACATAGCGCAGATAGGGCATGGTCTCGAGCCAGCGCGTCGGCAGCATCTGGCCGTGGACGGCATCGGTCTCGGCGCCGTCGACACTGATCAGGCGCGCCGCGCTGTTGCCGGGCACCTGGTCGGGGTGCGCGACCCAGGCTTCGTCCGGCAGGGCCGAAACCTCGGCCTGGAGGCGTTCGACGTCGAACAGCACCGGAAGCTGGAAGAAGGGTTGCGACAGCCGCATCGCTCAGTCCCTGTAGCCGGTCACGGCGTCGCCGAGCGCATCGCGCAGGGGCTCGAGCCATGGCGCATAATGCCGCCACTGCGTCAGGCCCTCGCGGCCGATGGGCTGGCGCACCTGTTCGGAACTGGGCGTGCGGATACTGCGCCGGGTCCTGTGAAAGGCCAGGCAGGCCGGCTCGAACGGCAGCCCGCAATGGGCCAGCATTCGGCGTACGCTGCCTTCGATGTCCTCGACCACGTCTTCGTACGCCATCGTCAGCACGCGCCCCGGCAGCACGCCGTTCCAGTGCCGCATCACGCCGAGATAGGTTCGGTAGTACCGCGCGATCACGTCGACACCATAGGTGAATTCCTGGTTTGTGGTGCCGAACAGCTGCTTGAGATTGCTGAAACAGCAGGCCATGGGTTCGCGCCGTACATCGATGATCGCCGCCCGGGGCAGTATCAGCTGGATCAAGCCGATATGCCAGAAATTATTCGGCATTTTATCGATGAAGAACGGCCGGCCCAGCCGGCGGTAGGTCTCGGTCTCGCGCAGGAACCGTTCGCCCAGCGCCCGCGCCTCGGCCTTGGTCAGGCGCAAAATGGCTTCGGGATGCAGCGGCAGGCCGCAATCCGGATCGCGGCCGCCGAGCTCGACGGCGTACCGTCCGATCTCGGTCAGTTCCTGCGTGCCTTCGACCGCGGAATGCGAGGCCAGGATCTGTTCGATCAGGGTCGAGCCCGAGCGCGGCAGGCCCAGGACGAAGACGGGCGCGGCAGTGTCGGCGCCCCAGCCCTCGCGCCCGGCAAAAAATCCGGCGCTAAAGACGGACTTCAGCCGCTCGGCGCAGGCCTCCGCTGCGTCGGGATTGAAACGGCTGGACCGGGCGCGCGCCGCATTGCCGTGCTCATAATGCCGCCACGAGGCTTCGTAATCGCCCTGGTCCTCCAGCGCCTTGCCGAGCGCGTACGATAGATAGACCCCGTCCATGTCCTGGAGACCGGCTGCTTCCGCCGCGGCCTGCATGCGCGTGACGTCGTCGCCGCTGAAGCGATAGGTCTTGAGATTGGCCAGGCTGAACCAGGCGACGCCGTAGTCCGGCCGCGCCGCCAATGACGCGCGGTAGTCGGCGATGGCTTCGTCCTGCCGGCCCGTAATCTTGAGCGCATTGGCCCGCCACAGGCGCAGGTCGGCCACGTCCGGGCCGGTGTCAGGCTGGCCCGCCAGCAGACGGGCATAGATGTCGATCACCGGCTCATGGTCGCCCAGCCCGACGCAGGCGGCGGCATACTGCTTGAGATAGTCCCGGTTGTCCGGGTCGTGCTTGAGAAGGGTCTCGGCCTGCTCCCGCGCCAACAGATGCTTTTGTTGCTGCAACAGGGCCATGGCGTAGTCGAGGCGGGCGGCATGGTAGTCGGGCGCCTGGGTCAGGACGGCGCTGAGGAGCGTTTCGGCCTCGGCGGGCGCGCCGCTGTCGCTGCGGATCCGCGCCAGCAGGCGAAGCGCGCCGACATTGCCTGCGTCCTTGCGCAGATAGTCGCGCAGAATGGTCTCGGCCGGCGCCAGATCGCCATCGGCCTGGAGGCTGTTGGCCACCACCACTTCGGGGGGGAGCTGCTTCAGCATGGCCAGGTGCCTTTCCGCCGCGCCCGCCCGGCCTGCGTCGCCCAGCATGCGGTAAAGCTGTTCCAGCATGTCCCAGCTGGCCGGGAGGGTCGGATTAAGGCGCACCGCCTCATGCAGCGCGTCCAGCGCTGCCGGCGCATTGCCCAGCATGATATGGCAGTGGCCGCGCTCCTGGTGGAGGCGGCTGAAGCGCGGAAACCGCACCTGCATTTTTGCCAGCGTGGCCAGCGCTTCGGGCACGCAGCCTGCCGCGCGCAGGTCCCGGGCCTGCTGCAACAAGGCGTCGCGATCCGATAAGCCGGACAAGGTCATCGCGCCTGGCTTAGCCGCAGGAACGGCTCCAGCCAGTCGGGATCCGGCTGGTCGGCGTCATAATATTCGAAGATCAGATGGATACGCGCGGCGTCGCCGTTGTTGCACACCCAGTGCGGCCCGAGATTGTTGACCTCGACCGCGTCGCCTGCCGGAAAATGGTGTTCGTCGCCGCCGAAGAAGGACACCACGCCGGGATTGGTCGTCAACGGCACGTGGATCTTGTGCGGCCATTTGGCGGCCGGACCGGCGTCGACATGCGGATGGATCACTCCGCCCGGCGGCATCCTGGCCAACATCACGCGCGGAAAGACGCCGCGCGCATAGCCGTAGCCGCGGACGGCCTGGGCCAGGACCGGCTCCAGCACGGCGCGCCACTGCACCCAGGACGGGCGGTCGTGCGACCGGCGCCAGTCATTCGTGCTTTCGATAAAGCGGAAGACGATATGGCGGGTTTCATCGAGCACGTCGAACCGGTTGGGTTTGCCGGCGTTCTCCGCGGCCCAGACCTCTTCCGGGATCGCCAGGACGGCCGATTGCAAAGCGGCTATATCGACGGGGCCGAGCCTGCGGACGGTCGTGGTCTTGCGCGGATTGGCGACAGGCGTGTCCGTCATTGCGCGCCCTCGAACGTATAGCCGAACAGGTCGAGATCGCGAGCATAACGCGCGGCGACGCCATCGATCAGGGCCTGGTCGTAATAGCGGCGATAATCGCTGCGGCGGCTGCCGTTGACCCGGGCGAGCGGGCTCGGCGCGATGCCGATATGGGCGCAGATCGCGTCGTAGGATGCCTGCATGTCTTCGACGCGGCCGATGCGGTCGGTCAGGAGCGTGGCGCCGTCGTCATCCACCAGCAGCGACGACTGCGGCTGGAACAGGATGTGCTGCTCCGGCGGCGCCCGGAACAGGAAATGGTACATGGCTTCGCGCGGTTGCTGCTGGAAGACCTCCCCGTCACGCAGCATGAAGGCGCAGTACGAGACGAAGCGGTCGAAGGGATTGCGCACGAAGGCGAACTTGAAATAGCCGCCGAAGGCTTCGTCGCCCAGATACGGCCGGACCTGCCGCAGCGACAGGTGGCCGTGGCGGATGGCGGCCAGGTCTTCCCACGGGAAGCGCCTGTTGACGAACAGGCCCACCTGCTCGGCATCGCCCTCGTCCAGGTGCGCGCGCAGGGCCTGGCGCACCGAATGGGTGCCGGTCTTGGGCACGGCGGCGAAGATGAAGCGGTGGCGGTGGGAAACGATCATGCTTTACGGGCTGGCATGCTGCGAATACGGGAAAAGGCGCTTCCCCCGGAAAGGGGAAGCGCCCGGTCATACGATAGTTTTGTGTCAGAACTTGTAGCCGAGACCTATCATATAGGTCGTGCCGCTCTGGGTCTGGTTATAGAGGTATTCGTTCTGGCCCCAGAACTGGGTATCCTTCTGGTTGGTCAGGTTGATCGCGTCGAAGGTGACGCGCAGGCTCTTGGTGATGTTCCAGAAGGCGGCGGCGTCGACATAGGTCGAGGCGTCGTAGCCTTGCGTACCGGCGCTCATGACCGTGCTGCTATAGCCCGAGAACCACTTGCTGCGGTGGCTCATCGAAACACGAGCCCCCCACAGGGCGGTGTCGTAATACAGCGTGGCATTGTAGCTGGTCTTCGAGATGCCGGTGATCGACGGCGCGTCGACATAGGAATAGTTGGCCACCACGCCCAGATTGTCGAACGGCGCCGGCAGGAAGGTGAACTGGGTCTGCGCCGCCAGTTCGACGCCGCTCAGCCTGGTGTGGCCGGCGATATTGACCGGCATGGAGAAGCTGTGGACGATGGTGGTGTCCGTGGCGCCCGGTATCGTGCCCGACGGCACGCCCGTCTGGCTGAACGGAACGTCGGTCAGGGTTTCCGAACCGATGAAGTTCGTGATGTCCTTCTGGTAGACGCCGGCTGACAGCAGGCCGACCTTGCCGAAATAGTATTCGATGGCCAGGTCGAGCGTGTTGTCCTTGTACGGCTTCAGGTTCGGGTTGCCGCGCGACGCGCTGATATTGCAGTTGTTGGTCGGCGTCTTCGACAGGTCGCAGGTGTCGTTGCCCAGGAAGGCGGTGCCTTCCGCCGCCATCGAGCCTAGGCCCGGACGGTTCAGGTTCTGCGTGGCCGAGAAGCGCAGCAGCACATCCGGCGTCATTTCCAGTACCGTGTTGAGCGCCGGCAGGACGCCCGAATAGCTGCCCTTCACGTCGGTCGTGCCGAGATAGGCGTAGCTGTCGCCCTGGATCCAGCCGCTGCTTTCGGTATCGGTATGATAGCCGCGCAGGCCGATATTGCCGCGAAAGCGGTGGCCCATCAGTTCGCTGTCCCAGTCCGCCTGGACGTAGTCGGAGACGGTCGCTTCCTTGACCTTGTAGACGTTCTCGATGTCCTGGATGGTGCCGCCGGTGCCGTCGGACTTGGGCGCAAGGCGGTGATATTCGTTGAACTTGGCAAAGCCCTCGGCGTAGTCGCCGATCAGCCACGAACCGAAGCTGTTGGTGAATACGTCGGTGACGCCGGTGACGGGCTTGCCGCGCATTTCGCCGTTGGTGCCGTTGACGCCGCCGTCATAGAAGAAGTTGGCGCCGTCCTGCGAGAACTTGTGATAGGCCGCGCCGGCGCGGAAGGTCCACACGGTGTTCGCCTTGAAGGTCAGGTTCACCAGGCCTTCCTGCAGGGTCGAACCGTTGTGGAAGGCGCGGTAATAGAAGTCGTCGAGCGCGTAGATCGACGGATCGGTCAGGTTGGTGTTGGGATACGAGAAGCTGGCCGACTGGCCGTTCGTTCCGTAGTCCGCGACCAGGTTGCCCTTGGCGCGCATGTAGAACTTGTCGTCGTACGGGGTTTCGTAGGTCGACTTTTCGTAGCCGATGTGGCCGTCGATCGTCAGGCGGTCGGACAGGTCCCACTTGCCGGTCAGCACGGCCTGGTCGAACTTGTTCTTGTTGAGCTCGCGGCGGTGTTCGCTGCCGAAGGTGACGTTGCTGGCGTCGGTGCGGGTGACGTAGCCGCTGCTGTCGACGGTGAAGTCGTTGAGGACGGTGCCCGTCTGGAACTGGGCCGGCCAGACGCCGCCGGCCGCGGTGTCGAGCGTCGTCGAGCCCAGGCCCTCGATCGGGCGGGTGGCCAGGTGCAGCTCATCGCGGTGCGTGGTGAACTGGCTGTGCAGCACATCCAGCGTCAGCAGCAGGTTTTCGGTCGGACGCCATTGCGCCGCGCCGGTCAGGCCCAGGCGTTCCATGCGCGCATCCCAGGACGAAATGCGGTTGCCGTCGGCGAAATAGAGGTCGCCCTTCAGGAACCGCGCCTGCTTGTCGGCACTGAGGTGCGAGATGTCGAGGCCGGCCGCGACCAGGTCGTAGGCGTCGCCGGTCGGATGCGCCGGATCGGAATAGTCGGTCGCGCCGAGATGGCTGTAATTATAGGTGTTGTGGCCCTGCTCCGTCGTCTGGCGCTTGGCGTAGGCGACCGAGAAGGCGACGCCGAACCTGTTGTCCCAGTTGTAGCTGTACAGGGCGGCGATGCGCGGCTGCGTGTCCTTGGTGTACTGGTTGGTGCCGGCCTTGACCGAGACCGCGCCCTTGGCGCCCGTGCCGTAGTCGAACGGCTTGCCGGTGAACAGGCCGACCGTGCCGGCCATGCCGCCTTCGTTCTGCGCCGCCTGGAAGGTCTTTTCGACCTCGACCTTCGAGAACAGTTCCGAGGCGAAGATGTTGAAGTCGAAGGCGCGGTCGCGCGAACGCTGGCCGCGGCTGTCCTGCGCCGAGTCGACATTGCCCAGCACTTCCATGCCGTTCAGCTGCACGCGGGCGAAGTCGGGGCCGAGACCGCGAAGGCTGATGCGGCGGCCTTCGCCGGCTTCACGGGTGATCTGCACGCCCGGCAGGCGTTGCAGCGATTCCGCCAGGTTCAGTTCCGGGAACTTGGCCATGTCTTCAGCGACGATGGCGTCCTTTTCGATCACCGAGTCCCGCTTGATCTTGCGCGCCTTGGCCAGCGAGCCGCGGTAGCCGGTGACGACGACGGCTTCGCCATCGCCCTTGTCGGCCTGCGGCTGGGCCTGGGTGTCGGTTTGCGCGAACGAGGGCGCGGCGAGAAAGAAAAGCGCGCCTGCAGCCGCACCAGTCATGAGCATTTTCATAAAATCTCTCCGTGGAATAACAGCGTGCGGGCGATCGCAAATCTACGGGAATGCCCCCCGCTGCCCGGTCACGGGCGAGACGGTTAACGTTTGTTTGTGACAGATGTGTATTGGACGGCCATATTTTGTTGGATTTTATGGCATTCAAATATGATTTTGTGGGATTTGTGTGGATTTGTCACACCGGCTCCGGCGCGCCTCAGACGGCGCCGAGCGCGCCGCTATAGAGGCTCGTGCCATCGTGGCCGCGGAATTCCAGACTCAACAGGCCGTCGCGCAGGGCGATGACGGAAAAGCCCGGGCGCGCGGTGCAGAACCGCGTGCCGGAAATCGGGTTGACCGGCCGGACTTCCGAGCCGGCGCCGGTGCAGACAAAGTCTATCCCGTCGCGGACGATATGCTCCAGGTCGTGGTCGTGGCCGTTGATATAGGCGGTCACGCCGTGCCGCTTCAGCACCGGCAGGAGGTGCGCGATCAGGTCGGGCGTATCGCCGTGCGTGCTGCCGCCGGAAAACAGGGTGTGATGCCCGAAGACCAGCTTGAAACGGGCATGTGAGGCGGCCAGGCGCCGGTCGAGCCAGGCCAGTTGCGCGGCCCCGTCCTCAGTTCTGACATTGACGGCCATGGGGCGGTCGCCTTCGGCGTTTTCAGCGATCAGCGGCGAGGTGTCGAGAATGAACAGGCCGATCTGTCCGCCGGCGATATCCGGCACTTCGAAATAGCGCGCCGGCATGGTCCAGCGCGCGCTGTGCGCCGTATAGTCGACCTGCGCCTGGGGAACGCCGCCATAGTCGTGATTGCCCAGCGCCGCGTACCACGGCAGCTTTTGCAGTCGGGGACCGGTGTAGACGTCCTCGAACGAGGTGCGCCACTTGGGATCGGTGACCGATTGCACGCCGTCTTCGTAGAAGTTGTCACCAACGGCGACCACGAAGCGGCAGTCGAATTCGCCCGCCGCCCGTTCCATCTGTCCGGCGACATCGCGCTGGTGGCTCAGGCCATCGCGGCCCCAGTCGCCGATGACGAGGAAGGACAGGTGCGCCGGGGACTCGGCCATGGCGTGCGGCGCCAGCGCCTCACCGGCCGCCGCCGCGGCTCCGCCCAGGACCTGTCTGCGACTTGGCGTCAATTCGCCGCCCTCTCCATGTGCCCGGGAGATTGGTATATACCAGGATGGCGGCCCGGTGTTTTAATTTTTTATGTCAGGAGAGCGTGACGGACGAGCAGCGCCTTCAGCAGCGGCCGATAGTCCGCGAACCCGGTCGCCGGGGCGCGCAAGGCCTTGCCGTCATCGTCGAGGATGCGCAATTCGAGCGAAAGGTCGAAATCCGCCCGGGCCTCGAAGGCGTGGCACTCCGCTTCGGTCATCGGGCCGCCCTGTCGATGCAGGGTCTCAATGGAGGCGGCGGATAGCCGGGCCAGATAATCCGGCCGCGCAGCCACCAGATAACGCTTGGCGTCGACATGGTTGCGGATCAGACCGGCCACGCCCTCCCCCAGCATTGGCGACAGATAGTCTGCGCCAGCCGTTTCGTGCGCGCCGTCCATCCCCCAGCCGATATCGTGCAGCAGGGCGGCGGCGGCCAGTTCGGGGCCTTTGCGGCGCGCGACGGCGCCTTCCGCCGCCTGCAGCATGTGGTCGCGGATACTGATCGCTTCGCCGTAGGCCTGCGACAGGCGGTCGTCAGCGAACAAGGCTTCGAGCGCATCGAGATCGCGGCTGGCCTTGGCCTCGGTCAGCCGCCGCAGGGTCGAATGGACGCCGTCCATGTCGGCATAGGCGCCTTGCAGGTGGCGGACCGCCACGCCGTCCGGCGTAAATGCGGTCCGTCCGTGCAGAACGCGGCGATTGTCCATCAGGACCATGTCGCCTGGCTTGAGGTCGAAGGCCAGGCAGGTTTCGGGCGCCGACAGCCGCTCGGACAAGCGCGCAAACGCTGAGCGCCAGGCGGTGTTCTGGTCATCGTCGCGGGCCAGGGCTTTTTGCATCGAGCGCGGATTGTAGCGGATACGCTCCAGTGCGCCGTCAGCGTTCAGGGCGAGAACAGGGGCGACGGCTTCGAGGCGGGTCGTGCCGTCGGCCCAGGCAAAGCGCACCGGTACGCGGCGCAAAAGATCGAAGTCCGCCGGGGCGTCGCGCCGCAAGGCTTCGGTCACCGCCAGGCCGTCGACCAGCAGGCTGCGCCCGCCCTCGCCCGCCGTGCTCAGGCAATGCAGGATCTGCACATCGGGCGGCGACAGGCGGTACGGATTGTCGGTATGCGCCGCCAGCGCCAGGGCCGTATCGGCCAGATTGGCGGCATCGACCTTGGTCCGGACATCGAAGATGCGGCCGTAATTGGTTTCGCGAAGGCAGCCGAAGGCCGGGGCCAGGGTTTCAATCTCGCCTGGTATCGCCGGTGCGCCGCTCAGGCGGACGAAGCCGCGGGCCGCCAGTTGCAGCAAGGCCAGGCGGCGGATGTCGTCGTCTTCCAGAAAACGGCGATAGTCGTGGACCGGAAAACCGCCGGCTTCGGCGGCGGTCCACGGCTTTCGTGCGATCTGCCAGGCGTGCGGATCGCGAAAGGCCTGAAGGCGCTCGTGCGTCACGCCAAGCCGCTGCCCCGACGCCAGGGTCACGGCCCAGCCGTCCGGGGCCGCTTCGGCCGTCCGGATCGTATCGCCGGGCTGCCAGCCGGCGTCGGGCCGTCTCTGCCCCGACAGGGCGTCGCGGGCTTCAAGACTCAGATCGGCGAGTGTTTCGGCATCGAGACTGAAGCTTTCGCCATCGAGATCGACGAACCACAGGGCGGCCGGGCTGACATCCCGCAGGTGAAACATGTCAGGCCTTCAGCTTGCGCCAGAGGTAGACCATGGCATAGGCCAGGCAGGCCAGCCCGCCGATGCCGGTGACGATGCTGCTGATCATCAGGAACGACACCCACGGCATGTTGAGCGTGGTCAGGTTCTTCAGGAGAAGCAGGGCCACCGAGCCGGCATAACCGCTGGAATCGGCGACATAGATCAGGAAGCCGGCCGTGCCGACCCGGCCCGTGGCCGCCACCAGCCGGTCGAACAGCAGGCCGTTATACGGCGTATAGGCCAGATAAAGCCCCCCGCCCAGGCCGATCATCCAGCCGAGCGGACCGATGAGGTGCGCGCCATAGGCCAGCGACACGCCGGCCGTGATGATCAGGCCGATACCGATCAGCCCCAGATTGGCGATCAGGGCCGGACGGTTCTTCTGGAACAGGGCCAGCGTTGCCATGGCCAGCAGCACGACGATGCCGATCGGCAGGTCCGAGATGGCGAAGACAGCCGGCTCGTTGCCGAGGCCGACGCTCTGCCAGATTTCGGCGGCAAAGTTGTCGCGGAAATCGCGCAGGGCCGTCAGCAGGACATAAAGGACGATCAGCACGATCAGGCCCGGCGCATAATGCGCCAGCAGTTCGGCCCGCGCCTTGCCGTTCATCGGACCGCGCTCGACGCGGGCGGCGATGTCGGCGGCATTGGGCGGCGGCAGCTGGTTCAGCCCCCACAAACAGACCAGCAGCAAGGGCACGAACAGGCCGCCGACCATGGCGGGCATGGTGAATTCGGTGGCGTAATGGTTCAGCAACAGCCAGCGCCCGACCGACTGGACGACGCCGGTCGAGACGATGAAGCTGGCGCACAGGATCGAGCCCAGGACTTCCGAGGTCCGCCGGCCCTCGAGGAAGCCGAACACCAGGCCCCAGACCATGCCGAGCGGCAGGCCGTTGAGGAAGAGCAGTCCGATATTGTAGGGCGCCGGCACCACGGCGAACAGGCAGAGCGCGATTTCCGCGACGGCGATCAGCCCTATCAGCACCAGCGAGCGGAACCGGGCGGGAAGTTCGGACACCACCTTGATGCCGATGAATTTCGACAGGGCGTAGCCGCACACCTGGGCGATGACCAGGGCGACCTTGTAGTCGATGCCGACCCCGGCCACGTCGCTGAAGCTGGCGGCGGTGAAGGGTTTGCGGAAGGCGTACATGGAAAAGTAGACGCCGAACGCCATCAGCCCGCCGAACAGGGCCAGGAACGCCGGATGCCGGTCCAGCCAGCCGGAAAATCCCGAACCGGCCCGCGTCCGGCCCGCCATATCGCCGCCCTCGCCCATGATCAGCATGACTTAGTTCCCTTCGGGTTTCTCGCCGGCGGCCATGCGCGCCTCGATCTGGTCGAGCACGCCCGGCAGGTCGGCGACGGTGTCGATGACGTAGTGGGCGCCGGCCTTCGACAGGGCGTCGGCCGAGGCAGCGATGCGCGCCCGGCGCGTCTCTTCATCGAGCGCCTCGTATTCCGGCAGGGTCAGGCCGACCCCGTTGCCCGAGGCCGCCACGCCGACGGTCCAGCAGCCGGCGGACCGGCCCTCGCCGATCCCGACCTCGGCATCGTCGACCTTGACGCATGCACTGGCAGGATAGACGCCCAGCTCGACCAGCAGCTTCCACACCATCAGCGGGCTGGGGCGGCCTTCGGCCGTTTCGCCGGCGCAGACGACGGCGTCGGGCACATAGCCTTGCGCGGCGGCAGCGGCCAGGATCGGCACCATCATGGCGCGGGTGTAGCCGGTGTTCGATCCGACCTTGATCCCGCGCGCGCGGACATCGGCCAGTGTCGCTGCGGCTCCCGGTATCAGGTCGGTGTGGCGCGCGGCGGCCGCGATCATCAGCGGCCCGAGGGCCTCATAGATCCGGTCGATATCGGCCTCGGTCGACGGCTGCCCCTTGGCGGCCATCCAGTTGGCCGCGACTTCGGGATTGGTGAGCGCCGAAGCGACGTGGTCGCGCTTGGCGCGGCCCATGTCGCGGCGGGCCTGCGCCATGGTCAGGGCGACGCCTTCGGCGGAGAAGCCTTCGACCAGGGCTTCCACCGGGGCGCAGCTGCCGAAATCGATCATCGTTCCGGCCCAGTCGAAGACTATTCCCTTAAGCATCGGGGCCTTAATGGCTGTGGGCATGGGTCTCAACTCCCAGATCTGTCAGGGTTTTTTCGGCCAGGGCGAAGGCGGTCGAAGCGCCCGCGCCGCAGGTGACGACGACCAGGCGCACGTTCGGCGCCGGCGTCTCGATAAGGAACTGCCGGTCGGGCGCCACAGCGTAGGTGCCCGTCCAGCGCTCGCGGATGGCCGGCGCCTCGCCCAGGACGTGGGCATATTCGTCGAGGATCAGCCGGTCGACCGCCTCGTAACTGAACGGCGCCGCCGGATTGTCGTAGTCGTGGCTGTCGCCGACGACCAGCGAACCGTCCTGGCTTTGCACCACGATCAGGTGGACGCCTTCGCGCAGGTGCTGCGCCTGTTCGGCCGCGACGACCTGGCGCAGGGGTTCAGCCTCTGGCAGTTCGGCGTAGCCGAGATAGCGCAGCAGGCCGAGGTCCGACATCACCCCGCCCGGCAGGCGGAAGCCCGGATTTTCCAGCCGCAGCATCTGCAGTTTGCAGCGCTTCACACCGTGTTTTTGCAGGATGTCCTGGTAGAGGCCGGTGAGCGTGTCGCCGGGGCAGACAACGATCCGGCGGCCGTCCAGCCGGCCGCGCTGCGTCGCAACGTGGCCCTCTTCGACCGCAAGGACCTGGGTATCGAAAAAGAAATCGACCGAAAAAACCTCGGCCAGGACGCCGGCCAGCTTCGGCAGCACGTCGCGCGACTCGACGCGCAGGTCGTGCGGCGAATGCAGAACGGCGCGGACATCCGGCGTCAGGGGAAGGCCGGCTTCCGCCGGCGTCATGATGCGGCACCCCTCGCCCATCTCTGTCCGGAGAAAAGCGTCGAGGACGGCTTCCGACTCGGGGCGGCGGGCGCACATGAACAGGCCCTGGTGCAGGACGTCGAAGCCGAAACGCGCCGACAGCTCGCGCCAGACACCAGCCGTACGCCTGGCCATGGCGTAAAATTCGCCGCGCTGCTGGCCGGTCACGGTGATGAAGCCGAAATTGCGGATCGAGGCGCCGACGGCCTGCGCGTCACGCTCGACGACGCAGACCTTCAGGCCGCTGCGCGCCGCCAGACAGGCGTGGGCCAGGCCCACTATGCCGGCGCCGACAACGACGAGATCATAGGATTTGGAAGACAGTTTATCGGTCATGGGATCAAAAAGGCGATGGGAGCCGCCCGCGGACAGGCGGCTCCCGGAGGTCAGGAGGCTGGGATCTAGAACCCGGCCGACAGCTTGAAGGTGATGGTCATCGGGCGCAGCGGCACCTGCGACTTGATGAACTGCGCCGTGCTCGTGAAGGTCGAGGCGTGCGAGTTCGTCAGGTTGGTGCCGACGACTTCGGCCGTCCAGTTGTCCCTGGTCACACCGAACGACGCGCCGATCGTCGTGTAGGCCGGCAGCTCCCAGCGGGTGTAGGTGGTGTCGGGAACCGGGTTTTCGTTGGCGCTGGTGCCCGGCGTGTAGTTGGCCGGCTGGGTATACATCTTGTCGGTGTAGCTGATATTGCCCGTGGCGAAGGCGCGGTAGTCGGCCAGGGCCCACTCGTAACGCGCGCGGATATTGGCCTGGACCTTAGGCGAGAAGGCCGAGACGCCGCCCTGGACGCCGAACGGGTTGGTGAAGGGCACCAGGCCGTTCGCGGTCTTGACCTGGGTGATGCACTTGCCGAGGTTCGGCGAAGGCGTCTTGCCGGTGCTGCCGTCCTGGTTGTCGATGAGGCACGGCGAGTTCGACTGCGTATTGTCGTTGTAGGTCGCCGAACCTTGCAGGGTCAGGCCTTCCCACGGACGGGCGATGAACTGCGCCTCGAAGCCGTTGATGTCGTAGTCCGGACCGTTGACCAGGAAGGTCGTGTTGCCGAGGCAGCACGGCTGGTACAGGGCGATCTGCACATTGGTCCACTTCATCGCATAGGCCGTCAGGTTCAGCTGGAGCTTGCGGTCGAAGAAGTCCTTTTTCATGCCGATTTCGTTGTTGACCAGCGAGTCCGGCGTATAGACGATCGGGCTGATGAACTGCGGAATGCCGTTGGCGTCGTTGGCCTTGGTGTTCGGGTAACGGCTGAAGCCGCCCGGACGGAAGCCTTCCGAATAGGTGTAGTAGAACAGGGTGTGTTCCGCCGGCGTCCATTGCAGGCCGAAGTGGCTCTTGAAGCCGTGGTAGTTCACGCGGTCGTGGTCGGCGTCGATATTGTGCTTGGCCGGGCAGACGAGCACGTTCAGGCAGTCGGCCGCCGTGTGGTAGACCGAGCCCTTTTCGTATTCGTTGTAATTGTAGTAGCGCGTGCCGAGCGTGGCGGTCAGGACGTGCGGGATGATGTCGAAGTCGACCGACCCGAACAGGGCGCCCTGGCTGTAGCCGCGCTTGGTGTCTTCACCGAAGCCGGTATTGTCGTTGCGCACGCCCGGCTGGCTGGCCGTCGTGCCGGGGATGGTCGCGTCGTTGCCGACGCAGAGCGGACCCGTGCCGGCGATCGCCGCCGCCAGGACGCCCGGATCGTCGCACGAGATGATGGTCTTGTAGTTGAAGTCCATCACGTCCTTGATGATGAACTGCTCGTAGAAGGCGCCGGCCACGAAGCGCAGGCGCCAGTCGTCGGGCGTGCTGACGCGGAATTCGTGGGTCTGGTGCGTGTTCTCGATCTTGTCGTGCCAGTTGGTGACCGGCGAATAGCAGGTGATCGGATAGCCCTTGCCGCTGCCGATCAGGCCGGAATTGCCGCCCGTGCACTCATAGTACTGGCCGTACAGGGTGCGCGAGTAGTTGGTGTAATCCATCTGCTGTTCGATGTTGCGGCGCATGAAGGCGCCCGTGTAGACCAGCTTCAGCGCACCCAGCTTGCCGTTGACCGTCCAGGCCGTGTTCTGGAACTTGTCCTTGTCGTAAGACGGCGAGAAGGCGGTGATCTGCAGCGGCTTCAGCGTCTGGCCGTCCGAACCGGTCGGATATTCGACCGCCAGGCCTTCCGAATCCATCGACTGCAGGCTTTCGGCGATCAGCACATCCCAATCGTCGTTGATCTTGTACAGGGCCGACAGGCGCGCGCCGTCGGTCGTCGTCGGGTTCCAGTTGTCCTTGGCGACGTCGTGGTTGTTGGCGACCGCGGTGCCGCCGATCGTGCACGACACCAGGGCGGTGCCGCCCGGACGGTGACCGGCCGGCTGGCCGTTCGGACAGATGCCGTTGGTCGGGCTGACGCCGAAATAGCCGTTGTCGTCGAAATTGCCGCGCGTGAAGGTCGACTGCACGTTGTCGATATAGCCGCCCTGGCGGTCGCTATAGACCACGGCGCGGAGCGCGAACGTGTCCTTGATCAGCGGCAGGTTGAACACCGCGCTGGCGCTGGTATTGGCGTCGCCGCCCTTCTGGAAGCCGTAGCTGACATCCAGCTTGCCCAGGGTGGAGACAAGATTCGGCTTGTTGGTGATGTAACGCAGGGCGCCGGCCTCGGCGCCGCCGCCGAACAGGGTGCCTTGCGGGCCTTCCAGCACTTCGACGCGGTCCATGTCGACCATGTAGACGTCGACATTGTGCGACGGGAACTGCATCGACTGGTCGTCGAGATAGACGGCGACGTTCGGGAAGTTGCCGACGGTGCCTTGCGACTGGTTACCGGCGAAGCCGGCGCTCAGGCCGCGCATGTAGATATTGCCCTGGCCCGGGCCGTTCTTCGGGAATTCGACGTTCGGCGTATACTTCAGCAGGTCGTCCAGCGTCGTGATGTTGAGCTGTTGCAGGCTGGTGCTCGTGAAGGCCTGGACCGTCATCGGCACTTTCTGGATGCTCTGGCTGCGGCGCTGGGCCGTGATGATAACTTCCTGAGCGCCGTCATCGGCCTTGGTGGCCTTGGTGTCCTGGGCGGACGCCTGGCCGGCGACCGGCGCGAACGCCAGGCCGGTGGCCAGGGCCGCGAAGGCGCATGAGATCATGTGTGCGGATTTCATATCGAAATGTCCTCGTTAAATCGGGCAGCAAGCCGCGAAGGCCGCGCAACCGGTGTCGCGCGTGCCGTTCGGGTGGCCATGGGGCCGTGATGTTCAGGCTGAAACGCTCCCCCACCTAGCGAAACAAAGGGAACAAATTTCGGGCGTTTTTTAATCGTTGCGCCGCACAACAGGCAATTTCATTATATGCATAGGCGGTATTCATCCAATGACTAGAGGAAATCGCCAAATTGTGCTCTATAAATAGACGCCGGACCTTTGCGAAAAGTACAATAAAATGTCACAAAACTGCAATGTACGCTATAACATCATCTTTCGGTTGCTGAAATGCGCGTAAATATTTTGCACCTGAGATCTTTTTACGCCGTGGCGAAGGAAGGCAGCATCATGCAGGCGGCCCGGCGACTGCACCTGTCGCAGCCGACCGTCTCAAAACAGTTAAAAGCGCTGGAGGAGCGCTACCGGATTTCGTTGTTTTTGAGCCGCACTCCGCCATTAAAACTCACGCCGGCCGGTGAAGCCCTGTTCCGCGAAGCCAACCAGCTCTTTTCGTCGGTCGACAATGTCGAGCAGATTCTCGAGGACGACCAGTCCGATCGGCTGCTGCTGCGCCTCGGGTCGGACACGCCGCCCCTGGCGGCGCGGCTGGCGCACGAGATGAAGATCGCCTTTCCGCGGCTGCACTGCCAGGTGCGCATCGAAAACGCCCGCGACACCTTTGAGCTGCTGCGCTCGGGCCAGTGCGACATGGCCATCGTCACCGATCCGCCGGTTCATCCCAACTTTCAATACGTGCCGATCCGCGAGGACCGGCTGATGGCCGCCTTCCCGACAGATCACCCCGCCGCGCGCCTGCCCGCGTTCGATATCCGTGGTCTGGCCGACGAAAGCCTGCTGATGCGCGAAACCTGGTCGCGGACTCGCACGGCGATCCAGCGCCTGTTCACCGATGTCGACGTCATGCCGCGCGACATCCAGGACCTGCATACGCGCGAGACCATCCGCGAGGCCATCGCGCTCGGCATGGGGATGAGCTTCTTCTTCTCTATAGAATGCGCGCCGGATCCCCGGATCGTCTACCTGCCGATCCGCACCGAGGTGCCGCTGCCGGCCATTCATTATTACCTGATTTCGGTCATCGACAAGCGCCACCACCCCATGTTCCGCCGCGCCACCGACATCGCCAAGGCATGGTATGCCCCAGCGGCCGCCCCCGAACTGCAACGGCAACACTGATGAATACCCACACCGAACTGACCCCGGCCGCCTCGATGGAAGCGGAAATCACGGCCTTGCGCCGCCTGCAGACCGAAGGCCGCCATGCCGAGGTGCTGGAACGGGCAGGCGGTCATTTGCAGGCCCTGCCCGACAACCGCGACCTTCTCCTGCTGGCGGCGTCCAGCCACCGCCATCTCCGGCAGGTGACCGAGGCCATGGCGGTGCTGGACCGGCTCGAGGCCGCGCATCCGCACTTCAGCCGCCTGCACCAGGAACGCGGCCTGTGCCACGTCCAGCGCAAGGACGCTGATCCCGCCATCCAGGCCCTGCTGCTGGCCGTCAATATCAACCCCGCCCTGCCCGCCAGCTGGTCCATGCTGGTCAAGCTCTACGGCATGACGGGCAATGCCGCCGATGCGGCGACGGCCGGGGACCACGTGGCGACGCTGGCCGCCCTGCCGCCCGAAGTCGTGCAGGCGACCTCGCTGTTTTCCGACGGCGACCTGAAGCCCGCCGAGGACATTACGCGCCAGTACCTGCTGGCGCACGGCAACCACCCCGAAGCCATGCGGCTGCTGGCGCGCATCGGCCTGGCCTGCGACGTGCTGAACGACGCCGAGACCCTGCTGGAAGCCGTGCTGGAACTGACGCCCGACTACCGGGCGGCGCGCTACGATTACGCGCAGACCCTGATCAAGCGTCAGAAATACATGCAGGCCTTCGACGAGATCGACACGCTGCTGGCCGTCGATCCGAAGAATGCGGATTACCGGACGCTGGCCGCCACGGCCGCTGTCGGCCTGGGCCAGAACGAGCACGCCATCCGCATCTATCGCGACATGCTGGAAGACATGCCGCAGTCGTGGGACGTGCCCCTGTGGCTCGGCCATGCGCTCAAGACCGTCGGCCAGGTTCCGGACGCCGTCGAATCCTATCGCCAGGCGGCGCGGGCACGGCCGAATTTCGGCGACGCCTACTGGAGCCTGGCCAATCTCAAGATGTACCGGTTTACCGACGAGGAACTGGAGGTCATGCAGCGCGAGGAGGCCGCGGCGACGACCGGCCTGGTCGATCGCTATCATCTCTGTTTCGCCCTCGGCAAGGCGTTCGAGGACCGCGCCGACTTCGCCCGCTCGTGGGCCTTCTACGAACGCGGCAACACCTTGAAGCGCTCGGAAAGCCGCTATCGCGCCGAAATCCAGGAAATCAACACGCGCGAGCAGATCGCGGTCTGCACGCCGGAGTTCTTCGCGCGCCGCACCGGCTGGGGCGCAAAGGATCCGGATCCGATCTTCGTCGTCGGCCTGCCGCGTTCGGGCTCGACCCTGATCGAGCAGATCCTGGCCTCGCATAGCCAGGTCGAGGGTACGCACGAGCTGTCGGACATCCAGCGCATCGCGCTGGAACTGCAGGGCGCCGACATGGACCTCGATCAGCCCCGCTATCCCGGCTCGATGCAGGACCTGTCGGCCGACGAAATCCTGGCGCTCGGCCGCCGCTACATGAGCGAGACGCAGGTCTATCGCGGCGGCAAGGCCTATTTCATCGACAAGATGCCGAACAATTTCCGCCACATCGGGCTAATTCACCTGATGCTGCCGAACGCCAAGATCATCGACGCCCGGCGCGAGCCCATGGCCTGCTGCTTCAGCAACCTCAAGCAACTGTTCGCGCAAGGCCAGGAGTTCACCTATGCGATCGACGATATAGCGCGCTATTATCGCACCTATCTCGACCTGATGGACCACTGGGACCGCGCGCTGCCGGGGCGGATTTTGCGCGTGCCCCACGAAGACGTCGTCGACGATCTGGACGGCAGCGTCCGGCGCATCCTCGACTATTGCGGGCTTGATTTCGAACCGGGCTGCGTCGAATTCCACAAGACCAAACGCAGTGTCCGCACGCCCAGCTCCGAACAGGTCCGTCAGCCGATCTTCCGCGACAGCCTGGACCAGTGGCGCAACTTCGCGCCGTGGATAGAGCCGCTGAATGCTGCGCTGGGGGATGCCCAGGTGCGTTACCGGACCGGCTGATTCGCGCGACAAATGAAAGAACATGTGAAGGCCCGTGGCGGTTTCGGATTTGCCGTATGCGGACGGCTTGCGCTAAGACCCGATCGACCGGGCCCGAAGCGTTTTGGAATCACCGTGACCACACCCTTGCCGACAACCGACACCGCCGCCCTGCCCGACCCAGCGCCCGACAATCGCCATCCGTTGCAGATTCCGGACTTCCGCGCCTTCTGGCTGTCGCGCCTGTGCGGCGTGCTGGGCACCTCGGCGCAAAGCGCGGCCATCGCCTGGCAGGTCTACGACATCGCCCGCGAAAAGGAAGGGATAGCGGAATCGGCCCTCTATGTCGGCCTGATCGGCCTTGCGCAGTTCCTCACCCTGTTCGCCTTTACGATCCCGGCCGGCATCGTAGCCGACCGCCACGACCGCAAGCGCATCGTCAGCTTCGTGCTGATGGGCCAGCTTCTGCTGTCGGCCGCCTTCCTGGCCTATTCCTTCCTGCCGCATCCGCCGTTCTGGGGCCTGTTCGCGCTCAGCGCCGTGCTGGGCGCTCTGCGCGCCTTTTCCGCCCCGGCCAGCTCGGCCATCGGACCGATGCTGGTGCCCAAGCACGTCCTGCCGCGCGCCATCGCCATCAACTCCATGGCCTTCCAGACCGGGCTGATCGTCGGCCCGGCGCTCGGCGGCGTGCTGGTCGGGTTTTCACCACGCTTCGCCTACGGCTTCTGTGCCGTGTTGTCGCTGATTGCCGCAAGCCTTGTCCTGACCATCCGCACGCCGACCGCGCCGGATGCGCCGTCGGGCTCGAAGATGACCATGCTGAAGGAAGGCATGGCCTATATATGGGGCAACAAGGTCATCCTGGGCGCCATCTCGCTCGACCTGTTCGCCGTGCTGCTGGGCGGGGCGACGGCGCTGATGCCGATCTTCGTCAAGGACATCCTGAAGGCGGGGCCTGAGATGTTCGGCCTGTTGCGCGCATCGCCGGCCATCGGCGCGATCGCGACCTCTTTCCTGCTGTCGAACTGGCCGATCCGCCGCAATGCCGGCCCGTGGATGTTCGGCGGCGTCGCCATCTTCGGCGTCGCCACCATCGTCTTCGGCCTGTCGACTTCGATTGTCCTGTCGATCGCCGCCATGATCGTGCTGGGCGCCGCCGACATGATCAGCGTCTATGTCCGCGGCACCCTGATCCAGATCGTCACGCCGGGCCACATGCGCGGCCGCGTCTCGTCCGTGTCCTATCTCTTCATCGGCGCGTCGAACGAGCTCGGCGAATTCGAAACCGGCGTCGTGGCGCGCCTGATGGGCCCGGTCGGCGCCGCCCTGTTCGGCGGCGTCGGATCGCTGGTCGTCACCGGCCTGTGGATCAAGCTTTTCCCGGCGCTGTTCAAGGCCAACAAGCTGGAATAGCCGCGGTCAGAACTTCATTTTCAGCGTCAGGCCGACCGAGCTCGACCGCAGCTTGGCGGCGGAATCCTGGCTGTAGTTCAACCGTACCGTCATGCGGCCGTTGACCTCCGCCGATTCGAAGTTGATCCCGACATGATCGACCCCGCGCCCGACCCAGGTTCCGGTCATTGCGGGATCAGAGTCCGGATTGGCCCCGATCAGGCGATAGGCCATGGAGATCCGCGACACCCCGCGCCAGCTATGGGACGCATCGAGTTCCAGCCTTGTGACATGGCCGAACTCGGGTGACGACGCATAGCCCAGCGCCAGTTCCGGGCCGCCGCTGGTGACATATTGGGTGTGATCCAGGCCCTGCACGCCTATACCCTCGAGGCCCTGCTCCTGAAAGGCGCTCTGGTGCAGCGTGGTGACCGCGGCATTCAACATGGGCCGGGCGTAGAGGTGGTTGCTCCGGTAGGTCTTGCCCCATTTCAGGGCCGCCTTCAGGAAGTTGGTCTTCTCGTGCGAGGTCCCGAAGGCCGGTTCGAAGACATTGATCATGCGCTTCGTGTCGACATCCTGCCAACCCGACGACAGGGAAAGCGCCAGGTCGCTGCCGTTCTCCATCAGGCGCCGCAGGCCGACGCCCAGGTTCAGGCTCTGGCCGTCCGAGCGCGCCCGGCCGCTGCCCGCCAGCAGGGTGCCGATGCGGTCGTACCCGACGGCGACCGTGACCGACCACGGATCGTTGAGCGGGCGCTCGAACCCGGTGCTCAGGGTCGAGCCGTCGCTGGAGGCGCTGAAGCTTTCGAAATCCGCCGACCGGCTCAGCGAATTGTTCTCGACATGGCCCCAGGTACAGTTGCGGTCGCCCGCGTCGCCGGCCGTGGCGCAGCCGAACATGTCGCGGCTGAACCGTTCGGCCGAGGCGTCCTGGACCAGCAGCGGCGTAACGAAGGGCTCGGGGCTGAGCTCGTCGAAGACGGAAGAATAGATACGTTCCTGGCCCGCCGTCAGGTTGCCGATCAGCGCCATCGCCCGGCCGATGCCTTCCGAGCCGCCGAGACCGATCGCCGAGTCCATATGGTGACCCAGGTTGCGGCCGTTGCGGTTGAGGAAGGGCTGGCCGAAGTCGCTGGTGAAGGCCACCTGGATCCCCGAAGCGCCCGCCAGGACGCGGTAGTCCATGGCCAGGGTGTCGTCGATCTTCAATCCGTTGTCGACGCCGCCCTTCGCGGTGGCGAACAGGGTGACGGGGGCCGGCCCGGAAAGCCAGGTCAGGGTGACCGCGCCGGTACCTGCTACCGCCGCCGTGCCCGTGACATTGACGCGGTCGGAGGCATAGGGACCGAAGGCGACATCGAAAGCCATGTGACCCGTGGCGGTCTGGACAAAATTGCCGTCCAGCGCGACCGTATTGATGACCCGCGCCCCGTACAGCAGATTGGTTTCGGGATGGCCGACGGCATCGACCGTGTCGAACGCCGCGCCATGAGCCAAGTCGATCGGCCGGCGGGGCGCCGGCAGGCCCATCTGGAAGTCGCCGGCATTGGTGAAGGTCGCCCCCGGGGCCGCCGGCAGAGCGGCCGGCGACGGCGGATCGTAGAGGTTTATCGTGTTGAAGGCGACGAAGACCGCGCCGGCATGGTTGGCGAAGCTGTTGGCCCCGGTCCCGAGGTCGACATTGCCGATCACCAGGCCGTCATTGAGGACGGCGTCGTTGCCCGTCGTCCCCGAAATGGCCAGGCCCGACACGGCCGACACGGACTCCGACACAGTCAGCGTGTTGTTGGCGCCGCCGTCGATGCGGACGCCCGCCGCATTGCCGCGCACCAGGCCGCCGGCATTGATCGTGATGTCGCCGCCGCCGAGGCTGCCCAGGCTTTGTGCCAGGACTGCGGTAGAGCCTGCGCCGGTCGCGGCGACCTGGGACTCGAGGTCGAGCCGGATCGATCCGCCCTGCCCGCTGCCGCCCGCCGTGCCGGCGAACAGGGTGTCGATCCACCCGCCGCCGCCGCCGAGGGACTGTACGACGATGCCGTCCGCGCCCGCGCCGGTCGCCGAGACGCTGCCGGCCTGGTCGAGAATGATGGCTCCGCCATTGCCGCTGTTGGCGGTATTCAACGAGACCGTGGAACCAGGCCCCGCGCCGAATACAGCCCCGCCGCCGCCACCGATCGATTGCAGGATGACGCCGTGGCTGCCTGCGCCTTCGGTGGAGATATCGCTGGTGTTGGTGATGGTCAGCACCCCGCCGTTGCCGGCCGCGCCGCCGCTGCCGCCCAGTGTCACGGCCGCGGCCTGGTTGCCGCCGATGGTCGCTTCACCGCCGCCCGCCCCGATTGACTGGATCAACAGGCCAAGCGCATGGTCGCCCTGCGTGGCGCCGCCGCCACTGTAGGTCGTGATCACATCGCCGCCGTCGAGGCCCGTGCCGCCATTGGCGCCAAAGGCGAACGTCATCGGCGTGGGCGCCGGGATCATGGCCACCGGATGGATGGCGCCCTGATTGGCCGCCGAGCTTGTCCCCGTTATCGACGGATCGCTGTGGATGGTCACGCTGGCCGCGCCGCCGCCGCCGCCGATCGACTGCACCATGATGGCGCTGGCGAGGTCGGCGATCGTCGACACGTTTCCGTCTTCGGTGCGCGACACGTCGCCGCCCGTCGCGTCCGAGGTCTGGCTTGAGCCGAAGGTGAGATTGATCGGCCCGACCAGGGCGCCGCTCTGCGCCGTGATGTCGATGACGGCATGGCCGCCGCCGCCGCCGATGGTCTGCGACAGGACGCCGAGCGCATTGACGCCCGTCGTCAGGATGTCCCCGGTGCGCTGGCCATCCAGGCCGGCGCCGGAATTATTGCTGCCGCCGGAGCCGCCGAGCGCGACCGAATAGGCGATCGCGGCGGAATTGAGCGTGTCGGCCGCGGCCTGCCCGACCTTAAGGTGCAGGGTGCCCCCGCCGCCACCCAGCGACTGGGTGAAGCTGCCGACGCCATTGTCGCCGCCGACGCCGAAGCTGCCCGTGGTGTTGACCGTGACCTTGCCCGCATTCATCTGGCTGACATCGACGCCGCCGAGGCGCGTCGCGATCACTGGGTCGGTGACGGTGTCGTTCTGGCCGATGCCGAAAGCATCGGCGAAGAGGCTCTTCAGGGAGAAGCCGGGCATGCCCGCCACGCCGCTGAGGTCGAAATCGAGGTGGCCGCCGCCGCCGTTGATGCTTTCCGCCACCACGGCCTGCGCGCCCTCGCCCAGCACGGCGACGTCGCCGGCCTGGGTCACCGTGACGGCGCCGCCCTTGCCGCCCGTGCCGCCGCCGGCCGCCCCGGCGATCAGCGACAGGGTATTCGAGATGGCGAAGCTGGCCGCGTCATTGGTCACCGCCACCCCGATGCCGGCATTGCCGCCGCCGCCGCCGATCGACTGGGCGACGATGCCGTGGCTGCCCGTGCCCGACGTATAGATGGCGCCGGTATTGCTGACCGTGACGTCGCCGCCGTCTCCGCCGTCTCCGCCAAAGCCACCGATCGACAGGACCGGCGCGCTGGCCTTCTGGCTGAAGGCCGCCGCCGCCGACAGGACCAGGCCGCCATTGCCGCCCCCGCCCCCGGTCGATTGCGCCAGGATGCCGTAGGCATTGTTGCCGTCCGTTTCGATGATCCCGGAATTGTCGACGCTGACCGCGCTGCCGATATTGCCGCTGCCGCCCTTGCCGCCGAAGTTCAGTCCGGCCGCGAACGAATCCTTGCCGCTGTTCAGCCCGGTCAGGGTGACGATCGACGAGCCATTGCCGCCGCCACCGCCCAGGCTCTGCGCGAAGATGCCGTGCGCGGAGTCGCCCTGCGTCCAGATGACGCCGCTGAAGTCTCCGGCCGCGTGCGTGTTGTAGACGTGAACCTCGCCGCCTTCGCCGCCGGTGCCGCCGTCGCCGCCGATATTCATGGTGAAGTTCTGGGTCTGGGCGTCGGCGCCCGTCGCCGCCAGCAGGGCGCTGATGATCAGGCCGGCATTGCCGCCGCCGCCGCCGGTCGAAGTGGCGCGGATGCCTTCAGCACCCTGCGACTGGGTCAGGATGGCGCCCGTATTGGTGACGGTGACCAGGCCCCCCTTGCCTCCGTCGCCGCCATGGCCGCCGACATTGAAATTGACCGACTGGTCGGTGCCGCCGCCGCCGAGCAGCTTGGCCTGCGACACCGCGCCCCCGTCGCCGCCGCCGCCGCCGATGCTTTCGGCGCGGATGCCGAAAGACTGGATGCCCGCGGTCTCGATGAAGCTGCTGTTGGTGACCGTAACCCCGCCGCCGACAGCGCCGGTGCCGCCCGTGCCGCCGATGTCGAACGAGAAGGAGCGCGCCGTCTTGCCGGACTTGACCGTCTGGATGGTGGCCTGGAGGTAGTCGCCGCCATTGCCGCCGCTGCCGCCGATCGACTGCGCCCAGATGCCGCTGGCCTGGTCGCCGAACGTCAGGAGATCGGCCGCGTTGTTGACCGTGACCTGTTGCGAATACGAACCGTCCCCGCCCTTGCCGCCGATATTGATGTCGGCCGTGGTGGTGTTCTCGTCGTCGACGCTGTTGAGCGCCAGCTTGTCGCCGACCGTGCCGCCCATGCCGCCGCCGCCGCCCAGGGATTGGGCGAAGATGGCGTTGGCGCGCGCGCCTTCGGTCTCGATCTCGCCTTCGGCACCGACCGTGACGATGCCGCCGATAGCACCGGTGCCGCCGTCGAGGCCGACAGCGATATTGCCGCCGTAGCTGCCGGACTCGGCGCTGTAGTCGCCGCCGATCGTGGTCGTGCCGCTGTCGCCGCCGCCGCCGCCGACACTCTGGGCCATGATGCCCATGGCGTCGTCGCCGACCGTGAAGATGGAGCCGTCGGAATGGACCCGGACCTCGCCACCCTGGCCGCCGCTGCCGCCTTCGCGCCCGATATTGATGGTGCCCGACGAGCTGTCGAGGTGGCCGGTAAAGGCGTCGATGACAGGATCGAGATACTGGTTGAAACCGTTGGCCGAGCCGCCGCCGCCGCCGATCGACTGGGCCTTGATACCGATGGAGCCCAGGCCCTGGGTGTAGATGGTGCCGACATGGTCGACGTCGACCAAGTCGCCGATGCCCGCCGCGCCGTTGGCGCCGCCGACCCCGAAATTGACGCCTTTGGTCTTTTCGCCCAGGCGCCCGAAGCTGAGATTGACGTTGGACGAGCCGCCGCCGCCGCCGACAGACTGGGCGACGATGCCGTGGCTGTCGACGCCGTCCGTGTAGATGTCGCCGTCGTGCCTGACGGTGACGACCTTGCCGTCGCCGGCGTCCGCGCCGTCTCCGCCGACCGAGATGACGGCCGACTTGAAATTCTTGCCGCTGTCCGGGTTGGTTTCGCTGTTGACGGCGATATTGATGTTGACTCCGGCCGATCCGCCGCCGCCGCCGACGCTCTGCGCCACCAGGCCGCTGCTGAAGTCGCCCACGGTCGCGATGATCCCGGCGTCGGCCGCGCCCGTTCCCGCGTCATAGCCGCGGATGACGGTGACATTGCCGGCATTGCCACCGGCGCCGCCACTGCCGCCCATGCCGAACTGCACGGTGTCGCCGGCATTGCGCGCCGCCGACAGGGACAGGTTCATGCCGCCCTCGCCGCCGCCGCCGCCGATCGACTGGGCCAGTATGCCGGCCGAATTGAACACGGTCGTCGTCGGGTCGTTCGGATCCTCGTCGGTGGCGGTGCTTGCCGGGCCGTTGACGGCGATGCCGCCCGTGCTGTTGACCGTGACGTCGCCGGCATCCGCCCCTTCGCCGGCCGTGCCGCCGACCCCGGCGACCACGCGCTTGGCGTCCTTGTTCTGGCTGGCATTGGTGATATTGGCCGAGACGTTCAGCCCGCCGTCGCCGCCGCCGCCGGCGACGCTTTGCGCCAGCAGGCCGATGCCGTTCTTGCCGTCGATGATGATCTGGCCGTTCTGCGTGACCTTGACCGCGCCGCTGATATTGCCGGCGCCGCCGAAACCGCCCAGGCCGAAGGTGATCGAGGTGTCGTCGCCGCCGTTGAGCGTGGCCGTGCCCGACACATTGATGCCGCCGGCCCCGCCGCCGCCGCCGATCGACTGGGCCACGATGCCGCGCGTGCCGTCGCCGCTGGTGCCGATATCGGCGTCGATGGTCGCCGTGACGTCCATGGACAGGCCGCCGTCACCGCCGAAGCCGCCCATGCCGAAGGCCAGGGCGCTGTTGCTGGTGATGCCGCCGGAGATGTCGATCCCGCCGATACCGCCGCCGCCGCCAAGCGACTGCGCCACCACGGCGGCGCGGTTGTCGCCCGCCGCCACGACGGAGACGCGGCTGGCCGTCGGCGAACCGATGGCCAGGTCGACCGTACCGGCATTGCCGCCGCCGCCGGCAAAGCCGCCGATGCCGATCGACGCTTCCTTGGACGAGCTGCCCGACTTGGTCAGGGTGACGCCGCCCGTTACATTGAGGCCGCCGGTGCCGCCGCCGCCGCCCACGCTCTGCGCCACCACGGCGCCGGTGAACAGCTTGCTGCCCGAATTGTCCGCGCCCAGGCCTGTCGCATAGACATTGCCCATGATGGTGGCGTGGACGGCGCTGGCGTAGCTGGCATTGCCGCCGAAACCGCCAAGCCCGATATTGATCGAGGCATCGTCGCCCTTGGAAGCGACCAGACCGCCCGAGACGTTGATGCCGCCGTTGCCGCCGCCACCGCCGACGCTCTGCACCAGGATGGCTTCGCTGTCCGCGCCCGCCGTCTCGGTGTCGCCCGTGCGGTCGAGCCACGCTTCGCCGCCATAGCCGCCGTCGCCGCCGAAACCGCCGACGCCGATCGAAGCCTGGCCCGATTTGCCCTTGGCCGAGACGTTGAGCTCGCCAGTGATGTTCATGCCGCCATTGCCGCCGCCGCCGCCGAGCGACTGCACGATGACGCCGTCCGAGCGCGCGCCGTAGGTCAGATAGGTTCCGTCGACCGTGGCATGGACGTCACCGGAATGGCCGCCCGAGCCGCCGAAGCCGCCGATACCTATGCCCACGGCGCCATTGTCGCCGCTGGTCAGGGTCGCCGCCGCCGTAACGTTGAAACCGCCGTTCCCGCCCCCGCCGCCCAGGGATTGCAGCATGGCGCCATAGGCATCCGCGCCGGAGGTCGTGACATTGCCGTCAAGGTGGCCGGTGACCGCGCCGCCGGCCCCGCCCGCGCCGCCGAAGCCGCCCACGCCGATGCCGACGCTGCCGCCCTTGCCGCCGCCCGCCGTGATGGCGCCGGTGACGTTGAAACCGCCATTGCCACCGCCGCCGCCGACGCTTTGCATCAGCGCGCCGTAGGACGATGCCCCGATCGTCGTAATGTCGCCCGTGACCGTGGCGTCGACCAGGCCGGCGTTCGACGCCTTGCCCCCGAAGCCGCCGACACCCACGCCGACATTGCCCGCCGCGCCGCTGCTCGACGAAGTCAGGGCGATCCCGCCGGTAATATTGAAACCGCCATTGCCGCCGCCGCCCGCCAGGCTTTGGTAGGTCACCGCCGCCGAATTGTCGCCCCGCGTCGAGATATTGCCCGTGACCGTGCCCGTGACGGCGCCGCTGGCGCCGCCGTCGCCGCCCATGCCGCCGACGCCGACCAGCACATCACCCGCGCCCTTGGTCGAGCCCGCGATGCCGGCCGTGATGTTGAAGCCGCCGTTACCGCCGCCGCCGCCGATCGACTGGACCAGGATGGCCTGCGCGTCGTCGTCGCCGAGCGTGATGACGTCGCCCGTGACGTTGCCCGTGACGGCGCGCCCCTGGCCGCCCAGGCCGCCGGAACCGCCGACGCCGACGCCGATATTGCCAGCGCCCGTCGAGGCCATCGAGACCGTGCCCGACACCGAGAAGCCGCCATTGCCGCCGCCGCCGCCGACGCTTTGCGCCAGCACGGCGCGCGCGCCCGAGCTGTGGGTCACCACGGCTGTGGTGAGGCCCGTCGTCTGGTCGGTGTCGCCGGTGACGTTCAGAGTCACGGTGTCGGTGGGAAGCGCGCCCGCGTCGCCGCCCTTGCCGCCGCTGCCGCCGACCGAGACGCCCATCGACACGGAGCCCGTGCCTGCGCCCGAAATGCTGCCCGCGACGCTGAAGCCGCCGTTGCCGCCGCCGCCGCCGATCGACTGAGCGATGATGCCGTGGCTGTCCTGGCCGAAGGTTTCGGTCGCGCCGGTGACGGTCAGGTCGACCTTGCCCGACGTGCCGCCGTCGCCGCCCGAACCGCCGACGCCGACGCTGATCGCCGCCGCGCCCGTGCCGCCGCCGCCGATCGAGCCCGCGATCGCAAAGCCGCCATTGCCGCCACCGCCGCCCAGGGATTGCGCCACGACGCCGTCCGAATTGGCGCCGCCGGTGACGATATCGCCCGTAACCGCCGCCGTGACACGGCTGGCCGAGCCGCCGCCGCCGCCCGAGCCGCCTATGCCCACACCGATCGCGCCGCCGCCCGTGCCGCCAAAGCCGATCGACCCGGCGACGCTGAACCCGCCATTGCCGCCGCCGCCGCCGACCGACTGCGCCAGGAAGCCGCCGGAATTGTCCTTTGTCGTGATGATGGTCGAAGACGAGGCGTCGACCGTGCCGCCGCTGCCGCCAAGGCCGCCCGTGCCGCCCAGGCTGACGCTGATGGCGCCGCTGCCCGTGCCGCCGCCGGTGATGCCGCCCGCGATCGAGAAGCCGCCGCTGCCGCCGCCGCCGCCGACGCTTTGCACCGTGACGCCGGCCGCCCCCTTGCCCTGCGTCGTGACAGGGCCGCTGACCCGGCCTTCGACCGCGCCCGCGCCGCCGCCCGAACCGCCCGTGCCGCCCAGGCTGACGCTGATCGATCCCGCACCGGTACCGCCGCCCGCCAGGCCGCCGGCCACGGAGAAGCCGCCATTGCCGCCGCCGCCGCCGACCGATTGCGCCAGGAAGCCGCCGGAGCCTTCGCCGGTCGTGTCGATGGAGGTCGCAAAACCATGGACCTCGCCGCCCGTGCCGCCGCCGCCGCCCGAACCGCCGACGCCGACGCTGATCGTGCCGCCGCCGACGCCGCCGACGCCGATCGAGCCCGCCACCGCGAAGCCGCCGTTGCCGCCGCCGCCGCCCAGGCTTTGCACGGTCACGCCGGTCGAATTCTTGCCGGTCGTCGAAACGTAACCGTTGGCGTGGCCTTCGGCATAGCCGCCGTTGCTGCCCGAACCGGCGCTGCCGCCGACGCCGACGCTGATGCCGCCGCCCGCCGTGCCGCCCGCGCCGATCGCGCCCGATACGTTGAAGCCGCCATTGCCGCCGCCGCCGCCGATCGACTGCACCAGCAGGCCTCCGGAATCGTCGCCGGTCGTCGTGATCTGGCCCAGCGTCGTGCCGACCGCACGGCCGCCCGCGCCGCCGCCCGCGCCCGAACCGCCGACACCGACCGCGATACCGACGCCCGCGCCGGCGCCCGCACCGATCGAGCCCGAGACGTTGAAGCCGCCGTCACCGCCGCCGCCGCCGACCGACTGCACCAGCACGCCGGTCGAGCGCGCGCCGTGCGTCGTCACGTCGCCGCCGATCGTGCCTAGTGCCGTGCCGCCCGCGCCGCCGACATCGCCCGAACCGCCGACGCCGATCGAACCCGCGCCGCCCGTGATGCCCGCCGCGATCGAGGCCGAAACATTATAGCCGCCGGTGCCGCCGCCGCCGCCGACCGACTGGATGATGGCGCCCGCCGCGTCGTCGCCATATGTGGTGATCGTGCCGTTGAAATCGGCATCGACCTTGCCCGCGCCGCCGCCCGAACCGCCCGAACCGCCGACGCCGGTGGCCAGCGACAGCGACACGCCGGCCGATCCCGCCACCGCCGCCGACACGCTGAAGCCGCCCTTGCCGCCGCCGCCGCCGACCGATTGCGCCAGGAAGCCGGTCGCGAACTGGCCGTCATTGCGCACTTCGGACGTCTGCACGCTGTCCTTCATGACGTAGGCGCCGCCGACCGTGCCCGTGACGATGGTGCCGCCGGTGCGCACCGTGACGTCGCCGCCCTGGCCGCCCTTGCCGCCCGAACCGCCGATGGCCGTCGACAGCGAGACCGAACCGCCGATGCCGCCGGACGCCGCAATGGCGATGGCGTAGCCGCCGCCCCCGCCGCCGCCGCCGACCGATTGCACGTAGACGCCTTCGGAATTGTCGCCCGTCGTCTTGATATAGAGGTCGTCAGCATTGACTCCATAGCAGGTGGACGCGATGGCGCAGTCGTCGACATCGCCGACCTTGACCGTGCCGCCCAGCCCGCCGTCGCCGCCCGAGCCGCCGACCGCCAGGCTGATCGCCGCGCCTATGCCGACCGACACCTGCCGCGCCGTGCCGCCGGCCCCGCCGCCGCCGCCGACCGATTGCGCGAAGATGCCGCGCGAGCGGTCGCCCGTCGTTTCGATCAGCCCGCCCTGGGTCGCGTTGTTGAAGGTGATGTTGACCGTGCCGCCCTTGCCGCCCGCGCCGCCCTTGCCGCCGACGGCGATGCCGCCGAAGACGCCTTCGGAATCGGACGAGCCGCCGTTGCCGCCGCCGCCGCCGACCGACTGGGCGAAGATGCCGTGGGCGTCGTTGCCCTCGGTCGTGATCCAGCCGGTATTGTTGACCGTGACCGTGGCGCCGTCGCCGCCCGACTTGCCGTCGCCGCCGATGCTGAGCAAGGGGCCGCTGGACGAGCCGCCGTCGCCGCCGCCGCCGCCGACGCTTTGCGCGAAGATGCCGATCGACTTGTCACCGTGGGTTGTAATGACGCCCGAATTGTCGACGCTGACCACGCCGCCGACGCTGCCGGGACCGCCCGAGCCGCCGATCGCCGCCAGGCCGGAGCTGTCGCCGCCCGTGCCGCCGCCGCCGCCGATCGACTCGGCGAAGATGCCGCGCGCATTATTGCCCCAGGTTTCGATCCCGCCAGAATTGACGACCGTGACACTGCCGCCGTTACCGCCGGATGAGCCGGAATCCCCGTAAGCGAACAGCCCGCCGGAATCGCCGCCATTGCCGCCCGAGCCGCCGATCGACTGCGCCAGTATGCCGTGCGAAAAGTCCTTGTTGGTCGTGATCTGGCCGGAATTGTTGACATAGACCGTGCCGCCATTGCCGCCCGAGGAGCCGCCGCCGCCTTCGCCGATGATGCCATAGCTGGCGCCGCCGTCGCCCGCCGCGCCGCCGAGCGACTGCGCCTGGATCCCGATGGCGCCCTTGCCGCCGGTGACGATTGTGCCTTCGTTATAGACGGTGACCGTGCCGCCCTGCGTCGCGCTGCCGCCCCCGCCGCCCGTCGCGGCGATGAAGCCCTTGCCGCCCTTGCCGCCGACGCCGGCATTGCTCTTGACGAAGATGCCGTGGGATTCGTCGCCCGTCGTCGTGATATCGACCTTGTTGTCCAGCCAGATATTGCCGCCCTGGCCCGCCGCGCCGCCCGGCGCCGCATCGATATTGCCGTAGGCGTCGCCGCCCTTGCCGCCATTGCCGCCGAAGCTGGTCAGCGAGATGCCTGGGGTCTTGGCGCTCTTGGTGAACAGGTGGTTGTCCGGCCCGATCTTGCTGAGGTCGACCGTCTCGGTGAAGTTCGGTCCCGGCGCGCCGGCGTCACCCGACGTCGGGTGATAGGCGATGTCGATACAGCCGAGGATGCCGAAGCAGATCTCGACCCCGCCGCCGTCCTTGCCGTTATCGCCGTCGTCGCCCTTGCCCGTCTTGGTATAGGCGTGTTCGCCGCTGGGCGAGGAGATCAGCGCGCTGCTGTTGCCGGTGGCGTCGGTGCCGATCTGGTTGAGCGGCACCTTGTCGAGCTCGGTCTTGGCGTAGGTGACGAAAGCCAGGCCCGTCTTGGTCGTGCCGCCGCTGCCGGTGGCGTCGAGGATGGCGTGGCCGTGGCCGTCGTCATAGACCTTGGTGACCTTGAATTTTTCGGTCGAGCCCGGAAGGTAGATGTAGTCGTCCTTGACCACCGGCAGGACGACCAGGTTGTAGTCGGTCGTCAGCACGACCGAGGTCGAGAAGACCTTGCCGACGGCTTCGTTGAGGCCCGTGTCGGGATTGTAGACCGTGTTGGGGATGATAGATTTCGAGCGGTCGAAGCTGACGCCCGTCGTGCTGTGGGTGGTGACGTCGACGGCGGTGATGGCGGTGACGCGCCCGGTGATCGGATCGGTCGTGACGCCGGTCACCCGGTAGGTATCGCCCGAATCCGGTGAGACGAAGGTGTCGTCGATCTTCGTGGCGTCAATGATCTGGTTGCCCTGGTCGGTCAGGTAGACATTGGTGGAAAGCGTCTGGACCAGGCTTTCCTTGTGGCCGTTGTCGGGATTGATCAGGAAGGGCAGCGCGTCGACCGTTTTCAGCGGTGTGTCGGCCAGGACGGGCGTGGCGGTCATGGCGGCCATCGACAGGCACAACCCGATCGCCGCCCACGACGCCGTCGTGATCAGCCTCTTGCGGACGGGGTTCGGAGCCTTCGTGATTGCCGGTTTCGTCGCTTTCGCCACCTTCTTACGCATCGCCCGCCCCATGAATAGCCGCACGCGCGCGGAAAGGCGCGCGCCTTCCGCGAATCAAACCGTGCTGAAAATGATTAATCCCAACCCACGCGGCGCCTTGTCTGGCTTATGTTTGCGGCGCCGATACCCGTATGTAATGCATGTTACAAAGTGTCGTGGCAGTAATGTGCACCTGTCCGTTAACCGTAGCAATTGCCTTCTTCGGCTAGCCTAAAGAGGCTATGCCTTCCGCCGGGGATCGCCGAGCATTAGCAAAAAGCGCGGACCGAGGCTATTCCGAGGGGGAAACGATGGAAAACCGCGATCCCGCAACCTACGCCATCGTCGGCGCGGCCACGGAGGTGCATCCTGCTTTGGGATGCGGCTTTCCGGAGCCGGTCTGTCCGGCGGCTTTGGGCGTTGAACTCGCATTGCGAACCATCCCGCGCCGGCGTGAGCCGTCACTGCCGATGAGGTATAAAAGTGGTGTTCTGCCCTGCTTAATCTGCGGATCACTTCCAATCTTCTTGCTCGGCTTCGGCATACACAACGGCTTCAAGTTTTCACACTGGCCAGATGGTTCAGCATCGCCCGCAGGCGCGCAGGATCGACCGGTTTATGCACCAGCATGACGCCCGCAGCCTCGACGCTGCGCAGAAGGTCCGGATCGACGTCGCCCGTCACCAGCGCCCGGCCCTTAACGCCGTCCAGACCCGTCAGGAAATCAAGCCCCACAGGCCCTTCCCTCAGCCGGTAATCGCTGATCACCACGTCGAACGCGCTGCCGGCCAGCGCCGCCTTCGCCGCATCGATCCCGTCGGCGATCGTGAAATCGACGCCCCAGCCTTTCAGCAGCAGGGCCAGCGCCTCGCGCACCGCCTGGTCGTCGTCCACGACCAGCAGGCGAAGCCCGCCGAGCGGCCCGGCCGGGCGGGAACCCCCTGTCATCTCGGGCAAGGCCGCTTCGGCGCGCGGTAACCCGAAGCCGAAGCGTGAGCCCTTGCCGGGCGCCGACCGCAGGTCGATGCGCGTATCCAGCAATGCCGCCGTCCGCGCGGAAATGGCCAGGCCCAGGCCCAGCCCCTTGCGCCGGTCGCGTTCCTGGTTGCCGATCTGGACGAACTCTTCAAAAATGCGCTTGCGGTCAGGTTCGGCAATGCCTTCGCCGCTGTCGCTGACCTGGAACACGATCCGGCCGTCCTGCCTGCGCGCCCCGATCACCACCCCGCCCTCGCGGGTATAGCGCAGCGCATTGGCGATCAGGTTCATCAGGATCTGTTCGGCCAGGATTTCGTCGCCAAGGGCCCACAGCCCTGTCGGCACCAGCCGCAAAGACAGCCCCTTTTCGCTGGCCAGGGGCGTGAAAAAGCGGTCGAGCCGGTCGAACATCGGCCGGACGGCGAACGGCCGGACCACCTTGCGCACGGCGCCGGCTTCCAGCCGCGACAGGTCGAGCAGGCCGTTGAACAGGCCTTCCATGGCGGCGATATTGCTCTGGATATGCCGCACGACGGCGGTCTCCTCCTCGCCCAGCCTGAAATTGCCGAGCGCGCCGGAAAACAGGCTGAGGGCGTGCAGGGGCTGGCGCAGGTCGTGGCTGGCGGCCGCCAGGAACTGCGACTTGGACAGGTTGGCGGCCTCGGCCTGGCGCCGCGCCGCTTCGGCTTCATCGCGGGCCTCCTTCATCTCGGCCAGGATCTTGATGTTCTCGAAGCGGATGGCGATGCTTTCACGCATGATACGGCTTTGCAGGCGCGCGAACAGGATGGTCATGACCGCGAAGCCGATCGAGCCCAGGCCCAGGATGACAAAGCCCATGTCACCCATGCGCAACGTCATGATCAGCGCCGTGACGAACATGCTGGCGACGAACGCGTAATAGCTGGGCAGATGGTAGGCGTTGACCGCTATGGAGCCCGCACCGAGACTGTACATGCCGCAGAAGGTCAGGGCGACGGTGATCGGCACATTGGGCACCAGGAAGATGAAGGCGGTGGCGCCCCACACGATTCCGGTAATGAACATGTAGACGGTGTAGCCGAACGCCCAGCGCTTCAGCTCGGGACCCTGCGGCTTCCGGCGGCGGTAGGCGATATAAAGGCCCGCGCGGCCGAGCTGGGTGGCCAGCGTGACCAGCGTCCAGGCGATGATGTGGCCGTGGTCGGCATAGGACCACGCCATGGCGATCAGGCTTATGGCGACGATCGGCACGGCGATGAACGCACCCGGTACGTGGCGGTAAAGGGTAATGATCGCCTCGGCCTCGACCGGGTCGATATCCGGTTTGGTCGTCGGGGTCCGGGTAGTCAGCTGATCAGCCCCTGGCGCCGCGCCTCGAGCACGGCGCGGGCACGGCCCTTGACACCCAGCGCCTTGAAGATGGTCGTCAGATGCGCGCGGACCGTGCGGCCGGCGAGGTTCAGGCGGTTTTCGATATCCTTGTTGGCGCAGCCTTCGGCCAGAAGTTTCAGCACTTCCAGCTGGCGGGCGCGCAGGGGGCCGTCGTGCGCCGTCTCGTCACCGGCATCCTCTTCGAAGCAGATTTCGCCGGCCAGAATCCGGTCCAGCGTCTGCATGATGGCGGCAGGCTGAGCGGTCTTGGACACGAAACCCGAGGCGCCGAGGCTTTGTGCGCGCAGGCGCACGGCGCGGTCGTCCCGGCTTGAGATGACGACGCGCGGCACCAGCGGATCGATGCGCGCCAGCTCCTGCATGGCTTCCAGGCCGTCGGCGTCCGGCAGCAGGATATCGATCAGGATGCAGTCGAAGCCCGGCTGCTCGCGCAAGGTGCGCCGCGCTTCCCCGGCCGTTTCGGCGACCGTCACCGCGAAGCCTTTGCGCAGGGCCCCGCACGATGCGACGAAGCCGCCGCAAAACAGGGGATGATCATCGATGAGGAGAAGGCGGGTCATTGCCGGGGCCGAGGTTTTTGAATAGCACTGTTATAGCGCGGATTCTTCCGGAAGGGAGTCCCTGCCGGACAGCCCTTTCACGCGACGCGCACAGGCGGCAAACCGGCAGCGGATTGCGTAAAATTCATCATTCGTTTGAAAAAAAACGCGCTTATTCACGACACTATCGAAATTTGATGCTGCAATAGCGTTCTTGATGACGACGGATGCGGGCCCGGCTCGCGTGGAAACAGACGCCATGGATGATAATACGCCCCCTCCCTCCGACCGCCGGGACGACACAGCCGCCCCTCATGCCGTTTACGGCGCCGCCCCCGCCAACCTGAGAGGGACGCGAAAGCGAACGCTCGGCACCTGGCTGTGGCCCATCGTTATCCTGGCCGTCGTGGCCGTGGGCGTCCTGTACATCATCGGTCATAACGGCGACGCCCCGGCCAAGTCGCAGGGCGGCGGACGGCGCGGCGGCGGCAACGGCTTCACGCCGGTCGACGCGGTGACCGCTGAGCTCGGCGACATGCCGATCTATCTCGATGCGCTGGGCACGGTGACGCCGACGGCGACCGTCACCGTCCATACCCAGGTCAGCGGCGTGTTGCAGAGCATCAACTTCACCGAAGGCCAGATGGTCACCAAGGGGCAGTTCCTGGCCCAGGTCGATCCCCGTCCCTACCAGGCCGCCTTGATGCAGGCCGAGGGCAATCTGGCGCGCGACCAGGCGCAGCTGGCGGCGGCGCGCGTCGATCTCAACCGCTACAGGACTTTGCTTTCCCAGGATTCGATCTCGCAACAGCAGGTCGATACCCAGGCGGCCACGGTCGAGCAGCTGGAAGGCACGGTCAAGGCCGACCAGGCCAATGTCGCGACCCAGAACCTGAACCTGACCTACGCCCATATCACCGCGCCGATTTCCGGCCGTGCCGGCCTGCGCCAGGTCGATCCGGGCAACTATGTCTCGACCGGCGACAGCAACGGCATCGTCGCCATCACCCAGCAGTCGCCGATCGATGTCGCCTTCACCATTCCCGAAGACCAGGTGCAGACCGTCACCGGCCGTTTCCATGGCGGCAATACCCTGACCGTCTCGGTCATGGATCGCGCCCAGTCGAAGACGCTGGCCAGCGGCCAGCTGCTATCGCTCGACAACCTGATCGACACGACGACCGGCACCCTGCGCGCCAAGGCGCGTTTCGGTAATGCGGACGGCGCCCTCTTCCCGTCCCAGTTCGTCAATGTCCGCATCCTGGTCGACACGCTGCACAATATCGTGGTGGTGCCGTCCTCGGCCGTCCTGCGCGGCCCACAAGGCCTGTTCGTCTACGTCGCCGACAAGCGCGGCGCGGTTCACGTCACGCCGGTGCAGACCGGCCCCGCGGCCGACGACAAGACCGCCATCCTCAGCGGCGTCGAGGCCGGCCAGGTCGTCGTCACGGACGGCACCGACCGCCTGCGCGAAGGCGCCTGCGTCGCCCTGCCCGGCCAGTCGCCCAATATGGGCCAGTTCGGCAAGCGCCGGAACGGCGGCCAAAGCGGAAGCCAAAACAGCGCGTCCGCTTCGTCGGCATCGTCTTCCTCCTCCTCCTCCTCCGATGGCGGTTTCTTCGGCCACCTCTTCGGCGGCTCCTCGTCCTCGGCGGCGGCTGGCGGCAAGGGTAAGGGCGGTTCCAGCCCGTGTGGCGGCGGCAGCGGTTCCGGCCACAAGCACGGCCAGGGACAAGGCCAGGGTGGACAAGCCGGTGCGCCGGCCATGGCGGGCAGCGAGACGAACGGCCCGGCAGCCCCGGCAGAGTCGCCCGGCGGCTGGAAGGGCAAGCACGGCAGTGACGCCTCGACCGGAAGCGGCAATAGCGGTCAGACCGGCCAGGATAATAGCCAAGGGGGCGGCCACGGCGGTGGCGGCGGCCGCATGGCGGGCCTCCTGAAGCAGCTCGACCTGACGCCCGACCAGCAAACCAAGGTCGACGCCATCATGGCCGATGCCCGGCAACAGGCCCAGGGCTCCGACGATCCCGACGCCCGCCACGCCGCCATGCAGGCGGCTATGCAGAAGGTCCAGGCGATCCTCACCCCGGCGCAGAAGGCCAGGTTGCAACAGCTCCGCGCCGCGCAAGACAGCGGCCAGGGCCAGGCGCAATAGCCCGGCACCGTCATGACCGATACGCCAGATACATCCGAAGGCCCAAAGCCCGACGGCTCCAAGCCCAAGGGCCCCAAGCACAGCGTCGACGCCAAGGACAAGCTCAGCGCCTTTTCGCCGTCGCGCCTGTTCATCCTGCGCCCGGTGGCGACGTCGCTGTTCATGGCGGCGATCTTCCTGTCGGGCCTGATCGGCTTTCACCTGCTGCCCCTGTCGGCCCTGCCGGAGGTCGATTACCCGACCATCCAGGTCCAGACCTTCTATCCCGGCGCCTCGCCCGAGGTCATGACCTCGATGGTGACGGCACCGCTGGAGCGGCAGCTGGGCGAGATGCCCAATCTCGACCGGATGTCGTCGGTCAGCTCGGCCGGCGCCTCGGTCGTCACCCTGCAGTTCGGGCTCAACATCTCGCTCGATGCCGCGGAACAGGAAGTCCAGGCCGCCATCAACGCGTCCGGCAACCTGCTGCCGTCGGACCTTCCGGCCCCGCCAACCTACGCCAAGGTCAATCCGGCCGACGCGCCGGTGCTGACCCTGGCCGTCTATTCTCCGACCATGGACCCGACCCAGGTCGAGGACCTGGTCGACACACGCGTGGCGTCGAAGATCAGCCAGATCGAAGGCGTCGGCCTGGTCAGCCTGTCGGGCGGCCAGCGCCCGGCGACGCGCATCCAGGCCAATCCCAAGGCCCTGGCGGCCTACGGCATCACGCTGGAAAACCTGCGCTCGTCGATCGCCGCGGCCAATGTCAACGGCGCCAAGGGCAGCTTCAACGGCAAGACCCGCGCCTACTCGATCGACGCCAACGACCAGATCACCGACAGCAACGACTATGGCCGTCTGGTTATCGCCTACCGCAACGGCAGCGCCATCCACCTGTCGGACGTGGCCGAGGTCGTGCCCGGCGCCGAGAATGCGCAACTGGGCGCCTATGCCTCGACGCGCGAGGGCGATACCGTCAAGACGACGCCCGCCATCATCCTCAACATCCGCCGCCAGCCCGGCGCCAACGTCATCGCGGTCGCCGACCGCATCAAGGCGCTGTTGCCGCACACCTATTGCACCGGAAAGGCGTGCGACAAGGTGACCTCGTCGAGTATCGAGGAAAGCCTGCCGCCGGGCCTGGTCATCACGCCGATGACCGACCGCACCGTCACCATCCGCGCCTCGGTCACCGATGTCGAGTTCGAACTGGGCCTGGCGGTGCTGCTCGTCGTCGCCGTCATCTTCGTCTTCCTCCGCAACGTGCCGGCAACCTTCATCTCGGCGGTGGCGGCCCCCATCTCGCTGGTCGGCGCCTTCGGGGTCATGTACCTGCTCGGCTTCTCGCTCAACAACCTGTCGCTGATGGCGCTGACGATTGCGACAGGGTTCGTGGTCGACGACGCTATCGTCATGATCGAGAATATCAGCCGCTATATCGAGGCCGGTGACGACGCCATGACGGCGGCGCTGAAAGGCGCCGGAGAGATCGGCTTCACCATCATCTCGCTGACCGTATCCCTGCTGGCCGTGCTGATCCCCCTGCTCTTTATGGGCGACGTGGTCGGGCGCCTCTTCCGCGAATTCGCCGTGACGCTTGCCATTACCATCGTCATCTCGGCGGTCGTATCGCTGACCCTGGTTCCCACCCTCTGCGCCCTGTGGCTCAAACACCCCAAGGAACCGAAGAAGGGCTCGCTCGACGAAAAGACGCAAAACTTCATCGACGGCACCATCAAGCATTATGACCGCGGCCTCGGCTGGGTGCTCGACAACCAGGGCCTGACCCTGCTGATCGCCACCATCACGGTCGCCATCACCATCGCGCTCTACATCTTCATTCCAAAGGGCCTTTTCCCGACACAGGACACGGGCGAAATCCAGGGCGTGGTCGAGGCGTCGCAAAGCGTATCCTACACCAAGATGACCGGGCTGCAGCGGCAGCTGGCCGACGCCATCATGAAGGATCCGGACGTCAAGGACGTCTCGACCTTCGTCGGCGTCGACGGCCAGAACACCACGCTCAACGCCGGCCGGGTGCTGATCGAGCTCAACCCGCTGGAACAGCGCCACGGGTCGGCGGCGGCCATCATCCGGCGTTTGCAGGACGAGGTCCGCGTCCCCGGCGTCACCCTCTACATGCAGCCTGTCCAGGACCTGACGATCGACGCCCAGCTGTCGCGCACCCAGTACCAGTTCGCTCTGGAAGGCACCGACCTCAACCTGATTTCGCAATGGAGCGACAAGCTGGTCGACAAGCTGTCGCACCTGCCTCAGGTGACGGACGTCGCCTCCGACATCCAGGCGCAAGGCCTGGCGGCCTATGTCAATGTCGACCGCGACACCGCCGGACGGCTGGGTGTCAGCCTGTCGACTATCGACAATGCACTGTACGACGCCTTCGGTCAGCGCATGATCTCGACCACCTTTACCCAGTCGAACCAGTACCGCGTCATCCTCGAAGCGGCGCCGGAATTCCGTACGGGCCCCGAAGCACTGAACGACATCTACGTGCCGACCTCCGGCGGCGGCCAGACGCCTTTGTCGGCCATCGCCCATATCGAGACGCGCCAGGCGCCGCTGGTCATCAACCATGTCGGCCAGTTCCCGTCGGCGACGATCTCGTTCAACCTGGCGCCGGGCGTGGCGCTGGGCGACGCAGTCACGTCGATCCGCAAGGCCGAGCAGTCGATGGGCGTGCCGATCTCGATCACCACGACCTTCCTGGGCGCCGCCGCGGCCTATGAAAACTCGCTGAACAACGAGCTGTGGCTGATCCTGGCGGCCATCGTCGTCATCTACATCGTGCTGGGCGTCCTGTACGAAAGCTTCATCCACCCGGTCACCATCCTGTCGACCCTGCCGTCCGCCGCCATCGGCGCGCTTATCGCGCTCTGGCTGTTCCATCAGGACCTGGGCGTCGTCGGCATTATCGGGCTGATCCTGCTCTTCGGTATCGTCAAGAAGAACGCCATCATGATGATCGACTTCGCGCTCGACGCCGAACGCGAACAGGGCCTCAGTCCGCGCGACGCCATCCACCAGGCGGCGCTGCTGCGCTTCCGCCCGATCATCATGACGACACTGGCGGCGCTGCTGGGCGCGGTGCCGCTGTTGCTCGGTGGCGGTTACGGCGCCGAGCTGCGCTTCCCGCTCGGCCTGTCGATCATCGGCGGCCTGCTGGCGTCGCAGCTCCTGACGCTCTTCACCACGCCGGTCATCTACGTGACGTTCGACCGGCTGGGGGCGCGCTTCAAGCCGAAGGACCGCTCCGCCGAGCTGGCCGACGCGGAGCCCGCGGAATGAGCCTGCCCGAAGCCTTCATCCGGCGGCCGGTCGCCACCATCCTGCTGACGCTGGGGATCGCGTTGACGGGGGTGGCGGCCTATTTCGTCCTGCCGGTGGCGGCGCTGCCGACGGTGGACTTCCCGACCATTCAGGTGCGCGCCAACATGGCCGGCGCCTCGCCCGAAGTCATGGCGACCTCGGTGGCGACGCCGCTGGAACGGCACCTGGGGCTGATCGCCAACGTCACCGAAATGACGTCGAACAGCACGACCGGCAGCACCAATATCACGCTGCAGTTCGGGCTCAACCGCGACATCGACGGGGCGGCGCGCGACGTGCAAGCCGCGATTGCTGCGGCACGGGCCGACCTGCCCACCGCGCTGCGCTCGAACCCGACCTATCGTAAGGTCAATCCCGCCGACGCCCCGATCGTGGTCCTGTACCTGCAATCGGAAACCATGACGACGGCGCAGATCTACGACGCCGCGTCCAACACGCTCCAGCAAAAATTGTCGCAGATCAACGGCGTCGGCGATGTCAGCCTGGGCGGCGGGGCCGCCCCCGCCGTGCGCGTCGACTTCAATCCGCGGGCGCTGGCCGCCTACGGCATCTCGCCGGAAGACATCCGCGCCGCCATTTCGGCGACCAATGCCAACCAGCCCAAGGGCTATTTCACCGACGGCAACCGCCAGCTCCAGATCTACGCCAATGACCAGGCGATGAAGGCGTCCGACTATGCCGGCCTGGTCATCGCCACGCGCCACGGCGCAAGTGTCAGGCTATCCGACGTGGCGACCGTCTATGACGGACCCGAAAGCACCCAGAACCTCGGCCTGGCCAACGGCAAGGAAGCCATCGTTATCCGCGTCACCAAGTCCCCGGGCGCCAATGTCATCGAAACGGTCGACCGCATCAAGGAAGCCCTGCCGGTACTGCGCGCCGAGCTGCCGCCGCAGATCGACCTCAACCTGGCCGTCGACCGCACCATTACGACGCGCGCCTCGCTGCTCGATGTCGAACGCACGCTCGGCATCTCGACCCTGCTGGTCGTTGGCGTCGTCTTCCTGTTCCTGCGCAACGGCCGCGCCACCGTCATTCCGGCCCTGGCCGTTGTGGTGTCGCTGCTCGGCTCGCTGGCCTTCATGTACCTGTTCCACCTGAGCCTCGACAACCTGTCCTTCATGGCGCTGACGGTGGCCACGGGCTTCGTCGTCGATGACGCCATCGTCGTGCTCGAGAACATCACCCGCCATGTCGAAGAGGGCATGCCGCCGTTCAAGGCGGCGATACGCGGCGCATCGGAAGTCGCCTTTACAGTCCTGTCGATCTCGATCTCGCTGATCGCCGTCTTCATTCCGCTCCTCTTCATGGGCGGGGTGGTCGGCCGGCTGTTCAACGAATTCGCCGTCGTGCTGGCGGCCTCGGTGATGATCTCGCTCTTGGTATCGCTGACCACAACACCCATGCTGTCGGCGCGGCTGATCGACCCTCGCAAGAAGGCGAAGGCCGAAAAGAAGCCGAAGCCCGACAAGGACGGCCGGCCGAAATCGCCCTTTTTCCTCGGCATCTACGAAAAGGCGCTCAACTGGTCGATCGACCACAAGCTGTTCGTGCTGATCGTCCTGTTCATCGTCATCGGATTGAACGTCTATCTCTATGTCATCATCCCGAAAGGCTTCCTGCCGCAGCAGGATACCGGCCAGATCCAGGGGGGCCTGCAGGTCGACCAGGCGTCTTCCTTCGCCCTGACCTCGGCGAAGATGCGCAAGCTGCAGGCCATCGTCGCCTCCGATCCGGCGGTCGAGACGGTCGTCGGCTTCACCGGTTCCGGCGGTGGCTTCACCTTCGGCCAGTTAAAGCCCAAGGCCGAGCGCGGCGGGCTGTCGTCCGACGACGTGCTCAACCGGCTGCGCCCCAAGCTCAGCAAGGTGCCGGGCGCCCAGCTCTACCTCCAGGTCTCGCAGGACTTCCGCGTCGGCGGGCGGCAGTCGAACCTGCAATACCAGTATACGCTGGAAAGCGACGACTCGCGCACGCTCAAGACCTGGTCGGACGCCCTGATGCACGAGATGCAGAAGCGCACCGACGTCTTCGCCGACGTCAGCACCGACCAGCAGGTCAACGGGCTGGCCTCGTACGTCACGGTCGACCGCGCCACGGCGTCGAAGCTGGGGCTGACCTCACAGCAGGTCGACAGCATCCTCTACGACTATTTCGGCCAGCGCCAGGTCTCGAACATCTACGGGCCGCTCAACCAGTATCACGTCGTCATGGAAGCCGACCCGATGTTCGCCCAAGGCCCTGAAGACCTGAGGGGCGTCTACCTGCCGCCCACGTCGGGTGCGTCCGCGACCACGACCTCGCCGGCCAACCAGTTGCGCCTGTCGGCGCCGGCGGTGCTGAACCGCGAAACCTCGGCTGCCTCCGGCATCGACTATACGGGGGCGGCCTCCGAGCTCTACAGCCGCACCCCGGCACCCGCCGCCAATCCCTTCGCGGGCGCGGCCTCCAGCTCCGGACGCGGCGTGGTGGGCGCAGCCGCATCCAACGGCCAGAGCGCCGCGACGGTGGCCAATCTCAGCAACGGCGTCACCGGTTCGACCTCGGCCCTGTCGGGCGCGGGCGTGTCGCGCTCGACGACGGGCGGGGGCGGCGCAGGCCAGGCCCAGACAGGCAATGCCATCACGACCTCGGCCGAGCGCATGATCCCGCTGAGCGACATCGCGACCTTCGCCCTGTCGGCGACGCCCGTTTCGGTCAACCACCAGGACCAGTCGGTCGCGGCGACCCTGTCGTTCGACCTGGCGCCCGGCAAGGCCCTGTCGGACGCCCAGGCCGAGATCGCCGACGCCGTCGCCACCATCGGCATGCCCGGCAGCATCCACGGCAGCTTCGGCGGCACGGCGGCAACCGCCCAGCAGTCCAACAGCAGCCAGGGCCTGCTGATCCTGGCGGCCATCGTCACCATCTACATCGTGCTCGGCATCCTCTACGAAAGCTATGTGCACCCGATCACCGTGCTGTCGACCCTGCCGTCTGCCGGTATCGGCGCGTTGCTGGCCCTGATGGCCTTCCATACGGAATTCTCGCTGATCGCCCTGATCGGCGTCATCCTGCTGATCGGCCTGGTCAAGAAGAACGCCATCCTGATCATCGATTTCGCCCTGGCCCGCGAGCGCGCAGGCTGGTCGGCCGAAGACGCCATCTTCGAAGCCTGCCGCCTGCGTTTCCGCCCGATCATGATGACCACGGCCGCCGCCGTGCTGGGCGCGGTGCCCCTGGCCTTCGGCTTCGGCGAGGGCGCCGAGCTGCGCCAGCCGCTGGGCGTCACCATCATCGGTGGCCTGATCGCCAGCCAGGCCCTCACCCTTTTGACCACCCCAGTGGTCTATCTTTACATGGACAAGCTGCGCCTCAGGTTCGGGCGCAAGAAGCCGAAGCCGGCGCCGGACGGGCACCCGCAACCTTCGGCGACGGGAGCGTAATATGAAGCGTCTGATCCCCTGCCTGCTCGTCGCCACGGCCCTGTCGGGTTGCGCCGTCGGCCCCACCTATCACCGCCCGGACGCACCGACGCCCCAGCGCTATACGGCGCTCGACGGCTGGTCGCAGGCTGCGCCGGCCGACACGGCGCCCAAGGGTGAATGGTGGAGCGTCTATAACGATCCGGTGCTCGACGGGCTGGAACGCAAGGTGACGATCGGCAACCAGAATGTCGCCGCCGCCGAGGCCGTCGTGCGACAGACCGCCGCGACCGTATCGGAAAGCCGCGCCGACCTGTGGCCGACCCTGGGCCTGAGCTTCGGAGCAAGACGCTCGGGCGGCAGCGGAACATCGTCGTCATCGACAACCACCACCTCGGGCAACCGCTTTACCGCCGGGCTCGACGCCGCCTGGTCGCTCGACATCTGGGGCAAGGTCCGGCGTGAGATCGAACAGGCCCGGGCCAATACCGCCGCCGCCCGCGCCGACCTGGCCAATGCGACCCTGTCGGCCCAAGCCACCCTGGCCATCGCCTATTTCGATCTGCGCGCCACCGACGAACAGCAGACCTTGCTGACGGCTACCGCCAACAATTACCAGAAGGCGCTGACTCTGACGCAGAACCAATACAAGGCCGGTATCACCGACCGGTCGGACGTGCTGCAGGCCGAAAGCCAGCTGAAGAGCGCGCAGGCGTCCCTGACGGCCCTGACGCTGCAACGCGGCCAGTACCTGCACGCCATCGCGACCCTGATCGGGGTGCCGCCGGATCAGCTCGATCTCCCGTCGGGCGCCTTGACCACCATCGTGCCGGTAACGCCGCCGGGCGTGCCGTCGTCGTTGCTGCAACGGCGCCCGGATATCGCCGCGGCCGAACGCGCGGTCGCCGCCGCCAATGCCAATGTTGGCATTGCCGAGACGGCCTTCTTCCCGACGCTCGATCTGTCGGCATCGGATTCGGCATCGAGCTCGACCCTGTCGAAGCTGTTCTCGGCGCACAATTCGACCTGGTCGATCGGCGCCGATGTCGCGGACACGCTGATCGAGTTCGGCGCGCGCAGCGCCGCCGTCAAGGGCGCCAAGGCCGGCTACGATGTCGAGGTCGCGCGCTATCGCCAGACCGTGCTGGAGGCCTTCCAGGACACCGAAGATAACCTGCTGGCCCTGCGTGTGCTCTGCGACGAGCAAACCCTGCGCGAACAGGCCGAAGCCTCGGCCGGGCAGGCAGAGACGATCGTGCTCAACCAGTACAAGGTCGGCCACGTCGCCTATTCCGACGTCATCACGGCGCAGAACGCCACCCTGTCGGCCCGCGTCAGCACCCTGACCGTCCGCCGGTCGCGGCTGGAGGCCAGCGTGTCGCTGATCCAGGACCTGGGCGGCGGCTGGGACGCCGGGACATTGTCAGCACACTGACAACGTCCTCTGGCGCGGTCGTCCTTGCGCTTGGTCATGATGTTGCCCGAGCTGCCGCTCCCGCGCGCACCGCTATTTGCACACCGCGCGGCCGCGTGCGATAAAAGGTCATGATCATTTGCCCGACTTTCGTTTTCCTGCACCTCCACAAGTCCGGCGGCACCTTCGTCAACCACATGATGATGACGTGCATCCCCAAGGCCACCCGTGTCGGCTATCACCTGCCGTACAGCGAGATTCCCGAGGCTTTCCAGGCCTTGCCGGTGCTGGGAACCGTGCGCAATCCGTGGTCCTATTACGTCTCCTGGTTCCATTTCCAGCAGGGCCAAGCAAAACCCAACCCGTTGTTCCGGGTAAGCAGCCAGGACGGCAGCCTCGATTTTTCCGCCACCATCCGCAACCTCGCGACACTCGGCGACGACAACGCGCGCATCGACCGGCTGAAGGATGCTTTTCCCGACACATTCGTCAGCCATGGCCTCAACCTGACAAAGGCCTGCATCGAAACGATCCGCGGTAGCGGCCGCGGCTTCTACACCTTTCTGTATGACCGCCTTTATGCGGGTGCGCAGGCTCCGAAAATTCTTCAAATGGAGACCCTGCGGCGGGACCTGCCGGCGAACCTCCCTGGTCTGCGCGGACCGGAAAGGATGCTGGTCCGCGACTTCCTGCAATCGGTGCCGGACCTCAATACGAGCGAGCACAGGCCCTACCGCGACTATTACGACGCGGACCTGCGCGACCTTGTCGCCCGCATGGACGCCCCGGTTATCGACGCCCACGGTTACGCTTATTGAACTTCGCGCAAAATTGGACATAATGATTGGTAATGACCTATCAGGCGTGACTCTCGTCCATGAATTTTGCCCAGGATGCCCAGAAGCTCGGCCGCTTCGACATTTCCGCCCTCAGGGCCATCGTTTCGCAATACGGCGAAGACGACTGGGCCGCCGACGGCCGCCGCCAGGCCGATTTCCGGGCGCACGCCAGCACCCAGACCCTGAAACTGATCGCCGACGCCGACTTCCGGCATACCGATCCGACCGTCCACCCGATTTTTCACGAGCTCGAGCCCGTCATCCGCCCGCTGATGGACCATGTCCGCGGCGCCTATCTGCAGACCCTGCGGCAGCGCCGGGTCGCCGAGACCTGCGGGCCGGGCTACTTCATCCGGACCCTGCTGACACGGCTGCCGGCCGGCGCCGAGATCAAGCCCCACGTCGACGAGGGCGAGTCGCTGAAGCGCTGCCACCGCATCCATGTGCCCATCGTCACCAACCCCCTGGCGGTCTTCTACGTCGGTAAGCTGAAATTCCACATGCCCGAGGGCGAGATGTGGGAAATCAACAACCGCCGCACCCACGCCGTCCGGAACGACGGGACCGAGGCACGCATCCACCTGATCATGGACTATGTGCAGCCCGGCGAAACCGTCTTCGACACCGAAGGGCCACTGACGGCCTGACCCCATAACCTCCAACCCGGACGATCCCATGACCGAACAGTTCACCACGCGCCAGATCTACCTCAAGGACCTGTCCTTCCAGGCCCCGGCGGGCGCGTCCATCTTCACCGACGCCTGGAAGCCCCAGGTCAAGATCGACGTCAAGGTCAGCCATTCCCAGGTCCAGGGCGGCCTTACCGAGGTCGTGCTGACAATATCGGTCGTCGGCACCAATAACGGCGGCACCGCCTTCATGATCGAAGTGCTGCAGGCCGGCATCTTCCATATCTCGGGCTTCGATGGCGAGGCGCTCGACCGCGTCCGGCTCGGCAAATGCCCCGCCCTGCTGTTGCCCTATGCCCGCGAGGTCATCGATTCCACACTGATGCGGGCCCGCTTCCCGGCCCTGATCCTCGACCCTATCGACTTCGAAGCCAACTGGCGCTCACTGAAACAGACCGTCTGACACAGCCGCCGTTTTCAAATTCGAGAATCTTTTCATGGACAAATTCAGCCTTTCAGGTTTAATTGACATGATAACGGTCACATTGGTCAGCACCATATAAAAGATGCTGGCCACGGCGGCCCCAGATGTGTGGAATATCCAGGCCCATGACGGCCATGAAAGACTTGAACAAGCGAATCTATATCGGCGTGGACGGCGGCGGCACCCAGTGCCGGGTCCGCATCCGGGATGGGCGCGGCCATGTCCTCGCCGAGGCCACTGGCGGCGCGGCCAATGTTCGCCTGGGCCAGGATTTCGTCTGGGCCAACATTTCGGCCGCCATCGACGACGCGCTGCAGACGGCCGGCTTGCCGCGCGGCGTCCTGACGGCGGCGTCCGCAGGCTTCGGGCTGGCCGGCGTCCTCAAGCCCGAGGATTGCGCCGGGATCGCCGTCCGCGGTGACGCCTTCGCCTCGCTCAAGATATCTTCGGACGCCCACGCCGCCTGTCTTGGCGCGTTCGGCGGCGAGGATGGCGCTATCCAGATCATCGGCACCGGCAATTCCAGCTACGCCGTGATCGACGGCATTGGTATTCCGCGCGGCGGGTGGGGCTTCGCCCTGGCCGAACGGGCATCGGGCGCCGCCCTGGGGCGCGACGCCCTGCTCGCCGCCTTGCAGGCTCATGACGGATTTGCCGTTCAGACACCTTTCACCCGCGCCCTGATCGATCATTTCGGCGCGCCGGTCGATATTGTCGACTGGTCCGAAAGGGCGACACCGCGGGATTTCGCGGCTCTGGCGCCGATGGTCTTCGCATTTGTGAAAAAGGACGATGCTGTCGCCGTCGCGCTGGCCAACCGGCTGGCGTCCGATTGCGCATTTTATGTCGATGGCCTGATCGCGCTCGGCGCCCCTCAGATCTGTTTGCTGGGCGGACTGGCCCATCTCGTGCGGCCGCTGCTGCCCGCCCGGCTCTCGACCTTTATCGCCGAACCAAGGGGCGATGCGCTGGACGGCGCCCTGCTGCTGGCGCGCCAGGGCCGGGTTGAAGCCAGCCATGATGCCGAAGAGGCCGGATCATGACCCGTGCGCGCCTCGAAGTCTGCGTCGATACGCATGAGGGTCTTGAGATCGCGGCCGCGCACGGCGCCGACCGTATCGAACTGTGCACCTGCCTGAGCGCGGGTGGCCTGACGCCAAGCCTCAGCATGATGGAGGCGGCCAGCCGGCTGGCCTGTCCGACGCGCGTCATGATCCGTCCGCGCGACGGCGATTTCACCTATTCCCACGGCGAAATCGATATGATGCTGCGCGATATAGACACCGTGGCCGCGCTTTCGCTGGAAGGCGTCGTGCTGGGCGCCAACCACGCCGCCGGCCATCTCGACGAAATGGCCCTGGGCCGCCTGGCCGGCCACGCGAAACGCCAGGGACTAAAGGTGACACTGCATCGCAGTTTCGACCTCGCGCCCAACCTCGTCACCGCCCTGGCGATCGCCCGCGATCTGGGCATCGATGCGGTCCTGAGCTCCGGCGGCGAAATGGACGCGCCCTCCGGCGTCAAGACGCTGAAGGCCCTGGTGGCCGCGTCGAAGACGGCCGGAAATCGCATCGAGGTCATGGCTGGCGTCGGTGTCGGATCGAAGACCGTTCGCGAAATCGTTGCCCGGACCGGCATCGCATGGGTCCACGGCTCGTGCAGCCTGCCCCGCGAGATCGTTTCGCAGGAGGCCTTGCGCCTCGGCTACAGTTCGCCCGACCATCGCCGCACCGACCCCGAGGAAATCTCGCGCACGCTGGAAATCCTGGCGGACATAGACGCCGGCCAATCGGCTCAATCCCAGGCAAGACGCGGCGCCGCGCGCGGCTAGATCGGAGGCAGGATGTCGTTTTTCAGCGTCATGTCAGGTTTGCCCGCCAGCAACGGCCCAATCTATCTGCAACTCGAGCGGGTCTTGCGCACGGCCATACACGAAGGCCGGCTGAGCGGCAGCGAAGCCCTGCCGCCGGAACGCGACATGGCGGCCCATTACGGCGTATCGCGCATCACGGTGCGCAAGGCCTTGGCCGAGCTGGAGCGCGAGGGTCTGGTCGTCCGCCGGCGCGGCATGGGCACCTTTGTCGCGGGGAAGCCGGAATCGGCCGTGCCCTTTCCGTTCCAGGAAGATCTGTTGGGCGCCGGCCGCCAGACCCGCAGCGTCTGGGCCGAACGCGAGACCGGCACGGTCAACGGTGACGAAGCCATGACTTTCGGCGTTCCCTTCGGCACGACGGTCGCGCGCCTGAAGCGTATCCGCTATCACGACGATCTGGCTGTCGCCGTCGAACAGACGGCCGTGCTCAGCGACTACCTGCCGGCCGATGTGGCGCTGGAGGACTCGCTCTACAAAGCCCTGCAACGTAGCGGCCCTTCGCCCGTCAGAGCGTTGCACCGTCTGCGTGCCGTCATCCTGCCGGAGGACAAGGCCGGCCAGCTAAGCGTTCCCGCCGGCGGTCCGGGGCTTTTCCTCGAACGCCGCGGGTTCCTGAAGGACGGCCGGACGATCGAGGTGACGCGAGGCTGGTACCGCGCGGAGGCCTCCGATCTGATCATCGACTCGACGGTATCGGGCGCCTGATCCCCGCCCACGGTAATTTGATGCCGTGAAAACAGGCCGTGCAATCCGTCGTCCGGCGTCCCGGCCAACGCACATGCCTTGCGTATAAGGTTATTTTACAATACCAGTTTATAACTTGGTTTCGCCGGCTTCGTCCGGTTGTAATGACACTTCAGCGCCGGGGCTATATGGCTGTCAACAAACGGGAAGCTTCGGAGGGCGCGAAACCCGCGATCCTGTATCTGCAACTGCAGGACTCGCTGCGTGAGGCGATCACCGGCAAGAAGCTGCTGCCCAACGACGCCATTCCGACCGAGCGCGAGCTGGCCGAGCAATATAGCGTCTCCCGCATCACCGTGCGCAAGGCCATAGACGGCCTGGTCTATGAAGGCCTGCTGACGCGCCGCCAGGGCGCCGGCACCTTCGTCGCCGAACGCGTCGAAAAGAGCTATTCCAAGATGACCTCGTTCACCGAGGACATGATGTCGCGCGGCCGCATCCCGTCCAGCCAGTGGCTGTCCAAGACCTCGGGCACGGTCAATCCGGAGGAGGCCCTGTCGATGGGCCTGTCGCCCGGCACGATCGTCTATCGCTACAACCGCATGCGCTTCGCCGATGGCACGTCGATGGGGCTCGACTATTCGACCGTGCCGGCCGACTGCCTGCCGTCGCTCGAATCGGTCGAGGATTCGCTCTATTCGGCACTGGAAGCCAACGGCACACGGCCAATCCGCGCCCTGCAGCGCCTGCGCGCCGTGGCGTTCAATGCCGAACAGGCCCGCCTGCTTGAAATCCCGGTGGGATCGCCGGGCCTGCTGATCGAGCGCCGCGGCTTCCTGGCCGACGGCCGTCCGGCGGAATATACCAAATCGTATTATCGCGGCGACGCCTACGACCTGATGTCCGAACTGGCGCATAACCCGTAATTTTTACGACGGAAAACGTTTTTATACTTGCGTGATCCGTCGCGACGCATAAAAGTTGTCATGACCAATGCAAGGCCGCAATGTACGGCCCTGTAAGCGGAGGCAGGCATGACCATACTGACACGGCGTTCCCTCCTTACGGGCTCGGCGGCTCTTTCCGCCGCGGTCGCCCTGCCCTCGGAGGCCGCAACACCCTCGCCTTCGGGCGCCGTGCCCGCCCCGCGCCAACTGGCCTGGCACAGGCTGGGCGCGCACGCCTTCATGCACTTCACGATCAATACCTTTACCGATCGCGAATGGGGTTACGGCGACGAGTCGACAGCGCTGTTCAACCCGACCGATTTCAGCGCCCACCAGATCGCCGGCGCCGTGGTGGCGGGCGGGCTGAACGGCCTAATCCTGACCGCCAAGCACCACGACGGCTTCTGCCTGTGGCCGAGCCGCTTTACCGAACACTCAATCAAAAACAGCCCGTACAAGGCGGGGCGCGGCGACATCGTCGGCGAAATGGCCGAGGCCTGCCGCCGCCACGGGCTCAAGTTCGGCGTCTATATGTCGCCGTGGGACCGCAATCACGCCGAATACGGCCGCCCGGCCTATGTCGAATATTACCATGCCCAGCTGAACGAGCTGACGACGCAGTACGGCCCGTTGTTCGAAGTCTGGTTCGACGGTGCCAACGGCGGCGACGGCTATTACGGCGGGGCGCGCGAACGCCGCAAGATCGACGGCCACACCTATTACCAGTGGGACAAGGTGCGCGAGATCGTGCGCAAGAACCAGCCGAACGCCGTCATGTTCGCCGATTCCGACATGGACATCCGCTGGGTCGGCAATGAGGACGGCCAGGCAGGCAATCCATGCTGGCCGACCTGGGACCTGACGTCGCCCTACAGCCTCGACAAGGCCAATCAAGGCGTGCGCGGCGGCCCCGTCTGGAACCCGGCCGAGGTCGATGTGTCGATCCGCCCGGGCTGGTTCTGGCACGCCGACGAGGCGCCCAAGTCGCCGGCGACCCTGACCCGGCTATGGTTCGAGTCGCAGGGGCGCGGCGCCAGCCTGCTGCTCAATGTCGCGCCCGACCGGCGGGGCCGCATCCCCGACGCCGATGTGGCGGCGTTGAAGGCGTGGAAATCGATCCGCGACAAGACGTTCGGAGCCAATCTGGCCAAGGCTGCGCGCATCACTGCCAGCAGCCGGCTCAGTCCTGCTTTCGCCGCAGGGAATGTGCTGTCGGAAAAGACGGCCTGGGCGGCGGCCAATCGCGATACGGGCGGCGCGTGGCTGCGCTTCGACCTTGCCAGGCCTCAGACCTTCGACGTGATCCGCCTGTCTGAAGACATCCGCTACGGCGTCCGCGTCGACGGGTTCGCCATCGACATCCGCGAGGCCGGAGGCTGGCGGGAAATCGCCCGGCCGCCGTCGATCGGACCCGAACGCCTGGTCCGCCTCGAACAACCGGTCAGCACGACCGCCGTGCGTATGCGCGTCCTCGCGGCCTCGGCGGCGCCGGTCGTCAATCGTTTCGGCCTGTTCCATATGCCGGACGTAGTCGAGGAGCCCTGGGTCCGCCGCGACGCGCAAGGCCAGGTGACGATCGGCTCGCCCGCGCCGGGCCTTGAGATCCGCTATACGCTCGACGGCAGCGCGCCGACGGCGAAGTCGCCCCTCTACGCCCAGCCCTTCGCCCTGCCCAATGGCGGCACGGTCAAGGCGATCGCGCGCAAGCCGGCAAATGGCGCCGTCAGCGTCATAAGCACGCGCGACTTCGATCTTTCGCCGGCGCGCTGGCACGTCACGGCCGACGGTGGCGACGTCCAGGACGGCAAGCCCTATACCGGCGCACCCAATCAGCCGCTCGAACTGGTGATCGATCTGGCGCAGAGCTATACCATCAAGGGCTTCACCCTGACGCCGCAACAGAGGCTCGACGTGCCGATCGACCAGATCGCCAGGATGGGCCCGCCCGCCGGTTACGAAGCCTGGCTGAGCGATGACGGCAAGACCTGGGGAGACAGCGTCGCGAAGGGCGAATTTTCCAATATCGCGGCCAGCCGCGCCGAACAGCGCATCCGCTTCGCGCAGCCGCATGCCGCCCGTTATCTGCGCCTGAGATTGCCGAACGCGGTGCAGGATAAACCTGTTATTGTCGTCGGCGCCGTGGGGATTATTACGCGATGAGCCTGTTCTCACCCGATCGCCGGGGCTTCCTGGCCATGACGATGGCCGCCGCCTGTCTGCCCGCAGCGGCGCGCGCTCAGGCCGCCTCGCTGGCCCCGGTCTATCCGCTCAGCCACGGCGACGCCTGGACGACCTTCGCGGCCTATGATCCCGAGACCGATCCGGATGCACCCTATTACCGTTCGCATGTGCGAAAGGTGCAGCGTATCGCGCCGTTTGCCGCCACCCAGGCGCACCCGAAACTCGACGCCCATACCTCGAGCGGGACCCTGGTCGCCGCCTATCTCACGCTCGATGGCCCCGACGTCGATTACAATCGCCGCCGCTACGCCATGGGCGCCGGCGGCCGGGTCCACGTCGAGCGCGCCTGGCAGTACCAGGACGTCGTCGTCGGCTGGAACACGACCGGTCTTGTGCCCAATGCCGGTCTGATCGATGCGGCGCACAGGAACGGCGCCCTGTGCCTTGGAACCATGTTCCAGCCCGACAAGCGCATGTTCGACGGCACGGCGATGCCGCGCCCCGAGGTGGCGAAGAAGCTAGTGAAGTTGGCGCAATACTTTGGTTTTGATGGCTATTTCGTCAATTTCGAGAGCTATACGGCCGACGATGCCCGCGCCGTCCAGGACCTGATCGGCCTGATGAAGGCCGAGGCAAAGACAGCGGGCCTCAGCGACTTCCATATCCAGTACTACAACGGCTATACCGATGCCCGCGCCGTCTGGCCGGGATCGCCGCACGTCGACGGAACCCCGCGTGAGGCCGACGCGCTGCGCGCCGACTCGATGATGATCGACCAGGGCTGGAGCCATTACGGCATGACGCGCGGCTGCTGTTCGGGGCCGGCGCTGAACGCCCTGCCCTCGCCCGCCGACCTCGGCCAGACTTACGATCCCATGGCGGTCTTCTACGGCCTGCAACTCTATCCCGGGCCCGGCTATTTCGGCCTGATCGCGCCGACCGTCATCGCGCCCAACGGCACGGGCGGGGCCAAGGGCGGCCTGCAGATCTACAGTGTCGAGGACGGCCTCCGGAAAATGCGCCGCGCCCGGCTCGACGCCTTGCGCGCCTCGACCAGCCTCAGCGCGCCTGACAAGGCCGAGTTGCTGGCCTGGACCGATCCGAAGACCAGCCGCGCCAAATGGTACCAGCTGCACAACAGCTTCTGGGCCGGGCAGACCGGCAATCCGGCGCGCGACAACGCCCCTTCGCTCGACCAGACGAAAACCTACGGCGCGCCCGAGGTGCGCAAAGTCTATACCGACTATGAAGCGCCCGGAAAGCCGACCGATCAGATCCGCCTGCCGATCACCTGGGGCGTGGCGAACTTCATCACGGAACGCTCGGTCGTGGGCGCCCTGCCCTTTGCGACATCGTTCAACACGGGCGAAGGCGACCGCTTCTTCCATCAGGGCCAGGCGGTTGCAACCACGCCGTGGTTCAACCTCGGCAGCCAGGACGTCCTGCCGACCTGGACGTGGTGGACGAAACCGATGCACGGCGGCGGCGATGGCGCGCTCACCGTCGATTATGATTACGACACGGCGTGGGACGGCAGCGCATCCTTGCGCGTTTCGGGCAAGCTGACGGCGAAGACCGCCACCGAGCTGCGGCTGTTCAAGACCGGCTTTGCCGTGCCGGCCGGCTTTACAGTCGGCCTTACCGGCAAGGGCGAGACCCACGACGCACTTCGACTCGGTCTTATTTTCGAGGATGCGCCGTCGGCCGTCGACTGGGTCAAGGTCGCGGCGAAGCCGTCGCCGTCCGGCTGGTGGACGTGGCAGCAGGACCTCGGCCGTTATGCCGGTCGTAAACTGGCCGCCCTGTCGCTCGGCTTCGAAGGTGCGGGCACAATCGATATCCATATCGGCAGGCTGTCTCTGACGGCCGGACCCGCGAGGCCTCTGGCGGCGCCACAGGGCTTCACGGTCGCCGCGTCGCGCGTCGCCGGTCAGTCGGCGGAAATCCGACTGCAATGGACGCACGATCCGGCAACTGATCACTACGACCTGTTCGCCGGCACCGTCTGGCTCGGCCGCATCTCGGGCGACCGCTACTATGTCGAGGCGCTGAAGCGGCCGGCGGGCGCGTCAACAACGACGCTTCGCCTGGTCGCCACGGGTGGAGACGGCGCCACCTCGGCCACGACCGCGACGTTCGACTGGACGGCGTGATGGAGCGCCCAACCCTGGTCATTGTCGGCGGCGGCACGGCGGGCTGGATGTCGGCGGCGCTGCTGTCGCACATCACCAAGGGACGGCTGGCCGACATCGTCCTGGTCGAATCCGAGGATATCGGCACGATCGGCGTCGGCGAAGCGACCATTCCGGCGATCAAGCGCTTCAATCGCCTGCTCGAGGTCAATGAACGCGACTTCGTGCGCCAGACAAGTGCGACCTTCAAACTGGGGATCGAATTCGTCGGCTGGGGCAGGAAAGACAGCCGCTATATCCACCCCTTCGGCGCCATCGGCGAGCCGCTCGGCCGCACGGGGTTCGAACACTTCCTGGCGCGGCGCAGGCTCAACGGCATCGTCGAGGATTTCGAGACCTATTCGCTCAACTGTATGGCCGCGAAGCACGATCGTTTCCGCACGCCGCCACGCGACCAGTCGCTGCTGTCGACCCTGTCCTACGCCTACCATTTCGACGCCAGCCTGTACGCCGCCTACCTTCGCCGCCGCGCCGAAGCCTCGGGCGTCTGTCGTATCGAAGGCAAGATCAAACACGTCGCGCAGAACCCCGACAGCGGCTTCGTCACCACGCTGACGCTGGAGAGCGGACAAGAGATCAAGGGCGACTTTTTCATCGACTGCTCGGGCCTGTCGGGTCTGCTGATCGAAAAGACGCTGCACAGCGGCTACGAGGACTGGAGCCATTGGCTGCCATGCAACCGCGCCGCCTTCGTGCCCAGCGAACGCACCGAACCGCTGACGCCCTATACGCGCTCGACCGCCGACCAGGCCGGGTGGCGCTGGCGCATTCCGCTGCAGCACCGGACCGGCAACGGTCACGTCTTCGCCTCAGACTTCATCAGCGACGAGGCGGCGGCGGAAAATCTCGTGCAAGGCCTCGATGGCAAAGCCCTGGCCGATCCGAAATTCGTCCGCTTCACGACCGGTCGCCACAAGCTGGCGTGGAACCGCAATGTCGTGGCGATCGGCCTGTCGGCAGGTTTCCTGGAGCCGCTCGAATCGACCAGCATCCACCTGATCCAGTCGGGTCTGGTCAAGTTCCTTGACCTGTGGCCGGGGCGCGAGATCGATCCGCTGCTCATCGAACAATACAACCGCGCCATGGCCAACCAGTACGAGACCATCCGCGACTTCATCATCCTGCACTACAAGGCGACGACGCGTGACGACACGCCGTTCTGGGCCTATTGCCGCAATATGGACGTGCCCGACAGCCTGACGTGGAAGACCGACCATTTCCGCGCCTCGTCGCGCATCGTGTTGACACCGGGCGAGTTGTTCCAGCCAACCAGCTGGCTGGCCGTCATGCTGGGCCAGGACATCATCCCAGAAGCCTACGACCCGCTGGCCGACATCATCGACGACGACGCAGTCGCGGCGCATTTCGAACGCGTGCGTGAAGCCGTCGCCGGCACGGTCGAGACCATGCCGACCATGACGGCGATGCTGGATGGGATGGCTTAGGTGAACACCGATGCCGATGGAATGACGGCGTCGGTACGGTTGGCATCGCAGCGGGCGTAGACGAAGCCCTTCTGGATAGCGAAGGCGCCGACCTCGCCGTTCTTGTTCAAGGCCAGGAAGCCGACTTGCAAGGTCTTGGCGGCCTCGGGGCGGCGGCGGACGATGCGCATGACCGCCTCCTCGCACGCCGCCTGGGGCGAACGGCCCTGGCGCATCAGTTCGACGACCAGGAAGCTGCCGGCGGTGCGGATGACCTCCTCGCCGACGCCGGTCGAGGTGGCGGCGCCGATCTCGCCATCGACATAGAGGCCCGCGCCGATGATCGGGCTGTCGCCGACGCGGCCGCGCAGCTTCCACGCCATGCCGCTGGTCGTGCATGCGCCCGAAAGGCGGCCTTGCGCATCGAGCGCCAGCATGCCGAGCGTGTCGTGGTTGTGGACATCGCCGGGGACCTTGCTTCCCGGCGCCTTGCCGTAGGTCTTCATCTCGCTGTTGGCGACGGGCTGATAGTTGTTGGTCTTCAGCCAGTCCTTCCAGGCCGCCTTCGATTCCGGCGTCAGCAGCTCTTCTTTTTTGAAGCCTTGCGACAGGGCAAATTGCAGGGCGCCTTCGCCGACCAGCAGGACGTGCGGGGTCTTTTCCATGACGAGCCGCGCCACCGAGATCGGATGTGCGATATGCTCCAGCGCGGCGACGGCGCCGCAGCGATAGGCCTCGTCCATGATGCTGGCGTCGAGCGAGACGTGGCCGTCGCGGTCGGGATAGCCGGCGCGGCCGACGCTGTGGTTTTTCAGGTCCATCTCGGGCACGCGCGCCCCGGCCTCGACCGCGTCGAGCGCCCAGCCGCCCCCCTTCAGCACGTCCCACGCCGCCTGGTTGGCAGCGACGCCGAAGTCCCAGGTCGAGACGACGATGGCGCCCGGCGCGGCGGCTTTGGCCTGGGAGGCGGCGGCCAGTGATCCAGCAATGGCGGCGGCGCGGACGACGGAACGGCGGCTGAAGTTGAGCATGTTAGACCTCAAACAAAGGACGGAGGACGGGTCGAAAGCGCGCGGCCGAACGCTTTGTTCGGTGTCTTGCCCATACGCAGAATGAGTTTGCCGCCGCGCATGATGTCGGCGTGGCTGATCCACGATTTCGTATGGGGCCGGCCGTTGAGGGTGGCGCTTTGGATGTAGATGGCGTCGGGGCCGTTGCCGGGCGCCTCAACGGTGAAAGTCCTGCCCTCGCCGACATTGATCGTCGCCTTGTCGAACAGCGGCGAGCCCAGCACGTAGACGGCGCTGACCGGATCGACGGGATAGAATCCCATGGAGCTCAGCAGGTACCAGGCGCTCATCTGGCCGCAGTCCTCGTTGCCGGCCAGGCCATCGGGCGCGGCGTGGTACAGCGTCGTCAGGATCTGGCGGACCTTGGCGTGGGTCTTATAGGGCGCGCCGGCATAGGCGTAGAGATAGGCGACGTGGTGGCTGGGTTCGTTGCCGTGGGCGTACTGGCCGATCAGCCCCGATATGTCGTCGAGATTGCCGTCGGGCATGTCGGACGAGGCGCCGAACAGGCCGTCGAGCTTGGCTTCGAATTCGGTCTCGCCGCCAAACAGCGCCATGTAGCCGTACAGGTCGTGCTGGTTGAGGAAGGTGGCCTGCCAGCTATTGGTCTCGGTGAAGTCGCGCCACGCTTTTTGATTGTGGCCGAGCGAGGCCGGCCAGTAGGGCGTGACCCATTGGCCGTCGCTCAGGCGCCCGCGCATGAAGTGGGTATAGTAGTCGAAGACGTTGCGATAGTTGCGCGAGCGTTCGCGTAAGAACGCCGCGTCGGCGGGTTGGCCCGCCGCTTCGGCCAACTTGGAGACCGCCCAGTCGTCATAGGCGAATTCGAGCGTGCGCGAGACGGATTCGTCGACCTTGTCGGCGGGGATGTAGCCGAGTTTGCGGTACCAGCCGAGACCATGGACGTCGTCGTCGAAGGCGCGTTTGCGCATGACGGCAAAGGCGGCCTTGTAGTCGATGCCCTTGACGCCCTTGCGGTACGCTTCGGCCAGGACGGCGGCCGAATGATAGCCGACCATGGTGTCGGTCTCGCGGCCCTGCAACGGCCAGATCGGCGGGCCGGCGGGGCTTTCCTGCCCCATGCGCACCAGGCCCTGCAGCATGGCCGGCATGCGCTGGCCTTGTGTCAGCAGATAGAAGGGGTGCGCCGCGCGGTAGGTGTCCCACAGGCTATAGGTCGAATAGTTTTCCTCGCCGGGTTTCAGCGTATGGACTTCGTTGTCCATGCCGCGATAGCGCCGGTCGACGTCGCTGAAGATCGTCGGCGCCAGCAGCGCATGATAGTGCGACGTGTAGAAGATGCGTTTGGCGTCGGCGTCACCGGTTTCAACGCGGACGCGCGACAGCTCCTGCTCCCAGGCGGCGCGGGCCGCTCCGCGTACACGCTCGAAATCGAAGTCCGGGCATTCGGCGTCGAGATTGCGCAGGGCGCCGTCGATATCGACCGACGAGATGCCGACCCGGGCCAGCAGCGGAGCCGACCCGGCGTCGGCGAATTCCAGCACGCATTTCAGGTTGGTGCCTTTGACGGTATCGCCGTCGGCCTCTTGGTCGTCGCTATAGAGCGTCGCCGCCGAAACGGGCCGCGACAGTTTCAACGCAAAGAAGATCCAGCGCCCTTGCGCCCACTGCGACACCTGGCGTCCTCCGACCAGGGTGTCGTTGCCGATCAGGCGTAGCGAAGCATTGGCGATATGCGCCCGGACGGGTTTTTCCCACCAGTTAACGTTGGCGTGGTGCCAGTCGATCAGCAGGTGCCCAGCCTCGCCTTGCGGGAAGGTATAGCGGTGGAGGCCTGTGCGTAAGGTGGCCGTCAGCTCGGCGCGGACGCGGCTGTCGGTCAGATCGACGCTGTAATAGCCGGGCGTCGCGGTCTCGGTCTTGCGGTCGTAGCGCGAACGGTAGCCGGCCTCGGGCGCCTCGACCGTACCGGGCTGCAGGACGACCGGGCCGGTGCGCGGCACGACCAGCAGGTCGAGCATGTCGGCGCAGCCCGTGCCGCTCAAATGGGTGTGTGAAAACCCGAGGATCGAACCGTCCTTCTGGTGGTAGCCCGAGCACGAATCCCAGCCGGCGCACGAGGTGTCGGGCGACAGCTGGACCATGCCGAACGGCAGGGTCGCGCCGGGAAAGACGTGGCCGTGTCCGCCCGTGCCGATAAAGGGATCGACGTGGTCGCAAGGGTTGTCGCTGGCGGCGGCCAGGACGGTCTGCGGCAGGGTGGTAAAGGCGGCGGTGGCGGCCAGGACCTGGCGGCGTGAGATCATGTGAACCTCAGGCAAGAAGTGACGGTTTGCGGCTATATAAGTCCAGAATGGTCTCGCCGAACAGACTGTTGGCCCAGGCGAACCAGGCGCGCGTGAAGACCGCCGGATTGTCCTGGTCGAAGGCCTCGTGCATGAAGCCCGTGCCCGCGTCGGTCGTCTTCAGGATTTGTAGCGACGCGTGGATTTCGGCGTCGTCGTGCGACGTCAGGATGCGCATCATCAGCGACATCGGCCAGATCAATCTCAGACCTTCATGCGGCCCCCCTATGCCTTCGCCGGCCGCGCCCTTGAAGAAGTAAGGATTGCGGTCGGACCACACCGCCGCGCGCGTGGCGCGGTAGACGGGATCGTCGCCTTTCACCGCCCCGAGGTAGGGCAAGGCCAGCAGGCTCGGCACATTGGCGTCGTCCATGAAGAGCGCATTGCCGAAGCCGTCGACCTCATAGGCCCACATCTTGCCACCCTTGCCGTCGGGGATCAGGCCGTGCGCTTTCAGGGCTGTATCGACCTCGGCGGCCAAGGCCAGGCAGTCCTGCGCGAAAGCCGCGCCGAGCCCCGTAGCCTCCGACATCGCCGCGAGTTGGCGCAAGCTGACGACAGCGAAATGGTTCGACGGGATGAGAAACGGATAGGTGCAGGCGTCGTCCGACGGCCGGAAGCCCGAATGGATCAGGCCGATCTTCTTCGTCGGATTGCCGTAACCCTTGAGCGCCAGGGTCTCGGTCGGCGCCTCGGCCTTGCGCTGGAAAACGTAAGGGCCGGTATCGGTTTTGCGCTGCTGTTCGCGGAAGGTCCTGAGCACCACCTGCATGGCCTGGCGCCAGGTGTCGTCGAAGGGCGTTTTGTCGCCCGTCGCGGTGAGATACCCATGCGCCAGCCGGATGGGATAGCACAGGCTGTCGATCTCCCATTTGCGCTCGGCGACGCCTGGCTTCATGGTCGTCAGATCGCCGATCGACCATTTGAGCGTGGTCATCGCCGCTGGGTCTTTCAGGAAGGCGTTGGCGTAGGGGTCGATCAAGATGCAGCGCGCCTGGCGCTGGATCAGGCCTTGGAACAGGATTTGGAGCGCCTTGTCGTTTTTGACCAGCGGCAGATACGGCCAGACCTGGGCCGAGGAATCGCGCAACCACAGGGCCTCGATGTCGCCGGTGATGACGAAGGCGTCGGGCCTGCCGTCGACCTCGCCCATCTCGATCGTGGTGTCGAGCGTGTTGGGATAACAGGCCTCGAACAAGGCAGAGAGTTTCGGATCGCCGATGGCCCTGCGCATCTTGGCGATAACGGCCTCGACGGCGGGACTGACATAGCGGCGGGCTGCCGGCGCCGGCCTGCCGATCGTCGGGGTTTGGGCACGGACGGCGCTCGCACTCAGGGACCCGATAGCCACCAAACCGGTCATCAGTTCACGACGGTTCATTGGGCGCACCTCATTTCAAGTTGATGCTGCGTACCGCATGGAAACACCGCATTGCCCCTTCCGTCACTCGCTACGCTCGTGCCACCTTCCCCGCTCTGCAGGGAAGGAATTAGGCCATTAAACCTCCCACCTGCCCCGTTTACGGGGAAGGTGGCTGGGTCGGCGTCAAGCCGATCCAGACGGAAAGGGGGAAATGGTAGACACGGAAAAACCATCTGCCACCCTACCCCTTGACCAGTCCCGGCAGGTCCCAGATCTGCACCTTGCCGCCGGCGATGCTGGCGTCGGCCGTCGGATGCAGATCGAAGACGGCGACTTCATTTGTTCCTATTTTCAAGAAACTTTCCGGCACGAACAGGGCGCGTTGCGGCCCGACCGACCAGTGGCGGCCGAGGTTCACGCCATTGACCCAGGCATAGCCCTTGCCCCAGCCGCGCATGTCGAGGAAGGTATAGCCCGTCTCCTTGAGATCGAAGGTCGCGCGGTAAAAGGCCGGACCCGTGGGCATGGCATGTCCGAACGACAGGCCCACCAGGCTATCGAGTGGCAGGCCTTGGTGCGCCCACCCCGTCAGCGGCTTTCCGTTCAGGGTGACGTCGCCGATCAGCCCCTTCTGGTCCTTGCCGATGCGCTCGCCGTAATTGATGTGGCCCATGGTATCGACCAGGACTTCGAGCCAGTCGCCGGCCTTCGCTGCGATCGCGATTTCGTTTTCCTTAAGCCGCCGGTCGAGGACGCCGATGCGCTTGCCGCCGACCGAGACGACGGCGTAGTCGCGCACCTCGCCGAAGCGCAAGATCCCCTTGGCGGCCTTCGTGAAGCGATGGCGATAGAGCATCAGGCCGTGCGCCTGGCCGAGCTTTTCCAGCGTCTTCGGGGCGGCGGCCTCGACAGCCTTGCCAAAGAGCGGCGTGACGGCTGCGGTTTCCATTAGGCGGAAGCGCGGAATCTCGATCGCCTTTTGCGGCGCAGGCAGGGGCGCGAAACGTTCGGCTGGCAAGTAGTTCTTGAACAGGGCAAATGCCGCGTCGAACTTGGGCGTCGGCCGCCCGGCCTCGTCGAACATGGCGTCGTAATCGTAGCTCGAAATATCGGGCTGATAGAGCTGTTTGTTGCGGTCGAAATTGGCGCCGGCGTTGAAGCCGAACGAGGTGCCGCCGTGCGCCACGTAGAAGCTGATCGAAATCTTGTTGTCGAGCATCCATTTCAGGCTGTCGACCAGCGGCGGGATGGCGACCGAGGAATGCATCTCGCCGAAATGGTCGAACCAGCCGCCCCACAGCTCGGTGCAGATGCGCGGCCCCTGCGGCTTGTACTGGGCGAAGCGCTTGAACTCGTTTTCCGCCTTGTCGTAGGTGCCGAAATTGATGCCGTTGACCAGGTCCGGCAGCGCGCCGCCGTCGATCACCACCGCGCCGTCGACCGTATAGAGCTGGCCCTTGAAACCGGCGGCACGGACCTGGTCGCGCACGGCCGCCATATAGGCGTGGTCGTTGCCGAACGAGCCGTATTCGTTCTCGACCTGGGTCATCAGAATCGGCCCGCCGCGATCGATTTCGAGGTGCGCGATCTCCTGGCCCAGCCGTTTCAACCAGCGTCCCGCCGGCTCCATATAGGCCGGGTCGAGCGTGCGCGCCTTTACCGTTTCGTCGGGGAACAGCCACGCCGGATAGCCGCCGCCGTCCCATTCGGCACAGACATAGGGTCCGGCGCGCAGCAGGACGTGCAACCCCTCCTCCTGCGCCATGGTCAGCCACGCGACAATATCGAGATTTCCGGAAAAATCGTATTTACCCGGCGTGACCTCGTGCGCGTTCCAGAACATGTAGGCCGACAGCGTGTTCAGCCCCAGGCTCTTCAGCTTCTTCAGGCGGTCGCGCCAGTCCGCGCGCGCGATGCGCGCATAGTGCAGTTCACCAGCCAGGATCTGGAGCGGCTGGCCGTCGAGCATGAACTGGTCGCCCTGCACCGTGAAGCGCGGCGAGGCGGCCAGGGCCGATGCCGTGGGGATAAGGGCGCTGGCGCCCAGACCTGCGATAAAAGCTCTGCGGGACGTCATGGATAGACCTATTTCGGAAGCACGGCGTGGCCGCTGAGATTTATACTGCCGGCAACACCCGGCCCGTCGCCGGGTTGCGCGCCACCGACAAAGACCCCGAAGGCGCCGTCGGTCTGGATGCGGGAACCGTCGCGTTTGACGATGCTGAGGGCGCGCGGGTCGAGCGTAAAGACGACCTCGCAGCTTTCTCCGGGTTGCAGATGGACACGCTGCGTGCCGGCCAGCGACCGCAAGAGCCCCTGCCCGTCTGCTGGCGGCGTCAGGTACAGCTCGGCGACCTCTTCGCCCGCCACCGCGCCGCTATTGGTCACGGTGGCGCGGACGGTGATGGTCTCACCAGTTTTGACCGTGGCGGGAGCCTTGAGGCCGCTATAGGCGAAGCGCGTATAGGACAGGCCGTAGCCGAAGCCGAACAACGGCTTACCGGTAAAATAGCGATAGGTCCGGCCCGTCATGCGGTAGTCGACGAAGGGTGGCAGGTCCTGGACCGAGGCATAAACGGTGACCGGCAGGCGGCCCGATGGATTATAGCCGCCGGTCAGGATATCGGCGATCGCTGTGCCGCCCGCCTCGCCCGGGTACCAGGCCTGGAGGACAGCATCGGCGTGGCCTTTTGCCCAGTTGAGCGCCACCGCGCCGCCCGACAGGTTGACGACGATCAGCGGCTTGCCAGTTGCCTTCAGCGCTTCGAGCAGGGCTTGCTGGCGCGCGGGCAGGCCAAGATCGGTGCGGTCGCCGCGATCGAAACCGGGGACCAGGATCGACAGTTCCTCGCCCTCGACATCGGGCGACAGGCCGACAAAGGCGACGATGGCGTCGGCGTCCTTGGCTGCGGCAGCCGCTTCGGCGCGTTGCGCGTCGGCCGGGGCCTGCCATTGCAGACGGATGCCCCAGTCGCCGCCCGTATGCGCGAAGTCGAGGCGGATGGCGTGGGGTTTGGCGTCGTCGAAATGGACGCCGGCGTCCAGATTTTTGCCGTCACCCGTATCGGCCAGGACCGCTTTGCCGTCGATATAGAGCGTCACCGCGTCGTGGCGGTTGTCGCATTCCCAGCAGCGCTCGGTATAGATTTTGAGCTGGTAATCGCCGGGCGCGTGCGGCGTGACAAAGCCCGTCCAGCGCACGCTATAGGGCCCTTTTTCAAAGCCCTTGACCGGCGCCGCGCCATAGAGGTCGAGATTGACACTGCGGTCGGTGCGGACCACGGCGGGCGGGCCGGAAAAATCGCCGGTCGCGAAATATTCGCCCTTGAGGCCCGCCTCCCCGGCCTGCGTTGTCAGCGCCGTTTCCGGGATTGGGATGGCGACGCCATCGGCGATGTTCGAGCCCTGGGCATAGGTCACATTCGCGAACGCCTTGCGCAGGCCGGTAAGCGGCGTCACCGGCGCGATCGCCGTGCCGTGGTAGTTGGCTTCAAGCACCTCCAACGTATCGGCATTGGGGCCGATAACAGCGATGCGGGCGGACGATTTCAATGGCAGGACGCCAGTGTTTTTCAACAGCACGATCGACTCGCGCGCTGCTTTCAGCGCGAGGGTTTGGGACGCGGGCGTATGAATTTGCGCCGCCGTGATGCCATCGTAAGGACTGCCCGCACCGTCGAGGCCGAGACGCTTGCGCGCCGCAAACAGGCGGTTCGTCGCGCGATCGATATCGGCGACCGTCACCAGCTTCTTGTCCAGCGCGAGCTTGAGATTTCGGTAGTAGGTACCGCAGTTGAGGTCGGTCCCCGCCTTCAAGGCGGCGGCGGCATTTTCCTCCGGCGTCGGCCGGTAGAAGTGGAAGGCGTACATGTCCTCGACCGCGTCGCAATCGGTGACGACATAGCCGGTAAAGCCCCAGTCGCGGCGCAGGCGCCCGTTCAAAAGGTCGCCATCGGCGCACACCGGCGTGCCGTGCAGCGCGTTATAGGCGCACATGACCGATTGCGCCTTGCCCTCGGTGATCACCTGGCGGAAGGCGGGCGTGAAGGTCGCCTCAAGGTCGTAGGGCGAAACATCGACGTCGAAGCCGTGACGCCCGGCCTCGGGCCCCGAATGGACGACGAAGTGCTTGACCGAAGCGATGGTGCGCGGGTGCTTCGGATCGGGCCCCTGAAGCCCCTCGACGAAGGCGGCACCCAACGTACCCGTCAAATACGGGTCCTCGCCATAGGTCTCCTGCCCCCGCCCCCAGCGCGGGTCGCGGAAGATGTTGATATTGGGGGACCAGATGGTCAGGCCCTGGTAGCGGCCGTGGTCGGCGTCGCGGCCGATCGTATTGAAGCCGGCGCGCGCCTCGGTCGACACGACCTCACCTACGCTGTTCAGCAACTCCGGATCCCAGGTCGCCGCCAACCCGATGGCCTGCGGGAAGACCGTGGCCTCACCGTTGCGGGCCAGGCCATGCAGGCCCTCGTTCCACCAGTTGTAACCGCGCACATGAAGGCGCGGGATGGCGGGCGCCGCGGCTTGCAGCTGGGCGATCTTCTCGTCCACCGTCATTGGCGGCGCGGCCAGGGCCGCCAGCATCAAGACCAAGGGCGTCATTGCGCCGCCCCGTAGAGCGAGCGAACGCTCAAGCCCTTTTTCACAGTGGCGATGTCAGCCGCCGACGTGAAGGTCAGGGTCACCGGCTCACCCGGCAGGAGGTCGAAGGCGTTGTCCGACGGGCGGATATCGAGCGCGCCGAAATCGACCCACACCTGCCGCGCCAGTGTGCCTGAACTCAGCGTCACGGCGTAGCCACCGGGCACGGCTTTCAGGTCGGCCTTGATCTTCGGATCGCTGAGCTTGAGCCCCTTCGACGGCACGAAATAGGCGATGGCACGCGACACGTTCTTGCCGTGATCGAGCAGGTCGACGACGACATAGGTCCTGTCGGGCGACGCGCCCTTCAGCAGATCGGCGTCGGCCAGGGCATCGAGCTTCAAGCTGGTGCGCGCCGCCACCGCGACCGAACGCGTGGCGTCGGACAGTACCTTGCCGTCGCGGTCCATGACCCTGAGACGGTAATCGAAGGTCCGAGCCGCGCCCTCGTCCGACACCAGGTTGACCGTCGTGACGCCGTCCTTGCGCAGGGCCGTGACGATGACCGGGGCGTAAAAGCGTTTGGCGTGGAATTGCAGCGCCTTCCAGCGGCCGAAATAGTCCATGCTGGACCACGAGGCGCCCGGCCAGACGTCGTTGATCTGCCAGTACATCGACCCCATGCTTTGCGGCATGGCCGCGCGCAGGTGGGTCGCCGCCAGCTCTATGCCCTCGGCCTGCATGACCTGCGACAGGTAGACGAAGCTGTCGAAGTCCTTCGGCTGGCCGTAATTGTTGTTGATGTACAGCATCAGACGCTTGTTGCCGTTACCCTTGTCGTACTTCTGGTGGGCGCGCATGACCGGGGTTTCCGGCTGCATGTCGGAAGGTCCGGCGAAGGCCTTGATCGTCTCCATCACTGGGAAGGATTGCAAGCCGTATTCGCTCATGAAGCGCGGCGTGACGTTCAGATATTCCTCGACCGGCTTGCCGCCCCAGACGCTCCAGTAGTGGCGGTCGCCGTCATTGTCCTGGTCGGCCGGGCCGTCGTAATCGGTCGACGGCGTGCTGGCCCAGTACGGCGTGCCCGGCGAATTCTGTTCGACGGCAGAGCGTAAAACCTGGTCGAACATGCGCACCATGCCGGTGATGACGCGGTCGCGTTCTTCCGGCGACAGCTGCGCCTTGACGTCGCGCGTGGCGCCGCCCCAGTTTTCCCAGTCGGTCTGGACCTCGTTATTGCCGACCCAGATGACGACCGACGGATGGTTGCGCAGGCGCTTGACCTGTTCGGCCGCCTCGACGCGCGTGCTTTCGCGGAAGTCGCGGTCGTACGGGATGATGGCGCCGCCGAACATGAAGTCCTGCCAGATCATCAGCCCCAGTTCGTCGGCCTTGTCATAGACGTGGTCGTCCTGATAGGTGCCGCCGCCCCAGATGCGCAGGATGTTCATATTGGCGTCGACGGCCGATTGCAGCACATGGTCCTGTTGGGCCTCGGTCACGCGCGTCGGGAACATGTCGAAGGGGATCATATTGGCCCCCTTGGCGAAGACCGGCACGCCGTTGACGACCAGTTCGAAGCTGCGTCCCCACTGATCGGCTTCGCGGCGAATTTCCACAGTGCGCAGGCCGATGCGGCGCGTCTCCGTCCCGATCACCTCGTCGCCCTGTTTGACCGTCGCCGTCACCGTATAGAGGTCGGGCTTGCCGTAGCCCACGGGCCACCAGCGTTTCGGATTGGCGATCTGCACCGGCACGCGCACGGGGACCTTGCCAGCGAACAGGCTGACTTCCCGCGTCACGCGGGTATGGCTGCCGTCGGGCGCGGTGATATCGACCGTCACGCTTGCCGGCTGGACGCGGTCCGACACGATGTCGAAACCGGCGTCGAGCGCCGCGACGGTGTCGTCGAGATGGACCTGCGCCACGTGGAAGTCGTCGAGACGGACGCTGTCATAAGCCTCAAGTTTGACTGGCTTCCAGATGCCGAGCGTCACGACGCGCGGACCCCAGTCCCAGCCGTACTGGTATCCGGCCTTGCGGACATAGGTCGAGCTGTTGCGGCCGAGCGGTTCGTCGCCGAAGGCGGAATCGTAAGCGCCCGGCATGACATAGGGCATGGCGGCGACCTTGGGCGCCATGCGCTTGATCGGCGACGCCAGGTCGACCTCTACGAGGTTCTTGCCGGCGTGCAGCGCGTCCTTTACCGGCACGCGCCAGACGCGGAACATGTTGTCGGCGCTAAGCACGGGTTTGCCGTTGACCCGGACCTCGGCAAAGGTGTCGAGCCCGTCGAAGACGAGGTCGACGTGGTCGCGATGCAGCGTCGCTTCGGAAACCTCGATCTCGGTCTGGTACTGCCAGTCGGACAGGCCGACCCACTGCACCCTGGCTTCGTTGTCGCCGATATAGGGATCGGGCAGCTTGCCGGCGCTCATCAGGTCGGTCTGGGCGGTGCCGGGCACGCTGGCTTTCAGCAGCCGGCGGCTTCGGGATGGGATTTGACCGCCGCATCGCCGGGTGAAAGGCGCACATGCCAGCCCCCGTCGATGACACGGATTTCAGGCGCGGCGGCAAAGGCGATGGCGGCTTGGAGAGAGGTAACTGCATACATGAGTGTCGCGACGATGGCTCCCTTGAAAATGATCCTCATCAGGCACTCCTGTTTGCTGGGCTGACAGTATCGATGGTGCGGACCGGCGCGAGCCGGCCGGCCTTAATGGCTCTCTATGCGGTAGACGTAGGCCAGCTGACGGGGCGAGTCCGCGGGCGGGGTCAGGACCAGGCCGTCGCCGGTCTGGCGGAAGGGCACGTCGGCGCCCGATCCGAGAAGCTTGACGGCGCGCACGGGATAGTCCGGGCGGATCGAGGCGATCGTCGCCGATCCGCTGTCGGGCCACGCCATCTGGATGGCGTAGAGCGCGCCCTTGTTGACCGTGAAACGGAAGTCCTGCGCCGTATAGGGCTTGGCCTTGCTTTCGGCGAAGGTGCCGGACGCCGTCTCGGTCGGGCCCTCGCCGAAGACGACCCACGGCCGCGAACCGTAGATGGCTTCGCCATTGACCTTCAGCCACGCGCCCATCTTCAGGAAGGTGTCGCGGGCGGCGTCGGGGATATGGCCGTCGGCGCGCGGGCCGACATTGAGCAGCAGGTTGCCGTTCTTCGACACGACGTCGGCCAGCAGGTGAATCAGCTGTTCCGGCGATTTATAGGTGTCGTTTTCGATATAGCCCCACGACTTGTCGCTGATCGACGTGCAGGTCTGCCAGACGTCCTTGCGGATGCCGGGCGCCTGGCCGCGTTCGATGTCGAGCACGGCGGAACCGTCGGCGAATTCGCCGAGCTTGTAATTGACGATGGCCGATCCGCCGGCCTTGGCGGCGCGGTTGTAATACCAGGCCAGGAAGGTCGGCAGGGTATTGCGGAACGACGGCTGGCCGATCCACCAGTCGAAATAGACGAGGTCCGGCGAATAGCGGTCGACCAGCTCGATCTGGCGCGCCAGCCAGTCGTCAAGCCAGGCCTGCGAAACGTGCGTATAGTCGCCGAACAGGGCCTCGTCCGGGCCGCTGGTCAGGCGCTTCTGGGCCGGGCCGTACAGTCCGGCATTGGCCGGGTCTGACACGTCCGACGGGAAGCGGCGGCCGCCGTCGAAGAACCAGTCGTGCTCGGCGCGGTGCGAAGACAGGGCGAAGTGCAGGCCGTTCTTTCGCGCCGACCTAGCGATCTCGCCGATGAGGTCGCGCTTCGGCCCCATCTTGACCGCGGTATAGTCGGACAGGTGGCTGTCGTAGAGCGAGAAGCCGTCGTGGTGTTCGGCCACCGGCACGACGTAGCGCGCGCCGGCGTCGCGGAACAGCGACGTCCAGGCGTCGGCGTCGAAGGCCTCGGCCTTGAAGCTCGGGATGAAATCCTTGTAGCCGAAGCGCGTCTGCGGCCCGTAAGTCTTGATATGGTGTTCGTATTCCGCGCTGCCCTGGACGTACATGTTGCGCGAATACCATTCGCTGCCGAAGGCCGGGATCGAAAAGATGCCCCAGTGGACGAAGATGCCGAAGCGCGCGTCGGCGTACCATTCGGGCACGCTGTAGCCTTGCAACGACTCCCAGTCGGGACGGAAAGGTCCGGCGCCCGCCCCGGCCTGCGCCTGGGCCAAGCGGCGCGAGCGTTCGGGGACATAGGCTTTCGTGGCATTCAGCCATTCGCGGTCGAGGTCGTCCGGTGTTTTTTCAGTCGTCGCTGCTGACGCCACCCCGGGCGATCCAACAGCGAGGCCGATCGATGCCGCGCCGGCAAGCCACTGACGGCGATTCCACTGCGTATTGGACATCCACGCTCTCCCTTTTCCACATTTCGGATACTATACGCCCGGGCGCTACAGGACCAAAAAACGGCAGTCCTCTCAGGAGCTAAGGACCGCCGCTTCTTGAGTTGCGGTGACGGATGGCCGGCGAAATTGCCGGCTTGCCCGCACCTTGGAAGCCCGAAAGGACCGGCCGCAGGATGCACACACACAAGCATCCGATCCCAAAGGTTTCTCACGCCTGTCCCAGGGAAATAAAACAGGCGGAAACAGCGGGAGGCCGTTACCGGTCGGGTAGCTGGCACAGCAGGTCTCCGCGCCAGGGAGACGGCCCCCGTTCCTTGCGGGACGGGGGCCGATCAGGTTTGTATTAGTTTTTGAAGGTGATGCCGAAGGTGACGCGGGTACCGTACTTGCTCCAGCCCAGCGGCAGGCCGCCGTTAGTATAGGGGTGCTGGAGATTGTCGAGCAGGTTCTGGCCGGACACGTTCAACGAGATGTGGCTGTTGACCTTGTACGATGCCGACGCATCCAGCTGGCCCCAGCCGTCGACATAGGATGGCGGCGTCAGGTCGTCGCCGAGCGTGACGTTGTACTTGGTGCGGTAGGTGTAGGACAGGCGGGCCTGCCAGGCGCCCTTCTCGTAGTACGGCGAAATGGTGTAACTCCACTTCGACAGGTACGGCATGGCCAGCTTGCCCGCCGTCGTATTGTACTGGTCCTGGTAGGACGAGTACTCCTGATTGAGGAAGGTCGCGTTGGTCTGGATGCCGAAGCCCCACGGCAGATTGCCCTGATAACCGACCGAGATACCGGAAATCTTGGCGTTGCTGCCGTTGTACGGCGCGTTGACCAGCATGTTTTCCACACGGTTGCAGACGCGGCCGACCGTGCCGAGGCAGTAGTTCAACGCGCTTTGCGGCAGGGTCACGTCCTGGAAGGTATACTTCTGGACGATGTAGGACTGGACGTCCTTGTAGACCAGGTCGACGTTGAGCAAGCTGTTCGGCGCGAAGTACCACTCGTACGAAGCGCTATAGTTATACGCGCGGTACGGCTTCAGGTCGGGATTGCCGCCGTGGCCGCCGAAGTGGCCGGCCGCCGTGCTGTAGCGGTCAAGGCTGTACTCGATCTGGCCGGACATGTCGGCGAAGGTCGGGCGCGACATGACCTTGGCCGCCGAGAAGCGGAGCAGCATGTCGTCGCTGAGATCGTAGACCGCGTTGAACGACGGCAGGATGTCGTCATAGCTCTTGTCGATCGAGATCATTTCTTCGTCCCACGGATAGTAGTCCATGGTCGACCTATAGGTCTGCGCATTCTCGGTTTTGGCGTAGCGGACGCCGACGTCGCCGTGCCACTTGCCTGAACGGAAATTGGCCTGGATATAGGCGTCGTCGACCTTTTCCGTCGTGTCCCAAAGGTTGCCGGCGTCGCGGTAATCGGCCGTGGCGTTGCCCGAGCTCTTATTGGCGATGGAATATTGCGCCATCGCGTCCTGGGTCAGGGCGACGAAGGTTTTCAGGTCACCGGAAGAGCCAAGACCATCGACCAGTGCAGGATCGCTGAGGTAGGTCGGGAAGTCACCCATAGTGCCGGTGACGTTGAACGTCGTGTTGTAGAAGTGCGGCGTGTTGATGTCGCGATGCTTCTGGTACTTGGCGCCGAACAGGATTTCGGTGAACGGGCCCCATTCGACTTCGCGCCTTATGTCGAACTTGGCGTAGTCGAACTGGTCGAGCGACACGGCCGTCTTCACGAAACCCGCCTGATCACCCTTCTTGCGCGTGGCGAACAGCGTCGGGTCGGTCGCCGACTTGGTCAGGTTCAGTGACGCGCCGTCCGGCGTCAGCGCGAACGTGCCGCTGTCGGTGCCGTAAAAGCTCAGGAAATATTCGGGATCGGAACCGCCGGTGGCCTTGGTGTCGCCGATCGATGCGCTGATCGTCCATGCGCCCGGCGTCCACTTGCCGTCCAGGTACAGGCCCTGGGTGTGGATGATGGTGCGCTTGTAGTATTCGTCCTGGCGAACGGCGAAAGTGCCGGTGCCGCCGGTGACGCCGGAGGCGTTGGTCGTCACGCTCGACAGCTTCGTGGGATAGAGGTTGCCGTTCTGCGCGTTGCGGATAGGGTCGCCGACGCTGTGAATCTTGTTGCCGGCGCCGTCGTAAACGTCTGTCTGATACCGTGTATAGTACGGGTTGGTCTCGTTCCAGTCGACGCTGAGATCGGTCTGGAACCACTGGTTATAGCTCGAATCGTCGTCGCGGACATCAATGCCGTAGATGTTGATGTCCATATCGTCGCTGGGACGGATCTGGAAGGCCGCGAAGGTCGACTTGCGCTCGTGCTGCTGCGTGGTGGCCGACAGCGCGATATACTGCGGGACCAGCATGCTCGTGGTCAGGGCCGGACCGCTGGACACCGTCGGCAGCGCCGACGGATTGGTGAAGGCGGTGCCAGCAGTGTTGCAGGTCTTGGCGTTGACGTCGACCCCGCCCCAGTGGGCGGCGCTGCACACCGGCTGGTACGAAGCCACGATCGAGCCGCTGCCCAGTACCGACTTGTTGTAAGAGTAGTTGATCATGAAGCCGAAGCGGCCGCTATCGTCCTTCGTGCTGTACACGACGGAATAGCGCGGATCCTTTTCCTTGTTCCGCTCGTTGATATTGTAGCTGTAATTGACCGTGAAGGTATTCTTCGGCAGCGACAGCGGCTTCAGCGTGTTCAGGATGATGGTGCCGCCGACGGCGCCTTCGTCGAGGCGCGCTTCCGGGGTCTTGTAGACCTCGACATTGCCGATCAGTTCGGGCGCCAGGTTGGTGAAGTCGAAACTGCGGCCCGTGTCGTGGTTGTTGGCCCCGCCGGTCGCGGTCGCCAGCGGATTGCCGTTCAGCTGAACGACGACCAGGCGCGAGTCGATACCGTTGATGGCGACGCGGTTGCCTTCGCCGCCGCCGGTGCGGTCGATGGTGATGCCGGGGAGCCGCGACAGCGACTCGGCGACGTTCACGTCCGGGAACTTGCTGACGTCTTCCGCCGTGATGACGTCGATGTGCGCCGAAGCGTTACGCTTGACGCTGAGCGACTTCTGCAGGCTTTTGCGAACGCCGACGACAACGACTTCATCCGAAGCGCTGTCCTTTTTCGCGGCCGGAGCCGCCGTGTCCTGTGCGTAGGCCCCGGCTGAAATCATGACCCCAGTCAAGGCCGTCGTTATCAACGCATACGATCTTAACTTCATACCCTCTTCTCCGCCTTTTTCATTTCACATCCGAATCCCGGCGCCCGGGAACGATTTTTGCGTGATGCATTACCTTTTTAGTACCAATTCGGCGCTTGGGCTGGCCGCTGGTGAAATATTTCTTACATATAAAACGAAGGAACCGTCAAACCGTTAGTTTTGTCGTACTGTCATATTTTGGCGCAGATAGCGGCCAATTTCAAACATTCGTCATATCCATTTTTCAAAACCGCACCTAACGCACCCGTTTACCTTTCAAGCCTTTGCGCAACCCGGCTCTAAAAATCCGGCCGGCGCCGGACGTTTTTTCGCCACAGCCTGCCAACGCATTTCGCTGCCTGATGTTGCTTTTGCAACACACGAACGCGAGAGCACGGGCGGCATATGCATTTCTTCGCCGCTGCCGCCGCACGGGTCCCAAAATATGAAAAACCCGACCCGAAATGGTCATGACCCATTTTGAAATCACGCCGAAAGGCTTTCCTTGAGCGGCAATTGGTACTATGTCTGCCGGTCTTTCCCAGCGTCCGTTCAACGATGACCTCGCCTTTTCTCAAAGCCGCTCACGAAGCAATCCGTCGCGGCGACATGCCCTATGCCCTTTCCGCCGCCGAATCCGCGGCCGCCGCCGCTCCGGACTCGGTCGAGGCCTGGTGGGTGCTGGGAACGGCCGCCGCTGGTGTCGACGCCTTCCAGGCCGCCGAGGAAGCCTTCGCCGAGGCCGCCCGTCATGCGCCCGAAGGGTCGCGTCTGCGCGCCCAGATGCAGTCGTTGCGCGGCAAGCCGCTGATGAGCGACGGACGCGTCGCCGAAGCCGTTTCAAGCGCGCGCGAAGTCATCGCCGGTGGACAGGCCGATACGGCCAGCCTGGTTCGCGTCAGCTATACGCTGACCCATGCCGGACTGCCCGCCGAAGCCCTGCCGCTGATGCTTGAGGCGACCGAGCGAAACCCGGACCACGCCGAGGCCTGGTACAGCCTCGGCAGCGTCTGCCGCGCCACGGGCGACATAAAAATGGCGGAACGGGCTTTCAAACAGGCCATCACCCTGTCGCCGACGCCTCCGGTTTCCGCCTATTTCAACCTGGCCTATCTGCGGCGGTGGCGCGACGACGACAACCACATTCCGGTTCTCGAAACGATGGAATGCCGAACCAGCCTGGAGGCCTGCCGGGTCGCCTATACCCTGTTCAAGGAATATGACGACCTGGGCCGCACGGAAGACGCCTGGGACTGCCTGCAGGTCGGGTCGAACCTCGCCCGCAAGATCGAGCCCTGGTCGGCGGCCGAAGAAGCCGAGACCGTCGCCGCCTGGAAAACCCATTTCCCGGCGGCGCGATTCGGCCGGCCAGACGGCCGTCCCCGCCAAGGCCCCCGGCGCATCTTCATCGTCGGCCTGCCGCGCTCGGGTACCACGCTGATCGAACGCATCCTGGCGGCGCACAGCCAGGTCCAGGCCCTGGGTGAGCTCAAGACCTTCGGCGTAGTGACGCACCGCATGACCCGGGTGACGACCGGACGGCGGCTGGCGCCCGAAGTCGTGGCGGCCGCGGCCGGGCTCGATCCGCTGGACATAGCCGACGCCTATGCGCACGAGACGGCCTTCCTGCTCGACGGCCGGCCCTATGTCATCGATAAGCTGCCGTCCAACCACGAATATGCCGGCCTGATCCGGCTGGCCTTCCCGGACGCCATCATCATCGGGCTGGACCGCCATCCGATGGACGCCCTGTTCGGGTCGTACAAGCTTCTGTTCACCAGCGCCTACGGCTGGTCCTACGACCAGGACGACCTGGCGGAGCACTACCGCCATTTCCGCGACCTGATGGGCCACTGGAAATCGGTGCTTGGCGACGGCCTCATCGAGGTCTCGCTCGAAGCCTTGATCGCCGATCCGGACACGGAAATCCGCCGGCTGGTCGCCGCCTGCGGCCTGCCCTTTGAAGATGCCTGCCTCCGGCCCCACGAAGCCAGGGGCGCCGTCTCGACCGCCAGCGCCGTCCAGGTACGTAAGCCCATCAATGCCGAAGGCGTCGGCGCCTGGAAGCGATACGAAGCCCAGCTTTCGCCCTTGCGCGAACGTTTGCGCGCCATGGGCTTCAGGGCCGATTAAGTCAAAGGGATACCGGAAAACGTCGTTCTGCGAATGTGACACAAACGACACGATTGTATACGATATCTTTTAAATCGTATAATATATATTGTAGTCGGACAATAAACGTGGTCCCTGTCCGTCAACCGGACGCTGGAAGGCTGCCCGCCGAGAGGCAGCCAGGTTCGGTGGAGGACTGCAACCATGCTAAGCCACGTCTCCCGTAGGCTTTTTTTCACAGGCGCCGCCGTTGTGGCCCTGACAACCGGACTGACGACCGGACTGGCGTCCGCAGCGGTCGCACAAACCCAGGCCGATACAGCCGACGTCATCGTGACCGGCACCCACATCAAGCGCCCCAACCTGAAAAGCTCAAGCCCGATCACCACGGTCGATTCGAAAGAGATCCAGGCCCAGGGCACGACGGCGGTCGAAAGCGTGATCAACCGGCTGCCGCAATTCACACCCGATTCCAACGACAACGTGTCGGGCGGATCTGATGGCACGTCGAACGTCAACCTGCGCGGCCTGGGATCCAACCGCAACCTGGTGCTGATCGACGGCCAGCGCATGCTGCCGACGCTGGCGGTCGACGTGAACTTCATCCCGTCCGCCCTTGTCGACCGCGTCGACGTGGTCAGCGGCGGGGCCTCGGCCGTCTACGGCTCGGATGCCGTATCGGGCGTGGTCAACTTCATCATGAAGAAGAACCTGAAAGGGCTGGTCATGGACGCGCAGTACAGCGTCAACCAGCATTCCAACGACGCCGGCTATGTGCGCAGCGTCATCAAGGGCGCCGGATACAGCCTGCCCCCGTCCAACGTCACCGACGGCGAGAAGTACTATTACAACATCACCTTCGGCAGCGACTTCGCCGACAAGCGCGGCAATATCGAAGCCTATATCGGCTATCGCCGCGCCGCCGCCGTCATGCAGGACAGCCGCGACTACAGCGCCTGCAGCCTCTACTTCCCCGACGCGGCCGGCTCGACCTTCGCCTGCGGCGGTTCCGGCAACCATGCGTACGGCCACTTCGATCCGCTTACCGGGCCGAACGCCGGGGCGGACCTGGCCAATGCCAAGGACGGATCGAAGACCTTCGTTGCCAACGATTCGAGCTTCCTCTACAACTATGCGCCGACCAACTACATCCAGCGTTCGGACAACCGCCTGACCTCGGGCGCCTTCCTGAACTATGTGCTGAACGACAAGGCGAAGCTGTACGGCAGCTTCATGTACATGGACGACCACACCTTCTCGCAGGAAGCGCCGTCGGCCATCTGGCTGGGCACCAACTTCGCCATCAACTGCGACAACCCGCTGATGAGCGACCAGCAAAAGATGACCCTGTGCGGATCGACGACCTCGACGGCCGACGCCCACACCCTGGTCGGCTACCGCATGGCCAAGGGCACGCCGCGCCGCAACGACCTGCGCCACAGCGACTTCCGTTACAATATCGGCGTCAAGGGCCAGATCAACGACGGCCTCAGCTACGATGTCGGCTTCATGCAGTCGCAGATGCTGTTCGATTCCAACTATCAGAACGATGTCGACCAGGCGAAGGCCGGCAAGGCGATGCAGGTCGTTCTGGTGAACGGCACGCCGACCTGCAAGTCGGTCGTCGACGGTTCGGACCCGGCCTGCGTGCCGATCGACATCTTCAGTTCGAACGGCCCGTCGGCCGCCGGCTACAACTACATCTACACCCAGACCTTCACGCACGGCGACCAGCGTCTCAGCGTCGCCAGCGCCAGCCTGAACGCCGACCTCGGCGTCTATGGCATCCACGTGCCGTGGGCGAACGACGGCGTGGCCCTGGCGGTCGGTGCCGAAGAACGCGACGAGACCCTGCTGTTCAAGGCCGACGCCCAGGCGCAGGCTTCGGGCACCAACAATGCCGACGGCGAGATCAAGAGCGACGAGCTTTACACCGAAGTCAACGTGCCCCTGGTCCAGGACAAGCCGCTGATCCACGAACTGACGCTCGATGCCGGCTATCGCGTGTCGCGCTACCAGGCGCATTCGCAGCTCTATACGGCGCCGAACAAGAACATCTCGACCTCCAAGATCGAGGTACAGTACGCGCCCAATACCGACATCCGTTTCCGCGCCTCGTATAACGACGCCATCCGCGCCGCCAATATAGCCGAGCTGTTCGCCCAGCAGGGCCTTGGCAATGTGTCCGGCGTCGATCCGTGCGGCGGCGCCGTGCCGACCGCCAGCCTGGCCAAATGCCAGCTGTCGGGCGTGACAGCTTCGCAATACGGCCATATCGCGCCCTGCCCGGCCGATGTCTGCGTGCAGCAAAGCGGCGGCAATCCGGCGCTCGATCCCGAACGCGCCAAGACGACGACGCTCGGCTTCGTGCTTACGCCGCAGGCCATGCGCCGCTTTACGATGTCGGTCGACTATTACGACATCCGCGTTGATGGCTACATATCGACGGTCGACCCCAACCTGATCATCAACCAGTGCCTGCAGAACGGCGTCGCCTTCTTCTGCCAGCAGTTCCACCGCGATCCGTCGAGCGGCATCCTGTTCGGGCCGGCCGGCTACATCATTTCGACCAACGTCAATACCGGCTACCTCAAGACGTCGGGCTACGACATCAACGCCAACTACAACCTTGACTGGGCGACCTTCGGCCATTTCGATATCGGCTTCGTCGGCACCTATCTGTCGCGTAAAGTGACCCAGCCCCTGCCGGGCATGGGGTCCTATGACTGCAAGGGCCTGTTCGGTCCGGTCTGCGGCCAGCCCTCGCCGGTATGGCGCCACAATGCCCGCGTGACCTGGGCGCTCAACACCCTGCCGGCCACCATATCGCTCAACTGGCGCTATTATGGCTCCGTGGCTCTGTCGAGCAATACGTCGAACAGCTTCCTGTCCGGCGTCACCTCGACGTTGAACGCCAAGATCCCGGCGTACAACTATATCGATCTCTACGGCACCTGGGATGTCGGCCACGGCATCGCCCTGCGCGGCGGGATCAACAACCTGTTCGACAAGGCGCCGCCGGCGATCTCGGCCGGCCTGCTGAGTTCCTTCGGCAACGGCAACACCTATCCCGGCGTCTATGATCCGCTGGGCCGGATGCTCTTTGTCGGTTTGACCGCCAAATACTAAGGCGGCAGTGTGAAATGAGAGAGGCCCCTGACAGTGTCGGGGGCCTTTTCTTTTGTTCCGATTTTCCAAAAATCAGTTGGCGACGCAGCCCGGCGACGCGGGAACATGGCCCTGGGCGATGGTGACCTTGACAGGCTTCGGCGCCAGCGTCTCCCATTCCCGCACAGCGACGGCAGCGAAGGTCTTCCCGTCTGTCGAGGCGTCGAAGACGGCGCGCAGGCAGCGCGTTGTCACGGGCTTGAAGGTGACCGCGTTGAAGGCGTCCGGCGATGTGCCGTAGCTGGCCTCGATAGGTTGCCAGGTCTTGCCGGTCCAAGCTTCGAGATGCCAGGCCTTCGGCACGGCTACGCCCTCGCCCGATCCCGCCGGGTGGTCGGTCCAGAAACGAATGCGCGCGCCATTCAGCGTCACCGGCTTCGGCCACTGATATTGCACCCATTGCTGCGCGGGATTGTTCGGCGACCAGCTGCCCCACATGTCGGGCGGCAGCGGATTGTCGCGCACAATACCGTCGTTGAGCGCGGCGATGCCGTACTGCACGGGCACCGGCCAGTTCGACGCCATGCGGCGCGCGGCAGGCGCGATATTGCGCTGGGGACCGGTGACGGAGGGCGCAACAGGCGTCGGCACGACCCGCAGCATGGCGGCCGGCGTCTTCGTGTCGTCCCAATGGACTTCATCGATGGCGACGCTGCGGCGGAAGTGCCCGCCGCCCTTGGCATCGGCCGTGTGGTAGGTGATGTACCATCTGCCCTTGAATTCGACGATGCCGGGGTGTGAAGTGGTTGACGACACCGGCGGCAGGATAACGCCGCGATAGGTCCACGGCCCAAGCGGCGACGGCGCGGTGCCGTAGGCGATGCAGGCGTGATAGACGGCCTGGGTGCAGGCCGAGTCTGGTCCGGCGTTATTGGCGGCATAGGCCAGGTAATAGGTGCCCTTGCGCTTGAACAGCCAGGCAGCCTCGAAGAAACCGGTCAGGCCGGTGATCTTCGTTTCCGCCTCCTTGGGCGAAACCATGTCGGCGTTCAGCTCCATGGCGCGAAGTTGGCCGAACGTCCCCCAGTAGAGATAGACGCGGCCGTCGTCATCGACGAACGGCGTCGGGTCTATATTCTGGATTTTGTTGGCTTCGGGCACCGACTGAGACACGATCGGACCGGACGGATGGGCGTCGGTCCATGGGCCAAGCGGGCTGTCGGAGACCGCGACGCCAATAGCGAAGCCGTCTTCGTTTTCGGAATTGGCTTCCAGCACGGGCGCATAGAGGTAGAAGCGCTTGTCGGGGCCCTGGATAATCTGGCCGGCATAGGCGCGGCCGGGCTCGGCCCACTTGAAGACCTGTTCCGGGCGCAGGAAATGGCGATAGTGGATCCAATCGCCGGACTCGACGTTTTTCGTCGCCAGCACCTGCCACTCGTTCATGATGAAGTCGTTGACGTCCGGCGCCGCTTCATCGCGACCGGTCAGGATATAGAGGGTGTCGCCAACGACGATCGGCGCGGGGTCGGTGGAATAGTACTGGCCGTCCGACAGGATGGGATTGTGCGCAGCATGGACGGGGATGCCTGGCGGCTCAGCAAGGGCGGGAGTAGCAAAAACGAGAGCCGAAACTGCCGCTAGAAGCGTTGAGGAAAAAGGATCGCTTCGCCCTCCCCGTTTACGGGGAGGGGGGACCGCCGTCAGGCGGTGGGCGGGGCTCTTGCGGTCTTTCAACGACCACGAACGGCGTGGATTCAAATCGCCAATCCCAGTACCATTCAACACTCGACATGCCGAGTCCGCGACTGGCTTGGGAAAGAGCCCCGCCCACCACGCTTCGCGCGGTCCCCCCTCCCCGCAAGCAGGGAGGGCGAAGTCGTCTCTCACAATCTTTGCCATCACGACGCCTTCACCGGCGCAGCACCGGCGGTGAACAGCTTGACCCCGAACACGGGCCCGGCCGACTTGCCCTCCTTGGGCTGGAAGCGCACGGTCACCTTCTGCTTGCCCTTGGTCAAAGCCTCCGGCACGGGATAGTCTACATCGATCCAGGCGCCCGGCTGGCGGCCGCTCAGGCGCTCGGTGGCGATGACCGTGCCGTCGATCTGGATGTCGAACACGCGGTTGTTCTCGGATCCCCAGTAGGTCGCCTGCAGGATCAGCGGGCCGGCGTCCTTGCCGTCGCGTGTCACCTTGAAGTCGAACGAGAAATAACCGCCGTTCCTGGCGTCGCGGCCATTGCGTGCGCGGTAGACGACCGGCCATGAAATGTCCGATTGCAGATTGTGGTCGTGCTCGGCCTGCATCTCACCCAGGTGCATGACATCGACCGAACGCGCCGCCTCGTCGCGCTGGCGGGCCTGCTCGGCGCGGTAAGCGACCTGGGCAGTCGCCCATTCGTCGTCGGTATAGCGCTGGAAATAGACGGCGCTGCGGCGCTCATATTGCGAATAGAAGGGCGTGAAATCCATGTCGCCCGGGCGGCCGATGCCTGCCGTGCGGTAGGTCGCGTCCTCAACCTTGACCGGCTTGAAGCCACCCAGCAAATCGGCGCCGACCAGGGCCGGGGCGTCGCCGGTGAATTCGGTCTCGACCGTGCCGAGATCGGCCGCCATGACCATGGGGCCGCGCAGCAGGGTGACCAGTTTCGGGTTATCCACGGGCGACTCGAAACGCAGCTCCAGCGGCAGGTCCAGCGTCACGACGTCGCCGGCGCGCCAGGCGCGGCGGATACGGACATAGCCGTCCTCTGCCCGCGACGGCACCGTCTGGCCGTTGACGGCGACAGTGGCCGACCTCGCCCAGCCCGGAATGCGCAAGGCCACGGTGAAAGGAACGGAACCGCCGGCATATTGCTTGAGCTTGAGCGCGATCTTGCCTTCGTACGGATAGCGCGTCGTCAGCTCGAACGTCGCCTTGCGCTTGTCCCAGGTTCCCGTCGACGGAATATAGAGGTTGACGTAGAGCACGTCGCCCTTGCCGTCCCTGCCCTGCCAGTAGATCGACTCGCCGTGCTTGGCGTGGCTTTCCATGCCCGACAGCACGCAGCACCAGAAGTCGTCCTCGGGCGACGAGAAGCCGCGCGCCGACCCCGACATCAGCGGTGTCATATAGGTGAACATGCTGGTCTTGGGGTTCTGCGCCGCCAGAACGTGGTTAAGGTGCGTGCGCTCATAATAGTCGAAGTAGCGCGCCTCGGGCTGCCAGCTGTACAAGTGCTTCGTTAGCTTGAGCATATTGTAGCTGGCGCAGTGCTCGCAGGTCTGTTCCGTGATGTGCTGCGAGATGGTGTCGGGCTCGAAGAAATATTCGCGGTCGCCATTGCCGCCGATGACGAAGCTGTGGTGGCCCGTCACGCGCTCCCAGAAGAAGCCGGCGCCCTTGGCGAACTCCGGCTTGTCGTCGAGCTCGGAAATCCGCGCCAGACCGATAATCTTGGGGATCTGGGTGTTGGAATGGATGTTCGACAGCTCGTCGCGACCGGCGACGACGGCGTCCAGCACCTTCTTGTCGTAAATCCGTTCCGACAGTTTCAGCCAGCGCGTGTCGCCGGTGCGGGCGTAGAGCTCGGCGAAGCTTTCGTTGATGCCGCCATATTCGCAGTTCAGCACCTGCTGGACCTGTTCGTCCGAAAGCGCGGCGAAGACGCCGTCCATATAGCCGCCAAACGCCTTGGCGACCTCGAGCGCGCGCGCACTGCCCGCCATCTGGTGGGCGTCGAGCAGCCCCGCGAAGACCTTGTGGACGTTATAAAGCGGCGACCAGGCGCCGTTGAGATCGAAGCCGTAGGAGCGGATGTCTCCGGCCTTGATCTCGGCGAAGATTTCCTTGCCGTCGACAATCGTGCCGTCTTTTCTTTTGCGCAAAAAGCCCGCGCAATAGCCGTCACCCTGAGCGGCCTGGACGCGCGCCATCTCGGCGGTGATATAGTCGATGCGGCGCACGCATTCGGTATCGCCCGTCTGCTGGTACGTCAGGGAAAGCGCACTCAGATAATGACCCAGCCCCTCTCCGGCGATCGTGTCCGACTCCCAGCCGCCATAGACGGCGCCGCGCACCGGCAGGCCGGCGAACTTGTGATAATTGTGCAGGAAGCGGTCGGGCGACAGGCGCAGCAAATAGGCGTGATTGGCGTCGACCGCGGTCTTGTAAGGCCCGTCGAGCAGCCGTACCTTGTCGAGCGGCAGCGGCGTTACGGCCGATACGGACGGCGCAGCAAAGGCGCGTCCGGCGCTCATCAGGACGGCAGAGGCGGCGGTCCCGGCCAGAAGCTGGCGGCGGCTGGGGGAAAACGTGGAAACAGGCATGGGACGTCCTCTGCGGCGGTTGCGCGATAACAATTATACGGTATACAATATTGTTGCAATATACGATCGGCTGCCGAAGCAATTTTCCGAGGGTTACGATGAAGGGTCTTTTCCACGCCACGGCGCTTGCGCTGGTTCTTGTCGCCGCGGGCTCCACGGCGCATGCCGCGGTGAAGAAGACCGGCCCTGACGCGAAGTTCGTCGCCCTCTACACCAAGGAATATGCCTGGCGCGGGCAGCAGATGGCGGCCGACGAGGACACGCCGGCGGGCCAGCCGGCCGCGCACCTGCCCGACGTGTCGGAGGCCGCGCAGCAGAAGAAGCTGGCGTACTGGCAGGCCGTGCTAAAGGGGCTGAAGGCTATCGACCCGAAGACCCTGACGAAGCAGCGCGCCGAGGACTACGCCGTCTACCGCTTCCAGATCGAAACCCTGATCGCGGACCAGGTCTACAAGACCTATCAGCGGCCGCTGGCCGGCGACACCTCGTTCTGGAGCGACCTGGCCGATATGGCGCGCGGCACCCTGCACACCGAGGAAGACTACCGCAACTACATCTCGCAGCTGAACGACGTCCCGCGTTATTTCCAGCAGAACACCGACAATATGCGCGCCGGTCTGAAGCGCGGCTTCACCGTGCCGCAGGTCGTGCTTGACGGCCGCGACGCCGGCATCCTGACGGGGATCGGTCCCGCCGCGCCCGAGGACAATCTCTATTACACGCCGTTTAAAAAGATGCCGGCCGGCATGCCCGCCGACAAGGCCGCCCAGTTGCGCGCCGAGGGGCTGGCGGCCGTGCGCGACAAGGTCATTCCGGCGCACAAGGCGCTGCTCACCTTCTTCCGGAACGAATACCAGCCGGGCGCGGTGAAGTCGCTGGCGGCCGTCGATTTGCCGGACGGCAAGGCCTTTTATCAATCGCAGATCCGCGAATATACGACGCTCGACCTGCCGCCCGACCAGATCCACCAATTGGGTCTCGATGAAGTCGCGCATCTCCAGACCGAAATGAAGACGGTCATGGACCAGGTCGGCTTCAAGGGCGATATCGCCGCGTTCAACGCCTATCTCCGCACCGCGCCGCAATTCTATGTGACGAAGCCCCAGGACCTGCTCGAGCGCGCGGCCTGGATCGCCAAGATGTTCGACGGCAAGGCCGCGCAGTATTTCGGCCGCCTGCCGCGGTCGCGCTTCGCCATCGTGCCGGTGCCGGACGACATCGCCCCGTTTTATACCGGCGGACGCGGTGGCCCCGGCGTCTACCTGGTCAACACCTATAACCTGCCGTCACGGCCGCTCTATTCGTTACCGGCCCTGACCATGCACGAATCGGCGCCCGGTCACGCCTTCCAGATGCCGCTGGCCTCGGAAAACAAGGCTCTGCCGCCCTTCCGCCGCGACACCTTTATCTCGGCCTATGGTGAGGGCTGGGCGCTCTATTGCGAGCGTCTGGGCGACGAAATGGGTATCTATACGACGCCTTACGAACGCTACGGCATGCTGAGCTACCAGATGTGGCGGGCGGCCCGGCTGGTCGTCGATACGGGACTGCACAGCCAGGGCTGGACGCGCGAACAGGCGCAACACTATCTGCTGGCCAATACCGCCCTGTCCGAGCACGAGGTCACGACCGAGGTCGACCGCTATATCGCCTGGCCGGGCCAGGCCCTGTCCTACTATCTCGGCGAGATGGATATCTGGAAGAACCGCCATCGTGCGGCGAAGGCCTTGGGCGAAAAGTTCGATATCCGCAATTTCCACGATGCGGTGCTGGAACTGGGATCGGTGCCGCTGCCGGTGCTGGATGCGCGCATCGACCGCTTTATCGCCGACGGTGGGAAGAGTCCGTATGCGAATGGAGAGTAAGGCAGCGAGCCAGAATGATTTCGCCCTCCCCATTTATGGGGAGGGGGGACCGCCGTCAGGCGGTGGGCGGGGCTCTTCGTAAGCGGACCCGCACGCCAAACCTATTCTTCTCATCCCCCAAAGACAAACACCGTAACGTCTACGGTCACACCCCGCCCACCACGCTTCGCGCGGTCCCCCCTCCCCGCAAGCAGGGAGGGCGAAGTGGTATCCGCCCTCCCCCTAAACCCGGTCGATCGCCGGCTGCGGTTCCGTGAACCATTTCGCGCCATTGTCGGTAACGTACATATGGTCCTCCAACCGCACGCCGAAGCGGTCGGGGACCACGATCATCGGTTCGTTGGAAAAACACATGCCCGGGGCCAAAAGGGTTTTGTCCCCGCGCACCAGATAGGCCGGTTCGTGGATGCTGAGGCCGATGCCGTGCCCGGTCCGGTGAGGCAGGCCCGGCAGATTGTAATCCGGCCCCAGTCCATGGCGTTCCAGCACGGCGCGCGCCGCGGCATCGACCGCTTCACACGGAATGCCGACCTCGGCGCGCGCGAAGGCCGCGGCTTGCGCTTCCTTTTCGACATCCCAGATGCGCTGCTGCTCGTCCGTCGCGCCGCCGTACACATAGGTGCGCGTGATGTCCGAGGTATAGCCCTGGACGTAGCAGCCCGTGTCGATCAGCACGAGGTCGTTTTCCCGCAGGGTCTGCACGCCCGGCAGGCCATGCGGAAAGGCCGTGGCGCGGCCGAACTGCACGATGACGAAGCTGTTGCCGGCGGCGCCCAGTCTGCGGTGCGCCGCCTCGATGAAATTGATCACCTCGGTCGTGGTGATGCCTTCGCGCATGATCCTTGAGGTCGCACGATGCACCTCCAGCGTCATCGACTTGGCCTGCTGCATCAGGGCCAGTTCGGCCGCTGATTTATACATTCTACAGCCGTTGATCACCGGCCCGGCCTCGATCAGCTCAAGGCCCGTTTCGCGACCAAGGCGGTTCACCATCTCGAAGCTCATAGCCGGATCGACCGCCAGCTTTGAGGCGCCGACGTCGCGCATGGCCTGGCCGACCAGGGCGTGCGGGCTTTCGTCCTCCTGCCACAGGCGAAGGTCAGCCTCGATCTTCAGGTCGGCCTCAAGCGAACCGCGCTCGAAATAGGGACAGATTATCAGCGGTTCGCCCTCGACCGGCAGAAACAGGGCGACCAGCCGCTCCGACGCGCCCCACGGCACGCCGGTAAAATAGTTGAGGCTGGCCCCTGCCCCGACCAGAAGCGCGTCGGCACCGAGATCGCGCGTCAGCTTGCGCGCCTTTTCGATGCGCGCCAGACGCTCTTCGCGCGTGATGCCCGCCGCCTGAACCGGCGGCTGAAGCTTCGCCAGTTCGGCCTCTATCGTGGAACCGCCAATCATCGGCCTCTCCTATTGAAATCGTGCAAGATCGAATTCGACCGGGACGACACCGTCATCGACCATGGCGCCTACCCGCTCGGCGGTCACCGCCGCCAGCGTCAAGCCGAGATGCTGGTGCCCGAAAGCATAGTAGACGGGAAGCCCCTTCGCCCGTCCGATCCCCGGCAGATAGTCCGGCAGGGTCGGCCGCGCCCCCATCCAGCGCGCCGCTTTCGAAGGATCGCCGAACGGTAGGCCAAGGTCGCGGACGTGACGTTCCAGGCGCTGCCATTTGCGCGCATCGGGCGGGGCGTCGGTCTTATTGAGCTCGACGAAGCTGGCCGCGCGCACGCCGCTTTCGAAACGCGTGACGATCATCGAGCGGTCCTCGAAGACGACGGGCGGCAGGCCTTGCGGCCACGACGGCACGACGGATTCGATATGATAGCCGCGCTCGGCCACGATCGGGACGGTGTAACCCAGTCCTTCCATCAACGGCTTCGACCAGACGCCGGCGCAGACGACGGCCGCGTCGGCCTGCGCCGTGCCGACGACCGGGCGGCCGTCTTCGATGCGTAAAGCCGTCACCTCGTCGTGGACGATCTTGCCGCCCCGCCCCGTGAAGGTCTCGGCCAATGTATCGAGCAAGCGGCGCGGGTCGGCGACCTGGCCCGTGCCTTCGAAGCGGATGGCGCCCGCGACCGGTACCGTGGTGAATCCGCGCAACGCCGCCAGCTCCTCGGCGTCGGCCTCGCGCCACGTTGCGGTCCCGGTATCGGTTTCGCGCCAGGCCTTGAGACCGGCGGCCGCCGTCGCAGGCGTTTCCCAGACGACGAAGTGGCCGTCTTCGCGCAGCAAGTCCGCCGCGCCGATATTGCCAAGCCGCCGACGCCAGGCCGGCAGCGCTTCGCCGATCAGCCCCGACAGGGCGGCCTTTCCGCGCGCAAACGTCTCAGGCCTTGCCGCACGCATCAGCCGCAGCGAAAACGGCAGCCATTTCGCAATGCCGGCCGGCGGCAGCGACAGGGCGCCGCCATTGATAAACAATCGCGAGAAGGCCGAGCGAATCATCGCCTGTGAAGCCAGCGGCTCGACCTGTTCGGTGGCGATATGGCCCGCATTACCGTAGGACGCCGCCACGCTGCCCCCCTCCGAACGCTCATAAACCGTGACGGAATGGCCCCGCCCCTGCAGCTCAAGCGCCGCGTTCAGACCGACGATTCCGCCACCAATGATAAAAATGTTCATAAACGATCGTTTCAGGCTTTATTATTGCACCGCCAAAGAATATAGTATACGGTATATCAAGTTAGCAAGACTCAGGAGCGATGTGATGAAAATCGATTGGCAGGGCGTTTTTCCAGCCGTCACGACCCAGTTTAAGGAAGACCTGTCCATCGACGTAAAGGATACCCAGCGCGTTGTCGACGACCTGATCCGCGACGGGGTCACGGGCATCATCGCCATGGGAACGTGCGGCGAGAACAACTCGCTGGAAGCCGATGAAAAGCGCACTCTGCTCAGCGCCATCGTCGAGGTGGTGAACCGTCGCGTGCCCGTCGTCGTCGGCGTTTCCGAAATGACGACGCCGCGCGCCGCCGCCTTTGCCGCTGATGCCGAAAAGATCGGCGCCGACGGCCTGATGCTGCTGCCGGCCATGGTCTATGTGCCGAAGCCCGAAGAGCTGGTTGCGCACTTCACGCAAGTTGCGGGAGCCACAAGGCTGCCGATCATGCTGTACAACAACCCGACCTCGTACCGCGTCAATATCGGCACCGACGTGCTTGAGGCGCTGAAGCCCATCCGCAACATCGTCGCCGTCAAGGAATCGGCCGCCGATACGCGCCGCTTCACCGATCTGTTCAACGCCTTCGGCGATCGCTTTACCCTGTTCGCCGGCCTTGACGACGTGGCTTTCGAAGGCCTGCTGCTGGGCGCGCAAGGCTGGGTTTCGGGACTGACCTCGGCCTTCCCGCAGGAATCGGTCATGCTGGTCAAGGCGTTGAAGGCCGGCGATATCGCGCTTGCCCGAGACATCTACCGCTGGTTCCTGCCGCTGCTGCACCTCGACGCCGAGCACGACCTCGTCCAGTCGATCAAGCTGGCCGAGCAGATCATGGGCCGCGGTTCCGAACGCGTGCGCATGCCGCGCCTGCCCCTGTCGGGCGCGCGCCGCGCCGAAGTCACCGCCATGGTCGAACAGGCGGCGGCCACGCGCCCCAGCCTGAAGATGACGAAAGCGGCCTGATCGTAAGCGTAAGCGTTTCGTTGAAGGGGCGGCAATGCCCCTTCCGTCTCCCCTTCGCCAAGGCTTCGGGGAGCCACCTTCCCCGCTTCGCAGGGAAGGAATTAGACAATAAAATTCCCTTCCTTCCCCGTTTACGGGGAAGGTGGCTGGGTCGGCGTCAAGCCGATCCAGACGGAAGGGGGGTACCGCCCGTAGCCAAAAGCGCTTGCGCTGTTACTTGTATTTATACCGGCCTTCGGGCACCGAGTTCACACCATGCGCCATACCTTTGCCTGCATCGACGGCCACACCGCCGGAAATCCCGTCCGCCTCGTCACCGGCGGCGCGCCGCTGTTACGTGGCAATTCCATGAGCGAACGCCGCCAGGACTTCCTGCAACGCTTCGACTGGATCCGCACCGGCCTGTGCTTCGAGCCGCGCGGCCACGACATGATGTCGGGCGGCTTCCTCTATCCACCGACGCGCGACGACACCGACGCCGGCATCCTGTTCATCGAGACTTCGGGCTGCCTGCCGATGTGCGGCCACGGCACGATCGGCATCGTCACCTTCGCCCTGGAAAACGGCCTGGTCACGCCGCGCGCGCCCGGCAAGCTCAAGCTGGAAGTGCCGGCGGGCGTGATCGATATCGACTACACGTCCGAAGGCAACCGCATCACCTCGGTGAAGATCACCAACATCCCGTCTTATCTGGCCATGACCGGCATCCAGATCGAGGTTCCGGACTTCGGTCCCCTGACACTCGACGTATCCTATGGCGGCAACTACTACGCCATCATCGAACCGCAAGGCGCCTATACGGATCTCGACAATCTGGGCGCCGCACGGATCATCGAGCTGTCGCGCACCATCCGTCAACAGGTCCGCGACGTTTATGAGCCGATCCATCCGCTCAACCCAACCATTCGCGGCGTCAGTCACGTCCTGTGGGCCGACAAGCCGAAGCGCGAAGGCGCCCACGGCCGCAACGCCGTCTTTTACGGCGAACGCGCCATCGACCGTTCTCCGTGCGGCACCGGCACTTCGGCGCGCCTGGCGCACCTTCACGCCACCGGCCGGCTCAAGGTCGGGGACCGTTTCGTGCATGAGAGCTACATCTGCAGCCGCTTCACCGGCCGCGTCGAAGCCGAGGTCGATATAGCTGGCGTCAAGGGCATCATCCCCTCGATCGAAGGGTCTGCGATCGCGACCGGGTTCAACACCATATGGATCGATCGCGAAGACCAGTTCTGGCAGGGCTTCCAAGTACTATAGTGCAGCAAAAAAGGCAGGCCGGAAGGCTTGCCTTTTCGTTATAAAGAACGTTAATTTGTATACGATATAACTGCACTTTCGAGTCGGGGCGCTCTCCCCACCCGTCTACTCAAAGGGTATCGCATGGGCCTGGTCGTTCAGACGCTCTCCGAACAAATCTTCACGCTCGTCCGCGACCGGATCATTTCCGGCCGCCTGCAATCCGACACGCCGATCCGCCAAGACGCCCTGGCCGCCGAACTCGGTGTCAGCAAGATCCCGTTGCGTGAAGCCCTGGCGCGTCTCGAACAGGAAGGCCTTTTGCTGTCGCAGGCCAATCGTGGCTTCTTCGTCCGCCCCCTGAGCGCCGATGAGGCCGAAGAGGTCTATGCGTTGCGCCTGAAGCTCGAACCCGATGCGGTGGCCGAAGCGTCGAAACTGGCCACCAAGGAAGACAAGGCCGTCGCCAAGGCCGCGCTGGAAGCGCTCGACAAGGCGTCGATTTCGGACAAGGCCGCCGTCGGCAAGCTCAACCGCGCCTATCACATGTCGCTGGTCCAGCCGCTCAACCAGCCCCTGACGACGCAGATCATCGAGCGCCTCAACATCATTTCCGAGCGCTATGTCGGCAAGCATCTCGAGCCCGCCGGCCGTGACGACCGCGCGCACAAGGAACACCTGGCCATGCTGGAACTGTGGTCGCAGGGCAAGGCCAAGGATGTCGCTGCCATGATGCACGACCACATCGCCTCGACTCTGGAAGACCTGCGCCGCGAGTTCAAGGGCTGAAACGCCTTGCAATCAAACTGAAAAGGCGGGGTTCGACCCCGCCTTTTTTGTTGTCATTTGGCTTTGCGCAAACGGCTGTTCCACCGTCCGTAGGCGAAATAGAAGACCAGTCCGATCGCCATCCAGATCAGGGTGAATATCTGGCTTTCCTTCGGCAGGCTGGAAAAGATGAAGATGCAGCCGAAGATCGCCAGTCCGCCGGTCAGCCAGAAGACCGGTGTCTTGAAGACGCGCTGCAATTCCGGCTTCTTAACGCGCAGGATGATCATCGACAGGCTGACGGCGACGAAGGCGATCAGGGTTCCGGCATTCGACAGTTCGGCGATCTTCTTCAACGGCACAAAGCCGGCGAAGAAAGCGACGAAGATGCCGGTAATCAACGTAATCAGTGCTGGCGAACCCTTCGAATTGACCTTGGCGACGATGGACGGCAACAGGCCGTCGCGCGCCATGACGAAGAAGATGCGGCTTTGACCATACATCATGACCAGGATGACCGACGGCAAAGCGACGATGGCCGCCCCCCCGACCAGGCTGGCGACCAGCGGATAGCCCAGGCTGCGCAGCACATGCGGCAAGGGTTCTCCGCTGTCGGCGATCTCCTTGAACGGCAGGGCGCCGACCGCGACCGCCGCCACCAGCATGTAGATGATGGTCGACAGGGCCATGGAGCCGATGATGCCGATGGTCAGGTCGCGGCCGGGATTCTTGGCTTCTTCGGCCGAGGTCGAGACGGCGTCGAAGCCGAAAAAGGCGAAGAAGACGACGGCGGCCGCGGCCATGACGCCTGACTTTTCGCCATTGGTCTCATGCGCCAGAAAGCCGAACGGCATAAAGGGATCGTAGTGTCCCGCCTGGATCGCCGGCAGGCCCAGCACGACGAAGGCGCCGAGCGCCACGATCTTGATGATGACCAGCACGATGTTGAGCGTGGCGCTTTCCCGCGCGCCGATCAGCAGCAGGCCCATGACCGCCAGCGACACGAAGACCGCCGGCAGGTTGACGATTCCGCCCGCCGCCGGACCATTGAGCAGCACGGCCGGCAGATGCAGGCCGATCCCCTGCTCCAGCCAGCCGACCAGGTGGGCGGACCAGCCGACCGCCACGGTCGAGCACGCCAGGCTGTATTCGAGGATCAGCGCCCAGCCGACGATCCACGCCAGGATCTCGCCCATCGCCGAATAGGTGTAGGTGTAGGCCGACCCGGCCGTCGGGATCAGGGTCGACATCTCGGTATAGGCCAGCGCCGCGCAGGCGCAGACGATGCCGCACAGGGCAAAGGACAGGATCACCCCCGGTCCGGCGAGGCCGGCGCCGACGCCGGTCAATGTGTAGATGCCGGTGCCGATGATACCGCCGATGCCCAGCGCCATCAGGTGCGGCCAGCTCAAAGTCTTGGCCAGGGCCTTACCGTCTTCGTTGGCCTGGGTCAGAGGCTTAAGCGGTCCGAACAATCCCATACAGTTCCCCTAATTATTGTTGTGTCAGAACGATCGTGGTGGGGGCTGCCGAAAGCGATACGGCATAGGCGCCCTTGTCCTGAGTTACATTTGAAACCATTTTATAGGCACGGGCATTGGCCTTTGTCACGGTGAAGTTGACATAGGCGGTCGGCGTATGTGCGTCCGCCGGATCGAGCGTCAGCTCGACCTTGCCCGACTTCGGATCATAGGCCACGGCCTGCACCTTGCCCGCATCGAGCGTCAGCCACAAGCCCGCCGGCGCGATGAAGACCCGCGTCCGCGCGCTGTCCTTCGGCGCCATGACGACGCGGCCACCTTTCGTTTCGACATTGCCGCCGAAGCCGATCCAGCCGAAACGAGGGTCGTCGACCAGGTAGGAGGCGACGCTGTAGGCGTGGGCGAAGAAGCTCATGCCGTAGTCGCCGCTGATGGCGTCGAAATGCATGGCGTCCGGGAAGGAATGGAAGGCGGCCGAGCCGAAACCGTCCGAATCGACATTGGTCAGGCTGCCCATCAGACCGCCATAGGCGACCTGCAGCAGGTGGAAGTCCGACGGATCGTCGCGGTACGATTCGAACAGCGGGATGGCGTTGTTCGACGAGCCGTAATGGTGCAACTGGCGTTCGATGCGCGACTGCTTGCCGGCATAGAGGAAGTCCCAGAAACGCCGCGCCGAACCGTTATAGCCCCAGTGCGGGATGGTCGGATCGTAGGCCAGTATGACCTCGCGCGTGGCGGTGGCCTTGTCGTCGTGGTGGAAATATTTCATCCAATCATACACTTCCGACTGGCCTGTCGAATCCCATGGCATTTCCGAGCCGAAGGGATAGGGCTCCTTGGCCCACTGGTCGGCGCGGCCCTTCATCAGGGTCTCGATCGTATCGGCGTCTTGCGTCCAGCCCTCGCGCTTCAGGTCGGTCAGGATGCTGACGAAGACATTGCCCTCCATCTGGCCGAACTGCGTGTAATAGGGCGCGTCACGCATCATGGCCTCGATCGTGCCGGTGGCGCGCTTGAGGTAGGTCTGCCACGTGCCCTGTGTCGCCAGCCCGTCGTGGTAGCGCGCGACGCGATACAGGCTCCACCAGGTCGCCGCGGCGTGGACATAGTTGAACGAACGGCCGAGGTCGTCGGCGCCCTCCTTGCTCCACGACGTCCAGGTCGACCAATCCTTCTTGGGATCGTATGTGCCGGCCGGCATGTTTTTCGGGTCGTAATAGAAGATGCTCTTGTGCACCCCGTACTGGTGCTCGCCGTCCGATACCTGGATCTTGCCCCACAGGGTCTGGTTGGCGAAGGTCTCGACCTTGTTCATTTCGTCCGGGGTCGGATTATCGAGCTCTTTCATGGCGGCGGCCAGCCACGACCCCGCCCCGCCCTCATCACTCAGTCCCGACACCCAGACACGCGGATCGTCGGTGACGATCTTCTTCTCGTCGCGGTCATAGGTCATGATCGACGGGCCGCGATGGAACGGGTCGGCAGGATCGTCGAACCACTGTTTCGTCGTCAGGAACTTGCCCATGTCGGCGACGACCTGGCCTTCCGGCTTGGTGACGAGATAGTGGACCGTCTGCACGCTGCCGTCGGCATAGGTGATCGTCACACGCGCACGGCCATCCATCTTGCCGGTCAGGGTGTAGCGCTGCCAGCCTTTCGTGGGCGCGGCTTTCACAACATCGAGCGCACCTGCCGGATAGACGGCGATTGTCTTTACAGCCGACGGGCTTTTGAGGAACAGGTCGGCCGGCATGTCGGTCGGCACGACATATCCCGGCACGCCGACGGCGACGGGACGGCTGTTGGCGGCCAGGGTGTCTTCGATAGCGCGGACCGAGGGCGACAGGACAAAGCGCAGGCCGATGGTACGCGTCTCCCCCACTTTCAGCACCAGGCTCGACGTCTCGTTCCACTGCTGCACACCCTTCCAGTCGGTGTCGGCGAAGCCCTTCGAGGCGACCATCCAGTCGTAGAAGCCTTCGAACACCATGCCGCGCCGCATCGGGTCGTTGTAGATGACGGGGCTTCGGTCTTCGCGATTGGTGCGGTCGAGGATCGGCTTATAGAGCTCGAACGGCGTGTTCTTTTCCGGCACGACCAGCAGCGCCGGGCCGTGGCCGTTCAGCCGCGTGACCTGCAGATAGCCGGCGTCGCGCCCGACATAAGGGTCGTAGAAGGACGCCTGTTCGTGCGCCTGTTCCAGCGTGCGGTCGGCGATGATGTTGTCGAAGATCATCGGCAGGCCGAGGCCGCCGATCTCGACCGCCGTCTTGCCGGGGTTGGAAAGCGTAAAGCGCAGGGTCAGTTGGCCGTGATCGACCGCCCAGACGCGGCTGACGGTCAGCGGAATGCCGTTGAGGCTGGGCGTGATGTCGGCGGCGGCCAGCGCGCCCTTGACCTTCAACGCCTTGACCGGCGCGCGCTTGAAGGCGCTGGAATAGTCGGACCAGGCGTCGACTCCGACCGCACGAACGCGCAGGTCGATATCGCCCAGGCGGTAATAGCCATCCTTGAGGCGCTGGGTGAAGCGGCCGGACGGCGCGAAGTCGAACCCACCCTGCCCCTTGGGCTGGAGCGCGACCAGGGTCTGCGAAGAGTCCTGCAGGCCCACGGTAAAGCCCGCCGCGTCGTAATAGTCGATCCTGGCGTCCGGGCTGTTCCACGGCGTATCGGCGGCGTGGGCCGCGCCGGAAAGCCCGAGGGCGAAAAGGACGGCGAGGACGGAAGCGTTCAGCCTGGGCATGCGATAATCCTGAGCGGCCATCTCGGGCCAAAAGAAAAGCGATCCGCCGGCGCCCGCCTAAAGGCACCCGGCGGATCGAAAGTCTTTCCAGACGGGGTGCCGACGCCAGGGAGGCCCATCGGTCCGATACGTCTGGAGCGCGCAACAAAACCGAGTCGGAAAATCGGACAAAATCCGGTGCCGCCGCGGCCGGCGTCACCTCCAAGGGTAGCGAGGTGACGATAAGGCGACTGTACACGTCCCGTATTGACGGTCAATATAAATTATACGATCTTATACTCAGAGCATTGATGAAAGAGCCACCCATGTCCCGCAAATCCGCCCTTCGCACTCTTCTGCCGGTCGTCGCCTTGCTGGGAATGGCTGCGCTGCCCGCGCACGCTGCACCGCCGACCGGCGGCTGGATCTTCGACGGCGGCCCCGACTTTCCGGGCTTTACCCGCGTTCAGGTGCATAAGGACCATGGCACATATAGTGGTACCGTGACCTCGCACTGGTACGGCGATCTCAAGATGGACGATGTCCGGGTGGATGGCGACACGCTGGTCTTCCACCTGTTCAACGGCAATCCGCGCGTGACCGAGACCGATATCGTGCTCAAGGGCGACGCCAAGGCCGTCCATATGACGGGCAAGCTGTGGTACGCCGACTTCGATATTCCGGCGCATGCCGCGACCAAGACAGCGCTGAAAGCGCTCGATTTCCCGACACATCCCCTCCCCCCGCGCCGCGTGGTAAAACCCCTGGCGCGTGCCGAGACCCCGCCCATGGGCTGGAATTCGTGGAACAAGTTCGCCACCGATATCGACGACAAGACAGTGCGCGAAATCGCCGACGCCATGGTGACGTCGGGCCTGCGTGACGCGGGTTACGTTTATATCAATATCGACGACGGCTGGCAGGGCGCCCGTGACACATCAGGGGTCCTTCAGCCCAATGCCAAGTTCCCCGACATGAAGGCGCTGGCCGATTACGTCCACGCCAAGGGGTTGAAACTCGGCATCTACAGCTCGCCGGGGCCGAAAAGCTGCGCCGGCTACGAAGGCAGTTACGGCCATATCGAACAGGACGCCAGGACCTTCGCCGCCTGGGGCATCGACTATTTGAAATACGACCTGTGTTCAGGCGAAGCCTTCTATCACACGCCGGAATCCGTCTACGCCGTCTACCAGCAGATGGCCGAGGCGATCGCCGCAACGAGGCGGCCGATGATCTTCAGCCTTTGCGAATACGGCCGCTTCGACGTCGGTTCGTGGGGGCGCGACGTCGGCGGCAGTCTGTGGCGCACGACCGGCGATATCGAAGACAAGTACGAGACGATGGCCAAGATCGGCTTCGAAAAGAACGGCGTACCGAACCATACCGGCCCGGGCGGCTGGAACGATCCAGACATGCTCGAGGTCGGCAATGGTGGCATGAGCACGGATGAATACCGCACCCATATGAGCCTGTGGGCGATGATGGCGGCGCCGCTGATCCTGGGCAACGACGTGCGCCATATGACTCCCGAAACGCTGGCGCTGCTGACCAACCCCGAGGTCATCGCCATCGATCAGGACGCGGCCGGCGCGCAAGGCCTCCCGGCGAAAAAGGACGGTACGCGCGAAATCTGGACCAAACATTTGCGCGATGGCTCGACGGCGGTCGGCCTGTTCAACCGCGGCGAGGACGTAGCCAACGTGACGGTGACCTGGGCCGACCTCGGGCTGAAACCGGCCAAGGTGCGCGATGTGTGGGCGAAGTCCGACCTTACGCCCGCCGCCACGCAAACCGTCACCATCCCGCGCCACGGAGCTATGCTGCTGCGCGTGACGCCCTAAAAAATCTCAACGAATTATGCTACTTTCCCTTCTCCCCACTTGAGGGGTATAGCGCCAGCGAAAGTATAGCTTTCGCCAGCGTTGGGTGGCCCGAAGGGACGGATGAGGGGTTCCTGCACCTTCAGCGCACGCATCCTATGACGATTTCCCCTCATCTTGGCCTTCGGGTCTGTCCTCTTTCCATTTGAAGGGCGGAGCGCCAGCGAAAGAAAGGCGCGTAGCGCCAAGGTGAGCGGTAGTGTTAACAGATGCGCGCGCGGAAGATGCCGGATTTACCCCTCATCCGGCCCTTCGGGCCACCTTCTCCCCTATTCAAGGGGAGAAGGAAAAGGAAAAGCCCCACCTTGGAATGCCATATGCGATGGGCCTGCCTCCGATGGGGAGAGGAAAAGTGATGGCAATTTTCGATTTACCTAGCCCTATGGCGCCGGCGGGGTTTCGCCCAGCAGATATTCCGTGAAGAAGTCGAAATGCTTGCGCCAGAAGTAGGGCGTATAGGTGTCGTGCGTCCGGTTGGGCAGGATGACCAGCTCATGCGGCCTGTTCGCCTCGGTCAGCGCCTGGTCGAGCCTGAGCGTCGCGGCGATGGGCACATTGTCGTCGATATCGCCGTGCATGATCATCAGGTGGCCTTTCAGGTTCTTCGCCACCGAGGTGTTGGAATTGCGCTCCCACGTCGCGTCATCGGCCATGCCCATCGACACTTCCGGCCACCACGCCTTATCCAAACGCAGGTCCTGGTTGCCCGAGCTGGCGACGCCGACCTTGTAAAAGTCCGGCCGGCGCAGCACGAAGCGCGCCGTGTCGTAGCCGCCGGCCGAATGGCCGAAGACGCCGACGCGCGACAGGTCGAAATAGGCGTATTTCGCCTTCATCGCCTTCAGCACGTACATATGGTCGTCCAGCCCGACCTCGCCCAGGTTTTGATAGGCGGAAGACCGGAAGGCCTGGCCGCGCTGCGAGGTGCCGCGGCCGTCGATCTCGACGACGATGGCGCCGATCTGCGCCATCGACTCGGCCGGGCCGCCGATGGTGCGGCGGTAGCCATAGTCGATGACGTGCGTCGTCGGCCCGGTATAGACGTATTCGATGACAGGATAGGTCCGCGACGGGTCAAAGCCCTTTGGCCGGAAGATCATGCCGTAGAGCTTCGTCTTGCCGTCGTCGGCCACAGTTTCGAACGGTTCGGGCGCGACAAAGCCGCTGGCCATCAAGGCCGACGGGTCGGCATGGCCAAGCTCCGCGACGATGCGGCCGTCAGCCATATTGCGCAACAAGGTCCGCGTCGGCGACGTCGGGCTCGACATGCGGTCGATAAAGGTCTTGCCGTCGTCGGCGATCGTAACGTCGTGATCGAGCGGCTCCGGCGTCAGGTTTTTGATCGTGGCGTCGAGGCCGACCCGGTAGAGGCTGCGGTAATAAGGATTGACCCCGGCCTCACGCCCGATGCCGGTGATCAGCACCTGGCCAGGGTCCGTGCGCACGATTTCCTCGACCTCCCAGTTACCCTTGGTCAGCGCCTTGCCACCCGACGGATCGGTGCCGTCGGCGACGAAATAGAGCTGGGCCCAGCCGCTGCGTTCCGAGATGACGAGATTGCCTTTCAGCTCCGGCACAGGACGAATCGCCGTCGCCGTGACGGTGACCAGCGGCTTGATCGCTTCGTGCACGGTGATGGTGGCGACATTGGTTTCGGGATCGACCGAATACTGATCGAGTTCGGTATAGCCGCGCTTCTGCCACTGGTACTGAACACGATCGCCGTCCCAGCCGAGATCCGGATCGCCCGGCCACAGCAGCGGCAAGGCCGGTACGTTGAGGAGCTTCGGCTTGACGGTGCCTTTGAGCGCCGCGGCCACATCGATGACAACCGGCAGGACCTGCGGCACCTGGGCGGCGCCCGCCGTCGGATAGACATAGTCGAAGTGGCGCGGAAACTGGCTGCCAAGCGGATTGGGCTGAACGCCGTGCCAGATATAGCTGCCGTTGCGGTCCATGCGGTAGGTCAGGACCCACTTGCCGTCGGGCGACCACTGTGCGCTCACGCGCATCGGCGGCGTTTCGCTGTTGGCGGCGACCATGTCGGCGAACTGCGGGTAATTCATGCCGTAGCGCTGGTCGTAGCCGCCATCGGCGGTCAGCGGCACTTCGCGGCCGGTGGCCATCTCGATCAGCGAAAGATCGTAGCCGTGGTGCACGATTTTGTAGCGGCCGTCCGGCGAGACGACGCCATCGTCAGCGGCCGGAGGCGGCGGCGCCTTGTCGAGGTGTGCGCTCTTCAGGTCATAACGCCACGATGCGTCGCCGGTGCCAAAGGTCAGGACGTTGGCCGCGGCATCATAGTCCAGCGGCATAATCGCCTTGGGGCCCGCCTGGCCGGTGAACGCCGCCACCGCCTGCGCCAGGACGTCGTCGCTGACCAGGTCGCGCCCCTGCCCCGTGCCTGAGTCGGCCAGCACGATCGTGCCGTGCATCCTCGGGCCATGACGATAAAGGACCTGTGCCCCGCCGGTGACGAAGACCGCCCGAAGGTCGAGATCGGTCACCAATTCCCCCACCTTGCCGGTAAAATACGACGCGGCGGTGGCGTAGCGCTCATCGATCGACGGCGGAGCCGCATGAACGGCGGTGGAAAGCGCCAGCAGGCTGCCGGCCACGACAAGACAGGTCGAACGCATCATATCCCTAACCTTCAGGTTTGTGCCTCACCATGTCCGGACTCCGCGGCTTAAGTCAAATATTTTATACGATATACGCACATATTGACTTACAATTGCCCTGCCCTGAATATCGTCCGCAACACAAGGACAAAGCAATGGGCGGCAGCGTGCAAAAGATCGTGGTGGTGGGCGGCGGAACGTCCGGCTGGATGGCGGCCTCTGCGCTTGCGAAAGTCATGGGCACGAAGCGCTACACGGTCACCCTGATCGAGTCCGAGGAGATCGGCACGGTCGGCGTGGGCGAAGCGACGATTCCGACGATCCAGACCTTCAACACCATGATGGGGATCGACGAAAACCAGTTCATGCGCGCGACCAACGCCACCTTCAAGCTCGGTATCCGCTTCGTCGACTGGTCCGCGCCCGGCAGCGACTATTTCCATCCGTTCGGCGTCTACGGCGTCGACATGAACGGTATCAACTTCACCCACTACTGGCTGCGCTACGCTCAAAACGGGGGCTCGAAGGATTTCGGCCTGTTCAATCCGCAGACGATGGCGTCGCGCGCCAACCGTTTCGGCCGCATGTCCGAGATCAATCCGAACGCCCCCGCCGTCAACTACGCCTTCCACTTCGACGCCGGTCTCTACGCGCGGTTTTTGCGCAGCATTGCCGAGGGTCTGGGCGTGGTGCGGCGTGAAGGCCGTATCGTTTCGGTCGAGCAGCATCCTCAAAGCGGCGACATCGTCTCGGTGACGCTCGGCGACGGTGCAACGGTCGCAGGCGACCTGTTCATCGACTGCTCGGGCTTCCGTGGGCTGCTGATCGAGGAAACGCTGAAGACGGGCTACACGGACTGGAGCCGCTGGCTGCCGTGCAACCGCGCCGTCGCCGTACCGTGTGAGCGGGGCTCTGCCCTCACCCCTTACACGACCTCGACGGCGCGCGAGGCCGGCTGGCAGTGGCGCATCCCACTGCAGCATCGCACCGGCAACGGCTATGTCTTTTGCGACGCCTACTTGTCCGAAGCAGAAGCCAGCGACAAATTGATGCAGCGCCTCGACGGCAAGGCGCAGGCCGAACCGCGCGTACTGAAGTTCACGACCGGCCACCGCAAAAGCCAGTGGCGCCACAATGTCGTGGCGGTCGGCCTGGCCAGCGGCTTCCTCGAACCGCTGGAATCGACCTCGATCCACCTGGCGCAGGAAGCCATCCTCATGCTTATCCGTTATTTCCCCAATGCCGGCATATCGGAAACACAGCGCGCCTGCTTCAACCGCGACATGCTGGCGGCCTACGAAAACGTCAAGGATTTCCTGATCGCGCACTATAAGGTGACGGAGCGCGAAGACACGCCATTCTGGAGCTATTGCCGCAACATGGACATCCCCGACAGCCTCGCCTTCCGCATGGACAGTTTCGCCCGCCACAACCAGGCGCTGGTCAAGCCGGACGAACTGTTCAAGGAAGCCAGCTGGTTCGCCGTGCTGGCCGGCCAGGGCCAGATGCCGAAAGGATACCATCCGATCGCCGACAGCATGGCCGAGGACGAATTCCGCTGGCGGATGCAGCGCGTGCGCGAAGGCACGACGGGCATGGTCAACGCCATGCCCCGGCACGACGACTATATTGGCCGGACGTGCGCCGCCGAGATGAGCGGAGCCTGAGCCATGTCTTCAACGCAATGCGTCGATGCCATCGACGGCATGGACCGGCGCACCTTCGAGGCCGATATCCGCATGGCTGGCCGGCCCGTCATCCTGAAAGGCCTGGCATCGCAATGGCCGGCCGTGCAGGCCGCACGGACCTCACCCGAGGCGCTTGGCGCATACCTGCTCAGCTTCGATACCGGCGCCCCGGTGCAGGTTTCGGTCTGCCCGAAGGCGCTGCAAGGACGCCTCTTCTACAACAACGACCTGACGGGTGTGAATTACCAGAACGTCAGCCGTAGCCTGCGCGCCGTCGTGGAGGACTGCCTTTCCGGACAGGACGATGCAATCTATGTACAGGCACAACCCGTCCAGAACGTTCTGCCCGCCATGGCCGGTGACCTCGACATGCCATTGCTGCCGCGCGACGCCCCGCCCCGCATCTGGATCGGCAATACGCTGCGTACCCAGACTCATTTCGATTACACCAGCAATATCGCCGTCCACGTTGCCGGCGAGAAAACCTTTACGCTATTCCCGCCGGACCAGACGGCAAACCTCTATCCCGGCCCGCTGGACCGGATGCCCGCGGGCGTGCCGATCAGCATGGCGTCGTTGGAGGAACCGGATTTCGTTCGTTATCCCAGACTGAAAACCGCGCTTGACCACGCGCTCGTCGCGCACCTGGAACCAGGCGATGCCCTGTTCATTCCTCCCCTGTGGTGGCATCACGTCCAGACGACCGGACCGCTCAACATGTTGATCAACTATTGGTGGAATGACGCCAGGCCTGATCTGGTCGATGCCATGGGCGCTCTCCATGTCGCCGCCCTCGCCTTCAAGGCCATGCCGGCCGCGCAGCGCGATGCCTGGCGGCATATGATGGACTATTTCGTCTTCGAAAGCGCCGGCGATCCCGTCGCCCATTTACCTGAGCACGTCCGGAGCGCCTTCAGCCCTGGCTTGAGCCCACAGGAAATGGCGCAATTCAAGCACCTTCTCTTTGGCCCGCCGAAGCGCTCCTGACGCCGGGGTGATGACACAATCCAGGCGCCAGACGGCTGCCCCGCCGGCTGACCGGCGGGGTTCTTTTTTGCAAGTCCGGATCAGTACCGGAAGCGTGCACCGACCTGAATGGTGCGGCCCTGCAAGCGCGTTTCGGCCGGGTAGTATTTCTGGCCGTAGTAGGCAAGTTCGTTGTTGTTCAGCAGGTTCGAGCCTTCGAGGGTAAAGGTCCACTGCTTGACAGGCGTCCAGGCCAGCGAGGCGTCGAGGCGTGAGGTCGCATCGAATACCGGCGTATATTGCGCCAGCCCGTAGCTCACCTGACCGTAATATTTCGACCGGTAATTATACGCGATACGGGCGTTGAACTTGGGCGTGTCGTAGTAGAGCTGAATGTTATAGGTGTTCTTCGATGTGTACGGCGCCATATTACCAGCCAGCGGGGCAAAGCCCTGATCGCTGAGCGTCGATGCATCCGGATACTCGATCTTGAATATCTGGTTATAGGTAAAGTTCACGGCGCCGCCGAAATTGTGCCAGACGCCCGGCAGGAAATCGAAGAAGCCCTGAGCGTTAAATTCGTAGCCCTGATAGACGCCACGGCCTGCGTTCAGGGTTTCGCCGTATGGGATCGGCGTATCGACACCGAGTTCCGGGAAGCTGCGCAGTTCGTTGTTCTTCCAATAGAAGCTGCCGTCAGGCTCCTTCAGATAGGCGGCAAGCGAGACCACCCCACCACGGCCGAAGTAATATTCCAGCGAAGCGTCATAGTTCGGCCCCTTCATCGGCTTCAGATTGGGGTTACCGCCCCAGCCGCTGGCTGCCTTGCCGGTCGCGTCGTAGTAGATGTGCGCCGTACCTGACATGGCCGAGAAGGCAGGACGCTGGATGCTGTAGGTATAGGCCAGGCGCAGCAGGGTCTTGTCGTTCAGGTGAACCGTGGCGTTATAGCTCGGCATGATGTCGCGGTAGTGACCTTCGACGTCGTCGTTGACGACGCTGGCCGGCACCGTAGTCGTGACGCCGTTCACCGTCGTGGTGTGGGCGTCACGGAACGAGTTCGCATGAGCGGTGCCCTTGGTGGCCGCGACGCGGACGCCGATTACGCCGTCAATCGGGAAGTAGGCCTTGAACGCGTAATTGAACTGTCCGTACCAGGTATTGGAGAATTCGGTTTCGGCGTTCGAGTTTGAGTCGCGGTCCGTTGGCACGTCGGTCGCCCACAGGGAACCCTGGCTACCGGACAGATAGGTGATTACATCACTCCAGTGGCTCAGCAGCGCAGTATTGCTCAGGTGGTAGAAGCCCGGGATGCTGAAGCCGGCGGGTAACTTGGTGTAATCAAGGCTGCTGCCCGTCGGCCAGGCCGAAAGCGCGGCATTGGTGAAGGCATCGCGGTACCCGTTGAACGAATTGCTGAAGTGGCTCGTCAGGCGGTAACCTGCCTGCAGCGAGCGGATCGGGAAGGTGTCGCTGACCGTATAGGTCAGGTCAAGCTGACCGTTCAGATCCCGGCTGGTCGAGTTGTTCTGTTCATTGTGGAAGTTATACATCCGGTAGTTGGCGGGATCGGTGGCGACCGAAGCCTGCGGGAAGGTCACGGTGGCCCGATCCCCGGGGCCGTCGAAATTCACGATCGCGGTATTAAGGCCGAGAACCTTTATATCCTGATAGATGTTGGTCGATAGCACCTCAGTGGTATTGTACTGGATGCTGCCATTCAGTTGTACCCTGTCCTTGTGGTAGTGCATTTCGAAGTTGTTGGTGAACGTCTTCGACGTGTTATGCCAGTACCCCGAAATCAGTTCGTTATAGACCGAATTGTTTCCGGTCGGATCCCAGTCACCGGGCGTGACCGTTTCGGTCTTCACCGTCGCCCCGTCGGCAAACGTCGTAATGGCGTAATTGGGGTTCCAGTCCCCCGACGTCTTCACCGAGATATAGTCGTTTTCAGCCTTCTCGTCCGAGCCGAGGTAGGTGCTTTCCAAAACGAAATCAAGGTTCTCGTTCGGCTTCCACTGGAAGCCGAAGTTCGCGGTCGGCCGGGACTTCACCCCATCCTGGATACCATTCCAGACGCGGTAGGCGGTAACATAGTACGGAGTCTTGGCCGTACCGCACCACGTGTCCGCCCGGTGCAAACAGGCGACGTCCGCTGTATTGCCGTTAAAATATCCGCTCGAATAGAAATACTGCGTCGTTTCGGTCGCCAGGTGCGTTTCCTGGTAGTTGTTGCGCTCGTAACCGAAGTTCGCAAGCCAGCCCATTTCACCGATCGGGGTGTCAAAACGGTCGGCCAGCAGGACGCTGGCGTACGGGCTCTCCTTGTCGCCAAGATTGCTGTACGACATGCGATAGCTGCCCGCCGCCGTAAAACCCTTCGGCAGATCAAGCGGACGGCGCAGTTCGACGTTCACCACCCCGGCCACGCCGCCTTCGACCTGATCGGCGGTGCGGGTCTTGTACACTGTCACCGACTTGATAAGCGCCGCGGGAATGTCGCTGAGCGTCGGCCCCTGGGCGTTACATGCGCCGGTGATTTGTGCGGAATCACATGTATTGCCGTCTTCGAAAGCGCCGCCATTGTGGTTCATCGACCGCATGGCGCCGCCGCCGACCGCATTGCCGTTGATCGTCGTCCCGACTTCCTGGATACCGCGGATGGCCATGTCCTGGCCTTCCCCGTGCTGGCGCGTAATCTGCACGCCGGTGACGTGGGCCAGGGCTTCCGTAACGTTGTTGTCCGGCAACTTTCCGGCATCTTCCGCCGAGACCGAATCGCTGATCTGCTTGTTGCGGCGTTTTTTGTCTGCGGAATCCTTGACCGAGCCGCGGACGCCGCGAACGATCACGACTTCCTGTCCGTTTTCGACCTTGGTTTCGGCCGATTTCGTATCCGCCGGCTTGTCCTCGGCCAGCGCAGGCGCGCACGCCATTGCCGCCACCAAACCCGTGGCCGCCAAAAGGAACGCCTTCCTACTCGTCTTCATTATCATTTTTAAAACCCCAATTAGCCGGACAAATCCTGTGAACCGAGGAGGCCATGAAAACGGCGGGCAGTCAAAATATTTTATACGATATACGTCATTTTTGCGATGAAGACGTGACGGCAGCGGTATCTTGTTGCGCAATTATCACGGCCGGGCCGGGTGGGCGGCTACACGGACTGTTACAATTGCGGCGGTGAAATGTGACAGCCTGCCCTCTTTTCTCGCATGTGCGAGAATGATATAGACAGCGCTGTCATCAACTTTTTGTGTTTCCGAATTCCCTATGAAGACGCTGTTCGACCGCATCGCCGCCGCCCTGGTTACCTTCGGCATGGCCCCCGGTTCCGCCCGCTAACCGCTTCCAACAAAAGAGAGCATTCTCCATGAAAACCTTGTCTCGCTTCGTTGTCCGCCTTGTCGTCCTCTGGGCCCGCGCCCACCGCCTGCCGGTCGTCGACTGACCTTCCGTCGCCGTTTTTCCCTCCGCTCGCGGTGGCCGCTGCGTAACCTGCCATTTATGACTCTGCGCTAACACTTTCTGAAAAGTGCACTCGATTGCACAGGGAAGGTGGTGGCAAAATGCAGCGCAACGGCAAGCAACGGGGGCGCAAGACGCCCTTCATTTTCGTTCTGGGCGGCGGGACCATGACGGGCTTGGCCATACTGGCTCTTCTGGCCTCGACACTGCGGACCGTGGCCGCGACAGGCGGCACCGCAGCCGCCGATACGATCGCATCCCGGATCACCGATATTGCCATCCTGACAGGCGTCCTGGTCTTCCTCCTCGCCGGAACCTGCCTGTATTGCCTGCGCCAGGCTTTCGCCGGCGGGAAACGCCTTCAGGACATATTCCGGCACGCTGACAAGCCCCTGCCCGCTTCGAAGCCGCCTCACGATACCTCGGACAGTGCCCGCGCCGAACGCCAGCAGCTCGACGCCGAGATTCGCTGCGGCCTGATCAATGGCGAGTTCGATGTCGCCTACCAGCCGATCTGCAATGCCGCGACCCACGCGGTCGAGGCCGTCGAAGCCCTGGTGCGCTGGCCACGCCGGCCGGACGGCGAGCTCGGGCCCGACGCCTTTATCGGTGCCGCCGATTCGAGCGGCATCATCCATCGCCTTGGGCTTTTCGTCCTGCAACGCGCCTGTTCGGACATGGCCGACCTCGACACGGTTCGGCTGCACGTCAACATCTCGCCGGTGCAGTTCCGCCATTCCGATTTCGAAAGCCAGGTACAGTCGATCCTGGACGAGACCGGCTTTCCGGCCCACCGGCTGGAGCTGGAAATCACCGAACGCCACATCCTCGAAAACCCGGAACGCGCCCGCGCCGTCATCACTTCGTTGTCGGCCAGGGGCATAGGCTTCTCGCTCGACGATTTCGGCGCTGGCATATCGGGTATCGGTCACCTGCAACGCTTCGGCTTGCGCCGTGTCAAGATCGACCGCGCCCTGGTCGCCACGATCGGCCGCGATCCCAAGGCCGGTGCGCTGTTGACCGGTGCGGTCAATATCGCCCACGCCCTGTCACTCAGTGTCGTGGCCGAAGGCGTCGAAACCGAGGACCAGGAAAAGCTGCTGCGGCTGATCGGTTGCGACCTGCTGCAAGGCTACCGTTTCGGCCGCCCGGCCTATTTCGGCGATATTTCGGACCGGCTGTCGCGCACGGAAAAGGCCGTCCAGGCGATGTGACGGGCTACAGGCTGGCCCAGTCCGGCAGCTTTACCCGCGTCATCCGTCCGTCGCTGACCTTGAGACCCGAAATCTTTCCGGCCTTGAGGCTGCCTTCGACGACGACCTTGCCCGGCGCGTGCAGGCGGAAATCGACATCCCAGTCGCGCGGCCACGCCGGGAACAGGTAGATGTCGTCGTCGACCGTCTGCATCAGCATTTCCTGCAAACCGACCATGCCCGATCCCCCCCAATTGTGGTCGGGCACCCAGTCGTGCCCCGGCCCCCAGAAGGTCGGATAGCGCCTTCCGCTGTCGTCGAGCTTCTGGACGATGCGGCTCTTCGCCTCCTCGGTCAGGCCCAGGCGCGCGCAGAAGATGGCGTCCTGGTGCCAGCTGACATAGTCCTTCTGCTGCGGCGTCTCGACGCCATAGTGCCAGGTGTCGATCGCCACCTGGAGGTCTGGCCGCCCGATGCCGTAGAGGCCGTACGGAAAGACGGGATAGAGCTGCGGTATCTCGACATTCTGTATGCGGTCGAAGACCTCGGCCGGCGCGATCGTCAGGTGGCCCTGCATGGTGCGCATCGGCAGCGGCGGCAGGCGTTTCAGATAGTCGCGATAATAGGTGCGGCGGCTGTCGTCGAGATAGGACGCCGGCAGGCCGAGCACGCGCGTGATTACCGTCTTCAACGCCGAGATCGTCACGACCGAGTTCAACGTCATCTTGTAGGTTTCGATGGCGCTGCCCGGGAAGAAGACGAGATGGCCGTTGTCGTCGACGGGCTTGCCCTTCATCAGCATCGTCTGCTTTGTATAGTGCTCGTCGAAGAAGGTCAGGCAGCTTTCGATCAGCGGCATATGGCGCGAAATATCCTCGCCCGCGAAGCGTTCGACGTCGAGCATCATCAGGCAGAATTCGAAGACGGTATCCCAGATGCGGTCGACCCAGGCATTGTCGTCGACGCCAGGTTCCTTGCTGCCTGCCTGCCCCCAGAAGCGCCGCCAGCCGTATTCGAAGCCGCACGGCAGGCCGAAGCTTTCGATCTGTTCGGTGAAGCTGGCGCCCTTGTGTCCCCAGTAGACTTCCGTGCGCAGCTCGGCGTTTTTCAGCGCGCGGTCGTAGAAGAGGAACTGTGCGTCCATCATATCGAAGTCGCCGCTTTTCAGCATCGGCCAGTAGACCAGGCGCTGGTTCTGCGCCGTGAAGATGCCGCCGCCCCATTTGCGGAAATCGGGGCTGAGCGTGAGCGTGGGATCGACGAATTGCGGATCGACGGTGAAATTGCCGCCGTTGAACTTGGTGGGATAACGCCCATAGGCGTTCGTGCCCAACTGATAGCGGAAGAGCTGGTAGTTGCGCCCGATGCGCCAGCCGGTGTCGGCTGCGCCCTTGCCCGGATTGACGCGGATATGACTGCGATCCTGGAAGGCCTGCCACCATGTCTGCGTCTTGCGCCGGGCATCGGCCTTGCCCGCCAGCGACCTGGCGGCCAGGGCTTCGATACCGGCACGCCATTCGGCTTCATCGCGTGTATTGGCGACGTGGCAGTGGATACGCACCTCATGGCGGCGGCGCGGTTTGGCGCTTTGCAGGCGGTACGCCGTGAAGTCGGTGCTGGCATAGCGCCCGGTCGTCGTCCCGGCGCCGACCATGTCCTGGCCGCGTACCAGTACGCCGAAGGTCAGGCCCGCCAGCGGATTCCACATCTGCGCCTTGACGCCTTCCAGCCCCTGTTGCTTGACCAGCAGGTCGAAGACCGTGTCGGTGTCGCGGTTGCGGTGGACCGAGATTATATCGGCGCCGTCGAACGCGGTCTTGTCGGCAAAGGCCGTCGGCACGACCGGCGCGTCATCGTAACTGCGATGCATGCCGACTTCTTCAAGGGTGTAGGGCCGGTCGGCGGTCCGCCAGGTTTCATAGCGCGCGACCAGCTTGACCGGCTGGGCGCTGTCGATATCGACGTGGATGACGGGCGAGAAGACGTCGACCCAGATCGTCACCTTCGTCCCCTGCCCGCCTTCGATCGTCACGTGGCCGCGGTCGAGGTCGAGCGATTGCTTGAAAGGCTGGCCGTCGGCGAACGGCTTGGGCGTCAGCTTGAGGCGGATCCGCCCGAGCTTCAGGTAGGCATTGGTCTCGTCGAAGGCGCCGCTGCGTGACACGTAGAACAGGACGTCGCCGTCCTCGACCCAGACATTGAGGCCGATGTCGCCGCCGCCGCACGGCATCGATTCAAGCGCATTGCGGCTCTGCGACGTCCAGACGGGGTTATAGGGGTTGGCGGCGGGCGTTTCGGCCCGTGCCGGAACATGCGCTGCTATTGCCCCGGCGGCTGCCAGACCTGCCATGCCCCTGCGCGTCACTCGTGTCATGCCGTCCTCCGGAGTCGTTAAGGGGCGACCCTCCACGATTCCGGATGACGAGGCAATCAGGAATGAAAGTTACTTTCCATCAGTCAGCGCGACCGTGTTGTTGAGCTGGGTGATTTCGGCGACGCCCTCGATCACCACACGCACGCGGCCGGTACCGACGTCGAAGCGCGCCGGCAGGCTAAGCTTCACCGTCGCTGTATGCGGTTTGAGGTCGACCGGCGCGGCCAACCTCGGCGTCGCCGCCTTGGCCACGACATTGCCCTTGCCATCTAGCAATTCGACGCGGGCCGCCGGTGCATCTTTGGCGCCGAGGCTGTGCACGGTCACCGCCACATTGCTGCGCGACAGCTTGATGTCGTCGCGGCCGATACCAAGGTCCGGACGGTCCTGAACCTTCGTACCGTTCGGTGTCTTGAGCGTGAATTCGAACAGGTTCGGGCCCGGCTGCATCGTGAGGGAGACGCCCACCGTCTTTTCGAAATTCATGGAAGAGACGGCCGGATCGCCGACGAAGGCGTCCTTGTCGTCGCCCTTGCCAGCCTTTATTTCCCATTGACCGGAATTGACATTCCAGCCGGTCATGGTCGCCTGGACGGGCTTGTCCGTGACGTTGAACGCTATGACCTTGAAATGGTCGCGCGACGGGTTCGGCACCAGGATGGCGACATTGACCGCGGCTTCCGGATCTGCGAACGCCCAGCTGACCGTGTTGCCCTGGAACATGTTGCCGCGGGTCAGCGCGATGCCGCCCAGGCGCGTGCGTTGCAGGTACTGGCTGTCGAGTTCGACTCGGTCGGTCCACCAGTGGCCTTCGGTCTGGCTGTACATGGTGGTCGCCGCGCGGCGCATGTCGGCGCCGTAGAGGGCATCCAGGTACGACTTGTCGCCGGTCATCTCCCAGGCGACGAAGCCTTCCAGTCCGCCACCCTTGCCCTTGCGCACCGCGGCCGCGCCCCAGGTATCCTGTTTGCCCAGTACATTGACCAGGTCCTCGTTGAGGCTGTTGATCGGGCGAATATTATCCTTCTCGGCCTTGACGCGTGCGCCGCCGACACTGACCGAATCCTGCGAAGACGCCTTCTGGACCGACGACAGGATAGGCCCCAGATACTTGTCGTTGCCCGTCCAACGCCACGACGCCCACATCAGCTGCATCGGCGACTGGCCCGCCGGCAGGTCGCCGCGCGTCGCATCCGTCCGCCAGTTGATTTCGTCGGGATAGGTCATGATGCCGGCGGCGTCGGGCTTGCCGTGGACGATGATGCCGTCGGCCAGGCCGGTGACGAACTTCTTGCCGGTCGGGTCGCCGTTGTATTCGCCCATCAGGATGCCGGGGTGCAGGACAAGGTACGAATAGTACTTGCCCCACTCGAACGGACCTTCGCGATAACTGTCGCTGCCGCTGTACCAGTTGGTGTTGAAGTGCAGGTGGCCCGCCGGATTGACCGAGATGATGCGGTCATAGGCGGCGACTGTCGTCATCAGGCGCTCCACCACCTTCGGGTCGCCATAGTTGAGATACATGGCTTCCGAATTGGTGTTGATACCGTCCTCATAGGCGTGCAGCTCATCAAGCATCAGTGTGGCCAGGCCGTTGGTGAACATACCGTTGCGATAGATGGCGTCGGCGACGCGCATCTGAGATACTCGCAATTTTTCCGAATCGACACCCATCAGCGCCAAGCCGGGCCACTGTTCCACCAAATCGGAATCGTCAGACAGGCCGCCGCCGAAGTCGCCGTAATCGGACTGACGATTGTCGATCCACCAGTTGATGAAGTGACGCACGCCCTTCAGATCTTCCAACTGGCGGAAGGCCCAGGTCGGCACACCCGCCGGGGTGGCGGGCAAGGTGTAGGCCATCTGGCCCTGGCTGCCGAAGGTGATGTCGGTCCAGTATTCCCGCGCCAGCATGTTATCAGGGTCGACGCGCAGCAGGTCGCCGGCATCGGTCACGACGCGCTCATAAAGTTTCTCGCGCTTCGACGCCGTATGCTCCTCGACCAGGTAGCCCCAGTTATCCTTCACCTCGGCGAAGCGGTCGGTGACGTGCTCCTTCAGCGCCTCCTGGCGGTCCTTGAAGACCAGCCGCAGCTTCATGCCGTCCAGCGCCTGGGCGTCAAAGTCCTGCCCGCCGCCGGCGAAGGTCAGGTAGAAGCTCTTGTTCGGCAGGATGCGGTCGCGCAGATCGAGCCAGACCGTCTTCGCCTCGCCCGGCTTCACCGCTACGGTGACGTCGAGCATGTCGCGTTCGGGCCAGATCGGATCCTTGACCTGGATGTTGAGCGGGAACAGGCCGTTCGCCGTCGGCTTGACGTTGAGCGCCGGGATGTCGATGGCGATGCCGTCGAGCCCGTCATGCATGTTTTCCCAGCCATAGCCCCACGAGCGGTAGAGCATCAGATTGGCGGGCGAGGCGCCGTATTCGTACGGGATCAGCACATGGACCAGCGGCAGTTTTGCCCCCGTATCCTTGGGCTTGGGACGCGACGGCGCCGCGTCGGGCAGGGCCACCACGGTCTGACGCGCGTCCGGCGTATAGCGGCCGGCGATAAAGGCGTTGAGGTCGGTAAGATCCGGTGAGTCCGCCGCGGCGTTGGCGCGCACCGTATAGACCTGGGTGACCGTGCCGGCCGGTACCGCGCCTGGATGGATGTCGTAGGCCGATATCTCCTGGATCGGCGTTTCCTGCGCGATATTGTTGAAGCGAAGGACGCCGCCGGTCTTTTCCGCCGGGAACTGCCAGAAGGTGCGCTCCTGATCCTTGGCCCGCTTCGCGATCTCGGCCGGCGTGGCCTTTTCGTCGGCCGCCCAGGTCAGGTTGCCATAGGCCGCGCCCTCGAGTTCCACATGGTTCCACGGCTCGTTCGGCAGGGTCAGGGTCAGGGTCTTGCCGCCGTCGACATAGACGTTCCAGTCGGGCAGCGGGAAATAGTCGTTGCGGCCCGGCAGGCGCGAGCGGTTGTAGACGCCCGGCCAGGTCGTTTCGGCGATCCCGTCGGTCGCCTTGTACATGAACTCCTTGATGTCCTTGGCGTCGGTGAACTCGACCTTGCGGATCGTGGTGACAGGCGCTGTCAGCTCGACCGGCACATCCCCCGGGCGGTTCCAACCATAGCGCAGGTTCCATTCGGCCATCTGCGCGGCATCGGCGAGATTGCCTGGGGCTTGCGCCGGGACATCGGGGACTTCGTTTTTCGCCAGGGCCGCGATCTGGGCGTCGTCGAGCATGTGGTCGTAGATGCGCAACTCATCATAGTCAGAACCGCGCATGAAATTGTAGCGGCTCATCACCTGGTGCGGGCTGACGGCGCGGGCGGCGGTGCCGAACTGGTCGAGACCGGTATCCAGGACGGCGACCTGGTCCTTGTGCGCCACCTCCTTGCCGTTGACATAGAGCTTGATGCCCTTGTTCTCGTCCCACGACACGGCGATGTGCTGCCAGGCGTCGGGCTTGGGCAGTTCGTCCAGCTTGAACGAGACGCGGACGCGGGCCAGGTTGTCGTCGGTGACGAAGGCGTCGTAGCCGTGCCCATTATAGTCGATGCGTAGCCACACCATGTCCCACGACGTGTGGTCGGCATAGCCGACGCGGAACAGCACGAAGGGCGCGCGGCCGACCGGGGTGCGCGAGCGCCAGAAGAAGGACAGGGTGCCGCGCTGGGCGTAGATATTGCCGGGCGCCTTCCAGCTGAGGACATTGTCGTCGGCCGTGGCGAAGGCGCCGCCGGCGAAACCGTTGCCGACCAGGTCGACCTTGGTGTTGAAGTTGGGAACAGCCTCGCCCTTGGCGTAGTCGGCGGTCAGGCTCTTGTTGGCGGAAAGATAGAACAATAGCCCGCTATTATCGGCAGCGTGCGTCACAGCGGGTGTGGCGGCGAGCGCGACGAGGCTGGCGCACAGGACCAGGGCGGCTTTGCGGCGGGAGGCGTAGGTCATGTTTTTCTTCCCTGTGCCGGCGAAAAACGCGCCGGACGATTATCTAATTCAGCGACAGATTTATGGCTGTTCCGGCTTAAATGCAACCGGTGTCATTTTCCGTCGCTTTTGAGGGAAAGGTAGGCGCGATTACCAAACAAAGTGCTAATCAGCCGCGGTCGAGCACCCAGGGATAAGCGTCCCAAAGGGCGCATTTGTGCAGGTCCGCCACGGCCTCCAGCGGCGCCACGCGGCTGCCGTCGGTGCGGAAGGCCATATATTCCCCACCATCCGGCGTCAGGCTTGGCCAGCCGGCCCGGCCGGTCTTGATGAACTCAGCCCAGGCCTCCAGCATGTCTTCGGACAGTTGGTGTTCTTGCGGCGTGAAGCGCGCCGCATCGCGGGCATAGCGCGCGCCCGGCCACAGGAAGGGCAGATCCGAACCATGGGCAGCCCCGAACTGGAAGTCGAGCTTGCCGTCGCCATAGGGCGGCGACGGGTCTTCGAACTGGTAGTACCAGACCGGCGCCGCGCGCGCCGCGTTGCGCGCCAGCTGCAGGTTCGAGCACCCGCCATAGCCGCGCATGCCGCTGTCGGTCAGGATGGCGCTGATCTTGTAGGCGATTTCGTGCGGATCGCCGGCGTGCTCATCGGCATAGGCAGCCGCCACCTTGTCGGCCTGGTCGGGCGGCATCAGGCGATGCAGCCAGTCGGTATAGTGGGCGGCGTCGTAGCCGAGATAGCTCTTGCCCCCGGCCCTGCCCTCGTCGTGGTTCGAGCCGATCAGCATCGGCACGGCCGGCCAGTCGCCTGACGCTATGAGATTATAGCCGAAGTCCGGCACCAGACCGGAGGGTGAGACCATCGGATTGGCTTCGCCTCCGGCCGCCACCAGCGCCTGCGGCGTCTTCTGGCGCAGGCAGGCCGCGTCGGTACAGCCGAGCTTTTTCGCCAGGGCCACGGCGCGGCGCCAGGCCGCTTTCTCCGTATCGACATCGTGCAGACAATCGTCGCTGGAGATGATGGCGGCGCGGTAAAGGCCCTGCGCCGGACGCGCCATCATGACCGGACAGACGATGGTGCCGCCGGCCGACTCACCGCCGATCGTCACCTGGTCGGGATCGCCGCCGAAGTGGCTGACATTGTGCCGCACCCACTTCAGCGCCGCGATGACGTCGAGCAGCGCATAATTGCCTCCGCCGCCGCCCGGCGAGACCAGCGGGCTGTCCATGAAGCCCAGCGCGCCCAGGCGATAGTTGATCGTGACGACGAGGATGCCCTGGCGCGCCAGGGCCGAGCCGTCGAGATCGTTGGCCGAGCCCGCAACGGCGCTGCCGCCGTGGACATAGACATAGACCGGATAGGTGCCCGGCTGCGACGGACGGTAGATATTGAGATAGAGGCAATCCTCGGCTTCGACGCCCTTGGCCAGACCATCGGGGCTCTGCGGGCATTTCGGTGGGGCCTTCGCGCCGTCGCGCACGCCGTCCCAGGCCGGTGCGGGTCCCGGCGGCGCCCAACGGCCGTCGCCCACGGGGGGAGCGGCATAGGGCAGGCCCAAGAAACGGTCGATGCCGTCGGCGCCGGCGCCCTGCACCTTGCCCTGATCCACGGTGACGATGGATTGCGCCGTCGCGGCGCCTGCGACGAACCACAGCAGGACGGCAAGCAGGAAACGCATGGCGGAAGCTCCATATCGCAACTTTGCGGGACGGACCCTAGACCTTCGCTGCGCTGCGGTAAAGCCCGTCCGCCGTCGATCACCAAATTGCGAATTGCTCGCAAGGGCCTTGCATTCGTTTATAACTAGATATATCTAATTATAGCGATATGAAAGATGACATCATGACAGATATTCCCCAGCCCACGCGCGTCCGCTTCGAGCCCAAGCGCCGCCGCCTGACGGTCGAAACCGTCACCGACCTGACGCCCACCCTGCGGCGCATGACGTTGCGCGGCGATATGTCCGGCTTCCAGTCCCTGGGTTTCGACGACCATATCAAGCTGTTCCTGCCCGATCCCGAGACGGGTGTGCTTACCCTTCCCGACCCGAACGGCCCGCACGGTCAAAAGAGCCTGATGCGCGACTACACGCCGCGTCGTTTTGACGTGACCGAAGGCAGCCTGACGCTGGACTTCGCCCTGCATGGCGCGGACGGCGACGCCGGTCCGGCCACGCACTGGGCGCTTCACGCCAGACCCGGCGACGAGCTGCATGTCGGTGGACCCCGCGGCTCGCAGGTTCTGTCGGACGCGTTCGACGCCTATATCCTGATCGGCGACGAAACCGCCCTGCCCGCCATAGGCCGGCGGCTGGAAGAGCTGCCCGCCGGCAAGCGCGTCGTCGTGCTGGCGGAAATCGCGACCGAGGCCGGCCGACTCGATTTCGAAACCAGGGCATCAGCGGAGATAAATTGGGTGGTCCGTGGCGCGGGCGTGCTGGCCGACGCCGTGGCAAGGCTCGATATTCCGGACAATGCCCATATCTGGGTGGCCGGCGAAGCGTCACAGGCACGGCAGGTTCGCGAAATCCTGATGGCGCGCGGCACCGATCCGCGCCGCATCAAGGCTTCGGGCTACTGGCGCCAGGGTGACGCCGGAACTCATGAGCCGATCGAGTAAAAAAAAGGCCGCGCTTGCGCGCGGCCAAGTTTACAGGGAGGAAACGCCCAGGAATGGGCTGCCAGCGGAACAAGTTCAACGCTGACCTTGTGAATATATGTTGCGGCGCACACAAACTCAACCCCGGAATCATACAAATTGTTTCACGTTGGGTTTCCCGATATGCGCCTTTCGTGATCGCGTACAGACTTGCCATCGCATTGGCCTTTGAATCCGCTCGGCAATTTCCTATATGACCGGCACCAGGAGGGTCCATCCATGTTCGATACGCTTCACGACCAGGTCCGCCAGTCCGGATTTGCCATCGTGCCGGCGGCTACGATGCGCGAACACCTGGGCGCCGTTTCCGTAAGGGACTTTTCAGCCTTCGCCGACAGCTGGAACGCGCTTGACCTCGACCAGTACATGGCCGACGGCGGACACTATCGCCGCCGCCGCCACGCCGTGTTCAACCTGAACAAAGGCGTACTGGAGCGCCTGCCGCACCAGCCGCATTACCAGAGCCGCGATTACAACAGCCTGAACGGCGGCATCGAGCGCTGGTTTACCAGTGTGAAGCCGGAAACCACGGCCAATCCGGTGTTCGGCGCCGTGGTTGCAGCCTGCCGTGCCGTCTTCGAACTCGATACCGCCGCCAACATCTTCGTCGAAATGCACCAATTCCGTATCGAAGCCACGCCCGGCGAGACGGGCCAGCCGACGCCCGAGGGCATGCACCGCGACGGCGTCGACCGGGTGCTGGTCATGCTGATCGACCGGGTGAATCTGGAACAGGGCGTGACCTCGATCGCCCGTCCGGATGGAACGCCGCTCGGCGCGTTTACACTGGCTACGCCGATGGACGCGGTCTTTATCGACGATCACCGCGTCGTGCACGGCGTCACGGCAGTCACTCAGGCCGATTCCGACCGCCCCGGCTATCGCGACGTGCTTGTGCTAACCTTCAAAATTCAGGCGTCGTCCGACTGAAGCCGGCGGCGTTGCGAACGGCGCGTGTCTTCCAGCGCGAAACGGACCAGAGATTCCATCGCCCAGCGCGCCGCGCGGGGGTTCCTGGCCGCGATCGCTTCATAGACGCGGGCATGGTCGGGCCAGCTGTCGCGCGCATCCTTGGGGTCGGTCGACTTCAGCCGCGTCGACCAGGCGATCGCCGCCGCGATCGAGCTGTTGAGCGAAGCCAGGACCTCGTTGCGCGTGGCGAGCAACAGCGTCTTGTGGAAGTCGAGGTCGGCCAGGCGGCCCGTCTCGGTCGCCAGAGTCTCGCGCCCCATGACATCGAGGGCCGTCTTCATGCGCTGAACCTGCTCTTCGGTCCTGCGCTCGGCAGCCAGTTCGGCGGCGGCGGGCTCGTTGATCAGGCGCAGTTCGAACAGGCCGTCGATGAATTCGGGCGACGGCGTCGTTTCGAACATCCAGCCCATGACTTCCGGGTCGAGCAGGTTCCAGCGCGTGCGGTCGCAGATCTGCGTGCCGCGCTTGGGGCGGCTTTCGACAAAGCCTTTGGCCGCCAGGATCTTGAGGGCCTCACGGTACGGCGTGCGCGAGATGTTGAGCGCTTCGCTGGAATCGAGCTGGTGCGGCAGGATATCGCCCGGTTGATAGACGCCGTTGAGGATATCGACCGCCAGCTTGCGCGCCAGCTGGCCATGCAGGCGGCCCTGCGACGCGACTTCCTCGAAGGTATAGTCGCCGTCCATGCTGCGCGAAGTGTCGGTGTCGTCCATCGGCCCTGCCCGTTCGTGACAGCCCTGTTATGGTTGACCCGCCGCACCGACGCAAGCGGCGTACATAAAATGAGTGACAGGCGGGCGCCGGGTACTTTAGGAAAACAGGGCTGTCGGGGCCTTGAGCGTGTTGTCTGCATCCAACCATCTGTCCGTACTGGATATATCGATCACCGCGCTCTACGCCGTGGCGATCTTCGCCCTGGCGCAATTCGTGTCCCGCCGGAAAAAGAACGAGGCGGAAAGCCCTTCCGGCTATTTCTTCGCCGAGCAGCAACTGCCGTGGTGGGCCATCGGCGCGTCGCTGATCGCCGCCAATATCTCCGCCGAACAGATCATCGGCATGTCCGGCTCAGGTTTCCGCATCGGCCTGGCCGTCGCCTCCTACGAATGGATGTCGGCCCTGACCCTGATACTGGTCGGCAAGTACGTCCTGCCGGTCTTCTTCAGGAACGGCGTGCTGACCATGCCGGGCTTCCTGGCGCAGCGCTTCGGCCCCAGCGTCAAGACGCTGATGGCCGTCTTCTGGCTCATGCAATACGTGCTGATCAACCTGACGGGCATATTATGGCTGGGCGGCACGGCGGTCACCACGGTCACGGGGCTCGATCCGGTCGCAGCCCTTGTCCTGCTGGGCGGTTTTGCGCTCGCCTACCAGATCTCGGGCGGCCTGAAAGCCGTAGCGCTGACCGACGCCGTGCAGGTGTCGCTCCTGACGCTCGGCGGCCTGATCATCGCGGCCATCACCCTGTCGCGAATCGGCGGGCAGGCCTCGGCCGGCGGCATGGCCCAGGGCTTTCATATCCTCATGGCGCGTTTCCCCGACCACTTCCATATGATCCTGCCGAAATCGAGCCCGTACTATAAGGACCTGCCGGGCATAGCCGTGCTGGTCGGCGGCATGTGGATCATGAACGCCTCCTACTGGGGTTTCAACCAGTACATTATCCAGCGCGCCCTGGCCGCCAAGTCGCTGCCGGAAGCCCAGACCGGCGTGGCGTTCGCCGCCTGGCTGAAGCTGCTCGTGCCGGTCATCGTCGTCCTGCCGGGCATGGCCGCCCTGATCCTGGCGCCCGGCATCGAAACCTCGGACCATGCCTATCCGACCATGATGACGCTGCTGCCGCACGGCTGTCTCGGCCTTGTCTTCGCGGCGCTGGTGGCGGCGATCGTCGCGTCGTCGGCGTCGAAGATCAATTCGGTGGCGACCATCTTCACCATGGACCTGGTCAAGCCGGCGCACCCGGCCATGTCCGACCGGACGCTGGTCCGGATCGGCCGTCTGGCGTCCGTGGCCGCCGTGGCTATCGCCGCCCTTGTCGCCAGGCCGCTGCTCGGCCATTTCGACCAGGTCTTCCAGTTCGGCCAGAGCCTGACGGGCTTCTTCGCACCCGGCATCGTCGTGATCTTCACGCTCGGCATGCTGTGGAAACGCTGCACGACGGCGGGCGCCTTTACCGCCGTGGCGGTCGGTTTCCTGGCCTCATGCCTCTTCTACTACGCCGCCTGGCTGCACGGCCTTTCCGGACTGGCGGGCTGGCAAGCCTGGCTTGTGGTCCATGTGCCGGAGATGCCCTTCCTCAATCGCGTCGGCTGGGTGTTCTGGATCGCGCTGGCGTCATGCGTGGCGGTTTCCCTCGTCACGCGCGATACAGGGGCTGCACGGACCGCCGACCTGAAGACAATCGACTTCGGCACCCGCCCCGCCTTCAACGCCATGGCGCTCGGCGTCATTGTCGTCCTGGCCGCCCTCTATATCACATTCTGGTAGCGTGGAATAATTCATACCAATTATCGGGATGGTCGTCGAAAATTTCAGACGACTGCCACCTCCGGCAATTGACACCCGGTAAATAGTGCGATTTTTTACGCGCATTAAGACACCGAACAGGGACTATGCCGATGACCACCCGCCGAACCTTTCTTGCCGGATCCGCGGCCGTCGCCGCTGCCGGTGTTGCTGCCCGCACCGTTCCCGCCCTGGCCGCCGAGCCGCGTTTCGGCATCTCAGGCAATGATTTCACGCTGGATGGCAAGCCGTTCCAGATCCTGGCCGGCGAGATGCATTACCCCCGTATCCCGCGCGCCTCGTGGCGCGACCGGATGAAAAAGCTGAAGTCGCTCGGCCTCAACACCCTGACCACCTACGTCTTCTGGAACGCGCATGAATCGAAAAAGGGCCAGTACGATTTTTCCGGAAATCTCGACGTCGCCGCCTATATCCGGATGGCGCAGGAAGAAGGCCTGCTGGTCAACCTGCGCCCGGGTCCCTATGTCTGCGCCGAATGGGACGGCGGCGGGCTGCCGGCGTGGCTGTTCCCGACGCCCGACATTACGGCGCGTTCGACCGATCCACGCTATATGGAGCCGGTCAAAGGCTGGATCAAACGCCTTGGCCAGGAGCTGACGCCGCTGCTGATCGACAATGGCGGGCCGATCGTCCTGACGCAGATCGAGAACGAATATGGCGCCTATGGCTCCGACCAGGCCTATCTGGCCGCCCAGCGGCAGGCGCTTAGGGACGCAGGCTTTTCGGGCATGCTCTACACGGCCGATCCGGCGGAATTCTTCTCCAAGGGCTCCGTGCCGGGCGTGGTCGGCGGCATCAATTTCGGCACGAAATACGTCGCCGAAAACGAATTCGCCACCCGAAACAAGGTCCGCGCCGAGGGCCCCTATTTCTGCTCGGAACTGTGGGGCGGCTGGTTCGACAGCTACGGCAAGATGCACGAAACCATGCCGGCCGAGCCCCTGCTCAACAGCCTCAAATGGATGCTGGAGCACAAGGTGTCGATCAGCTTCTACATGCTGCACGGCGGCACGTCGTGGGGCTTTACGCCGGGCGCCAACTGGAACAAGGACGGCTATCAGCCCGACATCGCCAGCTACGACTACGACGCCCTGCTCGACGAAGCCGGGCGGCCGACGCCGAAATTCCAGGCGGTGCTGGCATTGTTCAAGAACCTGCTCCCGGCCGACGCCTTCAAGCCAATGCCCGAGCCGGAAGCCTCGATCAACGTCAAGCGTTTCAAGCTGACCGAAACGGCCTCGCTCGACCAGTTACTGGGCAAGGCCGTCACCTCGCCCGCGCCGCAGAGCCTGGAAGCGCTCGGCCAGATGCACGGCCTTATGCTCTATCGCCACAAGGGCAAGACGGCGCTCAAGGGCGGCCTCGCCTTCGGCGACGTGCGCGACTATGCGCTGATCCGCTCAAACGGCGCGCTTTACGCCACGCTCGACCGCCGTTTCGAGGAAAAGTCGGCCGTGATCGACCTGCCCGCCGGCGCCACGCTGGACGTGCTGGTCGACACCATGGGGCACTGCAATTACGGCAAGAACATCGGCAAGGACCAGAAGGGCCTGATCGGCCAGGCGTCGCTTGGCGGCAAGCCGCTTGAGGGCTGGGCGCATTACGGCTTGCCGCTCGACGACATTGCGAGCCTGAAGTTCGGCAGCGCGCCGGCCAATGGCCCGGCCTTCTATCGCGGCCATTTCGATGTGCAGACACCCGGCTATACCTTCCTCGACATGCGCGGCTGGGGAAAAGGCTATGTCTGGATCAACGGCACGAACATCGGCCGCTACTGGTCGACCGGGCCGCAACAGGCCATGTTCGTGCCGGGCGCGTGGCTGAAACCGGGCCGGAACGAAGTCGTCGTGCTGGACCTGCACGAAGGCGGCGACCGCAGCCTTTCGGGCAGTCCGAAGCAGATCTGGGACCTGCCGGGCTCGGTCTAAGCCACCCAATCTTTCTGAAGGCGGCGGGACGCAATCAGCAGCAGGACCGCCGCCACGACGTAAAAGCCGAGGCCCGCCAGAAAGGCGTACTTGATCGAGTCCGCCCCATGTTCGGGCTTCAACAGGTCCGAGACCTTGCCGAAGAAGTACGGCCCGAGGCCTAAACCGATCAGGCTGTTGACCAGCAGGACCAGGGCCGACATCTGGCTGCGCGATTGCGCGGGGCCGAGATGCTGGACCGCGGTCACGAGAGGGCCCAGCCACATCAGGCTCAGGGCTTGCGGCACCAGGAACAGCCAGAAGGCCACCGCCGGCGACGGCGCCAGCATGCCCAAGGCATAGAGCGGCGCCGAGATCAGGAAGGCTATGGCGGGGATGACCGCATAAGCGGCTTTGCGCGCCTGGCCTATCCGGTCGGCCAGGATACCGCCGCTCAGGATTCCGATGACACCGCCGATCAGCGTCACCATAGCGATGAACTGCCCGGCGTGCGGCAGGGTGAAATGAAAGCTGCGCACCAGGAAGGACGGGAACCAGAACAGGATGCCATAGCCGACCAGCGACGAGCAGCCGGCGGCCAGGGACAACAGCCAGAAGGACGGTTTGGCGAATGCCATCTTCGCCACGCTGGCAATACCGGGTGTGGCCGCTGGGGCTGCGTCGCGGCCGGGCTCGCGCACCAGAAACAGGAACGGCACGGCGACCACAAGGCCTGCCAGGCCGACCACGACGAAGGCGCGCCGCCAGTCGGAGGCCAGCAATCCCCCGACAAAGGTCCCCGTGGCCACGCCGATCGGAATGCCCAGCGAATAGACGGCCAGCGCCCGGGCGCGCGACCGGGGCGGAAACCAGCTTGAAATCAGGCTGTAGCCCGGCGCCACGCCGCCCGCCTCGCCGATGCCGACGCCCATGCGCGCAACGAACAGCTGGGCGAAACTCTGCGTGAACCCGCAGGCCGCGGTAAAACCCGACCACAGGATCAGCGCCGCCGCTATGATACGCTTGCGCGACGTCCGGTCGGCCGCCCACGCTGCCGGAACGCCCAGGATCGAATACACGGCGCCGAAGGCCAGCCCGCCCATCCAGCCCATCTGTGCATCGCTGAGGTGGAATTCCGCCTTGATCGGCACGGCCAGAATGCTGATGATCTGGCGGTCGAGAAAGTTCAGCACATAAACGGCGACCAGCATGGCGAGGACGAGGTAGCGCCTGCCATTGTCGGATGTGGACGAAGATTCGGTCATGATTGCAGCCTTACGCCCGTCACGCACAAATGCAAACCGCAGGCGCAGATCGTGATCGGCAACCCCTTGGCTATTCGGGGGAAAGCTATAAAAGTCGCGATAGAGACCGGAGACATGCCATGGCCGACAATCCCCATTCCGATATGAAGGCGATGCCGGCAAAAGACGAAAAAGCCCGCGATACAAAAGGATTGCGCGGTTACGGCCATTCCGCCGGCGGCTGGGATGCGCTGGGCGCGGTGGCGCGCGCTGTGCGCAGCCAGATGGACGCGGTCACCGGCACCCAGACCCTGCTGCGGGAAAACAAGCCCGACGGCTTCGACTGCCCGGGTTGCGCCTGGCCCGATCCCAAGCACACTTCGGCCTTCGAATTCTGCGAGAACGGCGCCAAGGCCGTGACCTGGGAGGCGACGAAGAAACGCGCCACGCCCGAGGTTTTTGCGCAGCATACCGTCACGGAACTCCTGACCTGGCACGACCACGATATCGAGAATCTTGGACGGCTGACCCACCCCATGGCCTATGACGCGGCGACAGACACCTATGTCGCCATTTCTTGGGACGACGCGTTCGCGCGCATCGCCAGGGTCCTGAACGCCCTGCCCGACCCCGACATGGTCGAATTCTATGCGTCCGGCCGCGCGTCGAACGAAGCCGCCTTCCTCTACCAGCTGTTCGCCCGCGCCTTTGGGACCAACAACTTCCCCGATTGCTCGAACATGTGCCACGAGGCGACCAGCGTCGGCCTGGCGGAAGCGCTAGGGCTCGGCAAGGCGTCGGTGTCGCTCGACGATTTCGACCTGACCGACGCCATCCTGTCGATCGGGCACAATCCCGGCACCAACCATCCGCGCATGATGGCGACTTTACGCAATGCGTCGAAGCGCGGCGCGCCGATCGTCGTCTTCAACCCGATGAAGGAACGCGCGCTCGAACGCTTCACCTCGCCGCAGGACCCGGTCGAGATGGTGACGCTATCATCGACGCCGATCGCCAGCACCTATCTGCAACTGAAAGTCGGCGGCGATATCGCCGTGCTGAAGGGCGTGATGAAGGCCCTGCTCGAAAAGGACGCGGCGGACCTTTCCGCTGGCGGCCCGGGCCTGCTCGACCGCGACTTTATCGCGCAGCATACGACGGGCTTCGAAGCCCTGGCGGCCGACCTGGGCCGGACGGAATGGGCCGATGTCGAGGCCGTCGGCGGGCTTTCCCGAGCCGACCTCGAACACGCCGCCGGCATCTATGCCAAGGCCTCGTCGGTCATCTGCTGCTATGGCATGGGTGTGACGCAACACAGCCACGGTACGGCCTCGGTCCAGCAGATCAGCAACCTGCTTCTGCTGCGCGGAAATATCGGCAAGCCGGGCGCCGGCATCTGTCCCTTGCGCGGCCATTCCAACGTCCAGGGCGATCGCACGGTGGGCATCGACGAAAAGACGCCCGCCCACCTGCGCACCAATATCAAGAAGGTCTTCGGCTTCGACGTGCCGGAAGGCATCGGCCACAATGCCGTCGAAGCCATGGCCGCCATGGCGGACGGCCGATCGAAGGTGCTGATCGCGCTGGGCGGCAACCTGGCGATCGCCATGCCCGACATGACGACCTGCTTCAAAGCCATGCGCACCCTGGACCTGGCGGTCAACATCGCCACCAAGCCCAACCGCTCGCATCTGCTGATCGGCAAGGAAACGCTGCTGCTGCCATGCCTTGGCCGCACCGAGCGCGACATCCAGTCCGGCGGCGAACAGGCGGTGACGGTCGAGGACACGGTTTCCATGGTGCACGCCTCGCGCGGTAAGCTGGCCCCGCCCTCCGATCAGGTCCGGTCGGAACCGTGGATCGTCGCGCACATGGCCAGGGCGGTCCTTGGCGACAAGCACGGCATCGGCTGGGAGGCCTTTGCCGGCGATTACGACCGTATTCGGGACGCCATCGAACAGGTTATTCCAGGCTTCGACGACTACAACGAACGCATCAAGACGCCGGGCGGCTTCCGCCTGCCGGTAGCCACCGCCGAACGCAGGTGGAAGACGAAGTCCGGCAAGGCCGATTTCAAGGTCTTCGAAGGCCTGGCCGCAGTGGATGTCGCGGCCGACGCCCTGACCCTGACCACCATCCGCAGCCACGACCAGTTCAACACCACCATCTACGGCCACGACGACCGGTATCGCGGCGTCTTCGGCCGGCGCGACGTCGTCTTCATGAACGCGGCCGACATGGCGGCGCGCGGGCTCGAGACCGGCGACCATGTCGATGTCGAATCCCTGTCCTCTGGCGAAGTCCTGCGCCGTTTCGCGGTCTTCGCCCACGATATCGCAACCGGCTGCGCCGCCGCCTATTACCCCGAGGCCAATGTGCTGATCCCGCTGGCCGCCCATGACAGGAAGAGCGGCACGCCGTCCTACAAGTCGCTGCCCGTGCGCATCCGGAAGTCGGCCGCCCATGCCTGACACCGCCATTCCCGTCGGCAACCGCGTCTGGCGCGGCGAAGCCCTCGACAGCATGCGCGACGTGCCCGAAGAGACCCCCGTCGCCCTCGTCTTCGACGGCTCATCCGAGGCGGTCATGATGGCGACGCCGGCCGACCTCGAAGACTTCGTCACCGGCTTTGCCGTGACCGAAGGCATTGTCGCCCGGGCTGCTGATATCCGGCGCATCGAGATCGTGGCGCAGCCGAACGGCATCGAGGCGCGCGCCTGGCTGGTGCCGGGCCTTGGACCCGAGCGCCTGGCGCGCCGGCGCACCCGGACGGGGCCTACGGGCTGCGGGCTTTGCGGCGTGGAAAGCCTCGAAGACGCGGTGCGCAGCGTGCCGCGGATCAGCGCCGGCCTGACACTGTCGCCTACCGACATCCTGACCGCCGTCAACCGGCTTGAGGCGGCGCAGCCCCTTTCGGCGCGCACCCGTGCAGTTCATGCCGCCGGCTTCTGGACACCCGGCGACGGCCTCGTCGCCGCGCGCGAAGATGTCGGGCGGCACAACGCCCTCGACAAGCTGGCCGGAGCGCTGGCGCGCCAGGGCGACATCCGGCCGGGCGCCGTCGTCCTGACCAGCCGCGTTTCGGTCGAAATGGTCGAAAAGACGGCCTTCCTCGGCGCGCCGGTGCTGATCGCCGTCTCGGCGCCGACCGCCTTGGCGCTGCGCACGGCCGACGCCGCCGGACTGACGGTCGTGGCCATTGCCCGCGCCAACGGTTTCGAGGTCTTTACCCACCCCGAACGCATCATCTTTTAGTTGCGAAAACGAGCACGAGCAGGCATCACAGGCGCATGCACAAACACGTCTTTCTTGCCGCCCTGCTGCTGGCCCCGCCCCTGTCTGCGCGGGCGGGCGACACCGTCGCCCTGACCTTCGACGACCTGCCCGGCCTGACCTTGCACAATTCACAGCCCTATGTGAACGACGCCAATGCCCGGCTGCTCGACGGCCTGAAGCGGCATGGCTTTCCGGCCATCGGCTTCGTCAACGAGGGCAAGATCGCCGACATGGACCGGACGCAGCAGACCGCCCTCCTGGAGGACTGGGTCGCGGCCGGCTTCGACCTCGGCAACCATACCTATTCGCACGAGAGCCCGAACAAGCTGTCGGCGCGTGCCTATACGGCCGACATCCTGAAGGGGGAGCGGGTCATCCGCCCGCTCCTGGAAAGCCACGGCAAGACCCTGACCTGGTTCCGCTATCCCTATCTCGAAACCGGCCCGACCAAAAAGAAGAAGACCGATATCGAAGCCTGGCTGAAGGATCACAACTACCGCATCGCACCGGTGACCATGGAAAATTCCGACTGGATGTTTTCCGAACCCTATGACGACGCCGTGACGCGCAAGAATGCCAGGCGGGTGGCGAAGATCCGTGCCGAATACCTGGCCTACACCGACCGGACCCTTACCCTGTATCAGAAGGCCGGGCGCGCCCTGTTCGGACGGGACATGGCCTATGTCATGCTGCTGCACGACACGCGCCTCAACGCCGACTGCATCGACGACCTGGCCGACATCCTGAAGCGTCACGACCTGGGCGTCGTGACGCTGGAGCAGGCCATGGCCGATCCCGCCTACCAGACACCGGATACCTATGTCGGCAAGGACGGGCTGGAATGGCTGGAACGCTGGTCGCGCGGCCTCAACAAGGACCTGCCCTGGGACGATTTCAAGGATCCGCCGAAGGACATCCAGACGGCCTACACGCGTCTCGATACCGACCGGTAACCTTTATGACGGCCTGATCACAAGGTATCGGCCGCATCATTGAATCCGTTATGGCGCAAGGCCTATCGCTTGGGGCATCAGTGAGGATGCCCGATGGACAGTTCCAAGCCCCCCGCTTCGATTTCGTGCGTCGTTTGCGCCTATAACGAAGCCGACAGCCTGAGCGACATCCTGCGGGCCGTCGGCGGCCATCCTCTGTTCCGCGAAGTCATCGTCGTCGATGACGGCTCGACCGACGGCACGGCGGCCGTAGCCCGGAGCTTCCCGGATGTACGGGTCATTTCCTACGCCAGGAACCGCGGCAAGACCCACGCCCTGAGCCTCGGCATCGAAGCCGCGTCGGGCGACCACATCATGCTGATCGACGCCGATTTGAAGGGGCTGAAGGCGTCGAACATTTTCGCCCTGGCCGAGCCCGTGCTCGACGGCCTCTCAGGCGTCAGTATCAGCCTGCGCGCCAACAGCCTGGCGCTCTACCGCGCGCTCGGGCTCGATTTCGTGTCGGGTGAGCGCGTGCTGCCGGCAGCCCTGGTCAAACCGCATGTCGCCCATATGCGGCGCCTGCCGCGATGGGGCGCCGAGGCCTTCATGAACGGGCTGATCACCGGCGCCGGTCTGCCGATCGCGGTCGTCGAGTGGCCGGACGTTTTCAATATCCGAAAGGCCCAGAAGATCGGCGCCTGGCGCGGGACGCTGGCCGAGTTGTCGATGACGGCCGATGTCTTCCGGGTGCTGACGCCCGTCACGGTCGTGCAGCAGACCCTGGCCATGCTGAACCTCGTGTCATGGCGCACCGCGCCGCGCCGGCGTTCGCGCCCGGCGCCTGTCGCGCTTACCCAACTGCGCAGTCTGCTTTTTGGTGAAAGCTAGACGGCGGCCGACAGACCAAGCGTCAGCAGCAGGCCGACGATACCGACCAGGGTCTCCATCAGCGACCACGAGCGGAAGGTGTCCTTCAGCGACAGGCCGAAATACTGCTTGAACATCCAGAAGCCGGAATCGTTGACGTGGCTGCACATCAGGCTGCCGGCGCCGACGGCCAGGACCATCAGGTTCGGATTGACGTGCCCCGCCGCGACCAGCGGCGCCACCAGCCCGGCCGCGGTCAGGCCGGCCACGGTCGCGGAACCCAGGCAGATGCGGACCACCATGGCCACGCCCCAGCCCAGGACCAGCGGCGGAAGCGGAACCTCAGCCAGAAGCTGCCCGAGATGGCCGCTGACGCCACTGTCGACGAAGATCTGCTTCAGCGCCCCGGCGCCGGCGATGATCAGCAGGATCGGCGCGATATCGCGCAGCGCCTGTTCGGACGGCGCCATGACCTGCGGCAGGGATTTTCCGCGCAGCAGGCCCAGCACAAGAATGGCCAGGACATAGGATACCAGCATGACGACCATCGGGCTGCCGGTAAAGGCGACGATGGGCGCTGCCGCACCGAGCGGCAAATACGATGCGCCCGTGGCCGCGGCCAAAAGGATGACCGGCAAAAGCGCCGCCAGGAAGCTTATGCCGGTACCCGGCAGGGCGCTTTCCGGCAAGGGCTCGACCTCGAACAGGCGCGGCGGGTCGGCCTTGATGCCTTTCAGCGTCATGGCGAACAGCGGTCCTGCGACGATCAGGGTCGGAATGCCGACGATCAGGCCGTAGATCAGGGTCAGGCCGAGATCGGCATGGAATTGCTGCACGAGCGCGGTGGGCGACGGGTGCGGCGGCAGGAAGCCGTGGGCGATCGACAGCCCGGCCAGCAGCGGGATGCCCAGGGCCACGGCGGGCCGGCCCGACTGGTAGACCAGCGAGAAGATCAGCGGCACCATCAGCACGAAGCCGACATTGTAAAATAACGGAATGCCGACGATGAAGCCGGTCAACGTCATGGCCAGGGCCATGCGCTTCGAGCCGAAGAGCCTGACCAGGCTCAACGCAATGCGCTGGGCGGCGCCGCTGTCGGAAATCAGCTTGCCATAGACAGCGCCCAGGCAGACGATAACGGCCAGCGATCCGGCCGTATCGCCGATGCCGTGCTCCAGCGACTTGGCCACCGCCGCGAACGGCATGCCCGACATCAGCGCCGCCAGGAGCGCGGCCACGATAAAGGCGATGAAGGGTTGGACGCGCGCCCAGGCGACCAACACGGTCAGCAGCGCCACGGCTGCGGCGACCGGCAAAAGCGGCAGGAGTTGCGCCGTCATCAGGCGCTGGCCTTGCGCAGAGCCGACAGGCAATCCAGAATCTGGTCGGTCAGGGCATCCGGATTCAATATCCCCTTCAGGCGAATGGCGCCTTCGTCGGCGTCGGGCCGTTCCAGGATCGCCCACTGGCTGTCGAGCAGGCTGGGCGGCATATAGTGGCCGGGCCGGTTTTCCATGCGGTGCGCCAGGGTCGGGAAGTCGACCTCCGGGTGGACGAAGGTCACGGCGACACCGGCCAGGGCACGGATATGATCACGATAGGCACGCTTCAGCGCCGAGCACGACACGACACAGCCCGTGGCGCTCAGGGCCTGGATGGTGTCCGCGACGCGGTCGAGCCACGGCCAGCGGTCTTCGTCGGTCAGCGGGATGCCGGCCGACATCTTGGCGACATTGTCTTCGGGATGCAGGTCGTCGCCTTCGACGAAGACATAACCCAGCGCCGCCGCGATGCGGCCGCCCAGCGTCGTCTTGCCGCTGCCGCTGACGCCCATGACGACGATGGCCCGCACGGCGGGCATGGGGTCCGGGGCAATATCGTCGGGCAGCGGCGAAAAAGTCATTACGGCATCCGAAAGAAAGAACACGTTCCCGGACCAGGGAATGCAGGTTGTCCAGAGAGAAACCGGCGTCCGGGAACGTGCTGCACTATGGCGATGAACGGGAATGACAGTTCACGCCGGTGCGAGTTGGAGAAACCGGCATGACAGGGAAGGCATGCCGGGAAGCCTGGAACACTGTCTTTCGCCGCAGCGATGACAGCGCTAACATCACAAGATCGCACTATGTGGGACGCTTTCGCCGCGTCATTTCCGGTCATGACGTGAGAATCGCGCCGCCAAACACAGCGACATTGTCAAAATTGTACGAATTTGCCGCCTGTCAGCGGACTGTCCTGTTCATTGTCCTGCCCGTTAACGCTTATGACAGCGCTAACATCAACAAACTGCACCTGAAGCGCCGGCTTGTCAAACGGAATCTCGTTACAATTCCAGCGGCCACACTTCGACAACACCATGGCAGACGGCGCATGGGGCCCTGGCCGCGATCGCAATGGCTTCGTCCAGGTCGGCAGCCTCGATCACGGCGAAACCCGCGACCGGCAAGGCCGATGTCATGAACGGACCGCCCGCCGTCGTGACGCCCTTCGCTTCGGTATTGCGGACCTGGACGGGCGTCCTGGCCATGGCGATCATCGCCCCGCGCCTTTGCAGGTCCGCGTCGGCGGCGTGGGCCGCGTCGCGCAGGCTGGCAGGCGTTTTTTCGTACCCGGCCTCGTCACCGTATCCGATGGTCAGGAATTTTGGCATCGCAAATCCCGATATGCAGCGTTGAAACGCCTCACCGGTACGTCACGGGACGTAAAAAAACAACGCGGCTGAGGGCGTCAGGTGCTCTGGCGCGGTTTCAGCGCAAAGCCGAGGTCGACATGCGGCCGCGCCACGGTGCGGCCGTCCATAAGGGTCAGCAGCATGTCCGCCGCCCTGACGCCGATCTCGAACCGCGGCGTCGCGACCGAACTCAGGGCCGGCACCGTGCAGGCCGACGACGGCAGGTCGTTGAAACCGCCGATCGCCAGCTGTTCGGGCACAGCGACGCCCTTGCGCTGGCATTCGAACAGCCCGCCCTGCGCCAGGTCGTCATTGCAGAAGAAGATGGCGTCGATATCGGGCGCCTGTTGCAGGATGCGTTCGAGAAGAATGCCCCCCAGCGCCACCGACGAAGGATCCGGCACCATCAGCTCGCGCCTGGGCTCATAGAGGCCGGCGCGGATCAGGGTGTCGCGATAGCCGCGGTTGCGGGCGAGCGTACGCGAGTCGAGCTGCGAGCCGACGAAGGCGATGCGGGTGCGCCCCTGGGCCAACAGGTGTTCGGTCATGGCCTCGGCCGCCGCTTCCTGCGAAAAACCGACGCTGTAGACGCCGTCGCGGTCGGACAGCTCCATCATATGGACCACGGGCACGCGCACACGCTCGATCAGGCGCCGCGTCGACTCGCGGTAGTTCATACCGGTCAAAAGGATGCCGTCGGGATCGAAGGCCAGGTAGGCGCGCACCAGCGCCTCTTCCTCCTCCGACGAGTAGTTGGTCACACCCAGCAGCATCTGGTAGCCCTTGGGCCGCAAGGCTTTTTCGACGCCGTCCAGCGTCTCGACAAAGACCATGTTGCGCAGCGAAGGCACCAGCACGACGATGTTCATCGACCGTGCGGAGGCGAGCGAACTGGCTGCGCGATTGCTGACATAGCCCATCTCGTCGGCGACGCGCTGGATGCGCTCGCGCACCTCGTCGGCCACCTTGTCGGGCCGGCGGAAGGCGCGAGACACGGTGATGCTCGACACACCGACGCGGCGGGCCACGTCGTCGAGCGTCACCCGTCCGGTACTGGAGGCGCGCGCTTTCGCTTTGATCGGCTGTTCGTTCACGACTCGAAGGATTCCGGTAATTCGCTTACGAAAGCGCTAACACCCGGCTTATGCCTTGTCACCTGTGCTCACCTACCGGGGACTCCTCACCGCTTCACGGCATAAAGGCTATGATGCGTCAGGATGTAGAGCGTCCGGCCGTCCTTGCCGCCGAAGATCAGCTGCAACGGCCGGTCCGGGACGTCGATGCGCGCCGTCTCGGTGCCGTCCGGAGCATAGACGAAGACCTGGCCATTGGCGACATAGACATTGCCGGCGGCGTCGGTCGTCACGCTTTCGCCGCCGCGGTTGGCGAACGGGTTGATATCCTTGACCGCCCCGCCCTCGCCCACGGTTCCGGCATAGGTCGTATCCTCGGCGCCGCTGACGATATAGACGCGATCGCCAGGCTTCCTGGCCTGGAAGCCATAGGTGTCGAGCGTATCCGAGAAACGCCAGCCGAGGTGTGTGGTGGGCCCCTGCTGCCAGACACGGAAGGCCGGCAGGACCAGGCTGCCGTCGGGCGATACGTATTCGCGCGCCTTGGCCGCGCCCATGTCGCGCATGAACATTTCCGACAGGGTGGTGAATTCGTAGGTGTCGGGATTGAGCTGGTCGCGGAACTCGCCATTGTTCCAGATATTGACCGGCAGCAGGGTCTTCGCGCCCGCATGGGCCGTGGCGGCCTGGGGCTTCAGGACCTGCAGCGCCGCACCCGCCGATCCCGGCTTGAGGCTATAGACGGAGGCTTCGGGGCCGAAGGACGACAGGACCAGCAGGTTGCCGGAACCATCGACCGCCAGATTGATCGGATCGACCGGCGCGTCCGACACGGTCGTCAGCCCCTCGCCCTCGGCATAGGCCTGGATGCGCTGGAAGCGGCGGTCGATGAAGTAGAGCTTGCCCGCAGCGTCGACCGCCGCGCCGGCGATCGAATAGAAGCCGGTGGCGACCTTTTCCACGCCGGGGCTGGCCGCCGGCACCGGGGCGATGGCGCCCGCCGGCACGTCGAGCACGGCGAATTCGCGCTCGCGCACCTGGACCTTGCGATTGTCGTCGACGATGGCGTTTTCGAACGGATACTTGCTGGCGCGCAGATAGGTGCCGCAACCGTTGTCATCGCAGGTCGCGAAACCGCTTTCGGCGTTGATATGGACGTTGCGGAAACGGATGTCGCCGGAATTGGTCAGCCTGACCGCGCTGATGGCCGGCTTGATGTTCCGCGTAACGCGATAGCCGTGGTAGTTGGCGAACAGGATGTTCGACGAATTGCGGACGTCCAGCGACACGGTGTCCTGGCTTTCACGCACCTCTTCCTCGGTCTGCGGCGCCAGGAATTCCCAGTTCTTCACGCCGTCGAGCACAATCTCGTTGCGGATATGGTGCTCGGCCGACAGCTCGTAGACATGGCCCGGCGTCGCCGTGTCCGAGACATAGAAGCCGGCCTGCGCGAAGGTATTCGGCGTCCACACATTGGCGAAGGTTCCGCCGCCGCCGTCGCGGACCCAGATGCTGGGCCGCTGGCGGTCCCAGAACAGCGCCGGATCGCCATCTGCGGTCCTGGCGTAGGGATCGCTGCGCCCGCCGCCGGTGGCCAGGTTGGTGCCGTGACCGCCATGGATGCGCACGTCATAGACCAGCGATTGCTCACCGGCCTTCCAGATCAGCGCCGTGGCGCGCGGATTGATCATGCCGGCGAACAGGCCGATGCCGCTGATCGTCGCGTTACCGCCCGACGCGCTTTCGACGATTGCCTTGGCGTCGCCGACGCCCGCGAAGGCCGGCGTATTGTCGGGCAGTTCAAGCTGCGTCAGGCTGGGATGAAGCGCGATCAGCACGCTGTCGGGACGAAGCTTGATCGTGTCGGTGACGCGGTAAAGGCCGATCGGGAAATAGACGACTTTATGCGTGTCGATCGCCTTCTGGACGGCTGCCGTATCGTCAGTCGTGCCGTCGCCCTTGGCGCCGAGATCGTGGATATTGGCCCAGTCGGCGACCGGCGGCAGGGATTTCAGCACCGCCGTTTGCGCCGGCAGGGCGGAAACCGCAGCGGCGTCGAACGTCGTATCGAAATGCCCCATGGCCGTGGGCGAATCTAACTTCAGGCCATAGGTGAAGGCCTTGACGCGATAGGTCTTGGCCGGCGCCTTGACCGTCTTGCCGCTGTCGCGGAACAGGGCGAAGACCGGCGTGTCGCGCGCCGTGGCGTTGTCGAAACCGACCTGGGTGAAGGCGTTGTTCTCATTGCTGACGATGACGGCGGCCTTCGACACGCTCTCGAAACGCACATCCCAGCCCCACAGCGAGTCGCCATAGCCGCGGTCGATCTCGATGCCGACCGGCACCTTCTTGATGGAGACATTGGCGAGTGTCAGACCGGCTTCGTGCTCGCGAATGGCTGCGTCGCGCTGGCCCTCGAAGGTCGAGTCGAGCAGGGTGAATTGCCAGGCGGGCGAGGTCTTTTCGGTGACGATGCCGTAGCGGCCGCCATAGAAATGCAGGTCGTCGCATTCATTGCCGGCCTGGTAGACACCGGCAAAGCCCGAACCGAGATGGAAGTCGATATGGCTGAGATAGGTATGCTGCGCCGTGCGGAAGCGCACGCCGGCCGCCGCCGGATTGCCATCACCGATCTCGAAATCGACGTTCGACAGGGCCGAATAGAAGGTCGCCGAATTGGCGTCGCGGTTCTTCTCGCTGAAGGGGACCGCGCTGGGCACAGGCACGGGGACTTTCCCGACTTCGTACTGATCCCCGCCGGTGAAGACGACCATGGTGCCGACGCCCTTCTGGAAGCCTGGCGTATTGGCCGCCAGCACCAGGACCGGCCGGGTCGGGCCGGTGCCGTAGACGCGCACGGCCAGGCGGATCAGCAGGCTTTTTGTGATGCGATAACGGCCCGACGGCAGGAAGACGACCCCGCCGGCGCCCTTGTTGGCGGCCTGGTCGATCGCGGCCTGGATTGCTGCGGTGTCATCGGCCCTGCCGTCGCCGGCCGCCTTGACCGTCACGGCCAGCGGATCGTTGGGCGCCGTGAGGTAAGCCGATTGCGACGCCGCATGGGCGGGTATCGCGACGGCCGCCGCCAGCAGGCCAAGGCAAATTCCGGACGCAGTACGCTTGAGGATCGCTTTGAACATGGTCGGTCTCCCTGTCGGCTATGGCTGCCGCTGTTGTATGTTATGACAGCGCTAACATAAAAATGTGGCCGATTCAACGTGGATTGCTTGTGCTACATAGTGGGACAAATGACAGCGCTAACATCGATGTGCGGTATGGGTCTGAGCAAGAAATACCGGCACAATAGGGCACTTAACCCTCCCCATTATGGGGAGGGTTAAGTCGTCCTTTATTACCGCCTACTGCCCCGCCACGACGATGTCCGAGGCCTTGGCCAGATCCGGCAGGCCGACGACCAGCGCATTGCCGGCAACATCCGCCTTCAGCGCCCCGCCGTTCAGAGTCGCCCCCTTCCCGCTCCAGCCATGGACGACGAGCGATATCCCGGTCCACCACGGCTTGTAGCTGCCTTCGCGATCGCTCAGCGCCACATGCAGCGTACCGTTTTCGACACGGCAGCTCACGGTCTGGCGCAGGAACACTCCGCGCGTATAAGCAAAGCTCGTCCCGTCGTCGAAATAGAGCTGCGCGGTGCAGTCCGGCCCCGGATAGACATGCAGCTCAAGCGCGCCCTTCGGCGTTTCCATCGTCGACTGCACCAGGGGCTGCTTGGCGAGGATAGCCCCCGGGCGCACAAAAACCGGCAGGCGTTCCAGCTTCGGCGTTTCCCTGAACGCCGCCTTCACCTTTTCGCCGGTCCAGTAGTCGGTCCAGCCTTCGCCCGGCAGGGTGACGTCATAGGCGGCTGGCGATTCGCCGTTCGGCGCCGGCGCGATCAGCAGGTTCGGCCCCAGCATGAACTGGTCGGCCACGCCGTCATTGGCCACGGCCTTCGGGTACTCCAGGAAGACCGGGCGCATGATCGGCAGACCGGTCCGACTGTTCTCCTCGGCCAGCGAATAGATGTAGGGCAGCAACCGGTAGCGCTCTTCTATATAGTGGCGGCGGATGTTTTCGTGCTCCGGCCCGCTGACCCACGGCTCTTGCGGCTCCTTGCCCTTCTGGTAGTGGTCGCGGAAGATGGGATTGAAGGCGCCCACCTCGATCCACTTGGTCAACAGATCGGCCGACGGCTGCTCCCCGGCGAAGCCGCCGATATCGTCGCCGGCATAGGCGAAGCCCGACAGGCCGAGATTGACCAGTTGCGAGGTCGACAGGCGCAGATGCGCCCAGCTCGACGTATTGTCGCCGGTCCAGGTAGCGGCATAGCGCTGGCCGCCGGCATAGGTGGCGCGCGTCAGCACGAAGGGCCGCGTGTCGGGCGCCAGCTTGCGCACGCCTTCATAGGTCGCCCGGGTGTTCAGCATGCCGAAGACATTGTGCATCTCAGCATGGGTGGCGTCGCGCGGCGCGAAGCCCGGCTCTTCGATGCGGTGCAGGTTGTCAAGCGGCATGGTCTTGGAGCGCGTATTGAAGACCGAAGGCTCGTTCATGTCGTTCCAGAAGCCGTAGACGCCCATGCCGACGAAGGTCTTGTACTGCTGGCCCCACCAATCGCGCGCCTTCGGCCGGCTGAAGTCGGGGAAGACGGCGTCGCCCGGCCACACCGGCCCGACAAAGGTCGAACCGTCGGCCTTGCGCACGAAGAGGTTCTGGGCGGCGCCGCTGTCATAGGGGGCATAACCCTGGTTCGGCGCATAGGCGACGTGCAGGTCGGTGATCAGCACAAGGTGCAGGTTTTCCGCCTTCAGGCCAGACACCAGGCCCGCCAGGTCCGGAAACGCCTTGCTGTCGACGGTGAACGGCCGGTCGCGGTCCTGGTAGTCGATATCCATATAGACGACGTCGGCCGGCAGCTTGTCAGCGCGCAGGTGGTCGCCGATGCCCTTGACCTCACCCTGGGTCAGATACCCCCAGTGCGACTGCTGGAACCCCAATACCCATTCCGGCGTCAACGGCGCCTTGCCGGTCAGGTAGGCATAGTCCTCGACAATGTCCTTGGGGCCGTCGCCCGTCATTATATAATAGTCGACCGGGCCGCCCTCGGCGCCGAAGACGAAGGCGTTGCGTTCGCTCTTGCCCATGTCGAAGAAGCTGCGCCAGGTATTGTCCATGAACAGGCCGAAGCTGTGTCCGCTTTCATCGACGCCCAGCACGAAGGGGATCGACTTGTAGATCGGGTCAGTGGCGACGCCATAGCCGAAGGTGTCGCTGTTCCAGTTGGTGAAGGCGCCGCCGCGGCGATCGAGCGGCCCGGTCTTGTCGCCCAGGCCGAAATAGTGCTCGTCCTCCGGCATGGCCTTGCGTACGCGGAAGCCGCCGTTTTCAAAGCCGAGGGCCTGCCCCGGCGCATCGGCCAGAACGACATGGCCCGCCTTGTCGAGCACGGTGACCGCCAGGGTCGCCTTGTCGACCCTGACCGTGAGTTTATTGTTGGAAATCTCTGCCACGGGGCCGGCGTCGGACACTTCGAACAGGGTGCGCTTGATATCGGCATTGACCGCCCAGGAGGCGTCTTCCGGAAGCGCGCCCTTGCCCGCCCGGACGCGGATGATATCGCCGCGCGGCGCGGTGATCTCCATGCGGACGCCGTCATGGTCGAGCGTATAGTGGTCGACCATCTGAGCGGCGCCCGCGCCGGACGCCAGCAGCAACGCCGCGGCGGCGCATGCGGTCATGAGCAGGGTTTTCATATGTCGTTTCCTCTTACGCCTGGTCGTATATGTTTTGCGCGACCATGCCAGACAACCCGCGGCGAAAGCAACGCCACGCGGCCGGCTGCATACGTATTCCTTTGTGAGCGCTACCGCTTCGAGGCGTCGCGGCGCAGGATCAGCGCGAAAGGCAGCACCACCAGGACGATGTGGCAGAACAGGTTGAAGGCCAGCTTGACATCCCAGACGATCGGCCAGGGATAGGGACGGCCCGCCGCCGACAGCGGCACGACGGCATAGTTCATGACGATATAGAGAAAGAGACCGTAGGCGACGACGGCAACACCCCAATGCCGGCGTGTCCATGGCACCAGGAGGATCATGACATGATAGCCGGCAGCCATGCCGAGCACGATGACATATTCCAGCGCCAGGCCAGCCAGGGCCGTGACATATCCGCCGTCGAACGCCGCCTTGCCGTAAAGGCCGCTGGCGACGACTTGGCAGATCCGCACCGGGCTGATGCCCTTCCAAAGGCCCCACAGCAGAAAATTCGCGCCCATATCGAGCACCGACGCGATCAGCGCCGCCAGTCCAAGCCTGCGGATCATACCCGCCTCCCCTTTATGGTAGGGAAACAGCGTTATTCCGGAAAAGCGTACTGTCAACAGCATGGGCGAAAAAATTGGATGCGTTTCCAATTTTCTGTACCGGCCGCCCTATCGGCGCTACAATCCCGGTCACGGCGTCCCGATTTTTAACGCAAGCCGAATCTTGACGTTTGGTCAAGCCACTTGCGGCGACGTAGCATTTGCACCGTCGGATCCATCATATTTGCCATACAAATTACGCAATTTCCCTATAATCGGGATTAACATTCCTTATATTGTGACAATATAGTTACACAGATCAGACCAATTTGACCAATTCTGCCAAAAGGTCATCTCTCTATGTGGACCGCCGTCACGATTTGCGATAGCCCTGTGTCAACGATGAAACCGCTTCCATAAATAAGGCGGGCCATCACTGTCAGACCAGGGAGCTCATAATGCCATCCACCGCCCATACGGTGCGCGTCGCCGCCTCCGCCAGCCTGCTGGCCATCGCCACGGCCGTCTTCGCCGCCCCGGCCTTCGCCCAAATCGCCGCGCCCGCCGCCAAGTCCGACAGCGACGTGGTCGTCGTCACCGGCTTTCGCAAATCCTACGCCGATGCCGTCAAGACCAAGCGCGACACGCTGGAAATCTCGGACTCGATTTCGTCGGATGGCCTCGGCCGCTTCCCCGACCTCAACGTCGGCGAGGCGATCCAGCGCATCCCCGGCATCCAGATCAACCGCGAAGCCGACTCGCGCAACGCGACGATCAACCTGCGCGGCCTGCCGGGTACGTTTGCCCGCACGACACTGAACGGCATCGCTTTCGCCGATCCGATCCTCAACGGCTCGACGCCGCTCGGCGCCTTCAATTCGGACATCTTCTCGTCGATCACGGTCATCAAGTCGCCGACCGCGGCCGACCAATCGGGCGGGCTGTCGGGCAATATCGACCTGCGCATCGCCCCGGCACTGGGCCGCAAGGACGGCGGCTTCATCAAGGCCTCGACCGAATACGACACCCTGGGCAAGCTTTCGAGCCCGTCGGTCACCTTCGGCGTCAACCACCACTTCTCGCCCGACTTCGCGGTCTTCGGCGTCATCGCCGCCAAGGATGAAAAGTTCCGCCGCGACTCGATCTTCGTCAACACCTACGGCTTCCTGAGCCCGACCCAGGTCGGCAACGGCAAGGCGCCCGGCCTCAACCCGGACTGGGATGCCCTGCAGGCGCAGGCAACCGCCGGCGGCTCGGCCGGCATCCAGTATCCGTCGCAAATGCGCCAGGTCGTGAAGTACAATTCCGGCCACCTGGTGTCCGGCGCCACCGGCTTCGAATGGAAGGTCAGCGACAGCCTGAAGGTCGGCACGACCGCCTTCTATACGCGCCGCAACCTTGAAGACGCGACCAACGACCTGCTCTATGTCGATACGACGGGCGGCCAGCGCGCCAGCGCCACCGGCACCTATCCGTCGTCGACCGCCGCCGGCACGGCGTCGGCGCACCTGACCAATCTGGGGCCGATCTATTTCATCAAGGAGCCGAACGGCACCAACGCCTATATCAACAGGTTCGACTACAGCAACGCCGCCATCACCGACTCGCGGCGGTCGGAGCCGGCGGTCCAGGAGACATGGTCGGTCAATCCCAGCATCGAGTTCAAAAATGAGCTGTGGCGCCTCTCGGGCGTGGCGACGGTTTCGCGCGCCAGCTCGCTGGCCAACCAGATCGAAATCGACATCGTCCAGAACAATTACTCGGTGGCCAACGGCAGCAATAACGGCGTCAATGGCAGCGTCTATACCGGCGGCTCGGACCTGCAGGACTTCGCCATCACACTCAACACGCCGACGGCCAGCCACATCAATCCCGGCCCCTATACGCAGTCGAGCTCGGCCACCCAGCTGACCAACCCGCAGAACAGCCGCTTCGGCCTGACGGGGACGAACGGCCGCGCGCTCAATACACTGAACGCCGTCCAGGCCGATGCCGAACGTTATTTCAAGGACGGTTTCTTCCTGTCGAGCGTGCAGTTCGGCGCCCGCTACGAAGAGGCTGAATATACCTCGTCGGGTTCGCGCAACACCGCCCAGGGCACGATCGGCGCCAACGTCAACACGTCGCTGTCCTCGACCGACCGTTTCGTCAACGACTTCTTCGGCAATACGGCCAAGGGCTACACCCAGAACTGGGTCGCCGCCGACATCCAGAAGACCCTGTCGTCGCTGACCCCGGTCACCTGGACGCTCGACCCGGCGCACGGCGTGTTCCTGACGCCCTACGGCCTGGTCAACAACAGCGGCGACACGAACTTCAGCCTCAACAACTTCTCGAACGGCAACGACATCTCCGCGGCCTACGTGCTGGCCAAGTTCAAGACCGAGATCCTGGGCATCGGTATCCGCGGTTCGGCCGGCGTCCGGTACGAAGATACGAAGAACACGATCGGCTCACTCGACCAGAACCCCGACAAGACCTTCAGCCTTCATACCTACAAGCAGCACTACGACAACACCCTGCCCTCGCTGATCGTCGTCGCCGACCTGACCGACAAGATGGTGCTGCGCCTGGCAGGTTACTCGACCTATGTCCGGCCGCAGCCGCGCGACATCACCCCGACCACCCAGGTCACGGCACCCACGCCCAACGCCGCCAACCCGACCTACACGGTCACGGTCGGCAGCACGGCGCTTAAGCCCTACACGGCGGATTCGCTCGACGCGTCGCTGGAATGGTACAACCGCCCCGGCGGGCTGTTCGCCATCGACGTCTTCCAGAAAAAGGTCGACGGCTATATCGGCAACATCACCGACCTTAATGTGCTGTGCCCAAGCGACGGCCTGATCCACGGCCAGGACTTTGGTTTAGGTCACCTGACCGTCACCGGCGGCAAGTGCGTCAGCGATGTGATGGTCAATACCGCCCCGGCGGGCCAGCCGGCCGTCCTGGCCAATGCCACGGTCAATATCAGCGGCAAGACCAACCTGTCGCCGCTGACCGTCAAGGGCGTCGAGCTGGTGGCCCAGCAGAACCTCGACTTCCTGCCGGGCTTCTGGAAGAATTTCGGCGGCTCGTTCAACTACGCCTATACGACGATCGACGGCAAGGACCAGTCGGGCGCGCCCCTGACCCTGCCCGGCGTGTCGAAGAACAACGTCAACCTGATCGGCTATTACGAGACCAAGACATTCGGCGTCCGCCTCGTCTACAACTGGCGCGACAAGTACGACCTGGCCGCCGGCAACACCTTCGTCGGCGCCGCCCGCACTGTCAAGGCGCGCAGCCAGCTCGACTTCTCGGCCTCGTACAACTTCAATTCGCGCCTCTCGATCGCGCTCGACGGCTTCAACCTGACCGACGCCACCCGCGCCGAATACGAAAACGATCCCATGAAGCCGCGCCGCCTCGATTATGACGGCCGCACCTACCAGGTCACGCTGCGCGCCAGCTTCTGATGATCGCGATGTCTTGAGTTACTCCCCACTGCCGGAGACTGTTTACAGTCTCCGGCGCTTTTTTTGGAACGCCCCATGCGCCTGCCCGTTTTCCTTGCCCTTGCCGGCCTTGTCCTTGCTTCACCCGCCATCGCCGCGCCTGTATGCGATGGCGCCAATGGCTATGCCGCCAGCTTCGACGGGCGGCAAACCTTCCTGTGGCGTCCCGAAGCCCTGGCGCTTTCCAAGGCGCGCATCGCAAAAGACCCGACGCTGCCCGCCTATGTGAAGCTGATGAAGGCGGCCGACGCCGCCATGACCGAGGGGCCGTGGAGCGTCACGGACAAGACACGGATGCCGCCATCCGGCGACCGGCACGACTATATGTCGATCGCCCCCTATTTCTGGCCCGATCCGGCCAAACCCGATGGCCTGCCCTATATCAACCGCGACGGCGAGATAAACCCGGAGCGCGCCACCGAGGCCTTCGACCGCACGCGCCTCGGCGAGATGGCCGACGCCGTTCAGGCCCTGGCCCTCGCCTATTATTTTACCGGCCAACAAAAATATGCCGACCGCGCGGCCCTGGTCCTCAAGACCTGGTTCGTCGATCCGAAAACGCGGATGAAGCCCAATCTCGACTTCGCCCAGGGCGTGCCTGGCAAGGTGTCGGGCCGGTCCTACGGCATCATCGATTCCGCGGAGCTTTTACCCGTCGTCGAGTCGGTCGGCCTTCTTCAGCCGTCGCGCGCCCTGTCGGCCGGCGACGTCGAAGCGCTCCGCAACTGGTTCGGCGATCTTACGACATGGATGACCGACAGCGAAAACGGCCGGACCGAGCGCGCCGCCGCGAACAACCACGCCATCTGGTACGACCTCGAGCTATCGGAATTCGCGCTGTTCGCCGGCAAGACCGAACTGGCGCGCTCGGTCATTGCAGCCTTCGCCGACCGGCGCATCAAACCGCAGTTCACCGCCGGCGGCAGCCTGCCGCAGGAGCTGAAGCGCACGCGGTCGTTCCACTATTCGACCTGGACCCTGCAGGCAACCTATGACGTGGCTGGCCTCGGCGAATGCGTTGGCGTCGACCTGTGGTCGTGGCAGGACGCCGACGGCAAGGGATTAAAGGCGTCGACGCGCTTTATCGCCACCTATGCCGGCCATGAGAAGGACTGGACGTGGCAGGAGATCAGCATGAACACCCAGGACCTCTACGATGCCCTGCTGCGCGCCGCCTGGGGATACCGCGACCCCACCGTCACCTCCCACGTCATCGCCAAAAGTGATGCAAGAACGACACTGGTCTATCCACTTTTGCCGTAACAGGTCAGAACGCGTCAAAAACACGATTATGTCGCGATTGACAACACAACTAAAGAATCGTACTGAATTGGAAGCGCTCCCAATTGTATCAGCGACGTGATTCCTGTCGTCGGTAGGGTTCGGGGGATGCAGATAAGTACACAAAAACCAGGGAGCCTATGCGGATTTACCGCCAGACATCCACCGCGACTCCGCCCGGAATCGTGCCGGCCTTCTGACGACAAAATTCTCGTAAATCTCTGAAAAATAAACAATTCGTCCTGGAACACAAAAGACAAAACGTTGCGTAGGGGCGCCGGGGAGTTCAGCCGGCCGCCTATTGCATGACACGGTCTCATTGGGAGGGCCTTATGGCATTACGAAGTGGTAAAATAACTCTGCGGTCCGCATTCTTGTGCGGCGCTTCCATGGTTGCGCTGGGCGCCAGCGCCATGGCCGCCGACGCACAAACGGCGGCGCCGTCGAAGTCCGACACGGACGTCGTCGTCGTCACCGGCATCCGCGGCTCGCTGCAAAAGTCGATGAACCTGAAGCGCAAGGCGGACGGCGTCGTCGACTCGATCAACTCGGAAGATATCGGCAAGTATCCGGACACCAACCTGGCGGAATCCGTCCAGCGCATCCCGGGCGTCTCGATCAGCCGCGTCAACGGCCAGGGCGAGAAGGTCACGGTCCGTGGCTTTGGTCCGCAGTACAACCTGGTGACGCTCAACGGCCGCACCATGCCGACCGCCAGCGTCGAAGCCGTCGGCGGCGACGCCTCGGGCGACGGCGTGACCGGTAAGGACCGTTCGTTCGATTTCTCCCAGATCGCCTCGGACGGCATCAGCGGCTTCGATGTCTACAAGACCGGCAAGGCCAATATCGCCTCGGGCGGTATCGGCGCCACGCTAAACGTCCGCACACTGCGTCCGCTCGACCAGAAGCCCGGCTCGAACGGCAGCATCTCGGTCAAGGGCCTGTATGACGGCGGCGTCCAGCTGAAGAACAAGTCGACCGGCGAAATCTCGGGCGTCTATAACTTCGTCAACGACAATCACAACTTCGGCGTGTCGCTCTTCGGTTCGCATTCCGAGTCGAACGTCGCCACCCGCGAAGAAAGCGTCAACGGCTGGAACCGCGACACCGGCGCCCAGTTCCTCAACCCGTCGAACGGCCGCGTCACGGCCGGCACGCAGATCACCGGCACGCCGGCTGCGACCGACTATGTCATGTTCCCGAACGACAACCGGACGGACTATGCTGAAACGAACTACAAGCGCGACAACGTCTCGGCCGTGGCGCAATGGCGTCCGTCCGAAAACCTGACCTTCACGCTCGACGGCCTGTACGCCGACACCAAGGAAAGCGAAGCGCGTTCGGACCAGTCGAACTGGTTCAACCGCCCGTTCAACCAGGTGATCTTCGACGGCGCCAAGCCCAACTCGACCGCGGTGTTCCTGCAGGAAAACATCAACGGCACGAAGGACATGAGCTTCGAAAACCAGCAGCGCGGCGTTGAAAACAAGCTGACCGACATCGGCTTCAATGCCAAGTGGCGGGCGACCGACAAGCTGACCCTGACCCTCGACGTCCACTCGGGCAAGAGCGAGTCGCTGCCGGGCAATCCGAACGGCACGACCTCGACGACCGCCGGCGCTGCCGCCAAGGTCATCGCGGCCCACTCGCTGGACTTCAGCACGGGCTATCCGGTCCAAAGCTATACGATGAACGACTCGATCTCGGGCAACGGCAACGGCGTCCTCGATATCGGCGACCTCGGCACCCAGCCGGCCCGGACCTTCACGGCCAGCCAGACCGACAAGCTCGACGAAGCCCGCTTCGACGGCTCGTACGCGGTCGACGACCAGAGCCACTTCGACTTCGGTGTCGGCTGGCGCCGGTCGCTGCTCAAGGAAGCCGATTCCAGCACCGTCGACACCCTCGGCGACTGGGGCGTGGGCCATCCGGGCGACGTCGCCCAGTATGCGCCGGGCATCGTGCATCAATACTGCCTGTCGTGCCTGTTCAAGGACATCCCGGCCGGCCAGACGCAGATCGCCTTCCGCGACAACGCCATCGACCTGTATAACGCGATGGTGGCGGCCTACGCCAACCCCGCCAATACCGGCCTCGGCGGCGTGAAGACTCCGCAGAACCAGGGCAGCAACTTCAACCAGGTGCAGGAAGATATCAGCTCGGCCTACCTTCAGTTCGCCATGAAGCCGACCTTCCTCGGACATGACGCCAAGCTGCTGACCGGCATCCGCTTCGAACGCACCGACGTCAAGGTCCTGGCCAGCCAGCTCCTGCCGACCGCGATCGTGTGGACGGCCAACAACGACTTCCTGGGCCAGACGGGCACCACGCCGCAAAGCATCCAGGCGACGTCGAGCTATTCGAACCTGCTGCCGAACCTCGACTTCGAGGTCAACCTGACCGACGACATGGTCAGCCGCATCTCGTACAGCAAGACGATCGCGCGTCCGGGCTTCGGCGACATGTTCCTGACCACCAGCGTCGGCGGTCCGGGCCGCCCCACCTATTTCGGCGTCAACCCGTCGGCCGGCCAGGGCAACCCCTCGCTCAAGCCGCTCGAGTCGGACAACTTCGACGTTTCGTGGGAGTGGTACTACAAGAAGGACAGCTACATCTCGATCGGCTACTATGCCAAGGATGTCAGCAACTTCGTGGGTTCGGGCGTCGTGACCAAGAACCTGTTCGGCCTGCGTGACCCGACCTCGGGCGCCGCCGGTTCGCGTTCGGGCAGCGCCATCACGGCGTTGACCGGCATCGGCCAGGGCATCACCGACGACACCCTGTTCACCATGGTCGCCCTGATCGACAAGAACGCCGGCAACGTCGCCGCCGCCACCAACGAGTACCAGAGCCATCTGGTCGGTGGCCAGCTGACCCAGGCCTATATCGACCAGATCAACGGCGCCTACGACGTGACGGCGAATGCCAACGATCCGTTGTTCAACTTCGACGTCAACACGCCGGTCAACAGCAAGCAGGCCAAGATTCACGGCTTCGAACTGCAAGGCCAGCACTTCTTCGGTGACACCGGCTTCGGTATCGCCGCCAGCTACACCACGGTCGACGGCGACGTCCGGTTCGACGAAGCCGCCTCCTCGGACATCGATCAGTTCGCGGTGCTGGGTCTGTCGAACACCTATAATATCACGGCGATCTACGACAAGGGTGCCTGGTCCGGCCGCCTGGCCTACAACTGGCGGGACAAGTACCTGAAGTCGACCAACCGTGACGGCGCCGCCCGGAACCCGACCTTCGTCGCGCCGTTCGGTCAGATGGACCTGGTCATCAACTACCAGGTCACGCCGCAGGTGCAGATCACCTTCGAAGGTCTCAACCTCAACCACGAGACCTACAAGGAATATGCCCGGGCGACGAACGAGATCTACTTCGCCCAGGAACTGGATTCACGCTACCAACTGGGCGTGCGGTACAAGTTCTGATAGTCTCGTAGTCAAACTATAGCTGCGTTGTGAGGGCCGCGGGCTTCTGCCTTCGGCCCTCACTCCGTTACCGGGAAAACGGAAAGCTCATGAATAAAATCGTCGTCCTCAACAATGTCGATCACCACGACGTGCGGCTGAAGCGGCTGCGTGGCGCGGGCAACGGCGAGACCGTCAACCAGGTCCGCGTCTTCCCCCCGGAATTTCGCGACCTGCAGCGCGAATACCCGATCTTTTTCCGCCGCGACGACAACGGTTATCACGCCGTCGCCATCCTCGGCCTCGACCCGCACGAGAACCTGTATCTCGAAGGTGAAGGCGAAACGGCCCGCTGGGAGGCGCGCTATGTGCCGGCCATCCTGGAGCGCGGCCCGTTCTCGATCGGGCTGGGTGACGGCGGCCAAAGCCATATGATCATGGTCGATCTTGACCACCCCTGGGTCGGCCGCAAGGACGGCGAACCCCTGTTCCTCGACCACGGCGGCAACGCTCCGGGTCTCGACCAGGCGGCCGCGACCCTGCGCACCCTCCACGCCGGTGTCGAGGTCGAACAGGCGATGTTCGCCGCCTTCGAACAGGCCGGCCTGATCGCCTATCTCGACCTCGACATTCGCCTCGACGAGTCGACCGAATACAAGCTGCCGGAACTCTATACGATCCGCACCGACACCCTGAGGACGCTCGACGGCACGACCCTGGCCAGCCTAAATGCCTCGGGATTCCTGGACCTGGCGATCCACGTCGTGTCGTCACACGACAATCTCAACCGGCTGATCGAGATGAAGAACCGGCGGCGCGTGGTGCTATGAAGCCGGTGCGCTCCCTGGTCATCGTCGGCGGCGGCACGGCCGGGTGGATGACAGCCGGCGTGCTGGCCGCGCGCTTCCGGCCGCGCGATGCGGACGGCCTGTCGGTCACCCTGGTCGAGTCGCCCACGATCGCAGCGATCGGCGTCGGCGAAGGCACCTGGCCCAGCATGCGCGAGACGCTGCAGGCCATGGGGATTTCCGAGCTCGACTTCCTGGTGCAGTGCGACGCGACCTTCAAGCAGGCGTCGAAGTTCCAGGACTGGCTCAGGCCCGGCCACAGCTATTACCACCCCTTCACGGCGCCCCGCCGGTTCGAGGAGATCAGCCTGGCCGACGACTGGCTGGCCGGCGGCCGTGACCTCGACTTCGCCGACTTCGTCAGCTTCCAGCCGGCCCTGTGCGAACAGGACCGCGCGCCCAAGACCCTGGGAACGCCGGAATACCAGCCGGTCGCCAACTACGCCTACCATCTCGACGCCGTGAAGTTCGCGGACTTTTTGAAACACCACTGCGTCGAAAAGCTGGGGGTCCGCCACGTCGTCGCCGATGTCGAGGGCGTGCAATCCGATGAAGACGGCTATGTGACGGGCGTGCGGCTGGCCGGGGGTGAAACGCTGGGCGGTGACCTGTTCGTCGATTGCACCGGCATGGGGTCCCTGCTGGTCGGCAGGCATTTCGGCTCCGGCCTGACCGACGTGAAGGACCAGCTGTTCGTCGATACCGCCCTTGCCATCCAGGTCCCTTACGACACGCCGGCCGCCCCCATCCGCTCTGCGACCCTGTCGACCGCGCAGTCCGCCGGCTGGATCTGGGATATCGGCCTGCACGCCCGGCGCGGCACCGGCTATGTCTATTCCAGCGCCTTTGCCAGCGAAGACGAGGCGCGCGCCACGCTTTCGGCCTATCTCGGCGACGGCAGGGCCGGTGAAAATGCCCGCCGCATCGCCATCAACGCCGGCTACCGCAAGACACCGTGGGTCAGGAACTGCGTCGCCATCGGCCTGTCCATGGGCTTCGTCGAACCGCTTGAAGCCTCATCGATCGTCATGATCGAGCTGGCAGCCAAGGCGCTGGCCGACCGCATGCCGGCCTCGCGCGCCGACATGGACGTGCTGGCGCCGCGCTTCAACGCGGCCTTTGCCGGGCGATGGGCGGCGATCGTCGACTTTCTCAAGCTGCATTACAGCCTGAGCCAGCGCGACGAGCCTTTCTGGGTCGCCAACCGCCAGCCGGAAACCCTGTCCGGCACCTTGCGCGACCTGTTGCAGCTGTGGGCGACACGCACGCCGGGCATCGAGGACTTTCCGCACCGCGCGGAAATTTTTCCCGCCGCCAGCTATCAATACGTCCTCTACGGCATGGCGTTCGACACCCGGGTTCCGGCCTGGCGCACCTTCGGCGCGGACCGGCGGCGCCACGACCTGGCCCGGCAGGAAGTCGAGCGCGCCCGCACCTCGGCCGCCCAGTTGCCGGCCAACCGCGCCTTCCTGCAAACCCTGCTGGCCCGGCATCCGGCGATGGCGTGACAAGTCGCAAAAAATCGGCACAATCTGGTCAGGCCACCTGTTGTTTCTGTTGACTCTTCAAGCGCTGCACGCCATAAAGAGACAGATGATGGAAGCGCTTCCATTGTCGCGTTACCCCGCTCTGGCTTGAGCGGCGTTCTTCCCAACTTCATGATCTTCCATGATCCCGGCCGGTTTTCTCCCTGGAGAACCGGCTTCTTTTTTGCGCGCGCCATGCGGCGCCTGAGCTGAAAAAACCCGCGGTCAGCCCTCATGACCGCGGGTAAGCTATTGCAATCATTTGCGAACTGCCGTCATTATACGAAAATTGTTTCGAGGGTTAAAACCAGGTGGGATCGGGGAAGCCTACAATCGACGATGTGGCGGCGCTGGCAGGGGTAGCGCGGGTCACGGTTTCGCGCGTGCTCAACGGCGGGCCGAACGTCAGCGACAAGGTACGGCAGGCCGTGCTGGCCGCCGTCGAAAAGCTGCAATACAAGGTCAACATGCAGGCGCGCTCGCTGGCGGGCGGCAAGAGCCGCGTGCTGGGGCTGATCTATTCGTCCGATGTCGAGAACGAACCGAACTCGTTCTATTACGCCGGTATCGAGCTTGGCGCGCTCAGGGCGTGCGGCCAGGTCGGCTTCCAGCTGGGCACGCACGCCGTCAACCAGCATTCGCTGCGCAAGGCCGAGACGGTCATGGAGCTTATCCGCTCGCGGCGCTATGACGGCCTGATCCTGACCCCGCCCTTTTCCGACGACGCCGAGCTTCTGGAAAAGATAAAGGCCGCGCGCTTTCCCGTGGTAGCGCTATCGGCGGGCCGGCCGGCGCAACAGATCATCCCCAGCGTCAGCATAGACGACGAGGCCGCGGGCTTTGAACTGACCCGCTACCTACTGTCGCTCGGCCATCGCAACTTCGCCTTCATCAAGGGCCTCGAAGGGCACGTTTCGGCCGAGGACCGCTTTGCCGGCTTCGTCCGGGCGCTCGACCAGGGTGGACTGGACCCAGCGGCGGCGCGCGTCGAGCGCGGCAGCTTCACCTTCCGCTCGGGCACCGATATCGCCGTGAAGATTCTCGGCACGCCGGGCCATCCGACCGCCATCATCTGCGCCAACGACGACATGGCCGTGGGCGCCCTGTTCGCCGCGCACAAGATGGGCTTCAGCCTGCCGCGCGACCTCTCGGTCGTCGGTTTCGACGACACGCCCGTGTCGGAAATCATCTGGCCGCCGCTGACCACCATCCACCAACCGCTCAAGACCATGGGCGCGCGGGCCGCCGAAATCCTGTTCGATATCGTCGGCGGTGAGCCGCCGCCCGTATCGGACAGCGGCCTTGTCACCCTGGTGCCGCACCGCCTCGTCATCCGCGAGTCGGCGACAACACCGAACGCCTGATCAGTTTCCTTTGTAGGTCACTGGTAGGGTCCGCGCGGCCAGCGTCAGCGATACCGTATCCTTGATGTCGCGCGACGAGGCGCCGAGCGAGACGGCGTATTTGCCGCCCTTGATCACCCAGCCCTTGTTATAGGTCGCCAGCAGGCGCGGATCGACCGTCACGCTGACATGGCGGGCGGCGCCGGGGGCCAGGGCCACCTTGGCAAAACCCGCCAGGCGCTTCGGCGCTTCCCAGCCGGCAAAATCGCCGTCCGGACCGACATAGACCTGCGGTGTGGCGCTGCCGGCGCGGCCGCCGACATTCTTGACGTCGAAGCTGACCGTGACCTTGCCTTTGGCGTTGGCGACCTTGAGGCCTGAATAGGCGAACTGCGTGTAGCTCAGGCCATGGCCGAACGGGAACAGAGGCTTCAGGCCTTTTTTGTCGAACCACTTGTATCCCACGGCCGCGCCTTCGTCGTAGGTGACGTCGAACAAGGCCTTGGGATTGCCGTTGTTGTCGGACAGCGCCGGGTGCGGAAGCTGGTCGAGCGATGCCGGGAAGGTCGCCGGCAGGCGGCCCGTCGCGTCGATTTCGCCGAACAGGACGCGGGCGATCGCCTCGCCGCCTTCGGTGCCGGGATACCAGGCCTCGAGGATGGCCGGCGTCTTGTCGGCCCACGGCATCAGCACCGGTCCGCCCGTTTCCAGTACCACGACCGTCTTCGGATTGGCCGCCGCAACGGCCGAAATCGTGGCGTCCTGGTTGTCCGGCAGGGTCACGGAGAAGTCGAGATCCTCACCGGTCCACTGGTTGGCGAAGACGACGACCATGTCGCTGCCGGCAGCCAGTTTCGCCGCGCGCACCGGATCGGTGCCGTCGTCATAGACGATCTTCGCGTCGGGGATGCGTTTGGCGATCGCCTTGAGCGGCGAGCTGGGGTGATAATAGACCGGCCCCGGAAAGCCGGGATCGCCGAGACCCGGCACGGCATTGCCACCGACGCCGTGGACCTGCGACGAGCCGCCGCCCGACAGCACGCCGACATCGGCGTGGCTGCCGATGATGGCCACGGTCTCGGCGGTCCTGATGAGCGGCAGGACATTGCCGTCGTTCTTCAGCAGTACCATGCCGGCTTCGGCGTCGGCCTGCGTGACCTTGGCATGGGCGGCGAGATCGATCGGCTTGTCGGCCACTTCGGGCGAATCCATCAGGCCTGTGGCGAACAGGCTGCGCAGGATTCGGCGCACCATGTCGTCGAGGCGGGCTGTCTTGACTTCGCCCCTGGCGATCGCCGCGGCCAGGGGCTCCTTGAAGAAGGGCTGGCTGTCGAAGGAATGACCGGCCGATTCCTGGTCGAGGCCGGCATTGGCGGCCTTGGCGGTCGAATAGACGGCGCCCCAGTCCGACATGACATAGCCCTTGTAGCCCCAGTCGGTCTTCAGCACGTCGTTGAGCAGCCACTTGTTTTCACAGGCATAATCGTCATTGACCCGGTTATAGGCGCACATGACCGAACCGGGCTTGCTCTTTTCGATGGCGATCTGGAAGGCCAGCAGGTCCGAGGTCATGGCGGCGTTTTCGCCGATGTTCGAACTGACGAAGTGGCGGCCGGTTTCCTGGGCGTTGAGCGCATAGTGCTTGATCGTCGAAATGACGTGGTTCGACTGGATGCCGTTGATCTGGGCGGCGACCATGTTGGCGGCCAGCCAGGGATCTTCGCCGGCATATTCGAAGTTGCGGCCGTTGCGCGGCTCGCGCAGCAGATTGACGCCACCGGCCAGCATGACATTGAAACCGGAATCGCGCGCCTCGGAACCGATCATCGCCCCGCCCTTATAGGCCAGGTCCGGATCCCAGGTGGCCGCCGTGGCAATACCCGACGGCAGCGAGGTGCGTTCACGCCAATGGTCGGCATCGTGCTGGGTGGCGACGCCGATCCCGGCATCGGTCTCGTATTGCGCGGGAATGCCCAGGCGCGCGATGCCCGGCACATAGCCCGCCGACGACCAGCGCGATTCGGGCGGACGCGTGTATTTGTCCTTCATGTCGGCGCCGAAATAGCCGAAGACGAGGGTCAGCTTCTCCTCACGCGTCATCGCTTTCAGCAAAAGGTCGGCGCGCGCATCGGCGCCCAAGCTTTTGTTGCTCCACGCGGAATGATCCTGCGCGGCGCGGGCCAAAACCGGCATTGATATGGAAGCGCTTCCAATAACGACTGCGGACAATACAGCCGCGATGGCGAGTTTCGACGGTGTGACCATTGTTGGCATCCCTGCGGTTACTTATCCGGCGCCATACTATAGCTTGCGGGCTTTAGAGTTTATTTTCCGCAGTATAAAATAACGCCACGTAAGCCGTTGACTAATATCCCGGCCTGACATTGGCTTTATCTTACATCACCTTAGAATAGCTTTGTCAACCGACGCCACAAAAACAACTCACACCTTGCGTTTGACAAAACCATTGGCGGTCAGCCGGCCGCGCAAAGGATCGGCCGACAGGTCCGCACCGCCCAGCAGCCCGCGATGCAGGCTGTTGCCACGATAGACGATCAGCCGGTTGAAGCGCATCCCGGCCCGGGCGATCTCCTCATAGGCCGCCATCCCCTGCCCGGCTTCCAGTTCAGCGGCGGCCACCCCGGCAAACCCCGCCTCGCGCGCCGGATCGACCGTTTCGATGCCGGTCGCGCGGTGGCGATAGAAAGCCGTGCCTTCGTAGGTTTCGGGGCAAAGATAGTGGACCATGGCGACAAGGCCGGGATCGGCGCCGTCATAGTGCGGCACGGCCTGGATCGGCCTCAGGTCGCCGGGCGCGGCCAGGCCGAAGAAGCCGAAATAGTCGAGGTACGATTTTGCCGGCAGGCCGAAAACGCCTTCCAGCGGCCCGCGCAGCAGGGCAAGGATCGCGGCATAGTAGGCTTCGGGCAGGCGCGCATTGACACCCGGATAAAGCGTATGGTCGGGCGTATAGAAGGCGGTTCGGCACGCCGCGTCGATCAGGGCCAGTGGCTCGGCGACCGGATCGTCGACGATCAAAAGCGGGCTCTGTTCGGCGCCGATACGGCGAATCTCCAGCCGGGCGCTGGCGGGCGGACCATAGGGGTTCATGATTTCAACAGGATGAGCTTCAGTTCCTGCCTGAGCCGCGCGCGCATCGGCGGCGGCAGGGCGCCCAGCACGCCCTTTGCCGCCTCCGGAATATGGCCGGTCACATCGCCCTCGGCGCCGAAGACGTAGGCGTCGAACATGGCCTTCCAGTACCGGCGCTCGCCGGGCGGCAGATGCCGGAAGGCCAGCAGCGCCGCCAGGAAGCCGTCATTGGGGTTCTCCAGGCCCGCCGGCATATCGCCCCACCAGTAGTTGATCATGACGTTGAACGGCTCGAGCGAGGTTACATGGTGCCACCAGTATTTCGGCATGAACAGGCTGTCGCCGGGCTCCAGGTACGCCACGCGCGCCGCGGCCATGGCCTCGCGGAAACGCGGGAAGCGGTCGTAGTCGGGCGCCTCGGGATCAGCCAGCGACAAGGGCGGCGGCTGGTCGAGCGGCCCGACATAGAGGTTGGCGACCTGCTCCGGCGGAAACAGCAGAAACCGCCGCCGCCCCGCCAGCACGCAGGCCAGGTTGTGGTCGCGGTCGTTGTGCGTCTGGGTGCGCACGGCTCCGCCCGCCCACAGGCGCGGGCTGACCTGCGGCGACAGAAGCGGCATGGGATTGCTGCGCACAAAATCCGGGCAGTGCGACAGGAGCGGCAACATCTGGATCGCGATATAGGGCGCATCGGCCTGGCCGAGGATGGCCTCCAGCCGGTTCAGCGTCGCCGTCAGGCTCAGTTGCCGCTTGGAGAAGCTGAAGCCCGACATGTCGTTCATATAGCCGAAGCGGCCGCCGGTCGCGGCCGGCGCCTCCATGACAGGCACGGACCCGCCGGTGTCGATGCCGCGCAGATAGGCGCTCATGGCCGCGGCCGAGGTCCGCCCGGCCTCGAGTGCCGGCCACGCCCCGGTCAGTCCCCGGATGATCACCGGCTCTTCGGCGGCGACGATATCGCGATGGAAGACCTGGGGCGACGGCGCATCGATCGTCGCCACCTGAGCCAGATTTGCAAATGGATCCCGCATGCCCGTCCCCGTTTTGCTTTTCTACATGCTAAAAAATCCCCTTGCCGCGAGGCAAGGGGACAGTGTGTTGGGAAGAACAAAATTACAAAGACGGGCTCCGTAATTTTCGGTCCCCGGTTCAGTCACTAACCCGGAACCCAGAAAGAACGCGGAAGAGGCCATGACCCTCCCCCACTGCAGGCCGAAAGTCCGGAAGGGAAATTGCCGGACACTCATTGCATAATAAAGCTACGGCCATACCAAATGAAGTTCAATATTGAATACGTATGCAATTCTATGCATTGAATTGAATACGTATGCATTGAATATTTTAGGGTTACCTTGACAGCGTTGGCATAGTACATCCGAAACAACAAACATGTACCAAAGGTCCGAGACACACCGGACTCATGCAGGGATGTATAGATATGCGCTTCAAGTCCGCCATGCGTACCTTGTCGTTCTCCACGGCATTGCTGACCGCCTGCCTCGTTTCCCCGGCGCTGGCCGACGACCTGGTGGCGCAGGGCTCGTCACCCGACGGGACGCTCAGCGTGAAGCTCTATACCGACGCCACCGGCAAGATTTCATACGAGGTCGACCGCAAGGGCGCTGTCATCATCGCCCCGTCGCGCATGGGCTTCCTGGTGGCCAATGCGCCGGCGCTCGACGGCCAGTTCGCCCTGGATTCGCAGAAGACCTCTTCGGCGGACGAGACCTGGGAGCAGCCGTGGGGCGAGCGCCGCTACGTGCGCAATCATTACAACGAACTGCGCGTCGACTTCGTGCAGAAGGTCTACGACAACCGCCACATGACTGTGGTTTTCCGCCTGTTCGACGACGGTATCGGCTTCCGCTACGAATTTCCCGACCAGCCGCAGCTGAAGGACGTGAAGATAATCGACGAGCAGACCGAGTTCGCCGTCGCGGATCCCGCCAAGGCATGGTGGAATGTCGGTGGCGAATGGGACAATCTGGAATATCTCTATAACGAGACGCCCCTCAACGAGGTCAGCCAGGCCAATACGCCGCTGACCATCAAGACCGACAAGGGCGTCTATATCGCGCTCCACGAAGCGGCCCTGACCGACTTTGCCTCCATGTGGGTGCGCCGCGTCGACGGCCAGCGGCTGAAAGCGCATCTGGCGCCGGGCTCGCTGGGGCCCAGCGTCGAGCGCCAGGCGCCGTTCACCTCACCCTGGCGGACGATGATCATCACCGACAATGCGCCGGCGCTCTACAATTCCAATATCGAGCTCAACCTCAACGAACCCAATAAGCTGGGCGACGTGTCATGGGTCAAACCGTACAAATATGTCGGTATCTGGTGGGAAATGCACCTCGAGAAATCGACCTGGGCCCAGGGACCGAAGCACGGCGCCACGACCGACAACACCAAGAAATATATCGACTTTGCCGCGAAGAACGGCTTCCGCGGCGTGCTGGTCGAAGGCTGGAACCCCGGCTGGGACGGCCAGTGGTTCGGCTCCGGCAAGGATTTCGACTATACGCGGCCGACACCCGATTTCGACCTGAAGGCGCTGGCGGCTTATGGAGCGGCCAAGGGCGTCCATCTGGTGGGTCACCACGAGACCGGTGGCAATATGGCGCGCTACGAATCACAGATGGACCAGGCCTACCAGCTCTACGCCGCCAACGGCGTCGACAGCGTCAAGACCGGCTATGTCACTGACGCGGGCACCGACCAGTTCGCCGGCCCCGGCAACAGCATCCACTACGGCTTCAGCGACAGCCAGGAGGGCTCGCGCCACTATACGAAGGTGCTGGAACTGGCCGCCAAGTACCATATCGCCGTCGACAGCCACGAGCCGATCAAGGACACGGGTCTCAGGCGCACCTATCCCAACTGGGTGTCGCGCGAAGGCGCGCGCGGCCAGGAATATAACGCCTGGGGCACGCCCATCAATCCGCCCGAGCACGAGGCGAACCTCGTCTTCACACGCATGCTGGCGGGTCCGTTCGACTTCACGCCGGGCGTGCTGAGCCTGGAAGGCAACAAGCGCGACCTGCTGTCGACCCAGGCCAAGCAACTGGCGCTCTATGTCGTGCTCTATTCCCCGATCCAGATGGCGGCCGACCTGCCGGAAAACTATGCGAAATATCCGCAGGCCTTCCAGTTCATCAAGGATGTCCCGACCGACTGGAGCGAGAGCAGCATGTTGTCGGGCGAGCCCGGCGACTATGCCGTCATCGCGCGCAAGGACCGGACGTCGCAGACCTGGTACCTGGGCGGGATCAGCGACGACCAGTGGCGGACGGCCAGCGTGCCGCTGAGCTTCCTGACACCGGGGAAAACCTATACGGCCGAGATCTACCGCGACGGCGACCATGCGGACGACAAGGGCCCTGCACGCTTCGATATCGTCATCGAGAAGAAGACGGTGACAGCCAAGGACGTGCTGATGCTGAAAATGGCCCCGGGGGGTGGATTCGCCATACGGTTGGTGCCGGGGAAGTAGGCACTTCTTGTACCTCCCCGTTCGGAACGAATGGGGAGGGGGACCGCCCGGAGCTTTAGCGGAGGGTGGTGGTGGGGTTTCTTGCTTTCTTTGAATCGCCTACGCGTGGAAAGAAAGTAAGAAACCCCACCACCATCCCACTTCGCCAAGGCTTCGTGGGACGGCCCCCCTCCCCATTTTCTTCGAAAACGGGGAGGTGTTAAGTCCTCAGTTCATCCTTGAAAGCCCGCCGCACGATTCCCGCACCACCAGTTGCGTCGGCATGCGGATATCCTTGACCGGCTCGTTCTCGATCAGCGCCGAGAGGCCGTCGACCAGAACGCGCGCCGCGGCTTCGGTGTCCTGACGCATGGTCGACAAGGCCGGCGACAGCGAACTGCACACCCAAAGGTCGTCGAAGCCGATAACCGACACGTCGTGCGGCACGCGGAAACCGTGGCGGTTCAGACCTTGCAATACCCCCATGGCCAGCAGATCGCACGAGGCGAAGACCGCGTCGAACTCGACACCTTCATTGATCATGCGGCCGACCTCGGCAAAGCCCTCGTCGCGCTCGAGGAAGCAGTCGCGGTGCAGCTTGGGGTCGTACTCGATCCCCGCCGCGTGGAGTGCCCGGCGATAGCCGTCGAAGCGCTCCTTGAACTCGGGATGTTCAGGCGAAGACTTGCCGAAATAGGCGATGCGGCGGCGGCCGAGTCTGGCCAGGTGGCTGGTCGCCTTGAAGCCGCCGTCCTCATTGTCGCTGCCGATGCACAGGCGCGCGCAGTCGGGGCGGTTGACGCCCCAGACGACCCAGGGATCGCCGACCTGGTTCAGGTATTCGAACTTGTTGGTGTAGCTCTCGAAATCCTTGCAGCCGAGGAAGATGATGCCGTCGGCGCGGCGCGAGAAGCCATAGTCGGTGCCCCAGTCGTCGGTCGGCTGCTGCAGCGAAGTGATGATGTCGAAACCCTTCTCGCCGGCATATTGCAGGATCGAGCCGATCAGCGGCAGGAAGAAGGGATTGATCGGGTTCTGCGGATTGTCGAGGTCGGCCGAGATCAGCACCGCCATGGTGTGGATCTTCTTGGAGCGCAGCTTGCGGGCGTTGGCGTCGACCTTGTAGTGCAGCTGCCGCGCCACATCGAGGATCTTCTGGCGCGTCTCCTCGTTGACGAGCGGCGAATGACTGAGCGCCCGCGAAACGGTGGTCTGCGACACGCCCGTAATCGCGGCGATGTCTAACGAAGTCGGTCTCTTCACCCTGCTCTACCCTGTGGCACCGGCGCTGTCGCGCTCTCGGACTATTGGCCGGCAGGGGTCATGGGTCCCTCCCGTCCACAGGACCTTATCATGATTGAAACAATCAATCACCTCATGAAAACGGTTCCTATGCCAACGGCCATCAAGAATGACCGTTGGCATAGGCTTTTTTTCAGCTCAAACGCCGCATGGCTCGCCGCCTATAGAAGCGTTCTAACGCTTCGCTCTTTGAGAACAAGCCGGCGGTGGGCAGTCGCCCTTGCCAACGGCGATCAAGTGAAGGTCAATCGCAGTTGGAAACGAGCCCATCGCGGAAAATCACCCGCCGCAAAACGCCTTCAGGTAGGTGTCGTGGTCGTAGGCCTTGCCGACCTGCTCGCGGATAAAGCCGAGCATATACTGAAGATTGCCTTTCAGGGCGGCGTCCGGGGTAAGGTCGGCGCGCGGGTCGTAAGCGTCCGGCACCAGGCCGTGGCCGAGCAGGGCCGCATTCCAGCTGTCGGCCGTGAAACTGTCCTGATCCTGCGGCGCGAGGACGCCGGCCGACAGAAACGAGTCAAGGCGATGGCGCAGCCGATCGGGCGGAGGGGCGGCCCGGGCCTTCTGCCAGAAGGCCGAGGTCCGCCGGCACAGCACATGGTGCAGGAGCTGGAAATCACGCAAGCCTTCATTGGCCATGGTCATCAGCCGGTTATATTCGGCGCGTTCGGGCTGATGGACGCGATCATAGGGAAACACCGTCACCAGGTGCGCCAGGCCGATTTGCACGGCTTGCAATCCCACGGCGTCGAGCGGATCGAAGACGCAGGCCGCCTCGCCTATGCCTATGCAATTGCGCACCCAGGCCGTCGAGCCGCCAGGCGCCAGCGGCGTCACGACCGCGTCGCCGAAGCCGATGCCGCGCGCGGCGATCTCATCCGGGGTCTGCGAACCGTCGAAGACATGGACGATATGCGTAGCGTCCCGGGCGGCGAACAATCCTGTCCAGCCGGTGTCGGCCGCCGTAATCCTGGCGTAGGGCGGTATGGGCGACAGCGCCGGGCCGGCCGCTGTCAGGACGCGATCGCCCGGGAACCAGTGCCGCCACGATTCGAACGGTGTGTTCAGCCCCTTGCGCAACAGAAGCGACTGCGCGCCCGTGGCGTCGACGAACAGGTCGGCGGCGATCTGCAAACCGCCGATATCGACAGCCGCCATATCGCCGCCAGCGTCGAGCACGGCCTCGGCATGGCGCGCCGCATGGACCGGCACACGCCGCAAGGCCTGCCGCTTCAGCATCTCACCATAGGCCATGGCCGGCAGATGGTAGCCGTAGTCGGTCCGGGCGAACGGGCCGGTCTCGTCGTCGGGGAGGACGAAGCGCCCCTGCTTGGCGGCGGCCGCCGTCAGTGAAAAATCCTCGAAGGCGACACCCAGGCCCTGGCGCCGCGCGCGCGTCAGGTACGGCAGGAAAGGCACGCCCGCGATCGGAGTGCCGTGGCTGCCATAGGCATGGAAGAAGGGCCGGCCCGCGGCAAAGCCCTCGAACATCTGTCCCATGGAAAAGCTGCCGCGCGTCGCCTTCAATACATCGCCTTCGTCGAGGCCGATGCGGCTATGGAAGGCTTCGAGCGCCGGCAGGGCCGCCTGTATGTCCTGCGGCCGGGCCATGGCGGGCAACTCGACAGCTTCGACCGCGATACCCGCCGGCGACAAGGCGTGGTGCAGCGCCAGGACGCTGAGCCACAGCGGGGCATCGCGCCCGACGACCAGAACCTTGCGGACGGGATTGCTCATGACGCCATCTCCGCGGGCGCCGGCGCAAGATAGGAGGCCAGCGCTGCCGCGTGCGACGCCATAATGCCGGCTTCCGACGCAATGCGGCGGCGATGTTCGTCGAGCATGCCGGCAAGGCGATCCATCGGCATCCAGTCGACCGTGCGGTCGTAACCGGTCGGCAGGATGCCTTGCCCCACCAGCACAGCCAGCCAGCTCGGCGGGGAAAACAGGCCGCTATTGTAGGATTCGATATAGGCCCGGGTCCGGAAGAGGGCGAGCTTCTCTTTGAGCGAGTCCGGCACGTCCATGGTGCGCGCATGCTGCCACAGCGGCTCGGTGCGGTCCGTCACATGGTAATGCAGGATGAGGAAGTCGCGGATACGGTCGTATTCGGTCGCCATGGCGCGGTTGAAGGCATCGCGGGCGCGCGGATCGTCGTTGCCGGTCATGAGCAGCGGCATCAGTTCGCGGATCGCCGCCTGGACAAGATAGATGCTGGTCGATTCCAGCGGTTCCAGAAAGCCGCTGGCCAGGCCTGTGGCAACGACATTGCCGCTCCACGACTTCGGCCGCCGGCCGGCGCGGAATTTCAGCAGTTTCGGATCGGCCAGGGGTTCGGTCGCAAGATTCGCCATCAAGACGTCCATCGCCTCGGCTTCGGAGGTGAAGCGGCTCGAAAAGACATAGCCGTTGCCGGTGCGGTGCTGCAGCGGGATACGCCACTGCCAGCCCGCCTCACGGGCGATCGACAGCGTATAGGGTGCGACATCGTCCATCCTGCGGCTCGGCACCGCCCAGGCCCGGTCGCACGGCAGCCAGTCGCCCCAGTCCTCCCATTGATCGGGCGCGACCGCGTTGATCAACAGGCCGATAAAGCCCGAGCAGTCGACGAACAGGTCGCCGGCCACGGTCGCACCGGATTCGAGCCGGAGGCCCGTGACATCGCCGCTGTTCGTATCGCGGACGACGGAGACGACGCGGCCCTCGGTCCGGGTCACGCCGGCCTTTGTCGCGAAGTCGCGCATGAAGCCGGCATAGAGGGCCGCGTCGAAGTGATAGGCGTAGGCGAAGGTCGAACGCACTGACGCCGTATCACCGTCCGGAAAGCCAAAACGGTGCGCGGAGGCGGCCGTTACGGCGAAACTGTAGTCCTCCAGCGGCGCGGCCTCGCCCTGCTGGCGGGCCCGCAGCCAGTGGTGCTGGAAGGGCGTCCCGCCCCAGTCCTGGCCGAAGATGCCGAAGGGATGGATATAGCGCTCGCTGCCCCAGCCGGCGAAGGCGATACCCAGCTTGAAGGTGGCATGGGTCGCACGCATGAAGGCCGCTTCGTCGATGCCGAGACTGTCGTTGAAGTCCTTGATGTGCGGCAACGTCGCCTCGCCGACCCCGACCGTGGCGATCTGGTCGGATTCGACCAGGCACACACTGATCCTGCCGGTGCGGATCAGCGGCGACAAGGCTGCCGCGCACATCCAGCCGGCGGTGCCTCCGCCAAGGATCACGATGGTGCGTTTCGATTGCATGGCGAACTCGCAAAAAACAAAAAGGGCGCGGCCTGACAAGAGGCCGCGCCCGGTTACGCCTTAGTACTTGAAGCGAACGCCCATCTGGAAGCGGCGGTCGTTGCGGATCCAGGCCGAGTCGATGCGGACCGGCTTGGCGCCCGGCGTGACTGACGAGTCGCCCATGACCTGCTGCTGCATCACGGTCGTGGTGTTGAGCAGGTTGGAACCGTCGATCGACAGCTCGACATTGTCGCTGAGGCGATAGCGCAGCGACGCGTCGAGGAAGCCGTTACCCTTCTGCCACATCGGCAGGCCGATACAGCAGTCGAGGTTGTTCGTCAGGAAGTCCGAACGGTAGCTATAGGCGATGCGTCCGGCGATCGGACCCTTTTCGTAGAGCAGGACGATGTTGTAGCTCTCGTCCGAGATGCCGGCCAGGCGGTGCGAGTCGAAGACCGCGCCGTTGACCTGCAGACCGCCGCCGAATGCGATCGTGCCGCCCGCCGCGTAGCCCGGCTCGTTGGCCAGGTTCGAGTTGGTGATGCCCGATTGCTCCGTGCGGGTATAGTTGGCCTGGATGCCGAGGCCGTTGAACGGCGACGGCAGGAAGTCGAAGAAGGTCTGGTAGGCCGCTTCGAAGCCGCGCAGCGTGCCGCCGCCCTTGCCGTTGCCCGGGCCGCGGACGACCACGTTCTCGGTCACGCCGTTGAAGGTAACGGCGCGCGGCAGTTCGGCGTAGGAGATATCGCCGTTGAGGTGCTTGTAGAACAGGTCGAAGGTGAAGGAGCTGGTCGAGCTGATGTAGTTCTCGTAGCTCAGGTCGAACTGGTCGGCAGTGATCGGCGCCAGGGCCGCATTGCCCGAATCCGCGTTGAAGACGAAGTTGTAGCCCTGGACGTTGTTCGGATCGGTATGCGAGCCCGCCGGATTCTTCCAGATGATGAAGGGCGAGTTCGACGTGGTGTTAATCGTCGGCGCCTGGATCTGCACGTAGTTGCGCAGCTGGCCGAAATCAGGCCGCGACAGGGCGCGCGACGCCCCGAAACGGATGAAGTTCTTGTCGTCCAGCCCGAAGCGGATGTTGAAGCTGGGCAGCCAGTTGTTGTGCGTGGCGCCGTAGGTGCTCTTGGTGCCCGCGCCCTGGCTGAAGGTCTGCATGTCGGCCGTCAGGTAGCACGACGGGTTGACCAGGTTGGCCGAGCTGGTGGGCGTCGAGCACGGCGCCAGCAGCGTGTACCAGGTCGGGTTGTTGAAGGCCACGCCGCCACGGCTTTCGATGTCGGTCGTCACGTAGCGGACGCCGATATTGCCATTGACGGTGATGCCGCCGAAGATGGTCTTGTCCGGACCGCCGAACTTGAGCATCGCATAGGCGGCTTCGGTCTTTTCGGATACGTTCAGCATTTCCGAGTCGACGAAGCAGCCTTCGGTGTTGCTGGCGCGCTGGCACAACGGGGTCCAGCCGAGCGGCGAACCGGTCGTCGAGCCCGACAGGGCCTGGACCTGGCGCTGGTAGTCGCCGAGCACGTCGTTCGACAGGAAGACCATCGGCCCGTTGTTGTAGACGTCCCCGTTGTAGAAGCCGCTGCGCAGCGGTTCGACCGCCCAGATGCCGGCGCCGTAGCCCTTGAAGGCCGGGGCCGTCGGGTTGCAGGTATAGGCGCCGCCCGTGGTGTTATCGAGGCTGAAGCCCGGATTGTTACAGCCGTTCCAGGGCTGGACGACCGGCGACCAGTTGTAGGCCGAATAGCGGACCTTCTGCTTGCGGTCGGCATAGCGGACGCCGACCTTCAGCGTGTCGAGCCAGCCCGCGTCGTGGAAGCGGTATTCGGCGTCGGCGCGCAGGGTGGCCTGGGTCGCGTCGTTGTCTTCGTAGTGGTCCTGGATGTACGGGATGAACCAGTTGTGGGTGTTCGACAGGAAGCCCGGAGCGTAGTTGACGTTCGAACCCGGCTCAAGCTTGATCTGCGGCGTGCCGTCGCCGTTGACGCTGTAGTCGGCATTGGCCAGCGTCGAGGCGGCGACCAGGATGTCGTAATTGTTGGTCTGGGCCTTGACGTACTGCACGTCGAAATTGGTGCGCAGCTGGTCGCTGATCTTCCACTTGGCGTTCAGCGAGATATCCTTGGTACCTTCGGTGTGGTTGAAGATACGGGCTTCGTCGTTGACCGTGATGCCCTGGCGCTGCGTGGTGCAGGCCGGAACCGCGCCCGCGCCGCAGTAGTTGACGAAGGGCAGGCCCGCGACGACGGAACCGCGGTTGAGATTGTCGGCGGTCGAGCCGCCCCAGCCGCCCGAACCGGTCGTGATGATGCCCGAGGTCAGCGTGCCGTCAGGCGCGAAGGTGAAGGACGAGCCGTCGGCCGGACCGACAATGGCCGTGGTCTGCGGCGAGAAGGCGGGCGCCGCCCACAGGCCGAACAGGCTGACGTTCGACGAGCGTTCGCGCCAGGCGTTGCGGTAATAGGTGTCGTTGTACTGCAGCGTGGCTTCGAACGTCTTGTCGTTGTTCTGGTACTGCGCGGCCAGCGACGTGCCGTGGCGGGTCCGGTCGTATTCCACCTGGGAATAGTTGACCTGGTCGGGAATGTAGGCCCAGCCGTTGCCGCCGTACGGATTGTGCGTACAGGGGACGGACCCGTCCGAATTGACGATCGGGTTGCCGGACGAGTCGGCGTAGCCGGCGTCGCAGAAGGTGCCGATGCGCTGCATGACGACCGCTTCGGTCTGGGTCAGGACGTGCGAATTGGCATAGTTGACCAGCAGGCCGAACTCACCGACCGAGGTCTGCCAGCGGTTCGAGTACATGCCGGAATATTCGTAGGTCGCCTTCTTCGAGCGGTCGCCATAGTCGGCACGGCCCGACAGGGCGATGACCTGGCCCTTCGAATCGAACGGCAGGCGGGTGCGCAGGTTGACCGAGCCGGCGATGCCGCCTTCGATCATGTCGGCCGTCAGGTTCTTGTACGAATCGACGCCGGCCATCAGTTCGGGCGACACGTCGTTGAAGTTCAGGCCACGGGCGCCGTCGGCGGTGAAGATGTCGCGGCCGTTGAGTTCGGTGCGCACGAAGGTCAGGCCGCGGATCAGGACCTGGGCCGGTTCGGCCGAGAAGTGGGTCGAGTCGTCGCTCGACTGGAAGCGCGACACGGTGATGCCGGGCACGCGCTGCAGGGCTTCGGCGACGGACTTGTCCGGGAAGGCGCCGATGTCGGTCGCGGTGATCGAATCGACCTGCGTGTCGGCGTTTTTCTTGATGTCCTGTGCGGTTTTCAGCGCCTTGCGGACACCGACGACGACGACTTCGTCACTCTTGTCCGTGCTCGCGGCAGCCTGCGCCTGGGCATGGCCGGCGATCGTCACGGCCGCCAGCGCCATCAGGGAAACACTTCCCTTGAGCAGCTGCGTACCGTTGAAACGGTTGGACTTCATTGCTTTCTCCATGTTCAGCCGACGTTCGCGCCGGCATTGTGATTGGCGTGCGTTTTTATGCGCCGGCATACGGACAGAGCGGCCGCGTGAGCAGCGCCGCATCTGACCGGTTTGCCGGCCGTTTTTTGCTTGTTCTTCGTCCAACACGTTTATGGAGACTGAGCGGGAGGCTTTGCGCGCCTGGAGCGCGCGTGCCGTGACTGTTATCGCCAGGTCTCTTTCGGTATTTGTGCCGGGCATGTGCTGATGCTCCGGCGGAGTGGCCCTGACGCCTTGGTCAGGCCGCAGATGTAAAGTCCTCTCTCCCTGATCCGGCATCGCTGCCGGCCCCTTGATATCGCGCCACCTGAAGGTGGTCGTCGCTCTTGTTATATGATGGTCATAATATAACGTCACCCGCCAAGGCAAGCCATTCCGGCAGAAATGCGGCGTAGTCTGTGACAGGTTTGCATAAATGTCACACTGCCGCGGGCGGCGCTCAGGCGATGTCGGGCGCGGCGGAAAGGCGTAAGGCGCCGTCGCCGCGCAGGTCGGGCGCGGAGCGCGGCAGGCGGTCGAGATCGCGTTCTATGCCCAGCCGGGCGGCGTGGGCGATATGGTCCTGCATGGCCGAAGACTTGACCGCGCGCGCGGCGACCACGCCCCCGGCCAGGCGGCCGAGCAGGCCGGCGGCTTCCCACGCCGCATCGGCCGGCGACAATCCCGCCATCAGGAAGGTGTCTGCGATGAGGCCTTCCAGGCGGGCGATGCCCGCTTCGAAATGGCGGCGCGCCCCGGCCCCCAGCCGCGCCACATCGCCGGCGCAGGCCGGCACCGGACAGCCCTGGCCCGCGCGGTTGATATGGGCCGGCGACAGGTAGTAGTCGGCATAGGCGATCAGCGCCTCACGCGGATTGAGACCGCGCGTGCGGGCGACGAAGCGTTCGCACGTCTTGTCGAACATGGCGTCGATCGCCTGCTCGATCAGGTCTTCCTTCGATTCGAAATGGGCGTAGAAGCCGCCATGCGTCAGGCCCTGGCGCTTCATCAGGGTGGCGACCGACAGCCCGTCGGGTCCCGCCTCGCGCAGCAGGATGGCGGCTTCGGTCAGCAGCCGGAGGCGCGTGCGCGCCTTATGATCGGGATCGTACCGCACGAGGCGTGTCTAGCACACTTCGGGCCATGCGCGAAATCCGATGGGTTTTTGACACGGCGCCCCGTATCAATGACCCCATGTCCCCCGACCTTCGGCTGTTGCTCATCGTCATCATCCTGGTTGCCGCCGTCGCAGCCCTTGCGGCCGGCGTCCAGGCTGTCCTGCCGCCGCTGGCGCGGCGATCGGAGACCGTGCGCCTGTGGCTGGGCCGCCGCAGTCCGGGGTTTGCCCGGTATACGGACGCCTTGAAAAACGAGTGGGCATTCCTCTGCGTCATGATCGTGGTCATGCTGTTTGCCGCCTTCGTCTTCTTCAGCATCGCCGAGGACGTGCTGGAGGGCGACCCGTCCTTCGCCGCCGACAAGGCCGTCTACGCCCTGATGCGGTCCCTGCGCACGCCGGCCGGCGACAACGGGCTGATTGCCGTCACCGAACTCGGCGACTCGATCATGGTCGTCACCCTGGGCGTGGTTGTCGCGGCGTGGCTGGCCTGGAGGCGGACCTGGCGCGCCCTGCTCTACTGGATCCTGGCGATCGCCGGCGGCTCGTTGCTCAATACGGCGATCAAGGTGGCGCTGCACCGCGCCCGGCCGACCGATCTGTACCACAGCGGCTGGGACGCCTTTTCCTTTCCGAGCGGACACAGCACGACCAATGCCGTGCTCTACGGCTTCCTGGCCGTCCTGATCGGCCGCGAACTGCCGAAGCGGCTGCGCCTGCCCCTGGCCTGCGCAGCCGCCGGGCTGGTGACCCTTATCGCCTTTTCGCGGCTATATCTCGCGGCGCACTGGCTGTCCGACGTGGCAGGCGGGCTGACCTTCGGCGCCCTGTGGGTGGGTGTCCTGGCCGTCTTCTACGCCCACGGCGCGGCGCGTCCTGTCGGCGCGCGCGCCCTGCTGGCGATCTGCCTCGCCACGCTCGTCGTCGCGGGCGGCATCCATATCGCGCTTCACCACGCCGCCGACCTGCGCCTGTATGCGCTCGGATCGGAGTCATAATTCAGGCCGTTCATTTTGGCATCATATTCGTCTGGCAGGAGGACGGCGAAGGAGACCTCGCCATGAAATCCCTGATCGCCGCCGCCAGCCTTTTGGCCCTGCCCTCCGCCGCCCTTGCCGGGCCGCTGCATGTCATCGACACCCTGAAGATCGGCGGAACGGGCGGATGGGACTACGTCACCTTCGATCCCGCGCACAATCGCGTCTACGTCGCCCATGGCCCGGCCATCTCGGCTTTCGACCTCGGCACGCGCCAGGCGGCCCCGGCGTTTGTCGCTACGCAAGGCGCCCATATCGCGCTTCCGGTCGACGGCGGCAAGACGCTGCTGGTGACCAACGGCAAGAGCAACACCGTCACCTTCAACGACGCCATGACCGGTGCGCAGGTCGCATCTGTGCCGACCGATTCCAAGCCCGACGCCGCTATCGTCGAACCGGTCAGCGGCCAGGCCTATGTCATGGCTAATGGCGGCGGCACGGTGGATGTCGTCGACGTCGCCTCGCACACCCTCGTGGCGAAAATTCCGGTCGGCGGTGATCCGGAAGCCGCCGCCATCGACGGCCAGGGTCTGGTCTTCACCCACCTGGAAGACAAGAACGCACTCGTCGTCATCGACGGCAAAACCCATGCGATCAAGGCGACCTACGCCATGAAGGACTGCGACGAGCCGTCCGGCGTCGCCTTCGTCGCCAAGGGCCGGCTGATCCTGTCGGCGTGCAAGAACGGCATCGCCCGCATCACCGAGGCCGACACCGGCAATGAGGTCGCAACCCTCCCCATCGGCCAGCGTCCCGACGGCGCGCTCTACGACGCCAAGACAGGCCTCGGCTACGTCCCCTCGGGTGACGGCAAGCTGACCGTCATCGGTTTCGACGGCAAGCCGCACGTCGTCGACACGGTGACGACCAGGGCCGGGGCACGCACGGCCGCGCTGGACCCGGTCACGGGCCGCGTCTTTCTCCCCTTCGCCGATTACGCGCCGCCCGCCAAGGCCGGCGAACGTCCAGGCGTCGTCCCGGATACCTTCGCCATTCTCGTCGTGGGCCAGTAAAGCTTTCGAGGGGCGGCGACACAGTGTATTGGCTTCACCTGGTATGAATTCGCGAATCTGACATGCGCATCCTCCTGGTCGAAGACGACGCCATGCTGGGCGATGCCCTGAAGACCGGCCTGCAACAGGCGGGCTATACGGTCGACTGGCTGAAGGACGGCGAGGATGGGCGCACGGCCCTAGCGGCCAATCCCTACGAGGCCGCCATCCTCGACATCAACCTGCCGTCGATTTCCGGTCTGGACCTGCTGAAAAGCCTGCGGACCACGTCCGACGTGCCGGTCGTCATCATGACGGCGCGCGACGGACTGGACGACCGCATCCAGGGCCTGGACCTCGGCGCCGACGACTATATCGTCAAGCCCTTCGCCCTCGCCGAACTGCTGGCCCGCCTGCGCGCCGTTCATCGCCGCAGCCAGGGCCGCGCCCAGACCGTCATCCGCCACGGCGACCTGGAACTCGACACCGCGGGGCGGACGCTGAAACGGTCCGGCACCTGGGTCAAGCTGACGGCGCGCGAGTTCCAGATCCTGCAGCTCCTGATGCAGCGCATGGGCCGCATCGTCAGCAAAGGCGACATCGAAACCCAGGTCTATAGCTGGGACGGCGACTTCGAGAGCAATACGGTCGAGGCCGCCATCTATTCGTTGCGCAAGAAGGTCGGCCGCGACCTGATCACCACCATCCGCGGCGTCGGCTACGTGATCAATCCATGAAACGGTTCCTGCGCCCCTCGCTGGCCACGCAGATCCTGAAGGGCATCGCGCTTCCCTTCCTGCTGGTCACCGTGCTGATCGGCGTCATCGCCTGGATCAGCGCCAGTGACGAGATTTCCGAAATCTATGATTCCAACCTGACGACGACGGCGCAGGAGCTGTGGCTGCTGTCGCACGCCGACAACGGCGGCAGCCGGCTGAGCATCGATCCGCGCGCCATGCATATGACGCCCGACGACCAGGACGCGCTGGACGATTATGCCCGATGGCGACGCTTCCGCGTCTGGAAGGGGCACGCCCTGCTGATCGCTTCGGACAACAGCCCGCCGCCCAATTCCGGGCGATATCCGCGCGGTTTCACCACCATCCGGCTGAACGGCGAGACCTGGCGCGTCTATACTATGCGGTCGCCGGGCGACGACACGACGGTCGAGGTCAGCGAAAAGTTCGAGGCCCGCAGCGAAGTTTCGGGCAAGATCGTCTGGGGCGTGACGCTGCCGCTGTTGTTCGTCCTGCCGATCATCGGCCTTCTGGTCTGGCTGGGCGTGCGCTGGGGCCTGCGCGACCTGCGCGGCTTCGCGAGCGGGGTCGGGGAACGTACGCCGGAGGACCTGTCGCCGATCGACGAAGCGGTGCCCGTCGAACTGACGCCCCTGTCGCGGGCACTCAACCAGTTGCTGGCCAAGCTGCAACATTCGCTGGCCCAGGAACGCCTGTTTACCGACAATGCGGCCCACGAACTGCGGACGCCGCTTGCGGCCTTGGGCGTCCAGGCGGAGGTGGCGCGCAATGCCGGTCCGGGCCCCGAGCGCGAGCGCCTGCTCGACGCGCTGAGCGACGGGGTGCAGCGGACCTCGGCCCTGCTCGACCAGTTGCTGACCCTGGCCCGGCTGCAGCACGCAACGGCGGAAGCCGTGCCGGTGACACTTGAAGAGGTCGTCGCCGACGCCATCCGCACCGCCTATCCCAAGGCGCGCGACCGCCGGATCGAGCTCAGCCTCTCGGGCGAGGCCGATATCACCTTCAGGACGCGCAGGGCCATGGTGGCGCTGCTGCTCGGCAACCTGCTCGACAATGCGATCAAATATGCTCCGGAAGGTTCGGCGGTCGAGGTTGCGATCGGCGTCGAGGACGGCCGTCCCGCCGTGACCGTGCGCGACCACGGTCCGGGCATCCCCGAGGCCGAGCGCGACGCCGTGTTCACCCGCTTCTATCGCGGCAAGGGCCGGACCGAGCCCGGGAGCGGCCTCGGCCTCGCCATCGTCCGGACGATCTGTGACATCCTGCCGGCCGATATCGCGCTTGAAACGCCCGGCGACGGAACGGGCGTAAGCGCAAAGGTCCGCTTCCGATGACACGCTTTCAGTTTCGCTTCAGTTTGACCGCCTATGGGCTCCGGAAACGGGTGTGATCAGGTGATGGTGCGGGCTGGAATCCATGGACTTGCGGCAACCGGGCTTATGCTCGGCCTGTCGGCCTGCGTCTCCTACTCCGCCGCACCATTGACGCCGCAAACCCTGGCCGCGCCGGCCGTCACCGGCCCCCTGCCCGCCGACGCCGGTGCGCTGGTGCGGATCGCCATCGACCACGATCCGGCGGTGGCCGCCGCCCGCGCCAGCCTCGATGCCGCCGTGTCGGCGCAAAAGGCCGCGAAAAACCTGCCGCCGCTCAGCCTGACCCTGACCGCCGAATATTCGAAGGATGCCGACGCCCGGCGCCCGTGGCTGTGGGGCGGCGCCGTGGGCATCCCGCTCGACATCGGGGCGAAACGCGAGGCGCGTGTCACCGCCGCTGATCTTGCCGTCATCAAGGCGCGCTACGCCCTGGCCGACGCCGTGTGGTCGAGCCGCCAGCGCCTGCGCCAGGCCCTGAGCGACCGCTATTTCGCCCGCGCGCTTGTCGCCATCGACCGGACGCTGGTCGGCCAGCGCGAGGCCTTTGCGGCGGCCCTCGCCCGACGCGTCGCCAGCGGCGAGGACCCGCGCGGCCTGGGCGCCCAGGCCGAACTCGATGCTTCAGCCGCGCGCCAGACCCTGCGTCAGGCCGAAGCGAAGGCCATCCAGGCCGAGGCCGACCTTGCCCGCGCGCTCGACGCCGCGCCGGAAACGGTTGCCGGCCTGCCCGACATCGCGCCCCCGCCGCCGCTCGACAACGAGACGGCCGGGGCCCTGATCGCGAAGACCCTGGTCAGCCGCGCCGACATCGCCTCGGCCGTCGCCGACTACGACGCCGCGGAAAACGACCTTCGGGCGGCCATCGCCGCGCAATATCCCGACATCACGATCGCGCCGGGCTACACCTGGGAACGCGGCGCGGTGAAGTGGCCGGTCAACCTGACGCTGAACCTGCCGCCGCTCGACGGCAATCGCGCCAATATCGCCCAGGCGCAAAAGGCCCGGCTGGCCGCCGGCAAGATGCTGGAGGACCGCGTGAAATCCGCCCTGCACGACGCCGACGCGGCCGCAGCCAGCTACCGCGCCGACCTCGAAACCGAAGCGGCGATCCGCACGAAAGACCTGTCGCTGGCCGAAGCCCTGTCGGCGCAGACCGAACGCGCGCTTAAGGCCGGTGAAAGCGACCGCACCGAGGCCCTGGCCGCCGCCGCCGCCCTGACGCAGACCCGGGCCAGCGCCCTACAGGCCGCCCAGACCGCATCGGACGACCGCCTGAAACTCGAGGACGCCGCCCGCCAGCCGGCCGACGCGTCCGAACTCAGCCTTCTCAGTCAAGAGATGACGAAATGACTTTCCGCCTCGCCGTGCTCACCGTCACAATGCTGATGGCCCCGGCTCTTGCCGTCGCCGGCCCTGTGCGCCTCGACGCCGCCACGCAGGCGCGCTTGCAGATTCGCACGGCGCCGATCGGGACGGCGCACACGACGGCCGCGGTCGACGGCTTCGCCACCGTGCAGGACCCGTCGCCGCTGTTGCAATTGCTGGGCGACCTGACGACGGCCGAAGCCGCCGCCACCGCGTCGCAGGCCGAGGCCGCGCGCACGGCGGCACTGGCAAAAGACGCGACCGTATCGACCAAGACCGCCGAGGCGGCGAAAGCACAGGCCGTCGCCGACCAGGCCAAGGCCGCCGTCCTGAAACAGCGCCTGGCCGTCGAGTGGGGCGCGGCTTTCGCGCGGCTGCCGGACAGCGACCTTTCCGCGCTGGCGCATGATCTCGCCATGGCGCAGGCCGCCATCGTCCGCGTCGACACACCGTCGGGCGCCGGTCTCAATACGGCGAAGAGCGCCGTGCTCGACCTCGGCCCGCTGGGCAGCGCCAATGCCCGCGTGCTCGGCATCGCCCGCACGGCCGATGCCCGGCTGCAATCGCCAGGCCTGATCACCCTCGTCACCGGCTCTCAGGCCGCCTATCTCAGCACCGGCCTGGCCATCAAGGCCAGGCTGTACGGCGGCGGGATATCCGATGGCGTCCTCATTCCCAATGCCGCCCTGCTGCGATCGGCCGGCCAGGTCTATGCCTGGGTGAAGACGGGCCCCTTCGCGTTCGACAAGCGCGCCGTGCACAGCGTCCGCGTCACGGCCGACGGCCTGATCGTGCAGGACGGTTTCCGCCTCGGCGACACCGTCGTCGTGCAGGGCGCGTCGGCCCTGCTGGCCGCCGAAACGCCGCACGCCGCGTCCGCCGCCAAGGACGGCGACGACTGATGCTGGCCCAGCTCGTCACCTTAAGCCTGCGTCACCCGCGTCTTGTGGCGCTGGCCGCCTTCGTGTTGCTCGTCATGGGCACCCTGACCCTGATCAACGCCAATTACGACGTTTTCCCGGACTTCGTGCCCGCCCAGGCCGAAGTCCAGACCGAGGCGCCGGGCCTGTCGGCCGAACAGGTCGAGCAACTGGTCACGCGTCCGGTCGAACAGGCGGTCAACGGCGCCGCGGGCGTGCAGCAGGTACGCTCGGACTCGATCCAGGGCCTGTCGATCATCACCGTCATCTTCAAGGACGGCGCCGAGCCCTACCGCGCGCGCCAGATCGTCGCCGAGGCCCTGTCCGAAGCCGCGTCGGAACTGCCGGCCGGCGTCGGTGCGCCCAAGGTCGCGCCCCTGACCTCGTCGACCATGGACCTCTTGAAGGTTGGCTTCACCGGCACAAGGGCAGACCCCCAGGCCTTGCGCGACTTCGTGCAGTGGAAGGTGCGCCCGCGCCTTATGGCCGTGCCGGGCGTGGCGCGCGCCACCGTCTACGGCGGCCAGGTGCGCCGGCTTGAAGTGCGCGTCCGGCCCGATGCCCTGGCGGCGCGCAACCTCAGCCTCGACGACGTCATCAAGGCGACACAGACTTCGACGGCGCTGAGCGGCGGCGGCTTCATCGACACGTCTGAGCAGCGCATCCTGGTCGAGCCCAGGGCCCAGGCCTCGACCGCCGCCGATATCGCCGCCACGCCGATCACCGGCGGGACCGGAGCCATCGTCCATATCGGCGATGTCGCCGAGGTCGTCGAAGCGCCCGCTCCGGACTATGGCGACGCCGTCATCATGGGCAAGCCCGGCGTGCTGATCGCGCTATCGAGCCAGTACGGCGCCAATACGCTGAAGGTCACGCGCGACGTCGAGGCGGCGCTGAAGGAGCTCGAGCCCGCCGCGCGTTCGCAAGGCATCGTCATGAGCCCGGCGCTCCATCGCCCGGCCAACTTTATCGAGACCGCCTTGTCCGGCATTACCGAGGACATCGTCATCGGCGCCGTGCTGATCGCCGTCATCCTGTTCGGCTTCATGCGCAGCTTCAAGACCGTGCTGATCTCCTTCGTCAGCATTCCGTTGTCTCTGATGGCCGCGATCATGGTCATCGACCGCCTGGGGATGAGCATCAACACCATGACGCTGGGCGGCCTGGCCGTGGCGCTGGGCGTCGTGGTCGACGACGCCGTCATCGATGTCGAAAACATCGTCCACCGCCTGCGCGAACGCCGCGAGGACGAAAAGATCGCGGACGTCATCCTCAAGGCGTCGCTGGAAGTGCGCGCCCCGGTCATCTACGCCACCCTGGTCGTCGCCCTGATCCTGGTGCCGGTGCTGCTGATGCATGGGCTGCAGGGCGCCTTCTTCGCGCCTCTGGCCCTGGCCTTCATCCTGGCGACCCTGATCTCGCTGCTGGTGGCCATCGTCGTCACGCCGGCGCTCAGCCTTTTATTTCTGAAAAATACGAATATTCCCGCCGAGCCGCGCGTCCTGCAATGGTTGAAGAAACGGCACGCCGGTATGCTCGAAGGTCTGTGCGCCCGCCCGGGATTTCTATTCCTGATTTCAGGAATAATAAGCGTCGCCGCGATCGCCGGCCTGTTCGTCTTCAATACCGAGCTTTTGCCGTCGTTCAAGGAAGGCCATTTCGTGCTGGGCGTCAGTTCGCCCCCGGGGACGTCGCTGTCGGTCATGCGGCGCTACGGCGAGTCGATCTCGCACGACCTGCTGGCCATCGACGGGGTCGCCACGGTCGAGCAGGAAATCGGCCGGTCGGAAGGTGGTGAGGACACCTTCGGCACCAACCGTTCGGAATTCCACGTCGAGCTGAAGCCGCACCTGTCGGGTAAGGACCAGGACGAGATAGAGGAACGCATCCACAAGGTGCTCGACAGCTATCCCGGCCTCGAAACCGAAGTCATGACCTTCCTCGGCGACCGCATCGGCGAGTCATTGACGGGCGAGACCGCGGCCCTGGCTGTCAATGTCTACGGCTCGGACGCCGACAGTCTCGAGGCCACGGCCGGAGATATCGCCGCGACGCTGGAAAAGGTGCCGGGGGCCGGCGACGTCAAGGTTCAAACCCCGCCCAAGACGCCCAGCGTCCATGTCGACATCGACCGTTCGGCGGCGGCCGAGCACAATATCTCGCCGGCCGATATCCTGAGTGCGGTGCAGAGCGCCTATGAGGGCGCGTCCGCCGCGCAGATCTACCGCAGCGACCGCGCCCTCCAGGTGGCGGTCACCCTGCCCAACGACCTGCGCCAGTCGCCGGAAGCCGTGTCCGACCTGCTGATCCGCAGTGCCGACGGCCAGGTGGCGCGGCTGGGCGACATTGCCCGCGTATCGCTGAGCGACAGCCGGACCATCATCTCGCACATCGGCGGCCGGCTGGTCGAGACGGTCACCGCCGACCCTAAGCCGTCCGATGTCACGCGCGTGACCAAGGCCGCGCAAGCCGCCGTCGCACAAAAGGTCAGGCTGCCGGCCGGCGTCTATCTCGACTATGTCAGCGTGGCCGACGATGCCGCGCGTGCGCGCAACGAGCTGCTGCTCAATACCGGCCTCGCCGTCGTCGGCATCATCGCCCTGCTGGCGCTCGCCTTCGGCAGCGGCCGCGCGGTCGGCCTGATCGCGGCGTCGGCGCCCTTCGCCCTGGTGGGCGGCGTCGCCGCCGTGGCGCTGACCGGCGGCAGCCTGTCGCTGGGCGCCCTGGTCGGCTTCGTGACCCTGCTGGGCGTCGCCGCGCGCAACGCCATCCTGTTGCTGGCCCATACGGAACAACTGGCCGACGAAGGGCACGAATGGTCGATCGGCCTGGTCACCCAGGCCACGCAGGAGCGGGTTACGCCCATCCTGATGACGGCACTGGTGACGGCGCTCGGCCTTTTGCCGCTGGCGCTCGAAACCGGCCAGGCCGGCCGTGAGATTCAGGGGCCGATGGCGATCGTCATCCTGGGCGGCCTGATCACCTCGACCCTGATGAGCCTGGTCGTGCTGCCGGCCCTGATCTGGCGCTACCGCCATCCGAAGGTCCGGACGCCGGCGCGACAGATCTAAATCATCCCAACGGCGGCCTGTTCGCCGCCGCGAGTACGGCGAGCCGTGCGGCGTTTGCGCTGGGAATGAACGTTTCTTCCAAGGCCCGGCATCCATAGCCGAACCGGCCGCATCGGGCCGAAGGTCGATGGAGGAACATCATGAAAAAAGCGTACGCTCTCGGCGTAACGGTCGCCGCTGCCGGTATCCTCGCGCTCGCCGCCTGCGGCGGCTATGGCGGAGGTGGCGGCTACGGCGGCGGCAGTGGCGGCGGCGGCAGCTATTCGTCCTCGATGTCGACCGCCTATGCGGCCATGGACGTGGTCCGCGACACCAACACCCTTCCGCACACCGACGCCAACCTGGTCAACGGCTGGGGCGTCGCCTTCAACCCCAATGGCTTTGTCTGGGTGGCGAACAACGGCACCAGCACCTCGACCCTTTATGACGGCAACGGCGTACCACAGACCCTGGTCGTGACCCTGAACGCGGGCCTGGCCGGTGCAGCGGACCCGACCGGCATCGTGTTCAACAGCGGCACCAGCTTCGTCGTCAACGCCACGGTCGGCGGTGGCGCCTTTGTCGGTCACGGCGGCTATGCCGGCGCGGCGTCGGGCGCGGCGCCCTTCATCTTCGCGGGCGAAAGCGGAACGCTGACCGCCTGGGCGCCGGCGGTCGACGGCACGCACGCCTTCGTCGTCTATGACGGTTCGGCCACCGGGACCGTCTACAAGGGCCTGGCCATCGTGGCGGGCACGACCAACAAGCTCTATGCCGCCGACTTCCACAACAAGCGCATCGATGTCTTCGACGGCACCTTCACCAAGATCGCCGCGGCCGGCGGCTTTACCGACGCCAATATTCCCGCCGACTACAGCCCGTTCAACATCCAGGCCATCGGCGGCCAGCTCTATGTCGCCTATGCGAAAAAGAACGCGGCCAGCGACGACGAGACCGCCGGTGCGGGCTTCGGCTATGTCGATATATTCGATACCGACGGCAACCTTGTGAAGCGGCTGGTCGCCGCTGGGGGCGCGCTCAACGCGCCGTGGGGCATGGCCATGGCGCCGGCCAATTTCGGCCAGTTCAGCAACGACCTGCTGGTCGGCAATTTCGGCGACGGCAAGATCAACGCCTATGACCCGGCGACAGGGACATGGGTCGGCACGCTCAGCAAATCCAACGGCCAGGCGATCGTCGTAGACGGCCTGTGGGGCATCGCCTTCGGCAACAACCTGCAGAACCAGCCGTCGAACACGCTGTTCTATGCTTCGGGCCCGTCGAACGAAGCCCACGGCGCGTATGGCCGGATCGACATGCAGTAGGGCTGTTGGCCCTGCTGCGCTTTTCAGCTCAAAAGCCGCATGGCGCCTCGCCCTCGCCAACACCGAACGAGAAAGAGCCGATCGGTGTTGGAGCAGGTCCGGCCGCGGCGGAATGAAAGGTCCCAACCACGGCGCCGAACGGTCAACGCCCCCCTCACCCCCGACCGCAAGGCACCGTGTTTCCCGTCCTCCGGTCCGTCCCCGGAGGACGGGGCTTTTTATTTTTTTTCGTCCGGAGTGAACCGATTGGCACGCATCGGGAATATATGTGTTCGGACGGAGAGTGCGATGCTCAAACTGCGCGGCGACGGCGGCAAGAAAGTCCCCGGCGCGGACCATGACGAGGTGGATCTGGTGGGCCGTGTCGTCGGACGGGACCGGCGCGCCTTCGAGACCCTCTATCGTCTCTATCATCCGCGCCTGACCGCCTTCCTGACGCGCTTCATAAGGCGCCCCGACCGTGTCGAGGAAGCGCTGAACGACACGCTGATGGTCGTGTGGAACCGCGCCGACCGCTACAACGGCCAGAGCAAGGTGTCGACCTGGGTGTTCGGCATCGCCTACCGTCAGGGCCTGAAGGCGCTCAGCCGCTTCGACGAAGCGGTCGAGGACGCCGACGCCGAAAGCCGGCGCAGCGAGGACAAGACCCCGGAGGAGCACCTGGGGCAGCGCCAGACGCGTATCGTCCTCGACCACGCCATGGAAACCCTGAGCGCCGATCACCGCGCCGTGGTCGACCTCGCCTATTTCCATGAAATGGGCTATCGTGAGATTGCCGAAATCATGGATTGCCCGGTGGACACGGTGAAGACACGCATGTTCCACGCCCGACGTAACCTGAAGGCGCAGCTGGCCGGTCAACTGGCCGACTGGCTGTGAGAGTATCATGACCGGAACCATTATTTCCCTGCATGGCGACCAGCACGACGCGGTCAACGCGCTTTTGCCCTGGTACGCCACCGACACCCTCGACGCGGACGAACGCGCCCGCGTCGAGGCGCACCTGGCCGACTGCCCGGCCTGCCAGGCCGAACTGGCCAGCGAACGCAGCCTGAAGGCGCTGTTCGCCGATACAGCGGCAGTTGGCGACACCGATCGCGGTTTCGCGAAGCTGATGGCGGACATCGACGCCGCGCCCGCGGCGCCACGCGCCACGATCGCCCGGCAATGGGCGGCCAGCCCGGCCTGGATGCGCTGGGCGGTGGCCGCGCAGCTTATGCTGCTGGTGGGCGGCGGCCTGTGGCTCGGCTTGTCTTCGAAACCCCAGGCCCAGCCACAGTATCACGCCCTGGCGTCGCGCGACCAGCCGCGCCCCGGCAATGTCGTCGTCGTCTTCCGGCCCGATGCCCGCGAAAGCGAGGTCCGCGGCGCCTTGAAGGCCGCCCATGCCCGCCTGGTCGATGGGCCGACGGAGGCCGACGCCTATATCCTGGCCGTGCCGCCGCAGGCGCGCGACACAGCCCTGAAGACCCTGCACGCCGACAAGGCCGTCGTGGTCGCCGAACCGCTCGACAGCGGAGACGGCAGATGAGGACCGCGACGCGCAACAGCCTGTTTGTGGCCGGTGTCCTGCTGGTGGTGCTGGGCCTGTGCCTGATCCTGTTCCAGCCCGCCCACGCCGAGGACGCCAATACCGATCATCGCGTGCTGGTCTTCCTGCGCATGCCGCCGGCCCACTTCACCCCGCAGGGCAGCTATGGCGGCAATTACGCCACGGGCGCACAGGGGGCCAAGCGCGAGGCCTTCGCGCGCGACCGGGCGCACGCCAACGGCCTGACCGTAGTCGACCGCTGGGCCATGCCCATGGTCGGGCTCGACTGCTTCGTCATGGAAGTGCCGCCGGAGCAATCGGCCAAGGACGCCGCCGACAAGCTGTCGCATGACCCCGGCATCGAATGGGCCGAGCCCATGCAGACCTATCACGGCCAGGGCAGAACCGAGGGAAAAGCCTCGGGCGACCCCCTGTCCGCCGCCCAGCCCGACATGCGGGAATGGCACCTTGACGCGCTCCACCGCATCGCCACGGGAAGAAACGTCAAGGTCGCGGTCATCGACAGCTCCGTCGATGCGCGGCATCCCGACCTGATCGGCCAGGTCGCGGTGCGCCAGAACTTTGTCACCGGCCGCGACGACGCGCCCGAAATCCACGGCACCGGCGTGGCCGGCATCATCGCGGCCGCGGCCGGCAACGGCAAGGGCATTGTCGGCGTCGCCCCCAATGCCCGGCTGATGGCCCTGCGCGCCTGCTGGCAGGAAAACCCAACCGCTACGGTGTGCGATACGCTGAGCCTGGCCAAGGCGTTGTATTTCGCGGTCGAGCACAAGGCCGACGTCATAAATATGAGCCTGTCCGGGCCGTCCGACCGGCTTCTGGGCAACCTGATCGACGCGGCGCAGTCGCACGGCATCACCGTCGTCGGCGCCGTCGATCCGGCCGAAGGCGACGGCGGCTTTCCGGCGTCGCACGCCGGCGTCATCGCGGTCATAGACGAAGGCGACCGTTCGTCGGACATAAAGGCCTTCGGCGCCCCCGGGCGCGATATTCCGACCACCCGGCCCGGCGGCTGGTCGTTCGTCAACGGCAGTTCCTACGCCGCCGCCCATGTCAGCGGCCTGTTCGCCCTTCTGCGCGAGCGCAGCAACAAGGCACAGGCGGCGTCGGCCCTGGTGACCACGGGGACCGACAATATCATCGATCCGTGCGCTACGCTGAAACGCCTGGCGATACAGGCCGGCTGCCCGGCCGATCTCGCCGCCGGCGGACGCCCCTGAGATGCAGGTCCTGATCGCACGGCTCCTTCTCCTGTCGTGCCTGCTCGCACTTCCCGCCCACGCCGGCCAGCTGTCGGCCAGCGCCGCGCTCGACAGCGACGACCGGTTTCGCGGCGTGTCGCTAAGTCATGGCCGGCCTGATGTCAGGCTGGATGTCAATTACGACGAGGAGGGGGGGCTCTATGGCGGAATTTCGCTGGCAGCGGCGCCCGGTCGCGGCCAGTCGGCGCCCCTCACCCACTACACCGCCTATGCCGGCTACGTGACACGCCCGGCATCGGACCTGTCATGGGAAGGCGGTGTCAGCCACACCCATATCGACGACCGCGAGCGCTACGATTACGATGAGCTCTATGCCGGACTGATCACCGCAGGGATTACGGCGCGGCTGTCCTACTCGCCGCGCTATTACGGCCGCGATGTCCAGACCCTCTACGCGGACCTCAGCGGCAGCCGACAGATTTCACCGCATGTCCGCCTGTTCGCGCACGCCGGGTGGCTGCGGCGGCTGTCCGGTACGTGGGGCTTGCGCCCGCGCTATGACCTCAGCGCCGGCGTCGCGGCCGCGCTCAGGGCCTGCGAGCTGCGCCTGTCGGTGACGCAGACGCCGTCGCTCTACGCCTGGGGCCGCGAAGACGGCGGGACGGGGATTGTGCTCAGCGCGGTGCGCGCCTTCTGAACGGCCGGACAGGAAAGGCGTATACATGATCATGCCAGCCCTGCCCGTCCTCATCGCCTTCCTCGCCGCCTCGGCCCTGCCGGCCAGCGCGCGCGAATATGCCCTGCAATCCGATACGACGACGGTGCGCTTTTCCTATCACCAGGTGGGGTTCGTTCGCTCCGACGGCCGCATCGAAAAGGCGACGGGCACCGGCGCCTTCGATCCCGACAGGCCCGAAGCCAGCTCGGTCGAGGTCCGGCTCGACATGAAAAGCCTGACCATCGGCGCCGGCTGGTTCGACGGCAAGCTGCACGGTCCGGACTATTTCGACGTCGACCGCTTTCCGACCGCCACCTTCCGCAGTACGCAGGTGGTGACGACGGGCGCCGGCAAGGCGGTCATTACCGGCGACCTGACCCTGCACGGCGTGACACGCAGGATCAGCCTGACGGCCACATGCCACCGGACGGACGGCGCGCTTGCGCTCAATGCGCGGGCGCATATCCGGCGCAGCGATTTCGGCATAGACCGCGACCGGTTGCTGATCGGCGATGAGATCGATCTCGACATCACGGCGACGGCCGTGGCTTTACGAGACTAGTACAAGCCACTGCGCAGCGCCGCTGATGGCGCGGTCTCTGAGCGCTGTTAAGCGGCGTCCAGAAGGGCCGCGGTGACCTGCAGCAAGTCCTCGGCCTCGAAGGGCTTGCGGATCTGGGCGTCGGCGCCGATGCGGCGGGTGGCGTTGAGCGCGTCCTGCTCGCTGACCTTGGCTTCCAGGCCGCCCGACATCGAGATGATACGGACTTTTGGCCAGGTGGTCTTGATCGTGCGCATGCCGGCGAAACCGCCCATGCCCGGCATGAAGACGTCGCACAGCACGACGTCGACGTGGGCGATATCGATGTCGGCAAAGGCCTGTTCCATCGACTCCGCCTGCGACACGCGGTAGCCGCCGCTTTCAAAGGCCCGCGCGGCGATCATGCGGACCGTACGGCTGTCATCGATGACCAGGACGTGACGCTTTCTTTTGCCGCCCGACAGGTTGCTTTCGGCCGTCGTCAGGATATCCTTGAGCAGGATTTCGTTGAACGGCTTGCGCAACACGAAGTCGGCGCCGGAGCGGCGCGCCTGCGTCAGGGTTTCCTCGATGGCGTCCTTGCTGGAACCGGCCGTCATCAGCACGATCGGCGCGGACGGCGCCAGCTTGCGGAAGCGGTCGAGATGCAGCAGCGTATTGTGCTGGCCGACGAAGACATCGAGGAACAGGGCGTGCACGGCCATCTGCGTCAGGCCTTCGGAAGCGTCGCGCATGGTCTCGAAGTGAATCGGCGCCCAGCCAAGGCCCTCGATCATCTTGCTGATGATCTGGGCCTGGATGCGGCTGTCTTCAAGGATCAGTGCGGTCCGTTCCATAGTCCTGGGTCGTGTTCCTCTTTCGCGAACACCATGCACCATTTTTTGCAACTATTCGGTAAACGCCGAAGCAAAAAGGCGCGTCTTTCCCATGTTTTATCTGGATTTTCGGCATTTACAGCCGTCAGGCGGCAGGGGGGCCGATCACGATGGATCCGTCCTCAATCGAAACTTTAGCTCCGGTGACGGCCTGCACGGACTGCGCGAACTGCGCCGGCTGGTCGATCCGGTACTGGCCGACGAAACGCGTCCGGCCGACCGCCGGATCGGCAATCGTGATCTTCTGGCCGTTGTAGCGATTGAATTCAGCCGCGGCCTCATCAAGCGTTTCGTTGTCGAGTACGATATTGCCTTCGCGCCAGGCCAGCTTGCGCTCAACCTCGGCGGGCGCGGCGGCGACCCGGATCGCCGTGGCGTCAGACGGCACGAAAGCCTCGTCGCCTGCTTGGAGGCGCCTGCGTTCGCTCCCTTCGCTGCCGCCCTCGCTCCAGACTTCGACAATGCCTTCGGTGACCAGCACGTCGGCACCGCCGTCACGGCGGCGGACGCTGAAGGCCGTGCCGACCGCCTGGACACGGATGGCGCCGGCTTCGACGACAAAGGGTTTTTCAGGGTTTTTCGCGACTTCGAACCACGCCTCGCCCTCGACCAGCACGACGCGGCGCAGCTTCGGCGTGATCTTCACCTCGACATGGCTGCCGCTGTTGAGGCTGGCTATGCTCTTGTCGGGCAGCGGCACCTTGCGAAACTCGCCCATGGTCGTCGTCAGCACGGCATCGGGCGTCCGTCGCGGCAGCAGTAGTGCACCGAGGCCGGCAGCCACTGCCGCCATGCCGGCGGCGATGGCCGTGCGGCGCGTCATCAGCACTTTCCGCGCGGGTGGCTGCGGACGCAGGTTCGGCTGGATGGTGGCCTTGTCGAGCGTATGCCAGATCGCCTGGGCGCGCAGGTAAGCACCCCGGTGGCGCGGATTTTCGGCATGCCATGCATCGAAGGCGGCCTTGTCGGCGTCGCTCAGCGGCCCCGCCGCCTGCTTTGCGATCCAGGCCAGGGCGGCTTCGTCAATCGGTGACATGGCGCGCTCCCGATCGGCTGGTCATGGCAGATTTTACCGCTTTCCCCGTCATGACTCCGCGACCCTGAAACCCATTGGCTGCGCCGGAAAGCCGTGTGTTTCCGACCGTAACGAACCTGTACACGACAGAAGACACCCGGCGACAGATTTTCCTCTGAAAAATATCGCGGCCGGAATTTAAAAAAACGCAAACCGGTCAGGACAGGCGTAAAATTGGTATTGCCAATTTGATGCAACTGCCGTCATGTGCCTGCACAACGATAATGGGAAACCCCACGGGAGTGAATATGCGGTACACACTGGCCGTCCTGGCCCTTACCCTGACCTGTGCTGCGCCGGCCCTGGCGCAAAATGCGATGCCCGCGGCGCCTGCCGTGCTGCTGACCGACGCCATCGACCGGCCCGGCCAGGACCTGTCGGGCCTGTGGGCCTATTCGACCGACCTTTACCGGACGGCCGAAACCGACATCAACGGCCGCCCGCCGGCGCCGCGCGCCATGCGCTTCCGCGATATCAATGTCGACGCCGAGGTGGCGAAGAAGCCGGATGTCGACTTCTTCGAATTCGACATGGACAAGGCGCCGAAGGCGACCCTGCCCGGCGCCTGGAATGCCGCTGAACCCGAATTGCGCTGGTTCGACGGCCTGATGTGGTACCAGCGCCATTTCACCGCCGAGGCTGTCGGCAACCGCCGCGCCTTCCTGCGCTTCGAGGCCGTCAACTACCGCGTCAAGGTCTATGTCAACGGCCAGCTGGCCGGCCAGCACGAGGGCGGCTTCACGCCCTTCGCCATCGAGGTCGGCAAGCTGCTGCGCGCCGGTGACAACCAGGTCACCATCGGCGTCGATTCGACGCACGACGACACGACCGTCCCGCCGACCGTCACCGACTGGGATATCTATGGCGGCGTGACGCGGCCGATCCGGCTGATCTACACGCCCGAGACCTTTATCGACGACGAATTCCTGCACCTCGACCTCGACGGTCATATCCGCGGCAGCGTGCACCTGAACGGCGCATCCGCCGGCAACCGCGACGTCTCGGTGAAGATCGGCACGGGCAAGGCGATCGCGCTCAAAACCGACGGCAATGGCGACGCGCACCTCGACATTGCCGCGCCCAAGGGGCTGAAACTGTGGTCGCCCGACAGCCCGACGCTTTACGACGTGGCCTTTGCCGCGGGTGACGACACGCTGACCGACAAGATCGGCTTCCGCACCATCCAGGCCAAAGGCACCGACATCCTGCTCAACGGCAAGCCTGTCTTCCTGCGCGGCATTTCGATGCACGAGGAAGAGTTCGGCGCGAACCCCGCCCGCCGCATGACGCCGGAAGCGATCCGGGCGTTGCTCGGCGAAATCAAGACCGGGCTGCACGGCAACTTCGTCCGCCTGGCGCACTATCCGCATTCCGAGCTGACGACGCGTATGGCCGATGAGATGGGCCTGATGATCTGGAGCGAGATACCCGTCTACTGGTCGGTCGATTTCGGCAGCGACAAGACGCTGCTCACCGCGCGACACATGCTGGCGGAAAACATCCTGCGTGACCGCAATCGCGCCTCGGTCATCGTGTGGAGCGTCGGCAACGAGACGCCCAATACGCCGGAACGCAACCGCTTCCTGGCGACCCTGGCGGACGATGCCCGGGCGCGGGACGGCACGCGCATGATCAGCGCGGCCCTGCTGGTGTCGCATAACATGAAGAACGGCCATATCGAGATGGCGATCGACGACCCGCTGGTCGAGCACCTCGACCTGATGGCGGCCAATACCTATAACGGCTGGTACGGCGACGACAAACTGGCCGACGTGGCGAAGGAAACCTGGGTCATGCCGGCGGGCAAGCCGATGATCTTCTCGGAATTCGGCGCCGACGCCCTGGCAGGCGTCCACGACGCCAAAAACCCGATGAAGTTCACCGAGGAATACCAGGCGGAATTCTATCGCCAGACCCTCGCCATGGCCGACAACATCCCGGCCCTGCGCGGCATGTCGCCGTGGATTCTCAAGGACTTCCAGTCGCCGCGCCGCGAACACCCGGTGTATCAGAACGGCTGGAACCGCAAGGGCCTGATATCGGAGACCGGCGTACACAAGGAAGCCTTCGATGTCCTGGCCAACTACTATGTCGGCAAGGAGAAGGACTAACGGGATGAGGGGCAGTCGGCCGGTCGATTGCCCCTTCCGTCACTCGCTCCGCTCGCGCCACCTTCCCCGCTCCGCAGGGAAGGAATTAGGTAAACTCCCTTCCTTCCCCTTTTAAGGGGAAGGTGGCAGACGCCGCTGTCAAAGCGGCGGATGACGGAAGGGGGGAAGCGTCGCCTTCCAGACACTCAGTCCTAATTCTTCTTCGCGATCTCGACGGCGTAGACGTGACCGGGACCCCACATGTTGGAGCGGAAGACCAGCCACTTGCCGTCGGGTGTGAAGCTGGCATTGGGCTCCGAGCGGTAGTTGTGCGGGTTGAGATCGACCAGCTTTTCGGGCTCGAAGGCGCCGGCCTGGATCAGGTTGGCGGCATTGTCCGCGTGGATGCCGGCAACATCCGGGATCATGTGCGGCTTGAGCAGATAGATATATTTGCCGTCGGGCGCGTGGGCAGCCATTTCGGGGTCACCGCCGTCGCTCGAGAAGACCGAACCGTCGGGTGACGAATTGAAGTGCACGCCCCAGGCGTTGCGGTCGAGATGGTACCAGGTGCGCTTGCCCGTCGCGATCTCATAGCCCGCCACCCAGAAGTCCTCGCCGCGCGGGGTTTGCAGGTCGTACCACACGGTCTTGCCGTCGTTGCTCCACCATTCGTGGCCGGCGATTTCCATGTTCATGGTGCGGTTATGCACGGCCTTCGGCGTATCGGGCTTGTCGACGCGGACCAGCCACATGCGGTCGACGATGTGCCAGTTGCCCTCGTGGCAATAGAGCAGCAAGCCCGGATCGGTCGGCGAGAATTGCAGGTGGTTCAGCCAGTCGGTCGAGGCGGTGATCGTCTTCTTCGCGCCCGTCTTGATGTCGATGGTGAAGATCTCCATCGGGATCTTCTGCATCAGGCGGCGGTTGATCTGGATTTCGCGGCCCTCGGCATAGGTCGCCTTGCGGCCGTCGGGCAGGACTTCCTGAGCGGGGTCGGTCATGCCGCCGCCATTGGGGCCGCCCAGCGCGGCGCGCGGGCCTTCGGCAGGACGCTCGGTTTCGCGCGCGCCGGCGAACAGGGTCTCGTCGGCATTGATCGTCGCGACCATGTAGCCGGGATCGAGATCGGCGATCCTGACTGACTTACCCGTATTGATGTCGAAGCTCATGATGACACGCGGGCCTTTACGCGGATCGGCGTCCTTGGGCGCGGCGTCGTGGCCTTGCGTCGCCACGGCCGAGGTCGTGTAGTAAATCGCGCCCGTCTTCTTTCCGACGAACATCAGCGCGACCTTGCCCGGCACAACCAGCTTCGACGTAAACGTCTTGAGGTCCAGCGCCATGATGCCGGAGGGCGACGAATAGGCCATCCACTTGCCGTCAGGCGTGTAGGAATTGACGTTGAAATAGTTGCTGGAACTGCCGGCCTCTTCCGAGATGCGCACGATATGATGGCCGGTCGTCTTGTCGATCCATTCCTTGGGCGGCGTCTGCGTCTGCGACGGCGCGGCCTGCAAGACGGGGATTTCGGCGAAGGCGGGCCCGGCCAGGACGAGGGTCAGGGCGAGAACGGAAACGGCGAGCGATTTCATGGGAGACCTTTCGAACCTGCGGACACGTATTATGGGCTTTCTCCCAGCTTATACGCTCCGATGATCGATGTCCGCCGCTTTCGATAAAAATTGATCAAAATCGCGCAAGCCTCCTCTTCGCTTTGGGAAGAGGAGGCTGACGCCTTATGCCTTCACGGGCGTCGCTACCGTCGCCTGGTATTTTGGCGTTTCGGCCACGGTCACAGCCACCGTCAGCTTCGCTGCCTTCAGGCCTTCCGCCGTCGCGGTGACGACCGCCTGCCCTGCCCCTTCGTGCGAACGGATGACCAGTTGCGCCAGGCCGTGGAACAGCGAGCGTTTATCGGCCACGTCGGCTTCCAGCGAGTTGGGATCGCCATTGCCGGCGCCGAGGCGTTCGGCGCCGTCGACCGCGAAGGTGACCATGTCCATGGCGTCCGGCACGACACGGCCCTTGGCGTCGACCGCCGCGATCGTGATCGGCATGGCGTCGACACCGTCACCGGCAAGCGCCTTGCGGTCTGGCGTCAGTTGAAGGGCCACCGCCTTGCCGGTCGTTTCGACGACATCGTGGCTGACGGCCTTGCCCGCCTTGTAGCCGATGGCTTCGAGGCGGCCGGGCGCATAGGTTACGTCGTAAAAATTCATCTCGTAATAGTCGGCCTTCTGGCGGCCGAGCGACTTGCCGTTGAGCTTCAGCTCGACCTCGTCGGCGTTCGAGCAGACCATGACGCGCACGGGCTTGCCTTCCTTGCCCGCCCAGTTCCAGTGGATGGCGATGCGGGTAACCGGATCCTTCCGCCACTGCGCCTGGTGGATATAGAAGGGCACTTTCTCGAAGCCGCACGAATCCATGATGCCGAACAGCGAGGCATTGGTCGGGAAGTCGTAGGGTGTCGGCTCGCCGCGATAGTCGAAGCCCGTCCACACGAAACCGCCGGCGATCCATTCACGTTCGTGGATGGCCTTCCAGGCGGCGCGATGCGTCTCGCCCCATGGCGCGGGCGATGCGTCGTAACCGCCCTTGATATGGCGTGCCTCGTCATTGGCGTATTCGCCGCGCACCGAGAAGGACGAGGTGTCTTCCGACGAGGTCAGCGGGAAGGTCGGATTGGCCTTGTGGAAGGCGTCGTACTTGTCCTGCTGGTAGTTGAAGCCCGTGACGTCGAGCGTCTGCGAGACGTTGACCGGGTTGAACAGGCCGTTGTTCATGGCGCCCGTCACCGGCCGCGTCGTATCGAGCTGGCGGACGGTGTCGCGCATGCGGCGCACCATCTCATAACCGGCTTCGGAGCCCTGCATCGGCTCCTCGTTGAACACCGACCACAGGACGACGGACGGATGATTGCGGTCGCGGCGCACCATCCACTCCAGCTCGGCCATGTGCTCGGGCGACGGGTTGAAGACGCGGTTCTCGTCCATCACCAGGAAGCCCAGGCGGTCGCAGGCGTCGAGGCATTCTTTCGCCGGCGCGTTGTGCGCAAAACGAATGGCATTGCAGCCCAGGTCCTTGAGGCGGCGCAGGCGGAAATCCCAAAGGGCGTCGGGCACGGCGACGCCGACGCCAGCGTGGTCCTGGTGCAGGCACACGCCCTTGAGCTTCACGGGCTTGTCGTTGAGGAAGAAGCCGTGGTCCGCGTCGAAGCGCTCCGTGCGGAAGCCGCAGGTCGTGGTCACGGCATCGAGCACCGCGTCGCCCTGGCTGACCGTCGTCACGACGCGGTAAAGCTCGGGCGTTTCGTCGCTCCACAGGCGCGGGGTTGCATGGCTGAGCTTGAGCGTGGCCACGGCCTTGCGCAGCGGGGCGATCGCTGCCGTCGTCTCGGCCGATGCTATGCGCTTGTCACCGTCCCACAGCTCGCTCGTCACTTTCACCGCCTGGTCGGCCTTGGCGATCGAATTGAGCGTGACCTCGACCGGAATATCCCAGCCAGAAGCCGACTTGACCGGGTGCGCAAAGACGCCGTCGGTGATGATGTGCGCCGGGCTGCGTTTGACGACATAGGCGTTGCGGTAGAGGCCGGCGCCTTCGTACCACCAGCCCTGCATGGTGTCGGCATCGACGCGCACGACCAGCGAGTTTGTATGTTTGCCGTATTGTACGAACGGCGTGACGTCGAGATAGATCGAGTTATAACCGCTCCAGTTATGCGCGATCAGCGTGCCATTGAACCAGATGGTCGCCAGCGTGCCGATGCCGTCGAACTGGATCTCGATATGCTTGCCGCGATCGGCCTCGTCGAAAACCAGCGTGTTGCGGTACCAGGCGATGCCGCGCGGCCGATAGCCCTGCGAGACGTCGGCGGACTTTACGATCGGCTGTTCCAGCGCGAAGTCGTGCGGCAGGCGGACGCTTGTCCATTTCGAGTCGTCGTATTCCGGCGCCGCTGCCCCCCAGGTCTTGCCCGCCTTGGCGTTCATATAGCTGTCTTCGTGCGTCATGGGCTTCGGCATGGCGATGTCGCCGTCGTGGAAGCGCCAGCCTTTGTTGAGCGACAGGACTTCGCGGCCGGTTTCGGCGGCGAAGGCGGTGCGGATATCGAGGGCCGAGGCGGCGCCCAGGGCTGCCACGCCCATCATCAGTTGGCGGCGATTCATGGTTCTCTCCCAGTTTTCCGGCTTGGCGCCGTCTTGTTTAGTGGACCGGCTTCACGCCGGCTTCAGTAGGCACGACCTCTTTGATCGTGCCGTCGGAATTGTAAGTCAGGCTGTCGATGGCGATTGAGCGCTTGTAATCGCCGCCGCCGGGCAGCAGCTTGTCGTGGTAGAAGAGGTAGGACTTGCCCTTATAGTCCAGGATCGCCTGGTGGTTGGTCGAAATCGGGCGGTAGTCGAGGATGACGCCGCGATAGGCGTAGGGTCCCATCGGCGATTTCGACGTGGCATAGACGATCTGCCCCGGCCAGCCGGTCGAAAAGCTGAAATAGTAGAGGCCGTTGTGCTTCGACAGGAACGGCGCCTCGCCATACTTCTTCTTGGGATCGTCCGTGGGAAAGCCGGTGATGACCAGGTCCTGGATCGGACCGTCGGTATGGATCATGTCGGCCTTCAGCCTGACGATCTTGGGCACGCGCGTGCCGAAGACCAGATAGGCCTGGCCGTCCTTGTCGATCAGCACGGCCGGATCGATCGGCTCGGCGCCGGCATTGGCGTCGCGCGCCTTGTCGATCAGGGCGTCGCCGATGGCGTCGACAAAGGGACCGTCGGGATGGTCCGAGACCGCCACACCGATCTTGTCGCCGCCGACGGGGGCATAGAAATAGTATTTGCCGTTGCGGGTGGCCGCTTCGGGGGCCCAGGCCTTGGCGTCGGGTCGGGCCCATTTGAACACCGTCACCGACAGGAAGGAGCCGGCATCGTCCCAATGCGCCAGGTCTTTCGACACGAACAGCCGCCAGTCGGTCGAATCCCAGTATTTTCCGGAATTGTCCTGGTCGTTGGTGGCATAGAGATAGAATTTTCCGGCAAAGGCATGCGGCGACGGATCGGCGTTGAAGCGCTGGGAAATCGGGTTGCCCGCCAGCGCCGCCGACGACCACGCGGCCGCCGCCAGAACAAGAGCAAATCCCCGGTTGGATTTCTTCGCGCACATGGCTATCGTTTCCTCTGTCAGGCGTTTTTTGGTTCGTTCCGCATAGCTTATCAGGCTTCAAATGTATGACAATAGGACCAATCATCTAAATTAAGTTGTCAGACAATTGACACGCCCGAATGACCGCGTTAGGGCAACAGAGAGTTATCAGGGAGACTTGTACAATGACGCTGCGCCTTATCCAGATCACGTCCCGCGACGGACAACGCCATGTGCTGGCGGCCGACGACGACGGCGCCGCGCGCATCGTCGACGGCGTCTCTTCGACCTATGAGCTGGCGCAGGTCGCGATCAAGGCCGGTATCCCGATCGCCGACGCCATTACCCGCCAGGGCCTGGGCGACAGCGTCGATGTCGCCGAAGCGCTCAGCGAAGGCCGCGTGCTCGCGCCGATCGACCATCCGGATCCTGCTCACCTGCACCTGACCGGCACCGGCCTGACGCACCTCGGCTCCGCCGAAGGCCGCGACAAGATGCACAAGGCCGCGACGCAAGCCGAGGTCCAGACGGACTCGATGCGCATGTTCCTGATGGGCGTGAAGAACGGCAAGCCCGCCGCCGGCGAAGTCGGCGCCCAGCCGGAATGGTTCTACAAGGGCAACGGCAATGTGCTGGTCGGCCCGGGCCAGGACCTGCAATCGCCGGCCTTTGCCGAAGACGGCGGTGAAGAGCCCGAAATGGCCGGCATCTACGTCATTGGCCCGGACGGCACGCCCTTCCGCCTGGGCTTCGCCATCGCCAACGAATTCTCGGACCACGTCGTCGAAAAGCAGAACTATCTGTGGCTGGCCCATTCCAAGCTGCGCCCGGCTTCGCTCGGCGTCGAAATCCTGACCGGCCCCCTGCCCGCCGACGTGCGCGGCACCTCGCGCATCTGGCGCGGCAACGAAGTCCTGTGGGAAAAGCCCTTCATCTCGGGTGAGGACAACATGTCCCACACCTTCGCCAACCTGGAACACCACCACTTCAAGTACGGCCTGTTCCGCCAGCCCGGCGACGTCCACGTTCACTGCTTCGGCACGGCGACGGCCTCGTTCGCCGACGGGGTCAAGACGAAGGACGGCGACGTCTTCGAAATCATCGCCGCGCCGTTCGTCTACGGCCTGAAGAACGTGCTGAAGACCGAGTCCGAGGAAAAGGTCGTCATTCAGGCGCTGTAAGGTTGAAAGGCGGAGATTATATCTCCGGCCTTTTCCCTTCCACCATCCCGAGCCCATCGCTCCAGGATTCAGCTTACTTTTCCGGTCCGCCCAGCCCCGCCGAAATGCGGGCGGCTGCGCGGGCCAGGTGGTCTCGCGCCTCATCGCGGTCGACCGTCTGCGTGCCGTCGATCAGCTTGAGAAACGGCACGGTGAGGGCCGCGGCCAGATGGCCGTCGAAGCCGAAGACCGGATAGCTGATGTCGGTGACGCCCAGCGTCCGCGCGCTGTCCATCATCTCATAGCCTTGCGCGCGCACGGCCTTGAGCTGCGCTTCGGTCTTCGCCGTGACCTTGCCTTCGGGCCCGAAGGCCAGCAGGACGTGCCCCGAGCTGCTTTTTTCCAGCGACAGGCTGGCGCCGATGCGCACCGACAGGCCCGTCGGTCCGGGGCTTTCCTGACGCAGGATAACCAGCCCCTGGTCTTCATTGCGCACCACCAGGTGGCAGGACTGCCCAATGCGTTGGGCAAGATCATGCATGACGGGCGAGGCCACGACAGACAGCTCCTCGGCCGGCGTGGCGCGGAACGCGAGGTCGAGCACTTTCGGCGTCACGCGGAAACGGTCGCCCGGCCCCTTGCGCAGCCAGGCGCGGCGCTCCATCACCATGATGACGCGGAAGATTTCGCTGATCGACAGGCTCAGGCGCGACGCGATTTCGCTGATGGTCAGGCCATGCGGCGTGTCGGCCAGCAACTCGATGACATTGAAGCCTTTTTCCAGCGCCGGCGCCGAATAGACGCGGCGGGGACCGGCAGTGTCTTCATTCGTTGAATCGTCGGTTTCGATGTCCTGGGCCATGCTTCTGGGTATGCGTTCAGGACGCTGTTGGCAACTTAAAAACTGCCGATGGCCTTGAGGACCGAGCCAGGGTCGGCCATCAGTTCGGGCACCACGCGCGGCAGGTCTTCCATGGCGAAGGCGTGGGTCTGCAGGGCGGCTGTGGGAATAGCGCCATCACGGATCAAATCGATGACCAGCTGGAAGTCGTGGCGTGTGGCGTTACGGCTGCCGATCAGTGTCATTTCGCGCTTGTGAAATTCAGGATCGGCGAAAGAGATCGTGTCCTTGACCACGCTGACCAGGACGTAGCGGCCGCCATGGGCGACGCGCGCGAAGCCCTGTTCGATGGCTCGCGCGTTGCCGGTCGCGTCGAACACGGCGTCGCACCCCTCTCCGTTCGTCCGGCCCGTCAGCCAGTCTTCGAGACCGTCCCCGACCAGAGCCGTGTGTTCGAGGCCGATGGCCTTGCGGGCATAGTCGAGCCGGCCGGCATTGGTGTCTATCAGGCTGACCTCGGCGCCCGCCAGTTGCGCGAAGAGCGCCGTGGCGACGCCAATGGGACCCGCGCCGACCACCAGAACGCGCTCGTCCTCGACGACATGGCCGCGGCGCACGGCGTGGGCGCCGATCGACAGGAATTCCACCATGGCGGCCTGGTCAGGTGTCAGCCCCGGCACGGGGACGACCGCCTTTTCGGGCACCGACACGAACTCGGTCATGCCGCCGTCGACATGGACGCCCATGACACGGATATTGACGCAGGCATTGGGCTTGTTCTTGCGGCAGGCTACGCAGTGTCCGCACGGCAGATAGGGGTTGATCGTCACCAGCTCGCCGACCGTCAGGCGCGAGCCCGTATCTGTTTCGACGATCTCGCCCGCCAGCTCATGACCCATGACGCGTGGATAGCTGAGAAACGGCTGGTTGCCGGAGAAAATGTGAAAGTCGGTGCCGCACAGGCCGACGCGCCGGATGCGGATCAGCGCCTCGCCGGGCTTACGTTCAGGGCGCGGCTGGTTGCCCAGTTGAAGCGAAAACGGCTTCTCGCAGACGAGGGTCTTCACGCGCATATCTCCGTGCCAATAACTTTCTTATGTGAAAGTTATTGGCACATGAGAAAGATTGCAAGGGTAAAAGCAATTATCGTATCGGCAACATGCGATAATGACCAATGCCCCATTCGCTGCCGCCGGCGTGGCCCCACAGGCCCGCCGTCGCCATGAAGAACAGCCGCCAGCGCTTGCGCCACAGCTCTGCGTCCTTGCCGTAGACCTGACCCAGGATAGGCATGATGCGGTCGTACCGGTCGTCGAAATTATCGAGCCAGTCGAGCGCCGTGCGGCGATAATTGGCGCCGGACCAGCGCCATTCGGCCTCAACGGCAAACAGGTCCGGAAAGCGGTGCGCCAGGTCGTGGGCCGGCATGATGCCGCCGGTGAAGAAGTACTTGCCGATCCAGTCGTCGGCGTCATGCCTGAAGCGGTAGGACCGGGACTTGTGCGTAAAGACGTGCAGGAACAGCCGGCCATCGGATTTAAGCCACCCGCGCACGCGTTCCAGCAGGCCGCGCCAGTTCGACATATGCTCGAACATCTCGACCGACACGACGCGGTCGAAGCGCTCCTCGGCCATGAAGTCGTTCATGTCGGCGGTAACGACCGTTAGGTTCCTGAGCCCTCGCCGCTCGGCCTGGGCGACGATATGGGCGCGCTGCGAATGCGAATTCGACACCGAGACGATGCGGGCATTGCGGTAGCGTTCGGCCATGTAGAGCGACAACGACCCCCAGCCGCAGCCGAGCTCGAGAATCGCCTGCCCGTCGGCCAGGCCCGCATGGACGCAGGTTTCGTCGAGCGCATAGATCTCGGCCTGATCGAGCGTCGTGTCGTCACTGGGATAGAGGCAGCACGAATATTTGCGCCGGTCCCCGAGGATCAGGGCGAAGAATTCCGGCGGAAGTTCGTAATGCTGGGCATTGGCCGCGTCGGTGTGGGCGGCGATCGGATAGTCGGCCATGGCGGCGGCAAAGGCCGCTTCATCGGATGGCGCCAGCCGGTCGAGCTGGCGGCGCGTCTGCCCGCACAAAAGGTCGATGGCGAACAGGGTCAGGCCGTCTGGCAGCGGGGCGCGTTCAGCGAGCGTCGTCGCAAGGTTCATCGTGAAGCTTCCTTATGCGGAGGACCGGGAAAAAAGGCGTTGACGCGCGCGCGGTAGGCTTCGAAGGCCGCGCCGCGGCTTTTCAGCATATGCGCTTCCAACGGCGGAACACCTGAGACGTGGACCAGCAGGACGTACATGAGTACCGGCGCGGCCAGCGCCGCCCAGCCCCATGGCCAGGACGGATCGATGGCCACCACCGCCCAGGCGCACCAGCCAAGCCATTCGAAGAAGTAGTTGGGGTGCCGTGACCAGGCCCACAGGCCGATGTCGCAGACGGCCTTCTTGCCTTTATTGGCCTTGGCAAAGCGCGCCAGCTGCGCATCGGCCGAGGCTTCACCCGCCACGGCGACGACCAGCAGGACGACGCCCAGAAAATCGCCCGTCGCCGGAAACGGCCCCGGCCGGACAGCGGCCAAACGTACTGCCAGCACCAGGATCAGGGCAGCGGCGGCCTGGATCTGCAAAAAGACAAAAAGATAGGCGGGAAACAGACTGCCCCATTGCCGGGCAAGATCGGCGTAGCGCGGATCGTCTTCGCCACCTTTCGTGCGCGCGGCGATATGGCCGGCCAGTCTCAGGGACCACAGGGCGATCAATATACCCACGGCGATGCGGCGTCCGGTAACGGCGCCGGATTCAGGCCAGGCCGAGGCCAGCACGCCACCGGCGCCGACGGCCAGGGACCAGACCGTGTCGACCCAGCCGCTTTTCCCCGTCAGGCGCTGGATGACCCAGGCCAGCGTCATGAACGCGCTGAGACCGACCGCGATGGTGATGACGAACACTGGCTCCATGCCGGTCTCCCGAAAGCGTGTTTCCGGGAGTGTCTACGGCGCCAGGGGCGTGGCGGTTCACCCGCGATCCAATTTTGTGGAGCAGACGTAGACGGTCAGGGGCCTGACGGAGACCGACCATGATCATATACCTGGCTGTAGCCGCCATGGCGACTGCCGACACCTCAGCCCTGCAGGGCGAATGGGCGCGTGGCGACGGCAAGGCCCGCGTCCGCATGGCGCCCTGCGGTCCGGATTTTTGCGCCATCAACACCTGGATCAAGCCGGGCGTGCGTGACGAAAAGGTCGACGACAAACTGGTCATGACGCTGAGCCATGGCGGGGCGATGCGCTGGACGGGCAAGGCCTACGATCCGCAGCGCAAGCTGACCTACCGCATCACTATCACCGCCACCGCCCGCAGCATGACGACCACAGGCTGCGTCCTGGGCGGCCTGATCTGCAAGCATATGGACTGGACCCGCCTCGACTGAAACAGATCGGGCCATGCCGCGTCTTACGCAGCATGGCCCGGCCCGCCCCCGGCGTTTTTGGTAAAACGCCTATTGTTTCGGCGCCGGCTGCAGCAGGGCTTCGGCCTTCGCCTTTTCGTCCGGTGTCAGCTTGCCTTCCAGTTCCTTCGCCGCGGCGCCGCCCTTTTCAAGGCCCATTTGATCGGCCAGACGGAACCAGACATAGGCCGTGACCATGTCCTTCGCACCGCCTTCGCCGTTCACCAGCATGACGCCCAGGTTGAACATGGCGTCGGCATTGCCGCCCTTGGCCGCAGCAAGGAACCATTTGCGCGCGGTGACCAGATCCTTGCCGACCATCTCGCCGGTGTAGAAGTACAGGCCCAGGGCGTTCTGGGCATCGGGTTGCCCTTTCAGCGCGGCTTCCTTGTAGTAGACGATGGCTTTCTGCGGATCGGCCGGCAGGGTGTCGCCCAGGTCGTGCATGCGGCCGATGGCGTAGAGTGCGTTGGCATAGCCGCGCTTGGCCGCCTGATACAGCCAGTCGGCGGCGGTCTTCTTGTCCTGCGCCACACCGTCGCCGCCATTGTACAGGATGACGCCCAGCTCGTATTCCGACGGCGCGTAGCCGACGATGCCGGCCTTCTTGAAATAGGTCACCGCCTTGGGCAGGCTCTTTTCGCCGGCATAGCCGTTTTCATAGATCTGGCCAACGATGTGGCTGGCCGGCACGAAGCCGAAGTCGTCGGCCTTCAGGTACCAGTGCTTGGCATCCGCGGGGCTGCGCTTGATGTGGTAACCGGCGACATAGATCTTGGCCAGCGTCATGGCGGCGTCGATGCGGGAGTTCATGTAGTCCGGATCGTCCGGATTGAAGCGGACGGCCATCTTCGGATCGAACGGCGCCTCCGTGGCCTTCTTCAGCCACGCAATGCCCTTGTCCATGTCACGCGGCGTGCCGAGACCGGCCACATACATCTTGCCTTCCATCAGGGCGGCCACGTCGTAGCCCATCTTGTCGTAGGACGCCTTGAACAGGGCCAGGGCCTTGGGGAAGTCCTTAGCGTCGAAGGCATTATAGGCATCGGTCAGCGAATGGTCGTGCTGCGCGATATAAGAGCGGCCGGCGGCGAAAGCCTGGTCGGCAGGTCCGCAGCTCGCGGCGCCGGGGGTCTGCGACGGCGGCGGACTGCCCGGTTCTCCAACGCCGTCGGGCGTATTGGTGCTGCCCTCCCGGGAAGCGTCGCCGTAGGGCGAATTGTTGCGGATGGTCTTCGACGCCGGGGAATTGTTCGTCGGGTCGTTGCCGCTGATGTCGCTCGGCGCCGACTGCTCTTCCATCTGATTGGCGTCGTCGCCGTAGAAGTCCGTCAGATAGTCCTGCACGGCCTGGTCGTTGGCGGAGTTCGTCGTATCCATGAAGCCGCAGGACGACGCCGATTGCGTGCCGATCACTGTGCTGTTGGGCGCGCGGCGCGTATTGCGCTTGCTGAAGATGGTGACGGTTCCCGACGTCTGGTCGGATGCCGAGGCGCCCGGGTCCGGCTGCGCCGGCGCGGCGGCCGGGCTCGACGACTGCGACTGGCCCGGCGTCGCCTGGCCATTGGTCTGCGCCACGGCAACGGATGCCGCGAGCGCCAGAATGACACCCAGCGCCGCACCGGTTGCGCCAAGACGTTTTAACTGGAACATCGGTTCCCCCTGATTGCGTTTTCGAAATTGCGTGTTTGGCCCGACATAATTCAGTGTTCACGAAAGTCGGAAACCGTCAATTGACTTTGTTCACCGATGATTGTTTGTAATCAATTTCATTCAAAACACGGTGCGGGTATGCCACATGGTGGCCGAATTTTTTGATCGAAAATGATCAAATTTCAAACCTGACACGACGGAACCAGCCAGGCTGATCGTATAACGGCGCATACCAGGGAGAATGAGATATGAAATTCATCGCAATGGCCGCCAGTGCGGCGGTTCTCGCCTGGACCGGCGCGGCCTCCGCCGAAACCCGCACGCTCGACGCCGGCTGGCTGTTCGCCAAAGGCGACATCGCGGGCGCGGAAACGCCGGCCTTTATCGATTCGGCCTGGCAAAGGATCGACCTGCCCCATGACTGGGAAATTGCCGGTCCGTTCGACCAGACGGCGCCCGCGACCGGTTCCGGCGCCTGGCTGCCGACCGGGGTCGCGTGGTACCGCAAGCATCTTGCCCTCTCCCCTTCGGATGCCGGCAAGCGCATCTTCATCGAGTTCGACGGCGTAATGGAACGGTCGGGCGTCTGGATCAACGGCATGCACCTCGGCTATCGCCCGAGCGGCTATGCCAGCTTTCGTTATGAGCTGACGCCGTTCCTCAAGGCCGGCGACAATGTGATTTCCGTGCGCGCGGATACCTCGTCGCAGCCAGCATCGCGCTGGTATGCCGGCGGCGGCATCTACCGTCACGTCCGGCTGATGACCACGGGCGATATCCATGCCGACACCTATGGCAATGCCGTGACCACACAGGTCGGCGCCGGTACGGCCGCCGTCCATATAGAAAGCAGCGTCGTCAACCAGGGCAAGGCCGATCGCACGGCTCATCTCGAAGTCGAAGTCGTTGGCCCCGACGGCAAGACCCTGACCACGATCAAGGCCGGCGCCCTGGCCCTGCCGGCCGGCCGCACGACGACGCTCACCGCCGACGGCACGCTGGTCAATCCGCGCCTATGGAGTCTCGACGATCCGGCGCTGAATACAGCCCGAATCAAGGTCGTCGCCGATAATGGTGAAGTGCTGGACGACAACACCGTCACCTTCGGCGTGCGCGACATGCAGTTCAAGGCCGATAGCGGGTTCTGGCTCAACGGCCGCAACATCAAGCTCAAGGGCGTCGCCATCCACGCCGACGGCGGGGCCTTCGGCATGGCCGTGCCGCTCGATGTCTATGCGCGCCGCTTGGCGACCCTGAAAAGCCTGGGCGTCAACGCCATCCGCACGGCGCACCACCCCTTCAGTCCGGAATTCCTCGACCTTTGCGACCGTATGGGTTTTGTCGTGATGGGCGAAGCCTTCGACCAGTGGACGGTCGCCAAGAATCCGCAAGACTACCACCTCTTCTTCACCGACTGGTCGTCGATGGACGCGCGCGACTTCGTCAGGCGCGACCGCAACCACCCGTCAATAGCCATCTGGTCGATGGGCAACGAAATCCACGACACCCCTTACCCGCTGGTCGCCAAATCGATCATCGCGCGGCTGAAGGATGTCTTCCATGCCGAAGACCCATCGCGCCCGGTGACCATGGCCCTGTTCCGCCCCAACACCACGCATGACTACGACAACGGCCTTGCCGACATGCTCGACGTCGTCGGCCAGAACTATCGCGAGACCGAACTGGCCAAGGCGCACGCCGACAAACCCGAGCGCAAGATCATCGGCACCGAGAATTCCAAAAACCGGGACTCGTGGCTGGTGGTGCGCGACAACCCCGCCTATGCCGGCATGTTCCTGTGGACCGGCGCCGACTATCTGGGTGAGGCCGACCGCGCGGGCTGGCCGTTCATCTCGAACCCGTCGGGCCTGATCGACCGCGACGACGTCATCAAGCCGATCGGCGCCGAGCGCGCCTCATGGTGGTCGGACGCCCCCGTCATCGCCATCGCGCGCCGCGTCACGGCGGTCATCGACACGTCGGAACTGCCGACCATGACGGGCGTCGCCATGCCTCAGCCCAAGGGGCCGGGCGTGCTGGCCGACTGGACGCCGGATAATCTTTCGCCGCACACGGAAAAAGTCGAAATCTATTCCAACGCGCCGCAGGCCGAGCTGTTCCTGAACGGCAAGAGCCTGGGCAAGAAACCGCGCAATGCCGACGACAGCGCGCGCACCTGGGACGTCGCCTTCGCGCCAGGCACGGTCAAGGCGGTCGGCTACGACGCGTCCGGCAAGGCCATTTCCGAGACCACCTTGCAGACCGCCGGTGCCCCCGCCGCCATTCGCCTGACGGCGGAGAGCAAGACGCTGCAGCCCGGCTTCGACCATATCGGCTTTGTCCGCGCCGAGGTCGTCGATGCCAAGGGTGTGGTCGTGCCGAACGCCGCCGTACCGTTGTCGATCAAGGTCTCCGGCGCCGGCAGCCTCGCCGCCGCCGATAATGGCTCACCGACAGACCACACGGCCTTTGCCTCACCCGAACGCACGACCTGGCAAGGTCATGCGCTGATCATGGTCCGCGCCACGCGCACGTCCGGCGCCATCACCGTCGACGCTTCGGCACCCGGCCTCAAGGCCGGCGCCGCCACCCTTACCGCCAAACCGTGAGCCCGATCATGTCCCGTCATTTCCTCGCCGCCACGCTGTCGCTGGCCTGTCTCGTTTCGGCCCCCGCCTTCGCCCAGGCCGGCAAGGTCTATCCGTCCGAAAAACGCGTCATGACCGACGCCGTCACCGGCCGCCAGCTGATCCTTCTGACCAACGGCACGGTCAGCGACGCCAAGATGTATCCGACCGACCAGCAATGGGCCTTCGACGGCAAGCATATCGTCTTTCGCTCGGGCTCGCGCGCCGGCGACGGCAAGGGCGAGATCTTCGCCATCGACGAAGCGTCCGGCACGATCGTGCAACTGACCGACGGACCGGGCGTCTACCTGACCTCGATCATGGTGTCGCGCCAGGCCAACGAGGTCTTTTATCTGCGCAAGGCCGCCGACAATCGCCTGAGCCTGTACCGCATCGCGCTGACGCCGCTTCTGGCCGATGCCGAGGCCGGAAAGGTGTCGCCGAAGGGGTATGAGACCCTGGTCGCCACCCTGCCCCAGGGCTTTATCCTGGCCGGCGGCTTCACCCTCGATTCCGACGGCACGACGGCCTATGTCGGCTTCGACCAGATCGAGGCGCCGCCGCGCCCGCAGGGCCAGCCCGTGCCGCAGGTGCCGGGCGGCCTCCTGGCCGTCGACCTGAAAACCGGCGCGACCCGCACCGTCGTCAAGACCGATTTCCGTGTCGGCCACGTCCAGGCCAATCCGTTCAAGCCCGGCGAAATCCTCTATTGCAACGAAACCGGCGGCGACGCGCCGCAGCGCATGTGGATCGTCAATGCGGACGGCTCCAATAACCGGCCCGTCTTCCCGGAAGCCGCGACCGACTGGGTAACGCACGAACAGTTCGCCGACGCCGACCACGTCATCTTCAACCTGATGGGCCATACCGCAAGCCTACGCGAACGCCCGACCGGCATCATGGTGGTGGATCTGCGCGACGGCACGGTCGAGAACCTGGGCCAGGTCCCGGTCAAGAGCGTCGTCGGTAGCGACCGCACCGGCCCCAACAGCTTCTGGCACAACGGCGTCACCTATGACGGCCGCTTCGCCGCGGGCGACGACTTCGATGGCGATGTCTGGCTGATCGACCGCAGAAGCGGCGCGCACACCCTGCTGACCACGGGCCACGTCATGAAGCCCGACCATGCGCACCCCAGCTTCAGCCCCGACGGCACGCGCCTGTTGATCCAGTCGGGCCTCTTGACCCAGGGCAAGAAACTGTCGCTGATCATAATTCCCCTGAACTAGAAGAATCATCATGCTCGACCAAATCAGCGGCAAGGCCGTTCTCGTCACCGGCGCCAGCTCCGGCATCGGCGCGGCCGTCGCACGCGCCTTCGCGGACCTCGGCGCCCGCGTCGCCATCCACTACCATTCGAACGAAGACGGCGCGCAAGGCGTCGCCGACGAAATTTCGGCGGCCGGCGGCGAGGCCGTACTGGTCCGCGCCGACCTGACCGACCCCACGACCGCCAGGGGCATGGTCGAAGAGGCCGTGCACAGGCTCGGCAAGCTCGACATCCTGGTCAACAATGCGGGCTCGCTGTGCGGCCGCAAGCCGTTCATGGAGATCGACGACGACCTCTACGACGCCGTGATGAACCTCAATGTCCGTTCGGTGATCAACGCGTCGCAGGCCGCCGTGCCGCACATCGAAGCGGCAGGCGGCGGGTCGATCATCAATGTCGGCTCGATTGCCGGCAATGACGGCGGCGGGCCGGGCTCAGGCCACTATGCCTGCGCCAAGGCCTATATCCACAACCTGACGCGGCACATGGCGCGCGACCTGGCCAAACGCAATATCCGCGTCAACGCCATCGCGCCAGGCGTGATCGGTACGCCTTTCCACGCCCAGACCCCGGCCGATCGCATGGAAGCCATGAAGAACTCGGTCCACCTCGGCCGTATCGGCACGCCCGAGGATTGCGCGGGCCCGGTCGTCTTCCTGGCTTCGGACATGGCCCGTTACATCACCGGCCAGATCCTGCACGTCAACGGCGGGCAGTTGATGCCGGCTTGATTTGATCGATTTAGATCATTTTTGATCGTTTTTGTTTGACAGTTAGCATGGTTGCTGTAGTAATCGGTTGCAAGGGCCGTCTGACATCGACCCTTCCCTTTTCCTGCCGGGGCCGTTGCGCTACCGTCCTGTGACGGCCCCAATGATTCCGTTCCCCTTCCTCCCTGTGGGAACATATTGGGCCGTTTTGCGCACAGCAAAACGGCCTCTTTTTTGGAGAAGCGGATATGCGACCAGCCCTTGTCGCCCTTGTCGTTGCGGCCGGCGCCGCGACCGCCCTGCCCGCCGCCGCCTGCACGGTCGACAAGGCGCCCTACGGCCAGCTGTCGTCGGGCCAGGCGGTCGACGCCTGGACGATCCACGGGCCGAAAATGAACGTCACCGTGCTCAGCCTCGGCGGCATCCTCAAGGACATCGAGGTGCCCGACCGCAAGGGCGTGATGGGCAATGTGATCCGCAACCTCAATTCGCTCGCCGCTTATGAAGGCCGGGCCAACTTCTCCAGCCTGATCGGCCGTTACGCCAACCGCATTTCCGGCGGCGGTTTTACGCTTGAGGGACAGCGCGTCGATCTCGACAAGCCCGATGTCGTGGTCAGCCACGGCGGGGCAAAGGGCTTCGGCACGCGCATCTGGACGGTGACGCCGGCCAAATGCGGCCTCGACCTTTCGCTTGTCAGCCCCGATGGCGACAACGGCTTCCCGGGCGAAGTCCACGTCACGGTGCGTTATCGCGTTTCCGCGGGCAGGCTGACGCTCGACTATTCGGCGACGACCACCAGGCCGACCGTCGTCGCGCTCACCCACCACGCCTATTTCAACCTGTCGGGTCAGGACAATGTCTACGACCAGACCTTGCAGATCAACGCCGGCAAGTACCTGGTCACCGATCCCCACCGCGTCCCGACAGGCGAGATCCTGCCGCTCGACGGCACGCCGATGGACCTGCGCAAGGCCAGGCCGATCCATGATGTCGTCACCTCCGACCATCCGTCGGTGATCGCCGCCAAGGGTCTGGACCATACGTTTGTGCTGACGGGCAAGGGCATGAAGACGGCCGCCGTCCTGAGCGATCCCTCGACCGGCCGCAAGCTGACCGTCAGCACGACCGAACCGGGTCTGGTCGTCTATACGGCGGGCGGGTTCAACGGCTCGCTGACCGGCGCCGACGGCCGGCCGCTCGGCGCCGGCGCAGGCGTGGCGCTGGAAGCCCAGCACTTCCCGGACAGTCCGAACCACGCGGACTTCCCGTCGACCGAGCTCAAGCCCGGCCAGATGCTGCGGGCGACCACGGTGTTTGCCTTCTCAGCGAAATAGCTTTTCGTTCAACCAGGCCTCGGCCAGGGCCGGCCAGGCGCGATGCGTTCCCGACGTATCGCGCAGGGCAAAGCCGTGCGGCGCCTGCGCGAAAATGTGCGCGTCGAGATCGAGCTTCAGGTCGCGCGCCGTCTTGATGAAGTTTAAAGCGTGCTCGACCGGCACAGCCGTGTCGTGCAGCGCATAAGCCAGGAAGACCGGACAGGACGGCACGCCGTGCGCTTCGGCGGCGATACCGATCGGCCAGTCGTTGTAGAAGGCCTGCTTTTCAGGTGGCGGAAAGTCGGGCTTGCCGGCCGGCGCCTTGTAATCCCTGTGGTTGGCGTTGACCGGCGCGTAGGCGATGATCGCAGCCTTGATGTCGGCCTCGGCCTGGCAGGCGATCGTCCCGGCCAGGTGTCCGCCCGACGACAGGCCGACCGCGACGCGCGGCAGGTCCGCCGGAATATGCGCGAACGCCGACATGGCGTCCGTCAGCGCGATAGCCTTGGGATTGCCGTTGCCCGGCAGGCGGTGGACCAGGACATAGGCGTTATAGCCCAGCCCGTTCAGCCATTGCGCGACGTCATTGCCTTCGCGATCATGGACAAGCTGCACATATCCGCCGCCGCCACAAACGATCGCCGCCCCTTTCGGCGCGGCGATCTCGAAGGCGTGGAGTTCGGCGCGATTTACGGCCGTGAACACCCGGTCCGGCCAGTCGCCGGACAGCGCGTTGTCCGCGCCGTCCGACAATTGAATGACCCGGGTGGGTTCGGGCTTAGTCAAGCGTCACCACGACGACCGACTTGGCCGGCAGGGTGATGCTGAGCTTGCCGCCGGCCAGCTTGGCGCCCTTGAAGGCGGCCGGCGCGACGACCGGGGCTTTGCCGATATCGTTATAGGCGTCCATCTTGTCGGCGGTCAGGATCTGTCCCGACACCGACCTGGCCTTGAGCGTGCCCAGGTCGACCGACAGGGCGACGTCGTCGTTCGGGTCCATATTGGCCAGGCCGATATAGATCTTGCCGTCCTTGCCCTTTGCCGCCGAGGCGTTGAAGGCGGGGATCGTCTTGTCGCCCATGGTGAAGGTCGGCGCCGTAATGTCGAGCGGCAGGTAGGTCGCGTCCTGGAACGGCACGTACATCTTGAAGGCGTAGTAGGTCGGCGTCAGCGCGATCTTGTCGTCCTTGGTCAGGATCATGGCCTGCAGGACGTTGATCGTCTGGGCCACAGCCGTCAGGCGGACGCGGTCGGCGTGGTGGTGGAAGATGTTGAAATTGACCGCCGCCAGCACGCCATCGCGCAGGGTATTGTTCTGGTAGAGGTGGCCCGGGATCGTGCCCGGCTCGACATCGTACCAGGTGCCCCATTCGTCGACGAACAGGCCGACCCGCTTCTTGGGATCGTACTGGTCCATGACCGCCGAATGCTTGGTGATCAGGTCTTCCATCTTCAGCGTATTGGCGAAGGTGTCGGTCCAGGCCTGGGCAGTGAAGCCGGTCGCCGCGCCCTTCTTGTCCCAGTTGCCGGTCGGCAGGGTATAGTAGTGCAGCGAAAGCGCGTCGATATTATGCGACGCATTCTTCATGACCACGTCGGTCCAGTTGGTGTCGCCGGCATTGGCGCCCGACGCGATGCGCACGGTCGGGTTTTCAGCCGACCGGTGATAGAAGCCGGTATAGCGGCGCAGTTCGTTGGAATAGAATTCCGGCGTCATATTGCCGCCGCAGCCCCAGGCCTCGTTGCCGAAGCCGATGAAGGGCGTCTTCCACGGCTTGTCGCGGCCATTCTTGCGGCGCTCATTGGCCAGGGTGTCCTGGTCGCCCGACGTCATGTATTCGATCCATTCGCGCATCTCGGTCGGGTTGGACGAGCCGACATTGATCGACAGGTAAGGATCGGCGCCGACCTGTTCGGCGAAGTCCATGAATTCGTGCGTGCCGAAGGCGTTGGTCTCGGGCGAGCCGGCCCACCAGTTGTTCTTGCGCTGCGGGCGCTGGTCGCGCGGGCCGATGCCGTCGCGCCAGTGGTATTCGTCGGCGAAACAGCCGCCCGGCCAGCGGATGACCGGTACGTGGATGTCCTTCAGCGCGTTGACCACGTCGGTGCGGATGCCGCGGACATTGGGAATCTTGGAATCCGGGCCAACCCAGACGCCGTCATAGATGCCGCGGCCGAGGTGTTCCGAAAACTGGCCGTAGATATAGCGGCTGATCTGCGGACCCGGCTGGTCGGCCTTCAGCGCACCTTGCGCGGTCAGGGTGCCGGCGTTGACGGACGCGGTGGCGGCAAGCAGAAGCGCACTTGCGGCTACGGCAAGGGTTTTAAGCATCAAAAAATCCCCATAGGTGATATTGTCTGACTATTTCACCTAGGCCTTAACGTATTTTGCGCCGTATGTCTCCACCGTATCGCCGATCAATTGCAGATTTTCGATGGCGGCCAGCCCCCATTGCGCCGCGCCGTTGGTGGAAATCTGCGGGTCTTCGTCCGTGACGTGCAGGACGGCAGGGCCGTCGACGCGCTTCGTCTGCGTGCTGAGCGCCGGCGGGAAACGCCCCTCGCCTTGCAGGAATTCGCTCCAGGCCCGGTCGGCCAGCTTCGGGTCCTTCAGCTCGCGCGCCGCATAGGCTGTGTAGCGCGAATGGGCGTCGCGCAAGCTTCGGTCCTTGGGAGCGACGCCCAGGAAAGCCGTGATCTCTGCGGCTGGCGCGCCGTAATATTTGCAGTAGTCGAGCCAGACCTTCTTGTAGGCCGGGACGTCGACCAGGGTCAGCAATTCCTGATGGACCTCCATGACGCCGAAGACGCCGTTGAGGTGCGAGACGTCGATCTTGTCGCCGGCGCCGACGAACTTGCCCGTCTTCAGATCGTACGGCGCGCCGCCGCAGAACCAGCCGTATTTCAGGGTCGCGATCGAGTTCATGCCGTTAAGGATGCGGTCGCGCCAGTAGGTATTGCCGGTGCGCTCCCATTCGGTCAGCCAGGCGGCAAGGAACGAGCCCCAGCTGGTGCCGAAACTGCAATCGACGGTGCCGGGGATCTTGGCGCGGATGCCGATGCCGCTGCCGCCTTCGGACGACACCTTGCGTTCGATGAAGACCGAGGTAAGCGTCTCGTCCGACCGGTTAAGGTCACGCATCAGGTCGCCGGTCCGTTCGTCCGCCGTCAGGTAATAGTAGAAGCGGCGGAAGGCAGCGTTCGACACGCGCGGCTGCTTGGACGAGTCGAGCCAGGGCTGGACGCCATGGCGCGTGCCGAAGCCCTTAAACTTGCCGAGGTGATAGACCTCGACCTCGCCGGTCTGCCGCGTCATCGCCTCGGCCATGCGGAAGACGTCGGCGCGGCCCGAGCGCAAATAGCCGTACCAGAACATCATGTCGGACTGGAGTTCGGAATTGTCCCAGGCGAAGCCGCCGACGTCGTAGCGCCAGACATGGCGGTCGGCGTCGTAGGTGTGCATGACGTTGCCGTAGGTCCAGAAGCCGTACCAGCGGTGCGTCTCGATCTGCTTGAGGTAATAGTCGAGCTGGTAGCTGATGCGGTTCTCGATGAGGGCGCGCGTCGGTGTCGACGTATCCGGCAGGCTCCAGTCACCGAAGACGCCGGCAAGGTGCAGGCGTTCGGGCGAGACGGTCAGCAATGGCGGCTTTGCGACATTGCGCGCCATGGCGGCGAAGCGCGCGCGCTCGGGCGTGGCGTCCAGCGCCCACAGGGTCAGCTCGGTCGTGCGCGCGATGCCGTAGGGCGTATTCCAGCCGGGCTCGAAATCCTCGTAGGTAATGTCGAGGCCCTGGTTCTGCTTCTCATAGGTGTCCATGCCCCAGTCGGGACGGTAGGAGCGCATATCCATGGCCGGCGCATCGGGCGACCACAGCCAGGCGGTGACCTTGGCCTGATCGCTTGCCGCACCGCGGACATCGAGGCGCGACGGTGAGCGCTGCCAGAAGTCCTTCATGCCCAGCGCCACGCCGCCCGAGGCGCCGCCGGCATAGACCAGGCCGGAGGCGCGGTGCTCCGTCACCGACTGAATCCACCCTTGGCCAGGAAGCGTGCGCTTGGTGATGCTATAGCCGTCCGGATTGGGCTGCGACAGGGTGAAGTCGCTCCACGCCGGGATCCACTGGATTTCCGATGCGAACGGCCCTTTCAGCGATGCCGGGTCGACGGCCTTGCCGGCGATCTGCGCGTCCTTGGCGGGCTTGCCGGGATCGCGGCGCAGGCCGGTCAGGGTGCGCACCGCCTCGCCCCACACGCCGTCGTCTTGGCCGGAAAAGCGGATATGGCGGTTATAGAGCTCGTCGTGCATCGGTACGGCGGCGTTGACCGACAGGCCGCGGATGAAGTCCTTGTGCTCGTCGCCGTCGAAGATGAAGGTGTGGACGATGCGCACCGAGGGTGCACCGGCATAGACGTAGAGGCGCACCGAAAACGGCAGCCACTGGCGGCCTTGGCCCGCATGCTGGCCGTCGAGCTTGATGACGGCGCGCACCGGCCCCGACTGCTCGACAGTGGCCGTGGCGACGACGCCGTCGTAGGCGGTTTGCGTTACGGTCGCGGATTCCTCAAGCGTGGCGGCGTCCTGGGCCAGGGCGCCGAGCGTCACCGCGCCCATGACCGGCTTGCCGCCATTGGTCGCCTGGCTGATCAGCGCCTTGCCGGATTTGGGGATGGTCCATACGACCGCGCCGTTGGTGACGACGATATCGGCGCCGGACTGATCGACCTTGAGCGTGGCCACGCCGGGATTGTCCTTGCCGGAGGTCAACGCAAACGACTTGGCCGTGGCGGGTGCCGCGCCGACGGCGTGCGCCGACCATTTCAGCGACCCGTCCGGCCAGTAGGCCAGCGGCCAGGACTGCGTGGGCAGGTCGCCGATGGCAAAGCCTGTTTTGGCCGAAACCGCGCCGCGCGGCCACGGCACGCCGAAGGTCGCGCCTTCGAACAGCTCCGGCGCGGTGCCATCGAGCCAGATGGCGTCCGTGCCCGGCGTGGCTGGCGCAGGCTTTGCCAGGGCCGGCGCCGCGGCAGCCATGCCGGCGACGGCGGCCGTGCCGAGCAGCAGCGTACGGCGCGAGAGAATGGCGGGTTCGGATTGGCGCATGGCGCTCCCCTGGATTTCTGATGTCAGGACTTCAACGAACCGCAACAGGCGATCCGGCGGCACTTCGATCGATTTCAGTCATTTTTGCGCAAAATCGCATTTCCTGCAAGCACGCGACGGACTTTCATTTCAGTCGCGTTGAAGAGTCGATGGTGACGTTCGCGTCACCTTTTCGCGCAGTCGTTTTTCCTCCGCTCGCGAATCCTTGCCCGGCGCCCGTCCCCGTGCGCCGGGCTTTTTTTTGCGCAAAACAAAACCGCCGCCCGGTCTCCCGGACGGCGGCTTTTCAGGTCTGGAAGACCCAGGCTTAGTTGCGCCAGGTGAAGCCCATTTCCCAGGTTGCGCCGCCGTAGGAAATCATTTCCAGGGTCGGCGCGCCGTCCGAATAGGTGTTGTTCGGCTGGATGTTGCGATAGGTCAGCGAGTGACCGATGTTGCGGCCCGAGAAGAAGGCCTGCAGGTTCTTGTTGATCTTGTAGCTCATCTTCATGTCGAGGAAGCTCGTCATGTCGCGGAAGTTCGAACCGCCCGGATTGTAAGGCGTGCGGATCGTCTGTCCGGAGCACTGCTGGAACGCGGTGGGATAGTTGTTGAGCGCGTTCGAGCACGACGAGATATAGTCGAAATAGCCGGCTTGCTTCTGCCAGGTCAGACGCATGTTGAGGCGGCCGTCGTCATACCACAGGGCGGCGTTCTGGGTGAAGTCGCGCTGATATTGCGGCGGCAGGACGGCGCCCGTCACCAGATCGGAAGCAACCTGATAATTGGTGGTGCTCATCGTGGTATAGTTGTAGTCGATACCGAAGTACTTCAGCATCCAAGGCAGCTTGGTGAAGGCCAGCTTGGTCGAGAATTCGATACCGCGCTGCAGGCCACCCGGACCGTTGATCCAGGACGGAACGTTGAAGTCGTAGTCCGAGAAGAACTGGCCGGTTACCGGGTCCTTGGCCGCGCTGCCGGCAAAGAAGGAAGCGGCCGACAGATTGCCGGCGATCGGCTTGCCGGTGATGACGTTGTTGTAGAAGTACGCCACCGATATGTTGAAGTCCTTGTTCGGGTACCACTCCAGCGACTCGTTGTGGTTGATCGCCTTGTAGGGCTTCAGGGCGGGGTTGCCGACGCGACCCGAGCAGGCATTGGTGCCATCTTCCGCCAGATCGGTATTGATGCTCGAGTCCTGACGTTCGTCGATCGTGCAGGTGCCTTGCGGCAGCAGGGCCGAGGGCGACGGACGCGAGATCACGTGGCCGGTGTAGTAACGCGCCACCAGCTGGTCCGGAAGAATCCAGAGGTTCAGGTTGTAGCTGGGCAGCCAGTCGATCGTGTGGTTTTCGAGCGCGGTGTTGAGCAGCACCGAGGTCGTTGTGATGTTGGCATTGGGGTTCGTCGATACCCAACCGCCGTTGATGGCGGTATGCGACAGGGTCATGAAGCCGGTCGCCACGACATCCGTCTTGACGACACGGTCGCCGACGTTGCCGTCGAATTCCAGGCCAAACGGCAGTTGCTGCGCGAAATCGACCATCAGGTACATGGCGTTGGTCTTTTCGCGGAACTGATAGTGCGGCTGCGAATAGGTCTTGCCGTCGTTGGCCACACACGTCTTCATGCAGCTGAAGTCGAAAGTCTGGCCGGTCAGCGCGTTGGCGATGGTGTCCGGATTGAGCAACGGCCAGGATGCCAGGACGTTGCCCTTTTGCGCGTAGTCGCCCATGAAATCATAGCCACGCGTATAGAGCGCGCTGGAAACCAGTGATTTCAATTGGTCCGGCGTGAAGGTGTAGACGCCGGACAGCTGGTTGCTCAGGCTGGTCAGCGCGCTGTTGTTCGCGCCGATAACCGCGCTCGGTGTATAGCCGTACTGGCACGACTGCGTGGAGGTCGCGGTCGGCAGACAATCGCGGTAGTTGACCGTGAGGTTTTCGGTCGGAACGATGACCGGCGCGACATAGCCGGCAGCGCCGACAGTGCCTACGGCAGGGGTCACCGTGTAGCCGCCGCCGCCCCAGCCGTCGCCGCGGTGATTACGGCTCTGAACGCCCCATTGGACGTCTTGCAGGAAGGGCAGCTTGTTATCGAAGTCGTAGGTCAGGTCCCACTTCAGTTGCTTTTCGTTGTCATCCGAGATGCCGGCGCGCCAGGTGACGTTGAAGTTGGTGCCGTACTGCGCGGCCTGCGCGACCGTATAGGCCGGAACGGCGGCCTGCACGGAACTGGCGGACGTCGACGCCCGGGAAACAACCGAGTTCAGACCGGCATATGGCAGGGTATTCAGATCGAAGCCGGACGGGAATTCATAAGCCCACAGGCCCGAAGGCGTGATGGACATGTTCACCGGGCCGTAGGTGTAGTTGACCGCGGTGCGCAGTTGCGCGCGCGACCAGGTCGAACCCGAGTCACCGTAGAAGAAGTCGAGCTTGACGTTATCGTGCTTGTAGTGACCGCCGACCTGCGCCCCCCACGACGTGACCAGCGTATGATAGTGGATCGCGTCGATATTGGCATTGGCGTCGTTCAGGGTGAACGAAGTCAGGTGGTGCGTCGCATCGACCACGGCATTGGTGATGTCGCTTTCCATGCCGCAGCCGGTCGTCGTCTGAGCCGTACCCGTACCGGAGACCGTCGTCGCACAGCCCGGCGCGCTGTCGGGGTAGAAGCCATAGCCAAGGCCGGTCGCCACGGTGCGCGGCGTGTTGTAGATATTGGAGGTCGAAGTGCTGCCGAAGGTCGGAACCGTCCCCGACGAACTACAGATGCCCTGGATACAGATCGAACCCGACTGGCTATAGGCCGGGCTGCCGAGGTTCAGCGTATCGTCGCGGTTGTCGACGGTACGGTTCTTGATATTGCCGGAAATGTACAGGGTCAGATCGTCATTGACGCGGTAGTCGAAACGCAGCTGGGCCGCCAGGCGGCGCTCATAGGCGCGCTTCGAGAAGTAACGGATTAACGACGGCGCATAGTCGTTCCACTGATTCAGACAGGTCGACAGTTCGTTTGTCTGCTCGGTAATCGCCGACTGACGGTTTCCGCTTGCGGCAGAAGAGGTCGATGCGGCCGTAATGGCGTTCAGCTGAGCCGTGGTCAACGAGGGGAAGGCTGCATAGCAGTCCGCCTTTGTGGCCGCGGCTCCCGACTTTTTAACGATGTCGACCGGAGACAAAGAATTGTAGCCTGGAACCGCAACGTTCGCCGCCGTCTGCGTCGGATCAACAACGGCGTTGGCAAAGCTGAAGGTCTTTTCCGGCGACTGGTCGAAGTCGGCATTGCGCGCCGGTCCAGCCTGCCCCGAGGTCTGCGGCTGCTGCTGGTCGGCAACGGTCCGGACTTCGTTGTAGTCGATGTTGCCGCTCATGCCCAGGCGTCCGCCCAGGAACTTGCGCGCGAAGACGGCGCTCCATTCCGGCGTCCACTTGCCGTCGATCGAATTCTGATGCTGATCGACCGTCAGCTGGAAGAAGGGCTTCTTGAAATCGAGGCCGGTCCGCGTCTCGATATGCACGCTGCCGCCCAGGCTGCCTTCGGTCGTCGCCGCGGTCGAACCCTTGATGACGTCGATGCTCTTGACCATGTCGGCCGGCAGTTCGCGCAGATCGGCGCCACGGCCGCCGTCGGCCGCCGTCGACAAGCCGGGCGCCGACAGCGAACCGTTGGTATTCAGGGCACTCATGCCGTCGATATCGACAAGGGTGGTTTCGCCGCTGCTGCCGCGGATCGAGAAGCCCTGGCCTTCGCCGTTATCGCCGCGGTCGAGCGACACGCCGGCGATGCGCGAGATGGATTCGTTGACGTTCTTATCCGGGAACTGGCCGATGTCTTCGGCGACGATCGAGTCGGTCGCCGTCTTGGCGTGCTTCTTGCGATCGATCGACGAACGCTGCGAAGCGCGCTGACCGGTAATGACGATGACGCTGGAATCGGCTGCCGGCTTGTCGTCGGCCTTCTTTTCGGCCGTCTGCGCCGACGCGGCGGTCGAACCGGCGAACAGGGCGACAAGCGCCAGCGCGGTGCTGGCGCGCAGAGTCCCGATACGGCCTGTCTTGGTGAATTTCGTCACGTTGATCCTCCTGGTGCGGTTATACCGCTTTTTGTAACTTTCTACGCCGGCCATCCGGGCGGAGCCGAGGCTACTGCACAATGGTCGGACCTTTGGTCCCGCCGCCGCGAAAACAGCCGTCAGCCCGACAAGAGTCAGGCCATCATGTTTTCACCTTCGATGATTGATAATGACAAGTCAAGGCGCTTGCCGCACTTCCGCCTTGTTTACATCACGCTAATGATCATTTGCGGTCTCTGACGTAACAAAAAGATCACACAAATACCGCCCACGGCGCCAAACATGTAGCGCCCGCAACGAAATTCGTGCCCATGAACGCGCCTACAAAAGGGAATATCGCAGAAATACCAATATATGGCATTGAAAGAAAACGAATTTATTTATTCCTCAGCCGGCAGGAACAAGCGTCGGCAAGGGTCTTTTGCACCACAGCCCCGCACCAATATTACGAAACATTGTTTCCGGTCCGACAGTATAGGTCGGGAATAAAAACCTTATTATTTCAATATGTTCATGTGAAGTGACCGCATCCGGTGCCAACGGCCCGCGTCGGGACGAACTGCGTTCTGACAACAGTCAAAATTGATCATTATCGATCAACGGACTTGCAAAGGCGCCCGCATCGCCTTGTCAGACAATCCCGCCACCGAGATTCGGATTGTAATGCCTGACCTCGGCCTTGAGTGCGCGATAGGAGGATGCGCGGTAACAGGCGATCGGGTCGATGGCCCCGCCGCTGCGCACCCGGGCCATGGCCAGGGCGGCGCGGACGTCGGTTTCGAACGCCAGGCGCAGGCAGTTGTGCGCCATGATGACGTCGTTGTCGGCCTGGTAGCCCTTGAGCGCCACGCGATCGACAATCAGCGCCTTGGCATAGGAGCCGGCAATGGCGCGCGCGGAATTGAGCAGGCTTTCGATCGGGTCGGTGACGTTGTGCGACTGGTCCATCATGTAGGACGGCCGGAAGCTGCCCTTGCCGCGGATCTCGGCCGACACCAGCTCGTTGAACACCAGGAACAGCTGGAACGGATTGACCGATCCGGAATCGAGGTCGTCGTCGCCGTACTTGGAATCGTTGAAGTGGAAGCCGCCCAGCTTGCCGAACTGCGCCAGGCGCGCCACGATCATCTCGATATTGACGTTGGGGGCATGGTGACCCAGGTCGACCAGGCACTGCGCCTTGTCGCCAAGGGTCTGGGCGCACAGGATCGAGGTGCCCCAGTCCTGCACGACGGTCGAGTAAAAGGCCGGCTCGTACATCTTGTGCTCGATGAACAGGCGCCAGTCGTGCGGCAGGTGGCGGTAGACGGCACGCAGGCTGTCGAGATACCGTTCCAGCGAGTCCGTGAATTCGCACTGGCCCGGGAAGTTCGAGCCGTCGCCGATCCACACGGTGATCGCCTTCGATCCCAGCGTATGCCCGATATCGATGCATTGCAGGTTATGCTCGATCGCCTGCTGGCGCGTCTGGGCCTGGCTGTGGCTGAGTGAACCGAACTTGTACGAGCGCTTCTGGCCGGCCTGGTCCTGGAAGGTGTTGGAATTGATGGCATCGAAGCCGATGCCGTGCGCTTCGCCGAACTGGCGCAACGCCACATAGTCATCGGTCTTGTCCCACGGAAAGTGCAGCGAGACACGCGGTGTCAGGCCGGTCAGCTGGTGGACGACACTGCAGTCTTCAAGCTTTTCGTAGACATCGACAGGCTCTCCCGGCAGCGGGAAGCGGGCAAAACGCGTACCGCCGGACACCATGCCCCAGCTCGGCAGACCGACTTCCAGCGCCATCACCCTCGCGACAATGTCTTCTATGTCGATGTTTTCGCGCGCCAGCCGCGCACCCAGCGCCGCGTAGTCGGCGAGGTGAGCCTCCATCAGCCGGTCATTATCCTTGGCAATGACTTCCGGCGGAATTCCCAGCATGGCCCTGTCGATCGCGACAAAACCCATCTACTCCTCCCTGATACACCGGCGTCTGTATGGTTGTCCGCGCCTTGCCCCTAGAAAGCCATGGCCCGCCCCCCGAGTCAAATCACCATTGTCCCCCGGTGTCGTGATCAGACGAAATGCCTTCCTATCGCGTAAACGCGGCCGCATTGCCGGCATCGACATTGAGAATATTACCCGTCGATTTCGCCGCCGCCGGACCGGCCAGGAAGACCACGGCCTCGGCCACATCCTCGGGCAGGACGGAACGCTTGAGCAGGCTGCGCTGGCGGTAGAAATCGTCGAGCTCATCCTCGCGCAGGTTATAGGCGGCCGCGCGCTGCGCCCGCCATTCGCCGGTCCAGATGGTCGAGCCCTTAAGCACCGCGTCCGGATTGACGACATTGACGCGAATGCCGTACGGCGCGCCTTCGAGCGCCAGGCAGCGCGCCAGTTGCAGTTCCGCCGCCTTGGCCGATGAATAGGCCGAGGTATTGGCCGAGGCCGCAAGCGCGTTCTTCGACGCCACGAAGACGATGGCCCCGCCCATGGCCTTCATGATCTTGAAGGCCTCGCGCGACGGCAGGAAATAGCCCTCCGACAGGACGCGGAAGTTCGATTGCCACAGGTCGAGCGAGGTTTCAGACACCGGCGCCGCCGAGGCGATGCCGGCATTGGCCACCAGTATATCCACGCCGCCAAACGCCAGCACGCAGGCCTCGAACGACGCCTCCACACCGCTTTCGTCCGACACATCTACGGTAAAGGCGCGCACACGGTCGGCGGAAAAACGCTTCGACAGGTCCGCCCTCACCGTCTCAAGGCGCGCGGCGTCGATGTCGGTCAGCATGACGCAGCCGTCCTCGGCCAGGATCTGTTGCGCCACGGCGCGGCCGATGCCGCCGGCCCCGCCGGTGATCATCGCCACCTGTCCGACAAAGGCCTTGGGCGCCGGCTGGCGCTTCAGCTTGGCTTCCTCGAGCAACCAGTATTCGATGTCGAACATCTCCTGCTCGTCCAACGCCTTGTAGGTGCCAAGCGCGCGGGCGCCACGGACGACGGTCAGGGCGTTGCGGGCATATTCACCGGCGATGCGCGCGCCGGTGCGATCCGCCGCAAAGGCCAGGGCGCAGGTGTCGCGCACCAGCACCACGACCGGATCGGGATCGCGCAGGGCGGGGCTGTCGTCGTGACGGCAGCGTTCATAATAGCTGCGATAGCGCTGGCGATAGCCAGCCACGGCATCGCGGACATAGGCATCGCCGCCCTCGCCCAGCAGCGGCTCAGGTTCAAGCACCAGCGGCCACGGCTTGGTGCGCAGGAAATGGTCGGGACAGGCTGCGCCCTGGGCCGCATCGCCCAGCATTTCGGGCGAGGCCAGGAAGGCGCGCATGTCATCATCGCTCAAACGCTCGCACAGCTTGGGCCGCACGGAACTGACCAGCGGACGCAGGCGCTCGATCAGGGCGCGCATCGCCGCCGCACCGGGCGCCGGGGCCGGCGTCACAGGCTCAAGCCGCGCATTGATCGCGTCGACGGCCCGGCCGATCAGGTCGATGCTCGCATCGTAACATTCGCGCGCCGTGGCGCCCCAGCTGAACAGGCCATGGCCTTCGAGGACCAGGCCCTTCCAGTGCGGATGGGCGCGCACGGCCTCACCGATGCGCAGGCCGAGGTCGAAACCCGGGCGCTGCCAGGCGATCCAGCCGACCTCACCGCCGAAAATTTCCGCGGTCAGAGCCTCGGACTCATGTGTCGCGGCGATCGCCACGACGGCGTCAGGGTGCAGATGGTCGACATGGGCATAAGGGATGAAGGCGTGCAGCGGCGTATCGATGCTGGCGGGGCGCGGATTGAGCGCAAACGTACAGTGCGGCAGGAAGCCCACCATCTCGTCTTCGAAGGCGCGGCCGCGATAGAGGGCTTCCAGCGCGCGCACGCGGTCGAGATACAGGGTGGCGAAACCGTCGCGGCCCATCGAGCCGAGATCGCCGCCCGACCCCTTGACCCACAGCACCTCCACCGGCTGACGCGTCAGCGGATCGGCATCCATCAGCTTGGCCGAGGTATTGCCGCCGCCGAAATTGGTCACCGACAGGTCGGAGCCCAAAAGGTTGGAGCGATAGAGCAGTTGCCCGGCTTCGTCGAGCCCGGCGGCCGTCGCCTCGTCCCAGCGATTGCCGGGCTTGTTCAACACGCCCGCACGGACGTCCGCAGCCGCGGACACAACGTCCTGTCCGGTGCCCAAAACGACGTCCTGCGACAAGCTCATTGAATACTCCCCACTAATATTATATGTTTTTATGACAAACAGACACACTGTGCTTGAAAACGACGATAACGTTTTGATCGAAAGTTTTCAATCATAATTGGTCAAATAATGACACTGGCCCGCCGAAGCGGAGCCAGTCGTACAGGCAGGCTATGACGGGAAGACGCGATCATAACGCGCAGAACGGGCCGAATTGCGCCGTTCTCGATGTCGGAAAGAGCTTCGCAAAGCTCAGCGTCGTCGCGCCCGGCGGCGCGATCCTGGCCGAACGCCGCATCGCCACGCCGACCTTCAAGGCTCCGCTTTACGACGCCATCGATACCGACGCCATCTTCGCGTGGCTGCTGAAACAGCTGGCCCCTTTCGCCGACCTCAACATCGACCGCATCATGCCGGTGGCGCACGGCGCCGCCTGCGCCTTCATCGACGACGCTGGCGAACTGGTCGCGCCGGTCCAGGACTATGAGTTCGCCATCCCCGAGCCGTTTGCCGGCGAATACGCCCAGATTCGCCCGGCCTTCGAGGAAACCCTGTCGCCGGCCCTGCCGCGCGGACTGAACCTGGGCGCGCAGATATTCTGGCTAAGCCGCCGCGATCCGCAAGCCTTCGCGCGCGTTCGCCACATCATCCCCTATCCGCAGTACTGGGCCTGGCGCCTGAGCGGCGCGATCGCGTCCGAAGTCACCTCGCTGGGCTGCCATTCGGACCTGTGGTCGCCGCGCGAGGCACGCTTTTCGTCGCTGGCGCGCACCGAAGGCTGGGCCGGCCGCTTCGGTCCGGTCAAGTCGGCCTGGGAAACCGCCGGCGCACTTTCGGACGATATCGCCCGCGCGACAGGTCTCAGCCCCGGCACGCGCGTCCATGTCGGCGTGCACGATTCCAACGCGGCCCTGGCGGCACTGCTCAGCGGCTGGCCCGCAGACCGTGAGCCCCCGGCCCTGCTGTCGACCGGAACCTGGTTCATCGCCATGGCGCCGGGTGGGACGCTCGACGGCCTTCAGGCCGGCCGCGACTGCCTGGGCGCGGTCGATGTCTTCGGCCGCCCCCTGCCCTGCGCGCGTTTCATGGGCGGCCGCGCGTTCGAGATCATCACCGGCGGCACGCCGGCCATGAACAACGGCCATCTCGATATCGACGCCCATACACTGAGCGATGTCATGCACGACGCCGCCCTGGCCTTGCCGAGCTTCCTCGACGCCGGCGGCCCCTATCCCGGCCTGCGCGGCGAGATCCGCGGCCTGAAGAACGACACGCCGCAGACGCGTACGGCGCTGGGCCTGCTCTACCAGGCCCTGCTCAGCACGACCTGCCTCGACATGATCCAGTCGGGCCGCGACCTGCTGATCGAAGGCGTGGCCGCCCGCAATCCCCTGCTGTGCGGCCTGATCGCAGCCTTGCATGACGGTCCGGTCTATTGCAATGCCGCCACCAGCGCCGTCACGACGGGTGCGGCAGCGCTGGCCCGCTTCGGCGAAGCCATGCCGCCACGCGTGCTGCACCGCCGGGTAAAGCCCCTGCTCATCCAGGACATGCGCGCCTATCGCGGCCTGTGGGCCTCGGCCGTGACCGAGGCCGTGGCGGCTTAAGGTTTCGGAAAATTGATCGTTACGTTTTCGCGGCCCGCGGCCATGGTATAGGCGCCGCATTCGTTGAGCGCCTGGATGGCTTCGGCTTCGGACAGCTGTGTATGGATATCGACCGCGGCCTGGGGATCGCGCACGATTTCCGGCGCCCGCACCAACACGCCAGTTGATGCAAAGCTGACCGTCAGCCTGACCGGCAAGGCATCGCGTGCGGCCAGCCGCTTCCAGCACGGGGCGATGGCCGCCCACAAGTCGTCACCCGCGCCGGCGGTCTGGCCGTCCCGCCCGGATCCGCCGGCAGCGGCCGCCGGCTGCGTCTTCGATTGTTGTGCCGCCGTTTGCGGTGACGGCGGCTCAGGCGGCTTGACGGAGGGGACAGCAGCATCCGGCGATGTCAGGGCGGCGTCCGCCACCACGTCAACCGTTACCGCAGTATCGGATGTCGCCGGCGTGAAGTCTTCCTGGGGCAACGAAGCCACAGCGGTAGCCAGCTCCGGCTCGGCCTTCAGCGTGGTCAGCTCCACCACAAATCCATGGCCGTCGCCGCCTTCGGCCAGCCCACCACTCCCACCGGTCGACAGCCCTTTCGAGGTCTGCGGCAGGATGAACAGCAGGAAAAGCACGTGCAGCAGAACCGCACCCGTGACAGCAACAGTGCGGCGGCGGCGGTCCGCCGTGACCAAAAGTCGCGATGCCAGCGTCCGGCCAAACGCAAGTGCGCGGCGAATCCGGGGATGCGCCGCGATACCGGTTTTCATACGCTGGATACCGCCGACAAGGCGCATGACGGCCTGCCCTAACTCCCGGAATTACGAACCGGCGTGACGCGTCGTGCTGGTACGATTGCCGGCGGCATCGTACGAATAATAAACGATCGAGCCGTCGGGATAATCAACTTCGATCACGCGGCCAAGCGCATCGTACTTATAGGTCGTCGGCGTCGCAAAAGCCGGCGATACAAGCCCGCCCAGAGCGCCGGCGATAGCCGCCACAAGCAGCGTCTTTTTCAGAGCCGAATTCGACATCATTTCCCCCGCGTTCGCGCGACCCAAGTCCCTTTAGGCTAAGGCAATATTCGTCAGGATTGCAAACACAATATTTCATCTCCGCCGTGTTTTTGGCTCTTGCCCCGGGGGTCGAACTGTGGTTGCTCCTGAGACAGATTTAGTGGGGGCTTTATGCTTAAATTGTCCAGACTCGTGTCACGCCATATTGGCGCGGCGGTTGCAATGGCGTTTGCGGTTAGTCTCTTGGTGGTCGGGACGCGTGCACGAGCGAGTGACCCGGGCGCAGACTATTCCCATATCAACGCTGCGCCTGAATATTCGTTCCGCGACGCCAACAACGTCGACCTCTTGTCAGATCAATTTGCTATGGATCAACCTGTGGTCGGGATTGGTTCCGGGGTTGGCGCCCTCTCGGACAGCGTCCGAGGCCGCGGAAATTATGTTGGCTATTGGGGTATAGGCGTCGACATTGAATCTGACCCTTATTACGGCTCTATTAGACTCTACCAAGCGAACGGAGGACCCAACAGCCAATGCAATACCGATGGCTCCCACGCCCTCTTGCATACTGTTCTTAGCGTCGCTGTGAACGGGTCCTCGGAGACATTTTCGTATCAGAACGGCGGTTTCATATCTCTCAACAACAATGGCGGAACCCTAGTCGACAATGGAAACGATACGGCGACTTATACCTCCAAAGACGGGACGATATACACTTTCACAGATTACAGCCCAACAAATTCCAGCTCATGCCCAACGGTAAATACAAAAATACAGCACTCCAATGGAGTCGTCATATCAATTGCATACATCTTTAGGGGTGGAAAGCTTCTAATAAACTCAGTATCATCAAACATTGGTTATCAATTAAAATACAATTATAATGACACCAACCAACTGACCGGAGTTACGGCCTTCAACAGATCTGTTGATTACTGCGATCAACTCGCAACGGTCTGCAATTTTTCCAAATCTTGGCCAACGGCAAGTTATACGTACTCGTTGTCCAGCGATGGCAACACAGAAAACATGTCGGTGACCGATCAGTACAATAGGTCCACAAAATATCGGCGGGTTGCTGGAGCAATTTATATAACAACACCCGAAAGTCAAGTAACTGACAATATTTATTATAATATTTGTGAATGGTCCGGCTTAAATGTCAAGACTCCCGCCTGCTCAAACACTCGGTTTCCTGCTCCGCAAAACAGTCCAAATTTTAATATTGGGCTAATATACGATGTAACCAAAAATGGAGCGACTTGGCAATATTCTGGATATGTGGCTGGCACTGTACCAAATTACAGCGGACAAAGTGAGTTTACGTCTACTCCGCCATTCGGATTCCCAATGTCCGTACGAAAGTACAATACCTGCTCTTTTGGATGGCCTTGCTTTAGCAGGGAAATCGAAAACAACAAAACGCTTAACTTCGATTATTACACTAACCATAGTCAACTACAAAACGTCGTCGTAGACACTATACAAAGCAACTATAATTTCGATTCGCGAAGTAATTTGATTCAAACTTCGGTTTCGCCAAAGCCTGGCTCATCCCTTTCTGCCATCAATACGTCGTCAAATTACGATAGCGTTTGCGCCAACAGGCTCACTTGCAACCAGCCCAATTACATCGTTGACGCAAACGGCAACAGAACAGATTACACCCACGACGCCACAACCGGCATGATCCTGACTGAGACCGGTCCTACAGATGCGAACGGCGTGCGTCCGCAAACACGGTACGGCTACGCTTCTATGTACGCCAAGGTTTTGAATAATTCAGGCACGTTGGTAAATGCCGAAAGCCCAGTTGTGAAGTTAACCTGCTCCGTAACGGTGCCAAGCACGGCAAGCTACGACCCCGTTCACCCATGTGCGGCGGCGGCTCAATATCAGATTGCAATATACCAATACAACAGCAACAACCTTCTGCTGACGTCCAAGACAATCATGGCTGGAAATGCCGACACCACCCAGCCCTATACGATCAATAATGTGTGGCAAACAACTACGTACACGTATGATTCGGTTGGTAATCTGATTGCAGAAAATCCGATGCCAGGGACGACTTTTCAGACAGTCTACAGATATAATTCTTTGAATCAGAAAATCGGCGAAGTTGGCCCTGACCCAGACGGATCTGGCCCTTTGTCGCGACCAGCAACCCGTTGGACATATAACTCCGCCGGCCAGGTCAAGCTCGTTGAGACAGGCATCATGAGCGGCCAAACTGAGGCCGACTGGGTGAATTTCGTCCCCAAACGCCAAGTTGAAACCTCATACGACCAGTACGGACGTGTCGCCATGGTTAAGGTTTCGGCGAATGGCACCGTCTATTCCGCAGTCCAAACAAGCTATGACGCTTTTGGTCGTGTTTCTTGTACTGCCACCCGCATGAATCCAACAACTTACGGATCCCTTACAGCCACAGACAACGCTTGCGCGCTAAATACGACCAGCGCAACTTACGGTCCGGACCGGATCACCCAAAATGTCTATGATGCTTACGGACGAGTTTCGCAGACTTGGCAAGCCGTCGGCACCTCGGCGCAGCGCGTTTATGCCACCTATTCCTATTCTCTTGACGGCGAGGTCATCGATACGGTCGATGCCAACGGGAACCGCGCGACCCTGGCCTATGACGGCTTCGATCGTCTGGCCGCCCTCTACTATCCGTCGACAACGCGGCCTTCGGCTTATGACCCGTCTACGCCGACCAATGCGCTGGCGACGGCCGGGGCCTACAATCCCAACGATTACGAGACCTACGGCTACGACAGCAACGGCAACCGGACATCGTGGCGGCGGCGCGACGGCAACACCTTCTCGTACAGCTACGACAATCTGAACCATGAAGTGCACAAGGGCGGGTCAGCCATTGCCGACATGGACACAGGTTACGACCTTCTGGGTCACGTATTGTACAAGCGCTTCACCAGCAGCGGCCAGGGTGTGTCATATACCTATGACGCTCTGGGCCGGGTCATCCAGACGACCGACATGAACAGCCGGACGATCTGGTATAGCTACAACCAAATGTCGGCACGGACACAGCTGACCTTCCCCGACATCAACAACTTCACTTATGCCCTCGATAATTCAAACCGGATAAGCACGGTCGGTTTGAACGCCGATTCGGGCCTGGCCAGCATGACCTATGACAGCCTGGGCCGGCTGACGGGCATCGGCCGGCTGGGTGGATCGACGTCGTACGGTTACGACGACATCGGCCGCCTGACGTCGATGAGCAACGACCTCAACGGCACAGGCTACGATATCGGCTGGACCTTTGACTACAATCCTGCGGGCCAGCTCTATACATCGTCGGCTTCGTCCACGGTCTACGACTACAAGGAAACGGTCAATTCCGCCGACAGCCCGACCTATGACGGGCTGAACCGGGATTCGCGTCTCGTGGGCACGACCACGGCCTGTCCGTCGGGCGGCTACGATGCCCACCAGAACCTGATCTGCGACAGCCTGCAGACGCCGAACCGCACCTTCACCTACGATGCCGAAAACCGCATGCTGTCGGGTGTCAGCCCCTCAGCCAATGTCCGGATGGTCTACGACCCGGAAGGGCGCCTGGCCAAGTACTCGGTCGACGGCGGCTCGACTTGGTCGAGCTTCCTGTACGACGGGGTCAACCTGATCGCGATCTACGCCCCCAGCGGCGGCATGAGCGCGCGCTTCCTCCATGGCGGCGGCACCGACAATCCACTGGTCTGGCTGGTGGGTGCCGACAACAACAATATGCGGCCGCTGTATACCGACTATCATGGCAGCGTCATCGCCGACACCGACAGTGCGGGCAACCTGATCGATCTCTACAAGTACGGCCCCTACGGCGAACCCAAGGACATCAGCAACAATGAGTTCTGGGGCGGTTCGCCCTTCCGCTACACCGGCCAGCTCGCCCTGTCGCAGCTTCAGCTCTATTACTACAAGGCCCGCGTCTATGATCCTAGATGGGGACGGTTTTTACAAACTGACCCCATCGGATCAAAAGACGATCTGGATCTGTATGCCTATACGGGCGGGGATCCAATCAATGGTACCGACCCAACTGGCTTGAGGGATAAGCCATGCGACTTCGGTTGCAACATGCGCGTCGCGTTTAGCCGATATGTGCAGGCAGTGAAAGAAGAGTGGAGGCGCGAAGAAAACGATCCGCGCTTCAATGGCGATAACTATAATCCGAGCTTAATGTCTCAAATGGGACCGGCGTTTGCTGAAATCGCAATTCCAATCGAGGCTGCTGCGGGCGCTGGCCAAGCCGGTAGTGAAAGCATTAACATCACCTTGAAAGGAAAGACAGGATGGAGTGATGCCCAAAATGCGGCAGCTGCGCAAAAGGCCGCTAGCCTTGATGCTGCGGCTAAAAATGGCGAATTGACCACTGTCCCGAACCCGACTAGGTCGAGTACTGCGACCAGTGCTTTTAAGCGTCAAAATAATGTTCCGGCGGGAAGCGATGTCGATCATACTATCGACTTGCAGCTTGGAGGCGCAGATAAGACTACAAATATGGCGCCGTTAGATAGCAGTGTGAATAGAAGTTTTGGTGCGCAAATTCAGCAGCAGACTAAGGGCTCACCTGCGGGTACGCCGATCTGTAGTGTAACGTTTAAGTGTACCAATTAGGTTTAATGGATATGATTTCTTTTGGCGAATTCGAAAAATACTTTCGGGTGGACAATACTTCGTCCGAAGCTGTCCCAGATATATATCCAGGGTCTTCCATCATATCTCAGCATGTAAATCCACATTACAGTGGTAAATCATACGGGCGAGGAATATACAGATTTCACGATTTTTCTAAATGTGATTTTTGGACAAAAATTGTGTTGTCTATATTTCCGGAACAAAGAGGAAAGCTTTTTTGTTTTTCTTACGATTGGCTTGGCCGACAATTTGCTTTTGACCCAAACGACCATAATACCATCCACATGGTTGATATTGACCAAGGGGAAGTCCTTTCTATGGAATCTAGCCTGGAAAACTTCCATGATGTCGAATTAGTTGAAAACTCCGACGACATCCTCGCGGTTGGAGCTTTCAACGACTTCTTCGGAGCAAACAGCTCAATCGCAACCTACCAGTCTGTCGGCTATAAAAAGCCTTTGTTCCTGGGAGGGGAGGACCGGAGAGAAAATCGGGAAGTCATCGATATGGAAGTGTATTGGAGCATCGGCGCGCAACTGCTGGACAAGATTAAGCCTTTGGCTGCTGGGACCAGAGTCGATAGCATCAAGCTCCTCTAATTATGTTTTTTTGGCTTAGGGCAAGATAAAAAGCTCGGGATTTCGGGGACATGGCGTAATTGCTTTATCGTGCCATTCTTGAGGTGACGTCGTTTTTGACGCCGCCTGATGAAGGAGAATGGTCATGACCGAGTTTTATGCCGGTTTGGATGTTTCCGACAAGACAACCCATATCTGCGCTGTCGACACTGACGGTAAAGTGGCTTGGCGGGGGGTATGCGTTACTGATCCCGAGATCATCGCGACGCAGTTGAACGCGCGTTGCCCTGACCTCGTCCGCGTCGTTCTTGAGACCGGCACCTTGTCGTCGTTCCTTTATCACGGCCTTCTGGAGCGCGGTCTTCCGGTCGTCTGCATCTGCGCCCGCCATGCCAAGGGCGTCCTGTCGGTCCAGGTGAACAAGAGCGATGTCCATGACGCCGAGGGCCTGGCGCAGATGGCGCGGACCGGCTGGTTCAAGGCCGTGCATATGAAGGATAGCCAGACCCACCTCGATCGGGCGCGGCTCAAGATGCGCGAACAAATGGTCCGGGCTCACAACACCATGGTCAACCAGATGCGCGGCTTGCTGAAACTCTTTGGCTTGCGGCTGGGCGGATCGACCACGCCCGGCATGCGTAACAAGCGTCTTGACTTCCTGTTCCGCCAGAAGCCCGAGCTGCGGGACATCTTCGCACCCATGATAACCAGCCTGACGGCGTTCGAAGCCCAGATCAAGGCGATCTCCGCGACCATCAAACGGCGAGCCCAATCCGATGCGGGAGAAAAGGGGTCAGAGTCATTTACCGCCCGGAGAAAAGGGGTCAGAGTCATTTACCGCCCTTGCAGCCCTCTCCCTTCCTCGATAACAAAAGCCGCACCTGAGATTGCCTCCCAGGCGCGGCTCTTGATGACCGGCTTCGCCGCTTAGACGAAGTGGAAGTCGCTGGCGTCGACCGTCGCGCCGTTGGTGAAGGTCGCAATGGCGATGGCGGCGTGGCTGCCCGTGCCGTCGCTATCCCAGTAGAGGGTGTGGGTCGCGGCGTCCCAGATGAACTGGGCCGAGGCGCCGACCGCCGACGTGCCGGCCGTAAACTCCGACGCCGTCAGGACGTGGCCCGCACCGAAGCCGTAATCGGCCTTCGAGAAGACCAGTTGATCGACGCCGTGGACGAAGTCCTGGATGACATCGAGGCCGTTGGTCGCGGCCGCCGAGAAAACGAACTGGTCAGCGCCGTTGCCGCCGATCAGGGTGTCGGCGCCGGCATTGCCGGCCAGGGTGTCGTTGCCGTCACCGCCCGTAAGAACGTTCTTGCCCGAATTGCCCGACAGGTAGTTGTCGCCGCTGTTGCCTGTGCCGTTGATATTGGCGGTGCCCAGCAGGTCCAGTTCCTCGACATTGGCCGCCAGAGTATAGGTGGCGCTGGACCAGACGGCGTCCCAGCCACTGTTGGCGTTTTCCGTGATGACGTCCTGGCCGTTGGCGATCCAGTAGACATCGTCGCCGGCGCCGCCGACCAGGGTGTCGAGACCACCGGCCGTGGCGTCGATCGTGTCGTTGCCGGCCGCGCCGCCGAGTACGTTGTTGCCGGCATTGCCGTAGATGTAGTTGTCGAGCGCGTTGCCCGTGCCGTTGATATTGGCGGTGCCGATCAGGTCCAACTCTTCGATATGGGCGCCCAGCGTGTAGGTGATCGACGACGCGACATGGTCATAGCCGCCGTCATCGATGCCCGGGGTCGATTCTTCCGAGACGACATCGCCGCCATTGTCGACATAGTAATAGTCGTCGCCCGCACCGCCCTGCATCAGGTCGGCGCCACCGCCGCCTTGCAGGGTATCGTTGCCGGCATTGCCGACCAGGGTGTCGTTGCCCGCCAGGCCGTTCAGATAGTTGTTGCCCGAATTGCCATAGAGGTAATTGATGCCCGCGTTGCCGGTGGCGTTGATATTGCCCGAACCCAGCAGGTCCAGTTCCTCGACATTCGTCGGCAGGGTGTAGCTGACGCTGGACCAGACATCGTCCCAGCCGCCGGACGCGCCGGCATTGGTTTCGATGATGACGTCGCCGGCATTGTTGATCCAGTAGACGTCGTCGCCGTCGCCGCCCTGCAGCGTATCCTTGCCGCCGGCCGTGGCGTCGATCGTGTCGTTGCCGGCCATGCCGCTGAGGAGGTTGTTGCCGCTATTGCCATAGATGTAGTTGTCGAGTTCGTTGCCGGTCGCGTTGATGTTCGCGGTGCCCAGCAGGTCCAGTTCTTCGACGTTCGCGGTGAGCGTATAGGTGATCGAGGATTCGACCTGGTCCCAGCCCGTACCGCCGGCGTCTTCGACGACCACGTCACCGGCATTGTCGACATAGTAGTAGTCGCTGCCGTCGCCGCCGGCCATGCTGTCGGCGCCACCACCGCCCTGGAGGGTGTCGTTGCCGTCATTACCGACGAGCGTATCGTCCCCGGCCATGCCGTTCAGGACGTTGTCGCCGGCATTGCCATCGAGATAGTTGGCGCCTGCGTTCCCCGTGGCGTTGATATTGGCCGTACCCAGCAGGTCCAGCTCCTCTACGTTGGTCGGCAGGGTATAGCTGACCGCTGACCACACGGCATCCCAGCCCCCATCATCGCTGGCATTGGTTTCGGTGATGACGTCGCTGGCGTCGCTGATCCAGTAGACGTCGTCACCATTGCCGCCGATCAGCGTGTCGTGGCCGCCGGCCGTGGCGTCGAGCGTATCGTTGCCGTCCATGCCCTTGAGCACGTTGTCGCCGCTGTTGCCGTAGATATAGTTGTCGCCGGTATTGCCGGTGCCGTTGAGGTTGGCGGTTCCCAGCAGGTCGAGCTCTTCGAGGTTGTCGGTCAGCGTGTAGCTGGCGGTGCTCCATACGACATCCCAGCCGGCGCCGCTTTCGATAATGCGGTCGTCCGAATTCGCAATAATATAGAGGTCGTCGCCGTCGCCGCCGGCCAGGGTATGCGTACCCGCCGCCGTGGCGTCGATCGTATCGTTGCCGCCCAGGCCCATGACGACATTGTCGCCTGCGTTGGCGGTAAGGTCGTTGTCATTGCCGTCGCCTATGACATTGCCCGTGTAGGCGACGAAATTGGCGCGGACAAGATCGGCCGCATCGACGTTTTTCAGAACCATGGCGGTATGGAAACCGAACACGCCGCCCGCGGCGCCGTCCACATCGGTCTGAACCAGCACGTCATGGCCGCTCTGGACGTAGCGGACATAGCCCAGTGCAAATAGGTCGCCTCCCGTGTATCCCCAGTTGCTGAAGGTGTTTATGAGGTCACTGGAAAAATCGACGATGTCGCCGCGAGCGCCCGCGTCAAAGTCGGTAACCGTTATATGCGCCTCCGAATACCAGCCCTCCGTCACGAAGGCGTCGCGGCCGGCGCCGCCGGTGATCCTGGCGCTGCCGCTGCCGCCGCTGAAGTCGTAGACGTCAAAACGGTCAGCGCCGGCGCCGCCGAGAATGGTGACGCCCGCGTTGGGGGCAAGGAAGGCAAAGATCGTATCCTTGCCGGCGCCGCCGTCGATCAGCATCGGACCGTCGGCAAGGCCGATGATAGTATCGTCCCCCGCGTCACCGAACAGGCCGCCGCCGTAGCCCAGGATAAAGTCGTTGCCGGCGCCGCCGAAGACCGCATCGATGCCGTGCGCCGACACGATGGAATCATCACCGCCCAGGCCGAGGATGATGTCGCTGGCGTCGGTGTCGTTGAGCGTATCGTCACCGCTGGTGCCGGTTATAGTGTTGATCACGGATGTCATGGGCGTCCCTCCCCTCAGAATTTGACCATTGCCGCGCCTGTGCGCGGCAATGGGCGGGGTAACAGCCCCTGTCCGTCACACGGACGGCAGGCGGCATCGCAAGATGCCCCCGCACGAACATGGATTGATGGAACCGGCCTACCCCACAAGGTTTCACAGGGTTGCGAAACCGTTAATACCCGACCGTATCAGTCAGGTAACAATAGGCAATTGGAAATTGCTATCGGGCGAAAATGGTCACTGGCCGATCGCGCACCGGGATCCACGCCAAATAACAAAAGAGCCGCACCCGGGGCGATCCCGGGGTGCGGCCGCTCAACGACTGTAGTGTCGTTTAGATGAAGTGGAAGTCGCTGGCGGTTACCGTCGCACCGTTTGTGAAGGTCGCGATCGCGATCGCCGCATGGCTGCCATTGCCGTCGTCGTCCCAGTAGAGCGTATGGGTCGCGGTGTTCCAGATGAACTGGGCATGGCTGCCGACGGCCGAGCTGCCGACACTGAACTCGGCCGAGGTCAGGTTATGGCCCGCCGAAAAGCCGTAGTCGGAACCGGTGAAGACCAACTGGTCGGTGCCGTGGACGAAATCCTGGATCGTGTCCTTGCCGTTGCCCGACGCCGCCGAGAACATGAACGAATCCGCCCCGCTGCCGCCGTTCAGCGTATCGTTGCCCGCATTGCCAACGAGGGTGTCGTTGCCGCCCAGGCCGGAAAGGACATTGTTGCCGTCATTGCCGAACAGGTAGTTGACGCCATTATTGCCGGTGGCGTTGATGTTGGTGCTGCCCAGCAGGTCGAGTTCCTCGACATTGGTCGGCAAGGTATAGCTGACCGAGCTCCAGACATCGTCCCAGCCGCCTGAGTAGAGGGCGCTGGTTTCGGTGATGACGTCGCTGGCGTCGCTGATCCAGTAGACGTCGTCGCCGTCGCCGCCGATCAGCGTATCGTGGCCGCCGGCCGTGGCATCGAGCGTATCGTTGCCAGCCATGCCCGACAGGACGTTGTTCCCCGAATTGCCATAGAGGTAGTTGTCGTCGCTGTTGCCGGTGGCGTTGATATTGGCGGCGCCCAGCAGATCCAGCTCTTCGACGTGGGTCGGCAGCGTATAGCTGACCTCGGACCACACCGTATCCCAGTCGCCGTTGTTGGCTTCGACAATCACGTCATTGGTATCGTTGATCCAATAGACGTCGTTTCCGTCGCCCCCGATCAGTGTGTCCTTGCCGCCGGCCGTGGCGTCGATGGTGTCGTTGCCGGCCATGCCGGACAGCACGTTCTTGCCGGCATTGCCGTAGATGTAGTTGTCGTCGCTGTTGCCGGTCGCGTTGATATTGCCATTACCGAGCAGGTCGAGCTCTTCGAGATTGCCGGCCAGTGTATAGCTGACGGTGCTCCATACGGCGTCATAGCCGGCATGGTCGTTTTCGATGATGACGTCGTCCGCGTTGGAGATCCAGTAGCGGTCATCGCCGTCGCCGCCGGCCAGGGTGTGGATGCCGGTGGCCGTAGCGTCGATCGTATCGTTGCCGGCAAGGGCCGCCACAACGTTATTGCCCGCGTGAGCAACGAGATAGTTGTCCTGGGCATTGCCGAACAGGTTGTCGCTAAAACCTGCGAAATTGCCGGTGGTCAGGGTTGCCGCACTGACATCCTTGAGAACAAGGGTAGTCTGGAAGCCGAAGGCGCTGCCCGTGCCGTCGATATCGGTCTGCACCAGCACGTCATGGCCGCTTTGGACGTATCGAACATAGCCCTGGTCGAAGAGATTGCCGCCGGTATAGCCCTGGAACGTGTTCAGGACGTCCTGCGAGAAGTCGATGACGTCGCCACCCTTTCCGGCGGAGAAATCGGCCACCGTGATATGCGTGCCCGTAGACGCGCTCTCGGTCAGGAAGGTGTCGCTTCCCCAGCCGCCGCTTACCAGGGCGCTGCCACCGCTGGCACTATAGATGTCGAACCTGTCCGCGCCGTCGCCGCCGGAAATCGTCGCTGAGGCGTTTGCCGAAAGCACGGCAAAGATGCTGTCGTCGCCGTCGCCGCCATCAAGCAGCGCGGAACCGCTGGCCAGCGCCACGATCGTATCATTGCCGTCACCGCCAAACACAGTATCGATGCCACCCGTCGTGGCGACAATGTGGTCGTCGCCGTCAAGGCCGAGAATCCAGTCGCTCACCCTGGTGTCGACAATTGTGTCAGCATCATTGCTGCCCGTAATGATATTGATTGGCGTTACCATGCTTTTCCCCTGAATATTGAGCTTTGCACATTGTGTAAACAAAAGACCGGAGAAACGATAAACACCGCATGGAACGTTCATATGGGCAATAACAATGGTTAATTACCAGAGGAATTCCCGACGTTGCGTACCGTTACCGGAATATTAAGGCATATGTTACCAGTTGAACAATATTGCGCAATTTATAATTTCCATAAGGCGAGCCTTGGAATGTTCAATCGCCCATTTAGACGTATTTAATAGCAATTCACTCAACCGAAACTCTTAAGTATTAACCTTACCGGACAAATCAACTAAGGGAATCGCACATCCCGCTCTCGACAGCGCTTGTGTTCCACATTATAAGATTCGATCAATTGCGATCACTCCGGCAACGGAAATGCGCATAACGGAACGTTCGTAACATCAGTATCGACCGGCGCGCTGCGGGACAGGGGCCGGACAATGGGGATACACATGCATCTGCAGGACCGCTGGAAACGCATTATCGACGAACTGAGCAGCGACCGCGTGACCTCGGTGGACGAGTTGACCGAGCGCATGGGCGTGTCGCCGGCGACCATCCGCCGCGACCTGAACGAACTGCACGAACTGGGCCATCTGCTGCGCGTGCGCGGCGGGGCGATGCGCGCCGAGGGCAAGCTCTATACGGCGCGCGCCGGTGAGGACCGCCGCAGCGACGGCCTGCAAAGCCAGCCGGCCTTCTCCGACGCCGTCATCACCAATGCCGCCGCCAAGCGCGCCATCGCGCGTGAGGCGTTGAACTTCGTGACGCCCGGCCTGTCGATGATCATCGACGGCGGCACCACGACGTGGATGATGGCCTCGATGATGGCCGACGACGCCTATCACGTGCTGACGACGTCGGTGCCGATCCTGCAATGCCTGCTCGACCGCTCGCGTGTGAAAGTCACCCTGCCCGGCGGCGAGTTGTTCCGCGAACAGCGTATCATCCTCAACCCCTATGAGGACGGCATCCTGCAGCACTTCGCCGCGGCGCGCATGTTTATCGGCTGCCAGGCGCTGACGCGCAACGGGCTGATGCAGACGGATACGCTGCTGGTGCAATCCGAGCGCCGGCTGATGGAGCGCGCCAACCAAGTCATCGTGCTGGCGGATTCCAGCAAGTTCGACGCGCCGGCGTCGTTGTCCGTGTGTCCGCTGTCACAGATCGACGTTGTCATTACGGACGACAAGGTGAGCCCGGAAGCGCTGCAATGGTTGCGGGCGCACGATATCGAGGTGCGGGTTGTTCGCGCTGAGGAAAGCGCGGCGGCGGCTTAAGGTTAAGAAAGAGCCCCGCCCATCGCGCTCCGCGCGGCCCCCTCGCTTCGTAGGCAGGGCAATCGCATATGGCATCCGAGGTGGCGCGTTGCCTTTTCCTTCTCCCCTTGAATAGGGGTATAGCGCCAGCGAAAGTATAGCTTTCGCCAGCGTTGGGTGGCCCGAAGGGCCGGATGAGGGGTAAATCCGGCATCTTCCGCGAGCGCATGTGCTGGCACTGCCGCTCAGCTTGGCACTACGCGCTTTTTTCGCTGGCGCTCCGCTCCTCAAATGGAGAGAGGAAAGGCCCTGAGGCCAAGGTGTGGGGAAATCGTCATAGGATGCGCGCGCTGAAGGTGCAGTAGCCCCTCATCCGATCCTGCGGGCCACCTTCTCCCCTCAAGTGGGGAGAAGGGAAGTCCGTTCAATACCTTAGAGGCCATATGCAATTACCTTGGCTTCGCAGGGAGCGCCAAGGTGGAGTCGTATTCGACTTCAGAGCCTCACGCCATATAAAACACCGGCGTCAGGTCCTTTACGACCGGCGAATTGTCTGGGTTGGTGTCCATGATGTCGGCCATGTAGGCCCACCATTTCTTCATGATCGGCAGGCTGGGCAACGCGTCCATGCCGTGGTTGGCAGTGCGCTTGAGCACGCCGAACAAGACCAGCGAATTCGGATCGAGGAAGATCGAATAGTCCGAGACGCCGGCCTGATGCAGCAGGTCGGACAGCTCGGGCCAGATTTCGTCGTGGCGGCGCTTGTACTCGGCCTCGAAGCCGGGCTTGAGCTGCATGGTGAAGGCGATGGTTTCCATGGATCTTCTCTTATTTCACAGGTTTGACTTCGGCGCCCTGTACGGGCTTGGCGCGCATGATCGGCCAGTCGCCGGGTTCGATGGCGTAGTGGCGCGGGTCGTCGGGATGGTCGGGCGTGCAGGCCGGCGCATCCAGCGCGGTCTTTATAGCGAGTCCCGGCAGCACAGCCAGGTCGTGCGCCACAAAGCAGGCGATCGCATAGGCACCGTAAGCGTTATGGTGCGTCTTATCCTTGCCGTCATTGGCGAAAGCCAGGGCCGACGTGTCCGGTCCCAGCGCCTCGTAAAGGGCAGCGGTCTTGGCGGTCAGGTCGATCACCGGGACATTGAGCTTCGCGCCGACATCACGCACGGCGGCGTCGTAACCGGCGTGGGTATTTTCGATGCGGCCGTCCTTGAAGCTGCGGCGCGCCACCGGCGTTACCAGGACGGGCGACGCGCCGTGCTGGCGGACATCGGCGACCAAGGCCGACAGGAACGCCGGATAGGCGCCATCAGCGGCCGCATAGGTGCGCGGCCACTGCTTCTTTTCGTCATTGTGGCCGAACTGGATGAGAACGACGTCGCCGGGGCGTGTCTCGCTCATCAGCTTGTCCCAGCGCAGCGAGCCGAGGAACGACTTCATGGTCTCGCCACTGCGCGCATGGTTGGCGACCGAGAGGGCCGGATCGACGAAGCGCGGCAGCATCTGGCCCCAGCTGGCGTAGTCGCCGCCAGCCTGGTCGGTGACCGTGCTGTCGCCGGCGATCAGGATGCGGCGCGCGGTCACAGGCTTCACGGCGATCGTCTGGATGGCCGGCGCCGAGCCTGAGAAGCTCAGCGTCAGCTTGTCGTCCCAGGTGCGGCCTTGCCCGTCGTCGCCGCGCAAACCGACGTGCGGCGGCGTGTCGAAATCCTGGTCGGCCGTCGCCAGCACCGCGTCGCGGACATTGACGACAAAGGTGAGGGTGCGCGTTTCCCCGGCCTTGAGCGCGACAGGCGCGGCCATCAGCCGCCGGTCCTCGGCCCAGACGGCGGTACGCGAAGCCTGCGCCCCGCCCAGCGTCACGGTGACTTCGTAATCGCCCGGCGCGGCGTGAATCGAAAACGCCTGCTCGTTGCCGCCGGGCAGCGAGGTGAAGCCATAGCCGCGCGCCGCGTCATAGGCCGAGCGGTCGGCCACGATCGCGCCCGGAACGGCTTTCGCCGCACCGAACGTGAAAGTCGCGGGGAGAGTCGCCGCGGAAACGCCGCCGGCCGTCAGAATCGCCAACGATGTCATCAGCGCCAAGCCTCCCGATCGCAGGATTTGGCGACGGCAATGATTGAATTTGATCAAAACAAGCGAGTCCTTGCTTATTTTTAGGAGAAATGTGATTGAATTTGATATTTTTCATTGATCTCCTGCACTGTCAATGTCAAATTCCCGCATCCTACAAAGGACAGCGAGGACATGGCGGGTAAGGCAGCGACAAAAGCAGCACTGCTGATCACGGCGGCAATTTTGCTGCCGGGACTGGCGTGCGCGCAAGCTCAGACCGGCGACAGCTTCATGGACACCATGGGGCTGACCAGCCAGAAGGCCGCGCAGTCAGCCAATGCGCCCGTCGTGCCCGTCGCCGCACAGAAGGGCGATACGACCTTTGTGATGTCGGCCTTCAACGCCACGTCGCAGGACAAGCTCAGCCTGTTTTCGTCCTATGACGGCGTCACCTTTACTTCGCTGGCGTCGGAAACCTATCAGCCGCCGAAAGGCCTGCTGCGCGATCCGTCGATCCTGCACGCGGCGGACGGCTATTACTATATTGCGTACACGACCGGCTGGACCGGTCAGACCTTCGGCGTGGCGCGCAGCCGCGACCTGAAGAGCTGGGAACATTTAAGCGACGTCACGATCGACCTGCCGGGGCTGACCAATGTCTGGGCGCCGGAATGGTTCCGCGATACGGACGGCTCGGTGTCGATCGTCGTGTCGCTGTCGACCGGCGGCACCAAGGGGCCGTTCGCCGCCTATGCGCTGAAGGCGACCGACGCCACCCTGACGCACTTCGGGCCGGCACAGGTGATGAAGGGCCTCGACAACAATCATATCGATACGTTTCCGATCAAGGACAACGGCCGCTATGTCGTCGTCACCAAGAACGAGACGACCAAGACGCTGGAACTGGCGACCGCGCCCAGTCTGACGGGGCCGTGGACGATCGAAAAGACCGGCGATTGGGCCGGCTGGGGCGACTGGATCGAAGGCCCGGCCCTGGTGCCGCTGAAAGACGGCGGCTGGCGCATCTATTTCGACGACTACCTGACCAAGCACTACTGGTATTCCGACAGCACGGACGGGCTCAAGACCTGGACGCCGCGCAAGCAATTGGGCGGCGTGTCGGGCTCGGTACGTCATTTCACAGTGATCAAGGAAGCCACTTCGGTCGTGGACGCCGCCACCGCGCCCAAGGCCAAGCCGGCGAAGATCACCTGGGACAAGCGCTCGCTGATGATCGACGGCCAGCGAGAGATGATCTGGTCGGGCGAATTCCACATGTTCCGCCTGCCCTCGCCGTCGCTGTGGCGCGATATCCTGCAGAAGATGAAGGCGACCGGCTATAATGCCGTCACCCTCTATCTCGACTGGGGCTATCAGTCGGCGGCGCCCGGCAGCTACGACTTCTCGGGCGTGCGCAATATCGAGCGCGTCATCGAGATGGCCGAGGACGAAGGGCTGTACATCATCATCCGCCCCGGCCCCTATGTGAATGCCGAACTGACCATGGGCGGTTTCCCGGGCTGGCTGGCGCGGCAAAAGCCTTTGGCGCGCAGCGACAATCCGGAATATCTGGCGGCGGTCGACGAATGGCAGACCCAGATCGACGCCATCATTGCGCGCCACCAGATCACGACCGGCGGCGGTAAGGTCATCGCCTACCAGATCGAGAACGAGCTGGGCGACACGTCCGACTCGCGCAAACGCTATATGCAGCACCTGGCCGACAAGGTGCGCGCCGACGGCATTACGGTGCCGCTGTTCCACAATTCGGCCGGGCGCCTGCCCAACTGGACGCCGCCGACATCGACCGCGCCGTTCGCGGTCGCCGGGCCGACCGATCTTTACAGCTTCGACGGCTATCCCGGCGGCGGCTGCAACGGCACGACCGAGATCGGCAAGCCGAACATGGTGCCCAACTGGGGCATGTACGGCGACCCAACGCCCGACGCCAAGGGCGTGGTCAAGGTCGGGGCGCTGGCGTCGCCCAATACGCCGGGCTTCGCAGCGGAAATCGGCGGCGGCTGGTTCGATTTCTGGGGCAGCCCCGGCACCTATGACTGCACGGCCAAGCGCGTCGGTTCGGAATATGTCCGCACGGCGTTTGGATCATCGCTGATCAACGGCCTTTCGATCCACAGCGTCTATATGGCGTTCGGCGGCACGTCGTGGGGCTGGCTGCCGGCCAGCGTCGTCTATACGTCGTACGACTATGGCGCGGGTATCGACGAAGCGCGCCGTTTGCGGTCCAAGCAATATACTTTCAAGCAGCAGGGCCAGTTCGTCCAGGCGGCCCGGTGGCTGTTGTCCGACCTCGACAAGGGCGCGCCGATCGAAAGCTCGTCGCCCAATGTGAAGCTTTATCACGATGTCGGCGCCAAGGGCGAAGGCGACCTGATCTTCGCCATCCACAATCCGTCGAACACCACGACCAGGGACGTCTTTACCTTCCCGCTGACGACGAAGGACGGGACCTATACGGTGTCGACGCAGCTGAATGGCCAGGACGGCAAGCTGTTCCTGGCGAACTATAGCCTCGGCAACCAGCATCTCGTCTATTCGACGTCGGAATTGCAGACCAGCCTGATCCTGGGCGGCAAGGAGAACCACTCGGACCTGGCGCTGCTGTACGGCCGTGCCGGTGAGACCGGCGAGACCGTGCTGCGCTATAAAAGCGCGCCCAAGGTCGAGGTTCTGGAAGGCAAGGCGACGTCGGTTTTCGACACAAAGTCCGGCGATCTCAAGCTCAGCTATACGCACCAGGGTCTGATCCGTGTGCGCATCAGCGGCGGCGGCAAGCCCGCCCTGCTCCTGCTGATTGGCGACGACGCGACGGCACAGCAGTTCTGGCGGCAGGAGACAGGCGTCGGGACCTTCCTGGAACGTAGCCCCGCGCTGATCCGCAATGCGGAATTCAAGGACGGCAAGGTCCTGGCCCTGACGGGGGATACGTCCGTGCCCTCGACGATGGAAATCTGGGGCAATCTCTATTCGACCCCCGTCGTGACCTTCAACGGCGCGCAACTGAGCCTGACGAAACAGGCCGACGGCAGCCAGATCAGCGGCACGATCGCCGGTCCCGACGCCATCACCCTGCCCGATCTGAGGACCCAGGCGTGGCAGCGCCGTGTCGACTCGCCCGAAGCCAATCCGGCCTTCGACGACAATGCCTGGCGCAAAGCCGACCTGACAAGCTCGGCCGCCATCCCGGCGACACAACCGCCCGCCGGCCAGCCGGTGCTGAGCATGAGCGACTATGGCTTCCACCACGGCGACGTCTGGTATCGCGGCCGCTTTACGGTCAATGCTGGCGAGGTCCGCGACCATATCGACCTGAACTATGGCGGCGGTGGCGCCGGCATGCTGCAGCTATGGATCGACGGCAAGTTCGTCGGCCAGGACGAGGTGCCCGCCGGCAAGGCGCGGCCGCAGACGACCAATATCGCCAAGTTCGCGCTGCCGGTCCTGAACTCCGGCGAACACGAAATCTCGGTCATGGTGCGCAACCATTCGCACAACTGGGACCTGTCGGCGGCCGACGAACACAAGGAAGCGCGTGGCCTGATCAGCGTCTCGCTGGCGCAGTCGGGCGGAACAGCCTTCGCCACGCCGATCGCGTGGAAGATCCAGGGCAACAAGGGCGGCGAGGAAATCGCCGACCTGGTGCGCGGCCCGATGAACAATGGCGGTCTCTATGGCGAGCGCCTCGGCTGGTACCTGCCGAAGGGCGGCGACGCCGACAAGGCCGACCCGACCGGTTCGACCTGGCAACCCGCCAAGCCCGACGACGCCCCGCCCGCGCCCGGCACCTACTGGCTGCGCACGGAGGTTCCGCTCGACCTGCCGAAAGGCCACGACGTCCAGGTCGGCCTGGTGATCGGCGATGCCGACAAGCCGCAGTCGAGCCACGTCACGCGCGCGCTCATCTTCGTCAACGGCTGGCACGTCGGCCACTTCGCCGCCAATGTCGGCCCGCAACGCACCTTCGTCATTCCGCCGGGCATCCTCAACCCCAACGGAAAGAACACGATCACCCTTGCCGTCACCAGCGACGGCAAGCCGGCAAACGCCCTCGAACCCGTGAAGCTCGTCGTGCTGAACGCCATACGCGGCGGCGTGCCCGTCGACCCCGTCCCTTCGCCCGCCAATCTGCAACGCTGATTTCCTGCCCCTCCCCAGCTTCTCCAAAAGTGCTATTATGAACGTACCCGTTTCCAAGAAGTCGATGAACAACCAGGTGCTGAAGCCGCCGCATCCCGACCGCATCCATCCGCTGCTGGCGCACCAGACGGCCGCGCTCGGCGCCGACCGCGACGACTATATCGATGCCTGCGACCGTTTGATCGACAACCTGATCAATATCCGCGACGAGACCGGCGAATTCCTGCTGCGCCTCGAAGACGGCCGCGTCATCGACACCAAGAGCTGGCACGGTTTCGAGTGGACGCAAGGCGTGGGCCTGTACGGCATGTACAAGGTCTGGGAGATGACCGGCGACCAGAAGTCGTGGGACGTCATGATCAACTGGTTCGAGGACCGGTTCCGCGAAGGCATGCCGTCGCGCAATATCAATACCGTCGCGCCCTTCATCACCCTGGCCTATCTGTATGAGCGCACGGGCGACCGCCGGTACCTGCCCTATCTCGATGTCTGGGGCGAGTGGGTCTATAACGAGCTGCCGCGCACCGAAGAGGGCGGCTTCCAGCACATCGTCTATAACAGCGTCAACAACCAGCAACTGTGGGACGACACGCTGATGATGTCGGTCCTGCCGTTGGCCAAGATCGGCCTGCTGCTCGACCGCCCGCACTATGTCGAGGAAGCCAAGCGCCAGTTCATGGTGCACATCAAATACCTGTCGGACCGCAAGACGGGCCTGTGGTTCCACGGCTGGACCTTCGACGGCCGCCACAACTTCGCCAATGCCCTGTGGGCGCGCGGCAATTCGTGGGTCACCATCGTCATCCCGGAATTCATCGAGCTGCTGAACCTGCCGAAGGACGACGCCCTGCGCCTGTTCCTGATCGACACGCTGGAAGCTCAGGTCGCGGCGCTGGCCAAAGTCCAGGCGCCGTCTGGCCTGTGGCGCACCATTCTCGACGACGAGACGTCGTATGAGGAAGCCGCCGCGTCGGCCGGCTTCGCCTACGGCATCCTCAAGGCCGTGCGCAAGGGATACATTTCCAAAAAATACGAAGAGATCGGCATCCGCGGCGCCAAGGCGGTTCGCGCGCATATTTCCAAGGAAGGCGAATTGACCCAGGTGTCGTTCGGCACGCCGGTGTTCAACTCGATCCAGGAGTACAAGGACATCCCGCTGACCAGCATGCCGTTCGGCCAGGCCATGGCGTTGTTGGCGATGGGCGAGTTCCTGTACCGGTTTATCTAAAATACCCTGGAGGGTCTTTACGGGCCAGATACCCCTCCACCACTTCGTGGTCCCCCTCCCCATCTTTGATGGGGAGAAGAAAAAAGTAGGGAGTGCCTTTAGTGGCGGATCAGAAAATGCGTAAGCCCGGCTTCTTCAACTATCTGGGCTGGGGATCGGGCGACCTTGTCGGCGCCGGCATCACGGCGGTGACGTCGGGATGGCTGATCTATTTCTACACGACATTCTGCGGCCTGAGCGCCGCGAGCGCCGGCAGCCTGTTCGCCATCTCGCGCTTCTTCGACGCCTTCACCTGCCCGCTGATCGGTTATATTTCCGACAATCTGCGCCATACCTGGGTGGGACGGAAGATCGGGCGGCGCAAGATCTTCCTGCTGATCGCCATTCCGCTGCTGCCCAGTTTCGCCCTGATGTGGGTGTCGGGCCAGACCTTCCTCTACTACCTCTGTACCTACCTGTTCTTCGAACTGACCTACAATTTCGTGCTCATTCCGTGGGAGACCTTCCCGGCGGAAATGACCAAGGATTACAAGGAAAAGGCCAAGTTCGCCGGCGCGCGCATGCTGTGCGCCCAGGCGTCGGCCATCCTGGCCTCGGGCCTGCCGGCGGTCATCATCAATACCTTTGGCGGCAAGAATTCACCCAACACCTTCCTGATCAACGGCGCCATCTTCGGCGCCCTGGCCAGCCTGGTCATCATCATCTCGGTGATCTGCACCTGGGAGCGCCCCTATTCGGACGAAGAAAAGCTGATCAAGCCCGAGCCCCTCAACCTCGGCCGGGCCCTGCTGATCCCGATCAAGATCTTCGGCGACCTGTTCTCTACCTTACGCATCCGCGCCTTCCGCCAGCACCTGTGCATCTATCTCGGCGGCTATATCTCGCAGGACATCTTCAACGGCGCCTTTGCCCTGTTCGTCGCCACGGTCATGCTGGGCTCGCCGCTGATCATCGCCCAGACCATGACGACCATGTACGGCTTCCAACTGCTGTCGGTGGCGATCGCCATCCTGGTCATCCTCAGGGCAGGTCCCGTGCGCGCCTACAGCATCGCCATCACGGCGTTCATTACCGGCTGCCTGCTGCTCTACGGCTTCTACATCGTGCGGCCCGCCGGTTATGGCGACGCGATTGCCGGTATCGAACACAATATCTTCACCGGCGCGCTCGGCGGCACGGTGCCACCTGCCCTGCTCTTCTGGCTGTTCGTGCCGGTGATGTTAGCAGGCCTTGGCCGCGGCACGCTGAACCTCGTGCCGTGGAGCGTCTACAACTACCTGCCCGACGTCGACGAAGCCGTCACCGGCCAGCGCCGCGAAGGCATCTTCGCCGGCGTGATGACCTTGGTGCGCAAGCTCAGCCAGGCCGTCGCCATTGCCGGCACCACCTGGGTGATCAGCGCCGGCGGTTTCGTGTCAGGCGCCAAGACACAGTCGCCGCAGGCCTTGCAGACCCTGGCGCTGATCCTGGTCATCGGGCCGATCGTGGTGATGCTGTTGGGTTTCCTGGTCGCGCTCAGCTTCAAGCTCAACGGCAAGACCCACGCCGTGCTGATGAACGAGATCGATCGTCTGAGGGGCGGCGCGACCGAGCCCGCCACGCCGGAAAGCGGCGCAATCGTCGAGAACCTGACGGGCTGGAAGTATTCGCAGCTATGGGGACGTGGGCGTTAGTCGCCATTCGGACTTAAGCGTGATAGGTTTCCCATATGGAAGCCTCCGCACCCGATTCAGAAAACCTCCGGATGATCGCCCTTCGTCAGGCGCTTATCGACGGTGAGAATTCCGGACCGTCGAAACCTTTCGATCCGGAGGCGTTTCTGGCTGAAATGCACCGACGTTTCGAAGCAGACTCCTAGTCGAGGTGTTCGGTGTCCTCGAACAGGGTCTGTGGCCGGGAGTCGGGCGCGGCCAGGGTCATTTCGACATTGCTTAGGCTCAACCCTTTGACATGGCGGGTCCACAGGCCCCAGGCCGGAGTGCGGCCGAACATGCTGGGTTCGGGATAGGCATCGTCGAGATCGGCGATGTGGCGCTGGGCATCGGCCTCGGTGCCGCCGCCATTATAGCTGAGGCGGATATTTTCCAGCGTGACGTCCTCGATCGGATGGCCATCCAGCCCCATGATCAGCGCGCAATAGTCGCCAAGAATGCCTTCGGCCGAGACGTCGCGGATATGCACGCGACGCAGGCTCCCGGGCAAGGCCCCTTCCGGCGCGCGCAACCGGGCGCCCAGACGCAGGAAGATCGGCGCCGTGGTGACCTCGTTCATGGTCAGGTTGCTGATCGTCACGTCCTCGATAATCCCACCGTCGACCGTTTCGATCGCCAGGCCGCGCGAGCGTTCGAAGGTGCAGTTCTCGATGCGGATACGGCGGAAATCGCCGCTCGATTCGGTGCCGAGCTTGATACGGCCCGTCACCCGGTCGCGGTCGGGCGAAAATTCCTGAGTGCGGCCGCGCGTGCCGTCGTAAAGCGTGCCGAGATCGAAGCCCGAGACATGGCAATCGCTGATCAGCACGTCCTCGGTCGGCCGCTTCTGCCCCAGCGAATAACCGGCCTTGATCACGATGGCGTCGTCGTTCGGCGTATTGACGCGGCAACCCCGCACCGTGACGCGCCGACAGTTGTCGATATCGAGCCCGTCGCGGTTTGTGTCGACGAACAGGTTCTCGATCACCAGATCATCAACGCCCGTCGCCAGCAGGGCAAAGTGCCCGCCGTTCAGGATGGTGAAATCGCGAAGCACGACATTGCGCGCCTCGCGAAAGGCCAGCGTCTTGTTGCCAAGGCCGGCCATCTCCGACACCTCGGGCGACAGGATGGCCATCTCTTCGGCCGACATGCCCTGCATGCTGAGCGGAAACTCTCCGGCCTGCTTCTTCCAGCGCGAGCCTGGGCCTTCACGCGTCAGTCCGCGTCCGTCGATCAGGCCCGGGCCTGTAATCGACACGTCCTCGACGCCGACACCGTAGATCAGGCTGTTACACCAATGGCTGTGACCGAAATCCTGGAACAGGTCCCAGGGATTGGGCTCGGCAGGATCGTATTGCCCGCCGTGGCGCGCTGGATCGGCGGCTTCGAGCACGCAGCCTTCGGTCAGATAGAGATGGACGCCGCTCTTCAGCGGGATCGAGAAACTGAGGTAATGACCGATCGGAAAGACGACGCTGTCGCCATGGTCGGCTGCCGCGATCGCCGCGCGGATCGCCGCCGTATCGACGGTGACGCCATCGCCTTTGGCGCCGAAGTCGCGGATATCGCGGCTGGCCATCAGGCCAGGATGTCCGAGGTGACCTCGCGGATCGACTTGACGCCGGTCAGCACCATCGACGTCCGCATGTCTTTTTCCAGCAGGGCGAGCAGGTTACGCACACCGCGTTCGCCTTCCGCCGCCAGGGCATAGACGAAGGCGCGACCGATCAAGACACCGTCGGCGCCCAGCGCCAGCATACGCATGACATCAAGGCCGGTACGGATGCCACCATCGGCGAAGATCGTCATCTTGTCCTTCACCGCCTCGGCAATCTTCGGCAACGCCCTGGCCGACGACAGGGCGCCGTCGAGCTGGCGGCCGCCGTGGTTGGACACAACAATGCCGTCGGCGCCGAAGGCCTGTGCGTCGCGGGCATCCTGCGGATCGAGAATGCCCTTGATGATCATCGGGCCCTGCCATTCGTCGCGGATCCATTGCAGGTCCTGCCATGAAATGCCCGGATCGAAATTGGCGCCCAGCCAGCCGATATAGTCCTTCAACCCCGTCGTGCTGCCGCGGTAGGCTGAGATATTGCCGAGATCGTGCGGCGTGCCGTGAAGCCCCACATCCCATGCCCAGGCCGGATGCATGACGGATTGCCAGATGCGGCGCAGTTCGGCGTTCGGTCCGCTCATGCCGGAATGCGGGTCGCGGTAGCGTGAGCCCGGCACCGGCATGTCGACGGTGAAAACCAGTGTCGCCGCGCCCAGGGCCTTGGCGCGTTGCAGCACATCGCGCATGAAGCCGCGGTCCTTCAGCACATAGAGCTGGAACCAGATCGGCTTGTCGCTTTGGGTGGCCACTTCCTTCAGCGAACAGACGCTGACGGTCGACTGGATGAAGGGGATGTTGCGTCCGGCGGCGGCCTTGGCCGCCTGGACCTCGCCGCGGCGGGCGTACATGCCCGTCAGGCCAACCGGCGCCAGGCAGATCGGCAGATCGTGTTCGACACCGAAGAACGACGTCTTGAGGTCGAGCGTCTCCGAGCCCTTGAGCACGCGCTGCTTCAGCGCGACGGTCTGCAGGTCGCCGACATTGGCGCCCAGCGTCGTTTCGGCCCCCGAGCCGCCGTCGAGATAATGGAACAGAAACGGCGGCAGCTTGCGGCGCGCCGCTTCGCGATAGTCGGTGGGGGCGGAAATAATCATGGGTTCGGCACGGCTTTAAACTGAAGCTTTGACGCGTGATGACGCAGCATATTGCCCCTTCCGCCTCCCCTTCGCCATGGCTTCGGGGAGCCACCTTCCCCCCTTCGCAGGGAAGGAAGGGAGCTTTATTTTACTAATGCCTTCCCCGTTTACGGGGAAGGTGGCGCGAGCGGAGCGAGTGACGGAAGGGGGAAGGCCGCAGGCTCCGAAAGTACTGAGGAATTACTGGAGATTGACGAACAAACCGCCGTCGGTCAGCACCGAGGCGCCGGTGACATAGCTCGCCAGGTCCGAGGCCAGGAAGACGACGACCTTGGCGATATCGTCGGGGCGGCCGAGGCGACCGAGCGGAATGCGCTTTTCCATATATTCGCGCTTCGCCGGATCGGCCAGGTCTTCTTTATTGATGTCGGTGGCGACCGTGCCCGGCATGACCGAGTTGGCGCGGATACCGTGACGGCCCAGCGGAATGGCGATCGACTGCATCAGCGAATGCACGCCGGCCTTGGTGGGGGTGTAGTGGGTCTGCATCTCGCCGCCGACCAGGGCCGAAATCGACGACACGGCGACGATCGAGCCGCCCCGACCTTGACTATCACGGCCTTGTTTCACCATCTGGTTGGCCGCCGCCTGGCACATATAGTAGGCGCCGGTCAGGTTGACGTTCATTGTGCGCAACAAAACGTCCTGCGGCATGTCGAGGAAGCTGTGAAACGGACAGATGCCGGCGTTCGACACGAAGGTGTCGACCCCGCCCAGGCGCTCGACGGCGGTCTGGACAAAGGCCGGCGCCGACGCCGGATCGGCAACATCGCCGTTGAACAGGACAGCCTTGCGACCTAGCGCCTCGACCTCGGCGACGACCGATGCGGCCGCCTCGTCGTCATTATAGACGTTGAGCGCCACGTCGGCGCCGTGGCGGGCGCATTCGATGGCGGTGGCGCGGCCGATCCCGCGCGACGCGCCGGTGATCAAGACCCGTTGTCCCTGCAACAGCATTATGTTCTTCCTTTTTCGTCTTTTGTCTTATGTTTTTATAGTGTTGGCCCAGCCGAATTCCGAGGAGATGGCGCCGGCCGTTTGGACGACGTAGTCGACCATCTGCTTCATGCGGGCATCGTCCATATACTGGGCGGCGCTCGATACGCTGATCGAGCCGATGATATTGGAGCCGGCGTCGCGGATGGGCGCGGCGACGCAGCGGATGCGGTCTTCGTTTTCTTCCAGGTCGAAGGCGTAGCCGGCGCTCTGGTACTGGTGCATGCGCTCCAGCCACAGGGTCTCGTCGACGCGATAGCCGGGAAAGGCCACGGTCTCGTCTTCGTAGATCTGGCGCAGCGACTTCTCGCTGTCGTCGAGCAGCAGCGCCTTGCCGATACCTGTCGAACGCAGCGGCTGGCGTTCGCCGATGCGCGAGCTGATCTCGATGCGGCGCGAGCCCTGGACCTTGTCGAGATAGAGCGCGCGATCGGCGTCGCGGATGCCGAGGTGGACGGTGTCGCCGGTCTGCTGCGACAGTTGCACCAGGTAGTCGTGCGCCACGCGCGGCAGGTTCATCTGGCGCGACGCCAGGTGTCCGAGCTCAAGCAGCTTCGGCCCAAGACTATAGCCGACGCGCGGCGTAAAGTTCAAAAAGCGCAGCTCGACAAGGTTGGTCGCCAGCCTGTGCGTGGTCGAGCGCGTCAGGCCCAGAGCCTCCGACAGGTCGGGCAGTTTGCGCGGGCCGTGGGCGACGGCGGTCAGGACTTCCAGGCCGCGCACAAGGGTTTGCGCGCCCGCCATGCGGACCGTCCCCTCGTCTGCGTTGCCTTCGCCTGCATTTTCCATTGACGTCGAATTTTTCATTCTCTAGAACCCATATCTAAATTGTGGGACGAACGCAAGCGTCGATCCCGCTCCCTTTCATCACCAGGAAGCGGACTTTTGAGTCCCATTTTGTGAGACTATGGCGAAATATCCAAAAATCAAACAGGTGCGTGCGTCGGTCATCAAAGGCGGCGAAGGCGGCGGCGGCGCCGACTATCACGACCAGGGCGAAGGCCACTGGATCGACAACCACATCGCCACCTCGATGGGGCGCTATCCCGAATACCGCCAGAGCCGGAAATCCTTCGGAATCAACGTTCTGGGCACCCTGGTCGTCGAAATCGAGGCCGAAGACGGCACGGTCGGTTTCGCCGTGACGACCGGCGGCGAACCGGCCGCCTATCTTGTGGAAAAGCACTTCGCGCGCTTCCTGGAAGGCCGCGATCCGTTCGAGTACGAGACCATCTGGGACCAGATGTACTTCGCCTCGCAATATTATGGCCGCAAGGGCCTGGTGGTGAACACCATCTCGGGCATCGACCTGGCGCTGTGGGACCTGATGGGCCGCCTGCGCGGTGAGCCGGTCTATCATATGCTGGGCGGCAATGTGCGCGACGAGCTGCAATTCTACGCCACCGGCGCCCGCCCCGACCTGGCCAAGGAAATGGGCTTTATCGGCGGCAAGATGCCGCTGCTGCACGGCCCGGTCGAAGGCGACGAAGGCCTGAAGAAGAATGTCGAGATGGTCGCCGACATGCGCGCAAAGTGCGGCGACGACTTCTGGCTGATGTACGACTGCTGGATGGCGCTCGACGTCAACTACGCCACCAAGCTGGCGCACAAATGCCATGAGCACGGCCTGAAGTGGATCGAAGAAGCCATCTCGCCCGACGACTACTGGGGCTATCAGCAGCTCAAGAAGAACGTTCCCGCCGGCATGCTGGTCACGACCGGTGAGCACGAAGCTACGCGCTGGGGCTTCCGCATGCTGATGGAGATGGACTGCTGCGACATCATCCAGCCCGATGTCGGCTGGTGCGGCGGCGTCACCGAACTACTGAAGATCTCGGCCATGGCCGACGCCCGCGGCATCATGGTCGTGCCGCACGGCTCTTCGGTCTATTCGTATCACTTCGTCATCACGCGCCATAACTCGCCGTTTGCCGAGTTCCTGATGATGGCGCCCAAGGCCGACCACGTCGCGCCGATGTTCCACCCGCAGTTGCTGGGTGAACCGGTGCCGGAAAACGGCCGCCTGAACGTCAACAAACTGGACAAGCCCGGCTTCGGCGTGGAATTGAACCCCGCCGTCAAACTGCTGCGGCCTTACAGCCACTAAGGAATCATCCCCATGAAACTCTGCCGCTTTGGTCCCAAGGGCCAGGAAAAGCCCGGTGTCGTCGACGCAGACGGCAAGATCCGCGACCTGTCGGGCATCGTCTCCGACCTGACGCCCGACACAGTGCGCCTGTCGCAGCTGAAGAAGCTGACCGCGCTCGACATCGCCAGCTTGCCGGTCGTCGAAGGCCAGCCGCGCTACGGCGTGCCGGTGAACGGCATCGGCAAGATCATCGCCGTTGGCCTGAACTACGCCGACCACGCCGCCGAATCGAACCTGCCGGTTCCGCCTGAGCCGATCTTCTTCACCAAGGCCGTCACCTCGCTGACCGGCCCGAACGACACTGTCATGAAGCCGCGCGACGCCACCAAAATGGATTGGGAAGTCGAGCTGGGCCTGATCATCGGCAAGACCTGCCGCTATGTCGAAGAATCCGAAGCGCTCAGCCACGTCGCCGGATACGTCCTGGTCAACGACGTGTCGGAACGCGCCTTCCAGAAGGAACGCGGCACGCAGTGGGTCAAGGGCAAGGGCTGCGACACCTTCGCGCCGACCGGCCCGTGGCTGGTCACGCCCGACGAAGTCGGCGACGTGCATAACCTCGACATGTTCCTGGATGTGAACGGCCAGCGCATGCAGACCGGCAATACGAAGACGCTGATCTTCAACGTCGCCGAATGCATCGCCTACATCTCGCGCTTCATCACGCTGCAGCCGGGCGACCTGGTCATCACCGGCACGCCTCCCGGCGTCGGCGAAGGCAAGAAGCCCAACCCCATCTATTTGAACGCCGGCGACACCATGCACTTGGGCGTCAGCAAGCTCGGTGAACAGCGCCAGACCGTGGTGGCGTTCACCCTCGAAGGCCAGGAGATTATCGAGTGACCACCTACCCAGGACGTTTTGACGGCCGCGCGGCCATTGTAACCGGCGGGGCTTCAGGCCTCGGCAAGGCTGCGGCAGCCCGCATCGTCGCCGAAGGCGGCAAGGTCGTGCTGTGGGACCTCAATGCCGAAGCCTTGGAAACGGCGAAGGCCGAGACGGGAGCCTCGGGGGTCGTCGCGCTCGACGTGTCGAACCTCGACGCTGTCAAAGCCGCCGCTGCGCAGTCGAAGGACATCCTGGGCAGGATCGATATCCTGATCAATTCGGCCGGCATCACCGGCGCCACCGTGCCGGTGTGGGAATTCCCCGTCGATTCGTGGCTGAAGGTCATGGAGATCAACCTCAACGGCACCTTCTATACGTGCCGTGAGGTCATCCCCTTCATGCTGGAAAACGGCTATGGCCGCATCGTCAATGTCGCCAGCGTCGCCGGCAAGGAAGGCAATCCCAATGCCTCGGCCTATTCGGCGTCGAAGGCCGGCGTGATCGGCTTCACCAAGAGCCTCGGCAAGGAGCTGGCGACCAAGGGCGTCATCGTCAATGCGCTGACGCCGGCGACGTTCGAGTCGCCGATCCTGGCGCAGCTGCCGCCGTCTCAGGTCGAATATATGAAGGGCAAAATCCCCATGGGCCGCCTCGGCATCGTCGACGAATCGGCCGCCATGGTGACCTTCATGGCGTCGGAAGAGTGCTCGTTCACCACGGCTTCGACCTTCGACACCTCGGGCGGCCGGACTACGTTCTAAGAATAAACCTGTAAAATAATGCCACAGGAAAAACCCCGACGGAGCGATCCGCCGGGGTTTTGTCTTTGCTTTATTGCGACCGGCCCTAACCACCCAGCCAGTTGCCGTAGCCGATCACCACGGTCGACAGGATCAGCAGGGTCAGGCCGCCCATGACCAGAGCCAGGGTCTTTGTCTTCGCGCCCTTCCATTCCTTCAGGGCAAAGCCCCACAGCGACGAGAACACGATGATCGACGCCATGTGCAGGGTCCACGACGAGAAGCCGTACTTGCCCATCTGGCTTTCGCCCATCTGGTAGAAGAAGAATTGCAGGTACCAGGTGACGCCCGCTACAACGCACAGCAGGAAGTTCAGGCCCGCCGACGGCTTCTTTTCGCCTGCCGGCACCGGCGCCGCCATCTGGGCCAGGCTCTTGTTCTTGATGATCAGGTAGCCGCACCACAGGATATTAGTCGTGGCACCGCCGAGCAGCACGACACACAGGGTGGCAAGGCCGCCGAACAAAGGATCGACGCCAGACTTCACCACCGTCGCCGTGATCGGGTCACCGGCGGCAAGGCCATAGGCGAAGCAGCTTGACATGATGCCGCAGAAGATGGCGACGGCGATCCCCTTCTTGAGATCGAATTCCTTCAGCGTCTCACGGCGCTTGTCTTCGGGCAGGTCGTTGTTCTTGCTGTGGCCGGCAAACCCGATAACGCAGATGCCGGCAAGACAGATCAACAGCCCCAGCATGACGATCTGGCCGTGTTGCGTCGGCAGGACCTCGGTAAAAAAGGTGCCCTTGAAGATCGGCGGTACAATGGTGCCGAAGAAGGCGCACAGCGAAAGCGCAATCGCCGTCCCAAGGCCAAGGCCGAGATAACGCATGGTCAGGCCGTAGGTCAGGCCGCCCAGGCCCCACAACAGGCCAAAGATGACGCACCATTTCAACGTCTCGGGCGAGGCGCCGTGCAGGATGTCTAACAGGTGCGGCACCTTGACGAAGGCGAAGACCCAGGGCGCGACGATCCAGCTGAAGACGCCGCCGATCAGCCAGTAGATCTCCCACGGCCAGCGTTTGACGCCGCGATAGGGCACGTAAAAGCTGCCCGAGGCGAAGCCGCCGAGCCAGTGAAAGACAACGCCTAAGGGCGGATTGGGGGTCATGGTTCAGATCCTGTAGATGCGTTCGGCGTTGCCCGCGAACATGGCTTCGCGCTCATCGGGACTGAAGGCGCGCGTTATCTCGTCATAGGCCTGCATGGCATGGCCGTAGGTGTTGAACAGCTTGTCCGTCGGTAAGTCGCTGGCGAACAAGCTGCGATCGGCGCCGAAACGGTCGATCGTTTCCAAGACAAACGGCCGCATCATTTCCGCCGTCCACGGACGCACAATAAAGCCGAGCCCCGAAATCTTGACCGCTACATTGGGCAGGCTCGACAGCAGCCGCATACCGTCTTTCCAGCGCGCGATCCCCTCCCAGTCCTGGTCGACCGGCATGCCCATATGGTTGATGATGACCGGAACGGTCTCGTGCCGGCGCGCCAGGGCATAGGCCTGCGTCATCTGGTTGGGATAGATCTGCAGGTCGAAGGACAGGTTGTATTTGCCCAGCAGCGCATAGCCGCGCGCAAACGCGTCGTCGTCGAGCAGGTTCTTCGGCGTATAGGTGCGCTTTGGGTTGGGGTGCCAGTTGATGATGTGGCGGATGCCTCGCACGGCGGGACTTTCCACATGGGCCGCCAGCAGCTTTTCCACATCCGGATCGTTCAGCGCCGCAAAGGCCACGATGGCGTTCGGCAGGCCTTGCGTGTCACAGAGGTCCTGCAGCCAGCGCGTCTCGGCCAGCGCGTCGCCGGGATGCGCGCCGGCGTCGATATGCACAGCCTTTTCCACAGGATAGTCCGCAGCATCGGCGCGGTAATCCACAGGCAGGTAGGTTGATGCGATCGGCTCGACACTGCCGTTCGGGCCATCGTCGGAAAAGGGCGGGGTCAGCCACGGGTACCGCAAGTGGCCCAGGTCCCACAAATGGATATGGGCGTCGACAAAGCGCGCAATCGTCATGGTGTGGCCCCTGTCAGAATGCCTTGAAACATTCCTATTTATTGGACCATTACCATATTATGTGGGAAAGCGGAGTCAACCCGAAACGGTCAGGGCCGATACGCCAGCCTCCACCGGATAGGCTATGAAGCGCTTTTGCGAGACGCAGGCAAAGGTCTTCGAGGTAATGGTGTCGACCGACATCCATTCTCCCGACATCTCGTCCTTCGTCAGGGTCAGGCGGACATAGCCGTTGTAGCTGTCGTCGGCCGCAATGACTTCCGGGTTCTGCTCCGCCAAGGTCCTGGCCAGGTGCAGGTCGGGCAGCCAGGCATCGAGAAATTTCGTCGGGCTGGTCACCGAGGTCACACCCAGCTCGACGGCGACGCGCTGGCCCTTGGCGTCGTGCAGTTCGTTGGCCCAGGCCGTATGGCTGTCGCCGGACGTCACGACAACGCGCGCGCCCGACGCCTTGATCAGCTCGTAAAAACGCTCGCGCTCGGCCGGATAGCCGTCCCAGGCGTCGAGATTGAACGGCATGGCATTGCCACCCGAAAACAGCCCGATCATGGCCTGGACCTTGGCGCGCGCATCGGCCGGCAGGACCGACAGCACCTCATCCACGCGCTGTTCACCGAGAACACGGACGATATCGGGGCCGGGATTCTTCGCCATCAGCACCTGGTTGCCCAGCACCTGCCAGCGCACGCCGTCCCTTACCGAAGTCGTCAGGGTTTCGCCCAGCCACTGCGTTTGCCGCGGCCCCAGAAGCTGGCGGCCAGGATCGTTCAGCGCGTGCGCAAAGCCAGCATAGTCGGGCTTGCCGTCGATGATCTTCAGGTCGGTCCCGTAGTCGAGTTGCTTCGAGCGCGCCAGCAGCCGCGTCTCGAGCATGATCAGCTCGGCGATCTGGCCAAAGCGGAACGAACGGTAGATGGTCTCGGACAGCTGCTTTGGCGCGGGATCGCGGATCGGCATCCATTCGCGATACGCCTTCAGCGCCGCCGCCTTGCGGTCCCACCACCGGCCCTCGCCTTTTTCCGGATTGTGGTTTTCGGCGCCGCCGACCCAGGGATTGTTGCAGATTTCGTGGTCGTCGAAGACGCATATCCATGGGGCGCGGGCGTGCGCCGCCTGCAGGTCGTCGTCGCGCTTGTACTGCGCATGGCGGGTGCGGTAGTCGGTGAGGCTGACGATCTCGTACGGCGGCTCAGGCGTGCGCCCAAGCGTGCGGCCATTGCCCATGCCATAGTCTTCCGGGCCTGCGCCGTATTCATAGATATAGTCGCCGAGATGCACGACGGCATCGACCCGGTCCAGGCCCGCGATATGGCGATAGGCGTTGAAATAGCCGTTGGAATGCAGCGAGCACGACACCACCGCCAGCACCACATCGTCGGTCGTTTCCGGCAGGGTATGGGTCCGCCCGACCGGCGAAGTCACATCCTTGGCGATAAAACGATAGCTGTAGGCCGTGCCGGGCATAAGACTCGCCGCATCGGCCTTGACGGTGTAGTCGCGGCCGGCATCCGCCGTAACGCGGCCCTGCGCTACGATGTCTGAGAAGGTGTCATCGCGGGCAACCTGCCACACGACATCCACAGGCTTATCCACACCGCTGATGCGCGTCCACAGGATCACCCGGTCGGTCAGCGGATCGCCCGAAGCTACCCCGTGCTCGAAACGCACGCCCTTCGCAGGCACCTCGGCCGATCCCGTAAAGGCCGGAATGGCGGGCAATACGCTGAGGGACAAAAGGGTGCGGCGGTTCAGCGGCATGACGCGCTCCGTCGAAGGGGTACCGCTGCGCGCGTGTAAAGCGATTTGATGACAGGGATTTTGCGGTTGCGTGACGGTTTTATCCACAGGCCGTGGACACTGGGCGCCTGCCCTAGCCGGCGCGCTCCTTCAGGAAGGCCTCCCGTGCCGCGACACCCGTATCGGCGAAGTCGGTGAAGACGCCGTCGACGCCCATGCGGAAGAAATCGAGGAATTCAGCGATCGGATCGCCGTTGTAATACGGGTCGAGATAGGGCGCGTCGTTGCGCATGGTCCAGATGTGAACCTTCAAACCGCGCGCGTGGGCGTTGTCGACGATCTCCTTGCGCACGACCGGAATGGGCTTGCCGTCGCTGCCCTTTTTGAAGGCCAGCAGATGGCGCTTCCACGGCGCTATGATCGTGGCGTATTTGGCAACCTCATCGAGGCCTGCCGGCGTCAGCAGGTCGCCATAGGTGCCGGCCTTGCCGGCCAGCGTCCAGTCATAGGGCTTGTCCGATGGCGGCTTGAACTGCATGGCGCCGGTGTCGGGATCGGTGCCCGAACCGTCGACCAGTTGCATCAGCCGGATATCGGTCTTGGTCTTGAGATATTGCAGATTGCCCTGTTCGAACGACTGGATGAACACGGGCGAAGACGCGCCCGTATAGCCGGCCTTGCCGAGCACATCGAGCAGGTGATCCTCGATCGGCAGGCCCAGCGAGCGGTGGAAGCTCGGAAACTTGATTTCGGGATAGATGCCGACCGCGCGGCCGGCCTTTTTTGCGCCGGCCTGGACGATGTCGATCATCTCTTCCAGGGTCAGGATCGGGTACTGGCCGTCGCGGCTATGGTCGCGGCCCGGCATGACCTGCTTGCAGCGCAGGGTCTTGAGTTCAGCCAGCGTAAAGTCGGCGACAAAAAAATCGGTGATTTCAAAGCCGCCGGCGAACTTCACGGTGCGCTTGCGCGCGGCGAATTCCGGGTGAGCCAAGATATCGGTCGAATCGGTCAGCACCGGATCGTGGCGCGTCACCAGATGCCCGTCCTTCGTCGCCACCACATCGGGCTCGACGAAGTCGGCGCCTCGGCGAATCGCCTCTTCGTATGAGCCCTGTGTATGCTCGGGCATATAGCCAGGCGCGCCGCGGTGACCGATGATCAGCGGCGATTTGAACGGCTCGGATACGGGCGCGGCGTGGCTCATGCGGGCGGCAGCCAGAGAAACGGCAAGCGAAGCCGCACCGGTAAAGAAACCGCGACGGCCGATCGAGGGGAGTTGCGTCATCATGCCTGCGGCATAGCGCGAATTCAAGACAGTTTGCCGACAGTCGCACGACAGGAATATGTCACGCAAACCCCGTTTCCGTAAGGGAATTGTTGCCGACCGGCCACGTCATAAAACTGTTCTGCAATTGCAGCCGTTTCGTCACGCGGCGCGCCTATCCGGACGGCTTCACCCTTATCCTCCCCGGGACCTTCCATGACCTTTTCCAATCGCCTGAGCCTGCGTGCGGCTCTGCTCGCCACCGGCGCCATGAGCCTGGCACCGCTCGCCTTCGCTCCCCATGCCTTCGCCCAGGACGCCAAGGCCACTCCGGCCAATGACGACGCCAGCCAGGAAGTCGTCGTCCGGGTCAATCGCACGACGCGGTCTTCGGTCGATCTCGGCGGCAGCGAAATGCAGAAGATCCTGCCGGGCATCAGCCCGCTGAAGGCCATTCAGACCCTGCCGGGCGTGCTGTTCGAAACGGCCGACCCCTGGGGCAATAACGAGCAGAACGAGACCCTGTTCGTCCACGGTTTCTCGCTGCAACAGCTTGGCTACACCTTTGACGACGTGCCGCTGGGCGACCAGCAGTACGGCAACTGGAACGGCCTGTCGCCGTCGCGCGCCGTCATTTCGGAAAACGTCAGCCGCGTGCAGTTCGCCTCGGGCGCGGCGGGCCTGGGCGTGGCATCGACCTCGAACCTCGGCGGCGCCATCGAAACCTATTCGAGCGATCCGTCGAAGGCGCGCACGGTGACCTTCGCCGAAACGCTGGGGTCGTACCAGACGACGCGCAGCTTCCTGCGCTTCGACACCGGCACTTTCGGCAACGGCAACGCGCTTTATGTCTCGCTGCTGCACCACGACGCCAAAGCCTGGGATTTCAACGGCCACCAGAAGGATGAGCAGCTCAACGCCAAGTTCACCCATACCGGCGACAAGGGCAAGCTGACCGCCTATGTCGATTATTCGACCAAGGTCGAGCCGAACGAGGATTCGATCGCCCACGTGGCCGGCGAGACCTCGGCGCCCTACGTCCGTCCGTTCCTTTATCCCGACTATGACGCGGCGCTCAGCTACCTCAACCCGACCACCGGCGCGCCGCCCGCCTCGGCCGGCAACAATTTCAGCAACTACCACTCGGCTGCCCAGCGCGAGGACGCGCTGACCTACGTCAAGTATGACTACCGCTTCAACGACACTATGAGCTGGTCGAACCAGGCCTATTACCACTACGACTACGGCCGCGGCATCGTCGCCGGCCCGATCAACCAGGCTGGCCTGCCCGCCCTGTTCGCCGTCTACTATCCGGGTCCGGCCGGCGAAAGCGCGACCGACCAGATCGCGCGGCTGAAGTCGATCTTCGGCGGCACCGGCTGGGCCGTGCGCACCACCGAATACCTGCAGAATCGCTCGGGCCTGATCTCGACCTTCAAGATCCACGCCGGCGACCACGATATCGAAGCCGGCGCCTGGTATGAAAAGCTCTATTCGACCCAGCACCGCGCCTGGTATCCGTTCACGGCGTCGAACACCGACCTGACGCCGTACCAGATCCCGACCGGCAAGAATTTCGACCAGTATTACGGCAAGTTCAACGTCGAGGTGCTGAACCTGCACGTCCAGGACCAGTGGCGCCTGACCCCGAACCTGCTGGTGCAGTACGGCTTCAAGTCGATGTCGCAGACCGGCACGGGCTACTTCCCGATCAACCAGCAGAACGCACCCGGCGCAACCAATCCGACCGTCTATCCGTCGGGCACGATCAAGACGACCGAGAACTTCCTGCCGCAGGTCGGTTTTGTATGGGATGTGTCGAAGACCGACCAGATCTTCGCCGACGCACAGAAGAACCTGCGCCAGTTCATCGTCTACGGCGCCGGCGGCTCGGCCTGGAGCCTGGCCAACCAGTCGGCCTTCGACTACTTCAAGGCCAATGTGAAACCGGAAACGTCGGTGACGACCGAAGCCGGCTGGCGCTTCCACCACACCTTCACCGGTCCGATCACCGGTATCGAAGGCCAGGTCAGCGCCTACCATGTCGACTTCAAAAATCGCCTGCTGTCGATCAGCCCGACCCCGGTCATCCTGTCGCTGGTCGCCGGCGCCGCGGTGCTCGCCAATGTCGGCGACGTCAAGACCGACGGCATCGACCTGGCCGGCACGGTCCACTTCGGCCATCACTGGTCGGTCTACGACGCCGTGTCCTACAACAAGTCGACCTTCCAGGACGACTACATGTCGGGTTCGACGACCGTGCACACCGCCGGCAAGGCGGTTCCCGCCTCGCCCGACTGGATGAACAAGCTGATCGTCTCGGCCAACTACAGCAACTGGGACATGCAGCTGTCGGGCGACTATGTCGGCAAGCGCTACGCCACCTACACCAACGACCTGTCGGTCAAGGGCTATCTCCTGACCGGCCTGCAGGCGGGCTACCGCTTCGACATGCCGGCAGGGTCGCCCCTGCGTTATGCGCGCCTGTCGCTGAACGTCACCAACCTCGGCAACATCAAGACGACCTCGACCCTGGTCGTCGGCGCCGCCTCGGGCACCTACAACACTTACCCGATGGCCCCGCGCATGAGCTTCGTCACCCTGACCACCAAGTTCTGATTTATTCGGAGCAGCACAAGACTGCCCGGCGATCACATGATCGCCGGGCTTTCGCGCCTATAATGATCAATCGGCCTTCGTTACGATGCGGCGCCGATCCTTCAACACCTTCCGGATCATTCGTCTGATTTCAGGGTCTGTCGCAGCATCAAGGGCGGTGCGTGTCCCCTTGCTGGTATCTGCGGTGTCCTCAAAACCTGGAAGGGGTTCAAAGTGCGACATAAGACGGGGATTTGCGCCATGCGCGAACAGGACCGCGACCGACTTGCGCGCATCATTTTCCACAGCCCACTCCAGCGCCGTGGCATCGACACCCATGCCCGTCGTCAAGGGATAGGTAAACCGGGCATTAACCTTGGCGCCGTGCGCCAGCAATATTTTTACAACTTCGGGATGATCGCATCGCGCCGCCCAAGCAAGCGGAAAGGCGAAGTCGTCGGCGTTCGCACCGGCATTGGGATCGGCACCCAACCGCAAATAACGCAGCACGGTCCTCCGATCCCCTTTGGCCGAATATGGGATCAGTTCGGCCGATAGTCTCTCACGCTCGACCCTGGCCTTTTGCCTCGGTGTCAGGTTGCCTGGCGTTGCATATTCCCAGAGGAGATAGGCACGGACGAGGCCCCAATCACCCGATGCCACGGCAGCGGTGAATAGTGCAGCATTATCATTGTTCTGATGGCTATGATCGGGCGGCCGCGCCATAGTTTTGCACTTGCCGTCCATATGACTTCCAGCCGTGGAAGAACTGATAATTCCCCCCCATACAAAAAGCATCGTCAAACCGAGGACACACGGCTTAGCTCGCAATGCCTGGACAAACGCATACAGACCCTCGACTGCGACCGTCGGCACAACGCGTCGAATTGCCACTTATCCAACCCTCCCCAAGGCACTCCGGACAGAACCGATCGTTAATCCGTACGCTTTCGACCAGCTCAACAATGGAGAACAATAAGGGATCAAATAGCGGCAACAAAATGGCAAAGAGGTCATTTCCAATGCATTTCTTCGCAAGGTTAGCCGTCGGGATGGGCCTTCAACCAGTTATCGTAAAATTGCTGCAGCTTTTCATACGGCACTACCTTCTGAGTATCGTACCGTGTCCCCCACTTTCCATTATGCAGCTTCGGAAACGAAGCCCAGTCTCTCGAGCGGTCGACTGCGGCGGTGAAGTCACCGCTACGCAACGCGTCGATTACGCGAGATTCGGCCATCATATGGGCGGCTATCAAATCCTGGGTATCGGGGGAAAAGTCCGTAAGTCCAAGCGCCTTACTATGTCCGGGATAACTATAGCCGGTTATCTGATAGCGGCCATTTGCGGTCTGAGCCGTGCCCTTATATTCAACCCCGCTCGACGGGGGAAACTTTGAGAAGTCGCTGAACGTTTTGCGGTCTTTTGGGTTTTCCGGATGATCACCGAACGACGAGTTGTATTCCAGCAACGCCCCCTGCCCGCCATTTTCGGCGTATGCGATCGTTGCCAGATAGGCACGCACCCGCGGGTCCTGCAGATTGGCTCTGGCTTCAGCCAAGTTCTTTTCCTGCAGAGTCTGGCGCTTTGGCGCCATCAGCGCCTTCAGCGCGGCAGCGGTGCTTCCCGGCGCTATCTGCTCCTTAAGCGCCAACTCCTGCGGCGACGGCGTGTCATAAACGTAGGTGATCGAATTCAGGGCCCGTTCTTTGAAAGCCTTGATGGCGTCCGGACTCAACGGCGTGTTTGTGGTCTGTCCATCGATGTTGAAGTTCGTCTGGACCAAAGTTCCCAATGCAGGGTCGTAGTGAATGAACGGGTCTTTTAAGCGATCCGCCAATATCTGAAGCACCTGCTGATCGACAGTGGCCGTCTTCTCACTATTTGACGCGTCTGCCTGGTTCTGATCTGTCCCCGATGCAACGGGCGCTTTTCGGTGGAAAAGATCTATATCGCTCGCTGCCAGTGAACCGTACCCCGCTGCGACCTGAACTGCCGGACCATAGGTTTTTCGACCGAGGACACCGGCCCAGCCTGTCGGGTCGCTGGCATCATCAGACGCGGCTTCAAACAATGGATGCCCTGAAACGGCATTCTGTGCCGCCTCGAATGTGATCTCAAGACGCCGCTGCGGTGTCAGGGCCGTGCCAGTCTGAGCCAAAGCCTTGTCAGCCGCTGAACGAACCACGCCCAGTTGCGCCTTGCCAAAGACATCAGATAGATCGGGATCGAGACCGATGTTCTTAACGAGGGCAGCGAACTCGGTATTGTCGAGTGCCGGCGGCGCCTGTTTCTTCGCGAGCGCCTGTTTCGTCAGGTCCCCGCCAAGCACCGGCTCCAGCGCGCTAATCCGGGCCTCGGACATCCGCCTGAGCGCATCGTCGCCGGTGAGGTCGTGATACGCGGCGAACTGCCGCGCTATGCGGTCAAGGTTCTGGTCGGGCGCGAAGCCCGCCAGCTTGTCGGTTACCTGCTCGCGATGCCAGTCTGCGATCTGCTGTTGCTGGTCCTGCGGCAGGGCCAGGAACTGTGGTGAGATGGCCAGTTGCGCCGGCGATGCCCCGCCCCTGACCAGTTGGATCGCCGCATTGGCATTGCCGGCATTGTAGTCATCGCGGGCCTCGACATGACCCAACAGGCGGTGCAGGACCTCGTCGCGGGCACGCTGCAAAGCCTTGCTATCACCACCATAGCGATCGACCAGGTCGCTCTCGACCGCATTCACATCGATCGGATCGTTGAGGTTTTTCGGACCAAGACGATCCCACAGGCCATCGACCGCGTTCCGCGTGTCGGCTGCCTGCCCGGCTTCCACCAGATGTTTGTCGATCAGATCGGCATCGTCAGACGCCATGCCTTCGCGGTGGCTGTCGAAGAAGGCACGGGCTCCGGTCACATCGCCCTGGCTCAGCCGCGCCGTGACGACCGGCTCGACCACCCGTCGCCCGAAGGCAAGCGCCGTCTGTTTATCGAGGTCTTCACCCGACAACCCCTGTCCCAGTCCACTTGCGACCAAGGCCGCGCGGGCCTGGGATGCATAGGCGGCGTCATTGTCGCTCGCCCCGGTCATCAGCGCGCCGGTGGCCAGGTTCACCCGCGTGTTCAGGGCATTTGCCCGAAAAGTCCTGGCGCGGTCGCCGTCCTGGCGCGCAAGGTCCTTGGACAAATCCCCCCGGATCGTCAGCGCCGATTGGTCAAGCATGGCCTGGGCGCCCGGCGACATGTTGGCCGAGATATCGGCCCAGCCCTTGTCGAACTCCGACAAAGCATGGTCGGTCTTCGACCAGTCGTTCACGCCGGGGAAGACCTTATTCGGATCAGCCAGGTCGAAGCGCATCTGTGTCAGCTTATTGCTGCCGTCCAGTGCCACCGTCGTCTCAGCCTTTTCCTTGGCTGCCTTGGCGAACATGTCCGACATCTGTGCGCCCGACGACTGAATCGCCTCGCCCAGTGCCGATATCTGCCGCCCAGGCAGCGTCGCCGCGTCCATGCTCATGGGATTGGAGACTGTACCGCCGGACGACACGGACGGCATGACGGAAAAATTCTGCGGACGCGGAACAACGGGCATGGGAAAACTCCTGGTTTTCCGCCACTGTTTTCCAAAGCGTCTCAGGTCCGCATACCGCCCGCAAATGGCGATATGGGTTGAACATTTCCATATCGGCCTATAGATGGGCCATGGGCGAACGCATCTATCTTTACGACTCCACCCTGCGCGACGGCGCGCAGGCCCAGGGCATCGACTTTTCCGTGGCCGACAAGCAGGCGATCGCGGCGGCGCTCGACGCCTTCGGCATCGACTATATCGAAGGCGGCTGGCCCGGCGCCAACCCGACCGACGACGCCTTTTTTGCCGCCCTCCCCGCCACGAAGCGCTCAAAAATCTCGGCTTTCGGCATGACCCGCCGCGCCGGCCGTTCAGCGTCGAACGATCCGGGTTTGCAAGACGTCATGGCGCCCGGCACGCCTGCGGTCTGCCTGGTCGGCAAAACCTGGGCCTGGCAGGTCGAAACCGCGCTCAAGGTCACACTGGCTGAAAACCTGCGCATGATCGCGGACTCGCTGGCGCACGTCGTCGCCCAAGGCCGCGAAGCCCATTTCGACGCCGAACACTTCTTCGATGGCTACAAGGCCAACCCGCAGTATGCGCTGGATGCGCTGAAGGCGGCGCATGAAGCCGGCGCCTCGTGGCTGGTATTGTGCGACACCAATGGCGGCTCGCTGCCGTCCGAGGTCCGCAAGATCGTCGCCACGGTGCGCGAGGCCCTGCCGACTGCCCAACTCGGCATCCACTGCCATAACGACACCGAACAGGCCGTCGCCAACTCCCTGGCCGCGGTCGAATCCGGTGTCCGCCAGATCCAGGGCACGATCAACGGCATCGGCGAGCGCTGCGGCAACGCCAACCTGATCGCCCTGATCCCGACTCTGATGCTCAAGATGGGTTTCGACACCGGCATCAGCGCCGAACAGCTGACCCATATCGGCCAGCTGTCGCGCCTGGTCGACGACCGGCTGAATCGCGCACCCAACCGCCACGCCGCCTATGTCGGCGCCAGCGCCTTTGCGCACAAGGGCGGGTTGCACGTCAGCGCCATGGCCAAGGACAGCCGGTCATACGAGCATATCGACCCGGCCCTGGTCGGCAACAGCCGCCTGGTCCTGGTGTCGGACAAGGCCGGCCGCGCCAATATCCTCAGCCGCCTCGAGCAGATGGGGATAGACGTCGCGGCCGACGACGACCACATCTCGGACCTGGTCAAGGCGGTCAAGGACAGCGAAGCCCTGGGCTACGCCTACGAGGATGCCAGCGCCAGCTTCGAGCTGATGGCGCGTGAGCGCCTCGGCCAGCTGCCGCACTATTACGACCTGCAAAGCTTCCGCGCGCTCAACGAATGCCGCATCGATGGCAAGGGCAAGCGCTTCACGGTCGCCGAAGCCACGGTCAAGCTGACCGTCGCCGGCCAGCAGGTCATGACGGTCGCCGAGGGCAACGGCCCGGTCAATGCGCTCGATGCAGCGCTGCGCAAGGCGCTGACGCCGCACTATCCGCAGCTGGAAAGCATGCATCTCAACGACTACAAGGTGCGCATCCTGACACCGTCGGAAGCGACGGCGGCGCTGACCCGCGTCATGATCGAAAGCCGCAACGACGACGGCCAGACGTGGAATACGCTGGGCGTCAGCCACAACGTCATCGATGCGTCCTATAACGCGCTGTACGACGCCATCACCTACCACCTGATGAAGTCGGGCGCCAAATCGGTCGGTTAGGCCGGCCAGACCTGCCGCTCGTCAGCAGCCCCACCTTCCCTTACGCACCGTATCGGCATTCGGATCCCGCGGATCAGTAGCCCGACGACGATGGCATGGCCGGCGGGCTGGAAGGCGTAGGATTCGACGGGGCCTGGGATGTGGGCGTTTTCGTTGCGCCCTGGTCGGCCATTCCCATGGACGAGCACGCCGACAGGGCCAGACCGGCGGCAATAAGGGACAGGACAATCGCGGATTTAAGCATGGGTATCTCCTTTGGACACCCTTGAATCCCTGGCACCGCCCGCGACGTTCAACGGGAACCCCGCGCTGGACAAACGCTGGCACGGAGCCCACATTTATGGGGCTTTTGGTGGGGGAAATAATGGATTTCGTATCGGGCCTTGTCGCGGCTGTGTTGTTGGCCACGACTATAGCGGCTTTTTTTGTCGGCCGTATTCTGGGTCTGGCGGTCCGTTGGTTCGTCCTCAGTACCGCCGAACGCCAGCGCATCGATCTCGGCTGGGAGTCGGACGGTACGCTGACGCGGCTCTGGGCCTTGTCGAAGGTAAAGACCGGTGCGGCGCGAACCGTGATCCGCCTGCACGTCATCCTGATCTGGCTGACCTACATTCAGATGCCGATCATGCTGATCGCCGGCGCAATAGCCCTCTATTCCCGCTAATGACCGCTCAGGCGACGTTCATCGCAGCAAAAGCCTTCCTCTTCCCGGAGGGACAATAACGTCAACACCCTGCCCCCGCCGAACCATCTCAATGGCTTGGCCATTCCACGTCGCCGTCACAGGTTCACGCTTCAAAACCGCCAGCACCGTCACCGCCCGCGCCCCGGATATTTCGAGATCGGCCGTCAACCCGCTGTCCCACACCTGCCGAACCACGCGCGTATTGAACCCCGTGCTCAGCGTCCCCGCCTGGCCGTAAGCTTCCGCCCAGCACCGCACCGGCGACGACAAGGCGCCGAACGGATGCCAGCCGCCGCCTGCGCCCGTCACGGCGTCGAAATTCTCGTAGGCCCGCCCGCTGCGCGCGATCTCGGCCTCGTAGACGCGTAACGCCGTCTCCGCCACCTGCCACGCCTTCGCCCCCTCGTCGTAATCGAGCAAGGCCTTCCACATCAGCCACTGATGCGGCATCCACACGCTGCCGTTCCAGTAGCCGTTGCGGTCGTAATAGGAGGCCCGCGCATCGACCGCGGTAATCCCCGACGGCGTCATCAACCGCCCCGGCGTCATCAGGTTATCGATCAGGGTTCTGGCCTGTGCTGTCGTGCAGATATCCGACAGCAGCGGACTGACCCCGTCCAGTCCCATATTGAAGTTCTCGCCTTTGTCGGAAAGCCACTTCCCCACGGGCCGCTTATCCTCGTCATGGACGACATAGGCGAAATAGCCCGAGCCCTCGTCCCAGCTCTGCGATTGCAGGGCGCCCCCGAGCCGAGCGATCTCGGCCTCCCACACGGCGATATCGCGGCGCTCGCCGATCGCGCCCGCCACCTGCACCAGAATGCGCAGGCAGCGTATGACGTGCGCCGTCGTGATGACCGGCGCCACACAGGCCGCCATGCCTTTTGCGTGGACCGCCATCTGCGCCGGATAATCGTCCATCCCGCCGGTATTGTAGAAATAATCGTAGGTGCGGATCAGCCCGGACTTCAGATCGCGGCAGGTCGATCCCTCATCGCCCAGCAGAAACCGCGCATAGCGTTTCAGGCCGGGATAGCGAGCGCGGGCAAAATCCAGACTGCCGTTCCGGTTCCACAGTTCGTGAAACAGGTAGAACTGGATCGGCAGCGGCGTGCCGTGGTGCAGGAAGGCCGCCTGATCGTCGTCGCTCCGCGTCAGATAGGCGTCGAGCACGGCTGCCGACAGCCCCGGGTCGCGCCCCGCCAGGCCCAGTCCGATAAAACCGCAATCCCAGGTGTAGACAGAGTTCCATTCGCGGCCGGGCGTCACCAGCCGGACCCATTTGCCGCCCGTCCACACGGGAAAGACGACATTGGTGGATAGCGTCGCCATCAGGCGCTGCGCGCCCTCGGGCAGGGCCTCTTCCGCCGCCCTGCGCGCCCGCTCCAACGCAGCGTCGCCGCCCGCCGCCCGCCAAACTTCGACCGTATCCGCCGCCGTCCCGACAAAACAGTCACGCACCACGGTTTCGCCGGGCTTCAGCGTCACGACCTCCGGCGTCGCGATCGTCACATAGCCCGAGCCGCTGGCCGCCACGCGGCTCATGGTGAACAGGCTGGGGTCGTTCAGCGCCCAGCCGAGCGTCCGGACGTCGTCGGCAGCCACGCCATGGACCGCGCCCTTGCCGCCGGTCCACGCCATGGCATAGGCGCTGCCGGTCTCTTCCGGAAACCGCAGCGTCAGCGCATTTTGGGTCCGCATCTGCCGTTCGGGCTGCAATTTCCATCCATGATCGGCAAAAATCACCGTATCGATCTGCGCCGCCTCGCCAACAGCAAAGCCGTCGATCTCGACCGCCTGCCCGCCCAGCGCGGTCAAACGCAGGTTTTGCGTCCCGGCCTTCACTGCGCCAACGGCAACATCCACTGTCCGGAAGCCTTGCGGGTCACCGCCACCGCCGAGCGTCACTATAGCATCGGCCGGCCCCGACACGCGGAATGCCGACGTGCCCTTCGCGATACGATAGCGGATACGTATCACGGCATCGCGCATGGCGCCCGCCATGAACGCCCACTCCGCGCGGTCGCCCGCATCCGCGCCGAAGCCCTGGCCGATACCGGTATTGCCAACGAACCCCGCTTCGAAAACCTCGCCGCGCCTGCGCCCATCGAACACCAGGTGATCATCGAAGCGCGGCTTCGCCCATTCCAGGTCCCGGTAATCGAGCGCGCCGACCCAGACCGCGCCCGGCGGCAGGCGCACCTCGGCGGGCCGCGCCGCCTCGCCCTTCTTCGCCACAGCCGCAATACCCGAACGGTCCTGCCATCGCGTCCGCGCCGGCGCCGTCGGCGGAGACAGCCGCGCCAGCCAGTTGACCAACAACGGTAGAGGTGCGTCCGACCGGTTGGTCGCTGCCAGCCGCAACATGCCCCCGTCAGCTCCCAGCGCACACCATTCCAGGTGCATGGCAATGCCGGCCTTCAGCCCGCACTCCCAGCGCACATAGCCAAGGCGCGGGTCGGCGCGCACCGGCTGCATGTCCAGCCCCATTTCGGCATAGGGCACCAGGGTCTCCCGCCGCAGGATCGCCGGTGCGCAGGCGAAATCCATACGCAAGCCGCGAAGCTCATCGCAGATATGCGAGACCCCGTTCCACTGGTCGCTGTACGGTCCCCACTCGGGCAAGGGCAGGTCGCGATTGCCGATCCGCGACGGGGGCGATGTCCTGTCCGCGGCAAAGGCCTGCAGGGCGGCCAGGCCCGGTGCGGCCAGGAGGATGCTGCGCCGCGAAACCTTCATGCGCGCTCCCCCGTCTTTACCAAAAGACCGTCAGGCAAGGCGGCATCGTCGCGCATTAAGACTCCTAGAATACCTTGGTCAGGTCCGGTTGCGCCGGATCGCGGTAGACCGTCCAGTAGACACCGAACGCCGCCAGGCCGTAGGGCGCGCCCAGGACAACAGCCTGGACCAGAAATTCTGCGGGGCTGATCAGGCCCTCCCGCATTTGCCCCCAGCCGCTCCAAACCGTCAACGGAATGATCACCACCGTCGCGAGGACGAAACTTACGCCGACAGGCGCGCGCACGCCGGACAGGAAGCGCCGCAGTCCCATACGTATCAGGACCGCCAGGACAAGGACGGCCAGGCACCAGACGGTCGCGAAAGGGATACGCATTGCGCAACGGATCAGGGTGGCGATTATGCCGGGAAAGGCAAACAGGCTGCCGATAGACCCAAAAAAAGCATGTTGCAGGATATCGCGCACAAATACTGCGGCATATCCCGCCACGCACCACGCGATCAAAGCCTTCACTGCCGGATGCATTGCCCGTCCCCCAATCACTATGCCCGCTTCAACGATACGCCTCCCGCAGACGCACGTCCACCCAGGTCGGTGCATTGGCGCGGCGCCGGCAACCCTGCAAGCGCCGCTGCGGACAGGCGGCGTTACGCCGCCTTCGCCGGTTCGTTGATCCCCCAGATGACGCCGAACGGATCCTTGACCTGGCCGTAGCGGTCGCCCCAGAACTGCGTCTCGAAGGCCATCTCGACCGTGCAGCCGGCGGCCACCACCTGCTCCCAGAACGCCTTGCCGTCTTCCATGATCAGGGTCAGGACTATGCCCTTGAAACCCTCGAACGGGTAACCGTGTTCGGGGAAGCTGTCGCTCATCATCAGCGAGCCGCCATTGATCTCGAAATGGCATTGCATCAGGCGTCCGTCGGGCGTCGGACGGCGGCCATGCTCGATGGCGCCGAAGGCAGTCTTGTAGAATTCCAGCTGTTCGACAGCCTTCTCGCTGCGCAGAAAGGGGATCGCGCCCTTCGTGTTTACGGTCATGACATGGCTCCTTTTGAAAAGAAGCCTATCGTACGCCGCATGACGCCGCAAAGCCGTCAGCGCAAACCGCCGCACCTGCTGGCAGCAGATGACAGCAGTTACTTGAACAGGCTGAGCAGGAAGCTCTGCGACTGGTTGGCGATCGAAAGGGACTGGATCGCCAGTTGCTGCTTGGTCTGCAAGGCCTGAAGTTTGGCGCTTTCTGTCGCCATGTCGGCGTCGACCAGATGGCCGATCGAGGCGGTCAGCGTGTCCTGGAGCTTGCCGATGAAGGTGGCGTGCGTATCCAGCGCCTTGGAGGTCGAACCCATGCTCGACAAGGCCGACGACACATTGTTGATCGAACTGTCGATCGTGGTCAGCAGGGCCTGGGCCGACGTCGCGGTCGAGAAGGATGCGGCGGCGCCGAGCGTGATGATCGATCCGCCCAGCGACAGGTTCTGCGCGGCGACCGTCATGTGGCTGGTTCCGGACGCATCGGCCAGGGCGGCGATCGAGGTGCGCGACCCGTTGATCAGGTTTATGCCGTTGAAACTGGCGTTCGACGCCGTCTTGGTGATCTGGTCGCGGATGGCGTTGAAGTCGGATTGCAGGGCATTGCGCGACGTGGTGTCGAGCGAGGTGTCCGACGCGGCCAGCGCCTTTTCCTTGAGCTGGGTCAGCAGGTCCGAGATCGACTCGCCGGCGCTCATGGCGACGTCGACGGCCGACGAGGTGCGCGACAGCGACTCCTTGACGGCATCGAGCGAACTGACCTTGGCGCGCTGGCTCTGGGCTATGGCGTAGGTTGCGCCGTCATCCTTGGCGCTGGCGACCTTCAGCCCGGTCGATATCCGGTTCTGGGTCGTCATCAGGTCCGCCGTAATGGCGTTCAGGTTTTGCAGCGCGACCATCGCGCCGATATTCGTATTGATGGAAGACTTCATTTTGACCCTCCATGTTTGGCGCCGGCTGCTGTTTTGCAGCCGGTCGTGTCCATCACCTGGGCGCCATTATGGCAGAGCACGGCTAACGGTTGTTAAAGACGACGGAAGAATTTAGGCAGCTCTCAGTGCGTGTGCCCTGCGTGTGTCTTGGCGGGCGGCGGCGAAGGTGCGCTTCCCGGAACAGGAGGAACAGGTATGGGCGGTCCGACCGCCATCCCGATGTCGTCGGCATCTGCTTTTTCCGCCTCACGGTAAGCGTCGGCTATGATCGCGTTCAACACGTCGCGCGCGGCGCTGACCGATTGGCCGAATGCATAAAGAAATTTGCCTGTCAGCTCCTGATCGGCTTGGGACATGGCGTGAAAGTCCGGATCTGTCCTTATCACGTCGTCCGCCGCCGCACCGCCGCCGTTACCAAGCAGGGCATCGTATTTGGCTGTTTGGTATTGTCTGAAAAACGGCTTCGAGCAAATCTCGTTCAGGCGCACGATTTCGTCATGACTGAAGGACTTGAATGCGTCCCTCATCACGGTGTCGATCAATATTTCGGAACGGGCATGTACGCCGTGGTCGAGCGCGGCGCCAAAGGCTTCGCGCCACTCCGGTGATTGGTCCTGCATCGACTCGTCAGCGGCAATACGGGAGACCAGCGTCGCGGACACCAAATCGACCAATCTCAAAGGGTCTGCCAGTTTACGGAATTGGGAATAGTCCCGCGTACGTGACGCCTGCGGTGAAGGTCGCGCAAGGCTCTGTCCCTGTACCGAGAGACCACAGACCGCCAAGGCCACTGCAACGCCCAGGGTTTTCGCGATTTTCCGAATTGCCATGTCCACCTCAAAGCCTGGGACATCATATAGGCCGTTACACGCTCCCGCATCAACCGTGGTCCGCACCGCATCGACGCCAGAGGCGGACCCGACTACGCCTTCGGCGACATCCTCGGTCCACCGATCGGCGGCATGGCTGCGGAACGCTCGGCGTCGGGCAGGAGAGCGGCGATGCGTTTTTCACCTTCAAGCGCCTTCATGCCAGGCGGAGGACCGAAAGGTCTGCCCTTCTCCATTTGCCCCGGCCCCTTGCCGTCCATGGGCGGCGGCATCAGCCCCGCCAGACCGTCCGGCATCTGACCGGGCGCGGGCGGCCGGTCGACCGGCGGATTGGCCGCGGGATCGACGCGCACGGTCAGCGACGCCACATACCGCCCCCTGGCCTCGCGGACATTGCCTTCGACCGTGGTGCCCGCGGCGATCGCGATGCCGTCGGTCGAGTTGAGCGTGTCGCGCAGCGCCGTGCGATGATAGGCCGACACCTGGGTGTAGAGGAACTCGCTCAGCGTATCGGGCAGGAAGAATTGCGAGGTCAGGTTGGTCAATTTTCCGGACCGCACCTTGAAATGGATGTGGGTCGTGCGGCCCTGGTACCAGCCCGGATAGAGGCTGTGAAAGGTCACTGTGCCATCGGCGCCGGCCGTCTGGGTGCCACGCAGGTAAGTCGTGCCGGTACGGCCCTGGACACCGGGCTTGTCGAAACCGGAATAGTCGCCTTCCGCATTGCAATGCCAGATATCGACCAGGGCTCCGGCGCACGGCCGGCCCTGCGGATCGAGCACGGTGAAGACGACATCGAGCGGAAAGCCCTTAAGTCCTTCGGTGATATCGGCGCGCATCAGGTCCAGCCCCAGATAGTACGGCCCTTCGGTCGTCTGGGCGGTCAGTTCGCCGGCCGCCGCTGGCGTGGACGCCTGGCCTTGCGGCGGCAGGACGGCCGCGCCGGCGCCAAGGAAGGCTGAAGTCAGGAATGTGCGACGCTTCATGATATACCCGCATACAAAGTCTTTAACATGCGCTGGTCTTAGCACAGCCTATGCGGCACCGTGATTTCGGCCGTGAAAAGGAGACGCTCTTCTTTATGGCAGGAGAACCTATATTCAAATCTAGATGTCTTCCAGCGGCTTTTTGTTTCATTCAGAAACAAAGACCTGCGCAAACCGGCGAAGTCTAGGCCCGCGCCTTCTTGCCGAACAGGCCGGCTATGCCTTGCCAGATCAGCAGGACAAGGGCGATCGGAATGAAGAAGGCAACGGTCGTCACGGCGCCCGTGCCGGCAATATAGCCCAGCGTTTCGGGCGATACGCCGCCGTAGAAGGCATGATGCGCGAAGGCCTGGTAGAATTTGAGCCCGAACGCGCCGACGATCGACAATACGATCGCCGTTAGCAAAGGACGCTTCAGCTGGTATTTCGACGCCATGTTTCCCCCTTGGTCGGGGCATGAGGCCTCAATTCCGGCATGGCGTCAACCGCCTGCATGACGAGGTCGTTGAGCCGGACGATAAGCGGAACCCACGTCTTGAGCCGGGCCGCCAGAAGATGCCGCCCACGCCCGATTCACCGATTGCTTAACTCTTTCCCTTACAATCGTTTCCAGAAAAGGGAGCCAACAGTGTCGATACGCGCGAGAATCCTGACCCTGGTCAGCTGTTTTGCCATCCTGGCCCTCGTCGTCACGGGGCTGGGGCTGCAGACCATAGCGGACGACAACCGGTCGCTCCACGCCTATGATCACGCCTACGACAATGCCCTGCGCGCAGAGCGGCTGAACCATATCGTCAGCAATGTCGTGCTGGAAACGCGCGGCCTCTACGTCGCTCGCAGCGATGAAGAACTCCGGGGCTTCGTGAAGGGGCTCAACACCAATCTCGACGCCCTGCAACTGGCGCTGGCGCAGTGGGAGGCCAGCCTGACTCCGTCGGAAAGCGACCGCCTGGCCGCGATCCAGCAGGACGCCCAGGCCTTCATTTCGCTCCGCCGCCAGGTCGCCGAATATGCCGCCGCCGGCCGGCTGGAAGACGCCCATACGCTTTCGACAAACAACCGCGCCGACCGTATCGCCTTCCAGAACAAGGTCGACGCCATCGTGCTGAAGACCGTGTCGGAGCTCAATACGGCCAAGGCCGAAACCGAAACGCGCAATCGCGACCGCACCACGGTCTTCCTGGTCGCCTGCATCGGCAGCATCCTGATCCTGCTCGCCGCAGCCCTGTGGCTGGTGACCCATTTCGTCACCCGCCCCCTGCGCCAGCTCGCCGCCGCCATCGTGCGGACGTCAAAGGGCGACTACGCCGTGCCCCTGCCCGCCGGCGACGGCAAGACCGAGATCGGCGAGGTCTGGCAGGCCCTGTCCGTGCTGAAATTCCACGCCATCGAGGCCGAGCAGCTGCGCCAGGCCGAGCACGAACGCGAGCTCAAGCTGCGCGAGATCATGCTGGACTAGGTGCGATCCAAAACGTGTGACGCACTTTTCGGATAAATTAAAACCCTGAGCATGAGCGAAGCTAAAATCATCATGCGCTAGGACTTGCAGTCGAAACGGTCGAGCAGCGCCTGGTCGCGCCAGGGATTGACCGGTTCGACCGTATCGCCCCTCAGCCTGCCAAGGTGATAGGTAATCCGGCATTCGGCGCCGACCGGCGGAAGACTGTCGTCGCTCAGCCATAAGGCCCACAGATCGCGGCGCGCTACACCGTATTCCGCCACCACGACACGCCGGTAAAAGGCCCAATCCCCCGAATACGGCGGCTGTTTGCCCCAGGCCACGACAGTCGCCTTGACTGTGACCTCTTGTCCGGCCGGCAGGTCGACCCGCGCCCAGGCCGGCGCCGGCGCCATCAACAGACTACAAAAGACGAAGGCGCGCTTCATCGACATCCCCGCTCAAAGACGAACAGTCTATGCCGCCGATTCTGGCAATCGGATGGCGCTAACGCCCCCTGGCGAACGGATCGTAATCGCGCGACGGCGCCCGCCGAATCCCCAGCCGTTCGGCCTCGGATTTAGGCCGCACCGGAAAGGCGAAGGTCAGCGCCAGCGCATCGCCCAGGTCCGGCGACGGCAAACCCCGCTTCTTGATCTCGTCCTTCGATTCCAGCTGCTTGCGGCCTTGCGCGTCGTAGGCATAGACCGGCGCCGCCAGGTCCTGCTTCAGGTCGGTGCGGTCGGGAATACTGCCGCCGCCGCGCAGCCAGTCGGCCATCTCGAACCACATCTCGGCGCGCTTGTTGACGTATTGCGTGGACAAGGCCCGCCCGCCGAACGGCACCTCGATGACCGCGTAACCCAGCTGGCGCAGACGGTCGATGACCCCCGCCCCGTTGCCGGCATCGACAAAGACGGCGTCGGGCCGGAAGGCGTCGATGGCCGACGCAACCCGGGCCGCCAGCGCCATGTTGTCGAGACCGCGTAAGCTCTCGGGTTCATGCGCCACCAGCCCCTGGCGCCGGAAGATGACGCTGCGGTCGTCGCCGAAGCGCGCCGGATCGACACCGATGATGCGCGGCGCCAGCTGCACGTCGGCCATGGGCACGACACGCCGCGCCGCCGCCTCGACATCCGACAGGCTGACCAGTTGGTCGTCGCCGGCGGCCGAGAAATCGCACAGGTATTCTCGCGCGAAACTGGCTTCGGACATGTCGCGCTTCAGCCGTTCGACTTCGCCCGCGTCGATGGCCGCAGTGTCGAAAACCGTGTAGCGCGCGCTGTGCCAATCCGGCAGGCCGCGCGCCTTGTGGAACAGCTCGGAGAACAGGTTCACGCCTTGCGGCGTGCCGATGAACAGCGCCCAGCCCTTGCGGTCGGACAGGGCCGGCTGGATGACGTCGTTCCAGATTTCCGGACGGATCTGCGCCACCTCGTCGATGACGACGCCGTCGAGGCGCACGCCGCGCATGGCGTCGGGATTGTCGGCGCCGTAAACGCGGATGACCGCGCCGTTACGGCGGAAGGTCACCGACAGCTCGGCCTCGCTGATGTCGACCAGGCCATAGCGCCGCAGCGGCTCGATGCGCGATTTCAGCCGCGCCCAGGCGATCGCCTTGGCCTGCTTGAGATAGGGCGCGACATAGAAGAACAGGCCGAGGTCCTGCGAAAAGCGCATGGCCTTGTCGATCAGCTCCATGATGGCCAGCTCGGTCTTGCCCGCCCGGCGGTGCAGGGCATAGACGGTGAAGCGGCGGCGCTTGCGATGGCATTCGCGCTGCCAGTCGCGCGGAAAATAGCCGAGGGAGACCGTCGTCATTCGCTGCCCTCCCCGTCGGCCGCCGGGACACCCGTCACCACGGTCACCGCGCCGTTCGGCGCCTCCGCAGGACGTTTGTCCTCCCAGCCGAAATTATTCCTCAGGTTGAAGATGGTGCCGGTGACATTGCCGTCATACAGGCGGTTCTCGTTGAACGCCTCGACGCGGGCGCGGGCCATGGCGACGATGTCGGCGTAGTCGTCGTCATCGCCATAGCCGATCAGTTGCCGCCGGTTCAGACCGAGGGCCATGGCCAGTCCGGTGACGGTCGGGCGGTCGGACGGCGTGCGGCTGTCGAAATAGGCGTCGATGGCGGCGGAAAGGGCGCGCGGCGTGGTGAAGGGTCGTGATTTTTTCGGCATGGCGTCAGGCGTAGCGCCGGGAAAAGGAGTTCCGCATACCGGCCCGATCGCGGCCGTGCGGCGCCGGCGAGCCCTGCCACGGCCTGCAAACATTTCACAAAAGGACGCGTGACACCGGTAGCAGTTACCGTTATGTTGTATCATCCAGGCGGCAACGACCGCGACAGGAGGGGACATTGAAAAACGGATATATGGGCGCCGCCACCGCCCTGGCGCTGGTGTTTGCGTCGACCGCACCGGCCTTCGCGCAGACCTCGCCGGATCAGAGCGTCGTGGTGCACGGCGAAAGGCCGGTGAAACATCCACATAAATGGGTTCGTGCCGAAAGCCAGCATTTCGTCGTATACAGCGACGCCGCACGCCCCGATGTCGAGCTTGTGATGACCAAGATGGAGCGCTTCTGGCTGACGTTGCGAGCCTTCTCCCATGCCGATATCGACGCCCCCGCCGACGCCCCCAAACAGGTGCTTTATTACCTGGCCGACGAGCAGGCGCTTGGCCTGGTCGATCCGCAGGACCCCGATTACGCCATCGGCCTCTATACCAGTTGCGCCGACGCGCAAGCGGGCTTCGGCGTGCACATGTACTATGCGGAACAACCCAAGCTGGCCCTGGAAAAACGGCCGGAAAACGAAGGCCTGAGCTATATCTACCAGGCCTATGCCCGGGACTTCTTCCGCCGCCACGCCACGGCCAATACGCCGCTGTGGTTCGTCGAAGGCTACGCTCAGTATTTCTCGACGGCGCGCTTCGACGGCAACCAGATCATCGTCGGCATGGCGCCCAATGCGCTCGGCACCCTGCTGCAACGCCTGGGCGCCGGCTACATGTACAGCCTCGACTATGCCGACGTCCTGGTCGGCAACGATAACGAAGGCACCAACCAGGCGGGTGCGGCGGGTATCCGCAATGAATTCGAGGCGCGGTCCTGGGTGCTGACGCACTGGATCCTGTCGAACAAGGACAACCTCAAAAAATTCCAGGCCTATCTCCAGGCGGTGGGCGACGGTCAGGACCGCGTCAAGGCCTTCAAGGCCGCCTTCGACCTGACCCCCGGCCAGCTCAACCACATCCTGTGGGCGTACGTGCGCAAGCTCGAAGCGCTCAAGCTGTCGGTCAAGACCGTGCCCGACGCCGATATCAGCGTGGCGCAGATGCCGGTCTCGGCCGAGCACCTGTTGATGACCGAGGCCGCGCTGAAAGCCTGCCCCTCCGACGCGCGCGGCCAGGACCTGTTGAAAACGGCGCGCGACGAGGCCGCCAAATATCCCGGCGACGCCTACGCCCGGACCGTGCTGGCGCGCGCCGAGGCCGGGTTCGGCGATGCCGCCCAGGCGAAAACCATCCTCGACGGTCTGATCGCCGCCTCGACCCAGGACGCCGAGCTCTATGCCCTGAAAGGCAAGGCCCTGTTGCGGTCGGGCGCCGCCAAGGACGCGGTCGCGGCCTTCGACAAGGCCGGCAGCCTCGATCCGAAATCGCCGGCTATCGCCTACGACTTCTCGCGCGCCGAGGCCGAAGTGATGGGCGGCTTCGACACCGACTCCGCCAATGCAGCCGTCATCGCCTACCTGTCGGCCCCCCAGGTTGACGCCTATGCTTACCGGGCGGGCCTGGCCTATGCCTGGCTGGGAAACAACAGCGACGCCGTCGGCGCCTTGCGCATGGTGGCGGACAATCCGCGCCCCGGCGCCCTGACGCAGCCGGCGAAGGACTGGATCGGCAAGCTGGCGTCAGCGTCGAAAGCCGACCTGTCGGGAGCCGCGCTCCAGCCCCTTCCTGTCGCATCCGGGGTAATGGTAACGGCGCGCGAAGACTGGACCTATGCCTCGGCCGACGTGCTGAACGCGCTCGACCAGGCGATCGCCGCCGAAGACGCCGCCTCCATCGTCGATCCGTCCGATCCGGACTTCCAGAATAACCACTAAACTATGCCTCCCCGTTGCGAAGCCATGGGGAGGAGGACCGCACGAGCCGCGAAGCGGTGAGATGTGGGGGTTGGGTTTCTTGCTTGAGTCTCAGGTCCACCCTTATCCGGGATATGCCATCGTGGTCATCAGGGCGATCGTGCCGCTGCGGCTGTCCAGCCGGGTATGCTGCACGACGATGGGGACGCTCGCGGTGATCACGCTGGCATAATCCGTCCCGACCGGGATCGGCTCGGGATCGGACAGGTCGTTGAAGCGGAAATGCACCGTGCGCCGGGCCGCGACCTTCATCCGGTACGGCCCGACGGGTTCCCTGTCGCCGTAATAGATCGTCATTTCGATGTCGCAGTCCCGGTCGTTGGGGTTCAGGACGCAGAAGGCTTCGTGGCTGACCAGGGCGCGCGATTTCGATGCATCGTCGTCGGGCGGCAGATAGCCTTCGGCGATGGTCCAGCGCGTATGTCCGATCATGGCCTCAACTCCTGCGAATGCGCGCGCGCATCAGCCGGCGGTCTTCCAGCGAATAGTAGAGCCAGATGTCTGCGCCATCGACGACGACCGACGCGGCAAAGGCGATGTCGGTGGCGGTGCGGTCCTCGACCGGCGGGGGGGTCAAAAGCGGCTGGATGCAGCGATCGACGACCGTCCGGCATTCGCGGTCGAAGGCGATCCAGCCGATGCGCCAACGCGCGTCGCGGGTGGCGCCGTTGTAGAACATGACGGGCTCGTCCGGCTTGTCCATCAGCATCGGCCCGGGCGACAGGTGCCAGTTGTCCCAGCCGTCCTTGCGCGGCATGAACGGTGTCGGCTGCTCGTCCCACGGCCCCGCGATATCCGGCCCCATGGCCAGGCCGATGCGCGACGCGTCCTCGGCGGCATATTCGTAGAACAGGCGCCAGTGACCGTCCACGGTCCGGCCGATCGTGGCCTCCTTGGTATTGCCGACCGACTTGGTCGAAGCCAGGGCGACGCCGGTCTTCTCCAGCTTGTCGAGCGACGGGCCGATCGCGTAGAACATCTCGCCGTGCGTCATGTCGGACGCGACGCCGGTATAGTAGACGACGTAGGACCCGTCGTCGCGCAGGAGCACGGTCGGGTCCTCGACGCCGCCGATATCCTGTTCGTCGGGGCCGCCGACGATCGACGGCTGGTCCAGCATCTCGAAATTGACCCCGTCCTCGCTCCAGCCGGCCCAGATCTGGCCGGTGTCCGTAAGCTTGGTGCCCAGCGCAGGCACCGCCCGCACCATCACACCGAAGCGGCCGTCCCCGGCCTTCCAGACATAGGGGCTCATCAGGTCGCGCCGCGTCACGGCGTCAGGACCGGTCAGCGCGATCTCCTGCAGGTCCTCGACATTGAAATCGAGGATTCCACGGCCTGGATTGACCGTCTCCTTGCGGTCGCCGGTGACGGGATCAGGCTTGTCGAGGTCGGCATTTGTCGTGCTCATGCGCCCACCCCCTGCAGCAGCGACAGGCCGCCGTCCATGACGATACTCGCGCCCGTCACATAGGCCGCTTCGTTCGAAGCCAGCCAACGCGCCAGATACGCCACCTCTTCGGGCCTGCCGGCACGCTTCATCGGAATATTGGCTTCCAGCGATTTGCGGTACGCGATGTCGTCGATGGCGCGCGCGTTCATCGGCGTCAGGATCATGCCCGGCTCGATGGCGTTGATGCGGACATTGTTCGGCGCCTCCTCGATGGCCAGGGTCCTGACCAGGTTGGTCAGCCCGCCCTTGGCCGAACAGTAGTCCGCGCCGCCGGCGCGCACCGCCTCGGCATGGATCGACGAAATATGCACGATCGCACCTGGCCCCGGGATCGCCCTCAGAAAACGCCGCGACGTCAGGAACGCCCCTGTGAGATCCGTGGCCAGCATCCGCGTCCAGATCTTCAGCTCCATTTCGCGGACCGGAATGCCGGACATGTTGATACCGGCGGAATTGACCAGCACGCTGGCCGGGCCGCGCGCCGTCTCGGCCTGGGTAAACGCCGCCTCGACCGAGGCCTCGTCGTCGACCGAGCACTGGATGGTGATCGCCTCGCCGCCGGCCTGCCGCACGGCCTCGGCCGAGGCTTCGGCGCCGGTTCCGTCTGAATGATAGAGGATGGCGACGTGATCGCCGGCCTCGCCGAAGATCTTGGCGCAGGCCGCGCCGATGCCGGATTCCGCACCCGTGACAACGACATTCCGCCGGGAAGTATTCATCGCTTTCGCTCTTTTAAGTTGGTTACAGTGTAACCTTAGCGAAGACGACGTACGGGTCCCCATACACAAGCGCATCCGAATTGTGAAAAAATGATGGGGCGTCTTTCTGCCCCACCGCCAGTTGCGTTAGTCTGTTCGTTCGGCTCGAATATGGAACCTGCATGATCCTGTTTCTCGACTACGACGGCGTCCTGCATCCCGACGAGGTCTACACCCGTGGGAACAGGCCGTATCTTGCCGTGGCCGGCGAACTATTCATGTGGGCGTACGTCGTCGAAGACGCCTTGGCCGACCTCCCGGACATCAGGATCGTCATTTCTTCGTCATGGGCGAGATTCCTGGGATTCGAGCGGGCAAAAGCCGCGCTTCCGCCGGCGCTTGGCCAGAGAGTTATCGGCGCGACCTGGCACACTGGCATGAAGGTGTCCGACCACGGTCCGCCGTTACGCTACCCTGAAACGGTCTGGGATCGGATGACACGCTATCAGCAGATCGCGCGCTGGGCAAAGCGCGCCGGCTTGAGCGACTGGTTGGCCATCGACGATAACGACGAGGGTTGGCCGGACACGCACCGGCATCATCTTGTCCATACCCTTTCCGCGACCGGACTGGGTGAAGAAACGGCAGCAGCGAGCCTCCGCGCGGCGCTAGCCTCGCGGTATCCACGGAAAGACGACGACGACGCGCCCGCTTCCGGTTTGATCAACGGGGGATAGACGCCGATCCGCCTTGCGCGTGGAACCCGGCCCCGTTTGACGCCGATTGACGAGGATAAATGGCGGCTGGCCAGCGTGCGGCAGTCTCCCCCTGAGGTTGAAAAACCATATCGATTCATAATACCGGCTAAGGTTACCTGTGCGCGGACCATCGCCAGGGACGCACACCATGGCCACTTCGCACGCTCTGAGACAACCCATTACCGGCCATGACGCCGGCCTGCCGAAAGCCTCGGCCCTGGCCGCCCTTTCGGCCTTTTACGAAGCCTTCAACAGCCGCGACCTCGACGCTCTGGAAAAGAACTGGGCGGAAGGCGTAGTGCCGGTGATGGACAATCCGGTCGGCGGCACCCGGCACGGCTGGCGCGACATCGCGGAGGGCTACAAGCGGCTGTTCTATGGCGACGCCCGCGTTACGGTCGAACTGCACGACGTCTACGAGATCGCGGACACTGACTGCTGCCAGTTCATCGGCCGCGAAACCGGCACCTGCGAAACGCGCGATCAGATCCTGGACCTGAACATCCGCACCTCGCGGCTGTTCATGCGCATCGAGGGCCGCTGGCGGCAGGTGCATCACCACGGTTCGATCGAACAGCCGACCCTGCTGTCGGCCTATCAGAGCCTGGTTCTCGGCCAGCCGGTCGCGTGATTACGGCCGATAGACGCGCATTTGCGGCATAGGCGCGGAAGCGTCTCCCCTTGCCCGCGGGCTAAATCCCGGTCGCCGCACTGGAGCGGCCATAAGGATTTTGCCATGCGCCTCGCCCACGTCACCTTCACGGTCGCCCCTGAAAACCAGAGCACAGCGCTCGACGCCCTGCTTGCCGAAGTCGCTTCCGTGCGGCACATGCAGGGCTGCATTGCCTTCATCCCCTTCATCGATCCGACGGTTGCCGGGGGGCTGGGGGTGGTGCACGAGTGGGAGACGGGCGAAGACTTCACCGCCTATCTCAACTCGCCCGGTTTCGCGGCCGTCAACACCGTCCTCAGGCCGATGATGACAGGCGCGCCGGTCAGCCGCCGCTTCGACGTCAACCTGCTGCAACCCGCGAACTGAATGAACCCGCCAGACGCCTATTGCTTTACCAGGGACTTTGCCCCCTCCGGCCCGGCGCCGTTCCGGGTCGGCCGGCACTATCTTCTCTATGCCCGAAGCGGTACGCTGAGGCTGGAAGCCGAAGGCCTGCGCTGGACGTTGCCGCCGGCGCGGGCCGCACTGATCGCGGCCGACCATCCGATCACGATCGCCATCCTGACGCAGCTGACGACAGCGTCGGTGCTGTTCGCCCCGGACTTCATGCCAGCCCCGCGCCAAGCCGTGACGGTCTTCGACCTGTCGCCGCTGGCCCGCGCGCTGATCGGTGAATGTCTGGCCTTTGGTCCTGACGATGAACCCACCGCCTACGGCCTCACCCTGTTCCGGACGCTCTGCGCCGTGGTGTTGAAACTCGCCGAAACCCCCAGTCCCTTCGTTCTGCCGGTGCCATCCTCTGTCCAGTTGCAACGCGCACTCGACCTGACGGAGGCGCAGGCTGCCGAGGACCCGACCTTTGCGGGCATAGCGCGCGACACCGGGCAGTCGCCGCGCGCCCTGGCGCGCCGCTTTGCCGACGAGATGGGCATGACCTGGCAGCAGGCCTTACGCCGCATCCGCCTGATGCAGGCGGTCGAAAGGCTGGCGACAACGCCCCTGCCCGTCACCGACATCGCGATGAGCGTCGGCTACAACTCGCTGTCGGCCTTCAACGCCGGCTTCCGCGAGCTGGTCGGCATGAGCCCGACGCAGTACCGGGCAACGTTTCAGTCGTCGTAGGTAAAGTCGCTGTCCTTGGCCTTCTTGCCGCCGCCGAGCGTCCAGGCAAGGCCGAGATAGACGGCGCGGCCGGGCTGGCGGCGCACATAGGTCCCCGTATAGCCCGGCGAGATGAACAGCCGCTTCTGGCGCTGGCCGTCGAAAATGTCCGACGCCGTCATCACCAGGGCTAGCCTGTCGGCGACCTGGTGGCGATAGCCGACATTGGTCAGCGTCACCGGCAGGACATAGCCCTGTGCCGTCAGCCGCTTGCCGCTGTAGCTGGTGCTGACCTGCCAGCGGTCGCGCGCCGTCGGCTGGTAGTCGAGCGACGCCTTCATGCTCATTCCGATGGTCGAGCGCGTCGAGGCGCCCAGCGCCACGGCGTTGATTTCGTTATAAAAAACGTTACCGTTCAGCGAATAGCCCAGCTTCGGCACGATCTTGCCCGAGGCCGAAAACTCGACGCCGCCCGACTGCGACGACGGCAGATTGGCCTCGGTGATCAGCACGACGTCGCTGCTGATCACGGTCCACAGCTCGGTGTCGCCGTTGCGGCTCTTGCGGTAATAGGCGGTGACCTGATAGCTGCCGCCGCCCGCCGGCTGGTGGCGGTAGCCGACCTCAAGCGCATTGGTCATTTCGGGCTTCAGCTTCGGATTGCCCTGGCGGAGATTGTTAGGGTCCGAGGCGTTGATATAGGGGTTGAGATCCTCCGGGTCGCGACGCCGAACGCGCTTGCTGAAACCCGCCGTCAACGTGTCGCTGTCCGACAGGGCGTAGGTGGCGTTGAGCGTCGGATAGACGGTGCCATAAGCCTGGGTGCCGGTGTCGCCCGACACGCCCTGCAGCGTCCAGACATCGACCTGCTCAAGCCGCACCCCGCCCAGCACTTCCAGCTTGCCGAAGGTGCGATCGAGCGTCGCATAGGCCGCGCCGATCGTCTGGCGATAGCGGAAGCGGTTGTCGAAGGCGTGATCTACCGTCAACGGATTGCCCGGGACCACGCTTTTCGCCACCACATCGTCGAAGCCGTTATGGTCGTATTCCTCGTCATAACCCAGCTTCAGCGTGCCGCCGGACACCGGCCGGACGTAGCCGACGGTCAGTTCGGACACACCGTAAGCTTCGCGGCGATAGTCCTTCTCCTCCGAGTCCGACGCCGAAAAGGTCGTAAAGTCATACGTGTGCTTTTCGGTCGCCTGGCTGAGATTAAGCGCCACCGACAGGCTTTCGCCCGGCCTAGCCAGCTTCTGGTCGAAGGTCAGGCCCATGCCGGTATTGACGCGCGGTCCCCCGCCGCGGCTGAAGCGCGTAAAGGCGGTATTGGACGCACCGGCCGATACCGAATCCTGGCGCCCGGAGCGCCATTCGTCGCGCGACGCATAGTCGGCCGATATACCGAAGGTCCGACGGTTGTCGGGGGTCAGGTCGATGCCGATATTGCCCGACTTGCGGCTGCCGGTGTCCGTCATCGTCTGGTGGGATACCGTCGTGCCTTCCGATCCAACCTGGGTCGACGCCGTTTGCGTGTCATTGAAGCGCTTGCGCACGTCGTTGCGTACGTTCAAACCGCCATGCAAAGCAAAGGCCTTGGTCGCATAGGTGCCGGCAACGCCGGCATTGTAACGGCCGCCGTCACCTTCGTTTACCAGCACCGATCCCGAAGATTTGCGCGCCCGCCCCTTGGTGACGATGTTGATGACGCCGGTGCCGTCCGGCTTGAACTCGGCCGAAGGCGAGGTCATGACCTCGATCTGGCGGATATCCGACGCCGACAGGCTTTGCAGCGCGGCGGCGCGCGACGCGCCCTGCATCTGCGCCACGGGCTTTCCGTCGATCAGGATGTTGACATTGGCGTCGCCGCGCAAGGAGACGTTGCCGTCGGGATCGACCTCGACCGACGGGATATTGCCCAGCACGTCGGCGGCGCTGCCTGTGGTCGCCTGGATATCCGAATCCATGCGGTAGACCTTGCGGTCGACCTTGTTGCTGACCGCCGGCGGCTTGCCGGTTACGATCACGGGCGTATCCGGCGCCTTGTCCTGCGCGAAAACGGGCGTGGCGGCCAGGGTCGCGCACAGGGCAAGGGGCCAGGTCTTGATCATGATCCGGTCTGTATTCGGCTGAAGGTCGCCATTCCCTAGCCGCGCAATATGAAGCCAGGCTGAAGCCAGACCGCTTTTATCGTCCGGTTGCCAGCGGCCATGATCGATATTAATCTGTCTGACGATAATAAGGGGGAAATCATGATCAAAAAGGCTTGGATGGCGGCCACCCTGTGCGCGGTCCTGATCGCGGGCAATGCGTCGGCCCAAACCGGAGCACCGGCCCAGCCGGACGACCGCTGGAGCGGCAGCGCCGAGGTCGTTGTCCACGCCCGCCTCGACGGCTGCCCAGCCATGTGGCGGCTGCGATACCACAACGCTACCGTATGGGTCATGCCGACCCTGATGACCGAAACCCGGCACATGCGGTGGCAGGAAAGCTGTTTCGAGCACGTTCTGAAGAGCGCGCACACGCTGTTCCTGCAAAGCGAATATGTCAGCGTACAGTCGGACCCGCGATCCCTGCCCTGGGGCGTGACGGTAAAGGACGTGGTTTCGCCGGCGACCTGGGACCGCTTCGTCGCGGCGGTCAACCGCCAGCACAGGTCCCTCGGCAGGCTCCAGAAACTCCACCCGTCGTGGGCAGCCTACGATCTGGTGGGCAGCGCCTATTCCCGGCTCGACCTCGTCAATGAAAGCTTCCCGTCCGACATGCTGCGTCTGGCCCATTCGGCCGGCACCAGCACCCGGTATGTGCCGTTGTTCGTCGGCTCCTTCGACCAGCGCAATATACGCAATGAACTCGACCCTGCCGGCGAAGAGGCCTGCCTCAACAGCATGCTCGACCGCGTCGACTTCACCTTGGACGATCTCCCCACCGTTATCCGCGCCTGGCAGGCCTCGGACATCCCGACGGTGCTGAAGCTGTGGCCGGCTGAAGATAACCGCTGTGTGCCCGCCGACCGCATCGAGAGCGATTTCATCCTGCGCGAAAATGCCCGGCGCTGGACCGCGGTCATCGCCGACGCCCTCGGCACGCCTGGCAAAAAGGTCGCCGCCGTGCCGCTTGGCTGGCTCCTGTACAAGGGCGGCGTCCTGGACCAGCTTACCCAGTCCGGCGTCGAGGTCACGGCGCCGGCCGGGCTGGACGACTAAAACACCGTCTTGAGCCCGAAGGCCGTGAACAGGGCCGCGCCCAGCGGTGGCGCGTAGAGAACCAGCTCCGACACCGTCCCCTGCCCGGCCAGGATATGCAGCGAATGCGCCAGATAGGGTCCGTCGCCTCGCTTCGTATAGACCGCTACCGCCGGCTGGCCGTTGGCGGTGACGGCGACCGCCCGGAAACCGTCGTGGCGCGGCCAGACCGAGGCCAGGAAGGCTTCCACGGCGCCGAGGCCGACAAAGGTCCTGCGCCAGGGCGGCATGGTCATGACGATGTCGTTGTGTAAAAGCCCGATCAGCGCCGGCAGGTCGCCGGCATTCCAGGCGTCGACATAGGCGGCGACGGGAAGGTCGATCTTCATCGGCACGCGCGGCGGCAAGGCTTCGCGCGCCCGCTGCAGCGCGCTGCGGGCCGCCGCCGTGCTGAGGCCCAGCGCTTCGCCGGCTTCCGCGGCCGTCATACCCACCGCGTCGTGCAGCAACAACACGCCCCGGGCGCGCGGCGACAGACCGTGCAACAGCGACACGAAGGCCAGGCGGATATCGTCGGCGCTTTCGCCCACCCACGGCTCGACCCACGGCTCGGTCCCCGGTGCCCCTTCGTCGAGGCTGGGCCCGAACAGGGTCTGCCGCCGCTTGCGCGCGCGCAAGGCGTCGAGGCAGACGCGCGTGGCGATACTGTAGAGCCAGGCGCGGCCGTGCCCCGGATCGCGCAAGGCCGCGTATTCGCGCCAGCCGCGCAGCAGCGCCTCCTGGACACAGTCCTCGGCGTCCTGCGCGCTGCCCATCATGCGGTAGCAGTGGCGTTTCAGCGCGTCGCGCACCTCCGCCGCCAGCGCGGAAAAAGCGCCCGACGGATCGGGCGCTCCTGACATGGGGTTGCCGGGCAATGTCTCCATGCGCATCAGCTTAGCGCCGCCATGCCCTCGGCGGAAACGATAAAATGGCCGCTGTTCGTGGCGTCACGGACAAGCTCCAGGACGGCGTCCGCCACCTGCCGGGTCGTCTGCGCCGGTCCGATGGCCGCCAGGAACCCCGCCTCGGTCGTGCCGTTATAGGCGGCATAATCCCTGACAGCCGCTGCCCCCAGATCGGTTTCGGCCATGATGCGCGCCGGCGCCAACGACACGAAGCGCAGGTCCAGCCCGGCACGGTCCGACGCCTTCTGGGCATAGCTGCTAAGGTACATCTGCATGCGCTTAGCGCCGGCATAGGAACCCGAGATCGGCGAGCCGTTGACCACCGCGCCGCTCGACATCGTCACCACGACCGAGCCCGGCGACAACGGCCGTTCCAGCACGGCCTTCAGGAAATTGAAGCTGATGCGTGTATCGGTTTCCCAGCTGACGTTGAAGGCATCCCAGTCGAGGCCGGGAAAGGCGATATTGACCGTCATGGCCCCGCCGCACAGCACCAGGATCTTCGGCGCCTGAACAGCTAGGACGCGGTCGGGTGCGTCGGGCCGGGTAGCGTCGCAGGCCAGGGTCTTCACGCCCGGCAGGTCGCGGGCGATGGCGTCGAGCCCTTGCTGTCCGCGCGCCACGACCAGGACGTCGGCGCCGAGCGCGTGGAAGGTTTCGGCCAGCACCCGGCCAAGGCCCCGGCTGGCGCCGATCAGGGTAACGGGCACATCGGTAAGGTCGTTCATGTCATCTCTCCTCTGTAGTGACGCAGGGTGAGACGACCGGCCCCGGCGGAATGCATCGCCGCCGGAATTTTTTTGATCAGTTGTTGTGGTTGACCTCGACCACGGCCAGCTTGCCATCGACCTTGTCGAAGCGGTAATGGCCGGTCAGCTCATGGCTCTTGCCGTCCGCCGTCTTCACGGCAAAGACCACATCGCAATTGTTGCCGGGCTTCGGCTTCGCCTCGGCGCAAGACGAGGATTTCATGGCGGTGTAGACCCCCTTGGCCAGGTAACGGTCATAGGCCGCCTGCTCGCGGTCCTGCCTGGCGATCTCGGCCGACCGTTCGGCCTCGCCATTGTCGGACTGCCCGACCGACGCGCTGACTTCCTTGACCAGGCGGACGCTGTCGTCGAACCCCTTGGCATGCTCGTCCATGAAGGCCGCTTCGCTTTGAAGGCCTCCGATCTCCACCTGCCACTGGACTTTCGTCGCGGCGTCGAGCGCCGATTGCGACGGCTTGCAGGCGCCGAGCGCCGCGCAGGCAGACACGCACAGTAAAACACGCGACACTTTCATTTGAATATCCCCCCAAGGCGCCGTCCCCTCCGGCCGGCCGGCCGGCTCCATCTAGCGCAGCCCTTCGTCACGCGAAAGTCCCCTGGGGTGAAAATTTATGCCGAAGGTTGTGATCGTGTCGACAGCAACGAAATGTGCCCGAACATTAATGATCAGAAATGTTCGATCGCGCGCCTTTCTATTTCCTCGCGAAGCCGGTAAACATGGCCAAGGCGATATCGAGGGGAATATGATGGGGGACATTCGTCAACCGGTTACCGGGTTGCGCAAGGCTGCGTGGCTGACATCCGTGGCGCTTCTCGCGTTCGGCCTTGGCGGGCATGCCATGGCGCAGACGTCTCAACCTGCGCCCCCCGACGCAAAGCCCGCGGCAAAGACCGATCCCGCCAAAAAGAGCGACGACAAGGCGACAGACGATAAATCCGGCGGCGACAATCCCGTCATCGTCACGGGTGAAAAGCCCCTCAACCGCATCGACCGCCAGGTCTACGACAACACCAAGGACCCGGACAGCAAGACGGCCACCGCCGCCGACGCGCTCAACAAGGTCCCGGGCGTGTCTGCCGACAACCAGGGCAATGTCACCCTGCGCGGCAACAATGTGCAGATCCTGATCAACGGCAAGCCGTCGCCCCTGATGCAGGGGGACAACCGCGCCGCGGCGCTGCAAGCCATGCCGTCCAGCATGATCAGCTCCATCGAGGTCTCCAGCAATCCCGGATCCCAGTATGGCTCCGAAGGCTCGGGCGGGGTCATCAACCTGGTGACGCGCACCTCCGGCCCGCCGGGCTACCTGGCCAATCTCACCGGCCAGGTCATGTCGAACGGCGGCGCGACGCTCAACGGCTTCGCGCAATATAACCAGGGCAAGCTCAGCGCCACGGGCTTCGGCATGCTGGGCGACCAGAAGCGCAATGGCGGTTTCGGCTCGTCGCTGTCGCAACTCGATTCCAGCGGCCATCCCACGCGCACGACCCAGGGCAACGGCGAGAGCCGCAGCGACACGCACATCGTCCTGACCAACGGCAATATCGACTACATGCTGAACACGCAGGACAGCCTGACGGGACAGTTGAACTACATGCGCATCGACAATGCGTCGGACTATACGGGCAACAGCGCCGTTTACGATGCCGCGGGCAGCAATACCGAACGCTATACAGGCGTCAGCGCCTCGCACTATCTCAGCGACTCGACAACGCTCGGCACCTCGTGGAACCACAAGGGCGCCAAGCCGGGCGAGACCCTTAAGGTCGACTATCGCCTGACGCGCGTTCTGACCGGCCTGACGTCGGACACCACCAACACCTATTCCCTGTCCAACATTCCGTCGAACAGCGGGCCGCGCGCCTCGGGCTTTCTTTCGGGCTCGGCGCAGACCACCGGCATCTTCAGCACCGACTACAATACCAGCTTCGGCGACGACCAGCTGACCACGGGCGTGCAGATCACCCACGACGACGTGAAAAGCCACAGCCAGGTCACCCTGCCCTATACGCCGGGATCGGGCACGCCCGTGACCAACTCGGCCCTGACCAACGCCTATGTCTATACCCAGACGCTCAGCGCCGCCTATGTCACCTGGCAGAAGGCGCTGGGCCAGCACTGGACGGTGCTGGGCGGCGTGCGGTCCGAGACGCTCGACTTCAACTCGACCCAGGTCCAGACCGGCACAACGGTCCATGTCCGCTACACCAAGCTCAACCCCAGCTTCTTTGCGACCTACATCATCTCGCAGGAAGCCAAGATCCGCTTCAACTATTCGCACCGCCTGCAACGCCCGACGCCGCAGGACCTCAATCCGTCGGTCGTCTACCAGGGCTCGACCGCGGTGACAGTCGGCTCGACCAGCCTGAAACCCCAGGAAACCGACTCGTTCGAGGCCGCCTACGAATACGGCCGCAAGGACTTCAGCTGGTCGCTGCGCGGCTATCACCTGCAATCCTACAAGGTGCTCAATCCGGTCAGCTCGTTCATCGCCGATCCGCAGAACGCCGGCAACCAGGTCGTGCTGACGACGCGCCGCAACGACGGCACCTCGAACCAGACCGGCGTCCAGGCCAACTTCACCGGCGTGCTGAATAAAAAGTGGCGGGTCAATGCCACGACCAATGTCTACGAAGTGCACATGGTGGCGCCGAACGTGCCCGGCCGCCAGTCGCAGCTGACCGTCGCCACCCAGCTGAACCTGACCTATACCGCCGCCAACAAGGACGCCTGGAGCGTGCGCTTCAACGATCCCGGCAGGACACTGACCGGCGAAGGCTATCGCCTCAGCCCGGTGAGCAGCGCCCTGACCTACAGCCACGACCTCAACGGCTCGACCAAGCTGATCGTGGCGGTGCAGGAGCCCCTGCGCGCCACCAAGTCGGCCTCGGTGCGCCATACCAGCTTCGTCGACAGCTGGAATATCAACAGCCAGCAGGCGCCCACCTTCTATATCAGCCTCAGCCGCCGCTTCGGGTCGGGCGTCTACGCCCCGCCGAAGAACACGCCCGCCCAGCCCGCCAACGGCCCGGGCAGCGGCAGCAGCGTCCGGTATGGCAGCTGACATGCTGATCACCGGCGGCCTGTTCGCATTGATGCTTTACGCCCTGCTCAAGATCCTCGGCATCTGGCATGCCGGCCAGGTCAGGATGCTTGACGGGACAGTCCTGTCACTGAAGTCGAAGCCCGGCCGATTCATCGCCGCCATGACGGTGGTCACAGCCACCTGCCTGCTTGTACTCGGCTATACCGGCTTCGAGATCCTGGACACGCTGACCGTATCGTGGAGCGGCCACGCGCCGGTGGTGGATTAGTAGAATCCGGACTGGCGGACGACGGGGCCGTGCGCGTCCTCGCCCAGCACCCTGACGAAGCGGTCCCACACCATGCGGCGGCTATAGCTCGCGCCCCGCAGGAGCAGCCTGTTGGTATTAAGGTACGCCATCTCGTGCGCAACCTCCCCGAACGTCCGCGCCGACGGCCAGCCTACGGTGAAAATCCGGCCATGCAGCCATTGCACCGTCACGATCAGGACAATAAGCGCACCCAGCAACGCCCACGGGCCAATAACAGGCCAAAGCCCGGCCGTGGCCAGTATGGCCGCGAGCACCGACAGGCCCAACGTCGCCAGCGACGGGGTGCGCGCGGGCATGGCCCATCCTTGCGCATCCAGTGTCTCCCGCAGCCTGACATAGCATAGTCCCTTCACATCGCGCAGCGGCGTGTCGGGCCGCAGGGCCGGGTCGCCGATGGCGGCGCGCAGGCGGTAGAACGCCATCTGGCTCGGGCACTTGCCGCCGGAGGTCAACCGCCGGGGCAATCCCGCCCAGACGACATCGCAGGCGTCCCCGACACTCAGGCAATCGTCGAAGGCGTCATCGGCGAAACGGACGCCGAAGTCTTCCTCGATACCCATGATAAGCTCAACGAAGTCGTCTCCGTCGATTCTCGACCCCTTGGTCAGACGTGCGGACATGGCGGCCTCCCTCATCAGGCCGCAGGCTACCACCGTCATGCCCACCGTCAAGTCAGGGCACGAGGTCGAGAACCGCCGTGCCGGCGCGCACATCGACGGGCGCCGACACATGCTCATGGACGATCCGCCACCAGCCGTCGATCCGGCGGTAACAGGCCGTCCAGCGTACCCATCGCTCCGGCGTGGCGCTCGTGCGATTGAGGCTGTGGCTGAAGGCGACATCGCCGCCGACCGCAATGTTCAGATCGCTGACATCGTAGTCGAGCGGCGGACCGTGGCCTTCGAAAAGCGCCTGCCAGCGACCGCGAAAGTCTTCGCGGCCATGCCTGAGCGGCGGCCCCAGGTCGAAGGACACGACGTCGGGCGCGAAGGCGAACATGACGCCTTCGACATCCTTGGCGCGGATGGCCTTGACGAAGGCGTCGACCAGTGCCCGAATGGCGGCTTCGTCCTTCACGGTATCGTCGGCGGTGGTCATCTGCGGTGCGCCTCCATGCGGCGCCCCTCCCCGCTGCAGCCTACCACCGTCCGGACGGGCCAGGAAGCCTCAAGCGTGCAGCCCGCCTCCGCCGCAGATTGACGATTTCGGCGACGGCGAGGTTGATTCCCCAGCCCGCCCCCATCAGCCAGGCGCGCACCACGGGGTCCGGCATGCCGCCCACCAGCACGAAGTACGGCAGGTGGGTCAGGACCTGCGTCCCCGCTCCCATGCCCACCGCATAGGCCCGGGTCATCCAGGCGCTGTGCGTGGCCACGTCCCCCCGCCGGATCGCCGCCAGGGCCAGCAGGATCGACACGATCATCGCGGTCCCTACGGCCAGGCGGATGACCTTCAGCGCCTCGCCGTCGCTGGGCGGCAGCGTGTAAAACACCGCCATCCACACGCCGGACAGGGCCGCCAGAAGACCGCACACCACCAGCAGCCGGCCGGCCATCCGGTGCCAGGCCGGCCATTTCCACCGGATCCCCGTCACGAACTGGAACGCCCCCAGCACCGCAAAGACGAGCGACGCCGCAAGATGGACGACGATCGGCAGCGGCGCCGCGAAGAAACGCGCATTGGCCGCCGTCACCGGCGCGTGCGACGCCAGTTCGTGCAGCCGCGCCGTCCCCGCGATCACCGGCACCATGGCCAGCAGCAGCAACCCTCCGGCCGCCGCCCAGCCCCCTGGTCTTCCCCCCATCCCCCGCCTCCCTTACAGTGCTAACCCGATCTTAGCGCTATGGGCGTACGATGTACGCGTACAGTGTACGCACGTCAAGGCCGAAAGTGAGTATCATGCCGGAATCCGCGTCCCGCCGCCTCGATCGCGGCCGCATCGTCGACGCCGCCATCGCCATCGCCGACGCGGAAGGCATTGCCGCCGTGACCATCCGGCGCGTGGCGGAGGCGCTGAAAGCCGGCGCCATGTCGCTTTATCGCCATGTCGACGGCAAGGATGCCCTGCTCGATGCGCTGGCCGACCGTATCGCCGCCGATATCCCGCTGCCGGAATCCGGCTCCGGCTGGCGCGAAGGCCTGCACGCCCGGGCAGTCGCGACACGGCGTATATGCCTGCGCCATCCCTGGGCGGCGCGGCTTCTCGAGTCGCGCCTGGCGTCGGGTCCCGCACGCCTCAGGATGCAGGAAGCCGGTCTTGCCCTGCTGGCCGGTGACGGCTTTTCGCTTTCGCTCGCCTGCCGGGCGCTGACCGTTCTCGACTCGTACATCTACGGCTTTACGCTGCGTGAAAGCGCCCTGCCGCCGTCCGACGCCCTGCCCGACGCGGTGCGCGACGTCGCCCCCGCCATCCGCCCGGAGGACTATCCCCACATCGTCACCGCCATGATGCACGCCATGGCCGAGGCGCAGAAGGACGGGGGCGCGGCCGCGCTGATGGAAGCCGACTTCCTGTTCGGCCTCGATCTGCTGCTTGACGGCTTCGCGGCGGCAAAAGGCTGATCACTTCTTTTTGCCGTCCGGCCGGAAACTTATGGGAAACTTACGCCCGCAGGCCCAGACTCCGGGTGTCCGTTTGAAACCGGCATAACCCTCGCCGGCAGCGTCGCGTCATCGTCAAATGCAACCCCGCCACCGGGACGTCCCGGCGCGCGGCCCCATGCCAGGAGACACATCATGGCCGCCAAACTCCACCATTTCCGGGTCGCCATCCTCGCCACCGACGGTTTCGAGGAATCCGAACTGCGCAAGCCGCGCGAGGCCCTCGACCAGGCCGGCGCCAAGACCACCGTCGTTTCGCAGCGAAGCGGCGATATCCGCGGCTGGTCGATGCGCGACTGGGGCGATACGGTCCGCGCCGATGCCACGCTGGACCAGGCCGATCCCGCCGATTTCGATGCCCTGATGCTGCCCGGCGGGGTGATCAATCCCGACCGGTTGCGCATCGATCCCCGCGCCGTCGCCTTCGTGAAAGCCTTTGTCGACGCGAACAAGCCGATCGCCGCCATCTGCCACGGCCCGTGGACGCTGATCAATGCCGGCGGCGTCAAGGGCAGGCGGATGACGTCCTGGGCTTCGCTCGAGGCCGACCTGGCCAATGCCGGCGCCCACTGGGTCGACGAGCCGTGCGTGACCGACGGCAATCTGGTGACCAGCCGCCGGCCCGACGACATCCCGGCCTTCAACGACGCCATGATCGCGCTCTTCGCCCAGCGCGTCAAAATGCCGATGTAGGTTACTTCAGCATCTCGACCGCCGTATCGGCTTCGGCCTTCAGCGCCTCGGGCTGATAGACCATGCCCATGTGCCCGACGCCCTTGAGCACGGTCACGGGGATGGCCGGATTGACCGCGGCGAAGGCGGCGGGGTAGGCCTCGGCGTGGAAGAGTTCGTCGTTCGCCCCGATCAGCACGCGCGTCGGAGCGTGGATCGCCGCGATCGCCGGCTGCCATGTGTGCGGCAGGTTGGCCGAAGCCAGCAGGGCGTGACTGTAGGCGCGGGGGCGCATATTGCGGTCGCTGTCCGGCACGGCCATGGCCAGCACCGTCAGGTGGTCGAAGGCGGTGATGTGCATATTGTCGAGGATGGTCAGCACCACGATGCGCGGCACGCTGACGCTGGTCCACCCCCCCTCGTCCGGACGGTCCATGGCCGTACCCTGGGCGATGAAGGGCGACAGGGCCAGGTATCCATCGTAATTCTTCGCGTAACGGGCCATACCGGCCGTCCGCAGGATGGTCGAGCCGCCCATGGAATGCCCGAGCAGCAGCCGCTTCTCGCCGGGATGCTCGCGCGCAGCCAGCCTGGCGAAATCCTCAAGGTCGTCCTCGTACTGGCCGCGATAGACGACGTCGCCCAGGCGCCCGTCCGGCCCCTTGCTGAGGCCGTGGCCGCGCAGGTCGATCGAATAGACGGTTATGCCGCGGGCCGACAGCGCCGCCGACACACCCTGCATGGCGACCGTCGTGCCGGACGACCCGTGCACCACCACGGCAACCCCGGCGCCCGGCTTGCCCGGATAGTAGCGGTAGGACAGCGTCTGGCCGTCGCGCGCCTTCATGAAGCGCGCCGGCGGCTGCTGCCTCGCAAAGGCCCTGAGCGGATCGCCTGCGCTTTCGATGGCCGCGATGGGCTTCGGCGTTTTCGGCGCGGTGAAGACCAGGACGCCGCCGGCGACGGCCGCCATGACCACCGGCGTGACGACAAGGCCGCGGACGAGATGTTTCAGGACGTGTTGAAAGTGCATGTGTTTCCCCAGCTGGAGTGCGATTGACGCCGCTTGCCTAAGACAGCGCCGCGCCTTATGTCTCAGGGGTTTTCGCCAGTGGCCGTTTTCTTTCGCCAATGGCAAACCCTGGGGGTCCGATGCCGTTTCTCACATTCCGGTCCGCACCGATCCTGCCGTGGCGCGCCCTGGTCACCCTGCCGCTGGCCGGGCTGATCCTTGGCCTGATCGGACCGTTCGGCAGCTATTCCGGCATGAGCCTTTTCGAGCGTATCGGCCATTTCATGCTGTGCGCCACCCTGATCGGCTCGGCGTCGCTGATCGTCTCCTACGCCGTGGCGCGGCGGTTCTTCCAAGGCTTCTGGCCGCTATGGGCCGCGCTGCTGGTCGATCTGGCTTTGACCGGGCCCGCCGCGGCGGTGGTGTATCTCAGCCTGCACCTGATCGTGCCCGGGGTCGCTGCCCGCCTGCAGCCGCTGGACTTCCTGTGGCAGAACCTGATCCTGGCCCTGATCTTCCGCGCCGTCAGCCTGCTGATCTCGTGGGCCCGCATCCGCGACGGCGGCCAGATCGAAACATCCGCCCCATCCGCCGAAGCTGCGTCGGACCTGCGCGCCAAGCTGCCGCGCGGGCTTCGCGCCGAACCCGTGCTGGCCCTGTCGTCCGAGGACCATTATCTGCGTGTCCACACGCCCAAGGGCGAGGCCCTGATCCACATGACCCTGGCCGAGGCCGTCGAAGGCCTGCCGCACGGCTTCCAGATCCACCGCTCGCACTGGGTGGCCGACACGGCGATCCGCTCGGCCGACGCCAACCGCGTCGAACTGGTCACCGGCCTCAGCCTGCCGCTCAGCCGCCACCGCCGCAAGGCGTTCGACGCCTGGCTGGACGCGACGGCCTGATATATGTCCGGCGTGACGTGCGATCTCCGCGCTCACGACACGGCCCCCGGCTACGGTCGCGTATCGCATCCCGCGAATCGTACCGGAATCCCTTCGTCAAATGTCTGAACAGTCTACCATTTTTGTCGCCACCCCCTGTTTCGGCGGCCTGGTTACCCAAGGCTACATGCAGTCCGTCATTGCGCTGATGCAATATACCTCGGCGCGCAACATCCACATGACCCTGGCCATGCTGGGCAACGACGCCCTGATCACGCGTAGCCGCAACACCCTGGTGTCGGCCTTCCTCAACCAGAGCAACGCCACGCACCTCCTGTTCATCGACGCCGATATCGGCTTTATGCCCGAACACGTCGTGCGCATGATCGAGGCCGACAAGGACGTGGCCGGCGGCATGTATCCGATCAAGGCGCTGGACTGGGACAATGCCCTCAAGTCACGCGTCGAGGGCGAGCGCCCGGAAGACGCCGCCCTGCACTATGTCGGCACGCCGCAGGACGGCGACGACGTTATCCGCGACGGCGATTTCGTCACCGCCTCCTACTGCGGCACCGGCATGATGCTGATCAAGCGCCATGTCATCGAGACCATGATCAGGGCCTATCCCCACTTGCGCTACGACGCCATCCACGCCTATCCGCGCGTCAAGGCGACCGACGGCACGCAGTACGCCCTGTTCGAGTGCCTGATCGACGAAGAGACCGGCCTCTACCTCAGCGAGGACTATGCGTTCTGTCACCGCTGGCGCGCCCTGGGCGGCCAGATCTGGCTCGATACGCGCGGCCAGCTGACCCATACCGGGCCGCACGATTTTGTCGGCAACCCGCATAGCCGGTTTCAAAATCTGGCAGGCCGTGCGCCGCTGCGGCTGGTCACCTGACGGGCGGCCTATAACGCCGCCTTTACGTCCGGCGGCGTTCATCACAATTGCCGTGAAAGGCCCGGATGCGCTGAAATGCTCCCGACAACCTCTTCGGGAGCCTTTGAAATGAACACCGAACCCACTCCGGTCATGCTCGACAACCGCGACCTCAAGGCCGTGATGATCCTGGCGCTTGTCGGCACCTTCATGAGCCTGTTGTTCGCCCTGGCCGGCGCCCTGGTCTCGATCGTCTATATGGTGTTGTTCGGCGTTGCCGCCGCGGGCCTGGCCGTCGTGGCGTTCAACTGCCTGCGCGGGCTCAAGCCCGCCTGATCCTCGCCGGCCTGATTCTCGCTGGCCTGATTCTCGCCGGATTGCCCATGACGGTCGCGCCGGCGGGCACATCCTTCGTCACCACGCTGCCTGCGCCGATTATGGCGCCCTCGCCGATCGTAACCCCCGGCAGGATAATGGCGCCTGCCCCGATCCACGCACTGTTGCCGATCGTCACCGGCCGGCCGGGATCGAGCCACACCTTACGGCTTTCAGCATCGCGCGGATGATCGGCTGTTATGATCTGCACGCCGGGCCCCAGCAGGACGTGGTCGCCGATCGTCACCTTTGCCACGTCCAGAATGGTGCAGTTGAAGTTGAAGAAGACGTCGTGCCCGAGCCGGATATTATAGCCGAAATCGCAGTAGAAGGGCGGCCGGACGCGTACCGTGTGCCCGACCTCGGAGAACAGCGCTCTGACCATCGCCTCCTGCATTTCGTGAGCCATGGCGGGGTCGCCGTTATAGCGCGCCATCCACAGCCGGACGCGCTGCTGGTCGGCGTCGAGTTCCGGACAGGCGGCGACATAGCGCTCGCCCGCCAGCATCTTTTCCTTTTCCGACCGCGCCACCGGCCGCGGGCAATCTCCGCGCGGCATGGTCACGCCTTCCGGCCGGTCAGCGGGCGCAGCATTTTGCGCACCGGCTCGTCATAAAGCTTCAGCGCCAGCCAGGCAAAGACCATGACGATGACGAAGGCGCCGGCCCCCGCCATATAGGCGGTGGTCAGCGGCGGCTTCCGGAAGTTGATGAAGTTCATGTAGATGAACAGGAACGGGAAGTGCAGGATATAGACCGGATATGAGATGCGTCCGGCGACCTTGCACAGGGCCATTTCCAGCTTGCCGATCTCCGAATGGGCGCCCAGCAGGATGATCAGCGGGAACAGCACGATGGCTGCGAAGGCCTCGTAGAGGCCGTTGCCGTGCGCGATGGCATCTGGCACCCGCGGCACGGCGAAGATCGCCACAAGCACCCCTGTCAGCACGACCCAGCCCAGGCGGATCTTCGGAAACGCATTGCGTATGCGATACAGCCACAGGCCCATCGTGAAAGAAAAGCCCATGCGCGTCGGCGCACCCCAGATTGTCGTCCAGTCCGAACCCTGGTCCATGGTGTTGGAATGCCAGACCATATGGATAAGAAAACCCGCCGCGATCAGCATCACAAGGCTGAGCAGCCAGGTGTTCAGCCGGCGCAGCACCAGGGCGTAAAAAATATTGCCGATATATTCCTGCATCAGCGACCAGGCCGGGCTGTTGAGGCTGTGGCTGTCGGTCCAGCGGTTGGGCAGCGAAGGATGCGGCAGCACCAGGCAGGCCAGGGCGAAGTCGACCAGGACGGTCGCCATCGGGATGGCCTTCTGGTTGGTGGCGAACGGGTCGAGCGTGAAGCTCAACAGCCCCAAAACCGCTCCGAGCAGAACCAGGGGATGCAGCCGCACCAGGCGGGTGGCGAAGAACTGTCCGGTCGACATGGTCTTCCAGCGGTCGTCATAGGCATAGGCGACGACGAAGCCCGACAGGCCGAAAAAGAAATCGACCGCCAGCGCCGCATGGTGCAGCAACTGGCCGCTGTCGGCCCAGCTGACCGTCATGCCCATGATGTGGAACAGCACCACCAGCACAGCGGCGCTGCCACGCAGGCCGTCGAGGACTTCATAGTGGGGCTTGCCGGAAACGGTGGCGTCGGGCACGGAGGAGTCGGTCATGAGAACTCGCAGGCTATACAATACGCCCGAGATGATCGCTGGTTTGACTGCGCTGTCAATTTTGCGCGGGCTTCGAGAAACCGCTTACATGCGCAGGCATTATTTGCTGCACGTGCGAGAAGTCTTGTGCCGTATGGGATTAGGCACGTCCATCATTGATGGCTGTGATAAATAAATCACTGTCAACAATCTTTTTATCCAAACAAATGCAGGGTATGGTCGTGTCAGACCGGACACAGCAAGATTCGGCCACTGTGCAGGGACTGCAACCGGTATGAGCATCCGCAAGACCATCTATGACGTGGCCATATTGGCAGGGGTCAGCGAAGCGACGGTGTCGCGCGTGCTCAACAACAATCCGCGTGTCTCGGCCGAAAACCGCGAGCGGGTCCTGACCGCCGCCAAGGCCCTGCGCTTCCGGCCAAATGCCCAGGCGCGGCTGCTGGCCGGCGGCCGGCCCAACACCATCCTTCTGGTGGCGCCGACCACGGGCCGTCCGCAGGCCTGGTATTTTCAGCTGCTCGAATCCGGCGCCCTGCGCGGCTGCGGCCATCACGGCCTGCGCCTGCAGAACCACTTCGTCTTTCCCGACTCGCCGCGCCGCGAAGCCACCATCCTGCAACCGGTCGATGCCGGCGAATGCGACGGTGTCATCCTGTCCGCGCCCTTTTCCGACGACGCCGATATCATCCGTGCGCTGCAGGCCCGCCACATGCCGCTGATCCTGGTGGCGTCGGGCCACGCCACGCGCGGCCTGGCGGCCGGCGTCGGCATGGACGACGAAGCCGCCGGCCACGAGATGATGAGCTACCTGCTCAAGCTCGGCCACCGGCGCTTCGCCTTCTCGCTCGGCCTGAAGGACCACCTGTCGGCGCGCGAACGCTTCGACGGCGCAGCGCGCGCCCTCGCCGAATTCGGGCTGGCGCCGTCCGCCATGGTGTCTGTAGAGGCCGGTCTCGATTTCGACGCCGGTTACCACGCCTTTGCCCGTATCCGCGAGACCGGCGCCGAGCCGACCGCCATCATTTGCGCCAACGACGAATCCGCCGCCGGCGCCATTCACGGCGCGCATGAAAGCGGCCTGTCCCTGCCCCGTGACCTGACCATTGTCGGATTTGACGACGCGCCGTTCGCCAAGCTGCTGTCACCGCCACTCACCACCATTTCGCAGGCCATCGACACCATGGCGGCGCGCGCCATCGACATCCTGTTCGATGTCATCAAGGCGGTGGAACGCCCCTATGAAACCGTCAAGCCGCGTCTGGTGGTCCGGGCATCCGCCGCCCCGCCGCGCGGTTAGTTTTCTTGCCCGCGTGCACTGGCGAGAATCGCGGCGGGTGGCCATATAGCGCGCAAGAGACAAGGAGCCTGCCATGGTCACAGCCATCCGCGTTCACACCCCCGGCGGGCCGGACGTGCTCACGCCCGAGGAGGTCGAGGTCGGCCAGCCAGGCCCCGGCGAAGTCCTGGTCCGCCACACCGCCATCGGCGTCAACTTCATCGACACCTATTTTCGCAGTGGGCTCTACAAGACCGCGCTTCCGCTGACGCCCGGCAATGAGGCCGCCGGCGTGGTCGAGGCCGTGGGTAACGATGTCGCCGACATTGCCGTCGGGCAGCGCGTCGTCTACATGCACGGTCCCGGCACCTATGTGCAGAAGCGGCTGGTGCCGGCCGAAAAGCTGATCCCCATTCCCGACAATATCCCGGACGAGGTCGCCGCCGCGGTGCTGCTGAAAGGCCTGACGGCGCAATATCTGTTGCGCCGGACCTTCAAGGTCGAGGCCGGCCATACTTTGCTGATCCATGCCGCCGCCGGTGGCGTTGGCCTGATCCTGGGGCAATGGGCCAAGCACCTGCACGCCACGGTCATCGGCACAGCAGGCTCGGCCGAGAAGGTCGAGCTGGCGCTAAAGAACGGCTACGACCACGTCATCAACTACGCAGAAGAAGACTTCGTCGCCCGCGTGCTCGACCTGACACACGGCCGCAAGGTCGACGTCGTCTACGACTCGGTGGGCAAGGACACCTTTCCGGCGTCGCTCGACGTTATCAAGCCGCTCGGCCTGTTCGTCACTTTCGGCCAGTCGTCCGGCCCGATCCCGCCGGTAGACCTGAGTATCCTGAACGCCAAGGGCTCGCTTTACGTCACCCGGCCGTCGCTCTTCGCCTACATGAATTCGCGCGATGTGCTGCTGGCGGCGGCGGGCGAGCTGTTCGACCTGATCGGGCGCGGCGTCATCACCGTCGCCGTCAACCAGCGCTTTCCGCTGACCGAGGCGCGCGCGGCGCACGAGGCGCTGGAAAGCCGCGCCACCACCGGCACGACGGTGCTGATCCCGTGACGGCGGTCGTCATCCTTGCGGGGGGACGCGCGACGCGCATGGGAGGCACGAAGGCTCTGGCGCCGTGGAACGGCACGACGCTGATCGCCGCTGTTATCGACCGTATGGCGGCGCAGGCCAGCGCCATGGCGCTCAATGCCCGCCCGGACCAGGCGCAGGACCTGGCACGATTCGGCCTGCCGGTGCTGGTCGACGACGAAGACCTGGCCGATCTTGGCCCCCTGTCGGGTGTGCGTACGGCACTGGCATGGGCGCAGGCGCGCGGCAATGACCACGTCGTCACCGCGCCTTGCGATATGCCGGACCTGCCCAAGGATATGGTTGCCCGGCTGATGGCAGCCGACGCCGCCGATATCGCCTATTTCGCCACCATGCGCGATCATCCGCTTTGCGCGCGCTGGAGCGTATCCTTGCTACCGGGGCTTGAAGCGGCGTTGGCAGGGGCCGATGGCGGCCTGGCCGTCATGCGCTTCGTAGAGCGCCAGACGGTGATCAAACTCCCCACCGAAGACGACGCGGCCTTCGCCAATATCAATTCGCTATAAGCGCCTCCAGCACCGGCATATGGTCGGCCTCCTGCGCCGGCTTGTCCCAGCGGATGCGGTTGATGCGCGGGAAGCGCAGGGCATAGCCCGACTTGTGCCGCGTCGAGCGGTGGACGGCGTCGAAGGCGACCTCGAAGACCAGGTCCTTCTTCACCTCGCGCACCGGCCCGAAGGTCTGGATCGTGTTGTGGCGCACCCATTTGTCGAGCTCGACCAGTTCAGCGTCGGTAAAGCCGAAATAGGCCTTGCCGATCGGCAGGATCTGGTTGCCGCTCCATAACCCGAAGGTGAAGTCGGAATAGAAGCTGGACCGCTTGCCCGATCCGCGCTGGGCGTACATCAGAACGGCATCGACCAGTTTCGGATTGATCTTCCACTTGTACCACGGCCCTGTCGGCCGGCCGGCGACATACGAACTGTCGCGGCGTTTCAGCATGACGCCTTCGATGACAGGCGTATTGACGACGCTTGCGCGCATTTCCGCCAGGGCGTCGAAGCTATCGAAGGCCAATTCGGGCGACAGCTTCATGGCATCGGGCTTGTGATGCTGAAGCGCGACTTCGAGCAAGGCCCGGCGAGCAGAGTACGATTGCGGGCGAACGTCCTCGCCTTCAAGGGCCAGGACGTCGTAGACGATAATGCCGGCGGGATAGTCGGCGATCAGCTTCGCAGACGGCGCCTTGCGGCCCAGACGCTGTTGCAGATCGTTGAAGGTGCCGTTCTCATCGCCGCGCATGACGATCAGCTCGCCGTCGAGCACGGCGTGGAAGTTGAGATGCGCCAGGACATCGGGAAAGGTATGGCTGATATCGTCGCCGGTGCGCGTGAACAGCGCACGTCCCAGCGGGCTGTTCACGACCTGGACGCGGATGCCGTCGTACTTCCACTCGGCGGCATAGGCTTCGGGCGTGATCAGGCCAAAGTCCTTCTCATCGAGCGGATGCGCCAACATAACGGGTGTAAAGGTCAGCGCCTCGTGCACCGCCGGACGCTCGCCGCGACCTTCGAGCCATAAAAACAACTGTTCATACGGCGGATCGACACCGTGCCACAGGGTCTCGATATCGTCGATCGGCTTATCGCCGAATTTCGCCAAGACTTGTTTCAACAGCCGTGCCGACACGCCGATGCGCAAGGACTGCATGCCGATTTTGAGAAACGCCCAGCGCTCGGGCGAGGTCATGCGGTCGAGCATACCGGCAACGTAGGCCGGCAGATCGGCCTTCGGCGTATGGCGCAGAGTGTGGACGATATCGGAGAGCGACGGCAGGTCTTCGGCCTCGGGTTCGCCCGTGCCCGGCCACAGGTGTGCCACCGTTTCCGACAGCTCGCCGACATAGTCGTAGCTCATCGACAGCAGGACGGGATCGACGCGCGCGCGGATCAGCTCCAGCACCATCGATCGCTTGAAATTGGGCAGGGACAGGTCGCCGGCGATGACGGCGATGGCATAGCCGCGGTCGGGATCGGGCGTGGCGGCAAAGTAGTCGAGCAGCAGCCGCTCCTTGGCGAGCGTCGACGGCTCGTAATAGAGGCGCTCCAGCAGACGCGAAAAGGCCCTCATTCGCTGTCGTCCTCATAGCCCAGCAGATGCAGGGCCTGCGCCTTGAAACCATTCTGTGCGGCATAGTGGACCAGGGCGTCGTCGCGGCCGTGCGTCACCCAGACTTCGGGCGCGCCGACATCGGAAAGCGTCGCAGTCAGTTCTTCCCAGTCGGCATGGTCGGAGACGACCAAAGGCAGTTCGACGCCCTTCTGCTTGGCGCGCGCCCGGATGCGCATCCAGCCCGACGCGGCCGCCGTCAGCACATCGGGCAGCTTGCGCGACCAGCGGTCCTGCAAGGCCGAAGGCGGGCTGAGCACGATTTTCCCGGCGAGCGTCTTGGCGTTTTCCGGCGTCACCACCTCCCAGGCACCCAGGTCGAGGCCGAAATCCTGGTAGAGTTCGCACAGGCGCACCATGGCGCCGTGGAGGTAGATGGTGTCGTCGTACCCGGCAGCGCGCAGCCCCATCATCAACCGTTGACATTTGCCCAGCGCGTAGACGCCGATCTGGTGGCAGCGGTCGGGAAACTGCCGCAGCGATGCCAGCAGCTTGGCGATCTCGCTGTCGAGCGGCGGGTGACGAAACACCGGCAGGGCGAAGGTCGCCTCGGTGACGAAGACATCGCACGGCACAGGCTCGAACGGCACGCAGGTCGGATCTGGACGGCGTTTGTAGTCGCCGGAAAAGACGATGCTTGCCCCGTCATATTCCAGCCGCGCCTGCGCCGAGCCCAGTATATGGCCGGCGGGATGCAGGCTCAATTTTACACCGTTGATCTCGACTTTTTCGCCGTAGGCCAGCGGATATTCGGTCCGCGCATGGTCGTCGCCGTAGCGGGCGCGCATGATGGCCAGGGTCTCGGGCGTGGCGAAAACACGGCCGTGGCCCGCGCGCGCATGGTCGGCGTGGCCATGGGTGACGATGGCGTCGGCCACCGGCTGTGTCGGGTCGATATACAGGCCGCCCGGCCGGCACAGCACGCCTTCGCGTGTGATCTCTATCCAGTCTTTCGGGTGCATTCTGCTCGGCATTTGGGCGGCAATTGCCTCTTTATATTCCGATCCCATATGAAGGGCACATGGCGGCCATTCCCGACCTTTTTCAACACTGGTTCGACCGGCAGGGCTGGACGGTTTTGCCGCACCAGAAGCAGATGGTCGCCCGCTACCAGGCGCGAAAATCGACGCTGCTGACCGCACCGACCGGCACCGGCAAGACGCTGGCGGGCTTCCTGGGCTCGCTGATCGACATTACCGCCACCAAGCCCCGTGGCCTGCATACCCTCTACATATCGCCGCTCAAGGCGTTAAATTACGATATCGAACGCAATGTCGTGGCAGTGGTCGAAGCGCTGAAGCTCGCCGTCACGATCGAGAGCCGTACCGGCGACACCTCGGCCTATCGCCGCCAGCGCCAGCGCGCCCGACCGCCCAATATCCTGCTGACCACGCCGGAATCGCTGATGCTGCTCCTGTCCTATCCGGACGCGCCGCAGATGTTCGGGCAGTTGCAGGCCGTCGTCATCGACGAGATCCATTCGGTGGCGGCGTCAAAGCGCGGCGACCTGATTGCGCTGGCCCTGGCGCAGATCGCGGCCTTTTCGCCGGACGTGCGCCGCATCGGCCTGTCGGCCACGGTGGCCGATCCTCAGGCCTTTTGCGACTGGCTGGGGCCGGTGGGCCAGCCCGTCGATCACCTCGACAGCCCCGCCGGCAAGCCGCCGCAGGTGACGATCCTCAAGGCCAAAAACCCCATTCCCTATGGCGGCTTCATGGCGGGTTACGCCGTGGCGGAAATCATGGCGGAGATCGTGAAGGCGAAGACCGCCATCGTCTTCGTCAATACGCGGGCGCAGGCCGAACTGCTCTTTCAATTCCTGTGGGACGCCAATGAGGATGCGCTGCCGATCGCAATCTTCCACGCCTCGCTGACGCGCGAAATGCGGCTGAAGACGATCGCCATGATGGCCGAGGGCAAGCTGCGCGCCCTGGTCGCCACCTCGGCGCTGGAACTGGGCATCGACTGGGGCGATGTCGATGTCGTCATCCAGGTCGGCGCGCCCAAGGGCGTCAGCCGGCTGTTGCAGCGTATCGGCCGGTCGAACCACCGCGTCGATGTGCCGTCGAAAGCCTTTCTGGTGCCGGCCAACCGCTTCGAAGTGCTGGAATGCGAGGCCGCGATCACGGCGATCAAGGCGCGCCATCTCGATGGTGACGTGCCCCTGCCCGGCAGCCAGGACGTCGCCATCCAGTTCATCCTCAACGCCGCCTGCTCGCAACCTGTCACACCGGAGGGCCTTTACAGAATCGCCTGCCAAGCGTGGTCGTATCGCCATCTCGCCTTTTCGGAGTTCGAACAGCTGTTCCGGTTTGTCGTCGACGGCGGCTATGTCCTGCGTAATTACGATCGTTGGCACAAATTGGTACAAGGCGAGGACGGCAGATGGGCGCCAGCCAATGCCGCCGTCCAGCGCCACCGCCAGAATATCGGAGTCATTATCGAGGCCGGCAAGCTCAAGGTCCGCAGGCTGCACGGCCGCGGCGGGCGTATCCTGGGCGAGATCGAGGAGCAGTTCGGCCAGTCTTTGCGCCCCGGCGACACCTTCTATTTCGGTGGCGAGGTCCTGGCATTCGAGCGCATCCACGACATGACGCTCGATGCGCGCCCGTCGGCTGCCAAGGATCCGATGATCCCGTCCTATATGGGCGGGCAGATGCCGCTGTCGACCTATCTGGCCGACGGCGTGCGCCGCCTGTTGCAGGATGAGAAACACGTCGAAAAGCTGCCGGCGATCGTGCGGGCGTGGCTGAAACTACAGGCGCGCTTTTCCAGCCTGCCCGATACAAGGCGCCTGTTGGTCGAGTCCTTTCCGCGCGGGAAACTGTTCAGCGTCGTCCTCTATACGTTCGAGGGCCGCCGCGCCAACCAGACGCTGGGCATGCTGATGAGCCGCCGCATGGAACGCTTGGGCTGCCATCCCTTAAGCTTCACCGTCACCGATTACGGCCTGGCGGTGACCAGCGTCGAGGCGGTGACCGAAGACATGATGGCGGACCTTCTGACCGCCGATATCCTGGCCGACGAGCTCGAGGAGTGGCTGGCGGAATCGCCGATGCTGAAACGCTCGTTCCGCCGGGTGGCGACCGTCGCCGGTCTGGTCGAGCAGAACCATAATAGCGCCAGGAAGACGCTGAAACAGGTGACCTTCTCCACCGATCTGATCTACGACGTCCTGCGCAAGTACGAGCCTGGGCACGTGCTGTTGCAACTGGCGCGCACCGACGCCGAACGCGAACTGCTCGACCTGGAACGGCTGAAGGATATGATTCTGAATTTCCGGAACCATATCCGTTTCCGTGCCCTGCCCCGGCCCTCACCTTTGTCGCTGCCCGTCATCCTCGACGTTCGTACTGAACGCCTGCCGGGCGCCGGGCTGGAACGGCTGCTGGCCGAACAGGGCATGGAGGAAACCGCCGAGGCGATGATCCATGAGGTCGAAAATGCCCTCGTCGATTGAGGTCAGGTTCGCCGGCCACGATATGGTGCTGGACGCTGAACTGGCGCTCTACTGGCCGGAACAAGACGCCTTGGTCGTCTCCGACCTGCACCTCGAAAAATCGACCTACCTTGCCCAATTCGGCTCGGCCGTGGCGCCTTACGACACGCTCGACACCCTGGTGCGGCTCGACGCCTTGCGCAACCGCTACCGTCCGAAAGCGCTGATCCTGCTGGGCGACAGCTTCCATGACCGCGCCGCGTGGACACGGTTGGAGCCGGCGGCACGCGACAGCGTCCTTGCCATCTGCAATGCCGTCGAAACCTGCCATTTGGTCGAGGGCAACCACGATCTCGGCCTGACGGCGTCTGGCCTCAACTTCTGCGAAGAGGTCGTGCTGGACGGTCTCGTCTTCCGCCACGAGCCCGACGCCAGCAGTCGGCCACAGGTCGTCGGCCACTTCCATCCGGCGATCTCGACCGAGCTGCGCGGCCATCGTTTGCGCGGCAAGTGCTTCGCCATGAACGGCCGCATGCTGATCATGCCGGCATTCGGCAGCTTTACCGGCGGGCTGTCGCTGCATGATTCCGCATTTTCGGAATTGGCCGGAGACGATCCCTTCCGGCCATACCTCGTCTATCGCAATACCGTCGCCGCCATCAGGTCAGCTTGAACAACCCCGCGCCATGCGGCGGCAGGTCGGCCTTGACCCAGCCGGTCGATGTTCCGATATCGGCGCGCGCCCACAGGTCGCGGACCTTGACCGACTTCAGACCCAGGGCCTCCAGCGGGAAGGAAACAGTCTTGGGCTTATCGCCGGTGTTGAACAGCGCCAGGTAATAGTCCGCCCCCGTTTCCGGACGCGCCGTCCACGCCCGCGTATCGTCGGCGTAGAAGTGCGGCTGGTTGTCACGGCTCTTCTGGTTGACGGCAATGACTTCCGGATTGGTCAGCAGCGCTAGCGTCGGCGCGTCGAGATAGCGCAGATCGCCGCCCATGATCAGCGGCGAGCGCGCAACGCTCCACAGGGTCATCAGAGTCCGCTGTTCGTCGGGCGTGAACTTGGTGTCGCGCTGCCCCAGGGCCAGGCGGCCGAGCGGCAGCATGTCGCCATCGGGCCAGGCGCCCGGACGGCGGAAGGCGTTCCAGCTTTCGAAGCGCACGAACTGCGATTCCAGCAGCTTCCACTCGTCCCAGAAGTCGTCGCTGATCCGCCACATCTGGGCGTAGTTCTGCACGTGGTTGCCGCGCGCCACCGGCGTTTCGCCGGGCGACAGGCTGAGCAACATCGGCCGGCCGGTCTTGACGATCGCCTTGTGCGCGCCCTCGATCTCATGGATGTGCGCGTCGTAAGGGCGGCTCATATCGTCCATCTTGACGAAATCGACGCCCCACGAGGCGTAGAGCGCGAAGACGCTGTCGTAATAGGCCTGGGCGCCGGGCTTCGACATATCGACGCCATACATGTCGGGGTTCCACGGGCAGGTGCTGTCGGTATTGGCGATGTCGCGCGCGTGGAACGAAGTGCCCTTGACCGGCAGGTTCTTTTCGACCGCCAGGCGCGGAATGCCGCGCATCAGATGGATGCCAAAGCGCAGGCCGAGCGCGTGGACCTGTTTGGCCATGGCGGTGAAACCCGTGCCGTCGGCGCTCGACGGGAAGCGGTTGGGCGCCGGGATCAGCCGGCCAAAGCCGTCCATCGTCGGTTGCGGGTTCTTGCTGTACTCATAGCTCGATGCCCCCGGTTCGTACCACTGGATATCGATGGTGAAGATGTCGTAGCCGGCGGGCAGAAGCTTTGCCGCCATGATGTGCGCGGTTTCCAGCGCCTGGGCTTCGTTGATCGTCGTGGCGAACGAATTCCAGCTGTTCCAGCCCATGGGCGGGGTGGGCGCCAGAACCGGTGCTGCTTTTGCCGTCTTCGCCACCGCCGGGCCGGCAATCGCGGCCATCGCCGCCGCGGCTCCGAACAGGGTCCTGCGGTCCAATCCATTCGTCATCTTGCTTCCTCGCCTCTTCAGCTTTTCGAGATTTGTAGGACAAGTCCGGGCGCTTTGTCAGCCCCAATCGCGCGCAAAAATGTAAGACAATAGGATTGCGCCCAATAAAAAAAGATGTTTTCATTATTCAAATATAAAAATAACTGGGAGTCGAAGACCATGCCCGCCGACGCCACGCGTCGGTCGCTTTTGACCGCGGCCGCCATATCGACTCTGCCCGTAACCGCGTCCGCGCGGCCTGCGAAAAAGACGTTCGGTGACGTGACGGTACTGGCCAGCGGCGTCCGCGTCGCCCAAGGCAAAACGGACATCGTGATCCGCCCAGGCTTGGTGCCGGGCGTTGTCGAGGTGGTGAAAATTCCGCGCGGTGCCGCCATTCCGGACGGCTTCTTCACCCATGCCGATTCCCGGCCCGACATCCATGTAAACCGAGGCAAAAAGGCGGCGCGCGTAACCTGCGGCAATCTCGATATCGCCATCGATCCCGCCGGCACGATCGCCTTTTCGCAGGACGGGCGGCTACGGCTGAGCGATACAGGCGGAGCGCTCAGCCCACCCGGCGTCCATCAAGGCTTCACCCCGGCGCGCGACACCACGCTGCTTGGCCTCGGTCAGTTCCGCGATCCGTTGAGCGATTACCGCAACGCCATAACCTACCTCGCCCAGGCCAATTCCGACGCCGTCTGCCCGCTGCTGGTCAGCGCCGACGGCTGGGGCCTGTTGTGGGAGACGCAAACCCATGCCTGGCTCGATACGCACAACGGCCGCCTCGCCTATGACAGCCCGGATGGGCGTTTCATCCGCTACTACGTCCTTATGGGCGCCGATCTCGACGGCGTCATCGCGGCCTATCGCCGCCTGACCGGCCGCGCGCCGCTGCTCGGCAAATGGGCCTATGGCTACTGGCAGAGCCAGGAACGCTATCGTACCCAGGACGAGTTGCTGGCCGTGCTCGACGGGTATCGCGCCCGGCAATTGCCGATCGACGTCATGGTGCAGGACTGGAGCTACTGGGGCGGCAACGACGTCTTCAGCGGCATGGTGTGGGATAAGGACCGCTTCCCCGATCCCAAGGGCCTGTGCGACGCCGTCCATGCGAAGAACGCCCATATCATCGCCTCGGTCTGGCCGGCCTTCGGGCCGAAATCCCACATCTATCGCGATCTCGATGCCGAGGGCCTGCTGTTCAGGGGCGAGCACTGGAGCGGCGGCAAGGTGCTCGACATCACCGCGCCCAGGGCACGCGACATCTACTGGCGGCATATCGAAAACGGCCTGATCGCACCGGGGCTCGACGGGCTGTGGACCGACGGCTGCGAGCCCGAATTCCTGTCGACCGGCAACCGCTACGTCACCACCGCATCGTACGCCGGAAACGTCACCAGCTTTGCCGGGCCGATCCGCGAAAACCTTCTGACCTTCAGCTATTACCAGACGCGGCTTCTGTATGGCGGCATGCGGACGCATTCGCCGCAAAAGCGGCCCTTGATCCTGACGCGCTCGGTCTATGCCGGGCAACAGGCCTTCAACGCCGTCACCTGGTCGGGCGATATCTTCGCCGGCTGGCAGACCCTGAAGAACCAGGTCGTCGCCGCCCAGCAGATCAGCCTGTCGGGCATTCCGTACTGGACGTGCGACATCGGCGGCTTCCTGGTCAGCCACCGCTTTCCCGATGCCCTGACCAATCCGGCCTTCCGCGAGCTCTATGTGCGCTGGTTCCAGTTCGGCGCCTTCCTGCCGGTCTTCCGCGCCCACGGCACCGAGATCCGGCGCGAGCTCTCAGCCTTCGGCAGCGACGGCGATCCGGCATATGACGCGCTGAAAGCCGCGCTTCTGCTGCGCTACCGCCTGATGCCCTACGTCTACGCCCAAGGTGCGCGCGTGACCTTCAAGGATGAGACCTACCTGCGGCCCCTCGCCATGGATTTCGCCCGCGATCCGAAGATCGCTGGCTTTCCGCACCAGTACCTGTTCGGTCATGGCCTGATGGCGTGCCCGGTGACGACACCGCTGGAACACACACCCGCCTATCCGTACGAATTCATCCCCAATACCGCCATCCGTAGCCCGACCGGCGTGGCGGCCGAGGTCGCATTCTATGAGGGCGCCGATTTCGAACGGTTGATCGAGACGCGGCAAAGCGATGACCTGAAGATGACATGGTCGGGCGACCTGCCGGGCGCCCTGAAAGGCAAGCCGTACAGCGCGCGCTGGAAAGGCGTGATTGTCGCCGAAGAAAGCGGGCTCCATCGCTTCCAGATCCTGACGCAAGGGCTGATCCGCTTCAGCCTGGGCGGCCAGGTCCGCGTCGCCAGCGCGGGCCTGAACGAAGGCAAGTCCAACGGCGCCGACGGCGCGATTTCGTTCAAGGGCCACGCCGGCGATGACGCGTACCGTTTCGAGATGACGTTGGAAAAAGGCCGAGCCTACGCTTTCGCGCTGACGCAGAGCCAGCCGTCGCCCGACGTGGTCAGCCTGTGGTGCGAATGGGAAACGCCGTTGCACCGCGCCGATATGCGGACCGCACCGGACAAGACGGTCGATGTCTACCTGCCCGGTGGCGCCGACTGGTACGTCTTCGGCACGCCCGGAATGCACGCCGGCGGAACGGTGCTGAAGCTGCGTCCCGCGCTCGGGCAGATGCCGCTGTTCGCCCGGGCCGGCGCCATCGTGCCGCAAAGCCCCGGTATCCAGTACGCGACGGCGCCGGTCGCTGCGCTCGATATCGACGTCTATGCCGGACAGGACGGGACGTTCGACCTCTACGACGACGCCGGTGACGGCCACGCCTACGAAGACGGCGATTACGTCCTGTGGCCGCTGCGCTGGGATGAACATACGCGCACCCTGTCGGGCGGCATGGCGACGGGGCGTGGCCAGACGCGACCGGTTACGCTGAATGTCACCCTGTTCGACGGCCCGCGCGGAGGCACGACGGCGAAGACCGTCGCCGCCGTCCTCGGCCAGCCCTTCTCCCTTTCCTTCGCCTGAGGCCCTGCCATGTTACGCCGTGACGTCCTCGTTGCCCTGTCGGCCGGCCTGCTGGCGCCCCCTGCCCTGTCCGCGCCGCGAAAGGCGACCCAACCGCGTTTCCGGTTCGCGGGCGCCGAGCGGTTGACCGGCCTGTCGGTCCACGCCAGCGAAACCGTTCCCGGCCTGGCCGTAAAAGCGACGCGCGGCGCGAAAGGCACGACGCTGCTGTCGCTGGCCGCCGGCAATGCGCGCACCTTTCCGTCCAGCCTGACCCTGGGCCTGAGTTTCGCCGGCGCGCCCGGCTTCAGGCAAGGCCTCGCCTTCTGGCGTTACGCGCCGTGGAAGTCCTGGACCAAGCCGATGGCCATGACGCGCTGGGGCGACGCGCAGGCCGACGACATCCAGTGCGCCTACTGGCAGTATGGCGACGGCGTCTATGGCGTGGCCCTGCCCCTGGGGGGCAACGGCTTCCGCGCGACGCTGGGCAAGACAGGAAACGGTTTCGGCACCGTCTGTTCGGCGCTGGCGCCCACGCGTATTCGGGGCCCGCTGCCCCAGGTCGCCATCGGCTTCGGCCGCGATCTTTACGCCGTGATGGCCGACATCTTCGAAGACGCCATGACGATGCTGGGCAGCCCTGAAAACCTGCGCCGCAAGAAGAGCTTGCCCGAAGCCCTGACCTGGCTCGGCTGGAACACGTGGAACGCGTCCAACCTCGGCCACGACCTGTCGGCCGCCTGGGTGCTCGACCAGGTCGACATTATCCGCAAGGCCGGCGCGCCGATCCGCACCGTCGTGCTCGACGACGGCCATTTCCAGGCGCGCGACAGCCGGCTGCAATCGCAGGCGCCCGATCCGGTCAAATTCCCGGGCGGGTTCAAACCCGTGGTCGATGCCTTGCTCAACGACCATGGCCTGAAGCACGTCGGCCTGTGGCACGCCTTCAACGCCTACTGGAACGGTATCGATCCGGAGTCGGACCTCGGACGTAGCCTCACGGGCAAGCTGTTCCAGTGGACGCAGAAGCCGTCGCCGATCGACACGTCCGGCACGACCGTGACCTACAGCTTTCTCAAGCCCGACCCGGCCCTGCTCGACGGCTATTTCGACGCCTATCACGCCCGGCTGGCCGCCGCCGGCTTTACCTTGATCAAGGTCGACAACCAGCTGGTGGCCGAGCGCATGGCCCGCGACAACTATCCCGTCTGGGACCTCGCCACCGCGCTGCACGGCGCGCTCAATCGCGGCGCCAAGCTTCATTTCGGCAATGCCATGATCAACTGCATGGACATGACCAACGACGCCTTCCTCAATTTCGGCACGTCGCCGGTGGCGCGCTCGGTCGAGGACTATTTTCCGTACAAGCCCACCGAAGGCTACGACCTCCAGGAAGGCAATGCGGCGGCGCATGTGCTTCAGGCCATGTATAACGCCCTCTATTTCGGCGAGATGGTCTTTCCCGACTTCGACATGTTCGAATCGACCAATCCGAATGCCCGCCTGCACGCCGCCGTCCGCGCCGCCAACTGCGCCCCCATCTACGTCACCGACAAGGCCGGGCAGCACGACGTGGCCTTGCTCAAGGCGCTGGTCGATGCCGAGGGCCGGACGTTACGCGCCGATACGCCGCTGCGTCCGGTGGCCGACTGCCTGTTCCAGATCCAGGCGCCGAAGCTGTTCAAGGCGTCGTCGCGCGTCGGCGACGGCGCTCTGCTGCTGCTCGCCAATCTGGCGGATACCCACGACCTTTCGGGCGAGGCGCGCCTGTCCGAAGTCACCGGTCTGCCGCGCGGCGATTATGCCGCCTACACCCACTACGGGCGAACGGCGATGCGGCCGGGGTGGACCGAAGCCATCCACGCCGCCTTCGCGCGTTTCCGGCACGACCTGATCCGTATCGCGCCCATACGCCATGGCCGGGCCGTGCTGGGGCTGGCGGAGAAGCTCAACGGCCTGGCCTCGGTGCGCGACGTCGTTCACTCGGCGTCCGGTGTCATGTTAACGGCGGCCGATCAAGGCACCCTGCTCGTCTGGTCGGAGACGCCACCGCAGTCGGTGACGGTCGACGGCAAGGCCTCGGCCTTCACCATCGATGATCACCTCGTGCGGATCGCTTTGACCGATGGCCCGCGCACCTATCACGTCGGAATTGCGTAGTCCTATTTTTCGATATGGAAGCTGTCGAAGGCAGCATAGCCGACGCGCGTCGAGACGTTCGACGGCGTGCCGGACGGGCTTTGCGCGAACAGGCCGATCTGCGCGCCCACCCAGCGCGACGGCTGGCTGACGAAACCGTCGCCGAGCGGCGTCCAGGTCTTGCCGTCGAGGCTGTAGCTGAAGGTCACCTTCGCGTGGGTTTCCTGACGCATGGCCGGCCAGACAACTGGGTATCCGGCGGGAGGCTCAACCGGCGTGACAACGGGTGTCAAACTGGCTTTCAACCACACTTCACCCGTTACTTTTCCGGGGGCGACGACCTTGGCTTCCGGGCCATTCCTGTCGGCGCCGATCCGCGTGACCTGCTCGACGACGACGCCATCCTTGGTGTTTTCGAGGCCGATAAAACCGTAGTTATAACCGAACAGGACAAGCCCTGCCCGCTCGCCTTCCCATTTCGCATTGAGCGTCATCTTCGTCACGGCCGAGAAGACCGTATTGGGCAGTTTCTGCGTCAGCGTGTTCCCCGCCTCATACAGATTGGCCGAGGACGAGACCGACTTCAGACGCAGCCAGCCCGGTTGCGAGGTCGTGTCGGCCCAGTCTTCACCGGGATTGGCGTTCCATTGCCAGGCTTGATTGAAGCCACGGTCGAAGTCGTCGTCGCTGACCGGCACAGAAACGGGCTGCGGCGCCGTTTTCGGCTTGCGGAACGTCAGGACCGGCTGACCATAAACCTTGCCCTTCTGGCGCACGCCGATGACGGGCCAGCCGTCCTTCCATTGCATGGGCTCCAGCCAGACGCGGCGGCCGTAAGAGTCGGTGTCCTGGAAGTGGAGGAACCAATCCTCGCCCGAGGCCGTGTCGACCCAGGCCCCCTGGTGCGGACCGTTGGCGCCCGGCGTCGCGCCCTGGTCCATGACGTTGCGCGCCTCGTACGGCCCGGTGATCGCCTTCGACCGGAAGACCGCCTGCCAGCCGTTCTTCACGCCGCCGCCCGGCGCGAAGATGTAGTAGAACCCGTCGCGCTTGTAGATTTTCGGCCCTTCGATGGTGAACCACGGCGCGGGCCCCAGCGACGTCTCGACCGGTGCCAGCGTCTTGCCGTCGACTAGGATCTGTTCGGGGCCTTGCGTGTGTGTTCCGTCGGCGTTGAGGCGCTTCAACACGACCTGGTTGTTGCGCCCGCCCGAGCGCGAGGCAGCGTAGGCATGGACCAGCCACGCGGTGCCGTCGTCGTCCCAGAAGGGACAGGGGTCGATGGCGCCCTTGCTGTCGTCGACCAGGACGGGTTTGCTCCACGGTCCCTTGGGGTCGGCCGCGCTGACGACGAAGATGCCGAAGTCGGGATCGGGGTAATAGATCAGGTAGCGGCCGTTATGGTAACGGATGGCCGGCGCCCACACCCCGCCGCCGCGCCGGGGCGTGCGGAAATGGTCTTCGGGCGGTACGGCATCGAGCGCGTGACCGATGATCTCCCAGTTGACCAGATCCCTCGAATGCAGGATCGGCAGGCCCGGCACGTTCACGAAGGACGACGACACAAGGTAATAGTCGTCGCCGACCCGGATGGCGTCGGGATCGGAATAGTCGCCGTTGAGCACGGGGTTTTGATAGGTGCCGTCGCCGCGATCGGGCACCCAGGCGCCGGGCGCCGGGGTTTCGGCCAGGGCGTGCCCGGCTATGAGCAGCCCTATCGTCATCGCAGCGACGCTAAAACGCACCATGTCTTCCTCACCCTTTTGTCTGAGTTTCGGAGAGTCTTAGAGGATGCGCAAACCCTGTGCAAGCAGGCAGGTAACCGGTATCAGCTATCGCCCATCACCACGGCGTAGAGGTCCTTGACCTTGCCCGAGGTAACGTCGGTGACGCTGACCCCGGCCGAGTTGACGACGGCGTCGGTCGACTGCGTCCAGGCGTCGGCGACCATGTCACGCAGGTCCGACGCGCCGCGTCCCAATAGCGTCGCGAGGTATTCGGCGCCGACGTTCGAGTCCGGTTTGAAGGCGCCCGTCTTCTCCAGCTTGTAGAGCGGCACCACCTGCGTCCAGTTGCGCTTCAGCCGCGCGGCAATGCACGATTCCTGTGTGCCCGCGCACGATGTCAGCGGCGAGACGCGGTCATGCACCATGGCCTGGGTGACATGGTCGTGGACATAGGGCCCTTCGACGGGCCAATGGACGTGCTCGGTCGTGAAGCCGTCCGGGTTCGGGAGGTCGCCCCAGCCGTCGTAGTGGATCGAGACATGCATGGGCTGGGTGGCATCGCCGGCATAGTGCGACAGGATGCCGATATCGCGCAGTGTCAGGTCCTGGCGGCGGCGCAGGGCCTCCTTCAGGTCGGCCAGCTTCGGCTTGTCTTTCTCTTTCGCAATCGCCAGGTCGATGACGCGCATCACGCCGAAATCCTTGCGTACCTGCGCCCAGGCATCGGACAGGCTGTAATAGAGATGGCCGGCCTTGATCGGGTCGCCGCCGTGGGCGCGCACCGCCGCGTCATAGTCGGAATGGGTCGCCGGCATGTTGCCGAGATCCGTGCCCGCCAGCGTCAGGCCGGTGTCGTCGAGGCGCATCAGGTGCGCCGGGTCGCGCTCGGCGTCGTGGATGGCGCCGGCCTTGCGCCAGATATCGGGTTCCCGCGAGAACTGCCCGACGTCCTTGATCGACTGCACGCGATACAGAAACGCCGGCAGGCCCTTCGGCAAGGCGCGCATAGCCTCCTCGCCAACCAGACGGTGGCCGGTGTCGCCCCAGGCAAAAGCCTCATGGGATGCAAACGCACCGGACGCCAGGGCCAGGGACAGGATCAGCGAACGGAAACGCATGGATATCTCCTCGGATACAGGGACGTATCACAAAAAAGGAGCGCCGGGGTACGGCGCTCCTCCGTTTTTTCGCCGCGAGGCGGAGGTTAGAAGCTGTATTTCAGGCCGAACATGACGGCGTAGAGGGTCGCCGCCTGATTGACGCTGAGGGTGGTCGCCGTCGTCGAGACGCTGGAGAACTGATAGCCGACGCAGGTCGGGTCGCTCTTGGCGACGACGGTACCCGAAGCATTGGTACAGCCGACCTTGTACATCTGCGCGCCCTGGCGGCCGTCATTGCCGGCGGCGCCATATTCGGCAACGACGCCCCACTTCTTGTTCAGCAGGTTGCCGAGGTTGAAGATGTCCATGGTGAAGACGACCTTGTGGCCGTCGAACCAGGGCAGAGGCACGTCCTGGGCCAGGTGCAGGTCCCAGCGCTTGACGTCGGGGTTGCGGGCCTGACCCTTGCCGACGATGCCCGGTTGCAGGCCGAACTTGCTGACGATCTTCTGGAAGTTGGCCAGGTCGGTCGTCGTGGCGAAGTAGACCGGTACGTTGCCCGTCATGAAGCCAAGGCCGCCCGAACCGGCGATCGGCGTGTCGGTCTGCGGGATGAAGGCCAGCTGGTTGTTCGAGACCACGCCGAAGACCTGGCCGCGCACGGTCGCGCTCGAGGAGTAGAGGTCGGCCATGTAGAAGTTGACCGGACGGCCTTCGTGCATGTCGCCGAACAGGTTGATGCGCGTCTCGAAGCCCTTGACCAGCTCGGTCTTGTAATAGGCATTGACCTTGAAGCCGGTGCGGACTTCGTAGCTCGACTTGCCCTTGGTGGGAGCGTTCGGGTCTTCCAGGCTGAACTGGTCGCCGTAGGACGAACCCGCGCAGCAGTCGGTGGTGGCGAATTCCGGCAGGCCGCCGTACTGGTCGGTCGCCTGGTGCGTCAGCGCCGCCGAGAGGTCCAGGTGATCATGGCTGGTCAACAGACGGACATTGTCGAACGACTGCTGGACCGACAGGGCGACAGTCGAGCTGGTCGACTGGACGTCCGGGTTGTAGGCCTGGACGTCGTAACCCGAACCCGGGTTCGCCAGATCATACATGTTCGAGCCGTCGGCGTTCTTGGCGACGTCGAGGCCGGCCGTCGTACGGGCGGTGAAGATCGACTGGTTCTGGGCGTCGAGGGTCGCCGTGGACGGTACGGTCGCGTTTACGACCAGGCCGTCGTAACGGATACGGCCGTCGGGCGTATATTGCTGCACACCGTTCACGGTCAGCTTGCGCGCCCGGACGTCGCGGAAGGCCAGTCCGACATTGCTGCGCACGAAGACGCCGTCGAGACCCAATGTCGTGCCCGTCGGCAGGCGCCAGTGGCCGGCGAAGTTCAACTTCCAGTCCGACGGCATCTTGAAGTCGGCGGACAGGGTGTTGGTCGACGCTACGCGGATGACGGTCGGGTTGAACAGGTAGGAGGCCGCCGCCGCCGGCACCGTGGTGATGAAGCCGGCGTCCGACTTGTTGAGGTTCATCAGCGACAGGATGGTCGCGTCGTTGGCCAGGTAGGTGCTGCCCGAGTTGATTTCCTTGAAGCCGGTCGTATTGCCCGAGCCATCGACCTGGCGCTGGACGGTGAAGCCGGCCGTCAGGATGCCCGTATTGCCGAAACGGTTCGAGATGAAGACGTCCGGCAGGCCGCCCGTATAGAGGCCGAAGCTGCCCGACGCGTCCAGCGTGTTGTCGTCGCTGTGCCACTTGAGGCCCAGGCGCGGCTCAACAACGTTCAGACCGTCGTAATTGCCCTGGTTCGAATAGCCGTTGCGCGCCGTGAAGCTGGGGTTCAGCGCCGGCTTGTCATGCTGCGTCCAGAAGTCGTAGCGCAGGCCGTAGTTCAGCGTCGTGTTGGCGAACGGATCGAAGGTGTCCTGCAGGAACAGGGTGTGGTTGATGTAGTCGAAATTGGCCGGCGTCTTCGACAGGTCGCCGCCCGGATCGTTGTTGTACGACAGCTGGTTGACCTTGCCGTTGGCGAAGTCGGCCTGGTTGTCGAAGTAGTAGACGCCGTTGGCGGCCTGGACGAACAGGTTGTAGACGTGGATTTGCTTGCCCTGGTAACCGCCCTTGATCGAGTGGTCGCCCAGGCGGTAGATGCCGACGAACGACGCCGAATTGTTGGTCGTCTTCAGCACGTTGGCCTGGCGGAACTGGTCCGGGCCGAAGTTGATCGACAGGCGGCCCGACGTACACGCGGTCGCCGTCGCGACGCCGACCCCAGCCGGGTCGGTACAGTAGTTGATGGCGGCGAAGCCCTGGCCTTCCGGCGGCGTCTGGCCGCGCTGGTAATTGCGCCAGGCGATGCGGGCCTCGGTCGAGAACTGGTCGGTCCAGCGCGAGTTCAGCTGGATGGCGTAGTTGTCCTCGTTTTCAGGCTGGGTGTACCAGGCCGTGTTGTAGTTGGCCGTGTTGAGCGACGGCGAACCCTTCCACAGGAACGAATAGGCATGACGGTAGGTCGCCGACAGGCGCTGGCCGTCCATGATGTTCCAGTCGATCTTGATCGAGTACTTCTCGTCCTTGAACTCGGTCGTCAGCGGGATCGCGCCGGGGGCCAGCTTCGACGAAGCGGCATAGGTCGACCACGGCTGCAGCAGGGTGTCGAGGTCGGACTGGCTGACCGCCGCGTTGCCGATGGTGGCCAGCGAGGTGCCGAAGCCGCCGCCGGCCGGACCGGTGCCCACGATCGACGCCGAGGTGTACTTTTCATACGACGTCGCGAAGAACAGGCGGTCCTTCAGGATCGGGCCCGAGAAGAAGAAGCCGTAGTTCTTGTCCGGCACGTACAGGCTGACGCGGTTGGCGGTGTGCGTGTCCGGGTGATAGAGCTGGTTTCCGTTCCACGCCTTGTCGCGCAGGTAGGTGAAGGCCGAGCCATGGAAGCTGTTGGTGCCTGAACGCAGGACCAGGTTCAGCGCGCCGCCGGTGAAATCGCCTTCTTCGACGTCGGCCGGAACGGCCTGGACGGTCATCTGCTCGACGGCCTCGAGCGAGATCGGGCCAAGATTGGTCGACAGGCCGCCGGTGTTGAGGCCGAAATCGTCGCTGGACTTGACGCCGTCGATCGTGATGCGGTTGGCGCGCGGCGCCGAACCGGCGATGTAGAGGCCGCCCGACGGCCCCGTGCCGCGCGTGGCGGCGTCGAGCTGGGTCAGCGGGTCGCGGCGCGCCGCTTCGCGGATGTCGCGCTTGTAGGTGACGACGTTGTCGATGGCTTCGCGGCCGAGGCGCGTGCGCGAACCCGGATTGGCCAGGGTGGTGCGCTTGCCCTTGACGATGACCGTCTGGGTCGAGGTTTCCAGCGCCACGTCGAGTTTCTGCTGGTCGCCCAGCGTGAGGTAGACGTCGCCCGTCTTGCTGTCACTGTAGCCGCCGGAGGCGACATCGATCTCGTAAGGGCCGCCGACCTTAAGGCCCGTCAGCTGATAATTGCCGTCCTTGTCGGTGCGGGTGACTTCGCGCGTGCCGGTCGGCGTGTGGATGACCGTGACGGTCGCACCGGCGACGGGCTTGCCCGCCGAATCGGTGACCACGCCGCGCAGGGCGGCGGTCGTTTGCTGGGCGTAGACCGCCGGGGCCGAAGCCGCCAGAAGCGCGAAAGCCGCCGCGCCCATCATATATTTGTTGAACATCGAAATCCCCATCATCCCGCCAAACCGGCAGAGGTTTTGCCGCCTGTAATGGTGGCATTTGAAATTAGTGTGACAGTCGCAATAGGTTACAATGTTTCGCCGCCAACTTTACTGCGGTGCGATGATTTTGCCACAAACGGGGCGAACCATTCCCTTAAAAACCACCAAAAAGCGGCGTAGCAGTTGTATTTCGGTGCGTTTGAAATGCTGCGACGCAACATTTTTTCTTGACCTTAGGTCAGCCTGAAAGGCCCGCATGGCTTCCTTGCGCGCCCTCGCCTATCCTGCGCGCGCTGGGGAAAACAGGAGTTATCCCATGCCGAAAGAATCAGCCGGCCAGAAGAACAAGGTCGAAAAGGTCATGCACGAGTACAAGGAAGGCGACCTGAAGAGCGGCAGCGGCGCCAAGGTCACGTCGCATGACCAGGCCGTCGCCATCGCGCTGCGCGAGGCGCACGTGCCGAAGAAGGGCGCATAAGAAAAGCCGGCCGCGTGACACGGCCGGCTTCCTGTATTTTGAAAAATTCCAACGGTCATTAGACCGTTGGCGTCAGTCTATCGGCATCATGCCGGGCATCATGTTGTGGTTCATATGGTACATGACCCACAAGGTGCCGACGATCACGATGAAGACGATGATCAGCGCGCAGACGAAGGCTGCATTGTTCCAGATGTGGCTGGGCGACGTGTTCATGTGCAGGAAGTAGACGAGGTGCACGACGATCTGCACCAGGCCGATGCCGATGATCACAGGGATCAGGGTGGCGACCGGCAAGACATGCAGCATGGTCAGGGCGAACGGCACAGCCGTCAGCACGACCGACAGGGCGAAGCCGATCAGGTACGACTTGACCGAGCCGTGGCCGCCTTCGTGGTGGGCATGGGCCAGTTCGGCATGGGTCTGGTCGGTGGCCACCGGCTTGACATGATTGGACGTTTTAGAGCTCATCAGGCGGCTCCCATCAGATAGACGATCGTGAAGACACCGATCCAGATGATGTCGAGAAAGTGCCAGAACAGGCTGAGGCACATCAGGCGGATGCGGTTCTGCGGGGTAAGTCCACGTTTGAACAGGTGCACAAACATGGCCCCCATCCAGATCAGGCCCGACGTCACGTGCAGGCCGTGCGTTCCGACAAGCGTAAAGAAGGCCGACAGGAAAGCCGAACGGTTGGGACCGTTGCCTTCGGCGATCAGCTTCATGAACTCATGGATTTCCATGCCCATGAAGCCCAGGCCGCACAGGCCGGTCAGGGCCAGCCAGGTCAGCGTGCCCTTCAGCTTGTTGGCTTCCATGCTGATCATGGCCAGGCCGTAGGTCAGGGACGAGATCAGCAGCAGCGCCGTTTCGACCGCCACGTATGGCAGGTCGAACAGCTCGCGGCCGTTGGGACCGCCGGCCGTGCCGTCCTTCAGCACCGCATAGCCCGCGAACACCGACGCGAACAGGATGCAGTCGCTCATCAGGTAGATCCAGAAGCCAAGCGTGACTTTCGGACCTTCGTCGTGATGGTCGCCCGCGTGATGGTGGTCGTGCGGGTTATGGTCGTAGGCGGAATCGAGTTCCTTTTTCAGCCCGTCGACGGGCCCGGAAACGCTGCTCATCAGGCGGCATCCTTCTTGTTGGCAGCGGTGAGCTTGGCGAAATAGGCGTCTTCGATCGCCTTCACCTCTTCGGGCTGCACGTAATAGTCGCGGTCTTCATTGAAGGTATGGACGATGCCGAGGCCGATCATGACCAGCAGGGCGCCGCCGGCCATCCACCAGATGTGCCAGATCAGACCGAAGCCCAGGCCGACGCTGACGATCCCGATCAGGAAGCCGGTCGGCGTGTTGCGCGGCATGTGGATGGGCTCGTAGGTCTTCGGACGGGGATGCCCCTCGCCGCGCTGCTTGGCGTCCCAGAAGGCGTCGTGATTGCCGACTTCCGGCACGACGGCGAAGTTGTAGAAGGGCGGCGGCGAAGACGTCGCCCATTCCAGGGTGCGCGCGTCCCAGGGATCACCGGTGACGTCGCGAAGCTCGTCGCGCTTCCAGATCGAATAGGCGATCTGCGCTACCTGCGCCAGGATGCCGACGAAGATGATCAGCGCGCCGACCATGGCGACGATCAGGTAGACGTGCCAGACGGGGTTGTTCATGTAGTCGAGGCGGCGCGTCATGCCCATCAGGCCCAGCGCATAGAGCGGCATGAAGGCGATATAGAAGCCGACCAGCCAGCACCAGAAGCTGACCTTGCCCAGGCCTTCGTGCAGGCGGAAACCGAAGGCCTTGGGGAACCAGTAGTTCAGGCCGGCGATGCAGCCGAAGACCACGCCGCCGATGATGACGTTGTGGAAGTGGGCGATCAGGAAGACCGAGTTGTGCAGGACGAAGTCGGCGCCCGGCACGGCCAGCAGCACGCCCGTCATGCCGCCGATGACGAAGGTGATGATGAAACCGGTCGTCCACAGCATCGGCACTTCGAAGCGCACACGGCCGCGGAACATCGTGAACAGCCAGTTGAAGATCTTCACACCCGTCGGGATCGAGATGATCATCGTCGTGATGCCGAAGAAGGCGTTGACGTTGGCGCCGGCGCCCATGGTGAAGAAGTGGTGCAGCCACACCATGAAGGACAGCAGGCAGATGCACATGGTGGCGTAGACCATGCCGTCGTAACCGAACAGGCGCTTGCCCGAGAAGGTCGGCACGATTTCCGAGAAGATGCCGAAGGCGGGCAGGACCAGAATATAGACTTCCGGGTGACCCCAGGCCCAGATGAGGTTGACGTACATCATCGGGTTGCCGCCGGCTTCGTTGGTGAAGAAGTGCATGCCGAAGTAGCGGTCGAGACCCAGCATGGCCAGCGTCACGGTCAGGATCGGGAAGGCCGCGATGATCAGGATGTTGGCGGCCAGCGTCGTCCAGGTGAAGATCGGCATGCGCATCAGCGTCATGCCCGGCGCGCGCATCTTGAAGATGGTCGTGACCAGGTTCACCCCGGACAGCAGCGTGCCGAGACCCGAGATCTGCAATGCCCACAGGTAATAGTCGACGCCGACGCCCGGCGAATAGGCGATTTCCGACAGCGGCGGATAGGCCAGCCAGCCGGTATGGGCGAATTCGCCGACGACCAGCGAGACGTTGACCAGGATGGCGCCCGCGGCCGTCAGCCAGAAGCTCATCGAGTTCAGGTACGGGAAGGCGACGTCGCGCGCGCCGATCTGCAGCGGCATGACGACGTTCATCAGGCCGACGACGAACGGCATGGCCATGAAGAAGATCATGATGACGCCGTGCGCGGTGAAGATCTGGTCGAAGTGTTCGGGCGGCAGGTAGCCGTGGCCGCCGCCGGATGCCAGGGCTTGCTGCGTACGCATCATCAGCGCGTCGGCAAAGCCGCGCAGCAGCATGATCAGCGCCAGGATGATATACATGGCCCCGATCTTCTTGTGGTCGACCGAGGTCAGCCACTCGGTCCACAGGTACTTCCATTGCTTGAAGTAGGTGATGAGGCCGAAGACGAGGAGCGCGCCGCCGACCATGCCGGCGCCGGCGACCATGATGATCGGCTCGTGCCACGGCACCGAGTCGATGCCGAGCTTACCGGTCAGGAGATTTTCAGGATAGATCTTTGCGGGGTGCATGATTTTCAGCTCTTGCGTTCGGTCTTGGTGGCCTTCTTGCACTGCTCGGCGGACATGGACTTGACCATGGCCATCTTCATACCGTCGTCGGTGCAGGGGGCGGAGCCGTCGGCGCACTTGTTGAGAACGCGATGGAAAAGGGTGGGGTCGACGCTGCCGTAATAGCTTGCCGGCAGGTCCTGGCTGCGCTTCGACAGCTGGGCATAGCCGGCCAAGTCGAGGCTGTTGGCGGAGGTCCTGGCCTTGGCGATCCAGGCGTCGAAACCGGCCTGGTCCATGGCGCGCGCCGTGAACTTCATCCCGGCGAAGCCTTCGCCGGAATAGTTGGTCGACATGCCTTCATAATCACCGGCGGCATCGGCGCGCAGGTTCAGCTGCGTTTCCATGCCGGTCATGGTGTAGATCTGGCTGCCTAGCTGCGGAATGAAAAAGGCGTTCATCACGCTGGCAGACGTCAGCTTGAAGTGCACGGGCGTGCCCACCGGCAAAGCCAGTTCGTTGACCGAAGCGACGCCATAGTCCGGATAGATAAAGAGCCATTTCCAATCGAGCGAAACGACTTCGACCTCGACGGGTTTGGCGTTCGCGGCGGTGGCCGCAACGGCCTTGCCCGGATCCAGCGTATGGGTCGACACCCAGGTCACGGCGCCCAGCGCCAGGATGATCAGGCACGGAATGGCCCAGACGACGGCCTCGATACGGTTGGAATGTTCGAAATCGGGGGCGTAGGTCGCCTTGGTGTTCGAGGCGCGGTACTTCCAGGCAAAGGCGACCGTCATGACGATAACCGGAATGACCGGGATCAGCATCAGCGCGACCGCGAGCAGGATCAGGTCTTTTTCGCTGGCGCCGACGGGACCCTTGGGGTCCATCACGGCCATTTTACATCCGGACAAAAGAAGCCCGGCGGCGGCCATCAGGCCAGCCATGGTGGCGGGCTTTATTGTGCGCCGCAGCATTTTCGACGCGGAGATACCCCCCGCGGAATGGATCGAGGAGGTCATGTCTTCCGAACTGTAATCTTGATGACGCACTATTGGAAACCCAGAGCACACAAAGAAGTTAACGCGCTCCGCCCTGCCGGGACGCTACTTATTTTTTGTGTCCTAAACAGGATTTTGGTCACGCTCGCAAGCGGCAGAATGTCGCACTGCCGCATTATTTTTTCGCACGTGCGTATAAAAACGAGGTTATCAGGCACCGCCCACGGACCGGAAAGCTTTGAAAGAACGATGTTTTTTGACGTAACAGAACGATATTTTCAGCAAAAAGGTGTTGAATCCTCGCAGTTTCGATGTAACCATCGGTCAAATTGACGCACCCGTTAAAAATTGCGTCGTTTCAAAGTCATGAGTTTGGGAGGCTCTATGCCTGTGATCGAGATGAACCCGCGAGTCTATCAATTCGGTCCGATCGTGAAGACCCTGGTGACCCTGGCCGCCCTGGCCCTGGTCGTTATCGGCGTCGCCGGCGTGATGCAGGCCTACACCCATCTGCACGGCGTCGCGGCGCAGTTCGGCGGTTGCGTCCTGTCCATGATCCCGATCGCGGTGGCGCTGTTCGGCGCGCCGATCGTCTGGCGCTGCAAGCTGACCCTCCATGAAGACCGCCTCGAATACAACGGCCTGATGATCGACCGCGTCATCCGCAAGACCGATGTGATCAACGCGCTGGGCCAGCAGGAACAGACCGGCATGTTCTCGATCTTCCTGACTCTCGCCAGCCAGCCGTTCAAGTCGCTGCACATCGCGGTGCTCGGCCGCATGGACGACACGATCAGCCGCTGGGTCGACGGCCTGCCGCACATTCGCCAGCCGCAGCGTTAACTAAGGCGTTAATCTTTAGACGCTGTTAAGCGAATCCCATCACCATAGGCTCCGCAATATGCGGAGCCTTTTTCATGTCCACGCCCTCATCTTTCCAGAAACCGCCTGTTTCTGATCTGAAGCGCAGCGCGGCCATGCCGTTCGAGCCCGCCAAGGCCGCCGTAAATCCCGCCGCCCAGATCATGGGCGATTCCGCGTCGTCCGAAGCCCTGCGTATCCTCCAGGCCCACACCGAAACCATCAAGCGCGCCGATACGCTGGCCTTCCTGCGCGACGCTCTGTTGGCCTTCAAGGCCGGCAACTGGGAAAAGGGCGGCGAAATGGCGCTGAAAGCGCTGCACGTCGACGAAAAGTGCGGCGACGCCTGGCACTACCTCGCCGTGGCGCGCGAAAAGCTCGGCGACCTCGCCACCGCCCTGACCTGCTACGAAAGCGCCCATAAGCTGATGCCGGACAATGCCGCGATCATCAATGATCTCGGCCGCCTCGCCTACCGCCTCGATCTCAACGACCTGGCGGAAAAATTCTTCCTGCGCTTCATCGAGATGAGCCCCGGCCACGTCGAAGCCGTCAACAACCTGGCCAGCGTCTGGCGCGAGGGCAATCGCCTCGACGACGCCGTCGAGCTGTTGCGCGGCGCCATCCAGCTGACGCCCGACAGCGCCCAGCTGTGGAATGCGCTCGGCACGGTGGTCAATGCGCGCGGGGACCTTACCAATTCCGTCATCTTCTATACCGAGGCCCTGCGCCACGATCCCCGCCACGTTCATGCCCATTACAATCTCGGCAATGCCCAGTGCAATCTCGGCCAGTTCGACGAGGGCCGCGACCACCTGATGACGGCGCTGCCGATCTTCGCCGACGCCATCAACATCCATACCTGCAAGCTGTCGATCGCCTTCTCGTATCTGGCCGCCGGCGACCTCGTTCCCGGCTGGGACTGGTACAAGGCGCGCGACAAGGACGGCACCGACGAGAACATGCAGTACCTGATCGACCGGCCGCAATGGCAGCCGGGCGACAGTCTTGCGGGCAAGCGCCTGTTCCTGTCGGCCGAACAGGGCCTGGGCGACGAAATCATGTTCGCCGGCATCCTGCCCGATCTGCTCGATGAGGTCGGTCCGGAGGGACATGTAACGATCGGCGTCGAGCCACGCCTGGTGTCGCTGTTCGCGCGGTCCTTCCCGCAATGCACGGTAACGCGCCACCACACCACGCGATACAGGACCCGGCCCGTGCGGCTGTTCCCCGACATGGAAGACTGGTCGCAGGTCGATGCCTGGGCGACGATGGGCCAGTTCCTGCCGCGCTACCGCACGCAGGTCTCCGATTTCGACCAGCCGGCCTTCCTCAAGGCCGATCCGGAACGCGTGGCCTACTGGAAGGCACAGCTGGCCGAGCTGAACGACCAGCCCAAGGTCGGCCTGTTGTGGAAGTCGCTGATCAAGCACTCGCGCCGCGACCGCTACTATTCGCCCTTCAGCCAATGGCAGGAGGTCCTGTCGGTCCCGGGCGTGCAGTTCATCAATCTCCAGTACGGCGATACCACCGAGGAAATGGAACAGGCGGCCGCGCTCGGTCTCGACATCTGGACGCCACCCGACATCGATCTCAAACAGGACCTCGACGACCTGGCGGCACTGACCGCCGCGCTCGACTGCGTGCTTGGCCCGGCCAACGCCACCAGCAATATCGCCGGCGCCGTCGGCACCGAAATCTGGATCGTTTCCCAGGCCCACGCCTGGAACAGCCTCGGTACCGACCGCTTCCCGTGGTATCCGAAGTCCAGGGTCTTCTTCTCTCCGTCGATGACCGACTGGACCGAGGTCATGGGCGCGGTCAAGGCCGCCGTCGAGGACCGGTTCGCGCCGGGACTGTTCGACAACCGTGTCGCGTGATGCCGACGCCTGGCGCCGGAAGGCCAGGGCCTTCCAGGCGCGGGGCGACCTGCCCGCCGCGCTCGACGCCTGCCAGACCGCGCTGGGCCTCGATCCCGCCTCCCATGAAACCGTCCACCTCCTGGCCGACATAGCCTTCCGCATCGGCCAGTTCGACATGGCCGCGAAATTCTATGCCCACCTGCTGGCCCAGGGCGATCATGACCCGCTGACCGTGCGCGCCTATGCCGAGGCCTTGCGAGAATCCGGCCAGGTCGATGCCGCCATCGACCTCCTGAAACCGACCCTTGCCGCCAACCCGACGCTTGCGCCGCTTTGGGAAACGCTTGGAACGACCATGGTCGCCAAGGGCGACCGGCCGACCGCCCTGATCTTCCTCGATGAAGCCTTGCGCCTCGATCCCGGCAATCTTAACGCCCGCTTCCATCGCGGCGCCGTGCGCTTCGACGAAGGCGATGTCCGGGGTGCGCTCGATGACGTGACGACGTGCGCCAAGGGTTTCAAGGACGCAGGCAACCGCGCCTCGGCGGAGCTGACCGCCGCGCACATGGCGCTCGGCACCGGCGATCTTTCAGCCGGCTGGCGCTGGTACGAAGGCCGGCACAAGCGGGGCACCCTGGGCGAGGTCGATTACGTCACGCGCCTGCCGCGCTGGAAAGGCGGCCCCCTCTCCGGCAAACGCCTGTTCATCAGCGCCGAACAGGGGCTGGGCGACGAGGTTTTGTTCGCGTCGCTGCTGCCAGATATTCTGATGGACATCGGCGACGGCCATGCCGGTCTTGCCGTCGAACCGCGTCTTGTGCCGCTGTTCCAGCGCAGCTTTCCGGATGTGACCGTGATGGCGCACAAGACGCAGACGGTCGACGGGCGGATCCGCCGGACCTTCCCGGACCTGAAGGCGAGGGATTACGACGCCTGGGCGCTCCTCGGCGATTTCCTGCCGCTCTATCGCGGCGGCATCGACGCCTTCCCTGCCCGCGACCGTTTCCTGACGCCCGATCCGGACCGCATCGCGCACTGGCGCGACCAGCTTGCAAAGCTCGGCCCCCAGCCCAAGGTCGGCATCCTGTGGAAAAGCCTGAAATCGACCGAACTGCGCGACCGTTATTTCTCTCCGTTCGCCCAATGGCGCGATGTGCTGACCGTGCCCGGCATCCACTTCATCAATGTGCAGTACGGCGACACCGCCGCCGAGATGGCCGAAGCGAAGGCCGCCGGGCTGACCGTCACGACGCCGCAAGGCATCGATCTGAAGGACGATCTCGACGACCTGGCGGCCCTGACCGCCACGCTCGATCTGGTCGTGGGGCCAGCCAACGCCACCAGCAATATCGCGGCCGCCGTGGGCACGCCGATCTGGATGCTGATGCCGCCGCGCGCCTGGCTGATGCTCGGCCGCGACGACTACCTGTGGTATCCCAAGGCGCGGACCTTCGTCGCGCCGCGCTTCGGCGACTGGGCGCCGGCCCTGGCCGAAATGAAGGCGGCTCTAGCTTCCGCCGGTCAGGCGCTGTAACGCGGCCTGGTAGTTGGCGATCTGGCTGGTCAGGTAGGCCGGAACCTGCCCCGACGTATTGCCGGTCTTGGTCGAACTGGAACTGCTCTGCGGATCGCCGTATTTCAGGTAGGTATAGACCTTCTGCACATTGGCCATGGTCGCCTTGAGCGCGGTGATCGCCGCCGTGATGTTTTCCGGTGAGTTGAGATTGAGCGCGCCGTTGAAGCTGAGCCCCATCTCCTTCTTCGATGTCAGGTAGTCGTTCGACGACGCGTCCATGGTATTGTTGGCGGCGTTGCTGACCAGGCCGGCCGACAAGCCCAGCCCCTTCAGCGCATCCTGGCCGGCGCCGCCGGCGATGAACTCCATCTCGCTGGTCGGGTTGGACGGCTTGATCTCCAGCTGGTCGAGCGGCTTGCCCAGCACCTTCGTCGTATCCACCGTCAGATTGTATTCCGAGGCCCGCTCGATCTTCTTGGCCAGGGTCGCCATGGTCTCGGTGGGATCGATGGTGATCTTGGTCTTCACGCCGGTGCCCGGATCCTGCATGTAGAAATAGTCGCCGGCACGCACGCTGGTGCTGGCGGTGATGAGATTGGAATCGGTTTCCACCACCGTGCCCTGCGGCAGGCCCAGCGCGTCGAGCACCGAAGATCCGCCGGAATTGACCGCGATGCCGCCGACATTGACCGTGCCGTCGGTGCCCGACCAGCGCTTCTGCGACACCACCTGCCCGCTGGCGACGTCGAGTTGCGCCAGATAGCCGTCCTGTTTGCCGATCTTGGTCGTGTCCGCGATATCGCCGGTCGTCTGGCCGGCGATCCAGGCGGTCCCGCCGGTAAAGCTGACCTGGGCGTTCTTTTCCTGGCCGGTGCCGCCGTAATAGGCGACCGTGTCGCCCGCCGTCTTGGTAAGGTCGGTATCGACCGACAAGGCAAAGGCGTCGAACCCGCCGGAATAGGCGCGCGTGACCGTGGCCTGTGACCCGAGCAGGGTCCCAGATCCGGAAGAGCCGCCAAGATAGAGCTTGCCGTTCGACACCGACATGCCGGAAATCTCGCCGCCGCCGAGACCGCCCAGGGACCGCGATCCGATTTCCACCGGCTTGCCCGACGACACGTCGTAGGATGTCAGCACGGTGTCGTTGTTCTGGGTCGAGGCGACGTACAGCGTATTGCCGTCGGTGACCATCTTCTGCGTGTAGTCGGTGCCCGACGTGCCGAACTGCTGGGTGAACATCAGCTTGCCCTGCGCGGAAAAGCCGCTGACATAGGCGTCGGTGCCGCCGCTGGCCTGGCCATCGGCGCCGGGGATTTTCGACGCCGTCTTGCCGCCGACATAGACGGTGTCGTTGGCGCCGAAGGTTACGCTGGTGCCCTGGTCCTGGGCGGAGGCGACATAGCGCTGCGTCCATTGTTCGACGCCGGACGCATCGTACATTGTGACGAAAGTGTCGGCCGTGGTGGCGTCCGGTCCCGACAGCGGCGCCGTCGAAGCCGCAATGCCTGTGGCGACCGGCAGGCCGTACTTGTTGAGCGTGGTCGAGGCGTTGTCGATATTGAGCGCGCCGGTCACCGAGCCGGTGACGGCGACCTTGCCGTCCGCCGACACAGCCAGCGCATAGCCCGAAGCCGACTGGGAGGCGCCGAGCGTCCGCGTATAGACCAGATGCCCGGCGGAATCGTACTTCATAAGCGCAACATCCTGGTTGCCCTGGATGTCCTGGCCGTTGACCTGCGCGTTGACATTGGCCAGCACGTAGACGCTGCCGTCGGGACCGGCGGCGGTCGCCAGGGCGTCGTTGACCGTGTTGGTGCTTTGGGTCGTACCCTTGGTGACGTCCGCGACGGCCGACGACAGCTTGGTCTGTGCTATTTCACCGTCGACCGAATAGGTGGATCCGACCTTGGCCGTCGCGTCGGGGAACGTTCCGGTGGCATCGGCATCGGTCTGGAATTTCATCAGTTGCGATGTCACGTCGGTGCCGTCACCGGTCGTGGTTGCGGAGGTCGAAGTCGATGAGGCCGTCGAGGTCGTGGACGTCGTCGATGACGACGAGGACGAAGACGTCGCCGGAGTCTTGGTGGGATCGCCGGTCGATTGCGCCACGAAGACGGAATCAGCGCTTGCGGCGGCGCTGAAGGTCGCGGTCTCATAACTGACGCCGTTGATCTGCAAACCGAAGCTTGGCCGGCCTTCCGACAGGGTCACGGTCTTGCCGTTGACGGTTTCGGTGGTCGGGACCGCGGCGGTCGTGTGGACGGCGAAGCGCGTGCTGACGCCGGCGTCCTTCAGCTTCGAATTCATGTAACTGACGACGTTCGACATGGAACGGGTCTGCGTCCCCATTTCCGACAGGTCGAAATTGATAACGTAAGGCGTGGCGGTGCCGACGCGCTGGACCGTCATCGAGAACTTCACGGCGCCGTCGAAGGCCTTGACCGCGTCGCTCGTCGTGCCCTGGTGCAGGTCGGGCCCGACATAGGTTGTATTGGTGCGCGCCGCGCCGTCGGTATTCTTGAGGTCGCTGGTCAGCGTTCCAGCGGTCAGGTCGACATGGTCGAACTTGGACGTGTCGATATAGTCGGAGACCTGGCTGATCCCTTGCAGGAACCGGCGTTGATAGGATTGCAGCTGGTAGGACGACACGTTCTTGGCCTGGGCGGCCTCGGCGATGCCTTCGAGCGCGTTCAGGCCTTCGTAGAGGGTGAACAGCTTGGAGTAGTCGGGCGATTCCTGCAGGACGCTTGAGGTGACCAGACCGGAGTTGATGAAGCTCTGGCCTTCCATGACGTTGTTGACCAGGGTGCTGACCGGTGGGGCGACGCTGTCGTCGATCCACGGCGCGGTCGGCGCGTCGGCCTGGCCGGTAGGCGAATTGGTCTTGGTGCTGGAGGTTCCGCCGGACGCAGCGGCGCCCGATGTCGCGCTCGACGCCTGGCCGGTGACGCCGGCCCTGGCGGAATAATAGCTGTTGAGCAGATCGGTATCGATTCCGGTGGATCCTGACGATCCTCCGAACAGGGACAGGGCAATCGACGAGTCGAACGCGTTCATCTCGCGCTCCTAATCAACAGTGGCCCAGCACCGCTTAGTGTAGTCCGATCTGCTAAAGAAACGTTAAACGGCAGGCGCCGAAACCTGTGAAAGGCAGTGCTTTTTTATGGGCTTCGGCGGGAAAATCGGGGTCTCACACACCGGGAGAGACGCCTATGGATACCGTTGCCGATACCGCCGCCGACACCGGCACACCCATTCAGGACCCTTACGTCTGGAAGGCGACCGATGCGACGCCCGACGCGGTGCGCAAGGCCGACGCCGCCAAGCCCCTTACCCGATTGACCGATGCCATTCCGATGTCGAACGGCTTTCTGGGCGACGTCCTGGTCGCCGGCCTGGTCGGGGCGGCGATTGCGGTGACGCTGGCCTATGTCAACCAGCCCCGCCGGCGTCGCTGGGCGTAAACCCGCCGAATCATCGGGGGATCACACACCAAAAACGCCCGGCTTCGCAAGGAGCCGGGCGTTTTGTATTCCCGAAGGATCAGGATGATGGCTCCGAAGCCAACAGCGTCTGCAAGCGCGACTGCCTCGCCCGAGCGAATGCGAGGAGGCTTGCGCCGCCTGCCCTAATAGGTGCTGGGCGGATCGCTGGCCGGGAAGGTGCTGTCGACCATGGAATCGACCTGGCCGTCGTCGAGGTTGTCGCGCAGCTGGCGTTCGTGGCGCTTGGCGGTCTTGTGCGGCGTGGTGCGGAAAAAGCCGTTCCAGAAGCCGGTGACGAAAGACGTAAGGGTGTTCATGGCGCTTCCTTTCAAACTTCGCGGTCGGGAAGATACCTGGCCGCGACCAGACGGGCCCGCGCGGCGCGCACCGGCGGCAGGAAGGACAGAAGTCCGGCCGCCAGAATGGCTGCGATAAGCAGGAAGAGCAGGAGCGTGAAATCGCGCGGCATCACGACCCCGACAATCAGGGTCAGAAGGGCTGCCGCCAGCGCAGGCGAAAAGAGAATGAATTCGTCGCGCAGGAATTTGTATGTACGCTTGGTCACTGTTTGCTCCACCCATTGAACCCGTTGGGTACTGCAAACACTATGCCGCAAGGGCGCGTCAGGGCGCGCCATGTGTCACGACGGCAAAAAATCAGAATCCAGACAAGAAGGTTAACGGTGTTATTTCAGCAAAATACCGAAACTACTTCGACGCGGTCTGAGCCGCCGGCTGCATGTAGGAGTCGACATTGGTCGGGATGATCAGCTCGTACGGCACCCAGTCGTAGAATTCCGCGTACTGCTTGTTGGCGACCTTCTTGGCGTCGACCAGCGCCTGGGCGGCCTGGGCCCGGGCGTTTTGCAGGAAGGACAATGTCAGATAGCCGCTCTTGATCGCTTCCAGCGCGTCGGGCGTGCCGTCGACGCCGGCGACCAGGATCTTGCCCGCCGGGATATTGGCCTTTTTCAGCGCGTTGATCGCACCCATGGCCATTTCGTCGTTATTGGCGAGAATCGCGTCGATCTTCTGGCCTGACGACAGCCACTGCGTGACCAGGCGTTCGCCCTCCTCGCGCTTCCAGCTACCGGTCGCTTCCTCGACCAAATGAATGCCGGGGCGCTTGGCCAGGATTTCCTTGACGCCTTGCGTGCGGTCGATAGCGGCCGGATGGCCCTCTTCGCCACGCAGGATAACGACATTGCCCGTACCGTTCAGCTTGTCGGCGATCAGGCGCATCTGCAGCCGGCCGGCAACCAGGTCGTTCGACAGCACGATCGATGCCTGGCCGTCGAACTTGTCGGCGGGCGGGCGGCGATTGAGGAAGATGATGGGAATATTGCCCTTGGCGGCCAGTTCGCCCATCTGCACGCCGGTCTTGCCGTCGACCGACAGGACGACGAAGGCATCGGCATGCTCGGCGATGGCTTCCTTGAGCTGGCTGATCTGCGTCGGGCCGTCATTGTGGGCATCGTGCATGGTGACGTCCAGATCGGGATCGTCCGCGGCCGACTTGATGACCGAGTCGCGCAGGATATCGATGAACCGGTCGCCGGACTTGGCCATCGACACGAAGACCTTGGTCTTGGCAACAGCCTGCCCTGCCGCGCAAACGCTGAGCAGGGCGATACCCACGATCGGGGCAAACAGAGCTGATTTCTTCATAACGCCCCCTTTATGCTGCACGAACCCGGTTGAGGAAGTTTTCGACCTCGCCTTTCAGGCGGTCGGATTGCTGCGACAGGACCTGAGCCGCGTCGAGCACGCGTAGCGCGCCTTCGCTCGATTCCTGGGCCGCCATGGTCACGCCGTTGATGTTCTGCGTCACTTCGATCGTGGTGCGCGACACTTCGTGGATGTTGCGCGAGATTTCGGCCGTGGTCAGTTCCTGCTGCGACACGGCCTCGGTGATGCTCGACGCGATGTCGTTCACCTCGGCGATGGTGCGTTCGATATTGCCGATTTCACCCACGGCCTGGCCGGTCGAGGCCTGCATCTTCTCGATCGAGACGCCGATGGTCGAGGTCGACTTGGCGGTCTGGTTGGCCAGCCCCTTCACTTCGCTGGCCACGACGGCGAAGCCCTTGCCGGCTTCACCCGCGCGGGCGGCTTCGATGGTGGCGTTGAGCGCCAGCAGGTTGGTCTGCTGCGCGATGGCGTTGATCAGGTCGACGACCGATTCCACTTCGGCGGCGTCCTGGCTCAGCGTGTCGATGACAGTGCGCGTACGGCCGGCCTGTTCGACGGCGGCGCCGGTGATGTCGCCGGAACGCGACACCTGCTGGCCGACCTGGCGGGCCGAAGCCGACAGTTCCTCGATGGCGGCGGCGACGCTGCGCACATTGTCGGCGGCGAGGCGGGCGCCGGTTTCGACGGCAGCCGACTGGGCGCTGGTTTCCTCGGCGGCGGCCGACAAGGTCTGGGCCGAAGCCTGCAGGTCCGAGGCCGAAGTCGATACGGCCTTGACGATATTGCCGACGGCGTCTTCGAAGTCCTGGGCCAGGCGCGTGATCTCGGCGCGGCGCTGCCGCTCCATGTCCTTTTCGAGGGCGGCCTGGCTTGAGCGCAGATCCTCGGTTTCACGCAGCTTCTCTTTAAAGACGTTGAGCGCGCCGGCCATGCCGCCGATTTCATCGGTGCGGCCGGTATCGGGCACGGTCACGTTGGTGTCGTGGTTGGCCAGGCGCAGCATGACATTGGTCATGCGCATGATCGGGCCGGAGATCGAGGCGGTCAGGGTCCAGCCGACCAGCACGCAGAACACGGTCAGCGAACCCATGGCGATCATGATCCACATGCGGGCCGACGAATTGACGCGGTTGGCCTGGGCCGACGCTTCCTGTGCCTTGCCCTGGCGATAGGTCTGCACCTTGCGCACGGCGGCATAGAAGGTCTGGCGCTCGTCGTTGAGGTCGCTCATCAGGACCTGGCCGGCTTCGGCGTTCAGGCCGGCACGGTCGAGGTCGACGACTTCTTCCTGGACGGCCAGGAAGTGCTGCCACGCCTTGCGCAGGTCGGCGGCCAGCTTGCCCTCTTCGTCGCCCGACACCATGGCGGTGTACTGGCTCCACGACTTGGAGAAGTCGCTGCGTGCCGAGGCCGATTCATGGCTGAAGGCCGTGCGCTCGTCGCCGGTGGCGTAGTGTTCCAGGAAGCTGAGCGTCGACAGCGTCTGCGACGTACGGGCAAGATCGCCCAGGGTCGAAACCGCCGCGATCTCTTTCTCGAGCTTGGTGCCGATGGCCGACACCTCGTTGAGCTTCCAGATGGAGAAGGCGCCCGTCGCGATCGACAGGACCATAAGCACACCGAAAGCGAGCGCGAACTTGGCGCGGATGGACTGCGTCACCTTAGCGATCATACACGTCTCCCGAGAAACCCTCAGACACCCCTCTGACGGAGGCATTTTGGACCCCGATGGTGAGCGGGAAAGCATAATTAACGGTTAATCGGGCTGATAAGGATTACAACTTTTGCCGCGGTTGTTTGCTATGCGTGGCCTATAAAAACCTGAGAATTCAAAACGCTTTTGTATGACATGAGCGTGTTACTGGCCCGCCGCCAGTATTGCGCGCGGCATTAACACATGCCCGCCTCGGCGCCGCCCGCCCACTCATTATATATATATAGTGCCTACGGGGCGGGGCCTTCAGCGAACAGAGGCCTATGGAAGCATCTCGGCCTTCCCCGTCTACGGCAATGCCATCACACCTGAATTTGCTCGAGCCCGTTTTGGCCCTCCCCATTTATGGGGTGAGCGAGGCAAAGTATAGCTTTCGCCCGCGAAGGGACCGCCGAAGGCGGTGGGCGGGGCTTCTTGTAGACTCAACGCGCTCACCCATGTTCATTACGGCGCGGGAAAAGCGATATCCACTGCCTCACGAGAACCAGCCGCGACATAGGGGCCGCACTCACCCAACGCCTGGACAGCCTCGGCACGCGACGCCGCATCCGCCACCACTGGCACCCCCGGCGCATCTCCGGTTTTAGCGATATTGCCCAGCGGCGAAAAATCGACGCGCAGCCTGACACCACGCGTCTCCTTGCCGGCCAGCCTGGCAACGATGACATTGATATCTGGCATCATGTCACCGCAATCCGATTCGCCAGAGCCTTAGCTGTTTGGCGGCCGGTCTATCCACGAACTTACGACAGTTAAAATAATCGACACAGAAATAGAAATTATAGTAAGAATTACGATGGCCGAGTCAGTCGAAAGTTGTGCAATAGACAAATTCGGGTCTCTGGCATATACAATAAGCGCGCCGATAATGAGGAGGCCCGACACCAATCGGGCATATGTTGCGGACCGCTTGATAAGAAGCTTGCTATCACGAAAGCTATCAACCTGGTTGTCGTCAACCCTTTTCATACTTTTAATCGACAAGGCAATTACGGCAATCGGAAGAATAATGTAGACACTACCCAATGCCGACGGCAGTCCCGGTGGAAGTAGCTCTGACAGTATCATACCGGCGAATATCAGCAACAAACCGATTACCGCAAGACATATAGATAGGGGCGTGTGCTTCCTGTTCATTCTTTACTCTCGGGGCATGGATTCGAAGCAACCTTGTCACCCATAAAATCCCTAATTGCATCGCCTGCCGGGATTTCACAATTGCCAATTTAATTTCAGGGACATGGCGTAATTGCTTTATCGTGCCATTTTTGAGGTGACGTCGTTTTTGACGCCGCCTGATGAAGGAGAATGGTCATGACCGAGTTTTATGCCGGTTTGGATGTTTCCGACAAGACAACCCATATCTGCGCTGTCGACACTGACGGTAAAGTGGCTTGGCGGGGGGTATGCGTTACTGATCCCGAGATCATCGCGACGCAGTTGAACGCGCGTTGCCCTGACCTCGTCCGCGTCGTTCTTGAGACCGGCACCTTGTCGTCGTTCCTTTATCACGGCCTTCTGGAGCGCGGTCTTCCGGTCGTCTGCATCTGCGCCCGCCATGCCAAGGGCGTCCTGTCGGTCCAGGTGAACAAGAGCGATGTCCATGACGCCGAGGGCCTGGCGCAGATGGCGCGGACCGGCTGGTTCAAGGCCGTGCATATGAAGGATAGCCAGACCCACCTCGATCGGGCGCGGCTCAAGATGCGCGAGCAAATGGTCCGGGCTCACAACACCATGGTCAACCAGATGCGCGGCTTGCTGAAACTCTTTGGCTTGCGGCTGGGCGGATCGACCACGCCCGGCATGCGTAACAAGCGTCTTGACTTCCTGTTCCGCCAGAAGCCCGAGCTGCGGGACATCTTCGCACCCATGATAACCAGCCTGACGGCGCTCGAAGCCCAGATCAAGGCGATCTCCGCGACCATCAAACGGCGAGCCCAATCCGATGCGGTGTGTGAGCGCCTGATGACGGTCCCCGGCGTCGGGCCGATCACTGCTATGACCTACATCTGTAGCATCGAAGATCCGAAACGGTTCGCGCATGGTTGCGACGCCGGCGCCTATGCAGGTCTGGCGCCGCGACGATTCCAGTCGGGGGAGCGCGATACCAAAGGCCATATCTCAAAAGCCGGAGACCGGACCTTGCGCCATGCCCTGTACGAAGCTGCAAACAACCTGCTGTGCCGCGTCAAAAGGCCGTTCGCGCTTCAAACCTGGGGCAAGGCGCTGGCGCTAGCCAAGGGCGGAAAACGCGCCCGCGTCGCTGTCGCCCGAAAACTCGCCGCCCTTCTGCACAAGCTTTGGCTGTCGGGTGAGCGTTTCGACTGGGAAGCTGCCTGAGCGCACACACCCAGTCAAAACGCCCGACGCCAAAAGGGTGATCCCGACGTAACCTGAGAGGACAAAAACCTCGTCGGTGACATAGGGACACCCAGTCTTCCGAGCCATTTGCTCAACCGCCTGACCGCGACCTTGCCGGCACGAACATCACTTAAAGCTCCGACGCTTGTTTGTGACCCCGTAGACAACCATAGCTAACGGCAAATGAGCAAATCAATTAGACAACAGGTTATCATCAAATACCAAAATAGCGTCAAGCTTTCGCCCCTTTACCTCCAGCTTAACACCCTGGTTTTTTGAGCCCCGCTTCTGCCTCGAAAGGACGCCGCGCCCGGGGCGTTTGATCCACACCCTTGCGCCGACCGGGCGACCGAGATATTCGCCTTCAGAACGCTGGCCCACAGTGCATTGTCATCAGGCGCGTCCCCCAGGAAGGCGGCAAAGCATCGATGCGATCCAGCCCCGGGACAACGATGACACGGCCTGAGTCTTTACCATCACCATGGGCGCCATAGCGCTCGACCATGACCAATCTCCGGCCCTGGTGACAGGCTTCGCCTTTACAGGGTTGAGCGACGTAGCGAAAGCCGCCATCAGACGGTCCTCATCCATGACACTGAACCGAAACGGGCGTGGAACAAATGCCTGGCCCCGTGTCTCCGCGCACTGATAACAGCGGGATAGCGGCGGCTAATCCTCCGCCAGCCTGCGCCTCAGCAGGGTCAGCACGCACGTTTCTTCGGGCTTGAGCCCTGCATCGTCCAGCGCGTCGCCGATCTCGCCGTCGATCTGGCGGACCAGGTCGCCGTCGAGATAGGCGTTGATCACTTCCGGATGGACATAGGACTTACGGCACACCGACGGCGTATTGCCCAGCCGCGCCGACACCCGCTCGATGGCCGCGACGACATTCTTCTTGGCCTGGGCTTCGCTGTCGACCTCGCGGTATTCGCTGAGCGCCATGGCCGCGAGCACCGTTCCCGTCCAGGTGCGGAAGTCCTTGGCGGTGAAGGCCTCGCCGGTGATGTCGCGCAGATAGGCATTGACGTCGCCCGAGGTCAGGTCCCGCACCTCGCCCGCCTCGTCTATATATTTGAACAGCTCCTGGCCCTCGATGTCGGCGCAGGCGCGCACCACCTTCGCGATGCGGCGGTCGCTGACCTTGAGGTTCCACTGCTTACCCGACTTGCCCTTGAAGCGGAAGCGGATGGTCGAACCTTCGACGCTGACATGCTCGTCGCGCAGGGTCGTCAGGCCATAGGAACCGTTATTGCGCGCGTATTCGTCGTTGCCGACGCGGATCAGCGTCTTTTCGAGCAGGGCCACCACCGTCGCCAGCACCTTTTCGCGGCTTAAGGACCGCTGCGCCATATGGCCGGCGATAACGGCGCGGATCTGCGGCAGGGCATCCCCGAAGGCCAGCATGTGGGTGAACTTGGTGGCGTCGCGGCAGGCGCGCCAGTCGGCATGATAGCGATACTGCTTGCGGCCCTTCGCATCGATACCGGTCGCCTGGATATGGCCGTTCGGATGGGGGCAGATCCACACATCCTTATAGGCCGGCGGAATGGCCAGCTTGCGGATACGCTGGATTTCGGCCTCGTCGCGGATGCGTTCGCCCCTTTTGTCGAAGAAAACGAAGCTTTTGCCGTAGCGGCGGCGCGTAAAGCCCGGCACGGCGTCACTGACATAGCGCAGGCCCGACGCCTTCGCCTGGGCCGCATAGTCGTGAAGATCGAAAGACATGGCGTTCATGACGATGACGCTAAGGCCGGAGCGAGGGCAAAAACGATGATAATCGCCGCCGCCCATCGTAAAAACCCGATGCAAATGCATCTACGAAGATTTTCGTTGACTTGTTACGAAGCCCTTCGTATCTTTGCGGCATGACACAGTCGCCGACACCCGAATTGCCGCTGAAAAAGCCGACCGAAGCCGAGCTGGAAATCCTGCGCGTACTGTGGTCGATCGGCCCCGCCACCGTGCGCGATATCCATGAGGTGCTGAGCGCCACGCGGACGACCGGCTACACCACCGTGCTCAAGACGCTGCAGATCATGACCGAAAAGGGCCTGACAGTGCGCGAAGAAGCCGGTAAGGCGCATATCTACAGCCCGGCCATGGCCGAGGCCGCCATGCAGACGCAGCTGCTCAAGGACCTGAGTGAGAAGCTGTTCGCCGGTTCACCGGCGCTTCTGGCCATGCACGCCCTGTCGTTGCAGCCGGCCAGCGACGATGAGCTGAAACAGATCCGGGCATTGATCGCCCGCAAGTCCAAGGACTCTTGATCCCAACCGGGAGGATGCAATGATGTCGTTCGAGGTTCCGTTCGAGGCGCTTGGCCTCACCCTTGTCCACTTCTGCTGGCAGGGCGCGGTCATTGCCGGCGCCGCACGCCTGGTCACCCTGGCGACGCCGGGTCTGAAGCCCGGCCCGCGCTATACCGTCCATCTGCTTGCCCTCATCGCCATGGCGGCGACCGCCGTCGCGACCTTCGGCTGGGAATGGGCCAGGCTGGCTGCCCACGACACAATGCCCGCCGACGTGCTGTCGGTGGCCCGCGTCAGCGCCGCCTCGGGGATTGCCTTCAAGGACGTGCTGCCGTGGCTCGACACGGTGTGGGCGCTGGGCGTCATCGCCCTGTCGGCGCGCATGATGGGCGGCCTGTTGCTGATCCACCGCCTGTCGGCCGAGGCCCAGGCCGTTCCCGCCGCGCTCGAAGCCCGCTTTGCCGCGGCCGCGCGCGCCCTCGGCCTGAAGAATGTCCGCCTGCGCATGCACGCCGGCATCGACGGTCCTTTTGTCGTCGGCATTGTCCGCTCGGTCGTCTATCTGCCGGTCTCGGCCATAGCCGCGCTCAGCCCGGACCAGCTCGACGCTGTCCTGGCGCATGAGCTGGAGCATATCCGCCGCGCCGACTTCGCGTGGAACCTGCTGCAAACCGCGATCGAAACCCTCTTCTTCTACCATCCGGCCGTGTGGTGGCTGGGCAAGACGCTCCGCGAGCAGCGCGAACTGGCCTGCGACGATGCCGCCGTCACCCTGTGCCGCGATCCGCTGACCTACGCCACGGCCCTGCTGACGCTGGAGGAACGCCGCCCGGCCCGTAAACTGTCCCCCAGCCTCGCCATGGCGCTGGGCGGCAAGGACGGCAGCCTGTTGTCCCGCGTCCGCCGCGTTCTCGGCGAAGGTCAACCGGGAAGCCGCTCACCGGCCCGACCGGCCCTCGTCGCCGCGCCGCTGGTCGTCGCCGTGCTGGCCGCCATGGCCGTGCCCGTCAGCCAGGTCGCCGCTCACAACACCGGAACGACCAAGAAGCAGTGCCGGATCAAGGCCACCGAAAATGCCGGCGGATCAAGCGTGGAAACCCGGACCCTGGCCACGGAGACGACCACCACAACCACCACAACCAGCGCCGACGCCGGCGAAAGCCCGGCCGCCGAGGCCACCGATGCCGATGTCGAGCCCAAGGACTTCTGGTCGGGCCTGGCGCCGAAGCCGACGAACCAGAACCGCATCGATGCGCTCCAGGCCAAGGCCGGCAAGATGGCCCAGGCCTGGAAGATCAAGGCCAAGGACTGGACGTTCGATTCCGACGACTGGAAGCACAATTCCGAAATCTGGGCGGATCAGGCCCGCGCCGCGGCCGAACAGGCCAAGGCCGCCATGAACTCGGACGAGGTGCGCCGCGCCCAGGCCGAGGGCCTGCGTGAAGGCGCCGAGCAGGCCCGCCTGCAAGCCCGGGCCATGGCCGACCAGACCTCCATGCAGGCCGAAGCCCTGCGCCGGGCGGCCGATAGCCTGGCCCGGCAGGCCGAGGCCATGAAGCCGCCGGAACCGCCCTCCGTGGCCGCCCCCGTGCCGCCGGTCCTTCCCGTCCCGCCGGTACAGTCGGCACCCCAGCCGCCTGCGCCACCCAAGGCCCCTGCCCCGCTGGCCAGCCTCAGCACCCCGGTTGTCTTCGCCGCCAAGGGTCTGGTCGTCGTCCCGCAAGGTACGATCCATGTCATCGAGCCCGTCGTCAAACAAAAGCCGATCGTGGTGGCGCTGAACAAACTGCCCGACGCACGCCCCATGGCGATACCGTCACCGGACGCGATGACCGATGTGGTCGTCCAGACCGACACGAAGAGCGTTGTCGTCAACACCGGCAGGATCAAGGTCAATCCGGACGTCAGGGTAAAGGTCGTTATCGACGGCCGGTCATAAAGTCGGAAAGGCGGTCTATCATAAGGCCGCCTTTTTCGACTCTGGGATGCAACCGATTACAATTGGCATTAATGAGGTCTTAACGCGCGTAGTGCACACCTTGCCGATACGGTTCGAATTGCCTAAACCAGGATACGGCCTTTCCGGCGCGCCGCGCCGAACTCAAAAATAAATCCAGGGAACCCCCGCATGACCCAGACCAAACGCCTCCTGCTGAGCGCCGCTGCCCTGTCGATGATAGCGCTGTCGCCGCTTGCGGCTTCCGCCCAAAGCGCACAAAGCCCCGACGAACGCGCCGACGCCGCCGTCAAGGCCATGACCCAGGCTGAAAAGCTGCAAATGGTCTTTGGCTACTTCTCGACCAACGCCACCTGGATGTCGGGCGGCACCAAGAACTTCATCTTCCCGAAGGACGGCCTGGCGGACTCGGCCGGCTACGTGCCCGGCATCGCGCGCCTCGGCATCCCGGCGCAGTGGGAAACCGACGCCGGCGTCGGCGTCGCCACGCAACGTTCGCCCACGCCGCGCCTGCGTACCGCCCTGCCCTCGGGCCTGGCCACCTCGGCGACCTGGAATCCGGAGTCGGCCTTCGCCGGCGGCGCCATGATCGGCAACGAAGCCAAACTGTCGGGCTTCAACGTGCAGCTGGCCGGCGGCATGGACCTGGTGCGCGAGCCGCGCAACGGCCGCAACTTCGAATACAGCGGTGAAGATCCCCTGCTGGCCGGCGTCATCACCGGCAACGAAATCAAGGGCATCCAGTCGAACCACATCGTGTCGACCATGAAGCACTACGCCTTCAACGCCCAGGAAACCAACCGCTTCACCATCGACGTCAAGATCAACGACAAGGCCGCGCGCGAGTCGGATTTGCTGGCCTTCCAGTTCGCCTACGAAATCGGCAAGCCGGCCTCGGTCATGTGCGCCTATAACCGCGTCAACGGCGCCTATTCCTGCGAAAACGACTGGCTGCTCAACCAGGTCCTGAAGACCGACTGGGGCTTCAAGGGCTATGTCATGTCGGACTGGGGCGCGACGCACTCGACGGTCGCCGCCGCCAATGCCGGCCTCGACCAGGAATCGGGTTGGGCCTTCGACAAATCGCCCTATTTCGCCGCCGCGCTGAACGAAGCCGTCAATAACGGCCACGTTTCCCAGGCGCGCCTCGACGACATGGCCAAACGCGTCGTCTGGGCGCTCTACGCCACCGGCGCCGTCGACGATCCCGTCAAGGGCGACCAGTCGGCGACCATCGACTGGGCCGGCCACGCCAAGACGACGCAGACCGATTCGGAAGAAAGTCTGGTCCTGCTGAAGAATACCGGCCTGCTGCCGCTGGCCAGGACCGCGAAGAAGATCGTCGTCATCGGCGGCCATGCCGATTTCGGTGTCCTGTCGGGCGGCGGTTCGTCGCAGGTCTATGCGGTCGGCGCCAAGCGCTTCGACAATGAAGGCCCCGACGGCTTCCCGGGCCCGCTGACCTATTACGCCTCGTCGCCGCTCAAGGGTATCCAGGCGCGCACGAAGGCCAATGTCGTCTACAACGACGGCAAGGATCCGAAGGCCGCCGCCAAGGCCGCCCAGGGCGCCGACGTCGTCATCGTCTTCGCCACGCAGTGGACCGGGGAATCGATCGACGCGCCGGACCTCAGCCTGCCGGACAACCAGGATGCCCTGATCAACGCCGTCGCCAAGGCCAACAAGAAGACGGTCGTCGTCCTCGAAACCGGCGGGCCCGTGCTCATGCCGTGGCTGGCCAATGTCGGCGCCGTCGTCGAAGCCTGGTATCCCGGCACGTCCGGCGGCGAAGCCATCGCGCGTGTCCTGACCGGCGAAGTCAATCCGTCGGGCCGCCTGCCTGTCACCTTCCCGGCTTCGCTCGACCAGACGCCGCGTCCGAAGCTCGACGGCGATCCCAAGCTGGACGACGATGCCCACCCGCACAGCGACTACGACATCGAAGGCGCGGCCATCGGTTACAAGTGGTTTGACAAGAAGGGCCTGAAGCCCCTCTTCCCGTTCGGCTATGGCCTCAGCTACTCGACCTTCGCCACCTCGGGCCTGTCGGCGTCGGCTGACGGCAAGGGCGCCCGTGTGTCGGTCACCGTCAAGAACACCGGCAAGACCGCCGGCAGCACGGTCACCCAGGTCTATGTCGCGCCCGCTTCGGATGCGGGCTGGGAAGCGCCCAAGCGCCTCGGCGCCTTTGCCAAGACGGCGCTCAATGCCGGCGAAAGCAAGACCCTGTCGCTCAGCGTCGATCCGCGCCTGCTGGCGACCTACGATTCCGCAAGCAAGACCTGGACCGTCAAGGGCGGCGACTACAAGGTGATGACCGGCAATTCGGCGACCGATATCACGGCGACGGCCACGGTCCATATCGACCCGCAGACCCTGAACGTCCAGGGCAAGTAAGCGGTTTTCCTTCCTTTTGCGCAAAGCCTCCGTTGCTTCGGCGACGGAGGCTTTTTGTTTGTCTCCGCATCGTATTTTTATACCGCCGGAACGATAAGGCAGGGCTTGACGAATTTGTATATGTAATTGTATCAGTTACTCTGATTCTGCCCACGGAGATGTCCATGACCAAGGTTCTCGTTCTTTATCATTCGGCCTACGGCCATATCGAAACCATGGCCCAGGCGGTGGCCGAAGGCGTGCGCGAAGCCGGCGCCGAAGCCGTCATCAAGCGCGTGCCCGAAACCGTACCGGAAGAGGTCGCCAAGGCATCGCACTTCAAGCTCGACCAGGCCGCCCCGGTCGCCACGATCAACGAACTGGCCGACTACGACGCGGTCATCGTCGGCGCAGGCACGCGCTTCGGCCGCATGAATTCGCAGATGGCATCCTTCCTCGACCAGGCCGGCGGCCTGTGGGCGCGCGGCGCGCTCAACGGCAAGGTCGGCGGCGCCTTCACCTCGACGGCGACCCAGCACGGCGGCCAGGAAACGACGCTGTTCTCGATCATCACCAACCTTTTGCACTTCGGCATGGTCATCGTCGGCCTCGACTACGGCCACGCCGGCCAGATGAAGCTCGACGAAGTGACGGGCGGCTCGCCGTACGGCGCGACCACGATCGCCGGCGGCGACGGTTCGCGCCAGCCGACCGAGAACGAGCTGACCGGCGCGCGCTACCAGGGCCGCAAGGTGGCCGAAACCGCGATCAAGCTGCACGGCTAAGTTTTATCACGGGCATCCCGGCCCCGTGATATGGATGGCGCGGGCGGCTTAAAGTCCGCTCCCGGAAAGGACTGAGATCATGGCCCGCGCCATCGCCCATATCGGCACCACCGACTTCAAGACGACGATCGAGGTCGCCGGCCGCACGGTCATCGCCGACGAACCGCCCGACAATGGCGGCCAGGATGCGGGCCTCGCGCCCTACGATCTTCTGCTGGCGTCGCTGTCGGCGTGCACGGCGATTACCCTGCGCATGTACGCCGAGCGCAAACAGTGGCCGCTCGAGGCCGCCGAGGTCTCTTTGCACTTCTATCGCGAGGACGGGGCCGAGATCATCGACCGCAAGGTCCGGTTTACCGGCCCGCTCGACGACGCCCAGGTCAAGCGCCTGCTGGATATCTGCGAACGTACGCCGGTGACCCTGACGCTGAAGAACGGGCTGATGATCAACACCCGTCTGGCGGACTAATCTCGTCCGGGCAGATTGCGCAGATCGAGCACTCGTAATTCATCAAGCCCGATTTGCGTGCGCGCCTGCAAGGCTTCGAGGCGCGCCGGCACGTCCATCCGCTCATGCAGAACGCCGACAATGACGACGTGAGCGTCGGTGACGAGGGTAAAAACCACATAGTGGTTGCGGACGCGATGAAGGCGAAGGTTCGCCGGTCCGGTCAATCGTGTTCTTTGAGGTACGGCTTGCGGCCGTTGCGCTATGAATTCGAAGCCCGCGCGAAGATCCTCAAGATAGGATCTGGCTCGGGCCACGCCCCATCGATCGGCACCCCATCGCGCGATTTCACGCAGATGGTGCGCCGCCTCCGTCGTAATAGAGTAGCGCGGCATCAGCCGATGTCGTCGATCAGCCGACCGAGGAAGTCATCTGCAACGAATTCGCCGCGCTCCGCCTGATCCAGGCCGCGCAGCATCGACTGCTCCACGGACAAACGCTGCATATCGCGCCGGATCAGATCGCGTACATATTCCGACGGCGTCGCATACAGCGCGCTGTCTCCGGCGCGGCTATCGACAAACCGGCGTAAATCGTCTGGCAGGCTGACATGAAGGCTCGCAGGCATGGCAATCTCCTTGTTGGGGATTATGCGCCAATGGCAATAAATGTCAAATATTGCGATATGACGGCCAAGCCGCCGATATCGCCAAGTTGATCATCGTAAAGCGTCGACATACTGCGGATAAAACTCCAGCGCTTTTGCCAGACGTTCCCGCCATCTCGGCCCCTGCGACACAGCATCCCTGTACGCCTGGCGCAGATCGTCGGTCTGCGCCGTGTCGTCGAAGCGATAGCGCAGTCCCAGTTCGCCCTCGAAGAACCTGAAAGCGTGCGTTCCGACGATGGTACCGCCAAGGCGGAACACACCGACATTCGCCATGGCGGACAACAGCGGCGTCCGGCCCCATGAACCCTTCGGCGCGCAGGATGCGGATAAGCCGCGCTCGCTCGGCGGCCCGCGCTTCGGCGCCGATTCGTAAGTCCCGGTGTCTTTCGATCCGCGCCCTAAGGGCGTCACTGTCTTCGCCGATGTAGGTTTTGCGGACCTCGGTGCCGACGCGGTAGCTGTCGTACCAATAGACCCTTTCCCCCCTCACGACACGTGTCGGCGTTCCGCGCAGATCGGAAACGCGGTCGTCCATCAGCAGCCGCAGCAGATCATGATAGGCCGCATGGGCAATGGACGAATGGCGTCGCAAAGTCATGTTCAACAAATTTCAATATCGTTGAACATAAGGGTAAAAGACCGCAATAGGTCAGGATTGTTGCAGCGCCTTCAACCGCTTCTTCACAGCGGCGGGGACCAGCCGTTTCAGCGACTGCATAAGCAACGGACGCGGTGCCGGCGGCAGGCGAACCGCGTATTCCTCGGGCGTGCGGAAAACCGTTCGCAGCTCGTCGGGCGTCTCCATGGCCGTCACCACCGCCAAAGGCGCCGATGCCAGCAAGCTGAGCGCCGTGATCGCGACCAGCGGCCTGACCTCGGGCGACATCCACGCCATGGCGGCGAACAACAGGCCGCCCAAGGCCATGTGCGGCAGGAAGCGGCGGGCGGCGTGACCGAGCGACAAGGCGTAAGCGGCGCGATTTTGCGTCTTCCAGCCGCTCTTGAACCCCAGCACCACCGACAGAACCATCAGGGTATGGCTGACCATGATCAGCGGCGTCATAAGCGTCGACATGGTCATTTCGGCGGCGATGCTTATGCCCGCCCCCCACCGTCCGCCGTAGGCGCGGTCGAGCCATTCGTCGCGCAGGGCCACGGCGCAGGCGACGAGGCGCGGCCCGACCAGGAAACCTATGGTCACGGCGAACATGGCCGCCATGACCAAGGCGTCGCAGTCGTCGATCGTCGCCCGCGTCGACGCCATCAGCGCGCCGGTAATCATCATGGCGCACCAGATCGGCGCGATCAGGTAGTTCAGGATCCCGCGCACCAGATGGAAGCGGTTGATCCAGTGCAGCCCCTTCGTGGGCACCACGGCGGCATGCTGCAGGTTGCCCTGGCACCAGCGGCGGTCGCGCGCCAGCATGTCTAGCACGGTCGGCGGGCATTCCTCGTATGATCCGTCAAGGCGCGGCGCCATGTGCACGGCCCATCCGGCGCGGCGCAAAAGCGCGGCCTCGACGAAATCGTGGCTCATGATCAGCCCGCCGAACGGCGCCGGGCCGTCAAGGTGCGGCAGGCCCGCAGCCTCGGCGAAGGCGCGCGTGCGAATGATGGCGTTGTGGCCCCAGAAATTGCTTTCGGCGCCTGACCACCACGCCATGCCGGCGGCGGCGGCCGGACCGTACAGCCGCGCGGCGAACTGTTCGCAGCGGGCGAACAGGCTCGACTGGCCGATCAGGCGCGGAATGGTCTGGATCAGGCCGACACCGGCGTGGCGCTCCATGGCGCCGGCCAGCCGCACCAGGGTATCGCCGCTCATCAGGCTGTCGGCGTCCAGCACCACCATGTGGTCGAACGCTGCGCCATGCTTTCGCACCCAGTCGGCGACATTGCCCGACTTGCGGTCGATGTTCTCGGGACGACGGCGATAATGGACCTCCGGGCCCGCCGCCGGCAGGGCCTGCAGCACGGCGCGCTCCAGGGCAGACGCCCCAAGGTCGCGCGTGTCGCTGAGCACGAAGATGTCGAAATGCGCCGCGCGCTGCGTGGCAATGAGCGACTGGCGCATGATGTCGATGCGCCGCGCGACGCCGACCGGGTCTTCGTTACACACCGGCACCAGCACGGCCGTGCGGCACGCCAGGTCGGGCAAAGGTCCGCGGCTGTAGAGATCGAGGTCGTCGCGCTCGCAGGCCAGCGCCCACAGGCCGACACAGTAGGAGACGAAGGCAAAAGCCATCCAGGTGAACAGAAAGCTGAACAGCACGAGGAACAAGGCTTCCAATGGCTGGAAGCCATGCCATTTCAGGGCGTCGAACATGATGAAGCTGCCGATGGCGCCAAGGCCTGCCGCAGACCCGAAGACGAAAAGCCGCCGCAGGCCCATGTCGGCCGGCGCGGTCGCCGGCGGCGGCGCAAGCCTGCCCTGCGACAGATCCTGGGCGGGCATGGCAAGCGGCGCCGGCGCGGCTTCGGGCAGGTGCCCCATGGCGCCGCCGGCGGAAACGGTCGAACGTAAAAGAAGGAGTTTCAGGCCGTCCATCGGTATGTCCATGTTTCGGCAATGAGGCCATTGGGGAGGCTGTCAGGCCCCGTGATATCGAGGGTGATGTCGGCCGCCGTGGCGGCCGGCGGGATGAAGCGGAAGGCGGCGCGGATACGCCTGTCGTCGAGTGCGGTGAACCGGACCGGACCGGCCTCGCCCGCGCTGACGCGAACGGCGGCCGTGAAACGCCCGGCGTCGGGGGCGGCATCGCCCTCGTAGTCGATCACGAACAGCCGGCCGTCGCCTTCGGGCGCGCGGCCGCTGTGGGTCCGGGCGACACGCAGCTTCGGCTGTGCGCCCTGCCCTTCGCCGGGCTGTCCCCACAGGAGACTATAATCAAAGGCATGCATCCGCCCGGCGTCGAGCGGCGCCTTCGGCCGCCAGAAGGCGACGATATTGTCGGCGGCCTCGGTATTGGACGGCAGTTCGAACAGATGGACGTGGCCCGGCCCCCATTCGCCCGACGGCTCGACCAAGGCTGAGGGCCGCAGGTCGTAGCGCGCCTCGGTATCCTCATAGGCGTCGAAGCGCGTCTCGCGCTGCATCAGGCCGAAGGCGTGCACGCCCGGATCGGCAAAGGCGCTTTCCTGGACGGTCATGGGGTTGCGCAGGGGCCGCCAGATCGCCTGGCCGACGCCGGTCGTCATCCGCAGGCCGTCGGAATCGTGGACGGCCGGACGGAAATCGTCGAAGCGCGCCCGCGTATCCGGTCCGTAGAGATACATGCTGGTCAGCGGCGCGATGCCGACACGATCGAGCGTGACGCGCGGAAACAACCGGCACGCCACGTCGAACCGCGTCACGGCGCCCGGCGTAATGTGGAATTCGTAGGCGCCTGTGACGCTGTGGCTGTCGAGCAGGCCGTAGACCGTAATCGTTTCGTCCTGGGGCTGCGGGCGGACGATCCACCAGGCGCGGAACACCGGAAACTCCTCGCCGGCCGGACTGCCCGTGCCGATCGCCAGGCCGCGCGCCGACAGGCCGTAACGCTGATGCGCCCCCAGCGAGCGGAAATAGCTGGCGCCGAGGAAGGCCGCGATCTCGTCCATGCCGGGCGTGCCCGGCGCCTCCAGCCGGAAGCCGGCAAAGCCGATGTCGGGCGGCAGGGCGTCCTTCAGCGGCGGATCGTACTGGAAGAAATCGGGCGAATAGAGGATGGGCTCGGGCTTGCCGTCACGGACTTCGTAGAGTTCGACCTTCTGCGTGAACAGGTTGCCGCGATGGAAGACCTCGGCGCGGAACTTCAGGCCGTCATGCGCCCAAAGCGCACGGTCGTGGCGGAACTGGATGCGGCGATAGCCGTCATAGTCGAGCGCCTTGAGACCGGGCGGCAGATCCTGCGGCGGCGGGATGAAGAGGCGATCGGACAGGCGGCGCGCCATCGCCGATACGTCGGACAGCCCAAAACCCCGCGCGGCGGACCGTGCGGGGGCCGACGCCACCGGCGTCGCGGCGGCAAGATACAGGAGCCCCCCACCTGCAAGAAGCTGTCTGCGATCTATGGTCATTTTCGTCCCGGATCGGATATCCGTCCCTGGGCACGGGCGCGCATATCCCGCAGTAAAACCTTACTGCACCGCAAACCGATGTCGGCCAACTGTGTCGGTTATGTGGCAGAAAACGGGGCTTTTTTGTGCAACGCGAAATTCCTGAAACATAACAGCGGTACGGCCGGACACAGATACGTTATTATCCCTTTCGGCACTGCGGTCAGGACAGGACATCCAGCCCCAGGAAGCGCACGATAATGTCGGGATGATCCTCGAAAAGTTGACCGGACAGGGTGCGCAAGGCGCTGACGGGCCACCACCGCGCCTCGGCGGCATCGTCGTCGCCGGCTACATCGGGCAGTGATCCGCCCTCGACGACGAAATAGAAGCCATGTGTCACGATGCGGGCGCGCGACGACCGGTCCGGTGCGTCGAAAACCTCACGGCCCTTCAGGGCGGCCCGCGCCTCGGCGTCGCTGAGCGTCAGGCCGGTTTCCTCGCGCAGTTCGCGGAAGGCGGCGTCGACCAGCCATTCGTCCGGATCGACGAAGCCGCCGGGCACGGCCCAGGTGCCCTTGCCCGGCACGCCGCCGCGCCGGATGAGCAAAAGGTGCGGCTCGCCCCCGTCGGGTACATGGACAATGGCCATGTCGACCGTGACCAGCACCGGCGGATAGGGCGCCACCGACCACGACTTACGATAGGCCTGGACGTAACGATATTCCTCGGCAAGGTCGGCAAAGGCCTCCGTGGCCGAAAAGGCCCGGATCGCCGCCATTACCGGGTCGGGCACCTGTCCCTTAAAGGCGTCCACGCCGCGTTCGAACAGCGCGACGACCAATTCGGGGGCGTCCGGCAGGTCGGGTAGACGCTCGATCGTTTTCCCCGCGCCCGCAATCGCAGCGGCTTCCGCGGCGGAACGCGCCTCCCGGTCATAACGCCAGTCGGGTACAGCGCGAAAGGTCACCCTATCCCCGAAACCGGCCAAAGCCGCCTGCGCCATCTCCATCCGCTGGGCAACATTCCACGGCATGCGGCACGACGGCGCCTGCTCAGCCGCCGAAACCAACACCACCACACGGTCTGCCCGCGTCAGTGCATCCTCAATGATTGCAAGGGCGGCCAGCGTCAGGGGCGCAAAACGGCCGCGGATAACGGCAAGACGTTGAATGGTCATGGAGTCCTCGGGGTGAATCTTTTAGTCTCCGGCGATTCTTGTCGGGCGGCAATTATCGGGGGATCACACACCGTCACCGGACATTCAACCCCCGGTCACGAGAAATTAGGGTTGTACGTGTAGGCTTTACCCATCTGTCCGGGTTCAAAGTCATGCGCGTACCGTTCCTCTGCTGCCTCACCTCCGCCCTCGTCCTGCTGCCCGCCGCGGCTCTGGCCGATGATAATGCAGGCCTCCACACGGCCGGCGCCTGGACCACCGACGCCGTCTCCGACGTATCCGGCGGGCTGCGCCGGGGGGGCCTTGTCATGCACAATCTCGACCTCACCGCCGATTGGCAGGCCAACGGCTGGTCGGCCCACGGTTATGTCCTCGGCAATTTCAACGGCGGCTTCTCGGACCGCTATGTCGGCGACGCCCAGACCGTCTCCAATATCGATACCACGCCCGCCGTCCGCCTGTTCGAGGCCTGGGTGCGCCGCACCTCGACCGACGGCAACACCATGGCGACCTTCGGCCTGATCAATCTCAACGCCATTTTCGACGTCCAGGACGTGGCCTGCCTGTTCCACAACAGCTCGCACGGCATCGGCCCCGACTACAGCCAGTCCGGCCCATCGATCTTCCCGATTTCGGCGCTGGGTTTCGTCGCCGAACACCAGATGGGACCGTTGCACCTGCGCGCCGGCCTGTTCGACGGCGTGCCCGGCGACGCCAATGACGACCGCCGCTTCGTCTATGTCCGGGTTGCCGGGGACGAAGGCGCACACATCGTCGCCGAAGCGCAATACGACTTCAAGGGCGGCCGCCTGAAGCTCGGCCATTGGGCCGATACGGCCGCGCAAGCCCGCCTCGACGGCACCGGCAACGGCCATCGTTCCGGCACCTACGCCCAGGGCCAGTTCACGATCGACGACGCGACGCATGCCTGGCTGCGCGCCGGCGTCACCGACGATTCCACCCTGCCCTTGTCGGCCTATGCCGGCGGCGGCGTGGTGCGCTCGGCCCCCTTCGGCCGCAACGACGACAGCATCGGTCTGGCCGTGGCCCACGCCCGCTTCGGCGGTCCCTACCGCACCGCGCAAGGGTCGGGTGTCGGCGACGAGACGACCTGGGAAGTGACCTACCATTATGCCGTCCGCAAGGGCCTGAGCCTTGAGCCGGACCTGCAATACGTGAAGACTCCGGGCGGCGATCTGTCGGTCCCCGACGCGGTCGTGGTCGGCGTAAGGGTCCGCCTCGACCTGTTCGGGTCATAATCCCGCTTCCCAAATCGCCGGTTTGTGCTCTACTTGGCCAAAAAAGCACCAAGTAAACGATAAGCTCCCAGGAAACCGGCCCATATGTTTCAGGCGTCACGCCTAAGCCTGCTCGACCTCGGCGTCATTCTCGCCTATTTCGCGGGCCTCGCAATTGCCGGCTGGCTCGACAAACGCAGGGTCCTGAAGGCGCGCGACCATTTCCTGGGCGGCAATTCCGCCTCATGGCCCCGCGTCGGCCTGTCGCTCTACGCCACCACCATCTCGGCCATCACGCTCGTCGGCGTCACGGGCTCGGCCTATGCGCACGGCATATCGGTCTTCAACTACGAATGGCCGGCAGCCATCCTGCTGATCGTCTTCTGTGCCTGCGTCCTGCCGACCTATATCCGCAGCCAGGTCTATACGGTCCCCGAATTCCTCGAGCTGCGCTACGGCCGCTTCGTGCGCACCTATGTTTCGGGGCTCAGCATCGTGCTGGGCGTCATGCTCGATGCCTCGGGCGCCCTGTTCGCCGGCGGCGTGCTGTTCCAGATCCTGTTCCCCGCCTGGCCCCTGTGGCAGGTGTGCGTGCTGCTGGCGCTGCTGGCCGGCGCCTTCCTGATCCTCGGCGGCCTGCGCGCCATCCTGACCATCGAAGGCATCCAGGGCGTCATCATGGTCACCGCCTGCGCCTGCCTGGCCTGGTTCACCTACCACGCCGCCGGCGGCTGGCAGCACGCCCTGGCCCAGGTTCCGCCGTCCCACCTCAAGCTGGTCCTGCCGGCCTCGGATCCCATCATGCCGTGGACGGGGCTGATAACCGGCGTGCCGCTGATCGGGTTCTATTTCTGGTGCACCAACCAGACCATGGTCCAGCGCGTCCTGGCCGCCCGGTCGCTCGACGAAGGGCGCCTGGGCTCCCTGCTCGGCGGTGCGCTGAAACTGACCAGCCTGTTCCTGGTCATCCTGCCGGGCGCGGCCGCCATCACCCTTTTCCCGCACCTCGACCAGCCCGACGAGGTCTTTTCGCACATCGTCTTCGACATCCTGCCGCACGGGCTGATCGGCCTGATCATCGCCGCCTGCCTGGTGTCGCTGCTGGCGGGGCTGGCGGGCATCTACAACGCCACCTCGACCCTGCTCACCATGGACTTCATCCGCCGCCTGTGGCCGAACCTCGACGACATGCAACTGGTCCATGTCGGCAAGTGGATGGCGGCCCTGCTGATGGCCGTGTCGGTGATGTGGGCGCCGCAGATCGTCCATTTCCCGGGCCTGTGGCAGTACTTGCAGGCGCTGCTGTGCTACTTCGTGCCGCCGATCGCCGCTGTCTTCCTGGGGGGGCTGTTCGTCCGCCGCGTCAATGCCCGCGGCGCCGCCTGGGCCTTGTGCGCCGGCACCACCGCCAGTATCGTCCTCTTCGTCGGCATCGCGGCCCTTCACGCCATTCCGCTGCACTTCCTGGTCGCCGCCATCGTCATCTTCGCCGTGTCGCTGACGGCCCTGGTCGCCGGCAGCCTGACGACGGCCGCGCCCGATCCCGGCAAGATCGCGCCCCTGATGTTTTCCCGCGCCGTGTGGGACGCGGAGACAGAGCACCTCAAGACCGTGCCCTGGTACCGCAACTACCGCTACCTGTCGGTCGGCCTGTTCGCCGTCACGGTCGCCATCGTCATTCGCTTCGCGTGATAAGATTGGCGCGCTTGCCAACGCGATCGGTCGCCGTTGGAATAACGTGCCGTTGCGGTTGCCGCGCCCTTACCCGCCGTGTTAGCGTCGCGCGCACTATGACAGGCCAGCCATGACCACACCCCGGAACATCCTGATCGTCGGCGGCGGCACCGCCGGATGGCTCACGGCCTGCTACCTGGCGCGGTCCCTGGGCGGCAACACCCCGGCGCGCGGCGCGACGCCGCACATCACCGTCGTCGAAAGCCCCGACATCGGCATCATCGGCGTCGGCGAAGGCACCTTCCCGACCATCCGCACCACGCTGCAGACGCTCGGTATCGACGAAGCGACCTTCCTGCGCGAAACGACGGCCACGTACAAGCAGGGCATCAAGTTCGTCGACTGGCTGGACACACCCGAAGGCGGCCGTCACAACCACTATCTCCACCCCTTCGAAGCCCCCTACTGGACCGAGGAACTGAGCCTCGTCCCCTACTGGCTGCTGCAAGACAGGACGACGCGTCAGCCTTTCGCCGAGGCCGTCGCCTTCCAGCCACGCGTCGCCGGCGCCGACCGCGCGCCCAAGCGCCCGTACGAAGGCAATTTCGCCGGCCCTCTCAACTTCGCCTACCATTTCGACGCGGTGAAGTTCGCCCAGCTGCTGGAAAAGCGCGGCGTAGAGCTGGGCGTCACCCACCTGGTCGGCACGATTTCCGATGTACGGCTCGACGATACCGGCGCCATTGCGTGCCTGGTCTCACCCGAGCACGGAACACTTCAGGCCGACCTCTATGTCGACTGCACCGGCTTTCGCGCCGAACTGATCGGCAAGGCGCTGAAACAGCCGCAGAAGGACGTCCTGCCCGTACTGTTCACCGACCGCGCCATCACCTGCAACGTCCCCTACCCCGCCCCTCGCAGCCCCATCCATTCCTACACGGTCTCGACCGCGCATGAAGCCGGCTGGACCTGGGACATCGGCCTGGCCGAGCGCCGCGGCATCGGCTACGTCTACTCGTCCGCCCACAGCAGCGACGACCGCGCCGAAGCCGTCATGCGCGCCCATGCCGGTCCCGAGGCGCAGGACGTCTCGACGCGCATCATCCGCTTCGAGCCCGGCTACCGCGAGCACCAGTGGGTGAAGAACTGCGTCGCCGTCGGCCTGTCGGCGGGCTTCTTCGAACCGCTGGAAGCCACGGGCATCGTGATGATCGAGGTGGCGGCCGGCCTGATCGCCGACTTCTTCCCGCACGCCGGTCCGGTCGACGCATCGGCCACCCTGTTCAACGACCTGATGCGCCAGCGCTGCGAGAAGATCGTCAACTTCCTCAAGCTGCATTACTGCCTGACGCGGCGGACCGAGCCCTTCTGGCGCGACAATACGGCGGCGGAGACCATTCCGGCCGAACTCCAGGACATGCTCAGGCGCTGGAAACACCGGCCGCCGTCGCGCTTCGACTTTCTCACCGATGTCGAGACCTTCGCCTTCTTCAACTACCAGTACATCCTGTACGGCATGGGCTTCGAGACCGATCTCGACGCCGCGCGCGGCACCTATGCGCACACCCAGGCCGCCGAGAAGCTTTTTGAGAAGATTCGCGGATTTGGCGAACACGCGGTGAAGGACCTGCCGACGCACCGCGACCTGATCGAACAGGTCTATGCGCAAGGTTTTACCGCCGCGCAGCCGCTGAAAAATGCGCGCCGGGCGTAGGGACGCCCGTGCTACGGCACGCGTCCGTTGACGTTTTCTTCATTTCGGTCTTACATCTGTATTACATCTTGGCGCCGAAAGCGGCGTGAAGGTCAGGCAGGGGAAAAGCATGGAACTGAAGGTCACCAAGATCGGCAATTCGCTCGGCGTCATCCTGCCGCGCGACCTCCTCATCCGCATGCGGCTCGACAAGGGCGACAGCGTGTTCATCACCGAAACGCCGGACGGCTTCAAACTGTCGGCTTATGACGAACAGTTCGCCGGGCAGATGGAGACGGCGCGCACCCTGATGCGCAAACGCCGCAACGTCCTTAAAGAACTCGCAAAGTAGGGGTCTGCATGGCCTATACCCTGCTCCACGAAGAGACCATTCCGGCCATCCAGGCCGAACTGGCGGCGCAATACGGCGGCGAAACCGGCACGCGTGAACTGAGCATGCTGCGGATGCTGATCGCCCGCGCCGAGGTCCTGAGCGAAAGCCATTCGACCGACCTGGCCAGCCTGGCCGCCATCTACGGCTATGGGCTGGCGCACGACCAGCTGTTCCAAAGCCAGAACCTGCCGACGGCGCTTCTGGCCATCGAGCTGTTCCTGGGCCTCAATGGTCACAGGCTGGTCGCCGACGATACGACCTGCTTCCTGGGTCTTACCGTCGTCGCCGACGGCGAGTTGAGCGCTGAGGCCTTTGCCAGCTGGATCCGTACCCATATCGCGCCGGCCGGATAACTTTACGGTAAAATAATACATTTAGTCAGGCAATTAACGGCATAACAAGCATATGCCGATAGGGTGGGCGTACGTCGCCGGCCTGCTCGCCACGCGCGACGGCCCAGAACGGATCCGCCCTGTAATGAACCGCGTCTTTTTCTGCCTTATCGATCACCACGACTGGCTCCTGGTCGGCCTTGCCGCCCTGATCTGCCTGCTGACGTCCAGCGTCACCGTGGTGGCGCTCAACAGAGCGCGGACCTTCACCGGCGTGCGGCGCCTGCGCTGGGTCGCGGCGGCGGGCGCTGTCGGCGGTTTCGGAATCTTCGCCACCCACTTCATCGCCATGCTGGCCTATCACGCCGGCGTCCCCATGACGTTCGACCTGAAGCTGACCGTCCTGTCGCTGGTCTGCGCCATGGGCCTGACCGGCGCCGGCGCCGAAATCGCCACCTCGCGCAGCTTCCGCTTCTCGGCCGCGACCGGCGGCGCGGTTATCGGCGCCGGCATCGGCGTCATGCACTATCTCGGCATGATGGCGGTCGACGTGCCGGGTGAAATCCGCTGGGCGTGGGACTTGGTCGTCTTTTCCGTCCTCGCCGGCCTCGCCTTCGGCGCCGCCGCCATGACCGTCTTCCAGCGCAAGGCGCGCTGGGCCCAGCCCGCCGCGGCGGGCCTGCTGCTGCTGGCCATCGTCTCACACCATTTCACCGCCATGGGCGCGGTCACGGTCATCGCCGATCCTCTTCACCACACGACCGGCATCCATATTTCGCCGGCTTCCATGTCGGTCATCCTGGCCATCGCCTCGATTGCGACGCTGGGCCTGTGCGCCCTCGCCGAACGCTGGGGCTCGCGGCTCGACGCCGTCAAGGCCAACGGCGACAAGCGTTTCCGCGTCCTGCTCGACAACGTCACCGACTACGCCATCATCCTGCTCGACGCCGACGGCGTCGTCACCGACTGGTCGGGGGGCGCCGCCCGCATCAAGGGCTATACCGCCGCCGAAATGATCGGCCAGCGCCTGGCCGATCCCGTCCTGATGGGTGAGGCCGAAGCCCGCCGCCACGCCGAATGGGTGGAAAAGGCGCGGATGGAAGACCGCGTGGAGACCGAATTCCAGGGCCGCCGCAAGGGCGGCGCAGCCTTCTGGGGCCACGTCGTCGTAACCCCGGTGCGCGATGCCGAAGGCGGCCTCATGGGCTTCGCCTATGTCATGCGCGACATCACGGCGCAGAAGGCCGACAAGGAGCGCATGCTCGACATGTCGCGCAATCTCGACGCCGCCCTCAGCCACATGTCGCAGGGCCTGTGTCTGTTCGACCGCAACGGCAAGCTGATCCTGGCCAATGGGCGCTTCAGCGAAATCTACCGGCTGGACACGGACGTCGTCGTGCCGGGCATCAGCTTCCACGACCTTTTGATCGCCGTCATGACGCTGAAGACGGGCGCGCGCCCGGCCGAGGACGTCATCGATACCCACGCCGCGCGCCATCGCGCGCTGCTGGCCCAGCCGGGCGGCGGCAGCATGATCTCGGAATATTTCACCAACCGCTTCATGGCGATCACGCACCGTCCCATGCCCGACGGCGGCTGGGTGTCGACCTTCGACGACGTTACCGAGCAACGCCAGACCGAGCAGCGCATTGCCCACATGGCCCGGCACGACGGCCTGACCGGCCTGCCCAACCGCTTGCATTTCAACGAATATCTCGACCAGGATCTCAGCTGGGCGTCGCGCCACGGCGAAGAGGTCGCGGTGGTCGTGGTCGACCTCGACGGCTTCAAGGACCTGAACGAGCAACGCGGCCACGCCGCCGGCGACCGGATACTGAAAATCCTGGGTGAACGCCTGGCGGCCCTGACCGCCGGCGACGGCCGTTTCGTCGCGCGCCTGGGCGGGGACGAATTCGCCGCCGTCAAGCGCTTCGAGGACGCCGAGGCGGTCGAGGACTGCGTGCGCAAGTTCTACGATTGCATCTGCGCGCCCATCGATATCGACGGGGAAGACGTGCGGCTGGAAGCGTCATTGGGCGTCGCCATGTTCCCGCGCGACGGCGCGACGCGCGAAGCTCTGATCAACAATGCCGACCTGGCGCTCGGCCGGGCCAAGGCTTCGGTCCAGGGGGACAAGGTCTGCTTCTACGAGGCCGAGATGGATGAGGCCGCGCGCGACCGCCGCGCCTTGGCCAAAGACCTGATGTCGGCCCTGGAAAACGACGAATTCCGCGTCTTCTACCAGGTGCAGAAGTCGGTGAAGACCGGCGGCATCACCGGCTATGAAGCCCTGATCCGCTGGAAGCACCCCGTGCGCGGCTTTGTGTCGCCCCTCGACTTCATCGGCGTCGCCGAGGAAAGCGGCGCCATCGTCGAGATCGGCGCCTGGGTGCTGAAGACCGCCGTGCGCGAAGCCGCCCGCTGGACCAATGGCGCGCGCATCGCCGTCAACCTTTCGCCGGTGCAGCTGAAAGACGTCGACCTGATCGACACGGTGCGCGAGATCCTGGCCGAAACAGGCCTGTCGCCCAGCCGCCTCGAGCTTGAAATCACCGAGTCGACCATTATCGAGGACCGCCTGACGGCGCTGCACATCCTGCGCCAGATCAAGGCCCTGGGCGTCACCATCGCCATCGATGATTTCGGCACGGGCTATGCCTCGCTCGACACGCTCAACGCCTTCCCGTTCGACAAGATCAAGATCGACCGCACCTTCCTGATGGAGGCCGACCGCACGCCGCAGGCGCGCGCCATCGTCCGCGCCATCCTGGCGCTCGGCAAGTCGCTGGAAATCCCGGTCCTGGCCGAGGGTGTCGAGACCGAGGCCCAGCTGAACCTGCTGCGCGAGGAAGGCTGCGACGAAGCGCAGGGCTACCTGCTCGGCCGCCCTGCCGAGGAAATCGCCGCAGAGGTCCGCAAGGCGTCGTAACGCACCGGCTCTCGTCCCTACCCTCGTATCCCCTTTCCGTCTGGGTCGGCCTCGGCGGCAGCCAAAACGGGGAAGGAAGGGAGCCAATTAATTCCTTCCCTGCGCAGCGGGGAAGGTGGCTTGGGAGCGAAGCGAGCATGACGGAAGGGGCAAACCGTCCCGTCAGCGCGCTCTGCCGTCATGCATTACCGCGCCAGGCGGTCCAGCGTCGCCTTGAAGGCGTTTGCGTCGCACACCGGCTTGTCCCCGCACACCACCGGCTTCAGGGTCGTCAGAGCCCCCTCCCCCAGCGGCTTGAGGTCGCGCATCTCGTCCAGGGTCTGCGAACGGAAGCGCACGACGATACGGTCGCCCGCCCCGGCCTTTGTCCACCGTTCGAAGACGATGGCCCCGCCCGGCGGCGGATCGTCCTGCGGGAAGTCCCCGCCCGTCCAGTGCAGGCCCAGCGCTCCGCCGACATAGGCGAGGTTCGAGTCGTGCCCGACCAGCAAGGTATAGCGCGCACCATCGCCGAAAAGCCCTTGCCGGACCTCGGACAGCAGCGGGCCGGCACCGAAGTCGGCGATCGCCCTGGGCCGCGCCACCAATTGGAATTCGAGGGCGTGGAAGGTCAGGAAGTCGCGAATCTGGTCGCGCGTCACCTTGCCCCAGCCCACCGCGTTCAACGGCTTGCCGTCGGCATATTCCAGCATCAGCACCTGGCCGGCTGTCGAGGCGATGTCGAGCCCGCCCGAGATCTTGACGCGGCCCTTGGACGCATCCATCGCGGTCGCCCGCGACGACAGGCGGCAGGCCGCTTCATTGCAGCCCAGAACCGCGCTCAGGGCGTCGAGACGGGCCTTGTTGGCGGCATCCAGGGTTGCCAGCCCGCCCGCCGGCAGATCGGTCCCGGCGGCCGCCAGCATTTTCGCGGCATCGGGCAGGGTGCCGGTCTCGAACGGCGAGAAGCGCGGATCGGGCTTGCCGTCCGTCACATGCTCGATCTCGGCGCAACCCGCAAAGCCGGCGCCGACATAGGATTCCGCGGTCTTCAGCGTACGTTCGTCGGTATCGGCGACGACGCGCATACTGCCGCTTTCGGCCGCGCAGCCCTTGGGCCACAGGCCCGCATAGGTCCGGGCGTCGAAACGACCGAGTTCGGCAATGGCCTTGGCGCCGTGCCCGGTCAGGTAGCCATAGGCCACATCCCAGGACGGCCACTGGCGTGTGCTGACCTCTGCCGGAACAACCACGGCCTTGGTCGGCGGACGGATGCCGTGGCGCATGACGACGACGACACGCGACAGCGTATAGCCGGGCTCCGGCGCGGCCGGAGTGGCCCGGGCGCAAGACGCCCAGGCCAGACACGCGACAACGGTCAGGAGTAACCCGCGCATCAGAACTTGCTCGAGATGCCGACCTTGACGGTCTTGCCGTAGATCTCGTTCTCGACCAGCTGATGGTTGTTGCCTTCCCAACGGCGCCACGGGGCGTTGTTGAGGTTGGTGCCTTCGACATAGACCAGCCAGTTTTGCGACAGGGCATAGGACAGCTTGGCATCGAGCTGGCCGTTGTCACCGGTATAGAGGTCGTGGGCGGCGTCGACGCCCAGGGTGTCGAGGTAGTGCGACCGGTAGGTGTAGGCGATACGGCCCATGATACCGTACTTTTCATAGGTCAGTTCCGCCGTACCCGAGGTCTTGGAGGTGAAATAGAGCGGCACCTCCCCTGCCCGGCCCGGCGCGCCCTTGGCCTTGGCGTCCTGCAGGGTGGCGTTGAGGTTGACGCCGAAGCCGCTGAGCGGGCCCGGCAGCCAGTCGAAGGTATAGACCGCCGCCAGTTCGACGCCGTTGACATAGCCCGAGGCTGCGTTCTTCGGCATGTTGCTGGCATTGGTGCCGACCGTGAAGATCGGGGTGTCCAAGTCCTTACGGAAGACGGCGACCGTCAACAGGCCGTCCTTGCCGACATATTGCTCGAAGGCGGCGTCGAGATTGACCGAGCGCCACGGCTTCAGGTTCGGGTTGCCGTAGGTGACGTTGCCGGCGCCGTCGTCATTGACGTAGGGCGCCAGGTCCGAATAGTTCGGACGGCCGATCGCCGTCGTCGCCGACAGGCGCATGACCTGGCTTTCGGAAATGTCGTAGCGCGTGACCAGCGACGGGAACAGGTCGGTGTAGTGCTTGCCGCCGAAGACGTTGAAGTCCTGGGTGACCGACGAGGCCGGCGTGAAGCTCTTGGCCTTGTAGCCGCTGTCGGTGTCTTCGACGCGCAGGCCCGGGATCAGGGTCCACTTGCCGGTCTTGACGGTCAGCATGGCATAGGCCGCGCCGATCTTTTCCGACACGTCGTAGTCGACGCCGAGGCTGTTGGCGACGCTGCCCGCCGTGTCGAGGACCAGATAGCCCTTGTTGATGGCGTAGGCGGTGGCCAGGTCGTAATTGACGCGCGGACCGAAGGGGATCGTGCCGTTATAGACCGAATCCGAACTGTCCAGCGTGCCGGTGCTGGCCAGGGTGAAGGCCGTCGACAGCTTGTAGGCCTTGTAGTCGCGCTCATTGGTCTTGTGGCGCTCGGAATACTTGGCGCCGAACTTCAGCGTGGCGTCGCCGAACAGGCCGGTCGGCACTTCGTAGTCGGCCGTCAGCTGGTGCAGGTCTTCCTGGGCGTGGCGGACGTCGAGGTTGAACGACTTGGCCTTGAACTGGGTGGCGTCATAGGCCTTGGCCGAAGGCGTCACCAGGAAGACGACGCCGGTGTCGTCATAGTGGCCGCTGATGCCCGAAGCGGTGAACTGCCATTCCGAACGCAGCGGATCGTCCTTCGACGACCGGCTGGCCGTGGCGGCCAGCGACAGCTTGCCCTCGCCCAGCTTGAACTCTCCGCCCAGGCTTTCGGTCAGCACGCGATCGACCTCCTGGCGGCGGCGGACGAAGCGTGTCGCGGTGACGCCCGAAAAGTCGCCCGAAGTGGCGGTCTGGTTGGTCAGGCCGGTGGTCGGGATCGGTACGCGGAACTGGTCGCGGGTTTCATCATCGCTGAAGCGCGACGACAGGACGCGGGCGAATAGGTGGGTGTCGGCGTCCGGCTTCCAGTCGAAGGCCGCCGCAGCCCCGGCGCGGTCGCGCGTCAGGTTGTAGTCGCGCGGACGCCAGTCGTCCGGCGTCGTAAAGCCGTTGGTGCCGGTCGTCCAGTTCGACGAACCCTGCAGGTTGTTCGACCGCATCGGGCGGCGGGAATTGTTGACCGAGATCACGAAACCCATGTCGTGATTGGCGCCGAAGCGCGTGCCGAAGGTCATGTCGGCTTCGGAGGGCGACTTCTTGTTGAGGTCGAAGCGGCCTTCGGCGAAGCGGCCGTTGAAGAACGGCCCCTTGCGGTCGAGCGCGCTCAGCGTCTTGATGTCGACGGCGCCGGCAATGGCGTTGGCGTCGTAGTCGGCGGTCTGGTTCTTGACGACGGTGACCTGGCCGATCAGGCCGGTGGGGATGTCGTCGAGCTTGACCTGGCGGCCTTCCGGCTCCGGGGCCGCGGCCGACTGGCCGTTGACGCGGACGGCGGCGAGGTTCGGATCGAGGCCGCGGATGATGACATAGCGGCCTTCGCCCTGGTCGTTGGCGGCCGTGACGCCGGTCAGGCGGCGGACGGTTTCGGCGACGTTCTGGTCCGGCAGCTTGCCGGCATCGTTCGCCGTGGCGACTTCGACCTGGACGGCCGCGGTCTTCTTCTGCTCGATCGAGCGACGCGTGGCGGCGCGATGACCGAAGACGACGACGCTCGACGTATCGGCCGGTTGCGCATTTTGGGTGTCCTGGGCAAGGACGGTATGGGGCGCCGCGAACGACACCGCGCCCAGCGCGCACGAGGCGAGCAGGGTGGTTTTGAAAGTGGAGTTGAACATTTTAAGCAGATCCCTGGCAGTGGATACCCGCGTCCCTGCCCTGCTCCTGCGAAGCATTCGCGAATAAAGGATCAAGCTTTGATGACAATGGCGCAGAAACCCGGCAGCCGTGACACCGGGAACACGCCCCTCCCCTCGCCGTTTTTACGCGCTGGCCGGCTTTCCGAACAGCGCACGCAGCTCGTCCTTGGCCTTTTCGAGCACCTTCAGCTGGCTGTCCGGCAGGTTCTTTCCGGCACGATTTATATAGAAGGTCAGCATCGACATCGCCGAACGATAGGGGCTGGATTTCCGGCGATGGCTCTCTTCGGCCGAGTGTTTTAGCGATTTCGCGATGGCCTTCGGATCGTGCGACTCGAAGATATGCGGCTTTGTGTCCATGGCGTTGGAATGCTCGGTTACCTCATTCGACCATTTCCTGGGCATGATGCGGCTCCTTTCAAAGCGCAAAAGCCTGCCCCTCGGACTGTCAGAACGACATTCCGGATACCCCGTTCACACACCAAAAGCCCGTAAAAAAGACCCGCCGGCGTGTGGACACGCCGGCGGGACGACGTGCGGCAGCGCGCCCTGCCCTACTCCGGCATCGCCTCGATCAGGTCCAGAGACTCGTTCAGGATGCGCCGCATGGCCGTTTCCGCCGCGACCCCGTCACCGCTTTCGATGGCGTGGAAGACCTCCGCATGTTCGTCGATATTGGCCGTGTGGCCGGAAATGCGGTTGGTCAGGCCGATCGAAATGGTCAGGGCGGTCTGGATCAGCTCGCGCATCTGCAGCAGGAACGGATTGCCCGCGGCCTTCAGGATGGCGACGTGGAAGTCGATATCAGCCAGCAGCGCCTTGTCGTGGTCGCCGGCTTCGTCGGCCATGACCTTGAGGGCATGGCCGATGGCGTCGAGATCGGCCCTGGAGGCCCGTTTGGCGGCCAGGCGCGCCGCCAGGGGCTCGACCGCCATGCGCACCTCGGTATAGTCGCGGTAGATGCGCGAGGTGAAGGGCCGTTCGCTCATCCAGCGCGTCACGTCCGGATCGAGCAGGTTCCAGTTGGCAACCGGCTGGACACGCGTGCCCTGGCGCGGCCGCGAGGTCAGCAAACCCTTGGCGGACAGCATCTTGACGGCTTCGCGCGCCACGGTGCGGCTGGCGCCGTAGCGCGTCGCCAGTTCGCCTTCGGTCGGAAAGGCCTGGGTGTCGAAATCGCCGGCCACGATGGCCTGGCCAAGCGTTTCCAGCAGGCCATAGGTCAGGCTTACGCCGTGTACGCGCATCATACTCATGGGTTCTTCCTTTTCGCGTGATCACATTGATCACTGTTCGGTGCGGCAGGCAAGCGCCCCCTCCCCTACAGGCGAAAAACTTCGCGTGTCCAAAGGCTTGCGTGTCGTGACGGCATCAGGTCGAAGGGTCGGCCCGTGGCCGTGACGGCGCTTTAAAAGCCCGACAAATGGGCGCGCCAAAGCCTCCGCCCCTCCACGCGCCGCCCCCTCCCCGTGCGGCGGTTTCGACGCGTCGGCGCCCGAAGACGTGGCCAGGGCTACGCCCCTGCACGACGAGGATCGCGCGTGTCCACACACCGGCAGGCCCGTCGGAAGACACGTGGGAACGGGGAGAGGCCGACGCGGCGGCGGCTCGTCCGGCGGACGTCCGCACACACCCGCGCGTCGCGGTCTGGGCGTGGGGGCAATTCCACATGAAGGCGATCCGGCACGCAGACAATTGCACGCGTATACACACTGGCACGACGACAGGCCGGCAGGACGGCGCAGGGACGTATGGCCAGGTCGCCCCGGCGACAGATGGGCCGATGGGCGCGCCGCCGCGGAGACGGGCGGGCTGGCGGGCTGGCGGGCACGTGCGCGGGCGAAAACGCCCGCCAGCCGAAAAAACGACGTCCGGACACGCCTTCACGCCGCTTTTTCCACATGAATACGCCTCCGCGAGCCCGCGTGTTAACGATCTGTCAGGTCTTCGCGCGTATATACGGACATCTCCCCAATCCCGCTTGTCGAAAGGCGGACCTCATGAAGACCCTGGCCATCGTTTCGCAGAAGGGCGGCGTCGGAAAAACGACGATCGCCGTTCACGTCGCCGTCGCGGCCGCCAAGGCCGGCTACAGCGTCGCCATTATCGACCTCGATCCGCAGGCGACCGCCGCCCAGTGGTCGGACTGGCGCAGGGCAGGGGAGGGGGACACCCCGTCCGACAACCCGGTCGTCGTCGCCGCCCCGCACGCCCGCCTGGTGCCGACCCTGAAAGAGGCCGAGAAGATGGGGGTCGACCTGGTCATCCTCGACTCGCCGCCCGCCGCCGACTCGGCCGCCGTCGCCGCCGCCAAGGTCGCCGACCTGGTGGTCATCCCGACGCGCGCCTCGGCCTTCGACCTGCACGCCATCAAGACGACCGCCGAACTGGTCCGCGTGGCGCAAAAACCCGCCGCCGTGCTGCTCAACGCCGTGCCGGCGCGCGCCAACGCCCTGATCGAGGAGGTGGCGACCGTCATCCATTCGCTCAGCCTCAATATCGCGCCCGTCTGCCTGGTCGACCGCGCCGCGCTGCGCCACGCCGTGATCAACGGCCAGACCGCCGGCGAATTCGAACCGGCCGGCAAGGCCGCAGACGAAGTGCAAAAACTTTATACGTGGGTATGTGGACGCCTGGACATGCCGACGCATCCGCAACCCCGCCAGTCCGAACCGCTTAAAGGTGCCGCATGAGCAAATCGAACGCCCGTCCCAGCCTCGCCGAACGCCTGGCCGCCGTTGCCGGTCCTCCGGCCCAGCCCGCCGCCATGATCGAGAAGGAAATCGCCCAGCTCGATACGGCCCGCGCCACCGCCATCCAGGCGCCGCGCGTGAAAAAGCCCGCTGCCGTGATCGCCCCGGTGCCCGAAATCGTGACCGCTCCCAAGGCGCGCGACGGCAAGGTCATGGTCGCCGGCTATTTCAGCCCGCAGATGGCCAAGGCGGTGAAGCTGCTGGCCGTCGAGCGCGACACCACGGTGCAGGCGCTGATCGGGGAGGGGCTCGATACGATCCTTCACAAATACGGCAAGCATCCGATGGGCGAACGGTAACGATTCTGGAGTCCCGGAAATACCTCTCCTCCCCATGCCTTGCATGGGGAGGGGGACCGCGGAGCGGTGGAGGGGGCGGAGCCAGCCGAAGGGTGGCGGAGCTAATGGACAGGGTTTTTGCCTAATCCAACGCCGCACCGTCCGCACTCGCGACCCTACAAACGTCTTCTTCCTTTAGCTCCGCCCCCTCCGTCAGCTGCGCTGACACCTCCCCATCTCCCGATGGGGAGGAGGACCGTGCGCGTGGCGGTGTGCACACTTTCGACATGTCCACACACCGGCGTGTGACAATTCGGACTCAACGACTCGCGGGAATCATGGAAGACTGATCCGTCATGACCCGCCGCCGCGATCCCAATTCCGAGCTCGACCTGTTCATCCCCCTGCTGCACGACGTGCCGCTGAAGGATCAGCGCGAGACGATGGAGCGGCCCTTCTTCAGCCTGCAAAAGCGCAAGCGGCTGAAACCTATCGAATATCGTTCGCCCGACGGCGACGTCTGGGTCAAGGTCGAAGCCATGCCGGCCTATGGCATGGCGACCATCTGGGACGCCGATATCCTGATCTGGGCGGCCTCGGCGCTGGCCCGCATGAAGGCACAGGGTGTCAACGACCTGCCCAGGACGCTGAAAACCACCACCTACGACCTGTTGCGCGCCATCAAGCGCGATACGGGCGGCAAGGCCTATGCCGAGCTCCAGGCGGCCTTGCAGCGGCTGGAAACGACCTCGATCCGCACCTCGCTGCGCGCGCCCACCCGGCGGACCGAGGCGCAATTCGGGTGGCTCGACGGCTGGACGCTGGAAATCGACCAGAATACCGGCCAGCCGCGCGGCATGACGCTGACCCTGTCCAACTGGGTGTATGAAGGCATTGTCGGCGACCGCTCGCTGCTCACCATGCATGGCGACTATTTCCTGCTGACCGGCGGCCTTGAACGATCGCTCTACCGGATCGCCCGCAAGCATGCCGGTGTGCAACCCGAAGGCTGGCTGTGCCGGCTGGAGATCCTGCACACCAAGACGGGCTCGGACAGCCCGTCCAAGGAGTTCAACCGCATGCTGCGCAAGGTGGTCGAGCGCAATCAGCTGCCGGAATACGATCTGAAGCTCACCACCACCCAGGACGGATCGCCCGCTCTGTTCGTCGTCAGCCGGATGGCAGCCCTGGAAGGCGCCGTGACGGCCGAACTGGCTGTGCTCAATGCCCGCGACGGCCTGCCGGCACCGGCCGCGAAGAGTCCCCTGAAGACCAGGGCGCGGCGCGCCGTGCCGGCCAATGCCTGAGTAAGCTTTTGTTTTGCGCGGTCTTTTAACGAAAACCCGCGGACGCTTTTTCGTACATCGCCTGACTTGTCCATCGGGGGAACGCACACCCGGTGATTCGGGGGATCACACACCCCAGAGCATTCGAAAATCGTTAATCCACAGGGCTTTGCGACGAAGCCGTGACGGATATATCGGGGGATCGCACACCGATTCGATCAGGTCCGCATACCGGGACGACTCAACAGGCAGCTTCGGGGGATCGCACACCGGCGTCCCGGGCTGTAAACGCACCCGGGAGTCGGGCAGGGGAGGGGGACAGGCCTCACCTCGGGGGATCACACACCGGAACAGATGCGACGGCCTGTGGGTAAATCTGTGGAAAACCAGGACGCGCTCGCCAGCAGGAACGGGGTATTGCCCACTTTCTCGTCGGGGGAATACCCACGCGCGGACCGGGGGAACACCCACCGAATATCGGGGGAATGCCCACTGCCCCTGACCTCATGCTTTTGAATCACAAGAGGAAAAGTGCCCGTTAACCCGCCTTAACTTACTTAAGGATTCTTCTAAGAGATTCTTTTAACGGAAGAATCGATAAAACCGCCCGGCAGGGCTCCGGCCTGAAGGAAGGCCGGCCCCGCCTCTTTCAAGCGTGTGCGGAACCGTTACGACGTCCGGTTTTACTTGACCGGTAACGCATCCGCCCCATAAAAGTATGTCAATGCCGGGGGAGGGGCCCTGGACAACGGCCAGGCGCCAGGGGGAGAGTTCAAGGTGGGTGCGGATACGGCATCTCAGGCTGCAGGTGGCGCGCCCGGTGCCCCGCTGAGCCTTGCCGACGCCAGGACGCTCATACACACCGTCAACGAACACAAGGACCTCCAGACCCGGTTCGGGCACACACCGCCGCCTGACCCGCACGCGGCGGAGTTCTGGCGCAAGGTGTTCGAAGCGGTCGGGCACTTTTTCCAGGGTGTGGGTGAAATCTTCGCTCCGATTGCGCCGGTGCTGCCCTGGCTCCTGTATGCCCTGGCCTTCGCCGTGGTGTGTCTGTTGCTGTCGCCCGTCGTCCGGCTTTTCCTGACATCGCGCTTCGAGCGGCTGTTTGCCCGCGACAGCCTCAAGGCCGACGAAGCCTGGCGCCCGACGAAGGCGGCCGTGACCGCCCTGCTCGGCGATATCGACGCCCTGGCCGCGCAAGGCCTCTACGACGAGGCCGTGCACCTGTTGCTGGTGCGTTCGGTGGCCGATATCAACGCTTTCCGCCCGGATCTGGTGCGGCTGCACTATTCGGCGCGCGACATCCTTATACACCCGCTGCTGCCCGAGGCGGCGCGGCCGGCCTTCCGCGCCATCGTCGGGTGGGTGGAAAAGAGCTATTTCGCCGGTATCGCGGTGGGTAAGGCCGGCTTCGACGCCTGCCGCCAGGCCTATGTCGCCTTCGTCGCCGCGGAGGGGATCGCATGAAATTGCCCTTCTCCCTGAGTGTGCCCGAAACCCGGGCCTGGCTGCCGGCCGTCGCCCTTATCCTGTGCCTCAGCATGATCGCCATCGCGGCGGTGGCCCTGTTCACGGTGGGCGCGGATCCGGAGAGCGGGCCGGCGTCGCTGCCGACCTCGATCGCCGCCCAGGGCTACCAGGGCCTCAAGCGCATGCTGGTGGCGCGCGGACACGAGACCTCGACCAACCGCTTTGAAGACGGCAGTGAAGTCTCCCGTGCCGATATCGAAATCATCACGCTCAACAATGACGGCGGTGTGTACAATGCCGCGGGAACCTCGGCGCATTTCCGCAAGAAGGCGCAAGAGGCCTCGGCCAGCGCCTCCAGTGCGTCGGAAGCCTCGGAACAGGCGTCGCAGCCGGCTTCGGACGCCGCGTCATCCGCGCAGTCCGCTCCAGTGAAGGTCTCAAGCGAACTCTATACGGCCGACGACGGCGATTTCACCGGCCCGGACAAGCGCCGCTCCGACCATATCCTGTACCATCCGCTGGGCAGGGTCGTCATTGTCGTCGCGCCGAAATGGGAATCGGGGCCGGCCCCCGGCAATCCGCGCTGGGCGGGCACGCCTGCCATGATATCGGCGCCGCAACTGCGCCGCATGCTGGCCGTGCTGGCGCCGGTGTCGTCGCAGCCCCTGCCGGACACGGACGACGATGACGACGGCGCGTCTTCGTCCGCCTCCGCTGCCGCCCTGCCGCCGGCGCCGCCGGGCAAGGGTGTGTATGATGACGGCGACGCCATCTTCACCTATGACAAGGTGCCCTACGACGTCCGCCAGGCGCATACCGAAGGGCCGCTTACGGTCCATGGCGTGGCCGGACAGAGCGCCTTCCCGCTCGACATGGCGGTGGGCGCCATCGGCGACCTGCAGACCATTTCCGGGCCGAATCTGGCGCCGGTCCTGGTCTCGCCCGACGGCCGCCCGCTGATCAGCCGCGTCACGGTGACGGACGGCCGCCAGCAGCCCAAGGTCCCGGTCTACCTGGTCAGCGACCCCGACCTGCTCAACAACCAGGTCCTGTCCGATCCCAGGCGCGTCGTGGCGGCCCTTGAGATTCTCGACAGGCTGTCACCGGCCGGAGCGAAGAAAAGGCCGTCGGTGGTCTTCAACCTGACCTTCAACAACCTGTCCTTCGACCACGACCTGCTGCATGCGCTCAGCCGTCCGCCTTTTATCGCCGTGCCGCTCGGCGTCCTGATCATCGGCCTGGCCCTGATGTGGGCCGCCTTCGCCCGCTTCGGCCCGCCGGTGGCGGAAGAGGAGGGGGCAGCCCTTGGCCGTGGTGTGCGTGTGCTGGCCGACAATGCCGCCCGCCTGATGGCCATATCGCTCAAGGAAGCCAAGCTCGGCCCCGCCTATGCCGGCATGGTCCGCGACGAGGTGCTGCGCGCCCGCGGCCACAGGCTTCTGGGGCCCAACGACTCTCCCGACGAACTGGCCGACCGCATCGGCACGCTTTACGGCGCCAGCGAATCCTATACCGCCTTGAAATCGAAGGCGTCCAACCTGCTCACCGTGCATCAGCTGATCGACGTCGTGCAAAAGCTGCATGCCTGGAAAACGGAGATAGACCGTGCAAATATCTGATATCCGCTCGCTGGCCGACACGCTTCGCGCCGAAATGGCCAAGGTCATAGTCGGCCAGGACGACACGCTGAAGCTGATGCTGACCGCGCTGTTCTCGGGCGGGCACATCCTGCTCGAAGGCCCGCCAGGCACCGCCAAGACCCTGCTGGCGCGCACCTTCTGCCGCTCGCTGTCCTTGCGCTTCGGGCGCATCCAGTTCACGCCGGACATGCTGCCGGGCGACGTGCTGGGTTCGAACCTGTTCAACTTCCAGACCTCGGCCTTTACGCTGTCCAAGGGCCCGATCTTCTGCGACCTGCTGCTGGCCGACGAAATCAACCGCACGCCGCCCAAGACCCAGGCGGCGCTGCTGGAAGCCATGCAGGAGCGCCACGTTACGCTCGACGGCAAGCGCCATGACCTGGGCCGCCACTTCACCGTCATCGCCACCCAGAACCCGATCGAGCAGCAGGGGACCTATCCGCTGCCCGAAGCCCAGCTCGACCGCTTCCTGTTCAAGCACATCCTCGGCTATCCCAGCATCGAGGAAGAGCGCCGCATCATCGAAACCTCCGGCAATGCCGCCAGCGCGCCCGACCCAGAAACCTCGGGCGTGGCGGCCGTGCTGACGCCCGAGACCCTGACCGAAGCCATCGCCACGGTCGGCCAGGTCAAGCTCAATCCCGCCAATCTCGACTACATCGTGGCCCTGATCCGGGCGACGCGCGAGTCCGCGCAGCTGTCGGTGGGCGCCAGCCCCCGTGCAGGGGCCCTGCTGGCCCGTGCGGCGCGCGCCTACGCCACGCTCGACGGCCGCGACTATGTGCTGCCCGACGACATCAAGGCCCTCTACAAGCCCTGTATGCGCCACCGCGTGCTGTTGTCGCCGTCGGCCGAGATCGAAGGCCAGAATGTCGACGCGGTCCTGCAGGGCCTGCTCGAAAAGATCGAAATCCCGAGATAGTCGCGCAAGAGCATGTCGATCTACCCCACTTCACGTCTGTTAGTCCTGCTCGGCCTCGGACTGCCCGCCGCCATCGGCATCGGGCTGTACGCGCCGCAGGCCTGGCCGTGGGTGCCGGTGGTCATGGCGGCTCTGTTCGTCATCGCCCTGCTCGACGGCCTGTTCGCGCCGGTGGGGCAGGGGCTGAAGGTCGAGATGCGCCTGCCGAAAAGCATCGGCGTCGGCCGCGACCTGCCTGTGCCGTTCGTCATCCGCTTCGGGTGGCGCGTACCGGGGCGCATCGAACTGCGCCTGGGGCTCAACCGCGTGCTGGCGGCGTCGACCTACGACCGCACACCGGCCCGCGATGGCGACAAGACCTTCAGGGGGGCGTTGACGGTCCATGCGAAGACGCGTGGACGCGGCGACATCTCCGCCGCCTGGGTGCGTTGGACGGGGCTGCTTGGCCTTGTCTATATTCAGAAAAAGGTCGTCCTGGACGCGCAGATATCGGTCACGCCCGACCTCAAGGGCGTCGAACAGGATGCGTCCAACCTGTTCTCGATCGACAACATCTACGGCATCCGCGTGCAGAACCAGCTGAACACCGGTTCGGAATACCACGCTCTGCGCGAGTACGATTCCAGCCAGGACCATCGCCGCATCGACTGGCGGTCGTCCGCCCGGCACATGAAGCTTTACTCCAGAGAATACCAGGCCGAGCGCAACCATCACATCGTGCTGGTCTACGACACGGGCCGGCTGATGGGCGAGCCCCTGGCGGGGCTGAAGCGGCTTGACCGCGCCATCTATGCCGGCCTGCTGCTCGGCTATTGCGCGCTCAAGATCGGCGACAATATCCGCACCTTTGCGTTTGATTCGCGGCCCTATCATGCCGCGCCGATGATCAGCGGCACGCAGGGCTTCGAGACCCTGAAGCACCATCTGGCGGCGCTCGAGGACTCGACCGAGGAATCGAACCACGTCCTGGCCCTGGCCGACCTCAATGCCAAGGTGGCGCGGCGCTCGCTGGTCATCCTGTTCACCGATTTCATCGACGAGATCAGCGCCGACCTGATGATCGAGGCGCTGAACCGCCTGTCGAAGAAGCACCTGGTGCTGTTCGTCGCCTTCAAGGACGAGGTCGTCGAGGACCTGATGGCCAGGGCGCCCCGCCAGCCCGAGGACGTCACCCGCGCCGTTTTCGCCAAGCGCCTGTCGATGCAGCGCGAGCGCGTCCTGGCCCAACTCCGGCGCATGGGCGTCGAGGTGCTGGAGGCGCCGACCGAAGACCTGGCCACCGCCATCGTATCGAAATACCTGGCGCTGAAACGCGCCAACCGGCTGTAGGGGAGGGCGTTCATGGCTGAACCCGAAATCGAAACCCGCAAACCCGTCCTTCAGCTGAAGAGCCAGAAGTTCCGCGATGCCCGCCAGGGCGACTGGAAGGCGCTGAACGCGGCGCTCGACAAGGTCGACAGCAAGGGCCTCGGCCAGTTCTCGATCGACGAGATCCTGAACCTGCCGGTGCTCTACCGCTCGGCCATGTCGTCCCTGTCGATGGCGCAGTCGATCTCGCTCGACCGCAACATGATCACCTACCTGCAGGCCCTGTGCGCCCGCGCCTATGTCTACATCTACGGCCCGCACACCCGCTTCAAGGACGTGCTGTCCTCCTTCTTCCTCCGGGCGTGGCCGCAGTCGATCCGTAAACTGGCGGCCGAGCTGTGGCTGGCCTTCTTCGTCACCGTGCTGGGCGTCGTCATCG